>CAWGYK010000006.1:0-623022 GCA_963826835.1 uncultured Acidimicrobiaceae bacterium
AGTCATCCTCGGCGCGAGCCACCACAGCACCAACGGCGCCGTCCTGCCCGTCCACCTCACCGGCCTGCTGGGTTTCAGCAGTCCCTTCCACTAGGCAGAGAGGAGCGCATCCATGCAAGGTCTGCTTTACGGTGTCCGCGGCGAACGTTGGACGCCGCCCGACGACGCCAACCAGCTCATGGTGGGGCTCTCCAAGGTGCCGATGCGCCTGCAGGAGCTCGAACGACCGACCCCTCTCCGGGATGACTGGGCGGTGGCGAAGACGCGGCTGACCGGGATCTGCGGCTCCGACGCCCTGATGGTCTTCAGCGACTTCGGAAACGACTTCAACGACAGCCCGCTGACCGGCTACTTCTCCCTCCCGACCGTGCCGGGGCACGAGGTGGTCGCCGACGTCGTCGAGGTCGGTCCCGCGGTCACCACCCTCGAGGTGGGCCAGCGCGTGGTACTGAACCCGTGGCTCTCGTGCGGCCCACGCGGGATCGACCCCCCCTGCCCCGCCTGCCAGGACGGCGACCTCAGCCTGTGCTGGAGCTTCGACCGGGGACCGATCGCCGCGGGCATCCACACGGGGACCTCGAGGGACGCCCCCGGCGGCTTCGCCGAGTACCTGCCGGCACACGAGTCGATGCTGATTCCCGTGCCCGCGGGCGTGAGCGACGAGGTGGCCGTCATCAGCGACCCGTTCGCGGTGTCGCTGCACTCGGTCACGCGACACCCGCCACCGCCGGGCGGCAAGGTCCTCGTCTACGGGGGAGGCGCCCTCGGCAGCTGCGCCACGGCGATCGTGCGGTCGCTCTACCCCGATGTCGACGTCATGGTGGTCGCGCGCTGGCCCGCCCAGGCGGCCCTCGCCCGTCGGCTGGGCGCGTCGGTCGTCGACCCCTTCCCAATCGAGCAGCTGCTCGAAGAGGCCGCCACGTGGTCCGGCGGCGTCTTGCAGAAGTTCGGTGGCGACGCGCTCCCCATGGCCCACCCGGGCGGCTTCGACGTCGTCTACGACACGGTCGGCACGTCGCAGACGGCCGAGATCGGCGTCCGCTTGCTCAAGGCCCGCGGCACCATGGTCAAGAGCGGCGTGCACGCGCCCGAACGCTGGGAGTGGTCGCCCCTGTACTTCAAGGAGATCTCCTGGGTGGGTTCCAACGCTTTCGGGGTCGAAGAGGTCGACGGCGTGCGCATGCACGGCATCGCGCACTACCTGCGACTGGCCGCAGACGGCCGGATCGACATGACGGGCATGCTCACCCACACCTTCCGGCTCGAGCAGTGGCGCGAGGCGTTCACGGTGCTGGCCAATCAGGAGGAGAGCGGCGCCATCAAGGTCGCGTTCGACTTCCGCTGAAGCGCTGAGGGAGGGACGGCGTCGGCTCCCGGCATCGGGTCGGCCCGGGCGAGGCGGAGCGGCCCCTCCAGCTGAACCGCACGCCCCCAGAGGCTAGCGTTCCTGGGTGGCGGAACCCGCCCACAGCTGCAGCTGGCAGCGAACCAAGGGGGCCTCATGACCACCAGCCCATCCATCACCGATTCGGCGTTCGCCTTCGAACCGAAGTGGGGCGTCGAGTCGCCGTCGACGACGATGTTCGACTTCAACTACACCGGGGGCCGCGAGCAGCTGCTGCGCCTCTACGACAAGGGCACCCGGCGCCAGTGGATCGGCAGTGACCGGCTCGACTGGAGCCAGGAGGTCGACCTCACCAATCCCGTCGGCATGCCCGACGAGATCCTCCCCATCTTCGGCACGCCGTGGTGGGACGCCATGTCCGACGAGCGCAAGGGCGAGTTCCGCCGTCACGTGGAGGCCTGGCGCTTCAGCCAATTCATGCATGGCGAGCAGGGTGCGCTCATCTGCACGGCCAAGATCGTGCAGACCGTCCCCGACATCGACTCCAAGTTCTACGCGGCCACCCAGGTCATCGACGAGGCGCGCCATGTCGAGGTCTACAGCCGCTACCTGCACGAGAAGGTGCAACTCGTCTACCCGCTCAACGTGCATCTCAAGGCGCTGCTCGACGACGTCATCGCCGACAGCCGTTGGGACATGACGTATCTGGGCATGCAGGTGCTGATCGAGGGGCTGGCGCTCGCCGCCTTCGGCATCATCCGCAACAACGCCACCGATCCGCTGGCCAAGGCGCTCAACGCGTACGTCATGCAGGACGAGGCCCGCCACGTGATGTTCGGCCGCCTGGCGCTGCGCGACTACTACCCGCAGCTGACCCAGGCCGAGCGCGACGACCGCGAGGCCTTCTGCATCGAGGCCTGCTACCTCATGCGCGACCGCTTCTTGGGCGAGGAGGTCTTCGAGCGCCTGGAGTTGCCGGCCGAGCTCACCACCTACGTCGACCAGAGCGAGACGCTGCGCGAATTCCGCAACTTCTTGTTCATGCGCATCGTGCCCATCCTGCGCGACATCGGCCTGTGGGGCCCCAACCTGCGTGCCGCGTTCGAGGACATGGGCGTCATCGGGTTCGCCGACGCCGACATCGACGCGGAGATGGCCGGCGACGAACAGGCGGCCCAGGACCTCGACGAGCAGCGCGACACCCGGATGGCGCACGTGGAGGCGGTGGCCGCGGAGGCCGAGGGCTGAGCCGTCGGGTTGCCGCTCTGGCGCCTGCTCAGCGCCAGCCGAGCTCCGGCGCGATGTCGCGCAGGACCGCATCGAGGACGTGGGCGCAGTAGTCGACACCAAGCTGATTGGGGATGGTCAGGAGCAGGGTGTCGGCGGCGGCGATCGCCTCATCCTGGGCCAGTTGCTCAACGAGCGTGTCGGGTTCCCCGGCGTAGGTCTTGCCGAAGCGCGCGATACCGCCGTCGATGAACCCAACCTGGTCCTGCGAGTTCCCCTCCCCGCCAAAGTACCTGCGATCGAGATCATTCACGATCGGGAAAATGCTGCGGCTGACAGAGACACGGGGTTCACGGGCATGGCCGGCCTCGGCCCAAGCCTTGCGGAATCGTTCGATTTGCTCGGCTTGGAGCTGATGGAACGGCACACCAGTGTCCTCGCTCAGAAGGGTCGAGCTCATCAGGTTCATTCCCTGCTCCGCGGTCCACTCGGCGGTCTTCCGGGTGCCGGCACCCCACCAGATCCGCTGGCGTAGGCCATCGGAGTACGGCTCGACCCGCAGCAGCCCGGGTGGGTTGGGGAACATCGGCCGCGGATTCGGCTGGGCGAAGCCCTCGCCATCGAGGACCTCGAGAAAGACCCGCGTGTGCTCGCGAGCCATGTCGGCCTGATCGGTTCCCTCGCCGGGCACGTAGCCGAAGTAGCGGTAGCCCTCCACGACCTGCTCGGGCGAGCCACGGCTTATGCCGAGTTGCAGGCGCCCGGCCGAGATGAGGTCCGCAGAGCCCGCATCCTCGGCCATGTAGAGCGGGTTCTCGTAGCGCATATCGATCACGGCGGTCCCGATCTCGATGGTGCTGGTCTTGGAACCGACGGCAGCGAGCAGCGGGAACGGGGAGGAGAGTTGGTTGGCGAAGTGGTGCACCCGGAAGTACGCCCCGTCAGCACCAAGCTCCTCGGCGGCTACGGCGAGATCGATGGATTGCAGCAGGGCGTCCGACGCCGAGCGGGTCTGCGACTGTGCCGAGGGCGTCCAGTGGCCGAAAGAGAGGAATCCAATGCGTTTCATGAGAGGTCAAACACCTCGCCGCCCGCCATTGTTCCTCGCCAAGGGTGTGTCAGCCGCCCTCGATGGCCCGCTCGAGCCCCTTCTGGATCTGCTGGGTGGGCTCGTTGGTGTCGAGGTAGTCACGCCAGGCCGTGACCCTGCCGTCGGCATCGACATCGATCACCGTGGCGCCGCTCATCTCGATGGGAATGCCGGCCTTGCCCTCGCCGGCGCTGAAGGTGGCCGTGCCGGTCCACTCGAAGACGGCCCAGTCCTCACCGCCCCGGATGCGGTCCACCCGCTGGTGCCAGTCCGGGAAGATGGCGTCGGTGTCCCGGGCCACCTTGTGCAAGTCGGTCGTCCAGGGGGTCACGGGGTCGCAGAAGCGACCACCGGGGGCGAAGAGGGCGGCGAATTCGTCGGGCCCGTCGATGGACTCGAACGTGCGGGCCCAGGCGGCCCAGTCCCGTTCCCCCTCGTTCCCGGCGTTCGCCTCGTTCGCCTCTTGCGTCCTCATCGCTTCCGTCGCTTTCCTTGGCCGTCGCTGCGCAGGCTCTCCGCCTCGAAGGTGACGACCGCGTCGTCCAGGGGGAGGACCATCTCGGGCCGGACGAACTGGTGCGCCTCGGCCACCAGCTTCACCGCCGTGCCCCAGGCGGTGAACCCGACCGCATGGCGGGCGAAGCTCATCGGGCCCTCGGTGACCTTCACCTCGACGACCCCTTCTCCCCCGACCTCGAGCGCCGAGCGCTGCATCTTCTCCATCGCCGACTCGCGGGCCGAGTACATGGCCTCGGTGTAGTTGGTGAGCTCCACGTTCTGCGTCGACTGCTTCATGGCGGCGCCGGCGGTGCGCCGGGGGGCGTAGACGAAGCTGGCGCCGAAGGCCAGGCCGACGGGCATCCAGCCGGCCCGCTGGAGCAGCGTGAAGTCACGGGCCGACAGGTCGGACACGAAGGGCATCGCCAGGGCGGCGTCGGTGCCCCGCCCGTCCTTGCCGTCGATCGGCCGCACGGCGGTGCCGACCAGCTCCACGTCGATGTGGTGGGTGTGCACCGACACCTCGACCCGTACCCCGACCACTCCGTGGCCGTGCACCTTGCCGCACTCACCGCGCAGCAGCCGGGAGGCCTGGTCCACCGCCGCGTTGTGCGCGTCCGAGGCCAGCGAGATGGCCCCTCTCCCCCAGTTCCACACCCCGACCGGCACCGACACGATGGCCACGCCGCAGACGAGGTCGAGCGGCTCCCATCCGGCCGCGTGGAGCAGGAGCGCCTCGTCCACCGAGAGGTCCGACGTGATGCCCCGCTCTTTCGATGCGGGCGCCGGGCTGGCCAGGGCCTGGGCCCCCCGGAGCATCTCGGCCCGGATGTCGGGGGCGGGGGTGGCGGCCGGGCTCGCGCTCATGCCAGCCGCACCGTGGGCCGCGGGAGCACCACCGGGTCGAAGTCCTTGAAGCGCCGCACCCGGTTGCCCCGCAACGTGCAGTCGATCACCTCGTCGCCCTGGGACAGCTCCCGGCCGACGACCTCCATGGTCGCCCCGTGCAGCTCGTCGCCGACCAGCTGCTGGCGCACGTGCTTGCGGGCCAGCTGGCGGGCCGCCATGTGCGCCTTGCTCACCTGCTCCACCAGCGCCGGGCCCATCGTCGCCCCCCACCCACCCATGGAGCCCTCCATGTAGTACTCCGTCATGCAGTAGGCCCAGACCCGGACCGAGGCCAGGGCGGCCACGACCGCCACCGGCATGAAGCCCGCCTCGATCGACTTGGTCAGGCGCTGCCCCGCCAGATAGGTGCTCCACGGGACCCCGCCGGCGGGCGGCGGGCCGCCCTCCACCGTCACCGCCGTGCCCAGGAAGTGGAACTCGGTGGTGCCGGTGTCGGCCACGTTGGAGACCCGGTCCACCACGCCGATCACGCCGTGGGCGCCGAGCGTGCCGGCCTCCTCGAGCATGCGGGCGTAGGCCGTGCCGTAGCCCTGGGCCCAGGCCTGCTCGACCCAGGGCTGCTCCAGGTTCTGGCCCCAGGCGCGGTGCTCGGAGGAGACGAAGCCGTGCGGGCAGCGGTAGGTCTCCGAGTAGGAGCCGGGGGTCTGCTGGCCGCCCATGTAGGGCGACATGCCGCGCATGGAGCCCGAGCCGGGCCCGTACCACCCCCACTGCATGACGCAGAAGCCCTGCACCAGGGCGACGGGCTGGAGCCCGAGGTCGAGGCAGGCGGCGAAGTCGGGCACGGTGAGCCCCGAGGAGAACGCGCTCGACTCCAGGCGCCGGACCGCAGCCTCGGGGAGGTCGCCGGCCGGAGCCGGCGGCTCCAGCGGGCCCGATGCGTCGCTCATCGGTGGTTCATCAATTGTCGAGCGAGATGATGGTGGTCGGCTTGGGCAGCGTGACCTCCCCGCTGCGCTTGGTGACCGCCGTGCCGAGCGCCAGGAACTCAATGGTGTGCGAGCCCCACTGGTGCGACTTCTCCTCCAGGCGCACCCCCACGATGCCGCTGGCCTGGAGCACGCCTGCCTCGTCCTGCATGCGCGTCATGGCCAGTTCCCGCGCCTCGTAGAGGGCCTGGGTGAAGTTCGGCAGCTCCACGTTCTGGCCGACGGAACCGAGCGCCTGCGTCAGCTTGCGGTGCGCGATGTGGAAGACGCACGTCCCCATGACCAGGCCCTGGGGGACGTGCCCCGTCTGCATGAGGGTCCAGAAGTCCTGGCCCGAGAGGTCGGACGTGAACGGCTTGCCCTGGGCGTTGCGGTACGAGGTCCCGTCCTCGGCCTTGATCGCCGTGCCGAAGGCGATGAACTCGGCCGAGTCGTTGCCCCACTCGTAGTAATTGACGTCGAGGCGCACGCCCACGACCCCGTCCGCGCCCAGTTCCTCGGCCTCCTCCTCCATCCGGGTCATGGCCAGCTCGCGGGCCGTGTACATCGCCTCGGTGAGCTTGTCCAGCTCCTGGCTCTGCCCCCACTTCCTGGTCTGGATGCCGATGTGGTAGATCGACGAGCCCATCACGAAGCCCAGCGGGTGGAAGCCGGCCTCTTTGACCAGGAGGAACTCGTTCACCGAGAGGTCGGAGGTGAACAGGCCGTGTTCGAGCTCCTCGAGTCGGTGCGCGGCATCCTTGGGCAGGTCCCGCGGCAGCGGTGGGGCCGGCGCCGCCTGGGTCGCCTGGGCCGCCTCGGCTCCCTCCTGTGGCTGTGCTTCCTCGGTCACGATTGGCCTCCGATCACGATGTTCTCCAGCGCCACACGGGTCTGCTCGCTGTGTGCCGCCTCCGATTGCAGGGTCGACAGCAGCCGGGTGAGCCAGGCGTCCATGCCGACCTGCTCGCTGCGGATGCGGATGCCGCCCGAGGAGTGCCCGATGCTGCAGCGCACGGAACCACCATCGACCACCGCCTCGAGGGTGTCGTCGCCGAGCGTGACCCGCACCGACTTGATCTCCTCCGACTTGCGGAAGCGGCCCGCCCGCTCGACCACGATGCGGTCGCCGAGCGCATCGGAGAGCTGGGCCACCAGCAGCTTGAGCATGATGCGGAGATCCGTGCTGTTCGACGCCAGTTGCGACACCGCCATGCTCAGGTCGAAGGCGGCGTCCCCCGCCCCCGGTCCGGGCTGCAGTCCCGTCTCCGGCCCCCGATCGGCAGCCGCGTCGATCGGGGCCCCTGCGCCTTCGACTGATCCACCTGGCGAGCCGGCAGGCTCCATCGACATCGGGCGCATCGTACCGCCACCATCGCGTCCTGGTCCTGCGGTCAGGTCGGCCGCGGTTCGCAGATGACCACGGGGATGTCCCGGCCGGCCTTCTTCTGGTAGGCGTCGTAGCCCTTGTAGGCGGCGACGATGTCGGGCCACAGCGCCGCCTTCTCCTCGGGCGACGCCGTTCTGGCCCGCATGGTGCTGGTGACACCGTCGATCGTGACCTTCACCTCGGGGTTGGCGACGAGGTTGCGGTACCACTGCGGGTCCCGCTGGTCACCGCCCTTCGAGGCGATCAGCACCACCCGGCTGTCGTCGTGGATGGGCGAGGCGAGCATGGTGGTGCGCGGTTGACCCGATTTGCGCCCGATCGTCTCCAGCTCCACGCCCGGCATGCCGAAGAGGAGCCTGGGCCAGCGGCCGCCCGTCACGCGCAGCGCCGCCTTGTGGGTGAGGTTCATGAGCTTGAATCCGGCGTCGACGACGGGCTTGCGTTGCTCTGTCATGTTCATCCCTCTTCTCGTTTCCGGTGGCCCTGGTGTCCGAACATAGGGGGAACGGGCGTGGAAGGTGAACGCCAGGCTGCGAATACTTTCGTTCCCGTTCGAATGCCGTTCGAATGCCTTTCGAACAACTTCCGAATATGAAGGTCTCGTGAACGCCCGTTCCCGCCTGTCGAGGCCACCACTCGCTCGATACGATGGGAAGCCGCGCGGAGCCCGCTGCGCGCGAGCGGGGCATTGTCGATCACGGATCCCACAGGGAGGACGGTGACCTTCTCACCCACGAACAGGCCGCGCCGGCGTTGCGCGCGGACGCCCTCGACGACGGCCGCCGCGGCACGCGCCCTGCTCGCCGCCTTCGTCGTCGTCATCGGCGCGGCCGCCTCGGTCGGCCTCGCGGCCGCGACGGCACCGGCACCCGCGGCGGGCGCGGCGAACTGGTCGCCCGTGCACGCCGGAGACTTCCCCGACCCGAGCGTCCTCTACGTGGGCGGGGTCTACTACGGCTTCGCCACCCAGAACTTCGCGACACCGAGCCAGACGATCAACATCCAGGTGTCGACGTCGCTCGACGGGGTGAACTGGACCCAGACCGGTATCGACGCCCTGCCCACACTCCCCTCGTGGGCCAAGGAGGGGGACACCTGGGCGCCGAGCGTCGCCCAGAACAGCAATGGCCTGTTCGTCATGTACTACACGGCCACGGAGGCCTCGAACGGCGACCAGTGCATCGGGGTGGCCACGTCCGTGGTCCCGACCGGCCCGTACACCGACTCCAACGGCGCGCCGGTCGTCTGCGACGACGGGGTCGACCAGGTCCCCACGCTCGATGACGGGAACTGGGGCGGCAGCATCGACCCCGACGTCTTCACCGACAAGTCCGGGACCAGTTGGCTGCTCTGGAAGAGCGACGGGAACCACATCGGCGTGTCCACCCCCATCCGCGCCGTGCAGCTGACGCCGAACCTCCTGGCGCCGACCGGCGAGCCGTCCCTCCTCCTGTGGGACGACGAGCCGTGGCAGAGCAACATCATCGAGGGGCCCGACATGGTCGAGACCCAGACCACGACCGGCAGCGGCAGCACCATGACGACGACGGACACCTACTACCTCTTCTACGCCGGCAGCGACGAGGGCGCGTCCACCTACGGCATCGGGTGGGCGAGCTGCCCGGCGGGCCCGAACGCCGCCTGCAACGACATGTCGACCGCCCCCCTGCTCGGCACGTCCCCGGGGATGTCCGGCCCGGGCGGCCCCGACGTCTTCACGATGCAGCCCTCGGGGAACCTGGTCATGGCCTTCGCGGCCTGGCAGGGCACCACGATCGGCTACCTGACCTGCGGCATCCGGCCCATGTACCTGGCCCAGCTCTCCTTCGCCACCCCCGGCGGAGCGCCCTCTCTGGCGCCCTACGGCGAGACCGGGCCGGCCACCAGCCCGACCTGCCCGCAACCGCCGCACCCGCCGCCGGGCTACTGGCAGGTGGGCTCCGACGGCGGCATCTTCACCTTCGGGGCCGCGCAGTTCTACGGCTCCACGGGCTCCCTGCGGCTCAACAAACCCGTCGTCGGCATGGCGGCGACGCCGGACGGCAACGGGTACTGGCTGGTGGCCAGCGACGGCGGTGTCTTCGCCTTCGGCGATGCCGGCTTCTACGGCTCCACCGGCGGCATCGAGCTCAACAAACCGATCATCGGCCTGATCCCCACCATCGACGGTGGGGGGTACTGGTTGATCGCCAGCGACGGCGGTGTGTTCGCCTTCGGCGACGCGAGGTTCTACGGGTCAGCCGGCGGCGACAACCTCGCCTACCCCGTCACCGCCGCCGCACCCGGGTTCCTCGGCGCCGGCTACTGGCTCGTCGACTCCAACGGCCAGGTCTTCAACTACGGCGACGCCCACATGGAGGGGCAGCCCCCGTACGCGCCGGGCGGGTACCGCATCACCGGCATGGCGCCCACGGAGAGCTTCAACGGGTACTGGTTGGCCAGTGCCAACGGCAACGTGGCCGACTTCGGCGACGCCGCGCCGTACGGCTCCATGATCGGCACGACCCTGAACTCGCCCATCGTCGGGATGGCCGCCAACGGCACCGGCACCGGTTACTGGCTCCAGGGCGCCGACGGGGGCATCTTCACCTTCGGCAACACCGAGTTCTACGGCTCCATGGGCGGCCATCCCCTCAACGCGCCCATGGTCGGCATCGCCGCCACCTGATCCGTCGCATCCCCATCTGGCGCGGCCGCCGGCGGAGAGAGCCCCGGCAACGGCCCGACCCCGGACGTGTCGGGCCCAGCCGTGCCGGGGGCTCTCTCCGCGTTCCTGCCACCTCGATCGTCTGGGCCACCGCCACCGCCACCGCCACCGCCACCGCCACCGCCACCGCCGCCGTTCGCCGGCTGTCGCCGCCGTTCGCCGACTCCGTCCGGTCGCCCGAGGTTCATACGGTCTGGGGCCGCCGCCGGATTGCGGCCTATCCTGGGTCGGCGTCGATCCAAGCCGGAGACGACACACGGCGCCGCCGCCGAGGGAGGGCAGGCTCATGACAGGCAACACCGGCGGATTCGAGTTGCGGGGCATCAACCACCTGGCCCTCGTCTGCCGCGACATGGAGCGGACGGTCGACTTCTACACCAACGTCCTCGGCATGCCGCTCGTCAAGACGATCGAGCTGCCGGCGGGAATGGGCCAGCACTTCTTCTTCGACTGCGGCGGTGGGGACTGCCTCGCCTTCTTCTGGTTCCCCAACGCGCCCGACGGCGTGCCGGGCATCAGCGCGCCGGCGGCCCGGCCGGACCAGGGCGATCTCACCAGCGCCATCGGGTCCATGAACCACGTGGCGTTCGACGTGGCGCCCGAGAAAATCGAGGAATACCGGGAGCGGCTCCTCGGTGCGGGCATCGACTGCACCGAAATCGCCAATCACGACGACTCCGAATGGGGCATCAGCGACGCTATGCACTCGGGCGTCTACGTGCGCAGCATCTACTTCCAGGATCCCGACGGCATTCTGCTCGAGTTCGCCTGCTGGATGCGGGAGTTCCGCCTCACCGACGTCTCCCACACCCCGGCCAAGGCCGTCGACGCCAACATGGCCGCCGAGCCCGAGCTCCCCGCCCAACCGACCCCGGTCTGAACGACCGCCCTCCCCCACGACCGACCCACCACGCCGACCACGCCGACCACACCCACCACACCGACGACACCGACCACACCGACCATGCCCAGACTCCGCCAGGTCCCCAAGGAAGAGGCCACCGCGCCCATCGTCACCACCATGTACGAGTGGCTCTTCGAGGGCCGCGACCCCGTGGCCGAGCCCGGACGATGGGACGGCACGACGGGCGACTGGTGGACCGTGTTCGCCAACAGTCCGGACATCCTCGACCACTGCGTCAAGGGTTTCGGCCTGTACCAGTCGCCCACACGGGTCCTCGAGCCCCCACTGCGCGAGCTCGGCCAGATACGTGCCGGCTACGCCGCCAGCAGCCAGTTCGTCTACAGCCAGCACGCCAAGTCCATGCGCGAGCTCGGCATGCCCGAGGAGCAGATCGCGCACATCCCGGCCTGGAGCGTCGCCCCCGAGGGCACGTACAACGCCGCCGAGCGGGCAGTCCTCGCCTACACCGACTGCCTCGTCTACGACCACGGCCGCGTCCCCGACGAGCTCTTCACCGAGCTCCAGCGCCACCTCGACGAGGTCGCCATCCTCGAGCTCACCTACATCACGACGCTGTACTTCCAACACGCCGTGATGTCGAAGGCGCTGCGCACCGAGTTCGACGACCGCGACGATCCCATCGTGGAGGTGCCCGGCCCTGCGGGGGCCTCCGCCATGCATCCGGGCCCGGGCCACTGATGGCGGACCACATCGTCCTGCCGGACGACGAGGCCCGGCACACGCCCGACGGCGAGGACCTGTGGAACGAGTCCTATTACTGCGACTTCGTCCGGGCCGACGGCTCCCTCGGCGGCTGGCTCCGGCTCGGGCTGTACCCCAACCGCCGACTCGCCTGGTGGACCGCCTGGATCGTCTGGCCCGACCGACCCGGGATCTGCTCGGCCGACTACCGGGCCCCGGTGCCGCCCGGCGACGGCCTGGTCTCAGAGGCGTCCATCGGCCCCGACGACACCGCCGACCAGCGGATTGAAATCGAACTCGTGCGCCCACTCGAATCGTTCCGCCTGGCGGCCAGCGCGCCCGCCCACTTGATCGACCCGCCAGAGGCCGTCTACACGTCGGGCGAGCAGACCGGTCCTGCGGCACGTCTCGACCTCGATCTCACCTGGACGACCGACGGCGTCCCTTACCACTACGACCTGACCACCCGCTACGAGATTCCCTGTCTCGTCACCGGTACCGTGGCAATCGGGGGCGAGACGTTCACCGTCGACGGACAGGGCCAGCGTGACCACTCCTGGGGCGTGCGGGACTGGTGGGCCTTTGGATGGTGCTGGTGCTCCATGCGGCTCGATGACGGCACCCGGATCCATCTCGCCGACATCCGCATGATCCCGGACGTACCGGTCTTCTTCGGATATATCCAGACGCCGGGTGCCGTGCGTCCCGCCACGGGCCTCACCGTGACCGAGGACCTCGGGGACCACGGCTTCCCATCCAGGGCCCGCATCGACATCACGGTCGACCCCGGCCCCGGTCCCGAGCTCAACCTGGGGATCGAGGTGACACCCGTCGCCTTCGGCCCCGTGCTCCTGCGCAACGACGACGGCCGCACCAGCCGCTTCCCGCGGGCGATGGTGCGCTGCCGCACCGACGACGGCCGCCAGGGATCGGGGTGGATCGAGTGGAACCAGCCCGAAACCGCCCCGCGGTCCGAATCCACCTGAGTCCACCCGCTCCCACGCCGGGCTGTCCTGCCGGAACGGCTCCGGCGGACGGAGCGCAGCTTCCCGCCCAAGGACGGCTGCCGCAAAAATTGGCGGCCGCCCAAAATGAGCGGCCGCCCCGGGACTACTTGAACATGTCGCCCAGGATCTTGGCGCCCCCGATGCCGGCAGCCGCGCCCTCGGCGCCGTGGTGGTCGTCGCGGTCGGGCATGTACTCGCCGATGACGCCGGCGAGGATCGGCAGCGGCATCGACTGCAGCCAGATGCGGCCCGGGCCCGTCAGCACGGCGAAGTGGTGCCCGTCGGAGCCCATGTAGCGGTTGGCCATGCCCGGCACCTTCTGCACCGAGAATTGGACGGAGGCCTGGAAGAGGCCGGCGTGGCCGGGGTGCACCCGCATCGTCTGCCCGGCGACGAGGTCGTAGACGATCACCTCGCCCGAGAGGTCGATGAAGGCGCGGCCGGAGCCGCCGACCTTCTGGAGGATGAAGCCCTCGCCGCCGAAGATGCCGCCGCGGAACGACTGCTGGAATCCCATGGACAGCTCGATCCCCGGCGTCGCCGCCATGAAGCCGTGCCGGTGCACCATGAACTCGTTCCCCGGGGCGACGTCGATGGGCAGGATGTGGCCGGGGAACTTGGAGGCGAACGCGATGGAACCGGCGCCGCCCTGGGCGGTGTAGGTCGTCATCATGAAGCTGGCGCCGGAGACGGCCCGCTTGACGGCTCCCATGATCCCCTTGCCGCCCATGCCGCCGCCGGTGTTGGTGGCCATCTGGACGGCGTCGGACATCCAGCTGAACTCGCCGGCCTCCGACACGACCGACTCGCCGTCGGCGAGCGAGAGCTCGAGCACCGGCATCGTCGTTCCGTGGATCGTCTCTTCCATGGTGGGCCTCCTCGGATGGGTTCTGGGTGTGGTGTGTGCAGACGTTTCGAGGTG
Source organism: uncultured Acidimicrobiaceae bacterium (assembly GCA_963826835.1). Lineage (GTDB taxonomy): Bacteria > Actinomycetota > Acidimicrobiia > Acidimicrobiales > RAAP-2 > Bog-473. The sequence continues at coordinate 13,610 of CAWGYK010000006.1, forward strand.
TCCGTCGGTGACGTGGTCAGGCGGTGGTCAAACCGTCGAATCCGCGGATCGCCTGGAATCGGTTTGGATGGGGCGGCTCGGACGGGCGGGACAGCTCCACGTCCGCCGACAGTAGGTCGCTTCCGGGCCCCTGCGCTCCCGTGACGAGCCGCTCGGCCAGGGTCACCTCCATCAGGCCCAGCGCCATCCCGAAGAGGTCGCCGAGGATGAAGGTGGTGAGGAAGACCGCCCAGATGTGCTCGTGGGGCACGAGGTCGGCCACGAAGACCACCACCTCGTGCTCGATCGCCAACGGCAGCGTGATGAAGCAGAACACCAGCATGAAGTGCGGCCACACCAGCTGCAGCGAGCGCCGGAAGGCCGTGGGCACCGGGGAGTCGAGCAGGTTGATGAGGGGCCCGACCAGGGCGAACAGCGTCCCCACGATCAGTCCCGGGATGATCAGCAGCAACGAGGCGGCGGCGCCGATCACGACCAAGATCGCCTCCGCCACCAGCAGGCGCCCCCAGGGCAGGGTCCGCAGCACCACTCGGACGGGCTGGGCGGGCTCGCCCCGCTCGACCGATCCGACGAGGCGCTCGAGCATGCCGGCGTAGAAGGTCAGCCCCAGGGTGGACGCGCCGAAGAGGAAGACGCCCGCGATGGACTCGAGACCCAGATGGTCGACGGCGAGCTCGGTGTAGAGGGTGCCCTGGAGGGCATCGAGGCCGAAGATCACGAGCGCGGGCACGATCACCCGTGCCGGCTCCATCCGGGCCGTGCGCCACGCCATGGACATCAGCTCCAGCGGGTGCAGCTCGTGGCGGGGCAGTTTGGTGCCCTGTTCGGGCTCGGGCTCGGGCTCGGGCTCGGGCCCCGGCGGCGCCGCTCCGAGGGGTCCGGCGTCGCCCGGCGTCGCCGTCATGCGGGGGCGAACCCGTCGCCGACGAAGTCGAAGAGCACCTGGTCGGGGTCGAACGGCGCCGTCGGCCCATCCAGGCGGTGGTGGCCCACCGTCATGACGGTCCCCTCGGGAGCCTCGAAGCCCAACTCGGTGAAGCCGGCGGCGGCGAAGTCGGCCCGGATGACGGGCGTGGCGTCGGGCGCACGCCGGTGCCGGGTCCACACCACGTGGCCACCCGGGACGCAGAAGCCCCGCATGGCCTGGATGGTGCGCGCGATGTCCGCCCCGCTGATGTTCCCGAACACCCCGCAGACCAGGACGACGTCGGCCGGCACGTCCCGGGCGTACCAACCGGCCCGCGAGGCGTCGCCCTCGACGATCCGGATCCGGTCGGCCACCCCGGCCGAGGCCGCACGATTCCGGGCGAAGGCGACCAACGCCGGGTCGAGCTCGACCAACAGCGCCGACACCCCCGGACCTCTTGGATGGGTCGCCACCACGTCGATGACGTCCCGACCCTGCCCCGCACACAGGCTGACTATCCGGATGGGCCCTGGATGGGGAACGGGGTCCGCGGTGTCGTCGAGCGCGGCGCGCACCATGGATTGCACCTCACGCAGCCGCCGCGACAGGTTCGAGGCCGGGTTCTCGTAAGGCTCGTGCCAGCGCACCCAGTGGGAATCGGCCGCGGCGTCCCCATCCGCACCCGGCGCCGCACCCGGCGCCCCGCCGGTCTCTGGATGGTCCCCGGACCCCATGACCGCCCATCGTAGGGTGGTCCGCCGTGAGGCCCCGGTGATCAAGTACCTCGGTTCCAAGCGCCGCCTCGTCCCCGTCCTCACGCAGATCTGCCGGGCCTCCGGCGCCCGCACCGCGCTCGATCTCTTCACCGGCACCACCCGCGTCGCCCAGGCCTTCAAGGCCCAGGGGGTGCACGTCACCGCCGTCGACAGCGCCCGCTATGCGCACACCTTCGCCCGCACCTACATCGAGGCGGATGCCGCCGCCACCGACATGGGCGCGCTGCGGGCGGCGGTCACCCACCTCAACGGCCTCCCCGGCAAACCCGGCTACGTCACCGAGACGTTCAGCCATCAGGCCCGCTTCTTCCAACCGCACAACGCCGCTCGGATAGATGCCGTGCGCGACGCCATCGACTCGGAGTATGCGGGGTCACCCCTGTTCCCCCTGCTGTTGACGTCCCTCATCGAGGCGGCGGACCGGGTCGACTCGACCACCGGTGTGCAGATGGCGTACGTGAAGCAGTGGGCGCCGCGGTCGTTCAACGCGCTGGAGCTGCGGGTGCCCGAGCTGCTCGACGGGCCCGGCCGCGCCATCCAAGGCGATGCGGTGGCGCTGGCGGGGTCCTCGGGCTCGCCCGGGGGGCTGGGGCACGTCGACCTGGCGTATCTGGATCCGCCGTACAACCAGCACCGGTATTTCACCAACTACCACGTGTGGGAGACGCTGGTGGCCTGGGATGCGCCCGAGGCCTACGGCGTGGCCCGCAAGCGGGTGGACGCCCGCGACCCATCCACGCACTCGGTGTTCAATTCGAAGCGGACGATGCCGGCGGCGCTGGCGGTGGTGGTCCAATCGGTGGACTGCGATCTGCTGGTCCTGTCGTACAACAACGAGTCGTGGCTGGAGCTGGAGGAGCTCGAGGCCATCTGCTCCATCCAGGCGCCGCCGACGGGTGTTCGCAACGGCGGTACCCGGCGTGAGGTGGCGACCCTCTCCTTCGACTCCGCTCGATACGTCGGCGCCCGCATCGGCATCTTCGACCCGTCCGGTCGCAAGGTGGGTCAGGTGAGCCACCTCTCCAACCAGGAGCTGGTGGTGATCGCCGGCAAGCCGACCATGGTGCGGCGGGTGGTCGAGGCCGTGGAGGCAGTCGAGGCGGTGGGTGCTGCTCCCCTGGCGGCGCCGCCCGTCCGTGCTCGGCGCTCCACTGGCGGCACTGGCGGCACTGGCGGCACCGGCGGCACCGGCGGCACCGGCGGCACCGGCGGCCGCAACGGTGGCGGCAGCACCAGCGGTACCGGCGCTACCTGCGTTGGCGGCACCAGCGCTGGCGGCACCAGCGCTGGCGGCACCAGCGTCGCTGCTGCCAATGTGGTCGCCGCGGGTGTGGTGGATCGGCTACAACAGGCAACGTGAGCAAGCATGATCACGGCGGCCACGACGGTGGCTCCCATGACGACAGCTCCCACGATGAGACCGCCGGCGCCACAGCTGACTCCAAGGAGAAGGACCGCGCCTACCCGAAGCTGGAGGACTCCGACCTCTCGCTGAGGCTCTCCAAGGACGAGGAGGCCAAGCGGCTCGGAAAGGCGCAGCGCCGCCTGCTCCACTTGCGGCTGATCAACGGCGGCCAGCTCAACGAAGGCAATCTCGGTCCGCCGGTGTGCGTCGTGTTCGAGGGCTGGGACGCCGCGGGTAAGGGCGGCGCGATCAAGCGGCTGGTCGAGCCGCTCGACCCCCGGCACGTGCACGTGGCCCCGTTCGCCGCCCCGACGCCGGACGAGCTGCGCCACCACTTCCTGTGGCGCTTCTGGCCTCCGCTGCCGGGGTGGGGCGGCATGACCATCTTCGACCGCAGCTGGTACGGGCGGGTGCTCGTCGAGCGTGTCGAGAATCTCGCCACCGAGGTGCAATGGCGGCGCGCCTACGAGGAGATTACCGACTTCGAACACTCCCTAGCCGAAGAGGGCCTGATCGTGGTCAAGCTCTGGATGCACATGTCGCACGAGGAGCAGCTGCGCCGGTTCATCCGGCGTCGCGACGACCCGCTCAAGGCGTGGAAGCTCACGGACGAGGACTGGCGCAACCGCGAGAAGCGGCCCGAGTACGACGAGGCGGTCTCCGACATGCTGCGTCTGACGCATGGTCCGCTGGCGCCCTGGGATGTGATCTCGTCGGAGAGCAAGCGCAATGGGCGGGTCGAGGTGATCGAGACGGTGATCCGCCACATGGAGGAGGGGATGGCCCGCTGGGGCGTCCCGGTGCCGGCCCGCGACGACGAGAAGACGGAGCTGGCGTTGTCCTTCGACGACGCCGAGTTCCAGCAGGATCCCGGTGGGTCGCCGAATGGTTCGGGTGGGGCGGATGGGGCGGATGAATCCGTCCGTGCGGCCGTGGCGGCCGTGGGGGCGGGGTCGGACGGGTCGGATGGGTCGGACGGGTCGGACGGGTCGGATTCGCCGGATGGGTCGGCAGGCTCCGAGGAGCACGTCGGGGTATGAGTCCCACTGCCGGCACCCCGCCCGCGCGGCCGGGCATCACGGTCCCGTTCGACGGGATCCCGCTCCACGCCCACCGCGAGTGGTTCGCCCGTCTGCGGCAATTGGGCTACACCGATCTGTGGTCCGCCGAGGTCGACGGCGCCGACGGGTTCACGCCACTCGCCCTGGCCGCCGCATGGGAGCCGGAGCTGAATCTCGGCGTGGCCATCACGCCCGCGTACACCCGTGGCCCGGCGCTGTTGGCCCAGAGCCTGGCCGCCATGGCCGACGCCGCACCCGGCCGCTTCGCGTGCGGGCTCGGCGCCTCGTCACAGGTGATCGTCGCCAACTGGAACGGCATGGCGTTCGAGAACCAGTACCGGCGCATGCGTGACACGCTGCGCTTCCTACGCATGGCCTTCAGCGGCGAGAAGGTGACCGAGGACTTCGAGACGTTCCGGGTGAAGGGATTCCGTCTGGCTCGGATCCCCGAGCAGCTGCCGCCCGTCTACCTGGCGGCACTGCGGCCCGGCATGCTGCATCTGGCCGGGAAGGAGGCCGACGGGGCCATCCTCAACTGGCTCAGTGCCGAGGACGTCGCCACGTCCGTGGCGGAGGTCGAGAAGGCGGCGGGCGGGGCGCGCCGGGAGATCGTCGCCCGTATTTTCGTCATCGTCACCGAGGACGCCGATGTCGCCCGCACCGTGGGCCGGCGCATGATCACCGCCTACCTCAACGTCGAGGCCTACGCCGAGTTCCACCGCTGGCTGGGCCGGGGGCCGGCGCTCCAACCCATGTGGGACGCCTGGGCCGCCGGCGATCGCAAGGGCGCGTTGGCCGCCATCCCCGACGAGGTGGTGGACGATCTCGTGGTACACGGTTCGGTGGCGGAGTGCCGGGCCCACATCCAGCGCTACGTCGACCATGGGATCACCATCCCGGCGCCCGCCGTCATCCCGATCGGGATCGACCTGGCCGAGGCCGTCGCCGGCCTCTCCCCCTCGGCCGGCTAGGGCACCTGAGGGGGCGAGGGGCCGTGGCAGAGATCGACTTCCGCACCACCTCGCTGGCCGAGCTCACCCGCTCGGTCCGCGCCAAGGAGGTCAGCGCCCGGGAGCTGACGCAGGCCGCCCTGGACCGGATTGAGCGGCTCGACCCGAACTACAACGCCTTCGTCGCCGTGGATGGGGAGCGGGCGCTGGCAGAGGCCGCCGGGATCGACGCCCGCATCGCCGACGGTGCCGACCCCGGGCCACTGGCCGGGATCCCGCTCGGGGTCAAAGACCTGCAGAACGCCATCGGCTACCGCACCACCTACGGGTCGGCGCTCCACGCCGACGACGCGCCGGCCACCGCCGACGACCCCTTCGTGGCCCGCATGCGGGCAGCCGGCTGCGTGGTCGTCGGCAAGACCAACACGCCCGAGTTCGGCTGGATGGGCAACACGACCAACGCCATCTTCGGGCCCTCCCTCAACCCCTTCGACCCATCCAGAGGACCGGGCGGCTCGTCGGGCGGCTCGTCGGCGGCACTGGCGGCCGGGATGGTGCCACTGGCCACAGGCTCCGACGGCGGCGGATCCATCCGCATCCCGAGCGCCTGCTGCGGCCTCTCGGGCATGAAGCCGAGCCTCGGCCGCGTCCCGGCCGGCGGCCCCAACCCGCCCGGCTGGATCGACCTCTCGACCAACGGGCCCATGGCCCGCCGCATCGCCGACGTCGCCCGAGCCCTCGACGTCGCCGTCGGTCCGGACCCCAGCGACCTGCGCGCCCTCCCCCGCCCCGAGGCCAGCTGGATCGCCGCCCTCGAGGACCCCCACGTCCCGGTCAGGATCGCCTACGCCCCCACCCTCGGCTACGCCACCGTCGACAGCGAGGTCGCCGCCGCCTGCGAGCGCGCCGTCGGCGTGCTGGAGTCACTGGGCGCCGAGGTCGTCGTGCTGGACTCAGTCTTTGATGCCGACCCCGCCGGTGATTTCCTCACCTTGACGGGGGCGGCCACCCTGCGCACTCTGCGACCCTTCATGGGCCACCCGCGCTGGGAGGAGGTCCATCCGGTGCTGCGCCACTTCGTGGACGCCGCTCAGTCGACCACGGCCGAGGAGCTGCTGCTGGTCTTCGACCGCTTTCACCTCATGAACCTGCGGCTGGTCGAGCTGTTCCACAGCTGCCGCATCCTGGTGACGCCGACCTGCTCGGGCCTGGCACCGTACGCCGGCGAAGTGACGAGCTCGGTCAACGGGGTGGACACGGCCAACTGGATCCAGTTCACGTATCCCTTCAACATGACCCGCTCCCCCGCGGCCAGCGTGCCCATCGCCCTGAGCCGTGGCGGCCTGCCGATCGGGCTGCAGCTGGTGGGGCCCCAGCACGGCGACCTCGTCGTGCTGCGCACCGCCGCCGCCCTGGAGGCGGCCATCGACCTCGACCCGCTCGCCGTCCTGCCCGACTGAATCCGACTCGATCCGAACCACGACAAAGGAGCCCACCGCATGTCGATCACCACCCCCGCCAACCCGGCCGATGCCGTCCGCCTGGTGACGAACGACGACGCGCCCTGGGCCGACACCGGTACGGGCGTGCTCCTCAAGGTCGTCCGCTTCGACTCCTCGCACGGCACCTGGGTCATCCTCAACCGATTCAAGCCGGGCGTGCAGCTGCAGATCCACCGCCATACCGGCTCGGTCGACGCCTTCACGTCCGCGGGACGCTGGCACTACCTCGAATACGACTTCTACGTGACGCCCGGCTCCTATCTGTACGAGCCGGCCAACTCCGTCCACACCCTGCACGTGCCCGAGGACAACACGGAGGACACCGACGTGTGCTTCATCATCGAGGGCGCGCTGTTGAACCTGGCGGAGGACGGCTCGGTCGAGTCGGTCTCCGACGGGCCAGCCACGCTGGAGGCGTACTACGCGCTGCTCGAGGCGCAGGGCGACCCGCGCCCCAACGGTCTGATCGTCTGAATCGAGATGGCGACGACGGTGGATGCAAGCCGCCTCCTCGACCCGGCCCTGTACGAGCGCGGCGACCCCTTCGAACTGTACGCAGAGCTCCGACGAGCCTCGCCCGTGTGCTGGGTCGACCGGCCGGGCGGCGGCTTCTGGGCGGTCACGACGCACCCCGAGGTGTCCCACATCGGGGCTGACCCGGGGGCGTTCTGCTCGGCGCGGGGGATCCTGACCGACGAGATCGGCACGACCTACGACACGCCGCCGACCATGATGCACACCGACCCGCCGCAGCACACCCGCTACCGACGGCTCGTCCAGCCGGGGTTCAAGCCGTCGATGGTGCGGCTCATGGAGGAGGGCGTCACGGCCAAGGCGAGGGCGCTGGTGTCGCCCATCCAGGGCGGCAGGGCCTTCGACGTCGTCGACTCGCTGTCGGTGCCCTTCCCGCTGCAGGTGATCTGCGAGCTGCTCGGGGTGGACGGCGCGCAGTGGCCGCGCTTCTTGGAGTGGTCCGAGGCGGCCATCCCGGGCGCGAGCGACCACACCGAGGAGCAGCGGGCGCTCCTACAGATCGAGATGTGGGAGTACCTGATCGGCGTGGCCGAGGAGCGGCGCCGGGCCCCGGCGGACGACCTGGTGTCGGTGCTGGCCAACGTGGGGTCGGGGGGCGACTCCATCCAGGAAAGTGATCAGCTGAGCGAGGCCGAGCTGGCGATGTTCCTTATCCAGCTCCTGATCGCGGGGAACGAGACGACACGAAACCTGATCTCGGCGGGGCTGGTCGCGCTGTCGCACCATCCAGAGCAGTGGGCGGCCCTGCGGATGGACCGGGACCTGCTCCCCGGCGCCGTCGAGGAGCTGCTCCGCTGGACGACGCCGGTGATCTCGTTCATGCGCACGGCGACGTCGGCCACCACCATCAGGGGGCAAGCCGTGGCCGAGGGCGATCCGGTTCTCCTCGTGTATGCCTCCGCCAACCGTGACGAAGAGGTGTTCGGTGCCGACGCCGGAGCATTCCGCATCGACCGCCACCCCAATCCACACGTGAGCTTCGGCTTCGGACCGCACTTCTGCCTCGGTGCCGCGCTCGCCCGGCTCGAGGCCCGGGTCGTGCTGGGCGAGCTGCTGGACCGCTTCGAGACGCTGGCGCCGGCCGGGGCGGTGGAACGGACGCCGAGCCCGGTCATCGCCGGGGTCCGGCATGCTCCGTTGGTGTTCTCGTAGAGGGGGCGGCATCCGGGCCAGATTTCAGATCCAGGCTCAGATCCAGATCCAGATCCAGATTCAAACTCAGACTCAGACTCAGACGGTGGCGTAGGGCACGTACTCGGGATAGCGCTCCGGGTCAAACGCCGGCGCAACCTTCAGCTCCACCTCCGGAGCGCCGCGCCCGGGGAGGAGCCTGAACGCCGCCAACGCGCCGAGCAGGGCCACCCCGGCGCCAGCGATGCATGCCACCTCCAGCCCGCTGTGGAACGCCGTGAAGGCGATCGACTCGAGGGCGGGCCGGGCCGCGCGGGGCGCGTGTGCGACCACCGCCAGCGCGGCAGCCATGGACTGATGGGCCTCGGCCTTGGGGCCGCCCGGGATGGGGAGCGGGCGGAATGCGCTGATGATCCTCGGCGCATACGACGAGGCGAAGATGGAGCCGAACACCGCCACCCCGAGGGTCCCGCCGAGCTCCCGGGTCGTGTTGTTGACGCCGGCGGCCGCGCCACGTTGCTCATCGGCCACCGAACCCATCACCGCTTCCGCCGTCGGCGCCGTGATGGAAGAGAGGCCGAGAGCGAGGAGCACCATGGCCACGACGATCGGCCCGAAGTACGACGTGTTGGCCTCGGAGTTGAACGCCGCCACGACCAACCCGGCCCCCATGAGAAGCAGCCCCATGGTGACGACGAGGCGCGTCCCCACCTTGAGCGCCACGACGGCGGCGATCGGCGTGAACACTGCGGCAACGAAGGCGAACGGCAGCGTGTGCAGGCCGGCCGACAACGTCGAGTACCCCTTGACGAACTGGAAGTACTGCGTGATGAGGAAGATGAACCCGAAGAGGCAGAAGAACGCGACCGAGATGGAGACCGCTCCCCCGGTGAAACGCGGGATCTTGAAGACCCGCACGTCGAGCAGCGGCCCCTCGGTGCGCAGCTCGAGCAACGTGAAGGCCGTCAGCAGGATGGCGGCGCCGGCGAAGCAGGCCAAGGTCCCCACCGAGGCCCAGCCCCACTGCGGCCCCTCGATGATGGCCAGCACCAACATCGTGATCCCGACGGTCGACACGACCACGCCCCAAATGTCGAAGCGGTGCTCCGCCACCTTGGGAAGCCGGGGAATCAGGAGCCCCCCGGCGATCAGGGTCACGATCACGATGGGCACGTTGACGAGGAAGATGGATCCGTACCAGAAGTGCTCGAGGAGCGCCCCACCGACGATCGGGCCGAACGCCACCGCGATGCCCGACGTCGCCCCCCAGATGCCCAGCGCCTTCTGCCGCTCGGATGGATCCGGGAAGATGCTCGTCAGGATGGCGAGGCTGGCGGGGAAGATGAAGGCGGCCGCCACGCCCATCAGCGCCCGCGTCGAGATCAGCGTGCCGGTCGAATGCGACAACGCTGCCGCGGCCGAGAAGAGCCCGAAGAAGACGAGGCCGATCTGCATGGTGCCCTTGCGCCCGAGCCTGTCGCCGATGCCGCCGCCGGCCAGAAGCAGCCCGGCGAAGGCCAGGCTGTAGGCGTCGACGATCCATTGCAATGAGGTGATCGACGCCCCCAGCGAGCGGTTCAAGGTGGGCAGCGCCACGTTGACGATGGTGTTGTCGACGACGACCAGGAAGACGGACAGGCACAGGACGGGGAGCACGATCCAGCGCCGATCCCTGGATTGGGGGGCGCCGCCTGCGGCTGGCGGCGCAACGGCGATGGTCTCGACGGCAGATCCGGACATCGAACGGCTCCTTCTGGATGGCTCTGGATGGTTCTGGATGGGGACGCAAAGCTCTTATAGAACGCTGTGCTAGTGTTATAGCACGATGTTCTTCAGTACGCTATAGATATGACGGAAATCCGCCGGACCAGGACCCCCAGCGCGGGGATGGAGGCGGCCCTCCTCAGCTCAGCCGCCGAGCTCCTCGAGCACGAGGGGCCCGACGGCCTGTCGGTGCGCCGGATCGCCGCCGCCGCCAACGTGGCGCCCATGGGCGTCTACAACCACTTCGAGTCGAAATTCGGGATCGTCGAGGCGCTCTTCATCCAGGGCTTCGAACGGCTGGGCACGGAGATGGCGGCCATGGCCCAGATCGACGATCCCCTCGAGGCTCTGCGGGAGGGCGCACGCCGCTACCGGGCCCTCGCCCTCGCCCATCCGATGGCGTACCAGGTGATGTTCCTCCGCGCCGTCCCCGGGTTCGAGCCCAGCGACGGCGCCCTCGGCGAGTGCACCGGCACGTTCGACAGCCTCGTCGCCGCCGTGCAGCGCGCCATGCAGGCGGGCGTCATCGCAGAGGGGCCGCCGACCGAGACGGCGCAGCTCATCTGGGCCACCATCCACGGCTGGGTCTCCCTCGAGCTGCTTGGCCTCGGTTTCGTCGAGGACCAGGACGCCGGCTACGACCGCCTCTGCGAGGCCCTGCTGCGAGGTCTCCGCCCCGAATCGCCCTGACCCGACCCGGCGGGCATCGCCCTTCCGCCGGACAACCGGGTCGGGGGCGTGGCGGGCACCTTTAGCGCGGGTCGGGCCGATCCAGGTTCCAGTGGCGCGCCACGTTGGGGAACCACTTGATGTCGTCGTCCGTCTGCAGCGGGATCATCCCGAAGCGGGTGATGGTGCGCTGGCCCCCTTCGTGGTCACCGTAGAGAACGTCGATCGTGAAGGGCTGCATACCTTGGATGTCCCGGCTCAGCGCGGTGTAGTCCGGATCCCCCGCCTCTCGGATGGCGGCCTGCCAGAACCCGATGTCGGCGGGTGCGATGTAGAGATCGCGTGTCTGCATGCGGAACGCTTCGGGTGCCGCGTGCGGGACGTCAATCCCGGCGTAGTCGGTGAGCACGAACCATCCGAAGATCACGCCTAGGCCAGAGCCCACGTTGCGCACCGAGATGGCGAGATAGACGCTCCCATCGACCAGTTCGACACTGGCCCGATTCCCCTCGAGCCGAGCCCAGTGGTCGTCGACCCAGCGGATCTTCTGCACGGGATCGTCGAGGCGGGACGTCACCAGGACGGGCCGCAGGTTCACCTTGAACGCCTCCTCGGCAATGCGGGCCGAGCGGTTCGAGGAGCGCACGGCAGAGAAGGTGGCGACGGCCAGCACCAGCGTCCCCACCGCGGTGGCGAACGACGCGATGGTCGCCCAGTCCGTGGTCGCGATCACCGCCGCAGATTAGAACGCACGCAACGGGTGCGGCTCTGCGGGGTCTCTGGCAGACTCGGCGGGATGCTTGACCACGTCTCCATCCAGTGCGCCGACTTTGCAAGGAGTGCCGCCTTCTACGATGCCGTCCTCGCCCCTCTCGGAAGTGGGCGTGTCATGGAGTTCGGCCCCGCCATCGGTTACGGGGTCCCTCCAAATCCGACCTTCTGGATAGGGCAGCAGCAGACGGGGGATGGCTTCCGCGAGACCCACATCGCGTTCACCGCCGCGGACCGCGCCGCAGTGCACGCCTTCTTCGACGCCGCCCTCTCCATTGGGGCCGAGCCGCTGCACGAGCCACAGCTCTGGCCCCAGTATCACCCGACCTACTACGGGGCCTTCGTGCGTGACCCGGACGGGAACAACGTCGAGGCTGTCTGCCACAACCCGGAGTGACACCTGACGGCAAGCGAGGGCCGGCGCACCACTCGATCCACGCAGCACCCCTCCCCGCACGACCCCGCCGTCGTGCACCCAGCTCCTCATGCGTCGACGGTCAGGGTCTCCAATAGGTCGGCGAAGCGGCGCTGCGCCTCGGCCCGACGGGTCGGGATGTGCTCGGTCGGCACCTCGTGTGGCTCGTAGCCCTTGAGCACGCGCCGGGCCACCGTCTGGCGGTGCACCTCGTCGGGCCCGTCGTAAATGCGGGCCGCCCGGGCCGCCCGGTACATCGATTCCAGCGGCAGGTCGGACGAGAACCCCAACGACCCGTGCACCTGGATGGCGCGGTCGATCACGTCGTAGAGGACCTTCGCCCCGAAGTACTTGATCATCGCGATCTCGACCCGGGCTGCCGCCGCCCCGTCCTGATCCATCTTCCAGGCCGCCTGCAGCGTCATGAGCCGGGCCGCCTGCATTTCGGCCATGGAGTCCGCCACCCAGTTCTGGATGGTCTGCTTCTCCGCCAGCATCGACCCGTGCGCGTAGCGGGACACCGCCCGCTCGCACAGCATGTCGAAGGCCCGCCGGGACTGTCCCAGCCAGCGCATGCAGTGATGGATCCGCCCCGGGCCGAGCCGGTGCTGGGCCAGTACGAACCCCGAGCCCTCCTTTCCGATCAGGTTCCCCACCGGCACTCGCACGTCCACGTACCTGATCTCGGCGTGATTCCCGAACCGCCCGTACGGCGTGTGCGGGTCCTCCATCGTCGACACGTCCCGCACGATGTCGACCCCGGGCGTGTCGACCGGCACGATGATCATGGAGGACCCCTGGTACGGATGGACTTCTGGATTGGTCACCGCCATCACGATCAAGAAGTCCGCCACGGATCCGTTGGATGTGAACCACTTGTGCCCGTTGATGACCCACTCCTCGCCATCCCGGACAGCCGATGTCTTCAACAGCGTTGGATCAGATCCGGCGGTGTCGGGCTCGGTCATCGAGAAGGCCGAGCGCAGATCCCCATCCAGGAGCGGCTGCAACCACTGCGATCGCTGCGACTCGTCCCCGCTCATCTCGATCCCCACCGCCAGCAACTCTGCGTTCCCCGAGTCGGGCGCATTGTTGCCGAACACGAGTGGCGCCAGCGGCGACTGCCCCAGGATCTCGTGCATCAGACCCAACTTCACCTGCCCGAACCCCATGCCCCCCAGCGCCGGCGGCAGGTGCGCCGCCCACAACCCCTCGGCCTTCACCCGCTCCTGCAGCGGCCGCACCACGATCCGCACCTGGTCGTACGTCAGATCCAAGGTCTCGAGCGGGAACACCTCCTCGCGCACGAAGTCACGCATCCACTCCAACTTCTCCTCGAACTCGGGTTCCGTCGAGAAATCCCAGGCCATGACCACTCCTCCCAGCGCGCCGCCCAACTTCCGGCCGCCCACACCCTGCCACTACCGTGGGCGCCGTGACCACCACGAGCCCCGTCGCCCTCCGCCCCGCAGCCGCTGCCGCGGCGCCGCCGCCCCCTCCCCAAGTCGCCCTGAGTGCGGCGGACCGCACGGTGATCGCCGCCGCCGAGCACGCCCTTCTCGACGAGCGTCGCCTCTTGGCGGCGGACGAGCTTTCAGCCCTCGCCGCCCTCCCCGATGGGGCGGTGATGGCGCTCGCCTCCCTCGCCCACCAGGTCCGCCTGGCCTGGTGCGGGCCCGAAGTCGAGATCGAGGGCATCCTGTCGGCCAAGACCGGCGGTTGCCCCGAGGACTGCCACTTCTGCTCGCAGTCGTCCCGCTTCGACTCGCCCGTCAAGGCCACCCCCTTCCTCAATCCCGACGAGGTCCTCGCCGCCGCCCGCGAGACCGCCGCCCTCGGTGCCTCCGAGTTCTGCATCGTCCTCGCCGTACGTGGTCCCGACGAGCGCACCATCGAGCGCATCCTCGACCTGGTCCCCCGGATCCACGATGAGACAGGGCTGAACGTCGCCGTGAGCGCGGGCATCCTGACCGAGGACCAGGCCCGCCGTTTCGCCGACGGGGGCGTCCACCGCTACAACCACAACGTGGAGACGGCGCGCTCGTACTTCTCCACCATCGTGACGACGCACACCTGGGATGAGCGGGCCGACACCTGCCGCCTCGTCAAGGCATACGGGATGGAGCTCTGCTGCGGCGCCCTCATCAACATGGGCGAGACCGACACGCAGCGTGTCGAGCTGCTGACCCAGCTCCAGGAGCTCGACCCGACCGAGGTGCCGTTGAACTTCTTGAACCCCCGCCCCGGCACCCCTCTCGGCGACCGTCCGGTCCTCAGTCCGTGGGACGCCGTCCGCTGGATCGCCCTCTTCCGCCTCGCGCTCCCCTCCGTGATCCTGCGCTATGCCGGTGGCCGCGAGGTGACGCTCCGCGACCTCCAAGCCATCGGCATGACGGCCGGCATCAACGCCCTCATCGTCGGCAACTACCTGACGACGCTCGGCCGCTCGGCCGACGAGGACCTGCAGATGCTCGAGGACCTGCGCATGCCCATCGGCGCCCTCACCGCCGCCATCTGACCGACCACGCTGTGCCCGTCACCGTGACCACCCACTGCACCGGCTGCGGCAAACCCAGCTCCGAGTGTCCCGGCTGCAGCCGCGCGTTCGATCCCCCACGCTTCTGCCCCGAGTGCGGACGGCGCATGACCGTCACCGTGATCCCGACCGGCTGGATGGCGCGCTGCCGCGACGCGGCCCACCCCGACCTGCGCTCCAACTAAGAATCGGATCGACCCAACTCCCACCCGGCACCGCTCAACGGCGCATCGGCGCATTCCGATCAGATTGCATCGACCGAAGCACCGACGACCTTCTCCACGTCGGCGACGGCACCGACTGCATTGACCGCCCGTGCGGGCTGGTGAAGGTCAGCACCGCGTCGGCGTTCCCCGACACCGCCCATCCCAATTCATGCACGGCACGATGGTGGCGCCCGCACAGGGTCACCAGGTTGTCCAGATTGGTCAGGCCACCGTCGACCCAGTGCTCGATGTGGTGCACGTTCGTGAACTCCGTATACGTGCACCCGGGGAACCGGCACCCCTTGTCCCGCCGGTCGATCTCGATCCGCTGCGCCACTGTCGGATCCCGCCGGACCCGCCCCTGATCGATGATCGACCCCTCCCGATCTTCGACCGAGAGGTCCACCTTGGCGTCGCAAGCCAAACGCCGGACGACCTCGACCGGCACGGGGCCTACCCCGGCGATCTCGGCCACGTCCTCCTTCGAGCAACCGATGAGCAGCTCGAGTGGCGCATGGACCACGACACGGGGCCGCACAGCCGCTCGGTCCGCTGCACCGGCCCGGCCACTTCCCGACCCCGACCCCGACCCCGAGCCCGAGCCGGACCCCGACTCCGACCCCGAGCCCCCACTCCCCACCCTGAACAGATCCAACAATGCGTCATACAGGCGCTGGTCGTAGGGCGTGTAGCCGACCGCATCAGACACCGGCGCTCCCTCGGCCGCCGACACCCGCCCCACCAGCACCGACTTCGCCATTGCGTAATCGTCCCTGGTGAACGCCACCCACACCGACCGCCGCGTGTCGTTGAACCGCAGCGTCCGGCGCTCGAACTCCCGGGCCGCCGAGCCGCCCGCCCCCTCACCGTCGGCCGCCTCACGGCCGCCCTCTTCCTCGCCGTCCGCACCAGCCCCCGCACCAGGCCCCGCACCAGCCTCAGCCGCGGTCTCAGCCGCGGTCTCAGCCGCGGTCTCAGCCGCGGTCTCAGCCGCGGTCTCAGCCTCAGCCCGAGCCTCCACCTGCGCTCGATGCCAGGTCACCAACTCACGGGCCTGGCGCACGCTCCAATGGGCGGCAGCCTGCCGCAATGCGGCATCGCTCGAGGGAGACGCCACCTCCGCCAACGGCTCCACCAGGTCCAACGACAACTCCCCCGACGCCAACCCCTCGGCCAGACACGGCAACGACTCCAGATTCGACCCCGCCCGAACCCACTGACGGGCCGTCGACGTGCTCACCCCGCACTGCCCGGTCACCCAGGCGATCATCGAGACGGCGCCGTCCCCTCGCCAGCCCTCCGAGCGATCGAACTCGGCGATGTCGGCCAACTGCTCGCGGTGCAACGCCGAGATCCGCCCCGCCCGCTCAACGATCCGCCCGGCCAACTCCTGCGAACGGGCGTCGCCACCGAAGTTGCGGCACGGAGGTCGGCGCCGCAGCGACCCCTCTCGGCGTGAGCCATCCATTCCCACTGAGGCTGAACGGTCGCGCCGGGACGAGCTGATGACGCAAGCCATCCTGGTGAGGCCGCCCCGCCCCGTCCGCCCGACCCGACCCCGGGGGCCGGGCCCGGGACCGCCGGACCTACCCCGACTCAGGCCGGTGCGGAGCCGAGACCCTCGAGCACCTCGGCCAGCATCTGCTCGCCGCCCAGCACGACCGAGACCGCGTGGGGTCCGCGCCGACGCAGCCATTCCAGGTTGCGGACATGCAGGTCGACCCCAGCGTCGAATCGATTCAGCACGACCACGACCGGGGCATCGAGCGCGCGCAGGGCGTTCACGGTGAGTGTGACCGCGTTGATCGTTCCCAGCCCCGCGTCGGCGACCAGGACAACCGCGTCGGGGGCGACGGCCTCGCAGAGAGCAAGGCAGTCACCGTCGGCGGCCAGCGGCGAGCGCACGCCGCCCGCCGTCTCGACCAGCCCGACGTCGACCGCCGCGTCCGGCCAGCGCAGCTCGGCCACGAGGTCGCCGATGCTGAACGCCGGCCGGCCCAGCACCTCGGCCGCCATCGGCGGCGCCATCGGGACCTCGTACCAGCGGTGCGCCGGGCAGACCGACTCGGGGGGTTCGCCGCTGGCGGCCCCGAGGACGGCAGCATCGAGAGTGGCTCGATCGTCGCTGGGCTCGAAGGATTGCGCCGGCTTGCGGGCGGCGACGCGCTGGCCCGCCGCGCGGAGGTCGGTCAGGAGACGGGCGGCGACCCACGTCTTGCCGACATCGGTACCGGTGCCGACGACCACGACCAGTCGGCGCGGGCGCACGCCGGTCAGAGGGTGACGGGCGTCGGCCGGGGGAGCTGCGCCAGCGCGTGAAGCAACCGGGTGACATCCTCGTCGCTGTGCGCAGCCGACAGTGTGACCCGCAGGCGGCTGGTGCCGACCGGCACCGTCGGTGGCCGGATGGCGGGCACCCACAGGCCGTCGTGGAGCAGTGCCGCCGAGGCGTTGAGCGCCGCCTGTTCACTGCCGAGGATGACGGGGATGATCGGGCTCGGGTGTCCGGGCGGTGCGAGGCCGGCCTCGGTGACCCGGTCGATGAGCGACGCGAGGCGGCCTGTCAACGCGGCCCCTTCCGGAGAACGCAGTACGGCGAGCGCAGCGAGCGCGGCCGCGGCGTCCGCCGGCGACAGCGCGGTGGAGAAGATGTAGGAGCGGGCCCGGTTGACCATGAGGTCGACGATGTCGCGGGATGCCGCCACGAAGCCACCCAGCGAGCCCAATGTCTTTGACAGCGTGCCGACCCGCACGACCGTTCCCCCCTGAACGCCGGCCCGGCCCCCGTCTCCCGTCCCCCCGCCCCCGTCCCGCCCGGTGGCCCGAGGGAGGTGGGGGCCGAGGACGGCGTGGGCCTCATCGAGGACCAGCAGGGCGCCGTGGCGCTGGCAGAGCGTGACGAGCTCCGCCAGCGGGGCGGCGTCCCCATCCATGGAGAAGAGCGAATCGGTGACGACGATGGTCGGCTTCGCGCCGGCGGCGCCCGCGGCGGGGCCCTCGCCAGCGGGGGCGGCCCCCTCCGTCAGCAACTCGTCGAGATGACGCATGTCCCGGTGGCGGTACACGGCGAGCGAGGAACGGGAGAGTCGGCAGCCATCGATGATGCTGGCGTGATTCAACTCGTCTGACAGCACCCGGACGCCCGGGCCCCCGAGCGTGCTCAGCACACCGAGGTTGGCCGCGAAGCCGGTCGGGAAGCACACGGCCGCCTCGGTCCCCTTCCATGCGGCCAACGCCTGCTCCAGTTCGCTGTGGATGGGGCGGGTCCCGGTGACCAGGCGGGAGGCGCCCGATCCGGCGCCCCAACGTGCCAGCGCCTCCTGCGCCGCCACCACCACGGCCGGATGCGAGCTCAATCCCAGGTAGTCGTTGGACGCAAAGGACACCACGCGACGGCCTTCGAAGACACCCGACGGACCCAAGGCGTCGAACTCGCGGGGCGAGCGCCAGCGCCCCTCGTCGACGACCTGATCCAAGGAGGTCCGGATCCGTTCTTCCCACGGGCTCTCGCTCACGTGGAGGCCCCCGAACCGGCCCGCTCGAGCTCCTCGAGCGCCCCATCCAGAGCATCGACGATCCGGACGATCTCCTCCGCCGTCGTGGTGAGCGGCGGCATCAGCACCACCACGTCACCCAACGGCCGCAGCAGCACCCCCCTGGATACCGCACCCGCACACACCTGCCGACCCCAGCGGAGCCCGGGCGAGGGCGGGGACAACTCGACACCGACCATCAGGCCGCGCTGGCGGATCTCGCGCACCGCCGCCCGGCCGGCGACCCGTTCTCCCAACAAGGACGACAGCTGGTCGGCGCGCGCCCGCACGTTGCCCAGCACATCCCAGGACTCGATCAGCCGCAGATGTTCGAGGGCCACGGCCGCTGCCAACGCATTCCCGCCGTAGGAATGCCCGTGGTAGAAGGTCTCGGGCCCGAGGTCGGCCCCGAGGAAGGCGCCGAACACCTCGCCCGACGCCACGGTGGCCGACATGGCCAGGTACCCGCCGGTGATCCCCTTCCCGACACACATGAGATCGGGCTGCACGCCGCACTGCTCCGAGGCGAACAGCGTCCCCGTCCGCCCGAACCCGGTCGCGACCTCGTCGCAGATCAAGAGCGTGCCGGCCTGGCGGCAGGACTCCCCTAACCGCCGCACGTCGGACGCGGAGGCGCACAGCATGCCCGACGCGCCCTGCACGAGCGGCTCGATCACGACGGCGGCCAATTCCGCCCCGTGCGCCTCGATCGCCATGCAGGCCTTGTCCGCCCAACCCGGGTCCGCGTATCCCGGCGTGCGCACGACGGGGAAACAGAGCGGCTCGAACACCGCACTGAAGACACCGCCGTCGCCGAGTGAGAGCGAGCCGATGGTGTCGCCGTGGTACGCATCGCCGAGCGCGAGGAAGGCGCGGCGCCCCGGGATGCCCCGGTTGACCCAGTATTGGAACGCGATCTTGAGCGCCTGCTCGACCGCCACCGCACCATCCGCGGCAAAGAGGAAGTGGGGGTCGTCGACCGGCACGACGGGGGCAAGGGCCTCGGCCAGCTCCACCACGATCGTGTTGCCGTTGCCCAGCATGGTGGAGTGGGCGACCCGGCCCGCCTGGGCGACGAGGGCGGCATCGAGCTCGGGGACGCGGTGGCCCAGGGTGTTGACCCAGAGGGAGGAAATCGCATCGAGGTAGCGCCGTCCATCGGCGTCGATCAGCTCCCTGCCCTCGGCTCGCTCAATGACGAGTGGCGCGTTGTCGACGTAGGCCCCCATCTGGGTGAAGCCGTGCCAGACCACGGCGGCGTCGCGCTCGACCCAGGTCCGGGGCCCGTTTCGCCCGGATGGCTGCGCTTTGGAATCCCTCGGATCGGTCGAGCTCACCCCGTGATTGTGGACCAGACGGCACCGGCCCGACCAGGCGGTCCCGTGCGCGAGAATGGATCATGGACCTGATCGGCGTGGTCGACACCATGTTCGCCCGCTACGACATGGGCGCCGAGGCCCTCGACGAACTGTCCGAGTGCCCTGGATACGGCACCCGTTTCACCACGATTCGCCGCACCGTCCCGGGTTTCAAGGACCTCGCGGTGGCGGCGAAGAAGCTGATCGAGGAGGATGGCTGCCGGATCGTGGTCGCCCTCGGCATGCCCGGTCGGGAGAAGGTGGACAAGGTCTGCGCCCACGAGGCCTCGACCGGGATCATGACGGCCCAGTTGATGACCAACACGCCCATCCTCGAGGTGTTCGTCCACGAGGACGAGTCCGACGACCCGGCCGAGTTGGCCATGGTGTTCAAGAACCGCTCGCGCGACCACGCCCGCAACGCCTACCTCATGCTCTACGAACCCGAGCAGCTGACCGCCCGCGCCGGCCAGGGCATCCGTCAGGGCTTCGCCCACGCCGGGCCGCTCGACCTCTGAGCCGCTCGACCTTTCGGCACACCCGCTCACGCGCCCCGGACGCGGGCCGGCGCACCCCCGAGCCGCGCGAACAACGGTGGAGGATCAGGGATCTCGCGGCAGACCGAGAACCTTTTCGGCGACGATGTTGCGCTGGACCTCCGCCGTGCCGCCGCCGATGGTCAGGGCCGGGGAGAACAGGAAGCCGCGGGACCAGGTGGGGTCGGCCGGGATGGGGCTGGCGTCCGCCGTGGATGGGGCCCAGCCGCCGACCGGACCCGTGCCGGCCAGCATGCCGCCGGGCCCGGCCAGGTCCCGGGCCACATCCATGATGTGCTGGCCGTGGGCGTCGGCGATGGCCTTGCGGACCGAGGCCTCGGCCCCCGGCGCCCGACCCGCCAGGACGGCCGAGACCATCCGCAGGCGCAGCACCCGGAGGATCTGGGCCTCGACGAAGACGTCGACCAACCGGTCCCGTGTGGATGGGTCGGGCGCACCGCCGGCGTCCCGGATCAGATCCACGAGATCCTCCGCCGTCGGGCCCATCCCCCACAGCGCCCCCTCCCCCGAGAGCGACACACGCTCGTTGCCGAGCGTGACCTTGGCCAGCTCCCAACCGGCGTCCTCGGGCCCGACGAGATGGTCGGCCGGGATGCGCACGTCGGTCAGGAACACCTCGTTGAAGGCGTGCTCCCCCGTCATGTCGATCAGCGGCCGGATGTCGATCCCGGGCGCATCCATGGGACAGACGAAATAGCTGATCCCCATGTGCTTGGTGGCCGTGGGATCGGTGCGGGCCAGCAAGATCCCCCACCGGGCGATGTGCGCATAGCTCGTCCACACCTTCTGTCCGTTGACGACCCAGTGGTCGCCGTCTCGCTCGGCCCTGGTCGTGAGCGAGGCCAGGTCGGAGCCGGCGCCGGGCTCGGAGAACAGCTGGCACCAGAACTCCTCGCCGCTGAGCAGCGGCCAGAGCCAGCGGTCCTTCTGCTCCTCGGTGCCGGCGTCCATGAGGGTTGGCCCCGCCCATCCGATGCCGATGGGGTTGATCGGGCGCCGCACCCCGGCCCGCCGCAGCTCCTCGTCGATCATGAGCTGGGTCAGCGGATCGGCATCGAGCCCGTACGGCGGGGCCCAGTGGGGCGCCACGTAGCCGGCCTCGGCCAGCTGGCGGCCCGTCGGGTGGCGGTGCCTTTCGAGCCAGTCCCGCACCCGGCGGCGACGGGGGTCGTCGTCACCGGGGAGGCCGAGGTCCACGCGCGGAGCGTAGGCTCAGCGCCTCGCTTCACGCATCTCGGCGGGGCGGGGGGTCGACGGGGGGTCGGCGTTCGCAATGGCAATCGGTCGGAAGCGTCGGAATGTTCGGAATGTATGGAGCGAGTCATGACTGACTGGAACTACGCAGACGTCTGGGAGACGGTGGCGGACGTGCAGCCCGGGGCGGTCGCCGTCACCCAGGGCGACCGCAACGTCACGTGGGACGAATTCGACAGCGGGGCCGACGGGGTCGCCCAGTTCCTGCTCGACCTCGGCGTCGCGCAGCAGGACAAGGTGGCGCTCTACCTCTACAACTCGCCCGAGTACCTCCAGGCGACCTTCGCCGCCGTCAAGGTCGGGCTCGTCCCCGTCAATACCAATTACCGCTACGGCGACGACGAGCTGAGCTACCTGTGGGAGAACGCCGACGCGGTGGCGGTCGTCTTCCACGGCGCGTTCGCCGACCGGATCGAGGGCATCCTCGACCGCGTGCCCCGTGTGAAGGGCTGGCTCTGGGTCGACGACGGCTCCGGCCCGTGCCCCGACTGGGCCACTCCCTACGAGGACGCCGCCAAGTCCGCCATCGGACGGGTGCGCGCGCCGTGGGGCCGCAGCGGCGACGACCTCTACATGCTCTACACCGGTGGCACGACCGGCATGCCCAAGGGCGTCATGTGGCGCCAGGACGATCTCTTCGCCCGCCTCATCGAGAGCGGCGTGCGCCGCTACGACGTGGACGGCGGGCTCGAGCCGGTGCGGGCCGCGCTGGAGGCCAGCCCGGGCGGGGTCACCCTGATGCCGGCGTGCCCCCTGATGCACGGGACCGGGGCCTTCACCGCCAACACGGTGCTCGCCGAGGGAGGGCGCGTCTGCCTGCTCGAGTCGCGCAAGTACGACCCGACCGAGATGCTCGACACGATCGACCGCGAGAAGGTCAACAGCCTCGTCATCGTGGGCGACCCCTTCTCCCGCCCGCTCCTGGCCGTGCTGGACGAGCATCCCGCTCGCTGGGACCTGAGCTCGCTCCTCATGGTGGTCTCGTCGGGGGCGATGTGGAGCGAGCCGGTCAAGCAACGGCTGCTCGCCCACCACGGCACCATGCTGCTCGTCGACGCCTTCAGCTCGTCGGAGGCGCTCGGCATGGGCGTTTCGGTGTCGGGGGGCGGCTCGGCGGCCAAGACGGCGTCGTTCACGCTCGGGCCCGACGTCAGGGTGGTCACCGAGGACGGCGACCAGGTGGAGCCCGGCTCCGGCGAGGTGGGCGTTCTGGCGCTCGGGGGGCGCAACCCGCTCGGCTACTACAAGGACGACGAGAAGTCGGACCGCACCTTCAAGGAGATCGACGGGGTGCGCTACTCCATCCCGGGCGACTACGCGCAGGTCGACGCCGACGGGACGATCCACCTGCTCGGCCGTGGCTCCGTCTGCATCAACTCGGGCGGCGAGAAGATCTTCCCCGAGGAGGTCGAGGAGGCGCTGAAGACCCACGACGCCGTGCACGACGCCGTCGTCGTCGGCCTGCCGCACCCGACCTACGGCGAGCAGATCGTGGCCGTGGTCGAGCTGGCCGACGGCGCGCCGACGCCCGCCGAGGCGGACATGATCGCCCACGTCAAGGAGCGACTGGCCTCGTACAAGGCGCCCCGGCGCGTGCGGGTCGTCACCACCATCGGCCGGGCGCCCAACGGCAAGGTCGACTACAGGCGCCACCGTGCCGAGTCGATGGACGAGCTCGGAGTCGCCGTCGACTGAAACCGGGCCCCGTCGACGGGATCGCGAGCAGAGCCGACGTGTCGTCGGCCCGATCCGTGGTGAGCCAGACTTGGGTGCATGTTCATCGCCCCGGCCGACGCCACCCGGGGTGAGGGCGAGTGGCGGTCCTTCGTCGAGTCCCATCCATTCGGGCACCTGGTCGCGCCCGGCGGCCCCGAGCGCGACCTGCCCGTCGTCGTGCCCACCCAGTTCGTGCTGGAGGACGGCACGGTGTGGCTGCACCTCGTGCGGGCCAACCCGGTGTTCGCTGCCCTCGCCGAGAACCCGCGCGTCTTGCTGAGCGTGGCCGACGACTGGGCCTTCATCCCCTCGTCGTGGAAGGTGCTCGGCGACGAGGACCCCGCCCTCGGCATCCCCACGACCTACTACGGCGCCGTGCAACTGGCCGGCACGGCGGCGGTGCACGACGAGCGCACCCATCCAGGGTCCGTCGCCGCCATCCTGCGGCGCCAGCTCGCCGCGTTCCAGCCCGACGTCGCCGTGGCCGACCCCGCCGGGTCACACGCGGCGAAGCTGCCCGGGATCCTCGGTATAGAGGTGCGGGTCGAGCACGTCTCGGCCAAGTTCAAGTACGGAGGAAACGTCGACGAGCCGCACCGCCGGGCCGTGGTGGACCGCCTGCGCGAGCGCGGCCGTCCGGGCGACGACGACGCGGCCGACCACGTCGTGCGGAGGCTGGAGGGCTGAGCGCGCCCGGCGGGCGCGTCCGGGGCGACCTCTTTGCTACTCGACGGCGGCGGCCAGGTTGGCCAGCGTCGCCGCCATCTCCTGTTCGGCGTGCTGCGCGCTGTGGTCACCCATGACCCGCGCCACCGCGACGAACCAGGGCTTGCGCTGGTCCAGCCACGACTCGGTCACCCGGCAGCCGGCCTCGGTCTCCTCGAACTCGTAGCGCCAGGTGGCGACGGGCAGCGGCCCGGACGTCACGGCGAACTCGAACACCTTGTTCGGCTCGCAGGCGATGACCGTCACGGTGGTGGACCAGCGCCGCACCCCGTTCTTGTTGGTGCCCTTGAAGACCGCGCCCAGGGCCGGTCCCGTGGCACCCTTCACCCATTTCCCACCGGCGTTCTCGGGCGACCACTCCCCCATCCGGGGCAGGTCGGCCACCAAGGCCCAGACCTTCTCGGCAGGGGCGGCGATGTCCAAGCTGGCTGCGGTGGGGTAGGCCATGGGCGAGACGATAGTTTGGAGGCATGGAACAGGCCCTCTCGACTCCCAAGGAGGGGAAGCGCACGCTCGCCATGCCGGCCCCCCCGACGTTCGCCAACGTGGAAGAGGAGCGCCTGCACCGCAAGCAGAAGCTGGCCGGTGCGCTGCGCCTGTTCGGGCGCTTCGGCTTCTCGGAGGGCGTGGCCGGTCACATCACGGCGCGCGACCCGGAGCTGACGGACCATTTCTGGGTGAACCCCTTCGGCATGAGCTTCCGGCATGTGCGGGTCTCCGACCTCATCCTCGTGAGCCACAGCGGTGAGGTCGTCGAGGGCAACCGCCCGGTCAACCCGGCCGCCTTCGCCATCCACTCCGCCGTCCACGCGGCGCGGCCCGACGTCGTGGCGGCCGCGCACGCCCACTCGATCTACGGCAAGGCGTGGTCCGCCCTCGGTCGTCCGCTCGACCCCATCACCCAGGACGCCTGCGTGTTCTACGAGGACCACACGGTGTGCGAGGAAGGCGGCGGCGCCATCGTGCTCGAGGAGGCGGCGGCCAAGGCCCTGGCGGCCGCGCTGGGACCGCACAAGGCGACCATCCACCGCAACCACGGGCTCTTCACCGTCGGGCACTCGGTCGACGAGGCCGCCTGGTGGTTCATCACCATGGAGCGCTCGTGCCAGGCCCAGTTGCTGGCCGAGGCGGCGGGGACCCCGGTGCTCATCGACGACGAGGGGGCCCGGTACACGCGCGACCACAGCGCCTCGCACGGCGCCGGGTGGTTCTCGTTCCAGCCGATGTGGGACGAGATCTCGCGGAGTGAACCGGAGCTGTTCGACTGACATTCGGCGCGATTTCCTTCGCGCCGCTCCGACGGCGGGGGTCTCCGGGGAGGCGGCGCTGGGCTGCCCCGGAGGGGGCGGCGGCCGATGGCCATGGTCGATTGCCCGTGGAATGAGAACGTGTTCTAATCTGCGGCCGATGGAGTTCAACCTCGCCGACCTGTTCGAGGCGGCCGTCGACGCCTATCCGGAGCGGGAGTACCTCGTTGCCGACGGCAAGCGGCGGACCTACGCCGAGATGGAGGCCCGGGCCAACCGCCTGGCCCATCACTTGGCGGCGCAGGGGATCGGACCGGGAGACCACGTCGGCATCTACGCCTACAACTCCGTGGAGTGGGTGGAGACGGCCTGGGCCGTCTTCAAGCTGCGGGCCATCTGGATCAACATCAACTACCGCTACGTCAAGGACGAGCTCCGCTATCTGCTGACCAACGCCAACCTACGAGCGCTCGTGTACCAGCGGGAGTTCTCCCCGCTGGTCGCCGCGCTCCTTCCCGAGCTCCCGCAGCTGCGGCACGTCATCGTCATCGAGGACGGCAGCGACGTCGACCCGGCACCCGGGGCGCTCGGCTACGAGGACGCTCTGGCGGACCAGAGCGAGGAACGGGACTTCGGGCCCCGCTCGGGTGACGACCTCTACATCCTCTACACGGGCGGGACGACCGGCATGCCCAAGGGCGTGGTGTGGCGGCACGAGGACGTGTTCTACGCGCTGGGGGGCGGGACGGACCCGGTGACGAACCAGCGGATCACCGACCCGTCGGTCATGGTGGCCAAGGGCGCCGGCGGGGGCCTGGTGCACCTGCCCGTGGCGCCGCTCATGCACGGCGCCACCCAGTGGTGCGTCATGGGCCAGAGCTTCGTCGGCTCCAAGATCGTCCTGATGGCCAAGTTCGACCCCCACGACGTCTGGCGCCTGGTGGGCGACGAGAAGGTCAACTCCGTGATGATCACGGGGGACGCCATGGGCAAGCCCCTCATTGAGTCGCTCGACGACCCGGGGACGGACCACGACCTGTCCTCGCTGCTGGCCGTGGTGTCCTCGGCAGCTCTGTTCTCCGCCCCCGTCAAGGATCAGTTCTTCGACCACCTGCCCAACCTGGTGATCACCGACGCCATCGGGTCCTCGGAGGGCGGCAACAACGGGATGACGGTGGTGACGGCCGGCAACACCGCCATGAAGAGCGGACCGACGGTCCACCTGCTGGGCGAGACGGTCGTCTTCGACGAGAACCTGGAGCTGGTGGAGCCGGGCTCGGGAGTCATCGGCAAGATCGCCCGCTCGGGCGACATCCCCCTGGGCTACTACAACGACCCCAAGAAGACGGCCGAGGTCTTCATCGAGGTCGGCGGGACCCGCTTCGTGATGCCGGGCGACTACGCGACGGTCGAGGCCGACGGGTCCATCACCCTGCTCGGACGCGGGTCGATCGTCATCAACTCGGGAGGCGAGAAGATCTTTCCCGAGGAGGTCGAGTCCGCGGTGCGCTCCCACCCCGACGTCATGGACGCCATCGTGTGCGGGGCGCCCGACGAGCGCTGGGGGCAGACGGTGGCCGCGATCGTGCAGCCCAGGGTGGGGCACCGGGCGCCATCGCTCGAGTCCATCCAGGAGCACTGCCGGTCGACCATCGCGGGCTACAAGCTGCCGCGCCGCCTCTACGTGGTCGACGCCGTGGAGCGGTCGCCCTCGGGGAAGCCCGACTACACGTGGGCGGGCGCCATCGTGAACGCCGACGCCGGGACCGACCCGAGCGTGCCGGGCGTGCCGGGCGCGCCGGCCTGAGGAGACAAAATCCGGACAAACACCGGACGAACCGGACACCAGGTCCCCATACAGCTCGACATGCGTCGCCGATCGCGTTACGTTGCGCCAATCGAGGGGGACATACACACTCCATTCCGAAGGGGCCGCGGTCCCTTCAGGCACGTCGCGCTGCGGGTTGTCGCCGCACCCATCGCCGGCCTGAGCCTGCTTCTGTTCGTGATCGGCGTGACGGCGCTGACGGCAGCCGGAGCCGGGGCGGGTGAAGTCGCCGGAGCGGCCGGCGGCGCGCACGTCGACGCCTCGTCGTCATGGACCGTGTACCACGGCAACCCGCTGGGCACGGGCGTCGGACACGTCGGGCGTCACCTTCAATCCGCCCAACGCGGCGTGGACGTCACCGGTCCTCGACGGCCAGGTCTACGGGGAGCCGCTCGAGGCCACCGGGCGTGTCTTTGTGGCGACGGAGAACGACACGATGTACGCGCTGGCCGCCAACACCGGGGCGGTGTTGTGGTCCACCCACCTCGGGACCCCGGTGCCGTCGGGTGACCTCCCGTGCGGGGACATCAGCCCGCATGGTCGGCATCACCGGCACCCCGGTCGTGGACGTCGGCGCGGGGCGAGATCTTCGCCGTGGCCGACGAGCTGGTGAGCGGTGACGCCCGCCCATTTCCTCGTGGGCTTCAACATGTACAGCGGGACCGTCGACCTCGAGGTGGCCGTCGACCCGCCGGGACAGGACCCGGCCGACAACCTGCAGCGCACCGGCCTGAACCTGAGCGACGGCAACGTCATCTTCGGCTACGGCGGCAACGACGGCGACTGCGCCACCTACAGCGGCTGGGTCGGCTCGGTGCCGAGGGCGGCGGGACGCCGAGCTACTACCAGGCGGTGCCGACCGGCCACGGACCGGGGCGGGGTCTGGATGGGCGGCGCGGCGCCCGAGGTGGACGCCGCGGGCAACATCTGGCCGGGGACCGGGGACGGGTCGTCGTCGACCCCCTACGACGGCAGCGATTCGGTCCATGGAGCTGTCCCCGGGACTGGGACTCGGACGCAGTTCTTCGCGCCGAGCAACTGGTTGGCCGACAACATCGCAGCGACCGCGACCTCGGGCTCGATCTTCGCCTGCGCTGCTGTCCAGAACGGGACGATCGTGCAGGTGGGGAAGTCGTCGACCGCCTTCTTGCTGAGCCAGGCGTCGCTGCGGCGGCATCGGCGGGCAGCTCGGCGTGACCCCGATCAGCGCCAGGGCAGCGAAGTCGACGGCGGAGACGCCGTGGTCGGGGACCGTCGTGTACCTCCCCTGCGGCAAGGGCGGGACCATCGCCCTGCAGACCAGCCCGCTCGCTGAGCGTGCTGTGGCAGACGACGGCCGGGACGACATCGGGCCCCCCGATCTACGCCGGCGGCCTCGTCTGGTCGATCCACGGGAGCAACCTGTACGGGCTCAACCCGACGACCGGCGCCATCGTGCAGCACGTCTCGCGTCGGTGGCGAGGCCAACCACTTCCCCACGCCGGCGGTCGGCGACGGGCTGCTCCTGGCGCCGTCCACCGATCAGGTCTACGCCTTCTCGGGCTCGGCCGGCCTCCCCGGGCCGCCGTCGCCGGTGCCGTCCGACACCACCCAACTCCTCCTATTGGATGGACGCCTCCGACGGGGGCATCTTCAACTTCGGCAGCGCCGGCTTCTGCCGGCTCGGCCGGCAGGCACGACGCTGAACAAGCCGGTCGTCGGCATGGCGCCATCGGCATCGAAGAACGGCTACTGGCTCGTGGCGTCCGACGGCGGGGATCTTCAACTACGGGGACGCGAGCTTCGACGGCTCCATGGGGGGCCAGCCGTTGAACAAACCGATCGTGGGCATGGCGGCGACGCCGGACGGTGGCGGGTACTGGCTGGTCGCCTCCGACGGCGGGCGTCTTCAACTTCGGCGACGCTGGCTTCTACGGCTCCATGGGGGGCCAGCCGCTGAACAAGCCGATCGTGGGCATGGCCGCCACCGCCGACGGGCTCGGGTACTGGCTGGTGGCCTCGGACGGCGGGATCTTCAGCTTCGGTGACGCCGCCTACCACGGCTCCATGGGGGGCCAGCCGCTGAACAGGCCGATCGTGGGGATGGCCGCCACCTCCGACGGGCTTCGGCTACTGGCTGGTCGCCTCCGACGGTGGCGTCTTCAACTTCGGCGACGCCCGCTTCTTCGGCTCGGCCGGCGGCACCCCGTTGAACCAGCCGGCGGTGGGGATCGCCGCCACGCCGGACAACGGCGGCTACTGGATCGCTGCGTCCGACGGGGGGATCTTCAACTACGGGGACGCCAACTTCGGCGGCTCCATGGGCGGCCAGCCGCTGAACAAGCCGGTCGTCGGGATCGCGTCAGCCAGCTGAACGCTCCCGCGCGGCAACCCCCGCTTCGAACTGGGCGGACGCAATGCCCACCGCACGCTCTCCCGGCACTTTCGACAGGCGTCACGACAGCGCGTTACGGTGCGCCGATCACGCGGGACACGAACATCCAGGCCCCAAGCGTCGGCGAACAGGCGTCGATCGTGCCCCCCGGCGCACCGTGGTGGCTCTGGCCGCACTCGGCCCGCTCCTCTTCCTCGCGGCCTCGGCCGCACTGACGGCACTCGGGCGCCGGTTCCGCGGCGGCCGCGCCCAGCGTCGTCCCACGTCGACCCCACGTCGTCGTGGACCGTGTACCACGGCGACCCGCTGGGCTCGGGTGTCGACACCTCGGGCGTGACCTTCTCTCCGCCCAACGCCGGCCTGGACGTCGCCGGTGCTCGACGGCCAGGTCTACGGCGAGCCTCTCGAGGCGACCGGGCGCGTCTACGTCGCGACGGAGAACGACACCGATCTACGCGCTGGCCGCCGACACCGGGGCGGTGCTGTGGTCGACCCACGTCGGGACCCCGGTGCCGTCGAGCGATCTCCCGTGCGGCGACATCAGCCCCAGGTCGGCATCACCGGCACCCCGGTCGTGGACGCGGCGCGGGGCGAGATCTTCGCCGTGGCCGACGAGCTGGTGAGTGGTGCGCCCGCCCATTTCCTGGTCGGGCTTCAACATGTACACCGGGACCGTCGACCTCGACGTGGCCGTCGACCCGCCGGGACAGGACCCGGCCGACATCCTGCAGCGCACCGGCCTGAACCTGAGCAACGGCAACGTCATCTTCGGCTACGGGGGCAACGACGGCGACTGCGCGCACCTACAGCGGCTGGGTCGTCTCGGTGCCCGAGGGCGGCGGGACGCCCGAGCTACTACCAGGCGGTGCCGATCGGCCACGACGGGGCCGTGTGGATGGGCGGCGCCGCGCCCGAGGTCGACGCGGCGGGCAACATCTGGGCTGGCCACCGGGAACGGGTCGTCGTCGACCCCCTACGACTTCAGCGACTCGGTCCTGGAGCTGTCCCCGGGACTGACTCGCACGCAGTACTTCGCGCCCAGCACCTGGCAGACCGACAACTCCAGCGACTTCGACCTCGGGTCGAGCTCGCCTGCCCTGCTGTCCAACGGGACCATCCTGCAGGTGGGGAAGTCGTCGACCGCCTACCTCCTGAACCAGGCGTCGCTGCGAGGGATCGGTGGGCAGATCGGCTCCCCGATCAGCGCCTGTGGCAGCGACTCCGATGGCGGGGACGCCATCTCGGGGACCGTCGTCTACGTGCCCTGCGGCAACGGCGTGCAGTCGATTCAGACCAGCCCGCTCGGCGCGCAGTGGCAGACGACGTCCGGGGCGCACGGCCCTCCGATCACGGCCGGCGGGCTCGTGTGGTCGATCGGTGGGTCGTCGCTCTACGGCCTCAACCCGACGAACGGGGCCGAAGTGCAGCAGGTCTCGGTCGGCGGCCAGGCCAACCACTTCCCGACTCCGTCGGTCGGCGACGGGCTCCTGCTGGCCCCATCGACCGATCAGGTCTATGCCTTCTCCGGCTCGGCCGGTCTCCCTGGGCCGCCCTCTCCGCCGCCGCCGGCGCCGCCCAACTCGTCGTACTGGATGGTCGCCTCCGACGGGGGGATCTTCACCTTCGGCAACGCAGGCTTCTACGGCTCCGCCGGCAGTCTGGTGCTGAACAAGCCGGTGGTGGCGATGGCGCCGACCGCGTCCAAGGGCGGCTACTGGCTGGCGGCCTCCGACGGGGGGATCTTCACCTACGGGGACGCCACCTTCCATGGCTCCATGGGCGGCACGCCGCTCAACGCACCGATCGTCGGCATGGCCGCCACCCCTGACGAAGGCGGATACTGGCTGGTCGCGTCCGACGGGGGCATCTTCAGCTTCGGCGACGCCCTCTTCCACGGCTCCATGGGCGGCAAGCCGCTGAACAAGCCGATCGTCGGCATGGCGGCCACACCGAGCGGGCAGGGGTACTGGCTCGTCGCGTCCGACGGGGGCATCTTCAGCTTCGGCGACGCCCTCTTCCACGGCTCCATGGGCGGCAAGCCGCTGAACAAGCCGATCGTCGGCATGGCGGCGACGGCGAGCGGGCAGGGGTACTGGCTCGTCGCCTCGGACGGGGGGATCTTCAACTTCGGCGATGCCGGCTTCTTCGGGTCCGCCGGGGGGGCACCGTTGAACAAGCCGGCCGTCGGGCTGGCGGCCACGCCCGACGGCCGCGGGTACTGGATCGCCGCGTCAGACGGGGGCATCTTCAACTACGGGGACGCCAACTTCTACGGGTCCGAGGGAGGCGTGGTGCTGAACAAGCCGGTGGTGGGGGTGGCGTCGTCGAGCTGAGCGCTACCGCAGTGCGTTGACGCCGGGACGGCATAAGCAGGACGGATCCATCGGAGGCAACCCAGGCCTCGCCCCACGCGATGATGCACGGGTGCCGACTGCCCGCCTCCTCCTTCTCACCGGCTCGCCCGGCTGCGGCAAGACCACGGTGGCGCCGCTGGTGGCGGACCGCCACGACCCCTCGGCCTGCCTCGACCTGGACTGGTTCTTCGCCAAGCTGCGGCGGGGGGCGATCGAGCCCTGGCGCGAGGAGGCGCATGCGCAGAATCGGGTCGTGCTCCGCGCCGCGGCCGAAGCAGTGGTGACGTTCGCCCGGGGCGGCTACTTCACGGTCGGTGAAGGCATCCTCTACCCGTTCATGCTCGACCTCTTCGTGGCGGCGTGCAATCC
The DNA here is from genome assembly GCA_963826835.1 of uncultured Acidimicrobiaceae bacterium. Lineage (GTDB taxonomy): Bacteria > Actinomycetota > Acidimicrobiia > Acidimicrobiales > RAAP-2 > Bog-473. Next base: position 45,553 of record CAWGYK010000006.1, read on the forward strand.
TCACGGCGTCGACATCGACTACGCAGTGCTCTGCGCTCCCATCGGCGTGGTGCAGCAGCGGGTGCAGAGTCGCAGGCTCGAGCCACCGCACGCCGGGGCCTTGGCGGACGCCGGCGTGGTCGACGATCTGTGGACGCAGTTCGAGGGTCAGGGAACGGAGGAACGCCACCTGGTGGATTCCGGGACGCGCGGTCCGGCCGAGGTGGCCGCGGAGATCGACCGACGGATGCAGGCCGGCGAATTCCGCCTATAGCCCGCCGCTACTTGCCGCCGGCGGCGAGGCGCAGCTTCGTGGTGAGGTGCACCGGGTCCTTGTCGAAGTCCTTCAGCACGTATTTGCCGAACGTCTCGGTTGCCTCCTCGCACGCCTCGATCGGCATGGAGGTCGAGAGCATCCCGAACGACAGCTGGTCGGCGCCGGTCGCCACGAAACTCTCGACGGCCTTGCCCACCTCGTCGGGCGTGCCGATCGCGGTGACACCGGCTGCGATGGCGGCGTCCAGCGTGGCCGCGTCCATGCCGGGAATGATCTCAGGCCACTCCGGAATGCCCGGAGGCCTCGGGAAGGTGTCGAGATAGCGGAAGACCAGGCTCAGGTGGTAGTTGGAGTCGGCCTCGAGGAACGTCTTGCGCGCCTTGGCGCCGTCCTCCATGCAGATCATCTGCGACGTGATCATCACGTTGTTGTTCACGAAGCCGCCCACGGGGTCGGTGCAGTCCTGGATCTTCTCCTTGTACCGGCTGACCAGCGGGGTGAGCTGATCGGGCGTGGAGAAGCCGAAGCAGAGCACGCCGACACCGAGCTCGGCGGCCAGGTCGAAGGTGGACGGGCTTCCGGCGGCCATCCAGATGGCCGGATGGGGCTTCGAGTAGGGCTTGGGCAGCACGTTACGGGACGGCATCGAGAAGAACTTGCCGTCGTAGCTGTAGTCCTCGTCCTTCCACATGCGCACGATCTGGGGCAGAGTCTCGGCCACCATCTCGCGGGTGAGATCGGGGTCCTCGATCCCGAAGCCCCGCTGCTCGGTCGTCGACGAGCCCCGGCCGGTGCCGAATTCGAAGCGACCTTCGGAGAGGTGGTCGAGCATGGCGACGCGCTCCGCGATGCGAGCGGGATGGTTCACCGGCGGCGTGATGTTGAAGATGCCCGAACCGATGTGGATGTTGCTGGTCTTGGCCGCCACGAAAGCGAGGAAGGACTCGGAAGCGGAGAGGTGCGAGTACTCGGTCAGGAAGTGGTGCTCGGAGGCCCACGTGTACTTGAAGCCGGCCTTGTCGGCCGCCACGATGAACGCGACCTCGTCCATGATCCGGTCGTGCTCCGCCGATGCTCCGTGTTGCTCGACGTACCGGGGCAATACGCACGCGGCGTTGAAGATGCCGAATTCCATTCCTTCGCACGTCCTCGTCTACGGTGCCGCGGTCCGTTCCGCCGGCGTTCCTGCGACGGTAACACGGGTCCGAGTAAAATGCAACGTGTTCCATTAATGGGAGTTCCATCCCAGGTCAGAGACGTTTGGAGAATGCGGTGACCCCTGCTGAGCCACCACCGGCGGCGCCCGGTCCGGCAATCGGGCCGACCCCGGAGACGATCACGGGCGCCGTCCTGGCCCTGGCCGACGTCGATGCGCTCGGACTGGTGGCGAACGACCTCCGCCTGAGCCACGCCGAGGTGGCCAGGCGGGCGGCGGCGCGGGCGGCCTGGCTGCAGGAGAGGCGCCAGGACGGCCCCTTCCACGTCGCCGTCATGCTCGACAACGTGCCCGAGTTCGTCTACTGGCTCGAGGCGGCCGCGTTGGCCGGCGCGGTGGTGGTCGGAGCCAATCCGACGCACCGCGGGGACGAGCTGGTACGGGACCTCTCGCACACCGAGTGCCAGTTCCTGATCACCGACTCGACCTACCTGCCCCTGGTGGAGGGGGCTCGCATCGGCGACACTCTCGGCGAGGTTGGGCGCGCCAACGAGCACGTCCTGGTACTCGACACCAAGGCCGCCCGGGACGCGCTGGAGCCACACGCGGGGGCGGACCCGGCGGCCGTGGCCGACCCCTCGGTCACCCCCGGGACCCTCGGCTACCTGCTCTTCACCTCGGGGACATCGGGCGCGCCGAAGGCGTGCCTGTGCAGCCAGGGCCGCTTGGCCCGCATCGCGGGCATCGTGGCCCAGATGTACTCGCTCGAGCCGGCCGACGTCTGCTACCTCTCCATGCCGCTTTTCCATTCCAACGCGCTGATGGCGGGCTGGGGCCCGGCACTCGTGGCCGGCTCGGCCTTCGCCCTCCCCTCGTCGGGCCGCTTCTCCGCTTCGGGCTTCCTCCCTGACGTGCGGGCCGCCGGCGCCACGTACTTCAACTACGTCGGAAAGCCGCTGTCGTTCATCCTGGCCACACCCGAGCAGCCCGACGACGCCGACAACCCGCTCGTGCGCGCCTTCGGGAACGAGGGGACGGTTGACGACGTCGCCCAGTTCGCCGAGCGGTTCGGCGTCGCCGTGACCGACTCCTACGGATCCACCGAGGGGGGCGCGACGGTGCAGCGGACACCGGACACGCCACCGGGTGCCCTGGGGCGGGCGCCTGAGGGCACCGTCGTGCTCGACCCGGCCAGCGGGAACGAGTGCCCGCCCGCCCTCTTCGACGACAATGGCCGGCTGCTCAACGCCGAGGACGCCATTGGCGAATTGGTGTCCAAGGCGGGTGGCGCCGGCTTCGAGGGTTACTGGCGAAACGGTGAGGCCGAGAGGGCACGCCTCCGTGAGGGCTGGTACTGGACGGGCGACCTGGCCTACCGCGACGACGCGGGCTTCTTCTACTTCGCCGGCCGGGATCACGACTGGCTCCGGGTCGACGGGGAGAACTTCGCGTCGGCCCCGATCGAGCGCATCTTGCAGCGCCACCCTGACGTCGTGCTGGCCTCGGTCTACCCCGTGCCGGACCCGGTGGTCGGGGACCAGGTCATGGCCGCGGTGCAACTGCGGCCCGGCCTGGACACGCTCGACGCGAAGGGGCTCTTGTCGTTCCTGGCCGCGCAGAGTGACCTCGGCACCAAGTGGGGCCCCCGTTTCGTGCGCATGAGCGCCACGCTGCCCGCCACCGCCACCAACAAGGTGCTGAAACGATCGTTGCGCGCCGAACGGTGGAACTGCGCCGACCCGGTCCTGTGGCAACCCGACAAGGGCGGCCCCTACCGGCGGTTGCACGCCGAGGACGCCGCTGCGCTCGAGGCCGCCGTCGGCGACCGCCCGATCTGAGTCGAGGCGTCGGCGTCGGCATCGGCGTCGGCGTCGGTCAGCGATCGACGCCGAGGACCAGCCCGCTGGTCGGCACGCCGGTCCCCGCCGTCACCACGACGTGCTCGAGATCGGGTACCTGGTTGACCGAGGTGCCGCGCACCAGCCGGACTCCCTCAGCGATCCCGTTCATGCCGTGCAGGTACGCCTCCCCGAGCTGGCCACCGTGGGTGTTGATCGGCAGCGCGCCGCCGAGCTCGAGGCGGCCGTCGCGCACGAATTCCTTGGCCTCGCCCTTGGCGCAGAACCCGAGCTCCTCGAGCTGGTACAGCACATAGGGGGTGAAGTGGTCGTAAAGGATGGCGGCCTGCATGTCGGCCGGGCCGAGCCCCGAGGTCTCCCAGAGCTGGCGGGCCACCACGCCCATCTCCGGCAACCCCAGCAGGTCGTCGCGGTAGTAGCTGGTCATCATGTCCTGACCCGCGCCGGAGCCCTGGGCGGCCGCCCGGATGACGACCGGGACGGTGCGCAGGTCGCGCGCCCGCTCCAGGGAGGTAACTATCAGCGCCTGGCCTCCGTCGGTCTCCTGGCAGCAGTCGAGGAGGTGCAGCGGCTCCACGATGAAGCGGCTGGCCTGGTGCTCTTCCAGCGTGATGGGCTGCTCGTAGAACCAGGCCTTCGGGTTGGTCGCCGCGTGCTTACGGTCGGCCACCGCCACCCGCCCCAGGTCCTCGCTCGTCGCACCGGTCATGTGCAGGTAGCGCTGTGCCGCCATGGCCACCCACGAGGCCGGGGTGAGCAGGCCGACGGGAAGGTACGACGCCATGTGCGCGTTCTCCGCCGTGGGTAGTGGGGCCCTGCCCTGGACGCCCGCACCGAAGCGACTCCCCGAGCGCTCGTTGAAGGCCCGGTAGCAGACCACGACCTCGGCGACACCCGAGGAGACGGCCAGCGCCGCCTGCTGGATGGTGGCGCAGGCGGCGCCCCCGCCGTAGTGGATGCGGCTGAAGAACGTCAGGTCGCCGATGCCCAGGCTGCGCGCGATGTCGATGTCGGGATTGGTGTCCGAGCTGAACGTCACCATGCCCTGCACCTCTGACGGCGCGATGCCGGCGTCCTCGAGCGCGGCCGCCACCGCCTCAACTGCGAGCCGCAACTCCGAGCGCCCCGAGTTCTTGGAGAACTCGGTCGCGCCGATGCCGGCGATGGCGGTCGAACCGGAGAACGAGTGGGAACGTGCCATCACGCCCCCGCCGCCGGCGCCGCCGCGTCCTCGGAGGACCCGTCCCCGATCGGGAGGAGGAGGACGACCGTGCCGGTGACGTGGTCGCCCAGCTCGTTGGCGCCCCGGAGGGAGACGGTCACGGTGCCGTACAGACCGTCGTCGGTCGGCGACCCCTTCTCCGTGACCGACCCCGTCAGCGTCATGGTGCAGTCGGGATGATTCGGCGCGCCGAGCCGGATGTTGACCTCCGAGAGCCGGCTGCGCGGCCCCGACCAGTCCGTGACATAACGCCCGACCAACCCGTTGGTGGTCAGGATGTTCATGAAGATGTCCTTGGATCCGCGCTCCCTGGCGAGCACGGAATCGTGGTGCACGTCCTGGTAGTCCCGGCTGGCGATGGCTCCGGACACGATCAGGGTGCGCGTGATCGGGAGCACCAGGACGGGAAGTTCGTCGCCCACCTCCACGTCGGAGAACGTCGGCGCGCTCACTGCGCCGCCTCGGCCCGGATGAGGGCGCGTTCAGCAATGTCTGCTCCGAGCCGCGCCAGCTGCACACTCGGGCCACCCAACAGCAGTTCGATCTGCTTCCCCCACAGGAAGTAGCGGTGGATCGGGTAGGAGATGTCCGCCCCTAGGCCCCCGTGCAGGTGCTGGGTGGCGTGTACCGTCCGCTGCCCGCGCTCGGCCGCCTGCCACTTGGCCACGCGGGCGGCGTCCGCCGCATCGCGACCGGTGTCGAAGCGCCACGCCGCGTTCTGCCAGGTCACCCGCATCGCCTCGATGTCGATGGCGGCGTCGGCCGCCCGCAGCATGGTGGCCTGGAACGTGCTGAGGGGCCGTCCGAACTGCTGGCGCGAGTTGAGATAGGCCGCCGTCTTCGTGAGCGCCGCTTCGCAGACGCCGACCTGCAGTGCGCACAGCGAGATCGTCGCGGCCACCACCACGAAGTCGAGGGCGGCGTGCCCCAGCCCCGGGCCGACGAGGACGTCCTCCGGCGCCACGGCCACGCCGGCGAGATGCAGGTGCGGATGGATCTCGCGGTTGGTCGTCGCGGCCCGCTCGAGCGTGACGCCCGCCGCCTGCGGGTCGACCAGTGCGAGCACCACTCCACCCCCCTCGGTGCGGGCCGGCACGACGATGCGGGCTGCCAGGTGGGCTTGCGGCACGGCGAGCTCGGTGCCGTCGAGGACCCAGCCCTCTCCCGACGCCGTGGCGTGCACGGGTGGCATGCACGTGGGGCTGGTCACCGCGCCGGTCAGCGCCGCGGTGAGGATCACCCCGCCCGCGACCACGCCGGGCAGCCACCGGGTGCGCTGCGCCTCCGACCCGAAGCGTGCTACAGGCAGCGCCCCCAGCACGAGCGTGGCCCACAGCGGCACGGGCGCCACGGCGTTGCCCTGCGCCTCCAAGAGGAGGCAGAGCTCCATGAGGCCGTAGCCGGCGCCGCCATCGGCCTCATCGATGGCCAGACCCAGGAGGTCGGCGCCCGCCAACGCCGCCCACAGGTCGCGGTCGATGCGCTCGTCGCTGGCCTCCACGGCGGCCACCCGCTCGGCGTCCACCAGGCCCGAGAAGAGGCCTGTAGCCGCCTCGGACACGGCCAGCTGCTCGTCACTCGGCGTGAAGTCCATCAGGCTCCCTCCCCCGCCGGCACGAAAACGGGCAGGGACAGCTCCTCGTCGTGGTCGACGAACTCGGCCCGCACCGTCATGCCGATCACGATGTCGCCGAGCTCGACGCCGCCGAGGTTGGCCACCACCCGTGTCCCCTCCTCCAGCTCGATCAGGCCGATCGGGAGCGGGTACTCGAACGAGGCCACCTGCGGGTAGTGCACCACGGCGTAGGAGAACAGGGTGCCGCGGCCACTCGACTCCACGGTGTCCCATTCGAGGGAGCCGCAATTGGCACAGGCGGGCAGCGGCGGGTGGCGTAGGGTGCCGCACGAGGTGCAGTGCTGGATGAGCAGCCTGTGCTCACGGGCACCCTCGAACCAGAACGCGTTGTCCTGGGTGAGCGCCGGCCGCGGGCGCGGCGGGCGCGCCGGCTCGCGGGTGGGCGGGAGGAACTTGAGGATGCGGAAGCGCATGGTGGCCACGGACTCGCCGGCCTCGAAGAGCGCCGCCGCCTCCGCGGTCGACGCCGGCCCCACGGGAACGTCGGCGTCAGGGACGGCCACGTAGTCGAGCCGGGTCGTGATGAAGCGCCCGGTCCCGAGCCCCGTGCGCTTGGGGTCCGAGATCGCCTCGATGACTGAGCGCACCAGCAGCCGGTCCCCCACCACGAGGGGGCGCCCGTAGTGCTGATCGCAGTTGGTGGCCACGACGGAGGTCAGCCCCTCGTCGTCGAGCAGGCTCATCATCCTCTCGTTGGGTCCGGGCCCACTGGCGACATCGCTCTCGGCGGCATTCGTGTCGACGACATCCTGGTCGGCGCCGGCCGCTGCCCGGGTCTCCTCAATGAGCAGCGAGGCACGCAGACCCCGCATGATCCAGGCCTGCAGCATGGTCGGCGGAGCGATCATCTGGTCGTAGCCGGCGGCCCGTGCCGCGTCGTCGGACACGTAGACCGGGTTGTGGTCGCCCATCGCCTCGACCCAGTGCCGGATCATCGGTGCGTTGACCGCATCGGGTGCCAGGTTCGGCGCACCGGCCGCCTGCCCGACCAGCGTCGCCAGCTCGGCGCTGTGGTCCGGGTACGCAGCCAGCTCCTCGAAGCGCTCCGTCGATCCCGTCGATCCCGTCGATCCCGTCGACGCCTTCGCCGCGCTCACCGCGCCCCCGCGTCATGCCGAGCCCCGCCGTGGCCACGATCTCGCGCTGCACTTCGTTCACCCCGCCCCCGAACGTGTTGACCTGCGCCTGGCGCGCCGTGGCCTCGAGGCGGCCCCGCAGCAGCGCGCCGGGCGAACCGGGGACGAGGTAGCCGACCGTGCCCGCCACCCCCAGCAGCAGGCGCACCACCTCGAGAATCCGCTCGGTCCCGAAGACCTTGATCGACGACGACTCCGCCCCGGTGAGCTCGCCGGCGCCGACGTGCACGGCCATCCGCCAGTTGAGCAACCACATGGCCTCGAGCTCGGCGTGGCACTTGGCGAGATCCATCTGCACCCAGCCCTGGTCGATCAGCGTCCTGCCGTCGTCCGTCTGCTGCGTGGCCGCCCAGGCCACGATGTCCTCGTAGAGCGAGATGGCCAGCCCGCTCCAGGCGGCCAGGCCCACCCGCTCGTGGTTGAGCTGGGTGGTGATCATGCGCCAGCCCTCGTTCTCGTCCCCGACGCGGTTGGCCACGGGCACACGCACGTTGTCGTAGAACGTCTGCGTCGTCGTCAGCCCTCCGACCGTGTGGATGATCGACCACTCGAACCCGGTGGACGTCGTCGGGACACACAGGATCGAGATGCCCTTGTGCTTGGGCACGTCCGGGTCGGTCCGCACGGCCAGCCAGATGTAGTCGGCCTGATCGGCGCCGCTGGTGAAGATCTTCGCCCCGTTCACGACGTACTCCTCGCCGTCGCGCACCGCCCGCGTGCGCAACGACGCCAGGTCGGTGCCGGCCTCGGGCTCGGTGTACCCGATGGCGAAGTTGAGCTCGCCCGCCAGGATCTGCGGGAGGAAGAACGTCTTCTGCTCGTCGGTGCCGAAGCGCATGATGGTCGGCCCGACCGTGTTGATGGTGACGAAGGGAAACGGCGCACCGGCGCGCCGCGTCTCGTCGAAGAAGATGAACTGGTCCGTCGCCGGACGGCCCTGGCCACCGAATTCGCTCGGCCACCCGATGCCGAGCCAGCCGTCCTTGCCGATCTGGCGCACCACCTTGCCCCAGGCCTCGCCGCCCTCGCCGCCCTCGGCCAGTCCGGCGCGCACCTCGTCGGTGAGGAGCTCGCGGTAGTACTGGCGCAACTCGGCCCGCAGCTGCTGCTGTTCGGGGCTCTCTTCGAGGAACATCGTGGGGCAGCCTCGCGTGCACTCTGCGGTCCCTGCCAGGTCAAGGCCGCGCTGTAAAAACTGTAACACGTTCTCGTTCTGGCCAACCGAGTGGGGCCACCCCTCTCTGAGGCGCGTGCCTCCCGGGCGGCGGGATGGCGGCGGGCCACACGTGTCGCTGCGCCGGTCCAAGAACCTCAGGAGTGCACGGGTTGGGTCACGGGGTGTTCTTCCTCATCTTGGCTCGCAGCATCCGCGCCGGCATCATCCAGCGATACGACAGCGTGCCCCGGATCGCGCTGAGCTCCTTCTCGGCGGCCTGCCGGGCCTTGCGCTCGGCGGCGAGCTGACTCGAGATGTCCAGTGTTGCCAGTTCGAACAGCTCACTCTCGGCCAGCCCCCGCGGGTCGTGCTGCGCACCGGGGTCCCCGCCGGCCGACGAAGTGGAGGCCTGCTCGCCACCACCGGCCCGTTCCTCCCGACGCGATTCGATCTTCTCTCGGAGAGCTTCGGGCAATTGGGCGCGGTCCCAATTGCCCACTGTCGGCAGGGCATGCTCGCGGTAGTACTCGTCCTCCTCGGACAGATGGGACGAGTCCACGTACCAGGGCAGATGTCGGGCCACATACGGGGGCCCCGTTCTCAATGCTCGGTACGAACCGCCCGAGACAGTCGATCGATAGAGGGCAAATGTCGTGTCGATATCCGCCCGGAAGACGCCCGGCTCCACCTCCGACTCCCAGAACTTGGACTCCCAGTCAAAGACTTCGGACCGGAACTGATATGCCTCGGGAAGGTCGTCGATGCGCAGCCCGAAGCCCACCTTGTCGACATCGCTGTATCGGAAGAGAAGGTCGGCGAAATGGTCGACCGCATCGGGGGGCGCGTCGTCAGCAGGAACGACGTCGCAATCCGTCACGACGTAAGGACCTCTGTGACCGATCTCCTCGAGGACATGGGCATCCCAGACGGCAAGATGACCGACGTTCCGATTGAGTCTGAGCACCTGATGGGGAGTGTCCTGGTAATAGGAGAGAAGTGGACCGAAGGTTGAAGCATTGTCCACGAAGACAAGTCGTCTGTATCCGGCCCGTTCGAGCCAGGAGACAAGAAGACCCAACGCTTCGACCCGATCACGACAAGTGATCAGGATCGGAACATCTCGTCCGTCGATCGTGCGAGTGCCAGAGGCCCTGCGGTCCCGTAGATCGAGTTGTGCATCCGAGGATCCACTCGACCCTTGCGCAACCATCGTTTTCACCCGGGCGATGTCGGCGTCGAATCCGTGGCGCATGTAATCCTCGAACGCGAGCCTGTCCCGCTCCATGAGTGCGTCGCTTTCCTCATAGACGGCGTCGCTCGCCGACTTTCCCTTCGACGGATGAAGATGTTCGATCACGACCTCGGCGAGGTAGCGGATCCTGTCCAGACCCCTCCCGAGCTCCAACCAGAAATTGTCGCAGTACATGTGCGTCAGTGCGGGAGGGCTCATGTAGCCCAACGTCCGAACGATGTCCGACGTCATGAAACACACGGTGGGGAGATCTTCGCCCTGCAGGAGATCGTTGCCGTAGCACAGGCCGGTGCCGAGCAGCCGGAGTGTCTCGACGACAACGGCATCCCAGCCCTTGGTTCTGGGAACGCAATCGTCGCCGATCGCACTGACGATTCGGAACTCGTCTGCGTACAGGCGCGCCGCGTCGTTCGTCCAGGCAACGAATCGCTGCCGATCCTTGATCAGGTACCACACCCCATCGATCGGCTCATAGTTGTGTGCGTCATCCGAATCCAGTAGCGCGAGGATCTGATAGTCACCCGTACACGTCCGCTCGATCGCATCGACCAATCGACGGAGACCGTCCGGTCGACTGCGCGTCGGCACCATGATAAGAAGGTCTCGCATCGACTGTGAAGGTACTACTTCCGATTCGCAATCAATGCGACTGGGGCGCGGGCGCAGACCGACAACTCGGCGGTCCCAAAGCCGGCCTCTGCGGCCTCGGCGGCCTCTGAGAGTTCAGCTCGCGGCGGCGGTCCCGGCGGCGCTGACCAGCCCTCCGAGGTGCCGCTCCCACCCTTCTTGGTGCGAGGGGCGCTTTCCTGCGGGCAGGTCGCGGTGGGTCAGGGTGACCACGGTGTCGTCGCCCTCGGCGGCGAGGACGACCTCGACCCTGCTGCTGCCGTCCGGGAGCTCGGGATCGCCCGGGATCCCCCAGGTGAACACGACCCGTCGGGGCGGGTCGATCTCGACGTAGGAGCCTCGAGCCTGTCCGCCGTCCACGTCGATGGCGAAGAGGCCGCCGGGCCGCGGATCGAGCTCGGCCCTCTCCGCGAGCCACGTCGTCACGAGATCCGGGTCGGTGAAATACGGGAACACGACTTCGGGCGCCGCAGCGATGCGGATACTGGCGACGACGGGGTCCCGCATGGACATAGTCAACTCGTTTCCCTCGGATGCGTCTCTTCGATCGCTTGCTTCAGCCGGCCCAGTGCGTCGGGCCAGAACTCCTCGAGCAGGTCGCGCAGCGGCTCGAGCGACGCGGACCTGAAGAAGTAGAGGCGTCGGGTGCCCTCGCGTCGCTCGTCGAGGAGGCCGGCGCGCTTGAGGACGGCGAGATGCTGGCTGACCGCTTGCTGCGTCAGCTCGAAGTGGCCGGCGATCTGTCCGGCGGGGAGCTCATCGTGCTGGACGAGTCGGAGGATGGCGCGTCGGTGCGGTTCGGCGAGCGCCCGCAGCACCGCGTCGGGCTCGTCGGGCTCGTCGGGCGCGTCGACGCTCGCCTTCTCCGCAGTCCAGGTCACGATGGCACCCGCTCCTCAGGACCCGCCGTCGGTGTCACGGCCCTCACGTCCGTGCCGGTACGGGTGGCCCGTACCGAGGTCGACGTAGTCGACCAGGCTGGCCAGGTAGTGCGTCCAGCCCGCATGGCACATGTCGAAGCACTCGAGCCGTGGGGTAAGCCCGTGGTGACGGAACCGCAGCTCGGTTCCGTCGGCGGCTGGCGTGATGTCGAAGACGATGGTCGTCCCGACCCACTCGGGTGTGTGCGGGGCCGCCTCGACCATCCATTCGACGCGCCGCTGATCGACCACAGCAGCGGTGAGGACGATCCGACGATCACTGCCGAACCCGACCTCGAAGGTGCCACCCTCCTTGGTCGAGCCGACGGTGTCACCCCACCAGCCGTCGATGCCGTGGGTGGAGCTCAGGGCCTCGAGAACCGCCGCCGGTGAAGCGGTGACGGTTGCCGTGCGCTGGAAGTCCTCGGTGGTCTCGGTGAACCCGGAGGGGTCGGTTGCGGTGTCCATGGGGCATCCTTTCAGGTATTTTCAATCAGTTCCTTGTACAAGTATTTACTTGTAGATGCCCGCTGTCAACCCCTCCGGGCTGGTGGTTCCTCGAGGCGCGGGGCGGAAGCGAACAGATTCAGCCCCAGACGCTCCGAGAGGTACGTCGTCATGCGCTGGCCGCGCACGCTGTTGCCCGCCTCGTCGAGCGGCGGCGAGAACACACCGACCCCGCCCTTCCCCGGGGACACGGTCACCAGGCCCCCACTGACCCCGCTCTTCCCCGGCAGGCCGACGTCGTAGAGCCAGTCCCCGGACCGCTCGTAGAGACCGGCCGTGGCGAGGACGGCCAGGACGCGCCGGCAGCATCCCGACGCGATCGCCCGCCGCGCCGGTCAGCGGGTTCACCCCGCCGTCGGCCAGGGTCGCCCCCATGACGGCCAGGTCGCGCGCGCTCACGAGCAGGGAGCACTGGCGCGTGTAGATGTCCGTGGCGACGTCGGGATCGCAGTACATGCGCCCGTAGCCGGCCAGGAGGTGCGCGATGCCGCGATTGCGGTCGTTGGTCGCCGCCTCGGACCGGTACACCACGTCATCCATGACCAGCGGCCGCCCGGCGAAGACCGAGAGAGTGGCGACGATGCGCTCGAACTTCTCCTCGGGCGACGCCCCCGGCACCAAGCTGGTGGTGGCGAGGGCGCCCGCGTTGACCATCGGGTTCATGGTGCGGTCCTCGTTGAGCTCAATGCCCATCACCGAGTCGAAGGGCAGCCCGGTGCTGTTGACCCCCAGCTTGTGACGGGCCTCCTCGGGACCGATGGTGTTGCAGACCAAGGCGAACACGAAGAGCTTGGAGATGCTCTGAATGGTGAACTCCTGCTCGGCGTCGCCCACGGCGAAGACCCGCCCCTGCACTCCGGCCACGCACACGCCGAAGGCCTCCGGCGAGGCCTGGGCCAGGGCCGGGATGTAGTCGGCCACCCTCCCCTCGTCCAGCTGCCGGAAGCGCTCGTAGCCGCCCGAGACGACCTCCTCCACCTCACGGTCGGACGGGAGGGATCCGGTGGAGACCCATTCCACCGTCGGCTGCTCGTCGGGAACGTTGCCCTCGTCCATGCGTCTCCTCGTGGTCCGGTGCGGAGCCCGTCGTGGTGCCGCGGCGGGCGGGCGACGACGGCCCAGCCTGCTCGCTACGTCGGGTCGTCCACTTCCGTCAGGTCGTCCTGGGTGATGGCCGGGAGCTCGGCGATCCCCTCGAGGAGGTGGCGCTCCCAGACCTTGCGCAGCTTCTCGAGCAAGGGTGAGTCGCTCTCGATGCGGAATTGGCTGAGCGAGCGCGACTCGTTGAAGTAGATGCCGATGTCGTAGGGCGGCCCCACCGAGAGGTTGGCCCGCGCCGTGCTGAGCATGGACCCCAGCGCGATCTTGGCCGCCGTCACCAGGTCGACGTGGGCCTCGACCGCCAGCTCCAGCATGAACTTCCCGTACTTGCTCTCCCCGATCTGCAGGAACGGCCGGTCGTCCGAGGCGCGGATGTAATTGCCTTCGGGGTACACGAGGAGGATGTCGGGCGACTCGTCACCGATATGGCCCCCCAGGATGAACGTGGCCGTGCCGTCGGCCCCCACCTCGCGCAGCGCCTCCTTGTGCCCGGCGGCCACCTCCCGGCTCAGGCGCCCGAGGTAGAGCGCCGCCTCGAACAGGTGGTCGACCGTGACCAGGCTCTCGGTCGCCTCCCCGGCGGCGAGGTCACGGGCCATCCGGTCGAGGACCTCCTGCGTGGTCGCCAGGCTGCCGGCCGACTCAATCACGAACAGGCGATCGGGGGCGGGTTCGAGCACGTGCAGCTTGCGGTAGGTGCCGACCTGGTCGACGCCCGCGTTCGTTCGGGTGTCGGCCAGGAAGAGCATGCCCTCGTGGAGGCGCAGGGCCAGGCAGTAGGTCAACGACTTCGTCCTCGCTTCGCTTGGCCCCGGTCGGGGTATCCCGACGGCCGTCCCGGTGAACCTACCCGCTCGGCCCATCGGCCCCCGGGGCCGGAGGCGTCTCCCGGGTCTGTGCCTATGATCGCTGACACACGTTCTCGAAATTGCCCCGAAAGGGCAGGCGCCAGGCGACGTGGGGTGGGCCGCCGGGGTGCGCGAAAGGGGGGGCCTTGAGCCTCGAGGAGATCGATCTCATCGACGGGCGCAACTTCGTGGCCGGAGTGCCCCACCAGTGGTTCGCCGAGCTGCGCCGGGAGGCGCCGGTGTACTGGCACCGCGAGGACGCCGCCCCCCGCGGCGGCTTCTGGGCCATCACCCGCTACGACGACTGCGTCCAGGTCAACCGGGACTGGGAGCACTTCTCCTCGGCGCGCCGTGGCTCCCTCTTCAACGAGATGGACGACGACCAACTGGCCCAGCAGCAGCTGATGATGGTCAACATGGACCCGACCATGCACACCCGCTACCGGCGGCTGGTGAACCATGGCTTCACCCCCAAGATGGTGCGGGACCTCGAGCAGCAGATCGTCGGGTACGCCGACGGCATCATCGACGCCGTCTGCGAGCGCGGCACGGCCGATTTCGTCGAGGAGATGGCGGCCGAGCTCCCCCTCCTGGTCATCGCGGAGCTCCTCGGGGTCCCCCAGGAGGACCGGCGCATGGTCTTCGACTGGTCGAACCGCATGATCGGCTCCGAGGACCCCGAGTACCAGGTGCCCGGCGCCGACCCGGGTGAGTCCGCCATGCAGGTCTACAGCTACGCCGAGGAGCTGGCGACCAGCCGCCGGCTCCAACCCCGGCAGGACCTGGTCTCGGTCCTGATCGACGCCGAGGTGGAGGGTGAGAAGCTCGACCAGCTCGAGCTCGACCTGTTCTTCCTTCTCCTGATCGTTGCCGGGAACGAGACGACCCGGAACCTCATGTCGGGCGCCATGACCGCCTTCTTCGATCACCCCGAGCAGTGGGAGCTGCTGCGCCGGGACCGTTCGCTCCTGCCGAGCGCCGTGGAGGAGATGCTGCGCTACGTGACACCAGTCATGCACTTCCGCCGCACCGCGACCGGCGATATGGAGCTGCGCGGGCAGGACATCAAGGAGGGCGACAAGATCGTGTTCTGGCACACCTCGGCCAACCGCGACGAGTCGGCCTTCGAGAATCCCGACTCGTTCGACATCACGCGCTCCCCCAACAACCACATCGCGTTCGGGGGCGGCGGGCCCCACTTCTGCCTGGGGGCGAACCTGGCCCGCATGGAGATCATGGTCATGTTCGACCGCGTCCTGGACCGCCTGCCCGATATCCGGTTGGACGGCGAGGTGCAGCGGCTCCAGTCGAACTTCATCAACGGGACCAAGCACATCCCCGTCGCGTTCGCCCCTTCCGCGCCCGTCGGCGGCACCCCGCTGCCGGCCCGGGCCCGCTGAGGCGGTCGAGGATGACCGACCGCCCGATCCGCTTCCATCAGTCCGTCGCCTTCCTGCCGACGAGCCAGCTGCTACCGATCGCCCGCGCCAGTGACGAGTCGGGGTACGGGGGGATCAACATCTCGGACCACCTGGTCAACCCGCGTCACCTCGAGTCGCGCTACACCTACTCCACGAGCGACGACGGCTCCCCCAGCTGGGGGAGCGACACCCCGTGGCCCGACTCGATCGTCAGCATCGCCGCCATGGCGGCCGCCACGCAGAACCTGCTCTTCACGACGGCGGTCTACATCGCCCCCGCCCGCGATCTCATCAGCGTGGCCCGTTCGGTGGGCACCGCCGCCGTGCTGTCGGGCAACCGGGTCCGCCTGGGCGTCGGGGTGGGCTGGTGCAAGGAGGAATTCGACCTGACCGGCCAGGACTTCAGCACCCGCGGCAAGCGGCTCGACGAAATGATCGTCGCCCTACGCGCGCTGTGGCAGGGCGGGTGGGTGGAGCACCACGGCGAGTACTACGACGTCCCGGAGTGCCAGATGGAGCCCGCCCCCACCGAGCCGGTGCCGATCATCGGCGGTGGCCACTCCCCCGTCGCCCTGCGCCGGACGGCGGCCCTGTGCGACGGCTGGATCGCCGCGGGCGCCTACAGCGAGGAGGAGGCGTGGATCCACCTGGCGGAGCTGCACGACGCGCTGAAGAAGGCCGACCGCGACGAAGAGGGCTTCACCGTCTACCTGTCGCTGAACGAGCCGCCCACCGTCGACCTGTACCGCCGCTTCGCCGACGCGGGCGTGACCGACTTCGTGTGCGCGCCGTGGATGTTCGTCGACGTCGCGCCGGGCACGCCCGACGAGGTGGCACTGGAGGCCCGCCTGGGCGCCGTGCGCTGGTTCGCCGAGGAGATCGTCGCCCGGTTCTGACACACTGCCTCCAGAAAGTGCGGAGCGCGGAGAACCCGAGAGGAGTCGCACGTGAAGACGATGAAGATCGGCCTGCAGTTGGGCTACTGGGGTTCGGGGCCACCGCCCAACGCGGTGGAGCTCGTGAAGGAGGCCGACCGCCTCGGCTACGACTCCGTCTGGACGGCGGAGTCCTACGGCTCCGACGCCCTCACGCCACTGGCCTGGTGGGGATCGCAGACGGAGCGCGTGCGCCTCGGCACGTCGCTGTGCCAGCTCTCCGCCCGCACCCCGACCGCCATGGCCATGGCCGCACAGACGATGGACCATCTCTCGGGTGGGCGCTTCGTGCTCGGCCTCGGGGTGTCCGGACCCCAGGTGGTCGAGGGCTGGTACGGCCAGCCCTTCCCCGCCCCCCTGGCGCGCACCCGCGAGTACGTCGACGTGGTGCGCCAGGTCCTCGCCCGCGAGAAGCCCGTGACCAACGACGGCCCGCACTACCCGCTCCCCTATCCGGGCGGTACCGGTCTGGGCAAGCCACTCAAGTCGATCGTGCACCCGCTGCGGGCCGACATCCCGATCATCTTGGGGGCGGAGGGCCCGAAGAACGTCGCCCTGGCGGCGGAGATCGCCGACGGCTGGTTCCCCATCTTCTTCTCGCCGCGGGCCATGTCATCCTTCGAGGCCTCGCTCGACGAGGGCTTCGCCCGGCCGACTGCCCGGCGCAGCGCGGACGACTTCGAGGTCCTGGCCTTCGCCCCCACCGTGATCAGTGACGACACGGATGCGGCGGCGGACGGGTTCCGGCCGTATCTCGCCCTCTACATCGGCGGCATGGGCGCCAAGGAGATGAACTTCCACTTCGACGTGTTCGCCCGCATGGGCTACGAGGAGGCGGCCACCAAGATCCAGGACGCCTACCTCGACGGGCGCAAGGACGATGCGGCGGCGGCCGTCCCCACCGCCATGGTGGAGGACATCGCGCTGGTCGGTCCGGTCGAGAAGATCCGCGACGACCTCGAGGCCTGGCGCGAGTCGCGCGCCACCACGATGCTCGTCAACGGCGACGTCGCCACCCTGCGCACCCTGGCCGAGCTCGTGCTCGGCTGAGCACCCGTCCAGAGCGCCCCGTCGGCGCCCGCGGACGGGATCACATCGCCCTGGGACCCGCCGCAGCCGGACCGACGTAGCGGGACTCGCCGAAGCCCAGTATCGGGATGAAGATGAAGTTCAAGAAGATCAGCCCCACGGCGAACCCGGTGCTCTTGGCGAACGACTTCGCCAGGTCGATGGCGATGATGATGCCGATCACGAACACGACGATCCAGCCCACGAACGGGACGAGGCCGATCAGGAACAGGAGCAGCCACCACCCCGGCCGCCCGATGACCTTGAGCAGGACGTAGACGTTGTAGATCGGGATGATGGCGGCCCAGCCGGGGTGACCCGCCTTGACGAACACCTTCCACAAAGCCGCGATCTCCAGCACGATGATCGCCAGGTAGATGATGACGAAGATGCCGACGAACCCACTATTGGTGGCAAGCATGAGCGCGGCCATCTGACCCCTCCGGTTCTGCCCGATCCCGCTGACGGGCGCCCCGAAATGGTAGGCACCCTGCATCGCCCGATGCGGGGATGCTGACCAGGCATGCACGACCCGGTCACACTTGTCGGCCACAATGCCCGACGTGACCCTGTTCGACGTCGCCGACCTCTTCGAGCCCGAACACTCGTTTGAACCCCGGCCCCCGCCGGACGCCCCGGCTCCCGCCGTAGAGGCAGCGGACCCCGCGGCGCGGCAAGACCCTGTGAGGGAGCCCGAACCGGTCGAGGACCGCGGTGCCCGACAGTCCGCGCCCGAGGTCGAGGTCCGCATCAGCACGCGTCGCAAGAAGACGTCGGAGGCCAAGTGGGTCGCCGGGCGCATCGTCGTGTCGCTGCCGGCGCATCTCGACGGCGAGAATCGGCAGAAGACCATCGACTGGTTGGTCGACCGGCTGCTCACGCGACACCGGTTGCAATCCGGCCTGGACGACGACGGCCTCCTGGCCCGGGCAATCGAGCTGAGCGACCGCTACCTCGTCGGGGCCCGCCCGGCCTCCGTCCGCTGGGTCACCAACCAGACGGCCCGGTGGGGCTCGTGCTCCTTCTCCTCAGGCGACATCCGCCTGTCACACCGCCTGCGCGTCGTACCCGAATGGGTGCTCGACTCTGTGCTGGTGCACGAGGTGGCGCACCTCACGCACCCGGATCACTCCCGCGACTTCCACGCACTCGCCGGCGCCTATCCGCGTCACGAGGAAGCAGGCGCGTTCCTGGCCGGCTACGGCCTCGGGCTGTCGAACCCGTCGCCGCAGTCCCCGCCGGCCTGAGCGGCCACGGGCGCACCGTTCTTGCCGATGCACGCTCGCCGCGCCGACGGCCGCGCCCACGCCGGAGGACGAATTGGGGAGTCGCCGGCCGGGAACTGGAACACTTGGGCATGACCCCCGAAGCTCCGGTGGTGCAGCAGCCCCGGTGGCGGACGATGGTGCACGAGCACCGGCTGTTCTTGTGGGTCCTGGCCTTGGCAGCGTTGCTCCGCGCCATCGTCACCTTCACCTTTCGCCCTGCGTTCTTCTTCACCGGCGACTCTGTCGTCTATCTCAACAACTCGACTCACCTGGTACCCGAAACGGCGAGGCCGATCCTTTACGCCGTGTTCCTGCGCATCGTCTTGACGGTGCACGCCTTGATCCTCGTACCGGCGATCCAGCATGTCATGGGTCTCGCCACCGCGACCGTGACCTACGCGCTCTTGCGACACCTCGGCGTCGGGAAGGGGATCGCCGTCCTGGGGACGCTGTTCGTCCTCTTCGATCCGCTCCAGCTCGTGATGGAGGAGAACATCTTGAGCGAGAGCCTCTTCCAGATCCTCATCGTCGTCGCCCTCGCTGCGCTCGTCTGGAACCTTCGGCCGTCGGTCTGGCTGTGTGCGCTCGTCGGCTTCGGACTCGCTGCCGCCACGGTCACCCGGAACGTCGGCCTGATCCTGATTGTGCCCGTCCTCGTGTTCGCTCTGGCGCGGCGCTTCGGCTTGTGGCGGACGCTGGCCATCGCCCTTTCCTTCCTTCTCCCGCTCCTCGGCTACGCGGGCTGGTTCGAGACGACGAACGGCCAATTCGCCTTGCAGGACTACAGCGGGAAGTTTCTCTACGGGAGAGTGGCACCCTTCGCAAGTTGCGCGGGCCTCGACCTGACGAAGACCGAGCGGACCATGTGCCCGACGCCCGGCCCACGGAGTCCGTGGCCCACCTGGTACGACTTCGGGCCGGACTCACCCCTCTTGCGCGAGCCGTTGGCCTCGGATCCCGATGCCAATCAGGTCGCGCAAAGCTTCGCCCTCAAAGTCATTGAGCACCAGCCGGTCAGTTACCTCTCGGTGGTGACAGGCGACTTCCTGGACTTCTTCAAACCGGCTCGGTCGTCGGAGCCCGACGCCGACCCCGTTGCCACGGACTTCGTCTTCCGGAGCGACCATCTGACCGCCTACCCCTCTCCGGCCATTGACGCGTGGATCCAACAGGCTGACGGATCACGCTCTGCGCATGCGGTCATCGTGCGCCCAGTGGCCAGCGCGCTGATCTTCTGGCAGCGCTGGTTCTACTTCCCGGGACCGCTCCTCGCCCTTGCCTTGCTGGCAGGGTTCGCCGCCGCCATCGGGAGGACGCGCGGCTTCGCGCGGCGGCTCGGTGCCGAAGGCGTGCTGTACGGCGCGTGCGCCGTTGTCCTCCTCTACGGTCCGGTCGCCACGGCGGTCTTCGACTACCGCTATCTCGTCCCGGTCTTCCCCCTCCTCGGCACCTCGGGCGCCCTCGGGCTGACGGTCATCCTCGACCACGTACGGCTCTCTCGGCAGCAGAGGCGCCGCCGTGCTGAGGGCGAATCCGCCGAGACCTCCGACCAGTCGTCGACGCTGGCCGACGTGAGCTCAGGTGTCTGAAGGGTCCCGATGCTGGAGACGTCCGACACCTGACTTGAGGCCGCGCACCGGCTTCGTCAGCTTCCAGCTGATGGTCTCACTCATCTGGTCGAGGGCCTTCTGGGTCCGTTCGGCCTGGGCGACGGCGACGTCGCGCTCGCGCATCGCCGTGTTCAAGAGCCCGGAGAGCTCCGCGATCAGTTCGGCCCGTTGACTCGACTCGTCCCTGGCCGCATTTCTCTCGAATATCAGGTGATCCATCCATTCTCGACGGTTCCGCACCTCGTCGTAGAGACGGTGATAATCGCTGAGAGCGCCGGGAGGCAGCGGAATGGCGCGGGCGTCGAGCCTGGCCAAGACCTTGTCCCGCCCCCGATGCCACTCGTCCGCACGGTGCTGGGAGAGCGAAGACTCGGCACCCTCCCAGCGTCGGTACAGGGATGTGACATGCGCGTTGTCGTCGACACCGCAGAGGAGCGCCACCTGGAGGATCACGTCCCAGTCCTCGACGACCCCCAACGTCTCGTCGAACTGCACGCCCATGACAGTGAAGGCGGAACGCGGGAAGGCGAACCCACAAAAGGGCGACAGATTCTCGAACATGTGCCGCCAGAGGTCGAACGGATCCGGGAACGGGATGCTCGTGCTCCCCCGCGTGGTGTACCCCGGTCCGACGACCCAGGCCAGCGACTCAATGGGCTGCTCGGCCACGAGCGTCCGTATGGCGCTCCCCGGCCTCGCCGACGCCGATCGCTGGAACTCCTCGACCCAGTTCGCAAACGCAACATCGTCGTCGTCGAGAGCAGCCACGTACGAACCTCGCGCTTCGCTGATGCCCACATTGAGCGGGCGGGCTCGCCCACCGCCCTCGACCCGGACGACGCGCACGCGTTGTGTGAACTCGGGATCGAACCAGGCAACGGTCTCCCGCAGCTCGGCCAGCGCGTCCGATGTCATGTCGTGGGCCAGGACCAGCACCTCGTAGTCCTGCACCGTCTGTGCGGCCAGTGAGAGCAACGTCTCAATGAGCGTTGACATCCGCTTGCCCTGCGTTCGCACCAGGACGCTGAGGAACGGGCCGCTCTCGGGATCTGCCGGCGCATCCGGGCTCGGCTGCTCCAGGGGTGTGTACGCCCGGACGAACTGGTTGACGATGGCGCCCTCCGCGGCCTGTTCCCGAATCTGCAACAGGAGACGATGGATCGGCGTCCCCGGGGCCAGGACGGCCGCATCGGCAGGAAACTTCTGGTCCGATCGGCTCAGCTCGTAGTCTTTCCGACTCAATTCCACCCACCCCGTCTGGGCCATGACCTGTTGCAAATGGGCGGGCGAATAGAACACGACGTGCGTCTCGTCGAGCAGACCGGTCGGCATGTAGTCGAAACGTCCGATCAGAAGCTTGGCCGCAATATCGATGTGCGTGGCGTTCGGAATGGAGACGACGAGCGCGGGGCAACCGTTGGACAGGGACAACGTGTGCAACAGGTCGAGGAGGGCAACCCCGTTGGTGATGTGCTCGAGGAAGTCGAGGGCCGTGACGGCCGCCAGCGATCGACCGTTCAGCTGTGCCTCAATGATCGATTGCAGCCGAGACAGATCCGACAGGTCGACTTCGACCGCTTCGAAGCCGCGATCGACCAGGTCCTTCACGCTGTGTGTGTCGTTGTCGAAGCCGATATAGGTCAGACCGAGGTCGCGCACGGCCTCGGCGATGGCCCCGAAGCCACACCCGAGATCGAGAACGACGTTGCCTTCGGAGGCGTGATGCCGTCGAATGAGCTCCACCACGTTGGCGTAGACCGACACCTCGTCATAGGCGTTTCGGTAGCGCTCAGACGTCGACATCGAACCGATGCTCCCCGTAGTAGTGCCCGACGAATTCAGCCACTCGTCCTTCCGGGTCGAGCGGGGTCGGAAGCGTGCCGGCTTGCTGGCGCGTGCGGAATTCCTCCACTGCCTTGAGATGCGGGATCTCTGACGATCCCAGCAACTCCTCCGACCACGATTGGACCAGATCGGGTCTCGAATACTTCCAGGCCATGAGGAGAGCGGCCTCCGCCGAGTAGTAGCGCTCGGCGTCGCTCACGGCCATTTTGCCATCAGTCTGGATCCGTTTGTCGTGGAAGACCCGCGCCGAAGGCTGGTGGATCACGTCATAACCGGCCAGGCGCGTCCGCCAGCTGAAGTCCACGTCGTCGCAGTAGAGGAAGAAGGAGTCTCCGTCGAAGCCTCCGACCTTCTCCAGCGCGGCGGCCCGCACCATCATGCACGCCCCTGATGCCCAACTCGTCGATCCGTCAACCAGGTCGAACTTCTTGGCGTGCTCCAACGGGATCTGCCGCGCCTCGACGATGCCGACGTCGGGGCTGTCGAACGGTCCGAGAAGTTGGCACAGGACATCAGGGCACAGATAGACATCAGGATTCATCACGAACACGTAGTCGGTGCCGGGGTCCCTGAGCTCGAAGAGCGTGTTCTGCCCTCCGGCAGAGCCCCGGTTCTCGTCGTAGAACACGTAGTGAAAGCGGTCGATGCCGTACTCGGGAAGGGTTTCGGCCAACTGGCGCTCGAGTTCAGGTCCGATGGCGCGGCGCGGGGACGAGTCACCAAGGGCCAGCGTGATCGATCCATATGCACCTCGATTGCGGGCGAACCGCGCCGCTGCACGTACTCCCTCGACGAGACCGCGTATCTCACGGTACGTGTGGCGAAACAGGACAGTCTGGATCCAGAGCGATGGGAGCCGACCGTGCCCATCGTGATCCATCTCGCTCGGCGACCCTGGCACGGGCACCAATGTAGGGCAGGCATCCGTCCAGAGGCGATCCTCGACTAGACCCTGGTTTCGAGGACGGGGGGTGCGACTTCGAGCGGCTCAGGGAGTGCAGCCTGTGTGGACACTACGGACACCGCGTCAGGAGCTTCGTCGTCAGCGGCCTGGTACGAGGCCGCCACGATCAACCAGAGGGCGAGGTCTGCGTAGCAGGCCAGGCCCTCGAAGATCGTGGTCCGGTTCGCCGACGTGGACAGCCACCAATGGATCTCGGGTGCACCGAACACATAGGTGATCAGCAGCGCCGCAAGCGAGCACGCCACGACGATCCACAGCCAGAGATCGTTGGCCAACGCCAGGCGGCGGCGGCGGCGGCTCAGGACCACCCCGCCGACCACGGCGACGGCGGCGGCCAGCGGCACGACGTGCAGGTTGGCCCAGACCGCCGGCACGGTCGCGCGGAAGCGCAGGCTGACCGATTGGCCCGACGCGCCCACGAAGTCGCTTCCGATCTTCTCGAACTTCACGTAGGCGACCCAGAAGAGCCCGGGCAGAGCCATGACGACAGTGAACAGGGACACCCGCGCCGCCCATCGGGGCCAGGCGAATCGGTCACGTCGATCCGCCGGGGTCCGGTCCAGCGTCGACCAGGGGGACCGGGCCGGCCGCGTGACGTACCGCGCGGCCAGCAGGAGCAGGATCATGCAGGCGGTGATGAAACCCTCGGGTTTCGTCAGACCCGCCGTGGTCGCACAGACCCACGCCGCCGCGAGATTGCGGGTGGACGGCGGGAGGACGAGGCCGATGATGACGGCAGCGACGGCGCTCGCCGCCCACAGCAGATCGGCGTACCCACCCACTCCGTAGACACCACTGAGGCCGAAGCCGATCAGACAGACGCAGGCTCCGGCGACGAGCGCGCTGAGACGAGGAAGCGCTCGCGGGATGGCATCGACCGTCGCGACGATGGCGCAGCCCGCTGCACCCAGGGCGCACGCATTGAGCACCGCGGTCATGATCACCGCAAGGCGGAGATCGACCCCGCCCTGCGCAACGAAACCGAGTGCCCCGGTAGCCGGTACCAGTGGTGGATAGTTGGGGTTCGAGAAGCGGTACACGGGATTCGTCAAGGCGCTGTGATAGACCCCGTGCCCGCCGTAGATGAACAGCGAGTGCAGCGTCCAGATGGCGAAACCGTCGTAGGCCAGGATGGGCGACCGAAGCGCCTGCAGCGGCCACAAGACGGCCAGCCCGATGACGACGACGGTGATGCAGGACCACGCCGTGGGAAGGCTCCACGCTCGGGGACGGTGACCGTCCCCCTGGACGCTCAGCCGATCCCCTTCCCGACGGAGTCCCGCGATCTCCATCAGCCGGTCTCGGAGCGAGGCCAGCGCGGCCACGTTGGCCGCCACCGCGAGGATCACGAACCAGGTGAGGATCGTCCCTCCGAGAGCGGCCTCCAATTCCGCGGCCACGGCAGCCAGGATGGCCCCGACCAGCGGCGTGACGAACACGGTCATCGGGCGAGCCCCCAGCAGGGCCAGCGAGGGAACCAGGGCCGGCCCGACCAGCAACGCCAGGGCCGCGACCGTGTGCGCGATCACGAGACGCGATGCGCCTGCAGCACGTAGCCGAGGCAACCCGTGCCAGGCTTGAGTGACACGACCCAGTGCGCCCCCGATCGATCTGGCACGGGCTTCGCCCACAACGTCGCTGCCTCGAGAAGGATCTGGTTCTGCTGGCCCAGCCCGCTCCCCGCATAGACGACGGCGCCCTTCGGCACGACTCGCTCGAATGCTCGCCGCATGCAGAGATCCTGCCGGTAGGTGTTGCGCCAGCCCGTCATCTGGGCCGGGGTCACGAGCGACCTCGTGGTGGCGACGGAGGTATGGGTCGCAGCAAGGAGCGCCAGCGCCGCCACGGCAGCAACGGCTATGCAGGCTCCGAGCCTGATCCACCCGCGCGCACCCGAATCCGACGACCGGTGCCGGGAGTGCCGAGGCGGACCGGTCCGATGGGCCATGGGGGCATTCTTGCCGAGTCTGACGTCGATGCAGCGGGAACCGCGGGAAGCGCCGGTTGGGATCAGACGGGCTCGTCCGCCAGCATCTTCCCCAGCCGGCGCAGGCTCTGGTTCGCGCCGCCCAGCGTGAGCTCGATCTGGCGCGTCAGGAGGAAGTAGCGGTGCAGCGGGTAGTCGCGGTCGACGCCCACGCCGCCGTGGAGGTGGGACGCGGCGTGCACCACCCGTTGGCCGCCTTCGGCGGCCCAGTACTTGGCGATCGCCACCTCGGCGGCCGCCGGGAGGCCTGCCGCCAGGCGCGCCGCGGCCTGCCACGCCGTGAGCCTGATCGCCTCCGTGTCGACGTAGGCGTCCGCCGCCCGCTGTCCCACGGCCTGGAAGGTGGCGATGGGCTTGTCGAACTGCACCCGCGTCTTGGTGTACTCGGCCGTGAGCTCCAGGGCCGTGGCACAGGCGCCGGCCTCCTCGATGCACAGCGCGGTCGTGGCGAACTCGGTGATGCAGTCGATCACCGCCGCGCCGTTCGCGCCGTTCGCGCCGTTCGCGCCGTTCGCGCCGTCGGTGCCCGGCGCACCCTCGCCCAGGAGGCGGTCCGCGCCGACGCGGACGCCGTCGAGCTCCACGATCGCCTCGGTCCGCCCGGTCGTCGTGGTCTGGGGCGTCAGGGTGAGGCCCTCCGCGTCGGTCTCGACGATGAAGACGCCGGGCCCGGTGGGCGAGCCGTCGGCCGTCCGGCACGTCGCCGGCACCAGCACGGCGTCGGCCACGAGCGCGGCCGGGACGCAGGCTTTGGTGCCGGCCAGCACCCAGGAGCCGTCGGGTTGGGCCGTCGCCGTGGTGGCGGGCTCGGCCCCGCCCGGGAGGATGACCTCTCCGACCAGCTCGGCCATGGCCGCGGTCAGGACCGTCTCGCCGCTCGCCGCCCCGGTGAGCCAGGTCTTGCGCTGGGCGTCGGTGCCGAAGCGATCGATGGGCAGCGCTCCGTAGACCATCGTCTCGACCACGGGGACGTAGGCCGCCGTCCGCCCCGCCGCCTCTACGACGAGGCAGGCCGCCACGAAGTCGAGCCCGGCGCCGCCGACGTCCTCGCTCAGGTGGATGCCAAGCAGGCCGGCGTCGCCCAGCGCCTTCCAGAGGTCGCGGTCGAAGGGCCCCTCGTCGCCGGCGGCCGCCTCCATCTCCTTGAGCCGTTCGTGTGTCGACCGCTCGCCGAAGATCTGGCCCGCCAGCTGGCGCACCGCCTCCTGCTCTTCGCTGTAGCTGAAGTCCATGTGCTCTCCTGGCTCGTCGGCGGGCTTAGCGCAACGACCGCGGCATGCCGAGGCCGAAGATGGCGATCAGGTCCCGCTGAATCTCGTTGGTCCCGCCGCCGAAGGTGAGGATGATCATGGAGCGGGCGTACATCTCCAGGCGGCCGGCGACGACGGCCGCCGGCGAGCCCCGGGTCAGGTAGCCGGCCTGTCCGAGGATCTCCATGAGGAGACGGAAGGCGCGCAGGTAGAACTCGGTGCCGAAGACCTTGATGGACGAGGCGTCGGCCACGTCGAGATGGCCCTGCGTCGCCTGCCACGCCACCTTCCAGTTGATGAGGCGCAGGAACTCGAGCTCGGCGTGCACGCGGGCGAGGTGCTCCTGCACCCACTCCTGGTCGACCACGCGCCGGCCATCGGGGAGCTTCGTGGCCTGGGCCCAGGTCCGCACGTCGGCGAGCACGCGCTCGACGATGCCGGGCGAGCACAGGGTGACGCGCTCGTGGTTGAGCTGGTTCGTGATCAGGGTCCAGCCCTGGTTCTCGCCGCCCACGAGTGCGGTGGCGGGAACCCGCACGTCCTCGTAGAAGGTGTAGTTGATGTTGTGATCGCCCAGGAGCTTCATCGGCACCACGCGGATGCCGGGGGTGTTCATGGGGATCACGAACATGGAGATCCCCTTGTGCTTTGGCGCGTTGGGGTCGGTCCGGGTGGCCAGCCAGATGTAGTCGGCGTCGCCGGCCAGGCTGGTGAAGATCTTGGCGCCGTTGATGACGTACTCGTCGCCGTCGCGCACGGCCCGGGTCGTCAGCGACGCCAGGTCGGTGCCCGAGTTGGGCTCGGTGTAGCCGATGCAGAAGGAGATCTCGCCGGCGAGGATCTTGGGGAGGAAGAACTCCTTCTGCTCCTGCGTGCCGAAGTTCATGATGGTCGGGCCGACGGTGTTGATGGTGAGCATCGGCACCGGTGCACCGCTGCGCATGGACTCGTCGAAGAAGATGAACTGCTCAATGGCCGAGCGGCCTTGCCCGCCCCACTCCGTGGGCCAGCCGATGCCGAGCCAGCCGTCGCTGCCCATCTGCTTGACGACCTGGCGCACGTCGGGGCCGACCCCGCCCGCATGGGCCAGCGTCTCCTCGACCTCGGGGGTCAGCAGGTTCCGGTAGTAGGCGCGCAGCTCGCCCTTCAGCGCCAGCTGCTCCTCGGTGTAGGCAATCTCCATCGTGTCCCTCCCGGGTGTGGCGGGGCCGCGTCGGCCCTCGTCAGCACCGCGTCGTCGCCGGCCGGTCGTCAGGGCCCGGCGCGCTAGAACACGTTACAGTCCGCCCGTCGCGGCCGGCCAATGGGGCCGCCGGGCCCCGCCCGGCCGCCAAGTAACCTGCAATCCGCCTCGGGGCGGGTCCCCGGGCCACACGATCGAGACCCGAGGAGCCGTTCCCATGCCCGAAGCCGTCATCGTCGCCACCGGCCGCACCCCCATCGGAAGGGCCAACAAGGGCTCGCTGGTGGAGTGCCGGCCCGACGACCTGAGCGCCCTGGTGCTGCGGGCCGTGCTGGAGAAGGTGCCCCAGCTGAACCCCGCCGAGGTGGAGGACGTCCTGCTGGGCTGCGGGCAGCCGGCGGGCGAGGCGGGCTACAACGTCGCCCGCGTGGCCGCACTCCTCGCCGGCCTCGACAACGTGCCCGGCGTCACGGTGAACCGCTACTGCTCCTCCTCCCTGCAGACGATCCGCATGGCGGCGCACGCCATCCGCGCCGGCGAGGGCGACGTGTTCATCGCGGCCGGCGTCGAGACGGTGAGCCGCTACATGCACGGCGCGTCGGACACCGGCCCCCACAACCCCGAGTTCGCCCTGGCCGAGGAGCGCACCAAGGTCCGCGCCCCCGCCGTGACTGAGCCCTGGAGCCCGCCCGCGGGCCTGCCCGACGTGTACATCGCCATGGGCCAGACGGCCGAGAACGTGGCCGAGTTCGAGAAGGTCGGCCGGGCCGAGCAGGACGAGTTCGCGCTGCTCTCCCAGACGCGGGCGGTCGAGTCCCAGCAGAACGGGTTCTTCGAGCGCGAGATCATCCCGGTCGCGTTGGCCGACGGCACCGTCGTGGTGAAGGACGACGGGCCCCGGCCCAACACCACGCTGGAGGGGCTCGCCAACCTCCAGCCCGTCTTCCGCGAGGGCGGGACGGTCACGGCCGGCAACGCCTGCCCGCTGAACGACGGCGCCGCCGCCGTCATCGTCATGAGCGACACCAAGGCCAAGACCCTCGGCATCACGCCGCTGGCGCGCATCGTGGCCAGCGGCGTCACGGGCATCAACCCCGAGATCATGGGCCTCGGTCCGGTCGACGCCTGTCGCCAGGTCCTGGCCCGGGCGGACATGACCATCGACGACATCGACCTGGTGGAGATCAACGAGGCCTTCGCCGCCCAGGTGGTCCCCTCGGCCAAGCACCTCGGCATCGGCTGGGACAAGCTCAACGTCAAGGGCGGCGCCATCGCCCTCGGTCACCCCTTCGGCCAGACCGGTGCCCGCATCATGACGACTCTGCTCAACGCGCTGGAGGACACCGGCAAGACCTTCGGCCTCGAGTCGATGTGCGTCGGCGGCGGTCAGGGCATGGCCATGATCGTCGAGCGCCTCAGCTAGGCCGCAGGGTCTCAGCGCGCCGGTCTGGGCCTCAGCGCGCCGCTTGCGCCTGCGCCTCGTCGACGGCGGGCACCGGGCCCGGGTCCACACCCTCGCGGCCGGCCAGGTGCAGTGAGACCAGCGCGCCCAGCAGCGCCAGGTCGATGAAGCGGGCGAGGTCGTCGTCGCCCTCGCCCCGCACCTCGAAGACATCGGCCATGACCTCATCGGTGGCGGCGCGTACCGCGGCGAAGAGGTCGGCCGCCCGCGGCCCCTCGCCGGCGTGGCGCAGCAGCACGAGCGACATCGTCTGGCGCGTCACGTCGCCACCCTGGCCCCAACCGGCCAGCTCGCCGTGGGTCAGCTCGGGCACGGAGGCGGCGAACGCAGGCGCCTTCGCGTTGAGGTTCACGGAGGCCTTCCACCAGTCGGCCGCCACTGCGGCGGTGCCGGTGGAGCCGTACACGAGCGGGATCGTGCGCCCGATGCGCCGCGCCAGGTCGGCGGCAGCGCCGCCGGGCGCCAGCAGCGCGTCACGCCGGCGGGCCGACGACGAGGCCGCCGCCCTCACCGCGGCGGTGCAGTCCGGCGCCAGGCCGGCCCGCTCCAGCGCGACCAGGAGGGGCACCATGGCCGACCCCAGCGCGGCCCGCGCCCGGGGGCCGCTGGGCGCCACGGGGCACCACGGCACGCCGGCGTCGTCGGCCAGCCGGGCCAGCGCGCCATCGGCTGCGCCTCCGACCGCCACCACCGTCGCCCCGCGGGCGACGGCCTCGGCGGCGGCCGCCAGCGTCTCGGCCGTACCCCCCGAGCAGGACACGGCGAAGACCAGGGTGCCGGCGCCGACGAAGGCCGGCACGTCGGCGCCGTGGCCGACCCAGAAGGGCACCGCCAGGTCGGCGGCGCCGAGAGCGGCCACCGCCTCGCAGGCCAGGGCGCCCGTGCCGAGGCCGAGCGCGGCGACGGCCCGGACCGTGCCCCCGGCGGGCGCGGCGGGCGGCGCGGGTGCGGGCCCGCCGAATGCCTCCCGGGCGGACTCGAGCGCCTCGGACAGCTGCTCGGGCAGGCCGGCCACGGCCTCCCACATCCCGAGCGTGTCGAGGTAGGCCTCCTCGCCCACCCGGGCGCCCTCGCTCACCCAGGCGCCGGGCCCGTGGCGCGCACCCCGTCGCTCTCGGCCTTGGCCATGAGCCGCTCGTGCTCGGCGTCGCCCACGGCGACCGCCTCGTCGACGAGGAGCACCGGCACGCCGTCGACCACCGCGTAGCTGGTGCGCAGGCGCGGGTTGTAGAGGACGTCCTCGTCCTCGAACCACAGCAGCGGTCCCTTGTCGACCGGGCAGGCCAGGACGTCGAGCAGGAGCGGGTCAAGGCTCATCGTGAGCTCCTCAGTTCGGGCCGGCCTCGAGGCCGGCGTTGGCGGCAATGAGCTCCTTGACCTCGGCCACGTGGGCGGCGCAGAGCGCGGGCGTGCGCGCCTCCACGTTGAGGCGGAGGAGCGGCTCGGTGTTGGAGGGCCGGACGTTGTACCACCACTCGCCGTGCTCGACGGTCAGCCCGTCCAGCCGGTCGACCGACGCGCCGGCCCTGCGCTCGTGCTCGGCGATGGCGGCGACGGTGGCCGCCGGGCTCACCACCTCGGTGTTGATCTCGCCCGAGTCGGCGTAGCGCTGGTAGGGCTCGAGCATCACCGAAAGCGGTTGCGCACTCTGGCTGAGCAGCTCCAGCACGAGCAGCGCGGTGATGATGCCCGAGTCGGCCCGGTAGTTGTCGCGGTAGTAGTAGTGGCCCGAGTGCTCCCCGCCGAAGACGGCCCCGGTGTCGGCCATCACCTTCTTGATGATGGAGTGGCCCACCCGGGTGCGCACGGGCCGGCCGCCCATCTCGGTCACGACCTCGGGGACCGTGTGCGAGCAGATGAGGTTGTAGAGGATGGTCTCGCCCGGGTGCTTGGTGAGCATGGACGCGGCCACCAGGGCCGTGGTGAGCGAGCCCGACACCGGCTCGGCCAACTCGTCGACCAGGAAGACACGGTCCGCGTCCCCGTCGAAGGCCAGGCCGATGTCGGCCCCCTGCTCGAGGACGGCCGCCTTCAACGCCACGAGGTTCTCGGGCTGGATCGGGTCCGCCGGGTGGTTGGGGAAGTTCCCGTCGAGCTCGGGGAAGAGGATCTCCACCGAGAACGGGAGCCGCTCGAACACGATCGGCACCACCAGCCCGCCCATGCCGTTGGCCGTGTCGGCCACGACCTTGAGCGGCCGCAGCGACCCGACGTCGACGAAGGACACGACGTGGTCGGCCCACTCGCCGAGCAGGCTCTGCTCCGACCAGGAGCCGGTGAGGGGCGGCAGCGGCTCGCCGAGCAGTTCCTCCGCTCCGGCCTCAATATCGGCCAGCCCGGTGTCGCGCCCGATCGGCCGCGCCCCGGACAGGCAGAGCTTCAGGCCGTTGTAACGCGCCGGGTTGTGCGACGCCGTGAACATGGCGCCGGGCGAATCGAGGTGGCCCGACGCGAAGTACATGAAGTCGGTGGAGGCCATGCCGAGGTCGACGACGTCGACCCCCTCGGCCCGCACGCCGTCGGAGAACGCGGCCGCCAGCTCCACCCCGCTCTCGCGCATGTCGCGGGCGACCAGGATCCGGGGCGGGCCCACGAAGCGGGCCATGGCCCGCCCGATGGCCCGGCACATGTCCGCGTCGAGCTGGTCGGGCACGGTGCCGCGCACGTCGTACGCCTTGAAGACCTGGTCCAT
Source organism: uncultured Acidimicrobiaceae bacterium (assembly GCA_963826835.1). Classification (GTDB taxonomy): domain Bacteria; phylum Actinomycetota; class Acidimicrobiia; order Acidimicrobiales; family RAAP-2; genus Bog-473. Next base: position 76,914 of record CAWGYK010000006.1, read on the forward strand.
ACGGGTCGCGGGGCGGCTCACGGGCCTCCACCATAGGGGGCGCCCACGCGGCGCCCGTCCGGGCGCCCGCTGCGCGTGTTCAGTGGATGATGACGCTCCCGTTGGCCGCGATGGCGATGATGGCGACCAGGTTGAAGGAGGCGTGGGCGACCATGTTCATCCCCAGGCGCCCGGTGCGGTACGAGACGGCGGCCAGGATCATGCCGAAAACGGCCAGGCCGGCCAGCTGCACCCATTCACCGTGGGCCAGGCCGAAAAGGAGCCCGTCGGCGATCACGGCCAGGACGACTCCGGCGGCACGACCGCCGCCGGCCGCCCGCAGCGGCGTGAACAGGCGGACGAGCGCCTTCAGGAGGAGGCCGCGGAAGAAGAGCTCCTCCATGGCCGGCGCCAGGAGCACCGTGGCGATGGCGATGACGACGAAGCCGGCGCCGTGCGACGCGCCGGTCAGGCGCTGGGACGGCCCGTTGAAGTTCTTGATGTCGTGCTGGAACGGGGCGTACATGATGGCGACGAGGACCTGGCCGCCGAAGCCGATGGCGATCCCGACCAGGTCGATGACGCGGAAGCGCAGGCCGAGGTCGCGCACGAAGTGGCGCGTCCCCTGGGTCCGGCTGGCCAGCCAGGGCGCGCCGATGAACCCGATCCACAACCCGAGCAGCGTGGAGACGACGTACCACTCGGGCGGGACGGCGGCCGAGGCGATGGCCGTCATCTGGGCGCCGGTCTTGCCGGCGATCACCCCCGCCACCGTGCCGAAGATGAGCGCGGCGATCTGGCCGACCAGGAAGCCGACGACGGCGTAGACCAGCCACATCCAGCCCTGGCGCTTGGTCTGCGGGGGGACCCAGGGCGTATCGAGGAAGGGGACGTCGCCCTCGCCGACGGTGGGGGGCGGCGGCGCCAGCGGCGCGTACGGGCCGACCAACCAGGAGGCCGGAGGCGGGGGCGGCAACGCCGGGCCGGTGCCGGCAGGGGTCGCCGCGGTCGGCCAGTACACCGGCTCCCCCGGCAGCGGCGACACCGGTGCCGGGGGCGCAGGCGGGGGCGCCTGTTGGAGCCACTCGCGGGGCACGTAGCCGTCCGGAACGGGCCCCGGTGGGCGTGCGGGCGGGCCCGGTGGGCCGGGAGCCGCCCCGCCGGGCTCGGTATCGGTCATCGACAAGACGTTACCGGCGCCCCACCTGCCCCCTCCCTGCAGGGGGACCCCCGGAGAGCCCGGAGCGACCCCGCGGTCACCACAGAGCAGGGTCGGCGCCTAGCATGGCAGGCGTGAGCCCCCCGCGTACGGACAAGCCTGCAGGCAAGCCGAACGCGCCCGCAGGCGGGGACGGGACCCCGCAGCAGGGGGCGCCGGCGGGTCAGAGCTGGCGCTGGCTCTGGGGCGTGCTGGCCATCGGGATCGTGGCCATCCTGCTCGCCGTGGGCACCATCAAGACCACCAACGCCAAGTCGATCACGTACACCAAGTACCTCCAGGAGGTGACCTCCCACCAGGTCTCCACGGCCCAGATCTCCAACTCGAGCGGGGAGATCACGGGCAAGCTCAAGGACGGGACGAGCTACACGGTCCAGGGACCCAGCCCGTCCCTGCCCGACGACGTCACCACCATGCGCAACAACGGCGTCCAGGTCAGCTTCCCGACCCCGTCGTCGAACCTCTTCGAGGACCTCCTCCCCTACCTCTTCATCATCGCGATCGGCGCCGCCTTCATCTATTTCATCGGGCGCCAGACCCGGGGGCAGATGTCGGGCATCATGTCGATCGGCCGCTCCAAGGCCAAGACCTTCAGCAGCGACCGGCCCTCCACCACCTTCGAGGACGTGGCGGGCTACACCGGGGTCAAGCAGGAGATCAGCGAGGTGGTGGACTTCCTCAAGACGCCCGCCCGCTTCAAGGAGATCGGGGCGAAGATCCCCAAGGGCGTGCTGCTGGTCGGGCCCCCCGGCACGGGCAAGACGCTCATCGCCCGCGCCGTCGCCGGCGAGGCGGGCGTGCCCTTCATGTCGGTGAGCGGCTCGGACTTCATGGAGATGTTCGTGGGCGTCGGCGCCAGCCGGGTGCGCGACCTGTTCCAGACGGCCCGCAAGCAGGCCCCGGCCATCGTCTTCGTCGACGAGATCGACTCCATCGGCCGCAAGCGCGGTGCCGGGCTCGGGGGCGGCCACGACGAGCGCGAGCAGACCCTCAACCAGATGCTCTCGGAGATGGACGGCTTCGACACCGCCGAGGGGGTGGTCATGATCGCCGCCACCAACCGGCCCGACATCCTGGACCCGGCCCTGCTCCGGCCGGGGCGCTTCGACCGCCAGATCGTGGTGCCGCTGCCCGACCTCGAGGAGCGGCTCCCGATCCTCCAGGTGCACTGCAAGGGCAAGCGGATGGCGAACGACGTCGACCTCAGCGTGGTGGCCCGGGGCACACCCGGCATGAGCGGCGCCGACCTGGCCAACCTGGTCAACGAGGCCGCGCTCCACGCCGTGCGCCGGGGCAGCCTCGACATCGCCATGGCCGACTTCGAGACGGCGCGGGACCGGGTGCTGCTCGGGCAGCGCCGCGAGTCCATGGTCCTCTCCGACGACGAGAAGGAGCGCATCGCCTACCACGAGGGCGGCCACGCCGTGCTCGCCTACGTGCTCGAGCACGCCGACCCGGTGCACAAGGTCACCATCCTCCCGACGGGCATGGCCCTCGGGGTCACCCACCAGCTCCCGATGGAGGAGCGCCACATCCACCCCCGCGACTACATCGAGGACTCGCTCTGCGTGCGCATGGGCGGACGCGTGGCCGAGCTCCTCGTCTACGGCGACCTGTCGACCGGCGCCGCCAACGACCTCGTCGGCAACACCGAGCTCGCCCGCAAAATGGTGCGCGAGTGGGGCATGAGCGACGCCATCGGGCCCATGGCCTGGGGCTCGGCGGGCCAGGTCTTCCTGGGCGAGGACCTCATGCACACGCGTGACTACTCCGAGGACACCTCCAAGATCATTGACGACGAGGTCGAGCGCATCCTGCGCGTCGAGGAGCAGCGCGCCATGGACGTGCTGAGCAAGCACCGCGGCGGTCTCAACGCCATCGCGCGCGCCCTGCTCGACAACGAGATCATCGACGGGGCCGAGGTGGCCCGCCTGGTCGACGAGGCCCACGGCTCGCCCGTGCACACCGAGGGCGCCAAGTCGGTGCCGCACTTCCACGCGGCGGCCATCAGCGCGCCGGTCGGCAACGGCGCCGGCGGCGGCGGCAACGGCAACGGGCAGCACGCCGTCACCGACGGCTCCCCCGGCGCCGAGCACGGTCACGAGCACGGGCAGCATCCGGTCACGGACGGCACTCCCGGTGTCGACCAGGGACCGGTCGCGGTGCCCGGCCACTCGGCCGACCCCGAGACGTGGGCGCCCCCGCCCTGGCCCCCGCCGGCCAACCCGGCGTCCGGTGCCCCGGAGGGACCCGCGGCCCGCTAGGCACGGCGCACCCCGGATCGAACCGAACGGGGCGGCGCGGCGTCATGAGGGGGGATGGTGGACGAGCAGCTCGCAGACTGGCTGGAGGAGGGCTACGTGGCCTCCTTCCGCACGGCCTGCCTGATCCTGGGCAACCGGGCCGACGCCGAGGAGGCGGTACAGGACGCCTACCTGCGGGCCTGGCGCTTCCGCGACTCCCTCTCGGCCGTGCCGAGCATCCGGCCCTGGCTCTACCGGGTCGTCGTCAACTCGTGCTACTCCAAGCTCCGCCGCGAGATCCCCCACCGCGACCGGCGCGCCGGTGACGAGCCGCTGACCCACGTGCCGGCGCCGGGGGCGGGCCCCGACGTGCGCGCCGAGCAGGGCGAGGTGGCCGAGACCGTCCTCGCCGCGTTGGCGCAACTCCCGCTGTCGCTGCGCGTCCCCGTCGTCCTGCGCTACTACGCCGACCTGAGCGAGCGCGACATCGCCCTGGCCATCGGCCGGCGCCAGGGCACGGTGAAGTCCCGCCTGCACGAGGCCCGCCGCCGCCTGGCGGCCGACCCCGCCCTGTGCGCCCTGGCCGGGGCCGGGGACGCACCCCGTTCCGAGGAGACCGGCCCATGACCATGCTCGACGACGACCGCCTCGCCTCCCTCCTCGCCCGCGCCGGCGAAGCCTTCGACGTTCCCGCCAACGGCCCCGGCGACATCCTGGCCCGGGCGGCCGTCCGCGGCCCGGGGACCCTGGACGACGCGGACGACGCGGATCCGACGGCGCCGCTCCCCGAGCCGGCCCACGACGGGCGCGTGCGGCGCATCACCGGCGTGGCGGGGCGCCACCGCGTGCTCTCGGTGGCCGCCTGCGTCCTCGTCGTCCTCGTGCTGGCCGGGGCGGTCGGCGCGCTGGTGGGCCGCCCGTCGCACCCGACGCTCACCTCGGGTCTCCCCCCGTCGCGCGTGGGGACGGCGGCCGTCCCGACCACCACCGTCCCACCCCGCTTCTCCAGCAACGGGTCGGCGACGTCGGGGGGCACCGCGTCGTCCCCCGGTGCGACCACGCAGCACGCCGGGCTGGCCGCGCCCGCGCCCGCCACCACGCCCAACTCGCCCGTCACGCCCACGCTGCCGAGCGGCGCCGTGGGCCAGTCCGCCCGGATCGAGCAGACCGGGACCCTCGGGTTGACCGTGGGACGGGGCGACCTGAACCGGACCGTCACCCAGTTGACCGGCCTCGCCGGCGCCTACGGCGGCTTCGTGGCCAACTCGCAGACCCAATCGGGCGCGGCGAGCAGCGGCCCCCCCTCGGGCAGCGTCACGCTCCAGGTGCCGGTGGACAACTTCGCCACCGTGCTCAAGCGGGCCCAGGCGCTCGGGAAGACCTCGGAACTGACGACGAAGGCCACCGACGTCACCGGGCAGTACGTCGACCTGCAGGCGCGCATCTCGGCGCTCGAGGCCAGCCGCCAGCAGTACCTGACCATCCTGGCCAAGGCGACCACGGTGGGTGACGTCCTCTCCGTGCAGGAGCAGCTGGACGGCATTCAGCAGCAGATCGAGGAGCTGCAGGGCCAGCTGCAGGTCCTCACGAGCGAGACGTCGTACTCGACCCTGACCGTGAACGTGAGCGAGAGCCAGCCGGCACCGCCGCCCACCCCGCTGCCCGAGTCGGGGCTGGTGCGCGCCTGGCACGCCAGCATCGGTGGCTTCGTCACCGGTGTCGAGGGCGTGATCAGGCTGGCGGGGCCGCTGCTCTTCGCGCTGTTGTTGCTCGCCGCCGTCGCGTTCGGCGGCCGCGCCCTGTGGCGGCGCGTCCAGCGCCACCGCCTGTAGCGCCGGGGCTCAGACGCCGATCGGGGCCGCCATGGCGATGCCCGGCATCGTCACCACGCCGATCCCACCGGACGGGCCCACGTCCTCGCTGACCGCCATCGGTCCCGCGGCGCGCACCATGATCGGGTCGAAGCCGGCGGACGCCAGGATGGAGCCGGACACGTCCGTCACGGTGCCGGGGGCGAGCGTCCCCGTCGCCAGCACGTGGGTACCCGAGGCCGTGGCGGCGAAGGCGGTGAATTGCTCGGTGCTCGTCGAGATGTTGTCCAGCGCCAGGTAGGCGGGAGCGGCGCCGCTCACGGCGGGGCTGGCGGCCGTGCCGGGCGGTGGCACCACCCACTGGCCCGTAGGCGACTGGGCGGTGAACCCGTCCACGGCCGGCGCGACGCCGGCCTGGGGCGTCGCCGCCGCCGCCGGCAGGCTCACGGTGCGCGCCACGACGACGCCGGATCCCCCGCTGGCGTCGATGGTCGTGGCATAGGTCTCGTCGTCGGGGATGCGTGTCTGGGCGCTGGTGGCGAGCGCCCAGGTCGTGCCGGGCAGGATCTTGTCGGTCAGCGGCGCCAGCGGGCCCGAGGGCAGCCGGAAGTCCACCGTCACCGTCTCGGTGTCCCGGCCCGGGTTGAAGACGTCGACCTCGGAGGAGCCTCCGGGCACCTCCTGGGCCTGGGGGATGGTCCAGTGCGCCTGGGGCGACGGCGCGCCGGGGACGAGCGAGAGCCCGCCGGAGGTCCCGCCCGGGCCGACCAGCTCCTGCACCTCGGACGCGACGACGCGGCCGGTCCGCGTCGCCACGACCGTGCTGATGGTCGCGGTGTTCTGCACCTCCGACGCCACGTTCTCCACCGCCACCTGGCCCGCCGGCAGCACGATGCCCTGGTAGTTGATCGGGTGGACCATGCCGCCCGGCGTCAGGAAGCTGAGGTCGACCACGACGGGCGTCGACGTGGGATTGAGCAGCGAGACGTAGAGCTCGTTGGAGGCGGCGCTGGAGCCATTGGCGAAGTACCACTGCGCCGACGTCGTGCTCTGGCAGGGCGACTGGGACCAGCCCAGGGTGCCGTGCACGGTCTGGGTGACGGCCACACCGCCGCCCGAGGCGATCACGGTCTCGGACTCCCAGGAGCCCGACGAGGGGGTGGGGATGGGCGGGGCCACCACGCCGCGGGCCGGGACGGAGACGGCGGCGTGCACGGTGGCACCGGTGTCGGTGACGGCGGTGATGCCGGCGGTCACGGGTTGCGCCCTCGTGTTGGTGAGCACGAGGAATCCCGGCGACACGCCCGAGGCCACGGACTGCCCGGTGCAGTACCAGGCGGAGGACTCGGCATCGGGTGCGCCGACGATCGCGCTGGGGGCCGAGGTGGCGCCGACGGGCGCCGGGGTGCCCCGGGCGTCCGCGGCGACGGCGACGCCGACGATCACGACGACGGCGAGGACGACGACGCGCCACCGGCGCTCGGGGCTGTGGTGGGCCGGGGTCACGACGCCACCGTCTCGTCGAACGGCTCGGCGACGAGGACCGTGGCCGCGGTCGTGGCCGTCGACGGGGCCCGCCGGGGGCGCCCGATCATGGCCCCGGCCAACAGCACCCAGGCCGCCAGCTCGAGCAGGACCGCCAACGGGACGAGGGGGAACTGCGACAGGGAGAGCGAGGCCGTGCCTTTGGCGCCGACGGTGTACTGCGCCGCCCAGCCGAACGCCGGCCGCTGCGCCACGGCCTGACCGTCGAGGGTCAGCGCGAAGCTCCCCGCCGGCGCGTACCCGGCATAGAGGGTGCCCGGCGCCACCGGCCCGGTGGCCGGCGCGCCGTTCGAGAACGCGCTCAGCACCGGCTGCCAACCCGCCACGTCCGCCGCGCTCGGATACGGGGCGGCGCGCGACGGCAGCCCCGCGACGCGCGCCGCCGTCACCGGCATGTCCTCCCCGTTCTCGTAGACCTGCACGCCGAGCACGCCGGGCACCACCTGGAGGTCGTCCTGCTCCAGGAGGTCGGTGTTGAGCCCGGGCGGCGGCGGTGCGCTCACCGACGTCGGCGTCGTCCCCACCAGGGACGGTGCCAGCGCGTCCACCACGACGACGTAGCGCACCCCGGCGGGCGCCAGGAGACGCCCGAGGTGCACCGTCCCACCGGACACGGCGAGGCGGACGGCGTTGGCGACCACGTCGGCCGGCCCCGGGCCGGCGGGCGTGAACACCTGGGCCGAGTCGGGCAACTCCGCCGACGTCAGTGCATAGGCCAGGCCGGGCTGCACCGACCACCCGCCCACCGGCAACGCCCGCGGATCACCGAGCCACAGGACGCGCGCCACGCCCGTGCTGGGACGGCCGAGGAAGGCCAGCGGCTGCTCCACCCCCTGGGACGGGAGCTCCCAGCGCCCGCCGACCGCGCCGCCCAGCACCGGGAGCAGCCCCAGGGCGACGAAGACGACCGCCGCCACGCTGACCAGCTGGCGCCACCCGAACTCCCGGCCGCTCAGGTCGTTCTCGAAGGCGGCGATCCCGATGCCGACGCAGGCGGCCACGGCCAGGGCCGCCGGTGCCAGCACCACGGTCTCCGAGGGTGTGAAGGACCCCAGGTCACCCCGCGTCGCGGCGAAGGCCAGACCCCAGGCGGCGAGCGCCGTCACCCACAGGCGCGCCGCCCAGGCCAGGCGGTCGCCCCGGGCGATGACCAGGGGAAGGGCCGCCCCGAGGACCAGCAGCCAGGCGATGGGGGAACGGGCGACCGGCCCGATGGCGAAGCGGACGACCTCCCCCCAGCTCGACGCCGACGCGCCCGAGACCGGGAGGCCGAAGATGGCCACCGCTCCCTTCCCGGCCAGGGCCGTGCCCACCACCCAGGGGAGCATGAGGGCGAGGGCCACGACGACCGACTCGACCGCCACCACGAGCACGCGCCCCGTCTGCCCGCGCGCGCCCACCAGGAGCGATCCCACGACCCAGGCGAGCGCGGTGACGAGGACCATGGGCACGAGCGCCGGGGCAAAGCCCGCGCCGGCCGCGATGACGGCGCCGAGGATCACCACCTGGCCCACGGGCCGGCTGCGCCAGTGCGGCCCGGGCTCGACCGCGTAGGGCGCCACGCCGGCCGCCCGGGCCAGCCGCAGCGCGACGAAGGGGAAGACGGCATAGGCGACGAGGCCGTCCCAACGGCCCGTGCCGAGCGCGCCGTAGGGCAGCGGGAGCCCGAGGTAGCAGATGACGGCGACGACGCGGGCCCGAGGCGTCACGAGCGGGCGCAGGCAGCGCGACATCCCCCAGGCGCCGAGTGGGATGCACCCGAGGAGCAGGACGCGCTGCAGCGTCCCCATGGCGCCGAAGAGCACGGTGCCGGTGAGGCCGACGAGCCCGAAGGCGGGCGACGCGGGTGCGGTGGTGCCGACGCCCGTCGACTGCCACCCCGAGAAGAAGTGGTGCCAGCTGGTCGACCACGAAGGGAGCGGCGCCAGCTGGCCGACGAGCGGCAGCGTCCCGAAGAAGAGCTCGCGGGTCCCGAGGGTGATCACCAAAAGCGCGATCACCAGAGCCATGGCCCGTTGGCGGCCGGTGCTGAGCGGTGCGGTGCGGACCCGGCGCCCGAAGCGGTCGCGCCCCGCCCGGCGACCCAGGTCGTCGAGGTCGTCGAAGTCGGCGTCCTCGCTGAAGGCGGAGCCGACGCTCCCGGTCAGGACGGCCACGCCGGCCGCCCGCTCGGCCTCCTCCTCCGGCCGCTCCCCCGTGCCGGCCACGGCGTTGGCCGCATTGAGGCCCTGGTGGGAGAGGCGGCTGAGGTAGCGCGAGAGGCGGGCGCTCCCCCGGACCTGCAGCCGGCGCACCTCGGCGTCGGGGAAGAGGCGGTGCTCGGCCAGCTCCCGGCGCAGGAGGGAGAGCTCGGTCAATCGCCGGGCGTTCCACCGCCAGGCACCGGTCACGGCGCGCACCCGGTCGCGGTCGCGGGCGAGCACGGCCACCACGGTTTCGCCGAAGGCCAGCAACGCGGCCTGCGGCAGCACCCGCACCAGGTGGATGCGCGTGTAGCACTTGAGCACGGCCCGCAACTCGTGGCGGCGCTGCAGGGCCTGCATGGTGAGGGGATGGCGCCCGCTGGGCTCGCCGGCCACCACCAGCGGCTCGCTCCCGCCGGCGACCGCCTCGCGGTGACGCACGCGCGCGTCGGGGGCCACCACGACGCGCGAGCCGGCGACCTGGCTGCGCCATGACAGGTCGAGGTCCTCGCCCATCGCGACGATCCCGGGGTCGAAGCCCTTCAGCTCCGCGAACAGATCCGCGCGCACGAGGATGCAACCGCCCGGGGCGACGAAGACGTCGCGCACGGCATCGTGCTGCCCGTGGTCGACCTCGCCCTCGAGGATGCGGTCGACCACCGCGCCCGTCTTGTCGCAACTCATCCCGACGTGCAGGAGGATGCGCGGATCGTCCCAGTTGACGAACTTCGGGGACACCACGCCGGCGTTGGAACGGAACGACTCCTCCACCAACTTGTGGACGGCATCGGGGTCGAGCGCCACGTCGTCGTGGCAGAGCAAGAAGAACGCGGCGCCCTCCACCATCCCGAGGGCCTCGTTGGACGCCGGGCCGTAGCCGGGCCGCCCCGGCAGGTGGCGCACGAAGGCGTCGGGCAGGACGCGGGCGACCCGCTCGACGACCTCGAGATCGTCCTCGGCGGTCGAGAGGACGAGGACCGAGAGCTCCCCGTAGTCCTGGGCCGCCAGGGAGGCCAGCGCCTCCTCGAGCCAGGGGCCCGGCTCGGTCGTGACCACCACGGCGACCACGGCCGGCACTTGGGCGTCCATCAGGGGGCCGAGGCTATCCGGTCCGGCATGGGCCACCTCAGGCACGGATTGCCCCTCCACTGCTTGCTACTGTTTAACATTCGTGATACTCTTGTACACGAACGCAGAGCCTTGCCGACGGGTTCCTGCGTCCCGATCGTCGGAGTGAACCGACCAGACAGGAGGCTCCTATGCCTGACGTACCCAGCAATCTCACCAACCTCTCCAAGGGCGTCACCGACCTCGCCCGCGACGCCGCCTACGTGGCCGTCGGCCTCGGCGTGCTGGGCTACCAGCGGGCCCAGGTGCAGCGGGTCGAGCTGCAGAACCGGCTGTCCAAGGACCTCTCGCTGGACCAGCGCCTGGTCGAGGTGCGCCAGGGCGTGACCAAGGGCATCCACCAGATCGACGACCTGGCCGAGTCGGCCGTGCAATTCGTCGAGACCACCCTGCAGCCGCTCGAGGGCAGACTGCCCTCGTCGCTCACCGTGGTGACCACCAGGGCCCGCGAGCAGGCTCGCGAGGTCCGGATCCAGATCCGCCAGCGCGTGCGCGCCGCCTGAGCAACCGCAGACTTCTCGCACCGACGACGCTCGCCCTCAGTCCGCCTCCCACGAGGCCAGGACGTCGGCGAGCGTCGTCGCGAGCGGGATGTCCGGCCGCCACCCCGTCACCGCCCGCAGCCGCCCCGCGTCGCCGCGGAGCACCGGGACGTCGACCGGGCGCACCAGCTCGGGATCGGTCTCGAGGCTGAGGTCGGCCCCCGCCAGCTCCAGCAGCTGTGCGGCCACCTCGGACATGGCGACGTCGCGGCCCGAGCAGACGTTGTAGACGGCGCCGGGGGCGCCGTCGACGATGAGGAGCCGGTAGGCCGCCACCACGTCACGCACGTCGGTGAAGTCGCGCCTGGTGGTCAGCGTGCCCACCCGCAGGGTCCGGGCCCCGCTGCGGCCGGCCTCGACGATCCGCTTGGCCAACGCGGGCACGAAGAAGTTGGGCGACTGGCCGGGCCCGATGTGGTTGAACGGACGCACCACCACCACGGGCTGGCCGTAGCCGCGCCAGGCCTGCAGCGCCACGGCCTCCGACGCCAGCTTGCTGGCCGCATAGGGACTGGCGGGCGCCGTGGGCGTGTCCTCACCGAGCGGCAGCTGCTCGGGACGCACGACCCCGTACACCTCGGCGGAGCTGACGACGAGGACACGCGGGCTCCCCGGGAACGAACGGGCCGCCGCCAGGACCTCCGCCGTGCCGAGCACGTTGACGCGCAGCACCTGGCTCGGGTTCTCCCAGCTCTCCCCCACATGCGTCATGGCCGCCAGGTGGTAGATCGCCTCCGGGGCGACGTCGGCCACCACGCGCCGGACCGCGGCGCCGTCGGCGACGTCCGTCTCGATGTCGATGACGGCGACCTCGTCGCCCTGGTCCTTGAGGTGCGCGGCCAGCCAGTGGCCCACGAAGCCCTTGCCGCCGGTGATCAGCGCGCGCATGCGCGGAACCCTACTGCGAGGCCGCCCGGGCGACCGCATAGGCATGCATGTGCAGCGCGACACTCGCCTCCCAGGTGTGCTCCCCCGCCAACGCGATCCCGAGAGTCCGGCGTGGCGTGTCCCGCCCGGCGTCGAGGGCCTGGCCCAGCGCGGCGGCCAGCGCGGCGGTGTCGCCGGGCGGTACCAGGAGCGCCGCCGCCCCGGCCAGCTCGGCCATGGCGGTTCCCTCCGTCGTGACCAGCGGCGCGCCGCAGGCCAGGGCCTCGAGGGCCGGCAGGCCGAAGCCCTCCTCGAGCGCGGGGTAGGCCACCACAGCGGCCTGCCGGAGCAACGCCGGCACGGCCTCGTCGGGCAGGTAGCCGGTCCGCACGATGCGCTCGGGGTGGGTCGCCACGGCCAGGGCGCGCTCGGTCTCGGCCATCCCCCAGCCGCTCTGGCCCCCGAGCACCAGCACCGCGTCGGGGTGGGAGCGCGCCACCAGGCCGAAGGCGGCGACGAGGGACGCCACCCCCTTGCGGGGCTCGAGCGTGCCGAGGAAGGCGACCAGCGGGCGGTCGACCGGCACGCCCAGGGCGCCGAGGACGGCGCGATCGGCACCCGTGGCCGGCTCGAGCGGGGTGAACCGCCGGTGATCGACACCGTGCGGGGCCACCACCACCGGCGCGCGCACGTCGCACCACTCGCGCAGCCGGTCGGCCGTCAGCGCGCTCACGCAGACCAGCACGCCGGCGTGCGCGGCGGCCCGGCGGATGGCGCGGCGGAAGAACGCCGCCTTGGAGCGGAGGTGCCACTCGGGGTGGTCGAAGAACGTGAGGTCGTGGATCGTCACCGCACAGGGCACCGGCGACCGGGCGGGCATCGTGTAGTGCGGTCCGTGATGCACCTGCGCCCCCACCGAGCGCAGGACGGAGGGGAGGCCGACCTGCTCGAAGGCCAGCCGGACCGGCCGCGACACCGGCACGGCGCCACGCACCGCGGCGCCGTCCGCCAGCATGCGCCAGCGCTCCTCGTCACCGCGACGCGACAGGAGGGTCAGCGCGACGTCGTCACGCGCGGCGAGGCCGCGGGCCAACGCCATGGTGTAGTAGCCCGCCCCACCGGGCCGCGCCGGGACGGCCGAGACGTCGAGCGAGAGGTCGAGGTGCTCGGTCACGCCAACGTCCGCCACAGGTCGAGATGGGCCCGGGCGGCCCGGTGCCAGGTCCGGGTCGACGCGTACGCGGCCCCGCGGCGCGCCAGATCGGCCCGCTGGGCGTCGTCGGTCAGGACGTCGGCCAGCCCGCGGGCGATGTCGTCGACGTCGGCCGGGTCGACGAGGCGCGCCGGCGCCGGCCCGGCCGCGCCGAGGTCGTGCGTGCTGGGCACCTGGTCGGACACCATCGTCGGGACCCCGGCCCGCATGGCCTCCAGGGGAGGGAACCCGTACCCCTCGGTGAGCGGCACGTAGGCGAAGGCCCGGGCGCGGCGGTAGATGCCGGCCAGGGCGCGGTCCCCGAGGGCGCCGGTGAAGACGACGCCCTCGGCGCCCGAGGGCCGCGCCGGCTCGGGTCCCCACCCGGCCGGCCCCACGATCACCAGCGGCCACGGGCTCGGCAGCGAGGCCCGCACCTGCCCGAACGCCCGCACCAGGCGGTCCACGTTCTTGCGCGGCTCCAGCGTGCTCACCGTGAGGAGGTACTCCCCCGTCACCCCGAGGCGCCCGAGCAGCGCGTCGGCCGCCTCGGGATCGGGGTCGGGCAGGAGGTCGGCGCCGCTGGGAACGACGGTCAGTCGGGCCTCCTCGACGCCCAGGGCGACCAGGTCGGCCGCGACCCTCCGTGACGGGACGAGGAGCGCCGCCCCCCCGTCGCGGGCGCGCGCCAGCGCGGCCTCGTGCCAGCGCAGCCCGCGCCGGGTCGTGGCCTCGGGGTGGCGCTGCCAGGCCAGGTCGTGGACCGTCACGACCAGGCGGCCCGTGCCGGTGCCTCGGAGCCGCGGTGTCGCCAGGGACACGGAATGCACCACGTCGAACCCCTCCGGCGCGCGGACCAGCCCATGGTCCCAGGCGCGGGTCAAGAGCGGCGCGGGGAGCCGTGAAACCACGGTGGGCCGCCCGAACTGCTCGAGCGGGTCGCCGGCGGCGCCCCGGGGTGCCCGGCTGGCCAGCAGCGTCACGTCGACCGGATCACCCTCGGCGGCGCAGGCGTCCAAACCCGCCAGCAGGCCACGCGCGTAGGTGCCGATCCCCCCGGGGACGCGCCGCCGGAGTTGCTCGACGGCGAGGAGCACGGCGGGAGACCCCGACTCACGCACGGTGTGCCTGCACGACATCGCGATAGAGCTGTGCCATGGCGGCTCCGAAGCTGGTCCAGCTGAACGAGGCGGCCCGGTCCTTCCCCTTCTCGATCAGGTGTTGCCTTGCCGAGTCGTCCTCCATCGTGTTCTGGAGCGCAGCGGCCAGTTGATCGTGGTCACCCGGGTCGACGAGGCATGCCGCATCGCCCAGCACCTCGGGGAGGGAACCGGCTCTCGAGGCGACGACGGGGACACCCGCAGACATCGCCTGCAGGGGCGGAAACCCGAAGCCTTCGTAGATCGACGGATAGGCCAGGAGGGACGCGCCGCCGAGGAGGGAGGCGAGGACGACGTCGCTCACCCAGCCGAGCCGCCGGACCCGGTCGCGGTTCCGGGCCGCGCCGATGGCGGCCTCCAGCGCGCCCTCACCCCACCCCGGCGGTCCGGCGAGCACGAGCAGGAGATCGGGGTCCGCGCCCGCCACGTCATCGAACGCGCGGACCAGGCCGGGAAGGTCTTTTCTGGGCTCAGCCGTCCCGACGGCCAGGATGTAGCGCGCCCCGCGCAGCCCGACGTCTGCAAGAGCCTGCTCGCTCGACTGCGGCGGGACGATGGCGAGGGGTGGAATGCCGGGAGCGACCGCCCGCACGCGCTCGGCCGGCGCCCCGAACACGTCTCTGACTTCCGACGCCACAGACTCCGAATCCGTGTGCACCCAGGCACCTCTGCGCAGGGCACGGCGAATGAGTTCCGGATAGTCCGGTGACGCGCTGTTGCTGAGCTCCGGAAAGCGAAGGGGCGTGAGATCGTGCACCGTCACCAGTGCGGCGGCCCGGCCGGCGGGGGGGACGTCGGAATTCGTGCCGTGCACCAGGTCGGATCGGCCGGCGAACCACTCGAGCGGGGGGTAGTCGTGGGAGGCCCACAGCGCATGGAGCGGTCGGGCCGGCATCGGACGATGCGTCAGGCGCACGCCACCGGGCAACCGCTCCCTCACCGCGGCCCTCCGGCGCCACGTCACCGCGAAGGCCGACACGTGCAGCCCCTCCTGGCGGCTCAAGGCGGTGAGCGCACCACGGCAGAACTCCCCCACTCCGGTCGGGTTCCCGAGGAGAGGAAGCGCATCGACGGTCACGTTCAGCGCCTCTGGCGTCACCACGTCGTCACCGATGCACGCGGCGGGCACGGGGGGCCTGCATCAGCGCCGGGATCCCGCGTCGGCCGCCGCATCGCGGTAGAGCGTCGCGAGCTGCTCGGCACATCGCTGCCACGTGAACGAGGAAGACCGCTCGAGACCGGCGAGCCGCAGGCTCTCGCGCAACTCGCAATCGGACAGGACACGCCCCAAGGCATCCGCCAGGGCGTCGTGATCACCCACGTCGACCAGGAGCGCCGCATCGTCGAGGATCTCCGGGATCGCGCCGGCCCGTGTCGCCACGACGGGCACGCCGGCCGCCATGGCCTGCAGCGGTGGCAGCCCGAAGCCTTCGTAGATGGAGGGATACGCCAGCACGGACGCGCCGTTCACGAGTGCAGCGAGTCGCCGCGAGTCGGCCCAACCGATGCGGACCACCCGTGACCGCACGGGAGACGCCGCGATGGCGGCCTCCAACGCAGGGCCTCCCCAGCCATCGCGACCGACCAGCAGGAGCGCCACCTCCTCAGAGCCGGCACCGAGCTCACCGAACGCACGCACGAGACCGGGGAGGTCCTTGCGCGGTTCTGCCGTGCCGACGGCCAGCACGTAGCGCGTCGTGCCCGACGGGAGGTACGACGACACGATGTCCCGGGACACACTCGCATCCAATGCAGGGAGCTCCGGCACGCCGTGCGGAATGGCCCGTACCCGCGACGGATCGATGGCAAAGGACTCCACGACCTCGGCGGCAACGAACTCCGACACCGCGTGGATCCACGCCCCTCGCTGCACGGCCTTTCGAATGAGCACCGGGAAGGCGAGGGAGCTCCGTTCGGCCAGCTCCGGGAAGTGCAGGGGTGTCAGGTCGTGCACGGTCACGACGGACGCCGCCCTTGTGGCCGGCGGGACCACGAAGTTCGTGCCGTGGACCACGTCGACGGACCCGACGAACCATTCGATCGGCGGCACGTTCCCGTGGCGCCACATGACATGGAGGGGTCGAGCCGGCATGCGCCGACTCGCTGCGGTCACCGAGTCGGGCAACAGGGACCGGATCTGACCGTGGTTCCTCCACGTGACGGCGAAGGCGCGCAGGCTCACATCGGAGCGGGTGGCCAGAGCGCCGATGGCTTCGCGACAGAAGGTCCCGACACCGGTCGGGTTCCCGAGGAGCGGAGTGGCGTCGATCCCGACTCGAAGGTGTTCCTCATGTCGTGACGAACCACTCACGCGATCTCTCCTCACGGCCGGTGGTAAACCACGTCGGCGCCGTTCGAGCCGCGACTGACGCGACCACGAGAAGCTAATGTTCCCCCGCGGAGAAAGCGACTTCCCCCAAGAGGGCCGCGCGGCGACGGGACCTCGACTTCGGACGAACCTGCTCAGGTCGTGATCGCCCCGTCAATGGAGAGGATCGCCCCGCTGACGTAGGCCGCTTCGTGCGAACCGAGGTAGGCGAAGGCGCCGGCGATCTCGTGGGGATGGGCGAAGCCGATGGGCGTCATCAACCGCTCGATCAGCTTGAAATCGGCATCCGCGGGCGGACCGAAGTTGTGGATGATCGGCGTGTCCACGCCACCGGGGGCCACGCCGTTCACGCGGACACCGCGCGCCATGTACTCCACCGCCAGTGCCTTGGTGAGCAGCTTCACGCCCCCCTTGGACGCGCAGTACGCCGCCGAGTACGGCTGGCCGATGACGCCGGCCGTCGAGACCGTGTTGACGATCGCCCCGCCGTGCTCGATCATCCCGGGCAGCACCTCGCGGCACATGAGGAAGGTGCCCGTCAGGTTGACGGCGATGATCTTGTCCCAGCCGCTCAGCGACTGCTCGGGCGTATGGGCGAACCCGCCGATGCCGGCGATGTTGCACAAGTTCGTGATCTGACCCAGCTGCTCCCCGGCCTGGGCCACGGCGGCGGCGACGGACGCCTCGTCCGTGACGTCGCAGCGCAACGCGATGGCGCGTCCACCCGCCTCGGCCGCCTCCGAGTTGATCTCGGTCGCCACGAATTCGATCGCATCGGTGGCCACGTCGAGGCAGGCCACCGCCGCACCCTCGGCGGCCAACCGGCGCGCCGTGGCCCGTCCGATGCCCGAGCCGGCACCGGTGACGAGCGCCACCAGCCCGACGTAGCGGCCGGGAGTGATCGCCTCGGGGGCCGTCCCCCGATTGGGATCGGACTCCCCGACTCTGGTGGTGGGGCTCATGCGCGCTCCTTCTCGTCTGTCTCTGCGGTGGAGCCACTGCCTAGCACCCCGGCGGCCGGGCCACGACGTCGCGCCAGGCGGGCGCGCCGTTCCCCGGCCGCGCCCGCCGCCAGCGCCGCCAGCTGCTGCGGGTCCACCTTCATCATCGGGGTCAGGGGCAGCTCGTCGACGACGACCAGCGCGTCCGGGGCCTTGTAGTCGGACAGCTCTCTTGCGCAGTGGGCGCGCAGTGCGGCCAGTTCGGGCCACGCCTCCGCGGCGGCGACGACCACCGCGACGCCCACCTCGCCGAGCACGTCGTCGGGCACCCCGACCACCGCGGCGCGGGAGACGGAGGGATGCGACGAGAGGACCTCTTCCACCTCGGCCGGGTAGACGTTGTAGCCCCCCCGGATGTAGCGCTCGTGGGCCCGCCCCGACAGCTGCAGGTTGCCCTCGGGCGTCAGCCGCCCGAAGTCGCCCGTGGTCAGCCACCCGTCCGGTGCGAGCACCGTGGCCGTGGCCGCCGCGTCCACCAGCTCGTCGACGCGGCGCCCGCGGCCCGGGCCGCGGCCCCAGTACCCGCGCATGACGGCCGGGGAGCGCAGGAGGACGCGGCCGACCGAGCCCGCCGGGACGGCGGTTCCCCCGTCGTCGACGATGGCGAGCTCGACGCCCAACACGGGGCGGCCGACCGTGGTCGCCACCTCCTCGTCCGACGACGTCAGCGTGGTGCCGGTGCCGAGCGAGGACTCAGTCGACGTGTAGCGCACCACCACGGGCACCCCGAAGCGGCGACGCACCTCGGCGACCATGGACGCCGTCATGCGCGCCGCCCCCGTCGCGGCGACGCGCAGGGTGCTGAGGTCGGCGCGGGCGAGCTCGTCGCTGGCCAGCATCAGGGCCCACTGCGTGGGCACGCCCTGGGCCACGGTCACGCCCTCGGCCGCCATGGCACGGATGGCATCGTCGGCCCGCCATGGCGTCGGCGTGAGGATGGTCGTCACCGCGTTGGCGATCTCGTCCCAGGCCCGCGTCATGTAGCCCACGTGGGCGAAGGGCACCGGCGACACCCGGCGGTCGCCCGGCTGGCTCAGGACGTCGGTGCCACGGGCCACCGCAGCCAGGTTGGCATGGTCGAAGACGGCGCCCTTGGGCCGTCCCGTCGTCCCGCTGGTCCAGACCACCGCCACCGGGTCCCCGGGCCCCAGCGCCGGCCAGGTGCCGGGAGGGTCGGCGGCCCACCACGACCTCGCCTCGGCCCGGGACACGACGTCCACCCTCCCCGCGGGGGGAGGCGAGGCCGCCTCGGGGTCCACCACCAGCAGGACCGGCGCCGCACGCTCGAGGATGGAGGACACCTCGCCAGGCCCCATGCGGGGGTTGATCCCCGAGGTGATGGCCCCGAGCCGGAGCAGCCCGGCGTAGAGCACCGCGTAGTCGATCGACGAGGGAAGGAGCAGGCAGACCACGTCGCCCTTGACGACGCCCCGACGGGCCAGGTGGCCCGCCACCCCGTCGGCGGCGCGGTCCCAGTCGGCGAAGGTGAGCACGCGGCGGCCGCCCCGCCCGTCGTGCTCGACGTAGGCCTCGAGGTGTCCGTTCACCCGTGCCGCCTCCCGCAGGACCGACACCACGGTCTCGTGGCGATCCAAGGGGATGCGCACTGGCATGGCGGCCGGCGATGGTACCAGGGGTGGCCGGAAGGGCGGACGCCCGGGCGCTCCTATGCTCGCGGCGTGCTGGTGGCCCTGTGCGGCGGCGTCGGGGCCGCTCGGATGCTCTCCGGGCTCGTGCGCGTCGTCCCGGGGCCCGACATCACGGCCATCGTCAACGTGGGCGACGACGCGGTGCTCCACGGCCTGCACATCAGCCCCGACCTCGACACCGTCACCTACACGCTGGCGGGCATGGACAACCGCGACACCGGATGGGGCGTGGCCGGCGAGACCTGGACGGTGATGGACGAGCTGGCCCGTCTGGGCGGTGAGGACTGGTTCCGCCTGGGTGATCGCGACCTGGCCACGCACCTGTTCCGGACCGGCCGGCTGCGGGCCGGCGAGCCGCTGAGCGCGGTCACGGCCACGCTGGCGAGCCGACGGGGCATCGCGGTGCGGCTCCTCCCGGTGACCGACGATGGCCTGCGCACGCGGGTCACCCTGGCCGAGGCGAGCGCGCTCGGCCCGGCGGGGACCGAGGTCGACTTCCAGGACTACTTCGTGCGGCTGCGCCACGACGTGGCGGTCCGCGGCGTGCGCTTCGAGGGCGCCGACACGGCCCGGCCGGCGCCTGGCGTCCTGGAGGCCATCCGCGACGCCTCCTCCATCGTCGTGTGCCCCTCCAACCCTGTCGTCTCGATCGGACCGGTCCTGGCCGTCCCCGGCGTACGCGAGGCCCTCGCCGCCCGTCGGGCCCGGGTCGTCGCCGTCTCCCCCATCGTGGCCGGGGCCGCGCTCAAGGGACCCGCCGACCGGCTCCTGGCCGAACTCGGTAGCGAGGCTTCCGTGGTCGGCGTGGCCCGGCTCTACGCTCCGTGGGTGGGCACGCTCGTGGTCGACGTGGCCGATGCCGCCCAGGCGGCCGCCGTCGAGGCCGAGGGCGTGCGCTGCGTCGTCACACCCACCGTGATGAGCACGCCCGAGCGGGCCGAGGACCTGGCGCGGGCGGTGGTCGATGCCGCGGGCTGAGGGCGTGCGGGTCTTCCCCGTCACCGGCATCGGCGAGGTCACTCCCGGGAGCGACCTGGCTGCGGTGATCGCCGGTGCGGTGGCGCCGTCGGACCCCGAAGGCCCCGAGATCCTGGGCGGGGACGTCATCGTCGTCACCCAGAAGATCGTCTCCAAGGCCGAGGGCCGGCTGGTCGAGCTCGACCACGGCGATCCGGAGGCCAAGCTGGCTCTCGTGCGGCAGGAGTCGGTCCGCATCCTCCGCCGCCGCGGCGAGCTCGTGATCAGCGAGACCCGCCACGGCTTCGTCTGCGCCAACGCCGGCATCGACCTGTCCAACGTGGGGGACGAGACGGCGGCGTTGCTCCCCGAGGACTCGGACCGCTCGGCCCGGCGGATCCGCGCCGGCCTGCAACACGCCCTCGGGCTCGAGCTGGGGGTCATCGTGTCCGACACGTTCGGACGGCCGTGGCGGCGCGGCGTCACCGATGTGGCCATCGGCTGCGCCGGCGTGGCCGCCGTCGTCGATCTCAAGGGCACGACCGACGCCGGTGGCCGTGAGCTCGTCGCCACCGAGATCTGTGTCGCCGACGAGCTGGCTTCGGCCGCGGAGCTGGTGATGGGCAAGGACCGCGGCGTCCCGGTGGCCGTCGTGCGCGGCGTGCCGCCGGAGTGGCTCCGCCCGGCGTCGGTCCGCGCCGAGGTCATCCGTCCCCCGGACGAAGACCTCTTTCGCTGACCTCAGGCGCCGCCGGCGCGCACGAACTCGAGCACGGCGCGCGTGCCGTCCGCCAGCTCGGTCCAGGAGCGCCAGCCGAGCTGGATGGCCGCCCGCTCCACGTCGAGGCTCGAGCGGCGCAACTCCCCGGGGCGCTCCGGCGCCTCCACCGACGTCACCTCGTGGCCGGACTGGTCCACCATGGCGGCCAGCAGCTCGTTGACCGAGGTCTCACGCCCGGTCCCGATGTTGCAGACGAGCCCGCCGCCGCGGGTGGCGGCCCGCACGAAGGCATCGACGACGTCATCGACGAACACGAAGTCCCTCGTCTGCTCGCCATCCCCGAAGATCGTCACCGACCGCCCCTCCACGATGCACTTGGCGAAGATGGCGACCACGCCGGCCTCGCCGTGGGGATCCTGGCGCGGCCCGTAGACGT
The DNA here is from genome assembly GCA_963826835.1 of uncultured Acidimicrobiaceae bacterium. Classification (GTDB taxonomy): domain Bacteria; phylum Actinomycetota; class Acidimicrobiia; order Acidimicrobiales; family RAAP-2; genus Bog-473. The sequence continues at coordinate 97,876 of CAWGYK010000006.1, forward strand.
TCCCCAGGGCCAGGGCGCAGAACTCGAGCGAGTGCAGCTCCCGGTAGGCCACCAGGTAGTCGATCACCGCCTTCTTGGCCACGCCGTAGGGCGACAGTGGCTGCTGGGGATGCGACTCGCGTACCGGGAGGTCCTCCGCGGCCGGCTCGCCGTACAGCGTGCCGCCGCTGGCGGCGAAGACCACCCGTTCGGCCTCGGCCTGGCGGGCGCCCTCCAGGACGTTGAGCGAGCCGACGATGTTGACGGTGGCGTCGAAGGCCGGGCGGGCGACGGAGACCCGGACATCGGCCTGGGCGGCCAGGTGGAACACGAGCTCGGGGCGCCGACGCGCCATCAGCTCAATGACGGCGGGTGCGCTGATGTCGAGATGGTGGATCGTGAGGGCGCGGCCCGCGCTGCCGCGGGCCTCGGCCAGGTTCGACAGCGACCCCGTGGAGAAGTCGTCGACGACGTCGACCTCGTGCCCTTCGACGAGCAGCCGGTCCACCAGATTGGACCCGATGAACCCCGCGCCTCCCGTCACCAGTGTGCGCATGCCCAGCCTTTCTAGCCCGACACCCGCTCGCCGTCGACCAGCGTGCCCGACGAGACCACTGCATCGGCGCCGAGAACGGAGATGCCGCGGACGTCGCCCCGCTGCCCCACGATCGACCGCGGCCCCATGACCGAGCCGGCCACCTTGGCGTCCGCCGCGACGTGGCATCCGTCCATGAGCACCGAGTCCGCCACGACCGCTCCGGACGAGACCACGGTCCCGCGCCCGAGGATGCTGCGCTCGACCAGCGCGCCCGACTCGACGACGCAGCCCGAGAAGATGACGGCGGGACCGACGACCTCGCCCTCCACGTCGCTCGCACCCTCCAGCAGGACGCCGTCGCCCCGATCGGCCAGTCCCGGGGCCACGATCGGGCCGCGCTTGTGGTTGAGGTAGTCGAAGTTGGCCTCGAGGTAGGCGGCCGGCGTGCCCGTGTCGAGCCAGTAGCGGTCGTCGGAGAGGGCGAAGAGACCCCGGTCCCGCACCATGGCGGGGAAGGTGTCCCGCTCGATCGACACCCGTCCGCTGTCGGGGATCCGGCGCAGCACCGACGGCTCGAGCACGTAGGTGCCCGCGTTGATCTCGTTGGTGGGCGCCTCGTCACGCGGTGGCTTCTCGACGAAGGCCGTCACCCGGCCGTCCTCGTCGGTGGGCACGACGCCGAAGGCGGAGGGGTCGGCGACCGGGTGGAGGGCAATCGTCCCCTCGGCCCCGCTCTCGCGGTGGAAGGCCACCAGGCCGGTCAGGTCCATATCGGTCAGCACATCGCCGTTGACCACTAAGAAGGTCTCGTCGATCCCGGCGTACGAGGCGGCGAACCGGACCGCGCCCGCCGTGTCGAGCGGCTCGGGCTCGACGGCGTACGTCAGCCCCAGGCCCGAGACTCGCCCGTCCGGGTACGCCTCCAGGAAGGCGTCAGGCAGGTAGCCCAGCGACAGCACGGCGTCCTCGACGCCGTGGGAGGCCAGGTGCCCGAGCACGCGCTCGATCATCGGCACCCCGACGATGGGGAGCATCTGCTTGGGCGACGAGAGGGTGAGGGGGCGCAGCCTCGTCCCCTCGCCCCCGACGAGGACGACCGCTTTCATTACTTGGTCGTGGTCGTGGACGAAGGTTTCGTCGTCGTTGTCGTCGGCGGAGCCGTCGTGGTGGTGGACGTCGGCTTCGACGTCGTGGTGGTGGAGGCGGGAGCGCTCGTCGTGGTGGCCGATTGTCCCGCGATGGTGGTCGTCGTCACGCCGGCGGCGGTCGTCGTCGTCGTCGCCACGGGCGCCGCGCCACCTGCCAGCACCTGGGTCAGCGCCAAGATGGTCGAGGCGGGAGGCTTCGGCAGTGACGTGCCCTCCGGAGCGAACCCGACGGTGATCAGCTGGCGGTTGAGGAGCTTGAGGTCGGCGGATTTCGACGTCGTGAGGCCCCCCGTTTCCTCCTCCTCGCCGTTCTTCGCGGTCGTGGTCGAAATGATCCAGGCACGCGCCATGACCTCGCCCACCTTGCCGGCGTCAGGCGTGCCGACGGCGCACTTCTGGCCGTTCGTGTACTTGGGGATCTTGGCGGACGGGTACTGCAACGTGGTGTTGGTCAACGTCAGACCGGTGTATCCGTCGGCGAACTTCCCCAGCGTGGCGTTGTTGCCCGCCTCGCTCGACGTCTTCGGCGCCACCAGCAGGACGCCCTCGCCGGTCGTGGTGAGACCCGTCTTCGCCGTGCTGGGCGAGGCGGCCAGTGCCGGTTCCGTCGTCCCGCAGATGTCGAACGCGAGGCCGGCGTGCCACGCCGTCCCCACCGTTGGCTCGACCACGGTGGGGGTCTGGTTGTAGTTGTACTTGGCCAGCGCGATGGAGCCCACCCCGATGAGGACGATCACCACCAGCGCGGCGTACCAATTCACCGGCATTTGCCCGCGATAGGTGGCGCCACCGCCCGTTGCGGCGGCGCGTGCGACCGATTTCCCAGAGGAGCTTCTCGCCATGGCGGGACGCAACCCTACAGCCTGGCGGGGTGCCCTCCTGCGGCAGGCGAGCCCTCGAGCAGGTCACGGTAGAGAGCGGCCGTGTCGGGGTGGAGGCAGTCTGCCGTCACGTGCAGTGGTGCCCGGGCGGGTGGGCGGGTCGCCTCTCCGGCCAGGGTCAGGAGCTGGGCCATGGCCGAGCGCAGCCGGACCCGGTTGCCCTGGGCCGCCGTGGCCATGAGCAGCGCGCGGTAGAGCCGCTCGTCGTAGGGGCTCACGTGCAACGCCTGGCGGACGATCCACTCTGCTTCGTCGGCACAGCCGCGCCGCACGGACGCGTCGGCGCCGCGCAACGCCGTCCGCACGACCAGTGACTCGACGTGGGACTGGGTGCCGTCGAAGACGGCCCAATCCGTGCGACGCAGGCCGGCGAAGAGCGGGCCCCGCACCAACTGCATCGCGGCGACAAGGTGCGCCGGGTCGTCCGATCCGGCGAGCGCGGTGAACCGCTCGACGTCGGTGGTCACCGAGTCGCGCAGGCGGAGGTCGGTCCCCCGCGGCAGATGAGGACCGCCGTCGGGGGCCCGGCCCAGCGCGCGCCGGGCGTCGGAACAGGTCGAGTGCACCGTGGAGAGGGAGACCGCGCGCTCGGGCCAGATCGCCAGGGCCGACTCGGCGTGCCGGACCCCACGCCGGTGAAAGGCGAGGTAGACGACGAGCTCGAGGGCCGCAGAGCGATGAAACGGTCCGGCGGCTCCACGAATCTGCAAGGGCCCGAGGACGGCGACCTCGACTTCTGCGTTGCGCATGGTGGAGAACGGTCCCGCGCCACGCCGGAGCGCCTGCAATTTCAGAGGTGAGCGTGCTCTGAGCCGTGCCCAGACGGCACGGGCATGTCTCCAGCGACGTTGAGGCGGGCGGCGTCGACGGCGTGGCCCACCTGTTCCAGAGGTGTGCGGGTGCGGTGCCAATCCCACGCTGGCAACATCCAAAGCAGGCCGACCAGGAGGGCAATGGCAACGCCGTACCACACCACGGCGAGGGCATCGCCTTCGACGGGATGCCAGGGTCCGTTCAAGAAAAGGAGACGGCCGGCGGAACCGACGGAGTAGCGCCGCAGAGTCTCGTAGAACGCCAGCAGGCCACCCACGGCCAAGAGCACCATCAGGACTCGGGAGGCGATGTTCCAGAGCCGCGTTCGTGCTCGGGCGACCGAAGCGCTCGCCGCCGCCAGGAGGACGATGCCGACTGCGAGGGGAAGGGTGTAGCGACCCTGCCAGGGCAGATCGACCGTCCTGGCATTGACGAGTTCCACGCACACCGGCAAAAGGAGCGTCAGCGCGAGCAGCGCAATCAGAACAGCCGTCGTGCGGATCCGGCCCGTCCCGAAGCTCAACAAGACCAGCGCGACCGTCGAGATCCCCCACGCCCAGTAGGTCCACACCGGCAGCGTGGTGTCGAGCCAGCCCAACACCCCCACCATCTGGTGGAGCCACGTCCACGTCTGTCCGAAGGCTTGGGAGACGATCTGCGAGTCCGACGCGCGGGGCGACACCGGCGGCCCGGCGGGAAGGACCCAGAGCGAGTGCGCCACCAGTATCCATGTCACGGCGAACACACCACAGGCGAAGAGCGCCACCGCCGCCCACCGCACGTCCCGGCGAGTTCGCAGATGCCGCCACACGACCCGAGGCCCGGCGAGGAGCACGACCGCACCCAGCGCCAGGATCGTCCAGAGTGGTGAGAGTGCCCGAGTCAATGTCAGCACGCAGCCCGAGGCCGCGAGCACCACGATCAACCCCCGCGGCGGATCGTCGGCGTGCTCCAACGCCAGAATCAATCCGGCGCACCAGAGGCAGATCGCCGCTGCGATCTCCAGACCGTTGGGGTTGACCATCGCTCCCATGTAGATGGCAGCCGGCGTCAGCGCGCAGAGAAAGCCCGTCGGGAGGATGGGCGATCGAGACCAGACGGCTATCGACGCGAGGGCCAGGCCTATGAGGATCGAGCACAGCAAGGCGCCCAGGAGTCGCATCCAGATCACGGCGGATGTGGAGTCGATCGCCAGCGTCGGCAGTCCGTCGATGGCGTAGTACAGCGGCGGATAACGACCGGAGTAGGTCGAGAACCGGCCCGGATGTGCTGAGAGCCTCACGTGTGCCGCGCAGGAGGCCGGGACCGTCGGGTGCCACAGGTAACACAGCATCAACTCAGCACCGTTGCCAAAGGTTCCGGGGACGGTGACGGTGCTGGAGGGGCTCTGATACCCGGCGTCGGGCGTCCCGATCAGCTGCCCGCGCACCAACGCAGCGGCGTGGATCACCTGGCTCGGTTCGTCAGGGCCGGAGTAGAGCGGCATGGACACCGACCACGCGGCCATCAATCCGAAGACGACAAAGGTGCTCGCCACGAACCAAGGAAGCATCCCCCAGCGAGCCCGGGAACCCTTGGCATCCCTCAGACGGGCCATCGGCGGACCACCTTAGGTTGGAGCGGCGAACGGATCGCGATTCGGTCTGCCGCCTCCGCCCGGTATCACAGCGGTCGCTGATCACACGACGATGCTCCCGTGACGCAGCACTGCGAACGTCCAGGCGCAGTCGTCACCGTCATCGATACGGCTGAGCGCCGCTGCTCATTGCTCTGACCCCTGCACGGGCGAAAGCGCACACGGTGGGGGCGGAGGGATTCGAACCCTCACTGGGGACGGTTTAAGCGCCCTGCCTCTGCCAGTTGGGCTACGCCCCCGGAGCACCATTCTTGACCGACGCGGGCCCCGTCACGAGGATGGCCCCATGGCTCACGAACTCGGCCAGGTCGACCTGACCGATCTCGACGCCTTTGCGGGCGGCTTCCCACAGGACATCTTCCGTCTGCACAGGGACCAGGCGCCGGTGTGGTGGCACGAGCCGACAGCCCACACGCCCGACGGGGAGGGCTTCTGGTCGGTGGCCACCTACGACGAGGTCCTCCGGGTGCTCAGCGACCCGGTGACCTACTCGTCGGAGACCGGGGGCGACCGGCCCTACGGGGGCACGATCATCCAGGACCTGCCCGTGGCAGGCGTCGTGCTCAACATGATGGACGACCCCCGTCATGCCCGCATCCGCCGGCTGGTCACCCGGGGCCTGACCCCGGCCGCCGTCCGCGACCTGGAGGACGAGCTGCGGCGCCGGATGCGGCATTTGCTGAGCTCGGTCGACGGGGAGTGCGACTTCCTGGTCGACGTGGCCGCCGAGCTGCCCATGCAGGCCATCTGCCTCCTGCTCGGCGTGCCCGAAGCGGACCGCCACCTCCTGTTCGACGCCGTGGAGCACATCTTCGACATTCCCGACGAGTCCGACTTCCTCTCCATGACCCCGGAGCGGCAGGCCGCCATGGGTCTGCTCTCTGCGTACGGGGCGGACCTCATCGCGGAGAAGCGGTCGCACCCGCGTTCCGACATGCTCTCCACGGTGATCCACGCCGAGATCCCCGACGCCGACCCCCCACGGTTGAGCGACGAGGAGCTCTCGGCCTTCTTCTCGCTCCTGTTCTCCGCGGGGGCCGAAACGACCCGCAACGCGATCGCCGGCGCCATGGTCGCGTTCCTCGACTGGCCCGAGCAGCTCGGACTCCTCCGGTCCGGGCAGCTGGCGTCAGAGACCGCCGTGGAGGAGATCCTGCGCTGGACGACGCCGTCGCCCTCCAAGCGAAGGACGGCGACCACCTCGTGCGAGTTGGGCGGTGCGCGGATCAGCCCGGGGCAGAAGGTGGTCGTCTGGGAGGGCTCGGCCAACCGGGATCCAAGGCGTTTCTCCGACCCGGACGAGTTCCTGCTGGCGCGGGACCCCAATCCGCATCTGGCTCTCGGCCATGGCGTCCACTTCTGCCTCGGGGCCCACCTGGCCCGCCTCGAGATCCGCGTGGCACTCGAGGAGGTGCTCCGGTCGGTCGAGTCCTTCGCCCTCACCGCCGCAGTGGAGTGGACGCGCAGCAACCGTCACACCGGCATTCGCCACCTCCCGTTGCGGCTGCAGAAGTCGCCCGTCACCGCGGGGTGAGCAGGCAGGTCGGAGTCGCGCGCGGTGCCCGGCTAGACGAGCGGACGATGGCCCTCCAGGACGGCCAGCTCGTCGTCGCGTGGCGCGTCCTCGAGACGGGTCTTCGCCCCGAAGATCATGGTGGCGCGCCTGGACGGATCCCACGTCGACCAGGCATCGATGCCGTCGTGCGAGGGGTCGCCCGCGGCGGCGAAGGCCAGCCACGCCCGCTGCATCTGCACTGACAGCGTCTCGACCGCCCGTCCGCCCCCGGAGAAGACCTGCACCACGGGCAGATGTACCGCGCCGAAGACGAAGGGCAGCTCCAGCGCGTGGCAGGAGCCGAGGATCCCGCCGAACGCCGGCGATTCCCAGTCGAAGAGGTAGACGAAGGCGCGAGACCCGCGGGCCACGTGGGCTGCGGCGAGCTGCAGGCTCGGCCAGCGAAAGACGATGTCCGTCCCGGCGGCGACCCAGATGTCGGTCGCCCCGACGGACTCCCCCCGCGTCCGGCGGGCGGTCCGGTAGGCCTCGACCACCTCGGCCCCTCCCATTTCCGGGACCGCGTTGGACAGCCAGCGCTCTACACCCTCCTCGTCGAGCGCCATCAGCGCCGGGTTCCCGAGGCCGAACAGGGTCAGCTCGTCGCGGTTGGTCCCGATCAGCAGGTCGATGCCGTCGGCCGCGCCGTGGGCGACCGCGGCCAGCGGATGGTCCGGCAGCAGGACGCCGTCCACGACGGGCAGGAACGGGAGCGGCATCATCCCCGGGTCCGGGCGCCGCTTGCCCACTTCCTCGGTGGCGGCCACGAGCTCCGCCGCCGGCACCCGCTGGAGCGCCTCGCGCCGGCATGACGCCACCCCCAGCAGGGCGGCCACCCGCTCCGCCGAGCGTTCTGCGTCCTCGACGGAGTGCACGTGCACCCCGCCGCTCTGCACCACGGCCCGGCGGAAGAGGCCGGACGCGGCCGGCGTGCCCAGCAAGGTGGCCACGCTGAAACCGCCGGCCGACTCGCCGAAGATGGTGACGTTGCCCGGGTCACCTCCGAAGGCGGCGATGTTGTCGCGCACCCACCGGAGCGCGGCCAGCTGATCGTGAATGCCCCAATTGCCGACCAGCCCGTCGGGATCGGCCAGGTCCCGATGACCGAGGAACCCCAACGCACCCAGCCGGTAGTTGATGGTCACCACCACGGTGTCGCCGTTGCGCACGAGGCTGCCGCCCCGGTAGAGGAACACCGATCCGCTGCCGGACGTGAAGCCGCCTCCATGGATGAAGACCATGACCGGACGCCCCCGTCCCGGCGCCGCGGCTTCTTCGTCGGGCAGCGCCGGCGTCCAGACGTTCAGTGAGAGACAATCCTCGCTGTGCGGCTCGGACGCCGCCGGGTCCGAGGGGCTCGTGATGCCGGGCACGGCGGCGGACTGCGGGGCGATGGGCCCGAATGTGGACGCGTCCCGCACCTCGTCCCAACGATCGGCCTCCAACGGGGGGCGCCAACGCAACTCGCCAACGGGCGCGCGGGCGTAGGGGATGCCCGAGAACGACCACAGGTCGTCACGCCAGACGCCCCTGAGCCTCCCCTGAGCGACGGACACGACACCCTTCATGAACGAGGACCCTACGCGGGCCCGGGCGCGGCCGTGCAATCGAACGGAACGTGAACAGTGCGCGAACTCGGGCTGCAACCGGACGGAAACGCAGAGGGTGCCGAAATTGCCACCATGCAGGCATTACGCTGTCGCGTCGTGGGTGCAGTGAATTGTCGGGGCACTGCCCGCAGGCGGGCTCCCCTCCTCAGGGTCACGATGATCGCCGGCTTGCTCGGCGGATGGCTGTCGACGGCAGCCGTGCTCAACGCGGGCGCCACGACGTCGACCACGCTTCCCGGTCCGGCACCCAACCAGTCGCAGATCAACACGACCCAGTCGCAGGTGAGCCAGATCGAGAGCACCCTGGCCCAGGAGGAGCAGCAGACCTCCATCCTCGACGACAAGTACAACACCGCGCAGCAGGACCTGCAGAACGCGCAGACCGCGCTCCAATCGATCGCCACCAGCCTCGTCCACGCGCGCTCGGCCGTCGGGGTCGACAAGCGGCTCGTCGCCAGCGATGCGGTGGAGGCCTACGTGTACGGCACGCCGGAGACCGGGTTCGCCTCTTACTTCTCCACGTCGGCGACGCTCAACCAGGCGCGCAACCAGTACACCAACCAGATCGTGGGCAACCTGACCAAGGACGAGACCGCGCTGTTGACCTCGGAGACCCGGCTGCAGTCCCAGGAGGTCGCGCAGCAGGCGGACGCCGCGCAGGCCCAGTCGGAGGCCGCACAGGCCAAGACGCTCGCGCAGGCCAACGAGCAGGAGGCTGCCACGACCAAGGCGACCCTGGACCAGGTCCAGGGTCAACTGGCCCAGGAGGTGGCGCAGGCGGCGATCCAAGAGGCCCAGCAGGAGGCCGCCGCCGCTGCGGCGGCGCGCAACGCGGCGGCCCAGCAACAGGCGGCCGCGGCGGCCGCGACGGCGGCGACCGTCGCGGGAGCGGTCGGCGGGGCGGCCAGTGGCGCCGCGGCGACGACCGCGGCCAACCAGGCCGGGAGCACGACCGGACCGGTCGGCGGATCCTCCCAGGGCGGGAGCGCCGGCATGGCGGCCGTCCAGGCGGCAGTGTCCCAGCTCGGGGTGCCCTACGTCTTCGGCGGTGAGCAGCCCGGGGTCGGCTTCGACTGCTCGGGCCTGGTGCAGTGGGCGTGGGCTCAGGCCGGCGTGTCCATCCCGAGGACGACCGAGACGGAATGGCCGGCCCTCACCCACGTCTCCCTCGATGCGCTCGAGCCCGGTGACCTGCTCTTCTATTACAACCTCGACGGCGACAGCCAGGTGGACCACGTCGTCATGTACACCGGTTCGGGGCCCTACGGGACGGACACGGTGATTCAGGCGCCCTTCACGGGATCGACCGTGTCGTACTCGCCCATCTTCACCGAGGGCCTCATCGGGGCGGCCCGCCCGTAGATCACCCGGCCAGGATCCCGCCGGCCGGGTGATCGGTACGATGGCCCGATGGCCAGCGGGCGCCAGGTTGTCGGCGAGAAGGACCGATCGACCGCCATCGTGCCCATCCGCATACCCGCCCAACGCGCCGAGGAGGTCGAGGAGCCCCGGCTGTCCGACGTCGACGAATGGGGTCGATCGGAGCGGACGCGGGCGGTGGCGCGGGCGATCTACGAGCCGGTCTACTCCAAATGGTTCCGGACGGAATGGGAGGGCCTGGAGAAGATCCCGGCCGAGGGCGGCGCGCTCCTCGTCGCCAATCACGCCGGCGCCATCCCCTCTGACGCGCCGGTCATCATGCACGGAATCGAGAAGGAGCTCGGGCGACCCGTCTACGGATTGGCCGACTACTTCTTCCGGACCCTGCCCGTCGTCGGGACGCTGTGGGCCCGAGCCGGTGGTGTCTCCGCCCGTCCCGCCAACGCCTACCGCCTGTTGAAGGAGCAGCACCAGCTCGCGCTCGTGTTCCCCGAGGGGACCAAGGGCACATCCAAGTCGTTCACCGACCGCTACCAGCTGCGCCGCTTCGGGCGCGGTGGCTTCGTCGAGATCGCCATGCGGGCCGGCGTCCCCGTCATCCCCATTTCCGTCGTCGGCTCCGAGGAGGCGATGCCCGTCGTGATGCGCCTGCCCTCCGTGGCCCGCGCCCTCGGGCTCCCCTACTTCCCCATCACGGCCAACGTGCTCGCCCTGGGCCCGCTGGGCGTCGTCGCCCCGTTCCCGGCCAAGTTCAAGCTGCGCGTGCTCAACCCGGTGCGCTTCGACGTCCCGGCCGACCAGGACAGGTACTCGAAGAGCCGGATCATGGAGGAGTCCGAGCAGATCCGTCTGCTGCTGCAGGAGTCCGTGTACGACATGCTGCGCGAGCGGCGCAGCGTCTGGTTCGGGTGAGGAACCCGTGAGCCGGCGTGTCCTCGTGACCGGCGCCGACACTTTCTGGGGCGGCCGGATGGTCCAGGCCCTCGAGTCCGACCCCGACATGGACGTGATTTTGGGCATGGGCACCCGGGCGCCGTCGGTGCCCTTCGAGCGCGCCGAGTTCGTGCGGGCCGACCAGACCTATTCCCTCATGAACCGGATCGTGAAGGCCACCCAGGTCGACACCATCCTCCACACGTTCATGATCACCAACTCCGCCTCCGTGCCGCGGCGGGCCATGCACGAGATCAACGTCATCGGGACGATGAACCTGTTGGCGGCGGCCGGGGCCGCCGGCTCGTCGGTCCGCCACATCGTCGTCAAGTCGTCCACCCTCGTCTACGGCTCCGCCGCCAGCGACCCGAACACCTTCGACGAGGACACCACCCGCACCAGCCCGGTGAAGAACAGCGTGGAGCGCTCTCTCGTGGAGGCCGAGGCCCTCACGCGGGATTTCGCAGAGGACAACCCGGGCACCCGGGTCACCGTGCTCCGCTTCGCCAACGTCCTCGGCGAGCACCTCACCACGCCCATCAGCCGGAACCTCTCGCGACCGGTCTGCCCCGCCATTTTCGGCTTCGACCCGCTCCTCCAGTTCGTCGAGGAGAGTGACGTGGTGCGCGCCCTGCTCCATGTCACCCAGGGAGGCATCCCCGGCCTCTACAACGTGGCCGGGGACGGCCGGTTGCCCTGGAGCGAGGTGGCGGCCGTCTGCGGGACCCGGCTCGTCCCGCTCTCCCCGTACAGCCCCCTGAAGATCCGGCCGGTCGCCCGGTTGTTCGACCTGCCGGCGGAGCTCGAGGACCTGCTGCGCTACGGAAGGGGCGTCGACACGAGGCGGTTCGCGGCGACCGGTTTCACCTACAACGCGACGAGCGCAGGGGCGGTGCAGACGTTCATCAGAGCGTTGCGGCTGCGCCGGCAGTCGGGCCGGCAACCGACGTCGTACACCTACGAGCACGACGTGGAGCAGTTCTTCCGCCACTCGCCGTCCGTCGTGGGCGGCGGCGAGATCTGACCCCTCAGCTCTCCAGCCACTCCTCCACGAGCTCCTGTTCGCGGGCGGCCCACTCCTCGGCCGTGATGGCGTAGCGGACGTGGTCCTCCCACTCGCCGTCGATCTCGAGGAATCGGAGCGCGATGCCCTCCTGGCGGATGCCGAGCTTCTCCACCACCCGCCGGCTCGCCGTGTTCCTCGGGATGATGGAGATCTCCACCCGGTGCAGCGAAATCGCCTCGAAGGCGAACCGCAGCGTCACCACGACCGCTTCGGGCACCAACCCGCGTCCGGCCAGTGCTTCGTCGACCCAGTACCCGATGAAGGCACTCTGGAAGGGCCCCCGTTGGATGGACGACAACGTCACCTCGCCGGCGAACCGCTCGCCGACGAAGATCCCGAAGCCGTAGCCGGTGCCCAGGTGCCGCTCGCGTTCGCGGATCCCGCAGCGCGCCGCGAAGCTCGGACGGTCCTCCGAGGGTGCGGGCGCGCCCTTGGGCCGGGGCTCCCATCGCAGCAGCCAGTCGGCGCACCGGGTGCGCACCTCGTGCCAGGCGGCGAAGTCGTTCTCCGTCAACGAGCGCAGCAGCACCCGCTTGCCCCGTAACTCCAGGGGCGCATGGCGTACCGCCCTGGCCGCACTCATCGTCCGAGTTCCTCCTTCAACGCGCCGAGCAAAGCCACGACGTTGCGCCGCCGGGCCGTGTGCCCCATGCAGCCGATGCGCCAGATCTGGCCGGCCAGCTGGCCGGCACCGGCGCCGATCTCGATGCCCCAGGTCGAGAGGAGGGAGCGGCGGACCGCAGCCTCGTCGACGCCTGGTGGGACCCGCACCGTCGTCAGTTGGGGCAGCCGGTGCCCGGAGTCGACGAGCAGCTCGAGCCCGAGCTCTTCCAGCCCGTCCTGGAGCAGCCGACCGCACTCGGCGTGGCGCTGCCAGGCCGCCTCGAGCCCCTCCTCGAGCAGCGCACCCAGCCCGGCGTGCAGCGCCGCCACCATCGCCACCGGTGCCGTGTGGTGGTACACCCGTGCCCCGCCGGAGGAGTCGTTGACGTAGCGCGCCAAGAGGTTCAGGTCCAGGTACCAGCTCGAAGGCCGCTCGACGATCCTCTCCACGGCCCGCGCGGAGACCGTGAGCGGCGCCAATCCCGGTGGCACCCCGAGGCACTTCTGGGTACCGCTGTACGCGATGTCGACCTCCCAGCCATCGACATCGACCGCGATGCCACCCAGCGACGTCACCGTGTCCACCAGCAAGAGCGCATCGCCCTTGCCCCCGCCCAGGGCCGCGATGTCGTTACGCACACCGGTCGAGGTCTCGGCGTGGACGACCGCGAGCAGGGCCGGCGCGGGATGGGCCGACAACAGGCGGTCCGGGTCCACGGGCTCGCCCCAGGCGGCGTCCACGCGGACGACCTCGGCGCCGTGGCGGCACGCCACCTCGCACATCCGCTCGCCGAAGACACCGTTGACCCCGATCACAACCGGATCACCGGGTCGGACGAAATTGACGAACGACGCCTCCATGCCCGCCGAACCCGTTCCGCTCACCGGCAGCGTCAGCGCGTTCGCGGTGGCGAAGACCTGCCGCAGGCGGTCGTTGGTGCTGTCGAGCAGCGCCAGGAACTGCGGATCGAGATGGCCCAGGACCGGTCCGGCCAACGCCATGGTGACCTCCGGGTACGGGTTCGAAGGCCCCGGACCCATGAGGAGGCGGTCGGATATCCCCATCGGCGAATCGTGACAGGTCCACGCTCACCTGCGCCAACGCGCCGGGCGGCCCGGCGGGCGTCCGGTAGATTGCCTGCGTGGATCGGGTGCTCTACGCCCCACGGGCGTTACCGCCCCTGCCTCCCGACGTCAGCCAGGATCCGGGCCCCTACGCGGCGTGGGTGCGCCGGCGCGAGGAGCAACGGGCGCGGACGACACGAACGACCCGGGCAGAGAGGCTGTGCCTGGTCATGGTCGTCGGCGATGACGACCCCGCCGCCGTCGGTCGCACGCTCGAGAGCGTGGGCGGGCAGACGAGCCGCCGCTGGTCCCTGACCGTCGTCACGGCTCAGGGCCGTCTCGACGAGGTGCGCACGCTCGTGCGCTCCCGGACGGGCCTGCGGGATCGCCGGCGCAGCCGGGTCATCGGGTCCACGGCGGACAGCTCGGTCCGTGACCTCCTCCGGGAGGGTCTCGACGCGACCCGCGGCGCGCCGCGCGCCCTGATCTTCCCCGGCGACCTCTGGGCGCCCGACGCGGTGGCCCTCCTGAGCGCCGCCCTCACGCCGCGGGGGGTCGTCTACGCCGACGAGGACGAGGTGGCCGACGGGAGCCCGCACGCCCCCCGCTTCAAGCCCGACTACTCGCCCGAGTTCCTCCTCACCACCGCCTATGTCGGCCGCCCTCTGGCCATCGGGGCCTCCGTGGCCGACGACCTGCCCCGCCTGGTGGGCACCGGCACGCCTGCGCTCGAGCACGAATGCGCACTCTTCGCCACCGAGGCGGCGGAGACTGTCACGCACATCCCCGAGATCCTCTGCCACCGGTCGGCAGCGCGGGACGCGGAGACCGGCCCGACCTCCGTGCGCCACATTCAAGAGGTCCTGCGGGGCCGCCACGACTCCGAGGGCGTGGCGGCGGAGCTGGCCTCCGGCAGCTTCAGCATCCTGGGGCCCACCAGGACCGGGGCCCTCGTGAGCATCCTGATCCCGTTCCGCGACGAGCCACGGCTCCTTCGCACCTGCGTGGACTCCATTGCGGCCACCACCGCCATGCACGCCAGTGTCGAGCTCGTCCTGATCGACAACGGGTCATCCGACCCCGAGACCCTCACCCTGGTCGAAGAGCTGGCCGACCGGCCCGACGTACGCCTCCTCGTCGATGCGCGACCGTTCAATTGGGCCGCCCTCAACAACGCGGGGGCACAGGCCGCCCGGGGCGAGGTCCTTCTCTTCCTCAACAACGACATCGAAGCGCGCCGGCCCGGTTGGCTGTCTGCCCTGTGCGCGCAGGCGCTGCGACCCGACGTGGCGGCGGCGGGGGGCCGGCTCCTGTACCCCGACGGACGCCTCCAGCATTGCGGCCTCGTGGTCGGGCTCACCGGGGCGGCGGGTCACGTGCTCGCAGGCCTGGCCGGCGACGAACCCGGGTACCTGCACATGGCGACCGCGGCCCGCGAGTGCGCGGCGGTGACCGGCGCCTGCCTGGCCACCCGGCGCCCGGTCTTCGACCTCCTGGGTGGCTTCGACGAGTCCCTCGGTGTCGACCTGAACGATGTCGACTACTGCCTCCGTGCCGCACTGCAGGGACTGCGGACGGTCTTCGAGCCCGCCGCCGAGCTGATCCACCACGAGTCGCCCAGTCGCGGGACGGCGGGCGGTGTGGGCGACATCGTCAAGTTCGTGGATCGTTGGAAGGGCTACATTTCCGAGGGAGACCGCTACTTCAACCCACACCTCACTCGAGCGGACCCGTCGTGCGGACTGGCTCGGCCGGGAGAAGAGGACGACTGGAACCGATGGTACGCGACCCTCACGATGCAGTAGCCGACGCGTCCGCACGCGAGCCCCGCATGCTGCGCCAGCCGGCTGACGCGCCGCCGCCGCTCGCACGCGTCGGGGACGGAGAGCCCGTGGCCACGCTCCGCCGCGTCCGGGCGGAGAGGGTTTCCGGGACGACGAGTTCGCTGCGGGCCTGGGCCGGGCGGGTAACGGGGCGCGCCGACCGCCGCCTCCTGCTGGCGCTGGCGGCCGCCACCGAGGCGATGGTGACCCAGTGCGACCTCCTGAGCGAGAGGCTGGCCGCCCAGGAAGCCGTCACCGCTGACGTCGCGGGTGCCTTCGGCCAGGAGATGGCGCTCCTGCGGGCGGAGGTCCAGCACCTGCAGCGACAGGTGGCATCGCTGCAGGACCCGGGGTCGTGAAGCGGCCGGTGGCCGTCGTCGTGGCCTCCCACTGGCTGGACCGCCGGAGCGAGCTGGCCTTCGTGACCCGCTCCATCGCCGGAGCCGCCACGCGGTGTGGGCCGGTGTCGGTGCTCGTGCCCGGAGAGCCGGGCCGGCGTGAGGCGGACGGGGCCTTCGACCTCGAAGGGATCGGAACGCCGGGGGCGCTGCAGTGGCCCGAGGGCCTCCCGTCCGACACGACCGTCATCGTGGACGATCTCACCCCGGCAGTCGTGGCGTTGCTGGCCCAAACCGAGCCGCCGTCCGTCCTGTTCCTCTCGGGCGCTGCGGGCGGGCTCCCTCCCTCCTGGCGGAGAGTCCCACTCGTGGACGGTGCCGAACCGGTGGGCGTGCACGTGCCCGTGAACCGCTTGGCCCAGCAACATCGTCACCACGGATTCGGTTTCACGGGGTACCTGCTGGTGCTGAGCGACCGCACCGGTCCCCACGAGGATCCACCCCCAGCTGCCGCCTGGCTGAGCGCGGCCTTCAATGACGCGGACGTCGTGGTCGTGGAGGACGCCGTCGCGTGGGCGTGGAAGGGGCGGGCGCTGCGGGGCAGCGTCTCGGTGGACACGCGAACGGACCTGTGGCGGCTGCTGGCGCACGCCAACGTGTGCATCGACCTCGCGCCGGGGCCGCATATCGCCCGCGAGTGCATCGAGGCCCTGCGCTTCGGGACGCCGATCATCGTCCCGCAGGAATCGGGCCCCGCCACCCTGCACGCGCGGGCAACCGGCGGGGCGACCTTCCTCGACGCCTCGGAGCTGCTCGCCGCCGCGGCCACCTTCCGGGACGCCGCCTCCCGGGCGGAGGCATCCGCCTCTGCCCGGGACTACGCGGACACCCGCTACGGCGACTCCGCCGCGCTGGTCCGGCGTCTCGCGGACCTGCTGGCCCCGCAGAGCCGGCTACCGGAGGCCAACTCGCCCAGTCACTAAGATGGCTGCCGCTGGGGGTGGACCACGTTCCTGAATGAGTTCATGAGGCCTCGCGATTACGAAATGACCAGGTCAGCCCTCAATTCCCCATCCCCCGCCACGGTGTCGGCCCCCATGGTCACGGCTCCGGGTTCGTGACCATGGACCCGGGAGCACCCACGGCCAAGATGACCGTGGTCGCTCCGGGGGCGACAGAGCCCCTCCAGCTGGAGCCCACCGTGCCGTTGGAGGCGAGCTCCTACCGCTTCTCCCCCCTCGTGTCCTGGCTGGTCGCCACGTTGCGCCCGGCCATGACCGTGGAGCTGGGCCCCGGCGACCGGGACTCCCTGCTCGCGACCTGCGGCGCGGTTTCGCGGAGCGACTCCGGGGCGAGGTGCGCCGCCGTGCTGCTCCCGGCCGGGCCCGACGGCGGCGGGAAGGTCACGAGCCTCATGACCGAGCTGACGGGGCGCTTCGGACACGCGTTCGAGAGTTATGCGAGCGAGGAGGCCGGCCTGACGGGGCTGTCCGGCGGGACGGCGGGACTCGTGCACCTGTCGTTGTACGAGTCCGACGAGATCGCCCTGCCCGACCTGACGGCCTGGCTGCAGGTGATGGCGCCCGGCGCGGTCATGGTGGTCACGACGACCGCCTCGGATGCCTCGTCCAACTTCGCCAAGGCCAAGCAGCACGTGACGGACACCTATCCGGCCGTGTCCGTCTCCCTCGGGCTCACGACCGAAGCGGTCGTCGCGCAGAGACCCGACGACGACGCCACCCCGCTCGTGGACATGTTGCGGAAGGCCCCGTTCGCCGTGGGCGCATTCCTGGCGCTCTTCGGCGAGCAGATCGAGCTGCAGCACCTCCTGCACCACGAGGCCGAGCCGTCGGACGCCGTACGAGCCCTCATCGGCCGGGTTATCGACCAGCAGCACGCGGAACGCGACGCATTCCTCACCGCGCTGAGGGTCTACAAGGAAGAGACGGCACGCCTCTCGGCGGAGGTCGCCCTCTCCAGGGCCGAGCTCTCGGGGCAGATCGAGGCGGCGCGACAGGAGCGCGAGCACCTGGTGAAGGAGTTCCTGGACCGCGTCGACCAGCTCTCCTCCAAGATCTCCACCTCTGCGGCCCGGTACTCGGGCGAGCTCGCAGAGAAGGACGCACTGGTCGAAGCACTCGAGCGGCGCGCCGAGGTGTACGCGGGGCAGGCCGCCAACGCCCAGAGCATCATCGACGACATGCACCGGTCGACGTCGTGGCGCGTCACCGCGCCCGTCCGCCTCCTGTCGAGGATGCTCGCCCGGCGTGCACAGCCCGAGAACTAGCCGGACGACGCGTTGGCCACCGAGTCCGATCCGTTCTCCAACAACGTCTCGGTCATCGTCCTCAACTACAACCAGGCGGTGGTCACGGTTGAATGCATCGATGCGCTGGCGCGGGCGCGCAGCGACCTGATCCGCGAGATCGTCGTGGTCGACAACGGGTCGGATCCCGCGGAGCTCGCCGTTCTCCACCAGCGCCACGCCCAGGCCGACTTCGTCCTCGTCGAGGTCGGGGTCAACCGGTTCTTCGGTGAAGGGAACAACATCGGCGTGGACCACGCGCACGGCGACTACATCGTCTTTCTCAACAACGACGCCTTCGTGCAGCCCGGTTGGATCGAGGCCCTCTGCTCGACCATGAGGAGCGACCCGTTGGTGGCGGCGGTGGGCCCGATGTTCCTGTACCCCGACGGCCGGGTGCAAGAGGTCGGCGGCGTCATCGTCCCGACCGGGGATGCCGTGCAGATCGGCAAGGGGGCGGTCTGGGGGCCCGACCACTACGACACCCCGTGCCCCGTCGACTACTGCTCGGCCGCCTGCCTCATGATGCGGCGCGCCGACTTCCTCAAGGTCGGGGGGTTCGGCCTGGAGTGGGAGCCCGCCTACTACGAGGACACCGACCTGTGCCTGAAGCTCTGGACCCAGTGCGGCAAGGTCATGGTGAACCCGAATGCCCGTGTCGTCCACATCGAGAGCAAGACGACGTCCGACCGGCGGCTCCAGTTGCATGACATCTCGGAGATCAACCGGGCGCGCTTCGTGAAGAAATGGGGCCCCTGGCTCGAGGCCCGCCAGTCGTCACACCTGGCCACCCTGACCCTGGCACCCCACTCCGAGGTCGCCGAGCTCGGCACCACGGACCTCGACCTCCGTCGGGCCACGCGGACGGACCCCAATTCGCAGTTCGTCCTCTACTCCCCCTACCAGCTCGTTCCGGGCGGAGGCGAGCGGATGCTCTTCGAGCTGGCATCGGTCCTCTCCGGCCTGGCCGGCACGTCCAATGTCGTCTTCGCCTCCCCGCAGCGCTACAGCACCATTCGGATCCGCCAGATCGAGGCGACGTTCGGATTCGACAATGTCATCGGCACCGCACTCCCATGGGAGATGGTGGAGCCCGACAACTGCCGGTTCGCCGCCGTGATCGGGAACTCCGTCGTGCCGCCCGTGCAGGCCTTCGGCACGCGCAGCGTGTACCACATCCAGTTCCCGTTCTGGGTGCCCGACCGCATCGTCGAGGAGTGTGGGGACTGGCTCGCCGGCTACGACGAGATCTGGGCCTACTCGGAATTCGTTCGCCGCAACGTCAACGGCTTGATCCGCCACTACGGTCTCGAGGCCCCGCCCATTCGGCTCATCCCGCCCCACGCCATGTGGTCCGGCGCCACCAGCGGCCTCCCCTGGCCCGAGCGTCGGACCATCCTGACGGTGGGGCGCTTCTTCACCGGGGGCCACAACAAGCGTCAGGACGTCGTGATCGAAGCCTTCCGACGCGTGCAGGAGAGCGGATGTGACGGCATGGAGCTGGCCCTGGCCGGCGCCATCCACCCCAGCCCCGAGGGCAGAGCTCGCTTTCACGAGCTGCAGAGCCTGGCGGAGGGGCTCGACTGCAGCTTCTACCCCAACATCGGCCGGGCCGACCTGGCTGCGCTGTACGGACGCTCGGCCGTGCTGATTCACGCCGCGGGCTTCGGCGTCGATGCCGACGAGTTCCCCGAGCGGTTGGAGCACTTCGGGATCACGCCGATCGAGGCGGCCAGTTTCGGTTGCATCCCCGTGGTCTACGGGCAGGGTGGCCCGCGGGAGGTGGTGCGCACGCTCGGCTGCGAGACGGCGTTCGACACCGTCGACGAGTGTGCCCGGATCGTGTCGCAGCTCCTCGCCGACCCCGACGGCTCGTCCCGGCTGAGCGCGCACCTCCTGGAGAGCTGCCATGCCTATTCCGAGCAGGCCTACGCCGGCGGGGTCGGCGAATCACTGCGCGATCTGGGCGTTCTGTAGGGAGAATCCCGTTGGCCCAGGCCGGTGCGGCGACCGCCGCCGCGAACGGTCGCGGACTAGATTCATCCTGGACATGGGGTTGGACACTCTCGACGATTGCCGCCCTCCGGTCCCCACCGCGGGACTGCGCTTCCAACCGATGGTGACGCCCCCCGCGAGTGTGCGGGGCAGCGTGGCCGCATTCTCCCGATGACGCAGCTGCACATCGACCAGGCCGACCCCGCGGCCGCCCCGGCCCCCCGCAGCGGGACGAGAAGGCGCGCCGCTCGCCGATCGGGCACTCTTCCGACGGCGGTCATCGTCGGGATCTACCTCGTCCTGGCGGTGCTCGCCAACTGGAACGCGTGGACGACCGGCGCGACCAGGGCGCTCCAGTCGAGTCAGGATCCCAAGTTGAACGCGTGGCTCGTCGCCTGGACTCCCTTCGCGGTGTCCCACGGCGTCGACCCTCTCTTCAGCCACTTCATCAACGTCCCCTACGGGGGCAACTACGCCGCGAACGTCGGCATCCCCCTGCTGGGGTTGATCGCGAGCCCGATCACCGCGCTCTGGGGCCCCGTGGCGGCGACGAACTTCCTCATCAGCTTGGCGTTCTTCGGCTCGGCCGTCGCCGGCTACTGCTTCGTCCGGCACTGGACGACCTGGCGCCCGGCCGCTTTCGCCGGGGGGCTGCTGTTCGGATTCTCCCCGTATGTGGTGGCCGAGGGCATCGCGCACGTCCATACGATGTTCGTCTGCCTCATCCCTTTCATCTTCATCGTGTTGGACGAGATCTTCGTCCGGCAGCGTTATTCGCAACGGGTCCTGGGCGTGCTCCTGGGCCTCCTGATCGTGGCGCAGTACTTCATCGCCAGTGAATTGCTGGCCACCACGGCGCTCATGGTTCTCCTGGCCGCCACCCTGGTCGCGCTGTTCAACCTCGACCAAGTGCGTGCGCATGTCGTCGCGGCACTCCCCGGCGCGGCCATCGGCCTCGGTATCGCCGTCGTGATTCTCGCCTATCCGGTCTTCTACGCCATTTCCGGCCCGCTCCACTACACGTTGGTCCTGCCCACGGGGCAATACCAGTCGGACCTCCTGTCCGCGTTCCTGCCGACCTCCAACCAGCTGCTTGCGCCGGCGAGCGCGACCGCGATCTCGGATCACTTCGCCAACAACCTGTCCGAGAACAGTGCCTACCTCGGCATCCCCCTGGTCGTCGTGCTCCTGGCCACGGGCGCCCTATGCCGTCGCTCGAAGGTCGTGCTCATCGGGGTCCTGCTTGCGATCGGCGCCTACGTCCTCTCGCTGGGATCGCCCCTTCTCGTCGGCAACCACAACACGGCGTTCCACATGCCGGCTGGGATCCTGCACCATCTCCCCCTGATCGACGGTGCCGTGTTGGCCCGGTTCTCCGTCTTCGTGTTCCTCTTCGCCGCGTTGGTGCTCGGGGTGGCCATGGAGCGCCTGCGCCGCTGGCCGCGGTGGCCCAACCAGGCGGTCGGGCTTCCCGTCGCCGTGCTGGTCTGCGGGGCCGCGCTCATCCCGCTGCTGCCCGCGCTGCCCTACCCCGAGATCGCGGTGGACACGCCGAGCTTCTTCACCACGGATGCCGTCGACTCCGTGCCCCAGAGCTCGGTCGCCGTCGTCTACCCCCCGACGACCCCGCTGGACGCCGACTCCACGCTCTGGCAGGCCTCGGCCGCCATGCGCTTCAAGATGCCCGGCGGGTACGTGATGGTTCCCGTGCCGGGAAACGGGCCCCCCGTCTGGGGTTCGGCGACCCTCACCACGGCCACGCTCGAGTCCATCGAGGGGGGTGCAACCGTCACGGAGACCGCCACCCTCCGCCATGCCCTCCGGGCGCAGTGGCGGCGTTGGGGGGCGCAGACATTCATCATGGGGCCCGGGGCCGAAGAGGCAGCGGCCCGTGCGTTCGTGACATGGGTGATCGGGAAGCCCCCCGTCGCCACGCACGGGGTCTACGTCTGGTACGGCCTCCAACGTTCGATCGCCGCGGCCTGAGGCACAGCTACCGGGCGGGGCTCTCGCCGGCGGTCCCCCGCTGCAGGGCGGCGCGCGTCCGGCGCTCGGCGGCCTCGACCAGACGGTTCCCCCTGAGCCGCCGGATCACGTCGGCGTCGAGGACCGATGCGGTGGCCCGGTAGAGCCGGTCCGCCCGGAGAGCCGCCACCTCCGACTCCGAGACCTCCACCCGACCCGTCATTCGCTCCTGCTCCCGGCGGGCGTCCTCGAGTGCGATCATGCGGGCGTCCTCGAGTGCGATCAGTGCGGTCGAGCGCGCCACGGTCGTCGTCCTCATCCCCGGCCCGGCCGGGTTGCTCCGGTTCTCGGTCGGGTCCCGGCACGCGCCCGACGCGGCGCTCCGCTCCGGCGACGGTCCTGTCCCGGCGCACGGCGCGGACCCATTTCGAGGCGGCCAGCCTCCGTGCCCGCGCGTACAGGTACCGGGACTGCATTGCCTGCAGCTCGGACTCGAGATCCGTGGCCCGCGCCAGCAGGAGCCCATTGGCGGCGCGCTGTTCGTCGAGCTGGACCAACACGGTCGAGAGTGCAGTGCGGTCGTAGTACTCACCGCCGCGCTCCTCCCGCGCCATCCTCTCGCGTTCGGTCTCCTCCTCCGACCACGTCGCCAACCGCTTCGTGTCCGCCAGCACCGATTTGTTCGGCGTGCCGGCGAAGTAGGCGAACAAGGTGGACTCGGGGTGTTGGGCCAGGAACCGGTCGTCGGCCTGGAGGATCCGTTCGATCCACAACGACCGCTCTTCCTCGTCGTCGGCGGCGAACATGCGGGTGTTGTGCGTGAGCAGCGGATAGGCGATCGCGCCTCCCAGGGCGGTGTACTGACCCGTTGTGAAGTACCGCTCGAAGGTGTCCACGATGAGCTCCGAGTGGACTGCCTCCGTCGGGTCGACGACGAGCATGACGGGCATGGGCGGATAGACGAGATCCTGTTGCAGTGCTGAAGGGAGCTGGTGGTTGAAGCGCCAGGCCTCCTCCCAGGCGTCGAGCCGGTACTGGTTCCGGTGCGGCCCCACGTAGTCGAACGAGACGAACCAGCCGTCTTCGGGCAGCACCCGGCAGATCTGGCGGAAGACCCGGTCGAGTGCCGCAATGTGATGGGCCGCGGCGTGGTTGACCACCAGGTCGAATTCACCCTCGGGGAACACCCCGTCGTTGACGTTCGCCTGGACGTAGGTCAGGGGCAGGCCGAGTTGGCGCGCTGCCGCGGCCGCCTCGTCGAGCAGGGGCTGCGCGTAGTCCATCCCCACGCCCTCGGCGATGAGACCGTGCTCCACGAGCTCCCGTTCCACCCATCCGTTGCCGCAGTTGAGTATCAGCGCCCGCTTGAACGTCCGCTGCGTCTCGTTCGCGAAGTGCTCGTGCCACTTCCGGGTCGGCTCACCGGAGATTCGCCCGTTGATCCGCCTCCGCACGACCTCGAAGTCGTTCCAGTACGTGCCGGTGTAGTAGACCTCGCTGTTCTCGTTGACGTCGAACGCCGCGGTCATCGGCTGTGATCAGCAAGACGGCCTAGGGGTAGTCCTCCCGCCTGAGACCGAACTCGGTGTCGAACAGGGGCTCGATGACTCGCGCGCGTGTCGACCACGACCAGCCCGGCCTCTCCCAGCAGTTCGCGGACGGACTGCAGTGTGAAGAACCGCATGTGGGTCCGCTCCAGCAGCCCGGTGTCCCGGTACTCGAAGGTGCCCCGCAGGAGCGACAGGCGGACGTCCCCGTGCGCCACGTTGGGCAGCGAGGTGACGATGAAGCCCGTCGGCTTCAGCTCCCACGGCCATCCGCAGGATGGCCAACGGGTCACGCAGGTGCTCGAGCACGTCCCCGAACGTCACGACGTCGAACGACTCGTCGTCGACGAGCTCCCACTGCCCCGGCTTGACGTTGCCGACCACCACCCGGTCGGCCCACTCTCGGCGCTGCGGCGCACGGGAGCTCAGCGAAGGGGGCAGAACGTGCGCGTTGTTCGCCGCATCGGGTTCGACCGTCACGTCGTGCGTGAATTCCATTCCCCTTGCTCTCTCGCCGGTGCTGCGGCGTCACACGCGCCGGTGACGACCGTGGACATCCCTGTCTGCGGGTGGCGCCACTCTACCCGCCCGGGGGCCCATCCTCTCTGGGGGGAGACCGCATGGACATGATCAATCCGTCCAGGATGTCGGCCTCGGAGACGGTGCAGTCGGGGAGGTCGTAGCGGACCATGACCTCCCGCAGCACCAGCGCGCCCCCGAAGATCACGTCGCGCCTCCCGGCCTCCAGGCCAGGGCGCCGGGCGCGCTCCGCCACCGGTTCCCGGCCGAGGACCTCGCACCACCGCGCCACCGCCTCGCGGGTGAGGACGGCGTGGTGGATCCGCTCCCGGTCGTACTCCTCCAGCCCCAGTTCGAGGGCGGCCAGGGCGGAGACGGTCCCCGCCAGGCCGACGAGCCGCAGGGCCCCCGACGCCAGCGCCGGGATCACCTGCGTGGCCCGGTCCAGCTCGGCGGCGATGGCGGCCCGGGCCGCCGCCACCTCCCCGGCGGTGGGCGGGTCGCCCCGCAGGAAGCGCTCGGTCAGCCGGACACAGCCGATGTCGAGGGACACGGAGACGATGTCGTCACCCGTTTTGGTCACGATCTCGGTGGAGCCGCCCCCGATGTCGAGGACCACGACGGCGGCGTCCGTCGGCGGGAGGTCGCCCGTGGCGCCGGCGTAGGACAGCTGCCCCTCCTCCCGTCCCGAGAGCAGCTCCGCCGGCGCGCCGATCAGTGCGGTCGCGGGCACGAGGAAATCGTCCCCGTTGGCGGCGTCCCGCACGGCGGAGGTGGCCACCAGGCGCGCCCGGACGACCCGCTCGTCGTCCATGACGGCGCGGTACTCGCGCAGCACGGCCAGCGTGCGCTCCATGGCCTCCGGTCGTAGACGGCGGGTGGCGTCGACGCCTTCGCCGAGCCTGGTGATCCGCATGGCACGGGCGCGCACGTCGCCGGACGCGCCGACCACGAGCAGCCGGGTCGAGTTCGTGCCGCAGTCGACTGCGCCAAGTGCGCCGGGCTCGGGCTCCGTCACGACGCCGAGTATCACAGAGCGCGGGTGGTCAGTCCCCCCGCGTCACCCCGAGGCGGCCGGCCACCCACGCCCCGACGGCGTCGTCGGCCCCGGCCAGCCACCAGGCCAGATGGGCGTGGAGGCACTTCACCCCCCGGCGGGTGCCGCCCACTCCCCCGCTCGGACGCGGTCCGGTCCAGTCGGGCGGTATGAGAGCGTCGCGTTCTGCCGCGTAGCGGCGATGGCCGTCGGCCAGCGCGGCGTCGTCCACCTGCACCTCCGCCTCCCGCACGCCGCCGGCCGCCTCGAGCCGGCCCACGGCGGCCCGCAGCTCGGGGTCCACCAACCAGTAGCGCGTCGGCATGGGGGTGCCGTCGCGCAGGAAGGGCTCGTTGGCGATGACGACCGGCCGGCCGTGGTCGCCCCGCACCACGACGGTGAACGCGCCACCGGGGTCACGGCCGAGCAGGAGCGCCACGGCCTCGTCGTCGCCCGTCTCCGCCCGGCCGACGTCCACCGCCGGGGTCAACGCCAGAATTCGAGCGCGTGCACCATGCGCGACACGAGGCCGCCACTCGACGACGGGGACGCCGACGCCGACGCCGACGCCGGGGCCGGGTTGGTGCCTCGCGAGGTGGCCGGTGTCGTGGTGGTCGTGACCCCGCCGGGCGGGAGCTCGGGCGTGGCGGACGGGGTCACGGGTCCGACGGATCCGGGATCCCCGGCGTACGGGGTGCCGGCGGCCGTGGCGCCCGAGGGAGGGAGGACTTCGTAGGCCTGCTGCCCGGGACTGACGAGCTGGTACTGCTCACGGGCGATGCGGCCGATCTCGCCGTCGTCGCTGAGGTTCTTCTTCTCCTGGGCCAGGGCGGCGTCCTGGGTGTGCAGCGCGCCCAGTTGCGCCTCCGTGCCGGCCAGGTTGGAACGCTGGCTGAGGAGGGAGCCCGCGGGGAACCACGCGAAGAGGACGACGGCCGAGACCACGATCGCCCCGAGGAAGCCCAGCCGCGCCCGCCGGACCGATCCGGCCGCCTTGGCGGCGCGGGCGCGGCGCGGTGCCTTCCGACTAGCCCTCGCCATGCCCCGCCCCTGCCGTGCCCACCAGCGCGGCGTGCCCCGGGAAGATGGCCGAGTCGCCCAGGTCCTCCTCGATCCGAAGCAACTGGTTGTACTTGGCCACGCGGTCCGAGCGGGCGGGTGCCCCCGACTTGAGCTGACCGGCGTTCACCGCCACCACGAGGTCGGCGATCGTCGTGTCCTCGGTCTCGCCCGAGCGGTGCGAGATCACCGTCGCGTAGGAGGACCGGTTCGCGAGGGCCACCGTGTCGAGCGTCTCGGTCAGGGTGCCGATCTGGTTGAGCTTGATCAGGATGGCGTTGGCCACGCCCTCGCGGATCCCGCGTTCGAGGATGGCGGCATTGGTGACGAAGATGTCGTCGCCCACCAGCTGGATCCGCCCTCCGAGGGCCTTGGTGTGCGCCGCCCAGCCGTCCCAGTCCTCCTCCGCCATGCCGTCCTCGATCAAGACGATCGGGTAGCGGTCGACCAGGTCGACCCAGTAGTCGGCCAGCTCGGCCGGCGACAGCGTCCGGCCCTCCCCGGCCAGGACGTAGGAGCCGTCGTCCCACAGCTCGCTGGTGGCGGGGTCGAGGGCCAGCGCGATCTCGTCTCCGGGCAGGCGCCCGGCGCGCTCGATCGCCTCGAGCAGCAGCTTCACCGCATCCTCGTTGTGCGGGAGATCCGGTGCGAAGCCCCCCTCGTCGCCCACCGCGGTGGACAGCCCGCGCTCGGCCAGGAGCGCGCGCAGCACGTGGTAGGTCTCGGCGCCCCAGCGCAGCGCCTCGCTGAAGGAGGCCGCGCCCACCGGCATCAGCATGAATTCCTGGAAGTCCACGGAGTTCGTGGCGTGGGCGCCGCCGTTCAGCACGTTGAACATCGGCACCGGGAGCACATGGGCGTTGGCCCCGCCGATGGAGCGGTACAGCGGGATCTCCAGGTCGTCCGCGACGGCCTTGGCGCTCGCCAGCGAGACGGCCAGAATCGCGTTGGCGCCCAACCGACCCTTGTCGGGTGTGCCGTCGAGGTCGATCATGACGTGGTCGACGGCCCGCTGGTCGAGGGCGTCGAGCCCGGCGACGGCATCGGCGATCTCTCCGTTGACGTTGGCCACCGCGCGCAGCACGCCCTTGCCCGAGAAGCGGTCGCCGCCGTCGCGCAGCTCGACGGCCTCGCGGATGCCCGTGGAGGCGCCGGAGGGTGCGATGGCACGGCCACGCGCCCCGGAGTCGAGCAGCACCTCGGCCTCGACGGTCGGGTTGCCGCGGGAGTCGAGAACTTCGCGCCCGATCACGACTTCGATGGTGCTCACGACATCTCTCCTTGGGTGCCGCCCCTGGTGGGACACCGGCGCACAACGTTAGCGGTTGCCCACCTGGTCTTCGGGGACGCCTTCCGCCTCGAGGATGTCCGCGCGCAACGACAGGGCGCGGTCGCGCAGCGCCTGCTCGGCGTCGACGCCGAGCCGTTGGGCCAGGATCGCCACGGCGAAGAGGAGTGCACCCAACTCCCCCTGCACGTCGCCGGCGTCGTCCGACAGCGGGTCGTCCGGTCCCGGGTCGGTGACGGCGGCGCGCCGGGCCAGCGCGGCCAGCGCCGCCGCGGTCTCCTCGACCGTCGCGTCGTCCGGCTCCAGGCCGACCGCCCGCGCCTTGCGCGCCAGCTTGGTCGTCAGCATCAGGGCCGGGAGCGCGGCCGGGATGCCCTCGGTGACGCTCGTGCGTCCCTTCTCGCTCTTCTTGATCGCCTCCCAGTTCGAGACGACCTGCTCCGCGCTGTCGACGTCGACGTCGCCGAACACGTGCGGGTGGCGGTGGACGAGCTTGTCGTGCACGGAGCGGGCCACGTCGGCCAGGTCGAAGCGCCCCTCCTCGTCGGCCAGGCGGGCATGGAAGACGATCTGAAAGAGCAGGTCGCCCAGCTCCTCTTGCAGGTGCGCCGCCGCGGCTGCACCGTCACCGTCACCGTCACCGTCACCGTCACCGTCACCGTCACCGTCACGCTGCTCCAGCGCGGCCAACGCGTCCAGGACCTCGTAGCTCTCCTCCACGAGATGCGGCATCAGCGACGCATGGGTCTGGGCCCCGTCCCAGGGACAGCGCTCCCGCAGCGTGTCCATGAGGACGACCAGCCGGTCGACTTCCGCGCCGGCCGAGCCGCCGGCCGACGCCGACGCCGGGATGTAGAGCGACGTGAGGTGGTCGGGCTCCACGGTGCGATCGAGGTCCCACCACTCGACCGCCGCCACCAGCTCGTCCTCGAGCCCGAGGTGGTGCAGGAGCACCGGTCGCGGCAGGGGCACCCCGTCCTCCTCGGGCACGCCGAGCTTCACCTCGGAGAGCAGGTGGCGCGACCAGCACTGCGCCACCAGGAACGGGCCGCCCCCGTGGGCGACCGCGCCGCCGAACGCCCCGGCGTCGACCAGGCGCACCGCCTGGGCCAGGGGGTCGATCTCGAGGGCGGCCCAGGCCAGGTCCAAGAAGGAGAGGCCGGGCAGGACGGTCACCTCCACGCGGCCGTCGGCCCGCAACAGCTCGACGCTGCGCTCGGCCACCAGCGGCGAGCCCGGCACGGCATAGACGACCGGTTCGGGCGCCGCCTCGGTCGCCGCCGCCACCAGGGCCTCGACGATGCCGGCATAGACCTCCTCGAAGGTCGCCGCCGCCTCGTAGAGGTGGTCGAACGCGGGCACACCCTCGAAGGGGGCCGCCGCCGGGTGCCGGGCCGTGCGCAGGTAGGCGCGCCCGCGGGCCGACTCGAGCCGTGCGGCCACGTCGTGGCCCAGGAGATCGGTGCCGGCCGGCCCGAGGCCCACCACGGTCACGTGGGGGCGGCGCCGCGCCACGGTCAGCCGCTCGACGGGATGCTGGAGGCCGACGCCGAGACGGACGCGCCGGGTGGATCGTTCGCCGCCCCGTTCAGCACGTCCGTCGGCTCCGGCGTGAAGGGGGTGAGCACCGACCCGTTGACCGGGACCCAGACCCCGTACTGCGGGTTCAGGCTCACGTCGGCCCTGCGCTCGACCGCCGTCAGCGCCTTCTGGGTCGCGGTCGACCCGGCCGCCTGGACGGCGTCCGCCACCGCGGATTCCGCCTGGCTGTACGGCGTCGGACTGCGCTTGGTGATCTGCAGCAGGAGGTACATGTCGTTGTCCTCGATGGGCGCCGAGACGGCCCCGGTGGCGAGGTTGTCGAGACCGGCATCAGAGGGCAGGCTGGACACGAACTCGGACAGCACGTGGCACCCCTGCGACCCGCCCCCGCTGCTGGAGGTGTTCGACGCCACCGTGGCGAACGGAGTGCCGTAGGAGACCGAGGCCGCGGCCTCCTGGGCCGCCGTCTCGCTGGTGAAGACCGCCGCCGTGAGGCACACGGTGTCGAACTTCGCGCTGTGCGCGTCGAAGTAGCCCTCCAGGTCGGCCGCGCTGGACCCGACGCCCGCCAGGTCCTCCTGGTACGCGGTGGCGGTGGCCAGGAACTGCACCTGCTCGTCGACGAACGAGGACGGGAGCGTGGCCAGCACCTCGTTGCCCGTGATCGCCTGGCCCGTCACGCTGCAGCCGTAGCGCACGTTCTGGCCCTGCTGCGTCTGGAGGATCTCGGACATCACCTCCGAGATCTGTGTGCTCAGGTTGGCGCGGGCAACCGCGAGCTGAGCCTGGTCGACCGTCACGTGGCGCCGCGCCGCCGCCTGCAGGAGGAGCTGGTGCCCGATCTCGGTCTCGAGGTAGTTGGCCACGAAGGCGGTGGTGGCCGTCGGGTGGTCGCCGGCGTACTGGCCCACGCCGGCGCCCAGGACCGGTGGCAGTGTTTCGCTCCCGTTCGTGGAGAGGTACTCCTGGGAGTTGAGGTAGCACTGGTAGTAGGGGCTGCCGGCGATCGCGGTCACGTCGGAATTGAGGTCCTGCTGGCTGATGGTGCTGCCGTTGACGGTCGCCGCGTTCGAGGGAACCGTGAGCGCTGCCGCGGCGACGCCGCCGGCCAGCAGGACGAGGAGGACGAGGAGCCGCTTCACGCGCCGCGCACTCTACAAGCTGTCCCCGCCGGGTCCCGCATCGGTGGGCGCGATCAGCTCCTCGATCACGCTGCGCACGGCGTCGGGTGCCGAGCCGTCGCCGCCGACGGGGACGAGCAACTGGCCCAGGTCCTCCCGGTAGGTGGCGCCCGGCGCCACGCGTCGCAGCCGCACCTGGGCGCTGGCGGGCAGGGCGACCGGCGCGATCCGCACGCTGTGTTGGCGCGCCCCTCCCGGCCGCACCGGGCTCATGATGACCTCGCCGATCCCGCGGGCGAGCGCGCTGGCGCGCAGACGGGCCAGGGCCAGGAGCCCCTCGGCGGGGGCCGGCAGGGGGCCGTAGCGGTCCGCCCACTCGGCGCCGATGTCGTCCACGTCGGCCGGGGCCGTGGCCGAGGCCAGCCGGCGATAGGCCTCGAGCCGGGCGTCCTCGGCCGCCACGTAGTCCTTCGGGAGGTGGGCGTCGCCGGGGACGTCGATGGAGACGGTGGGCGGGGTGGGCCGGGCCTCGCCCCTGGCCTCCGCCACCGCCTCGGCCACCAGCTGGACGTAGAGGTCGTAGCCGACGGCCGCGATGTGCCCCGACTGGTCCGAGCCCAGCAGGTTGCCCGCCCCCCGGATCTCGAGGTCGCGCATGGCGATCTTGAACCCCGAGCCGAGCTCGGTGTGCTCGCCGATCGTCCGCAGGCGCTCGTAGGCCTGCTCGGAGAGGACGCGGTCCGCCGGGTGGAACAGGTAGGCGTAGGCCCGCTGCCCGCTGCGGCCGACCCGGCCCCGGATCTGGTGCAGCTGGCCCAGCCCGAGCAGGTCGGCCCGGTCCACGATCAACGTGTTGACCGAGGGCATGTCGATGCCCGACTCAATGATGGTCGTGCACACCAGCACGTCGTAGCGGCGCTCCCAGAAGTCGAGCACCACCGTCTCGAGGCTGCCCTCGTCCATCTGGCCGTGCGCCACCGCCACCCTGGCCTCGGGCACCAGGGCCCGCACGTCGCGGGCGACGCGGTCGATGTCCGAGACGCGGTTGTGGACGTAGAAGGCCTGCCCCTCGCGCAACAGCTCGCGGCGCAGCGCCTCGCTGACCGCCGAGGGATCCTGCTCGCCGACGTAGGTGAGGATGGGACGCCGGTCGGCGGGCGGGGTGTTGACCATGGAGAGGTCGCGGATGCCGGTCAGGGCCATCTCCAGCGTGCGCGGGATCGGGCTGGCCGTCAGGGTCAGCACGTCGACGCCCTCGGCCATGCGCTTCATCATCTCCTTGTGCGAGACCCCGAACCGCTGCTCCTCGTCGACGACGAGGAGGCCGAGCTCCTTGAACCGCACGTCCTGGGCCAACAGGCGGTGCGTGCCCACGACGACGTCGACGCTCCCGTCGGCCAGCCCCTGCACCACGGCGCGCTGCTGCGCCGGCGACAGGAACCGGCTGAGCAGCTCCACCCGCACCGGGTAGGGCGCGTAGCGGTCGGCGAAGGTCTGCGCGTGCTGGCTGGCCAACAGCGTCGTCGGGGCCAGCACGGCCGCCTGGGTCCCGTCCTGCACCGCCTTGAAGGCGGCGCGGATCGCCACCTCGGTCTTGCCGAAGCCGACGTCGCCGCAGATCAGGCGGTCCATGGGCCGCGGCTCCTCCATGTCGCCCTTGACGTCGTTGATGGCCTTCAGCTGGTCCTCGGTCTCGACGAACCCGAACGAGGACTCCATCTCGGCCTGCCACGGCGTGTCGGGGCCGAACGCCCTTCCCTCCACGGCCAGGCGGCGCCGGTACAGCTCCACCAGCTCGGCCGCCACCTCGCCCGCCGCGGCGCGCGCCCGGGCTCGGGTGCGCTGCCAGTCGGCGCCCCCCATCTTCGAGAGCGTCGGGGACTCGCCGCCGCTGTAGGGGGTGATGGCCTCGATCTGGTCCACCGGCAGGTAGAGGCGGTCCGAGCCCCGGTACTGCAGGATCAGGTAGTCCCGGGTGGTCCCCCCCATGGCCCTCGTCGTCACACCCTCGAAGCGCGCCACCCCGTGCTGGCGGTGCACGACGAAGCTCCCGGCCTCCAGGTCGTCGAAGAAGCCGTCAGCCGCCCGCGCCCGCGGGCGCGCCCGACGGTGCGGCACCCGCCGGCCGGTGACGTCGGTCTCCGACAGCACCGCCACCTTGGCGTCGGGGAGGATGAACCCACTGGTGAGCGGGGCCGCCACGACGCAGGCCCCCGCCGTGCCGGGCGCCGCGGCCAGCACGGGCGCGTGGACACCCTCCGCCGCCAGGGCCTCCGAGAGGCGCGTCGCCCCCGCCGCCGTGGCCGCGCACAGCGTGACGGAGTAGCCCTGGCCGACGAGACCCGAGACCCCGGCCGCCAGGCGCGCCGGGTCCCCCGCCACCGGGTCGAAGCGGCGCACCGTGAGCGCGGCGGTGGCGGGGCCCTCGGGGACGGGCGGCAGCGCGGTGACGCCGGCCGGGCTCTCGCGCAGCAGGCGCTCGAACGGGACGTGCAGGCGCGGGAAGCTCTCCTCCTCTTCCTTGGCGCCCCAGGTGGCCGCCAGCGTCTCGGCCAGCGCGGCCTCCTCGTCGAGCAGCTGGACGCCGCGGTCGCGGATCCGGCGCGGCTCGACCAGCACGACCTGCGCGCCGGCCGCCAGCAGGTCGGGCAGGACCCGCGCCTCGCCGTCGAGGAACGGCAGCCACGACTCCATGCCGTCGAACTGCTCGCCCTCGGCCAGGCGTTCCCACAAGGACGCCCCCCAGGGCCGGCGCGCCGGGAGCGCCGCCGCCGCGGCGCGCAGTGAGGGGGTGGAGACGAGCTCGCGGCACCCGTAGAGCACGACCGCGTCCAGGTCGTGCGACGACCGCTGGTCGCTCACGGAGAACGCGGTGAGGCGGTCGACCTCGTCGCCCCAGAGGTCGATGCGGACCGGGACGTCCGCCGTCGAGGGGAACACGTCGACGATGCCGCCCCGCACGGCGAACTCGCCCCGGTGCTCCACCTGGTGCTCGCGGCGGTAGCCCTTGGCCACCAGCTCGGGCAGGAGGTCCGCCACGTCGACCTGCTGCCCCGGGCGGACGACGATCGGCGCCGTCCCCTCGAGCGGGCCCAGCCGCTGCAGGATCGCCCGGACCGGCGCCACGATCACCCGCGGCGCCGGCGGGAGCGCCGGGTCGGGCGACCCCGTCAGCGCGTGCAGCACGGCCAGCCGGCGCCCCATCGTCTCGGTCTCGGGGCTGACCCGCTCGAAGGGGAGCGTCTCCCAGGCCGGCAGCACGGTCACCGGTCCCGCCAGCGCGCCGACGACGGGCCCGCCGTCGCCCTCCGCCGCCACGAGACAACCCAGATCGTCGCCCAGCCGCTCGGCGTCCAGGCCCGTGGCGGTGACCACGAGCAGCGGGGTGCGCTCGGTGAACGCGGCCAGTGCGGCGGCGACCACCGCCTGGGCGGCCTCGGGGACGGCAACGGTGGCATCGGCCGCGCCGACCAGCGCCCCCAGCACGGGGTCGCTGCGTAAAAGGCGGGGGACGGCGGCCAGGCTGCCGGCGCTGCTCGGGACGGGGCTCGGAGGGACGGACGTCATCGCTTATGTCGGCAGCGAATGGCACCACAGCATGGCGGCGTCCATGCCGTCGGCCGCGATGTGCTCGACGGCGTCCGCCGCGGTCTGCACCGAGGTGGCGAGGAGCTCGCGCACGGCCTTGGGCGGCCGGCGCAGGACGTGCGAGGCGCCCTGGGCCGCGCTCGGGGGCTTGCCTACCCCGATGCGCACGCGCAGGAAGTCCGACGAGTGCAGGTGCGACTGGACCGAGCGCAGCCCGTTGTGCCCGGCCAGGCCGCCCCCCGCCTTCAGGCGCACCGTGCCCGGTGGGAGGTCGAGCTCGTCGTGCACGATCACGATGGAGGCGGGCTCGCCGATCCCGTACCGCGTGGCCAGCGCGCGCACGGACGACCCGGAGTCGTTCATGTAGGTCGTCGGGACGGCCAGCGCCACCCGGCGCTCGCCGAGCGTGACCACCGCGGCGCGGGCCCCGACGCCCTTCTCGGCGCGCAACGACGCGCCGCGCCGGCGGGCCAACAGCTCCACCACATCGGATCCGGCGTTGTGCAGGCTCCCGGCGAACTCCGATCCGGGGTTTCCCAGCCCGACGACGAGCAGGTCCGCCGGTGTCCCCCGGTGCTCCGACCGGGCAAAGGGGCGGCGCAGGGCCTAGCCCTCTTCGCTGCCCGCCTCGGCCGACGCCTCTCCACCCGGCTCGGCGCCGGCGGCGGCCTCGGCCCCCTCCTCCGCTTCGCCCTCGCCCGCCTCTTCCTCGACGATGACGCGTGGCGGCTGGCCGATGGCGACCGCCGTCTCGGGGTCGATGTCGGTGGTGACGCCGGAGGGCAGCGTGAGGTCGGACACGCGTACCTGCCCACCGATGACGAGCTCGCTGATGTCGGCCTCGATGGCCGAGGGGATGGCCGTGGGCAGCGCGTTGATGGCCAGGGTGAACATCTGCTGGTCGACCAGGCCGTCGCCGTGGTGGACCTCGAGGGCCTCACCCACGAGGACGATCGGCACGTCCGCGCTGATGACCTCGTCGCGCCGGACGATCACGAAGTCGACGTGGGTGACGGTCTGGGCCACCGGATGGCGCTGCATCTCGCGGGCCAGGGCGAGGTAGGTCCCCGACCCGGTGTCGAGGGAGAGGAGCTGGTTGGCCCCGGCCTCACTGTTGAGGGCGAGGCGCAGCTCGCGGGCCACGATGGCCACCGGCAGCGGCTCGGTCCCGTGGCCGTAGATCACGCCGGGGATCTTCCCCTCGCGCCGCAGGCGGCGCACGGCGCGCGAGCCCGTGGGGCGCCCGACTTCAGCGGCGAGTACGACTTCGGCCATTGCGGATCTCCTCAGGGTGGCGAGAGCGGCGGCGCGGACGGCGCGGCGGCCTCCGGCGAACGGCCTCCCAGCGTAGCCGCCCCCGGGGACGGCAGACCACCGGGGCCCTCAGACCAGGTTGTCCCCGCCGAAGAGCTCGGAGACCGAGGTGTCCTCGAAGACGGCGTCAATGGCGTCGGAGATGATCTTGGCCACCGACAGGACCTCGAGCTTGTCGAACATCCGGTCCTCGGCCACCGGCAGGGTGTCGGTGACCACGACCCGGGAGATGGGTGCCGCCTTCAGGCGGTCGACGGCCGGGTCGGAGAGGACGGCGTGGGTCGCCATGGCCGAGATGTCGGAGGCCCCGGCCTCGGCCAGCAGCTCGGCGGCGGCACAGATGGTCCCGGCGGTGTCGATCATGTCGTCGATGAGGACGCAGTGGCGGCCCTCGACATCACCGACGACGTGGCGCGCCTTGACCTCGTTGTAGGTGCCCCGCGGCCGCGTCTTGTGGATCAGGGCGAGGTCGCAGCCGAGATGCTGGCTGTAGCGCTCGGCCACCTTCACCCGCCCGGCGTCGGGCGCCACCACCACCACGTCGTCCCCGAGGTTGTCGCGCAGGTAGCCCTCGAGCACCGGCGCCGCCACCAGGTGGTCGAAGGGCGTGTCGAAGAAGCCCTGGATCTGGCCCGAGTGCAGGTCCACGCTGATCACCCGGTCGGCCCCCGCCGCCGAGAGCATGTCGGCGACGAGCTTGGCGGTGATCGGCTCGCGGCCGGTGGACTTGCGGTCCTGGCGCGAGTAGCCGTAGTAGGGGCACACCGCGGTGATGCGCTTGGCCGACGCGCGCTTGGCGGCGTCGATCATGATCAGGTGCTCCATCAACGAGTCGTTCACCGGGCTGGCGTGCGTCTGCACGATGAAGACGTCGCAGCCGCGGATGGAGATGTCGTACTTGCAGTAGATCTCCCCGTTGGCGAACTCGCGCAGGTTCGCCTCCCCCAGCTCGACGCCCAGGTGGCCGGCGATGTCACGGGCCAGCGTGGGGTGGGCGCGGCCGGAGAACAATTCGAGTCGGCGCCGCGGGATCAGCTCCACGCGGGCAACGCTAGTGCGCCGCGGTGCGCCTCGTCGCCGGGCCGTTCGGCCCCTTCGGCCCCTTCAGCCCCCGGGGCCCGCCACCACCGAATGGGGCGGCACCTCGGCCCCGGGCGCCACCTCGGCCCCGGGCTCGAGCACGCTGTAGGGCCCGATGCGCGCCCCGGCGCCGATGGTGGCGAGGGTGCAGACGCTCTCCACCACGACGGCGCCCTCGCCGACCGTGGTGTCGGTCAGCACGCTGTTGGGCCCGATCTCGGCCCCGGCCCCCACCGTGCAGTCGCCGCGCAGGATGACCCCCGGCAGGAGGGAGACGTCGGCCGCCAGGTGGGCCTCGGCGTCCACGTAGGTGCGCTCGGGGTCCCACATGGTGACGCCACGGCGCATCCAGCGCTCGTTGATCCGGTCCCGCAGCTCGGCCTCGGCGACGGCAAGCTGGGCCCGGTCGTTGACCCCGGCCGCCTCCATGGAGTCGGGCAGCACGAGGGAGCGCACGGCGTAGCCCGCGCTCGAGAGCACGGCGACCGCGTCGGTGAGGTAGTACTCGCCCTGGGCGTTCGCCGGGCTGAGCCGGCGCAGGGTGGGCGCCAGGATGCTGCGGCGGAAGCAGTAAATGGAGGTGTTGACCTCGTCGATGCCCTTCTCCTCCTCGGTGGCGTCGGCCTCCTCCACCACCCGGGTGACGGCGCCGTCCTTGCCGTGCACGACCCGGCCGTAGCCGGCGGGGTTCTCCACCACGGCGGTCAGGAGGGTGGCCCCGGCGTCCTCGGCCCGGTGCGCCCGCACCAGTGCGGCCAGCGTCTGGGGTCGCAGGAGCGGCGTGTCCCCGGGGAGGACCACCACGTCCTCCACCTCGTCGTCATCGTCGTGGGGCAACCCGGTCAGGCCCACGGCCAGCGCGTCGCCGGTGCCGGTCCGGGCCAGCTGCTCTACGAACTCGATCTGCATCGTCGGCGGCGCGTGCTGCACCAGGGTCTTCGTGACCCACTCGCCCCGGTGGCCCACCACGACCACGACCCGCCGCACGTCGACCTCGGCCATGGCGTCGAGCACGTGCAAAATCATCGGGCGCCCGCACAGGAGGTGCAGCGGCTTGGGGCGCTCGGAGCGCATCCGCGTCCCCTCCCCGGCGGCCAGGACGACGGCGGACAGGCGGCGCTCGGGCATGGCCGCATTCTTAGCCCGCGGTGACGCCCGGCGTGCGTATGGGACACTCGTGGGCGTGCCGGAGATACTCCCCTACGACGAGTTCGGGCTGTTCCACGAGAACGCCGCCGAATACGGGTTGCCCTACGACGGGCCGCCGGAGGTGCGCCGCGTCGACGTCGAGGTCGAGCCGGGCCGGGCGGTGTCCAGCCTCGTCTGGGGCACCGGTCCCCCCGAGCTCGTCCTGGTGCACGGCGGGGCGCAGAACGCCCATACCTGGGACACGGTGGCGATGGCCCTGGGCCGTCCGCTCCTGGCCGTCGACCTTCCCGGCCACGGCCACTCCGACGGCGGGCCCGAGGGCTCCGTCTCGGCGGGCGGCAACGGACGCGATCTGGCCACCGTGATCGCCGCGCTCGCCCCGGATGCCCGCGGCGTCGTCGGCATGTCGCTCGGCGGTGTCTCGTCGCTGGCCCTGGCCGCCCACGCTCCCGCGCTCGTGCGGGCGCTCGTGCTCGTCGACGTCACGCCCGGTGTGAACGCCGAGAAGGCGACGCCGATCACCAACTTCATCAACGGGCCGGCCAGCTTCGACAGCTTCGACGAGCTGCTGGCGCGCACCATTGAGCACAACCCGGGCCGCTCGGAGTCGTCCCTGCGCCGGGGCATCCTGCACAACGCGGTCCAGCGCGAGGACGGCAGCTGGGTCTGGCGCTACGCCCGCTTCCGCACCGAGGCCCCCGGGACCACCGCCGTCCATCCCGAGTTCGGCGACCTGTGGGAGGCCGTGTCGGGGCTCACCATGCCGCTGCTGCTGGTGCGCGGCCTGGCCTGGTCCGTCGTCGACGACGCCGACGTGGCCGAGCTGCTGCGCCGCCAGCCCGGCGCCACCGTGATCGGCGTCGAGGGCGCCGGCCACAGCGTCCAGGGGGACCGGCCGCTCGAGCTGGCCGCCATCCTCGAGGACTTCCTCTTCCCGGCCGGCTGATGGACGACAAGGTCTGGTTCTCCCGGCGCGCCCTCAAGCTCCACGCCGTCATCCTCGTCGTGGTGCCCGCCTTCCTGGCGCTGTGCCTGTGGCAGCTCAACCGCGCCCTCGACGGCAACACCCTCAGTTGGGCCTACGTGTTCGAATGGCCCCTCTTCGCCGCCTACGCCGTCTACATGTGGTGGCGCCTCGTCCACGAGCCGGCCGAGGTCGACTCGCCGCCCGCGGCCGCCGGGACCGATCCGGCGGGTGCACCGCCCGCCCCGGAAGGACCAGAGGAGCAGAAGGAGGACGCGGAGCTCGCGGCCTACAACGCGTACCTGGCCCAGCTGGCGGAGCGGGACAAGGCCACCGGGCGCTGACAGCTACTCCGGGGGGAGGGCTCGAACCTCCAACGTCCTGTCCGTCAACCGGAGCGACATCGAGCGACACCAGCCGCCGGCGTTCGCCGTCCTTGCAGCAGCTGGACATCTAAAATATATGGGACTAGCTTTACTAGCATCATGGTCATCCCTCGAATCGACCCCACCGATCAGACGCCGCTCCACGAGCAGGTGGCCGCGGAGATTCGCCGTGCGATCGGAGAGGGCGACGCCCGACCGGGCGAGCGCCTCCCAGCTGCTCGGGACCTCGCCGCCGTGTTGGGGGTGAACAACAACACCGTGCTCAGGGCGTTGCGATCCCTGAGAGACGAGGGGCTGGTGGAATTCCGAAGGGGACGCGGCATCACCGTCTGTGGCGGAGCCGACAATCGAACTGCGGTGCTCGAACGAGCACGCGAGCTCGTCACGTTCGCCCGCCACCACGGATATCGGACCGACGAGCTCGTGCAGATCATCCATCAGGTCGCGTGAGAGGTGACGACCCCGACTGAACCGCAACCTCCCGAGAAGCCGAGGGTGGTGCGTCGGAGCCTGATCGACGAGGCACGTGGCCATCAGCGTCGACGCCGCCAGATGACCGGGGCAGTCGTGATGACACCCATCGCGATCGGCGGTCTGATCGTCGGGCTGAACCTGGGTGGCGCGGGGAGCCAGGGCGGCGACGTCGCCGCACACTCGAGCCCTCCCCCGTCGAGGCCCGACACACCTCAGGCGGTTGGCAAGAACCCCCCGACGACGGGGTCGCCATCGAACGTGGTCGTGCTCAGCCCTCTGACGGGCGAGGTCGTCACAGCCAACACGTCGGAGGCGTCGGCGGCAGCGCTGCAAGCGGTCCGCAGCGCCCTTGCCGCTGCATCCGCCCGAGCGGCGGCCGCAGAGCTCAGCCACAAGACCGGTTGAGAACCAGCGCCGTTCTTGCCAGGTAGGTCAGTCAGAGCTGCTCCGGGGGGAGGGCTCGAACCTCCAACATCCGGCTCCAAAGGCCGACGTTCTGCCGATTGAACTACCCCGGACCGCGGCGGTTCGGTTAGAGGTTAGACACGGCGCTGGTCCGTGCCCGGCCGAGGGGCGGCGATAGGTTCTGTCCTCGTGCGCATCCTCGTGGTGGACGACGACCCGGCCGTGCGCCGGTCGATCGACCGGGCCCTCCGTCTCGAGGGCTATGACGTCGTCGGCGTGGCCTCGGGTGGCGAGGCGTTCGAGGCCCTGGCGCAGACCCCGCCCGACGCCGTGATTCTCGACCTCGGGCTGCCCGACCTCGACGGTCTGACCGTGTGCCGCC
Organism: uncultured Acidimicrobiaceae bacterium; assembly: GCA_963826835.1. GTDB lineage: Bacteria > Actinomycetota > Acidimicrobiia > Acidimicrobiales > RAAP-2 > Bog-473. The sequence goes on from CAWGYK010000006.1 coordinate 137,363, forward strand.
GCATGCGCAGCGCGGGTGACGACACGCCGGTCCTGATGCTCACGGCGCGCGACGCCGTTGACGACCGGGTGCAGGGCCTCGATGCCGGTGCTGACGACTACCTGGTCAAGCCCTACGCGCTGGCGGAGCTGCTGGCCCGCCTGCGCGCGCTGCTGCGGCGCCGCTTCGAGGGCGAGGGCGGCCTCCTGCGGGTGGGCGACCTCACGCTCGACCTGTCTACGCGGCAGGGGCAGCGTGGCGACCGCACCTTCGCGCTCACGCGCATCGAGTTCGACCTCCTCGAGATGTTCCTGCGCCACCCGCGCCAGGTGCTCACCCGCGACGTGCTGCTCAACCGGGTCTGGGGCTTCGACTTCGACTCGGGGACCAACTCGCTCGCCGTCTACGTCGGGTACCTGCGGCGCAAGCTCGAGGAGGGCGACGAGCCCCGCTGCATCCAGACGGTGCGCGGGGTGGGCTACGTGCTGCGGGACGCGTGACCTTCCGCACCCGCCTCGTGGCGGCGACGACCGCCGCCGTCGTCGTCGCCGTGCTGGCGGCGTCCCTCGGCTCGTTCCTGGTGGCGCGCCACACCCTGCTACAGGCGGCCGACGACTCGCTGACCACGGCGGCGCAGAAGCTCCTCGCCGGCGAGGAGATCGGCTCGACCACGGCCACGGTGGGCCAGGTCATCGACACGACGGGCGCCGTGGTCTCGGGGGGCGGACTCCCCGTCACGGGCGAGGTGCGGCTGGTCGCCGTCGGCCTCGCCCCCGCCTTCTTCGACACCGTCGTCGTGGACGGGAACCAGATGCGTGAGTACGTCGAGCACCTGCCGGCGGGCACGACGGTGCAGTCGGGCACGCTCATCTACGGCGGCGCCCTGCAGATCGCCACGCTGCTCAACGTCAACTCGGAGCTCAAGAGACTGGCGCTGCTGCTGGGGGTGGTCGCCTTCATCGGCGTCCTGCTGGCCGTGGTGCTGGGCTTGCTGGTGGCCCGTACCGCGCTCGTCCCGCTCAACTCCCTGACCGACGCCGTCGAGGACGTGGCCGAGACGACGGATGTCTCGCGTCGGCTCACGCCGGGGGGGCCCGACGAGCTGGGCCGCCTGCGCCGCACCTTCAACCGCCTGCTCGAGGCGCTCGAGTCGTCACGCCGGGCCCAGAGCCAGCTCGTGCTGGACGCGTCCCACGAGTTGCGCACGCCACTCACCAGCCTGCGCACCAACCTCGAGGTGATCCGCCGCGTCGACGAGCTGAGCCCCGAGGACCGCTCGGTCCTGGTCGACGACGTCCTGGTCCAACTGCAGGAGCTCACCGACCTCGTCGGCGACCTGGCCGAGCTGGCCCGGGGCGACCAGGAGCCGGCGGCGCGGGAACCGCTGCGGCTCGACCTCCTCGTGCGCGACCAGGTGGCGGTGCAGAACACCCACGGGCGGACGAAGGACGTGCAGTTCGACCTCCGGGCCGAGCCGTGCTGGGTGTCGGGCCATGCCGACGGCCTCGGCCGCGCCGTGGGCAACCTGCTCGACAACGCCCGCAAGTGGAGCCCGCCCGGCCAGCCGGTCTCCGTCGACTGCAGGGACGGCACCGTCGTGGTGCACGACCACGGCCCCGGCATCGCCGAGGCCGACCTGCCCCACATCTTCGACCGCTTCTACCGCTCCTCCGCTGCCCGGGGCCTGCCCGGCTCCGGTCTCGGCCTGGCCATCGTGGCCCAGGTCGTCACCGCCGAGGGCGGGACCATCGTGGCCGAGAACGACCCCGCCGGCGGGGCCCGCATGACCCTGCGCCTGCCGGTGGTCGAGGAGCCCGACCAGCCGATCGACCCGGACTGACACATCCGATTCTGATTCTTCGCGCGTTCTTATGGAGCGCCAACCCGCCGCCCAGGTACGAGGCGCACACTGGGCCTCGAGTACCCCCGCGGTGGTGCGGAGTCCCCCTCCCGCCACCGCCGACGCCGGTGGGGACGGTTCCGCCCCGTCCCTGCCGGCGCCTCCCTCTCGGGGCCTGTCCCGCCCCGCACTCAGACCCTCAGCCCTCGGCGACGAGCTCGATGCGGTTGCCGAAGGGATCGTCGACGTAGGCACCCCCACCCGGAGCGAGGTCGGGGTTCGGCCGCACCTCCACGCCGGCCGCGGCCAGGGCCGCCTCCAGGGCGGGCAGGTCGCGCACCACCAGGGCCGGGTGGGCCTTGCGGGCCGGCCGGAAGTCCTCGTCCACGCCGAGGTGCACCGCCACCGCCCCTCGCCCGAACCAACAGCCGCCGCGGGCCGCCAAAGGCGACGGCTTCTCGAGGCGCGTCAGGCCCAGCAGCCCCGCGTAGAACGCCTCGGCCTCCGCTTCCCGGCCCGCCGGCATGGCCAGTTGCACGTGATCCAGCCGGACGATCTCGAAGCCCATGCTGCCTCCTGACACGGAGGCCGACCTGGCAGTCGACCCCGGGGACCGCTAGCCTGCCGCAGGACATGGGATCACTGATCAAAAAGCGTCGCAAGCGGATGCGCAAGAAGAAGCACAAGAAGATGCTGAAGGCCACCCGCTGGCAGCGCCGGGCCGGCAAGTAACTTCCGCCGCCCGATCCCGCCTCTCCCCTCAGTCCCCTTCCCAGCCTGCCGGCACCGTGCGGGCGCGCACCAGCCGGGCCGTCTCGGTCCCCAGGCGCAGCTCGTGCCCCGACGGCGTCCCCGCCTCACCCGGCCCCCCTTCGACGAACCAGGTGGAGCCGCTCCCGGCCAGCGTGGGCTCGGCCCCGGTCAGCTCCCGCAGGGCGTCGCGCCAACGGGCCAGGCGGGGCTCCACGGCCAGCGCGGCCCGTGTCAGCGCGTTCGGCGCGTCGCCCCGGGGTTCGTCGTCCCAGGCCCTGTAGACGCTGGCCGTGTCCACGCCGAAGGGCGGCAGCAGCAGGAGGTAGTCCCGGGCCTCGAAGGGCAGCGGGGAGACCCGTTCCCCCACCCCGACGACGCGGGCCCGGCCCCCCACCAGGCAGAAGGGCACGTCGGAGCCGAGGCGGAGGGCGACGCCGGGGTCGGCGCAGCCGGCCCAGCGCAACACGGCCGCCGCGTCGGCCGATCCGCCCCCCAGCCCGCCCCCGAGGGGGATCCGCTTGAAGAGCTGCACCTCCGCCGTGCGGCCACACGCCGCCAGCGCCCGCTCCACCAGGTTCTGGCCGGCGCCCGGCAGCCCGTCCGTCCGCACGCCGATGCCCGCCGAGACGGCCAGCGTGGATCCGCCCTCCCTCAGCACGAGCTGGTCGGCCAGGTCGAGCGTGACCATCTCCGCCTCGAGCTCGTGGTACCCGTCGGAACGCCTCCCGGTCACCCGGAGCGACACCGTCAGCTTGGCCGGGGCCAGCATCGTGCTCACCGGGCCTCCGCTCCCCATGCCTCCCGTCACAGTGCCTCCGGTCACAGTGCCGCCAGCCTGCCCCATGCGACCACGTCGAGCTCCTCGGCCCGGGCGTCGGGCCGCACGCCGGCCCGCTCGAAGGCCGCCGGGTCCACCACCCCCGCCAGCGAGCGCCGGAGCATCTTGCGCCGCTGGGCGAACCCGGCCCGCACCACCGCGTCCAGCCGGGCGTAGGAGACGAGAGCGGGGTCCACCGCGGGCTCGGCCAGCCGGTCCAGGCGGACCAGGACCGACTCGACCCGCGGCCGCGGGATGAAGACCGAAGCCGGCACCCGGCCCACCACCCGGGCCCGGGCGAAGTAGGCGATGCGCACCGAGACCGCCCCGTAGGGGTCCTCGCCGGCGGCCGCCGCCATGCGTTCGCCCACTTCCCGCTGCACCATCACGAGCAGGTGGGCGACGGCCGGCACCTCGACCAGGGTCCGCAGCACCAGGGGCGTGGCCACGTTGTAGGGCAGGTTGGCCACCAGGCTCCACGGGCCGGGGCTGCGCTCGGCCAGCAGGGCCGCCAGGTCGAGGTCGAGGGCGTCCCCCTCGATGGTCTCCACCCCGGCGCCCGCCACCACCGAGCGCAGGACCGGGACCAGGTGGCGGTCCGCCTCGACCGCCACCACCCGGGCCCCGGTCTCCGCAAGGGCCAGCGTGAGGGAGCCCAGTCCCGCCCCGATCTCGAGCACCTGCGCGCCGGGGCCGGCGCCCGAGAGCCGGGCGATGCGCCGGACCGTGTTGGGGTCGGCGACGAAGTTCTGTCCGAGGGCGCGGCTGGGGGTGATCCCGTGCGCCGACAGCAGCTGGGCGATGTCGGCGCCGGAAAGGGTCACCAGGAGATTGTGACGTCCACCACTCCCTGGCCGAGGTCGGCGATCTGCGAGAAGCCCTCGGGCGACATGTCGACCACTCTGGGGTACCCCGCTGCCTCGCGGTCGTCCACGGTGCACTCCGTCGACGCGCCGGTGGCGTCGTTGACCACCGTGAGCACCGTGCCGAACGGCAGCGTGGGGCTGGCGCACATCCCCGACGGGGCCTCCGCGTACCACGTGGCGTCGCCCTCTTCGCTGTTCGTCGGCGCGGGCGGCGCCGTGGTCGTCGTGGTGGGCGGGGGTGGGGGCGTCGTGGTCGTCGTCGTGGTGGGCGGCGGTGGCGGCGCCGTGGTCGTCGTCGTGGGCGGCGCCGTCGTGGTCGTCGCCGGAGGTGCGGTCGTCGTCGTGGTCGGCGCTTGATACGCGACGAGGTGCGACGGCAGGCTCACGCCGTCCAGATGTGACGACGGGTTCACGGCGTCCTTGTTCTCGTGCACGCTGCGCGCCGCGGCCTCAGACCGCGGCGCGTGCGCAGACGTGCTCTGCAACAGCAGGAGAGGCGCGCCGAACAAGATGCCGCAAATAGCTGCAGCAACGCCGAGGCGTCTCCCCCCAGTGCTCTGGTTCCGCAGGGCTCCACCCTTCTCCGGCGACTCAGTGCACCCGCGCCGACACACAGGTGGCGAGGGGTTTCGGGAGAACTTAGAGAAACAAAGACGACCACGCAAACCAGAAATCGGACGAAACCTTTTCGCGCGCTCTTTCCCCAGGTCACGGCCGCTGCGGTTCGCGATATTTAGATGAACTCCCAGCTCATAGGTCGTTTTCCAGCGAATTCAACCTCAAACACCCAGGTCACAAGGTTCTCGTATTACGCACAACAGCGCGTGATTTAGCTCCCTGTGGAAAACACCATGGCGGTGGCGGCGGCGCTGCGCTCTCTCACTTCGTCGACGGTGCAGCGCTTCACCCCGGCGATCGCCTCTCCCACGAGCGGGAGGTACGACGGCTCGTTGGGACGGCCCCGATGCGGCACCGGAGCGAGGAACGGGCTGTCCGTTTCGACCAGCAAGCGGTCGAGCGGACACCGCGCCACTGCCTCGCGCACGTCGGACGCGTTCTTGAACGTCACGATCCCGCTGAACGAGACGTACATGCCCGCGCGCAAGCAGCGCTCGACCTCTGCGGGACCACCGGTGAAGCAGTGCAGCACGGTGCGCTCGGGGACGCCTTCGGCCTCCAGCACGTCGAAGAGGTCGGGCCAGGCGTCGCGGGCGTGGATCACCAGCGCCAGCCCGTGCGTGTGCGCCAGCGCGATCTGCGCGGCGAACGCGGCGCGCTGCGCGTCACACGGTGAGTGCTCGTAGAAGTAGTCCAGGCCGCACTCGCCGACCGCGACCACCGCGCCGTCGTGCACGGCCACCTCGCGTTCGAGGAGCGCCGCCACCTCGTCGACGCCGTCGCGCGCTTCGTGCGGGTGCAGCCCGATGGACGCCCAGGCCCGGGGCGTCGAGCCCCCTTGTGCCGTCGCCCGGGCCACCGCCACCGCCTGCTGCGACGTCTCGGCGCCCGTCCCGATGCAGACCAGGCGGTCGATGCCGGCCTCCTCCGCCCGCTCCAGCACCGGACGCACGTCGGCCTCGCTGCCCGGGAGGTACTCCTCCTGGATGTGGCAGTGGGAGTCGAACCAGCCCGTCAACGTCAGGCCTTGCGCCGCGGGAACAGGGGATCCCCTTTCACCACGGTGGCCCCGGCGACGTACCCGCCCCACCCGGCGTCCCCGGGGAGCCGCGCCGAGGAGGGGTCACCGGGCACCCCGATGCGCCGCCACACCTCGACCGCGGTCGAGGGCATGGCCGGGGCGACGAGCATGGCCACGATGCGCAGGACCTCGAGCGCGTCGCCGAGGACCGCGTCGACGGCCGGCCCGGGCTCCATCTTCCAGGGCTCGGCTGCCTCGAGCTCCGCGTTGGCCGCACCGATGAGCCGCCACGTCTCCTCGAGCGCCTCGTGCGGCGCCCAGCGGGCCCAGGCCGCACTCACCGCGTCGAGCACGCCGGCCGCCACGGCGCCCGAGATCGCTTCGCGATCGCAGCCGGGCCCGACGCCGCCGCACTTGGAGTGGACCACCGTCGTGACCCGCGACACCAGGTTGCCCAGGTTGTTGGCCAGGTCCGCGTTGTAGCGCGCCACGATGCCCTCGTAGGAGAAGTCGCCGTCGCCGCCGAGCGGCACGTCGCGCAGCAGGTGGTAGCGCAGCGGGTCGACACCGAAGTCGTCGGCCAGCGCCAGTGGCGACACGTCGGTGATCCTGAGCGGGGCGCCGCCCTCGCCGGCCCGCCCGGCCGCGATCATGGTCTTGCCCAGCTTCTGCCCGCCCATCAGCAGGTACCCGTGCACGAAGATCTCCTCCGGCGGCGCAATGTCCGCCGCCATGCACATGGCCGGCCACCACACGCAGTGGAACTTGAGGATGTCCTTGCCGATCAGGTGGTGCGCCGCCCCCCAGCGCGCCGCGAACGTGGCGGGATCGGCGCCGTACCCGGCGACGGTCAGGTAGTTGATCAGGGCGTCGTACCAGACGTAGAAGACGTGCCCGCTGTCCCAGGGCACCGGCACGCCCCAGGTGAACGACGTGCGGGTGATGGAGACGTCGCGCAGGCCGCTCCGGATGAACCCGAGCGCCTCGTTGCGCTTCGAGGTCGGGCGGACGAAGTCGGGGTGGCTGTCGTAGTAGTCGAGCAGCCGCTGCTCGAACTCGCTGAGCTTGAAGAAGTAGTTGTCCTCCTGCATCTCCACGACGGGGCGACCGTGCACCGGGCAGTTGCCGTCCACGAGCTGGTCCTCGGTGTAGTAGTCCTCGCAGGACACGCAATAGAGGCCCGAGTACTTCGCCAGCTCAATGAAACCGTTGTCGTAGATGCGCTGGAGGAACTGCTGCACCACCGCGTAGTGACGGGGCTCGGTGGTGCGGATGAAGTCGTCGTTGGAGATGTCGAGGCGGCGCCAGGCCTCCACGAAGCGCTCCGAGGTGCGGTCCGTCCACTCCTTCGGGGTGGTCCCGTTCGCCTCGGCCGCCTCCACGATCTTGGCGCCGTGCTCGTCGGTCCCCGTCATGAACCAGACGTCGTCGCCCACGAGACGGTGCCAGCGGGCCAGGGCATCGGCGTTGACCGTCGTGTAGGCCGTGCCCACGTGCGGCGCGTCGTTGACGTAATAGATCGGCGTGGTCAGGTAGTAGGGGGGCACCGCCGGTAGCGTACCGGCGCCCTCAGGCGCGGCCCGACGTGCCCGCGCCGGCGCCGTCGGCCCCGCGCACGCGCAGCGCGGCCTCGTAGGCGCGGCGCCGGGGCACGCCCAGCGACGCCGCCACGCGTGCCGCGGCCTGGCGCGGGCCCGCCGCCGGGTCGTCGCCCAACGCGGCCCGCACCGCCGCCTCGACCTCGGCCTCGCCGGCCGGCTGCGCCGGCGGGGCCCCGCCGACCACGAGCACGACCTCGCCCCGCACGTCCCGCGCCGCGAATGTCGCCGCCGCGTCGCCCAGCGTGCCCCGCCAGACCTCCTCGTGCAGCTTGGTCAGCTCCCGCACCACCGCGGCCGGCCGACCGGCGTCGACGGCCGCCAGCTCGGCCAGCGTGGCGGCGACCCGGCCCGGGGCCTCCAGGACGACGGACGTGCGCGCGTCGGCCATGAGCGCGGCCAGGCGCCGCCGGCGCTCGGGGCCCTTGCGGGGCAGGAAGCCCTCCACGCAGAAGCGCTCGGCCGGCAGCCCGCTCACGACCAGCGCGCCCAGCACCGACGACGGGCCGGGCACGGTGCTGACCGTCTCGCCGGCTGCGGCGAGCCGCGAGGCCAGCCACACGCCCGGATCCGAGATCCCCGGGGTGCCGGCGTCGCTCACGACGGCCACCGTCGCGCCCTCGGCGACGGCGGCCGCCACACGATCGAGACGGGCCGCCTCGTTGTGCCCGTGCAGCGAGAGGAGGCGGTCGCCGTGCGGGCCCTTGGCCGTGATGCCGGTCGCCGAGAGAAGGGCCCGGGTGCGGCGGGTGTCCTCGCAGCAGATCAGGTCCGCCGTCGCCAGCACCTCGCGGGCCCGGGGCGAGAGGTCGCCGAGGTTCCCGATCGGCGTCGCCACGAGCACGAGCTGGCCCCGCCCCTCCTCCCTCACGGCTCCCCGGGCGCGGTGCCGTTGGGCACCTCGCGGACCTCGAGCTGGTCGCCGACCCGCACCCCCCAGCGCTCGAGCGCCCCGGCCTCGGTCTGGACGGCGCCGTGGGCCGCCCGCCCGCCCAGGGACAGGCGCCACGGCTTGAGCCGGGCCACGCGCACCACGGTGAGATCGGTCGAGAGAAACGCCACGTCGATGGGGAATTTCATGCCTGCGGTGTGCACGGAGCGGACGCCGTCCACGTGCAACGCGCCCTTCGCAGCCCCGGCGCCCGCGCAGGCGCCCCGCTCGGACGGCGAGTCGGCCATCTGGAGCGCGCACACCACATCGCCGTCCCGAAGCAGCCAACCGGACCGCATCCGCCTGAGGCTACCGGACCACCTGCACCTTTCCGTCTAGGATGTCCGCCTCATGTCGAAGCGAACGGTCAAGCGAAAGCTCAGGACGAAGAAGAAGGCGAACCACGGCAAGAAGCCGAACTGCGGCCGCGGCTAGGGCCACGCCCTGACGGCCCCGGCGCCACGCCTGGGGCTCACAACCCGTTCCAGTCCACCCCCCGTGCACGCAGCACGCCGCAGAGGGTGGTGGGCACGTCCGAGATGATCCCGTCCACCCCGAGGTCGATGAGGCGCTCCATGGACTCGGTGTCGTTGACCGTCCACACGTGGACCGCCTTGCCGGCCCGGTGGGCCGCCGTCACGAACCTCTCGTCCACGACGACGAGGTCCCCCTGGCGTTCGGGCACCTGGAAGGCGACCGCCGGGATGTCGGGCAGGTCCTCGCCGGCCTGCGCCGCCCGCCAGGCCTCCGCCGTCGCCATGGTGCCGGCCGAGGTCGGGACCATGGGGGCGACGCCGCGGAAGGCGTCGGTCGCCGGGTCCAGGAACGAGGCCACGATCACGTCGTCCATGCGGCCGAACTCGGCCAGCAGCCGGGCCAGGGCCTCCTCGTAGGGGGCCACCACGGGCGCCGTCTGCTTGATGTCGAGGTTCAGCACCACACCGGGGAACCGCTCCAGGACCTCACGGAGCGTGGCGATGCCGAAGGATCGGTCTGACGGGGCCCGACCCCGGAAGGGATAGTCACCCTCGGGCCGGCCCGGGGTCACGTCCGCCCCGGGGATCCACCAGTACGAGAAGTCCATCTCGCGCAGCTGGGCCAGCGTGAAGGACGCGATGGCGCCCTGGCCGGCAGTGGTGCGGTCGACCGTGGCGTCGTGGCACACGACCAGCTCGCCGTCGGCCGTCGCATGCACGTCGAGCTCCACCCCCGTGGCGCCGGCCTCGAGCGCGTGCCCAATGGCATGGAGCGTGGACGAGGGTGACTCCCAGGCGCCACCCTGGTGTGCGTAGGCGATCATCCTGCGCTCGAGCCACACCGACGCCTCGCCCATCTTCCCGACGGTAACAGCCGTCGCCCCTGCCGGTGCCCCCGTGGAGGGCGAAGCCGGACGGCTCCGTGGCGGGCCTATCCTCGTGCGGCGTGCTCGACCATCTCCTCGTCGACGTCATCGGCACCATCCGCGCCTCGTTCGACCGGGCTCTGCTCCAGCGCCAGGCCGTCGAGGAGCGCTTCCAGGTCGACGTGTTCCTCGGCGACGTGTCCTGGGAGACCTCCTACAGCCTGCCCGGCGAGGAGCAGCCTCCCCGCGTGCGGGCCGACGTGTCGGTCGACTGGCCCACCTGGAGCCAGACCTCCTATCGCAGCTGGTCCATCGGGGAGCCGCCCGACGAGCTGCCCGAGGTGGTGATCGAGGTCGCGCTGCGCGTGCAGCGCATGGCCGAGGCACCCGACACGGAGAAGGTCATGGCGGCCCTCCCGGCCGCCGGTCCGCTGGGCGATCCGGCGGACCTGGTCCGCACGGCCACCACGATTGAGCAGATGCACACCGAGGCCGACGACGAGGACCCTGCCCTGCGTTGGGCCGCCGAGGCGACCTACGAGGGCTCCCTGCGCTTCAGCGAGCAGCAGCTCGACGACCCGTCCATGTTGGTGCCGGTCTTCGACGACCTGACCCGCTGGATCGCCTCGACGCTGATCACGCTGGCCGACCTCCCCTTCACCTTCCTGCCGCCCGGGGAGGACGACGCCTGACCCGCATCGCTCGTCCCCGAGTCCCCGTCACCGCCCTCGTCCTCGCCCTCGCCCTCGGCGTCCTGCTCGCCGCCTGTGGCTCGGGCGCGCCGGCGGCGCCGCCGGCGAACCAGGGCCTCGTGCTGAACCGCCCCACGCCGCAGACCGTTCCGCTGGTCGATCAGCAGGGGCACGCCGTGTCGCTCGCCGCGCTGCGGGGCAAGGTGGTGGTGCTCGCACCCTTTCTCACGTTGTGCCAGGACGAGTGCCCGCTCGTGACCGGCGCCTTCATCTCCTTGCAGCGCGACCTGCGGGCCGCCGGTCTGGCCCAGCGGGTCGTCTTCGTCGAGGCGACGGTGGACCCGGGCCGCGACACGCGTGGCCCGCCTGGCCGCGTACGAGAAGGAGTTCGGGGCCGACTGGGACCTCTGGACCGGCACGCCCGCCGACATCGCGGCGTTCTGGAAGCCGTTCGGCGTCGAGTACCAGATCGTCCCCGAGGAGCAGCCCCCGAAGATCGACTGGTTCACCGGTAAGCCGCTGACCTACGACGTCGAGCACACCGACGGCTACATCCTCGTCGACACCCACGGGCGCGAGCGCTTCGTCGACGCCACCGCGCCGAACGAGAAGGGCCAACTCGACCCGAAGCTGCGCGGGCTCCTCAATGAGGGCGGCGTGCACGAGCTGCAGAACCCGCAGGCTCCCGACTGGACGACGGCCGACGCCCTGGCCTCCATCAGCTGGCTGCTCGGCACGAGCGTCCCGGCGTCGAATTCGTGACGGGGAGCCGGCTGCGCCGCACCGCCCTCGTCGTTCCGGCAGTCCTGGCCGGCCTGGCCCTGGCCCTGAGCGCCTGCGGCGGCGCCGGCGTGACGACGCTTTCCGCCCCGCCGACCACCGACACCTCGCTGACGCTGGCGCTGGAGCACTCCCCCGTCGGGACCGATCCTCACCACGGGCGGGGGTGACACCCTCTACGACTTCGTGCCCGACACCCCGACGCACAGCGCCTGCCTCAACGACGGCTGCGTCCTGCAGTGGCCGCCGCTGATCTCGAACGGGCCGGTGCGCGTGGGCAAGGGCGTGGACGCCTCCCTCGTGGGCACGCTCCATCGGCCCGACGGCTCGACGCAGCTCTCCTACGGCGGCCACCCGCTGTACCTGTACAACCTCGACGTGGCACCGGGTGTCGTGATGGGCCAGGCCATCGACCAGGACGGCGGCCCCTGGTACGTGCTGAACGCCCAGGGCAAGCAGATCACGACGCCGTTCGGCGTGACCCCGGCCAACTCCAACGGCAACGGCTGAGCCCTTGGCGGGCGCCCTCGGCCTCCGCCGTCAAGAGCCGGCCGACGAGAGCCCGATGCATGCCGACCATGGTTCGGCGGCGGCGTTATCGAAACGGGCGACCCACTGCAACTTTGCACGCTCTCGCGGTGCGCTCAAAATGCCCCCGCCACTGAGGCCGATCGCCAAACGGTCAGGGGGTGAGGTGGCCGGCTCAACCCTGTGTGTGCTTCCGGGGTTGAGCCGCGCCCGGTGCCTGGAGCTCCCTCCCGCCACCCTCGTCTCGTGAGTCCGATGTCCGTCCGCCTGACCAGCGTCTCTCCGGGGTCTCAGGTGTTGAAGCGGAACTCCACCACGTCGCCGTCGCGCATGACGTAGTCCTTGCCCTCCATGCGCGCCCGCCCGGCGGTGCGGGCCGCCGCCACCGAGCCCGCCTCCATGAGCTCGTCGAAGCTGATCACCTCGGCCTTGATGAACCCGCGCTCGAAGTCCGTGTGGATGACGCCGGCCGCCTTGGGCGCCGTGTCCCCGATGTGGATGGTCCAGGCCCGCGCCTCCTTCGGCCCGGCGGTGAGGAAGGTCTGCAGCCCGAGCGTGGCGAATCCCACGTGGACCAGCTGCTCGAGCCCCGACTCCTCCTGGCCGTAGCTGCGCAGCAGCTCCGCCGCGTCGGCTGCGTCGAGGCCCGCCACCTCGGCCTCGATCTGCGCGCAGAGGACGACGGCCCGCGCCGGGCTGACACTCTCGGCCAGGCGCTCGGCCAGGGCGGCATCGCCCAGTGCGCCCTCGTCGACGTTGAAGACGTAAATGAACGGCTTCGCGGTCAACAGATGGAGCTCGCGCAACAGCCCGGCATCCACCTCGCCCGCCGATGCCGCCTCCGCGATCGTGCGGCCCGCGCCGAGTATCCGCTCGGCGGCAGCGACCGCGTCGACGGTCGGCTTCAGCGAGGGTGCTCCCTTGGCCTCGCGCGCCAGGCGGGGGAGGCGCTGCTCGACCGTCTGCAGATCGGCCAGGATCAGCTCGGTGTTGACCGTCTCGATGTCGCCCGCCGGGTCCACCCGTGCGTCGACATGGACCACGTCGTCGTCGTGGAACGCGCGCACCACCTGGCAGATGGCGTCGGTCTCGCGGATGGCGGCCAGGAACTTGTTGCCCAGGCCCTCCCCCTGCGACGCCCCGCGCACGAGGCCGGCGATGTCCACGAAGGTCACCGACGCCGGCACCACCGGGGCGCCGTCGTACAGATCGGCCAACTGCGCCAGCCTCGGATCGGGGACGGCCACGACCCCCACGTTGGGCTCAATCGTGGCGAAGGGGTAGTTGGCCGCCAACACCTCGTTGTTGGTCAGCGCGTTGAACAGCGTGGACTTGCCCACATTGGGCAACCCGACGATGCCGATCGACAGGCTCACGACGCCGGCCGGCTAGCCCGCGAGGAGGCCGGCGCCGGCAGCCAACGCCCTGAGGTCGGACTCGGGCCGGGCGCCCGTGTGCGCGATGACCTCGGCGGCGCAGAGCGCGCCGAGTCGGGTGCTCTCGACCGGGCCCATCCCATGCGTCAGGCCGAAGAGCAGCCCCGCCGCGAACAGGTCGCCGGCGCCCGTCGTGTCGACGACCCGCGCCACGGCGGCCGCGGGGATCTCCTCGGGGCCGCGGGCGGTCAGGACCGTGGCCCCCTGCGCCCCCCGGGTCATGACGACCAGGAGGCCGGTCTCCTCCGCCGCCTCCAGCGCGTCCTTGTAGGAGGAGACCCCGAAGAGCATCGTGACCTCCTCCTCGTTGCCGAGCAGGATGTCCACGTCGTCGAGCAGGAGGTCGAGGAACTCGCGTTGGTGGCGCCCGACGCAGAAGGGATCCGACAGGGAGAGCGCCACCGACCCCTCGGCGGCGTGGGCGGTGGCGGCGGCGTGGCGCATCGCCTCCTTGGCCGCCGGCACGTCCCAGAGATAGCCCTCGAGGAGCACGATCGAGGCCCGGGCGACGAAGGAGGTCGGGACACCCTCGGGCGACAGGGTGGCGGCGGCGCCGAGGTAGGTCCCCATGGTGCGGTCGGCGTCGTCGGTGATGAGCACCATGCAGCGGCCGGTGCCGAGCCCGTCGCCGGCGGCCGACTCGCTCAGGTGCGGCTCGAACTCCACTCCGGCCGCCCGCAGGTTCTCGGCGTAGGTGCGGCCGACCTCGTCGTCGGCGACGGCCCCCACGAAACCGGCGCTGCCACCGAGGACGGCGATCCCGGCCGTGGTGTTGGCCACCGAGCCCCCGGAGACGTAACGGGGCGCCCCCATCTGCTCCTGCACTGCGTGGGCGGTCTCCAGATCGATGAGGGTCATCGACCCCTTCTCCAGGCCGATCTGAGCCAGTTGCTCGACGGTCGCCAGCTCAATCACGTCGAGCAGGGGTGAGCCGATGGCCACCACGTCGAGATCGTCGCGGTCGGTACGGATGGCGGGCGTGGCTTCGTCGGCGGACACGGAGCGAGAACCTACCGCGGGACCGCGGGTAGCCTGCACGGATGCCCACAGCTCCCACCTCGCCCTCGGAGCCGTTCCGCCTGCCCCGGAAGATCGAGCCGGAGAGGTACCGGATCGAGATCGAGCCGGACGTGGCGTCCGCCACCTTCTCGGGCACGGTCGGGATCGACGCCGTCGTCCTGGAGACGGCCGACACGATCGTGCTCAATGCCGCCGAGCTCGCGATCAGCGACGTCGAGGTCGTCACGGCCGACGGGACCTCCGTCGGCTGCGCGGTGAGCTTCGACGACGAGCTCGAGCAGGTCACGTTCACGCCGCCCGCCGCACTGCCCCCCGGGCCGTGCACCATCAGCTGCCGGTTCAGCGGGACCCTCAACGACAAGCTCCGTGGCTTCTACCGGTCCACCTACACGGGTCCGGACGGCGAGCTGCAGACCATGGCGACCACCCAGTTCGAGTCCGTCGACGCGCGGCGGGCCTTCCCCTGCTTCGACGAGCCGGACCGCAAGGCGGTCTTCGAGATCACCCTGATCGTGGAGCCCGACGCCGACGCGATCTCGAACTCACCCGTCGTCGGCATCGACGACGTGGGGGGCAAGCGTCGCATCCGCTTCTCCCCCACCATGAAGATGTCGACGTACCTGGTGGCCTTCATCATCGGCAAGCTCGAGATGTCCGAGACCGTCGACGTGGACGGTGTGCCGCTGCGGGTGGTGTGCACGCCCGGGAAGCTCCCGCTGGCCGAGTTCGCCCTCGAGATCGGCGCGTTCGCACTGCGCTTCTTCACCGAGTACTTCAACATCCCCTACCCGGGCGAGAAGGTCGACCTGGTGGCCATCCCCGACTTCGCCGCCGGGGCGATGGAGAACCTGGGCTGCATCACCTTCCGTGACACCGCCCTCCTGGTGGACGAGGCCGAGGCGGCCCGGGCCGAGCTCGAGCGGGTGGCCGACGTGATCGCGCACGAGCTGGCGCACATGTGGTTCGGCGACCTCGTGACCATGGGCTGGTGGGAGGGCATCTGGCTCAACGAGGCGTTCGCCACGTTCATGGAGATGCTCTGCGTCGACGCCTTCCGGCCCTCGTGGGACCGTTGGATCGGCTTCGCCCCCTCCCGCGAGGCGGCCCTCGCCGTCGACGCTCTGCACCTGACCCGTCCGATCGAGTATCCCGTCGGGCCGCCCAAGGAGGCGGAGGGGATGTTCGACGTCCTGACCTACGAAAAGGGCTGTGGCGTCCTGCGCATGCTCGAGCAGCACATCGGGGCCGACGTCTTCCGGGACGGCGTGCGCACGTACCTCAAGGCCCACGCCTACGGGAACACGGTGACCAGCGACCTGTGGGATGCACTCGAGGACGCCAGCGGTGCGCCGGTGCGCGGCGTCATGGACACGTTCATCCTCCAGGGAGGGCACCCACTCGTGTCGCTGCACGGCGAGACGCTCAGCCAGCAGCCGTTCTCCCTCGGACCGGTCCCCGACGGCGCCACGTCGTCCATCGGAACGGAGTGGCGGGTGCCCGTCGCCGTCCGCGCGCTGCCGGCCGGCGGCGGAGCCCGGCGCGCCCGTCCGGCATCTGGTGCTCGGTGCCGACCCCGCACGCGTCCCCGAAGCCGAGCGGGGGCTCGCCGTGGTCAACGCCGGCGGCTGGGGCATGTTCCGGGTCGGCTACGAGACGGAGCACCGGCTGGCGCTCGCCAGGCACCTGTCCGAGCTCGGGCCCCTCGAGCGGTCCAACCTGCTGGCGGACACGTGGGCCACGACGCTGGCCGGGCTCACGAGGCTGCAGGAATTCCTGGTTCTGGCCTCGCAACTCGGCCTGGAGCCCGACCCGGCGCCCTGGGCCCCCGTCGGCGGTGCGCTCGTCCTCACGAGGCGGATCGCGCGGGCCGAGGACGAGGAGGCGCTCCACCGTGCGGTCGCCGCGCTGATCGGCCCCGTGCACCGGCATCTCGGTTTCGACGCCACACCGGGGGAGAGCGACCGCACCCCCACCCTGCGCGCGCTCGCCATCAATCTGATGGGCACGGTGGGCGCCGACCCTGCGGTGCGGGCCGAGGCGGCGCGTCGCTTCGACGCCTCGCCGATCGGCGGCGGTTCCGGTGCGCCCATACCGCCCGACATTGAATCGGCCATCCTGGCCGTCGTGGCGCAGCTCGTACGGCCCGGCGACTACGACGCGCTGCTGGAGCGGTACCGGACCGCCTCGACACCGCAGGAGGAGATGCGCTCGCTCGGGGCACTCGCCGGGTTCCCCGACGTCGACCTGTGCCTGCGCACGTTCGACCTGGCCATGACCGAGGTCCGCAGCCAGAACGGGTTCGCCGTCATCGGTTCGCTCCTGACCAACCGCATCGGCAACCAGGCGGTGTGGACGCGTCTCACCGAGCGGTGGGATGCCGTGATCGAACGCTTCCCGAAGAACGCGCCGCCGCGCATCGTCGAGTCGCTCCCCGCACTGTGCGGCGATGCCGACTTCGCCGAGCGCGCCATCGTCTTCCTCGACGAGCACCCGCTCTCCTCGGGGCCACGCCGGGTGGCGCAGTCGATCGAGCGGTTGCGGGTCAACCTGGCCTTCGGCGCCCGCGAGCGGGACGCGCTGGCGGACTCGCTCGGCGCCGCCGGCATCCCGACCGCTTGATGGCGCCGGCGGAGCAGCGGGCGGACGAGCGCGACTCGGCGCGCGTGCAGGCCCTGTTCGAGGCGGCACGCCGCACCCGGGGGTTCATGCCCGACGACGAGGGAGAGGCCTTGTTCCTGGCTGCCTTGCGGGCCGGCCGGTCGGACGTGGCGGCGGCGACGCCCACGTTCGTGGAGATCGGGGCCTGGTGCGGGAAGTCGACGGTGTACCTGGGCGCCGCCGCGGAGGCCACGGGGGCCGCCCTGCTCTCCATCGACCATCACCGGGGCTCGGAGGAGAACCAGCCCGGATGGGAGTACCACGAGCCCGACCTGGTCGATCCCGAGGTCGGCCGGATCGACACGCTGCCGCACTGGCGCCGCACCATCACCGGTGCCGGGCTCGAGGCATCGGTCGTGGGGATCGTGGGCGACTCCCCCACTCTGGCGGCGCGCTGGGACCGGCCGCTCACTTTCTGCTTCATCGACGGGGGTCACGGCGATGAACCCGCCTGGGCGGACTTCAACGGCTGGGCCCCGCACGTCGCCCTCGGGGGCTGGCTGGCCATCCACGACGTGTTCCCCGACCCCGCCGACGGGGGACGTCCGCCCTACGAGCTGTACTGCGCCGCACTGGCCTCGGGCGAGTTCGCCGAAGACGGCGCCTGTGGCAGCCTGCGCGTGCTGCGCCGGATCGCACTGCCGCGCTGACTGGTCGCAGCGCTCGCTCGGCCCTAGTACTTCTCACCTGACAGGGCTGGCCCGTCACCGTCACCAGCGGATCCACGCCCACGAACTGCCCTCTGGCGGGGTCGTCGTAGCCGCCGACGATCACTGACACCGGTCGTGACGCGGAGAGTCTCAGAATGAGCCGTGTGTACCAAGCAATGCGGACTATCGGGCGAGCGTGGCGTGGCGCAGCTGCAACGACCGGCAGGCGTCGCGCATGCCGGGACTTTCATCCCGGGACGACACGAGCACCCTCGCGCCGAGGTATTCGGCTGCGGCGACGGCCTCTGAACCGAGAGTTGACAATCCACGATGCTCCGCGATGAGTTGACCCATCCTCCAGGCCAAATCGCGCATCGGGACAACCTCGAACTCGTCCGGCAATGCCACCAAGGCAGCAATGAGGGCGCCGCGCTCGTCCGGGTCCCAACCGCCAAGCAAGGCTCCACCGCTCTGGCCAGCCGCTCTTGCACAGACGGGCGTAGGGATTCGTCGTCGCCAAGCTGTCGCGCCGGATGGCGCGCCTGAGCGCTGAATCTGGCCCCGCTAGCCAGTCACGAAGCAGGTGGTCGTCGAGCAGGACCATCAGCTGCGCAGATCGGGATCATCCTCACCGGCGACGGCCCGGTAGTGCGCCTCAGCGGGAAGAAGCTCGTCGACCAGGCGGCCGCGGTACCCGGCCGGAAGGGTCAGGACTCCAAAACCCAGGTCGAGAACGTCCACCCTGCCGCCCTTCTCGAGGTGCCATCGCCGCCGAACTGCGGCCGGAAGACTCATCTGTCCTGATGAGGAGACCTTGAACTTCTCTGTGGTTGCCACGATGAGACCTCCCACTTGGTAACTCTGCTTCTTTACCAAGTATAGGCCCCGCCATTGTCCCCTGCGTTCACACAGGCCAATGGTGACTGGGGTCTTGTGGCCGCCAACTGAGATTCAGGGCGCTGGTCAGCCGAAAACGGACATGAGCGACCGGGTGTCAGCCGCGGGCACTAATCCGCTCCCTTGAGAGACGCCACCTCGGGAATGACTTCGCGTACCTTTGCGCCGGTCGGATCGGCGCCGGCACCGGAACGCAGCCCCACCGCGGCCACGACGGCGGCGGCGAGCGTCGAACCGGCGGCGACGAGCAGAGCCAGGTGGTACCCCGACACGAAGGCAGCCACCGCATCGGGCCGGTACTGGGAGCCGAGGGCGCGGGTCGCCGCCTCGACCTGGCCCCCGGCGACGTACTGGGCCTGTCCCGCGGCCCCTGCGACGCCGGCACTGCGGCCGGCCCAGGTGGCCGTGGCGGCATGGACCCCGATGGTCCCGAGAACGGCCAGCCCCACGGAGGTCCCCACCTGCCGGGCCGCGTTGACGAGGCCGGACGCGCCGCCCGAGACGCCGCGGGGCACGTCACGCATGGCGACGTTGACGACCCCGGGCACCAACGTGCCCCAGCCCACCCCCACCAGCACGTAGCCGACGAACGCCACGGCGAAGGGGGTCGAGTCCGACAGCAGCGCGAGGACGGCCACACCTGCCGCGCCGATCACGCACCCGCCGACCACGATCGCGACGGGCTGCAGGCGGCGCCGGAGCCGGCCCGCGTACTGGGCCGTCACGATGAACGGGATGTTCATCGACAGCCACGAGACGCCGGTACGCAAGGGTGACCACCCCTCCACGTCCTGGAACAGCAACGTGACGTAGAACATCACCCCGGCCAGCGCGAGGTAGGTGAGGAGGTAGACACCACATGCCGAGACGAAGCTGCGGGCCCGCAGCAGGCTCGGCGGCAGCATGGGCGACGACGTCCGGCTCTCCCACAGGACGAAGAACACCACCAGGACCAGGCCGACCACCAACGGTCCGGCGACGTCGAGCGACGCCCAAGGATGGCTCGCCGACTCAATGAGGCCGAAGGTGATGCCGAAGAGCCCGAGCGCGATGGCGGCCATCCCCACCATGTCGAGTTGGCGGGCCTCCGGGTTGCGCGACTCGGTGACGACCACGATCGCGATGGTGAAGCCGACCACGGCGGGCGGCAGGTTGACCCAGAAGACCGAGGACCAGCTGAAGACCGAGAGGAGGGCGCCTCCGACCACCGGTCCGAGCCCGAAGCCGAGTCCCGAGATGGCGGCCCACATGCCGAAGGCACCGGCCCGGCGCTCCACCGGGTAGGTCTCGGTGAGGATGGCCAGCGTCAGGGCCGACATGAGCGCCCCGCCCGCTCCCTGCAGGGCGCGGGATGCGATCAGGGCCACGTCGGAGCCGGACAGGGCGCAGGCCACCGAGCCGACCGTGAAGACCACCATGCCCACCAGGAAGAACCGCTTGCGCCCGAAGCGGTCGCCCAGGGCGCCGCCGAGAGGGATGAACGCGGCGAGGCTGAGGGCGTAGGCGCTGATCACCCACTCGAGCTGGCCGGCCGTCATGTGCAGTTCGCGCTGGATCGACGGCAGCGCGGTGTTGACGATGGTGACGTCGAGCAGGGTCATGCCCTGCGCGATGCACATGGCCACGAGGGTCAGGCGGCGGCGACGCTCCACCCGCGGGTCCTCGAGCGCGTGCAGGTGGTCAGGCAACTGGTGGAACGTCCCGTCGTCGGAGAGGCATCGGACTCCCGGAGGAACCTACCCGCGGGCGCAGTCCTCCCGGACGCCAGTGGCGTGGCCGCCCGCCCGGCGCGGGGTTTGCGGCGTGGTCAGCCGCGGGAGATGTACCGGGGCGGGTCGGCGACCGTGCAGCCCTCTATGGCATCGCCGCAGTGCGGCTCGGCCAGGTCGAGTGCCGCCGGCAGGCCCTCGCCGCGGAACAGCCCGGCTGCGGGGCTGGTGTTCGACAGCGCGTCGGCCGCCAGCACCATGGCGCCGAACGTGTACGTCGTCCGCTCGTGCTTGGGGAAGGTCTCCTCCTCGGGGTAGACCATCCCCGTCCAGTACGAACCGTCCGGCAGTCGCAGGTTCTGCCCCGCCGTGAACAGGTCGAGTGCGGGACCGTCCATGCCGAGCGCGTCGAGCGTGAGCACGCATTCGGCCGTCTCGGCCGCGGTCACCCAGTCCCCGGTGGACACGCAGCGCACGCCGAGACCCTCCATGACGAAGGTGGACCACCCCTCCGCGATACGGCGCCGGCCGGCCTCGCCCTCGAGCGCGCCCGAGAGCATGGGGTAGTACCAGTCCATCGCGAACTCGACCTTGGGCGCGAAAGCGCCCGGGTGATGCGCCACGGCGTGCCCCAGCCGTCCCGCCGCCAGCTCCCAGTCCGGACGGTCCTTGGCCAGGCACTCGGCGATGGCCACCGCGCACCGCATGGAGTGGTAGATGGACGACGAGCCCGTCAGCAACGCGTAGCGCTCCCGCCGGCCGGCCGAGTCGAGCGACCACAGCACGGAGCCGTCGGGCTGCTGCCAACGCAGGATGAAGTCGATGCCCTTCTGAATCGTCGGCCAGAGCTCACCGAGGAACTCCACGTCGCCGGTGATCAGGTGATGGTGCCAAGCCCCGGCGGCCAGGTAGCCGCAGACGTTCGTGTCGAGCCGGAGATCCTTGACGGTGTCACCCTGGTAGTAGTTGAACCAGCTGCCGTCGGGGAGCTGGTTGCGCGCCAGCCAGCGGTAGGCGTCCACCGCCTGGTCCACCAGGCCGCACACGGTCAGCGCCATGGCGGCCTCGACGTGGTTCCACGGGTCGCAGTGCCCGCCCTCGAACCACGGGATCTGCCCATCGCGGCGCTGCACCGCCGCGATGGCGTGGCCCGTGGCGAGCACGTCTGAGCTCGACACGATGCCCGGCACCTCCGGGAGCGTGGCGGATCGGATCTCTTCAGTGGTCATGCCGCAGCTCCCTGACTCGGTGTGGTCGGCCCGCGCCGCCCGGGCACACCGCGGGGCAGTGTGGGGCGCGAGTCGGGCAAGTCCGCCACGCTGGCGAGCGGCTTGCTGAGGTAGAGCACCAGGCTCTTGCCGATGACCGGGCTGAGGACCCGGTCGGCGGCGCGAGTGACGAACGGTGCCTTGACGATGTCCCAGACCAGCACCTTGTGGTACGCCTCGACCGCCGGGTGCGTGTCGTTGGACGGGCCCACCAGGCAGCGCAGCCACCAGTACGGCGAGTGCAGGCCGTGGGCGTGGTGATACCCCGTCGGCTCGAGTCCCGCCGCGCTCAGCCGGCGCTCCAGCGTCGAGCGGCGGTAGATGCGGACGTGGCCGCCCGGGGTGTCGTGGTACTCGTCCGACAGCGCCCAATTGACGGCCTCGGGTAGGCAGCGCGGCACGGTCACCGCCATTGACCCGCCAGGGCGGAGCACGCGGGCCAGCTCGCGCATGGCGGCGGCGTCGTCGGGGATGTGCTCGAGCACCTCCGATGCGATCACCCGGTCGAAGGTCCCCTCGGGGAAGGGCAGCGCCAGCGCGTCGCCCTGGACGGCTGTCGCCGGGTGCCCGGGGGCGATCTCCCCCGCGTCAATCATGGCGGCCAGGGTGCCGCGGACCTGGGCCACCTCGTCGGCGCCGGCATCGAGGGCCACCACCGAGGCGCCGCGGCGGGCCGCCTCGAACGCGTGCCGGCCGAACCCGCAGCCGAGGTCGAGCACGCGGTCTCCGGGGCCGACGCCCAGCCGGTCGTAGTCGACGGTCAGCATCAGGCGGCGCCCCGGGCCAGTGGGGGATCCAGGTCCTCCGCCGCGGCCGGCGGGGCACCCGGGAGCGGCTTTCCCTCCAGGAGCGCCTCGTAGCAGGCGGCGGTTCCCGCCGCCGTCACCTGCCAGGTGAAGCGGCTGACCACCCGTTCGCGGCCGGCTGCGCCGAGGCGCGCCCGGAGCGCCGGGTCGTCGAGCAATCGGGCGATGGCGGCCGCGAGCGCCCCCGGGTCGTCCGGCGGTACCAGCAGGCCGGTCTCACCGTCGGTGCCCACGACCTCGGGCAGCGCGCCACCTGTGGTGGCGACCACCGACACCCCGCAGGACATGGCCTCGATCGCCGGCAACGAGAAGCCCTCGTAGAGCGAGGGGACGACCGCCACCTGGGCCTCGCCGTAGAGATGGGCGAGCTCGTCGTCGCTGATGCCGCTCACGCAGTGCACAACGTCGCCGAGCCCCAGCCGGGCGATGGCCCGTTCGACCCGACCACCTTCATTGGGCCGGCCGATCACGGTCAGTTCGACGTCCCGCTCGGTGCGCAGCTTGGCCACCGCCTCGAGCAGCGGCACCAGGCCCTTCATCGGGACGTCGCTGCTCGAGGTGACCATGATCCGCCCGGGCACCGGGGTCACGTCGTCGAAGGGGCGGAAGACCGTGTGGTCGACCCCCACGGGGACGACAGTCATGCGCTCGGGCGCCACGTCCATCTGGGCCGCGATGTCCTGGCGCGAGTTCTGCGAGACCGTGACGACGGCGGGAAGGGCGCGCGCCACGCGCACCTGCATGCCGAGGAAGCCGAACCACCGCCGTGTCGTGAAGCGCTGCCAGGGGTTCGTCGTGTGGGACAGCGCCAGCTGGCGGTCGACCGTGATGGGATGGTGCAGCGTCGTCAGCAGCGGCCAGCCGTCCTCGACCATGCCGAGCATGCCGTTGCCCAGACACTGGTTGTCGTGCACGACATCGAAGTCGTCGCGACGCTCGGCCAGGAGCTGGCGGGCCCGCAACGAGAAGGCCAGGGGCTCCCCGAAGCCGGCCGTGCACATGACGGCGAACTCGGTCCAGTCCTCCCGGGAGGTGAACTCGCTCCGGTGCGGGACCCGGAAGGGGTCGGGCTGGCGGTACAGGTCGAGGCCCCGGACGGGAGTGAACCCCACCCCCTCGTCGAGGTCGGGCCAGGGCGGCCCGGCGAACACCTCGACCGAGTGGCCCAGGGCGACCAGCTCACGCGTCAGGTGACGGGTGTAGACGCCTTGCCCTCCGCAACGGGGATTCCCCCGATAGATCAAGAAGGCCACGCGCAGACCCCCAGGTCGGGGCGGTGCGGCGGGGATCGGGGCGGGCAGCTCAATGTTGCGCGAGCGCTCCCAGGACTCCTTGGTCTCGATCCACTTCTGGCGGGGAGTTTTAGGCAACGGATGTCCCGACTCGATCCACCATGACCCTCTAGCCTCCCCGAACCCCCTGGTCCTGCGCAAACGGCGCCGCCGCCGGGCGACCACGCGCAGGTGGTCGATCAGCCGAGGCCGAACCAGCCGAGCACGGTGAGCAGCACGTAGACGCCGGCCACGATGGCGACCGAGACGATGGCCAATCCCCCCACCCAGCGGGCGACCGGGCCGTTGGCGGCGGCGCCGAGCAGCGAGCGACGGTTGGCCAGCACCAGGATCAAGATGAGCGTCATCGGCGTGATGACCCCTTCGAGCACCTGCGTGTTGAGGATGAGGGTGATGAGGTTCCCCGGGATGAGCACCACGGCGGCCCCGATGAGGATCTGGAAGGTGAAGATCCCCAAGAAGACGGGGGCCTGGCGGAAGCTCGAGGAGACCGAGCGCTCCACCCCGATCGCCTCGGCCACCGCGTAGGAGGTCGACAGCGGGACGACCGCCGCGGCCAGGGCGGAGGCGCCGAGCAGCCCGATCCCGAACAGTGTGGTGGCGAAGGCGCCGGCGACTGGCTGCAGCCCCTCGGCCGCGGTCGTGGCCGACGTGAGCGGGCCCGTGCCCCCGATGGTGGCCCCGGTGGCCACGATGATCGACATGGCCACCAGCGCGGCGAGCACGGCGCCGGTGATCGCGTCGACCCGCTGGAAGTGGTACTGCTCGGGCTTGACGCCCTTGTCGACCACGGCACCCGCCTCGTACAGCTGGATGTACGGGGTGATCGTGGTGCCGATGAGGGCGACGGAGAGCAGGAGGAACGACTTGGACGCGACGAAATGGGGCCACACGGTGTTGACCGCCACCTGGTGCCAATTGGGGTGGGCCAGCACGGCGGCGATCGGGTACGCGATGAACACGAGGGTGAGCAGCAGGAAGACGCGCTCGGCGTAGCGGTACGAGCCGAAGAGCACGAGCGACCAGATGGCGACCGCGGCGATGGGGACCGAGATGTAACGCGACACGTTGAACAGCTCGAAGGAGGTCGCGATGCCGCCGAACTCGGTCACCATCAGTCCGATGTTGGCGATGGCGAAGGCGGTGATGGCGAAGGCGGTGAGACGCAGGTCGAACTCTTCCCTGATGAGCGCGGCCAGGCCCTTGCCGGTGTAGGTCGCCAGCCGGGCCACCATCTCTTGGACGATGACGTAGGCCACCGTGATCAGCACCATGAGGAAGAGGGTGCGGTAGACGAACTGTGCCCCGGCCGAGGAGTAGGTGACGATGCCGCCGGCGTCGTTGCCGGCCGCGGCCGCGATCAGCCCTGGCCCGGCGGCGGCCAGGTAGATCAGCCACCGCCGCGGGACCCGCACGTTCACGACAGCAGGCGTGGGAAGTGGAAGCGGCCCTTGGTCGGTACCGAGCGCGTCGAGGACGTCGTCGGCCAGGATGCGCCCGATGGGGGCTCCGTCCTCGTCCACCACGACCATGGAGTGCCGCCGGGCCTCCACCAACTGGCCCGCCACCTCGCCCGCCGACGCGTGCGGGCTCACCGTCACGACGTCCTCGTCGCCCAGGAGCGCCGACATCCGCGTGTCGGAGGAGGTCCGCAGGGCCAGCAGGATGTCGAGCACGGTGACGTCGCCGAGCAGGCGGCCGTCACTGTCGACGACCGCCACCGCATCGAGGTCGGCGCCGTGCGCGCGCGACTCCGAGAGCCGGTCGACGACCTTCTTGATCTTCTCCCCCGACTTGGCCGTCACCAGGGCGGTGGTCATGATGCCCCCCGCCTCGTCCTCCTCGTAGCCCAGCAGCTCGCGCAGGGCGAGGGCGGTACTCGCGGGGATATGCCGCAGCACCTCGGCCCGCAGCGCCAGTGGGAGGTCGCGCAGCGCGTCGACCGCCTCGTCGGGCTCCATGGCCGCGAGCAGGCGCGCCGCCTCCACCGGGTCGGACTCGCGGAGCAGCTGCTCCAGGTCCTCTGGCTGCATCTCCTCGAGGGCGTCGGCGGCCTCGTCGGGGCCGAGCGCGGCCAGGAGCTCGCGACGCTCGTCACGCCGCAGGTCCTCCAGCAGGTCGGCCAGTTCGCCGGGCCGCAGGCGGTGCAACCCCTCGTTCGTCGTCTTCAGACGCACCTGCGTTGCCGCCCCGCTGACGTCCTTGGCCGAATCGGTGAACGGCTGAATGGCGGCCCAGTCGATGACGCGGTCGGGCGTGGGACGCGGCCGCCACCGGCGCGGGCCGAGGCGACGGAGCAGCGTGGCATTGGAGACGTCGGCTCCCACGAGACGGATGCGGCCGATCACCTCGGCCAGGTAGAGGTCGGCGGCGCGGATGACCTGGACCCCTTCCACGTCGACCAGTTGGTGGTCGAGGACGTCCTTGGCCAGCAGC
Organism: uncultured Acidimicrobiaceae bacterium; assembly: GCA_963826835.1. Classification (GTDB taxonomy): domain Bacteria; phylum Actinomycetota; class Acidimicrobiia; order Acidimicrobiales; family RAAP-2; genus Bog-473. The sequence goes on from CAWGYK010000006.1 coordinate 163,300, forward strand.
ACCTCGCCGGAACGGCGGATGACGTCGCGCAGGTCGAGCCGGGCGGAGCGCAGGACCACCTCGGCGTGGCCGATCCGGTCGATGGCGGACGCCGGGACGAAGGCGAGACGGCGGCCGACCCGGATGACGAGACCGCTCACCGGCGGGTACATCTGCCCGTCGGCCCAGCGGGCGACGACGTCGTCCAACCGGCCGATCTCTTGGCCGGTCTGGTTCCGCACCGGGCGGCCGAGCAGCCCCGCCAACGACACGATGGAGTCGAAGACGCCCTCGGAGGCGAGGATGCGGCGCGTCCGACGGCGTCGCTGGTGCGGGGAGCGTTCCGCATCGCGGGAACGCCCTGGGATCAGGCGTGAGCGGCTCGGCGCGCTCGTCGACGGTGGCGTGGCCATGGAGCTACCTCCTCTGGCGTCCTCGGGGGAGCGGTTCGGATCGGTCGTCTGGTGGCGCGGCGCGCGGCACCAGTGGGCCAGCGATCGGCGCCTGCCTCCGTACGGCTTCCGGGCCCGGTGCTAGTGCGCGCGCCCGGCGCGGATCAGCGGTGGCACGGAGTTGGGCATGCGCCGGCTGTGCTACTGGGGGGTTCGCCCCTCGACATGGCCACACCTCCTTCTCCGTCTTCCCTGTGCGGGGGGAATCAGCCCGATTTCCCGGCTGGGAATCCTACCCGGGTGGGCCGGGGAGGCACGGGCCCGCCCGTCCGGTCACCGCGGGGTCGTGGGGCCGGGTACCGTGCCTCCATGGACCTGGCCTACCCACCAGAAGCCGAGGAATTCCGGACCGAGATCGCAGCGTGGCTGAAGGAGAACCTGCCCCAGGGCTGGGGCAAGGCGGACTTCTCCCTGACCCCCGAGGAGCGCAAGGCCTTCAACGAGGAGTGGACGGCGAAGCTCTACGCGGGAGGGTGGATCTGCGCCAGCTGGCCGGCCGAGTACGGGGGCAAGGGCCTGAGCCTGCTGCAGCAGGTGGTGCTCAACGAGGAGTTCGCCCGGGCCGGTGCGCCGCTGCGGGCCGACTTCTTCGGTGACACCCTCGTCGGCCCGACGCTGCTGCAGTGGGGCACCGAGGAGCAGAAGCAGCAGTTCATCCCCGGCATCTTGAAGGGCGAGATCGCGTGGTGCCAGGGCTTCAGCGAGCCCGACGCCGGTTCCGACCTGGCGGGCCTCAAGACGAGGGCCGAGCTCGACGGGGACGAGTGGGTGATCAACGGGCAGAAGGTCTGGACGACCCAGGCGCACTACGCCGACTTCATCTTCCTCCTGGCCCGGACGGACCCCGACGCGCCGAAGCACGCCGGCATCTCCTACCTCCTCGTCCCCATGAAGCAACCCGGGGTCGAGGTCCGGCCGATCGAACAGGTGGACGGCTCCGCCGAGTTCAACGAGGTCTTCTTCACCAACGTGCGGTGCCCCAAAGACAACGTCATCGGCGGCGTCAACAACGGGTGGAAGGTCGCCATGACGACGCTCGGCTTCGAGCGGGGCACGTCGTCGACCACGGGCCATCGCCGCTTCCAGAAGGAATTCGACGACATCCTGCGCCAGGCGCGCCGGAAGGGCCGCGCCGGCGATCCGCTGACGCGCCAGCGGCTGGCCCGGTCGTGGTCGAAGATCAAGATCATGCAGATCAACGGCTTCCGGACGCTGACCGACGTCCTCAACGGCACGCACACCACCGCGGCGCTCGGGGCGTGCAACAAGATGTTCTGGTCCGAGGCGCACCAGGAGACCTTGCTGCTGGCCATGGACATCCTGGGCCTGGAGGGACAGATCCTGCAGGGCGACCAGGGCGAGGACACCCTGCTGCCCGGCGCGCGCCGGGCCAAGGCGAGCTATCCGGTCAACAACCTGCAGTCGCTCTTCTTCTTCTCCCGGTCCGAGACCATCTGGGGCGGCACGGCGGAGATCCAGCGCAACATCGTGGGTGAGCGGGTCCTCGGTCTCCCCAAGGAGCCCAAGCCGCAGTAGCGCGCGGCGCGCTCAGACCGGTACCTCGCCACGATCGGGCAGCAGGACTCGGAAGGCGGCACCACCGCCGGGGGCATCCTCCACCCACGCCCGGCCGCCCTGCACCTCGGCGAACTTGCGCACCACGAACAGCCCGAGACCGAGCCCGCCGACCGGGCTGCCGGCCCGGCGCTGGAAGGCCTCGAACACCGCCTCCTTCTCGGCGTCGGGGATGCCACGGCCTGCATCCTCGACGGCCAGGAGGACGCCGTCGTCGCGACGGGTCAGGACGACCTGCACCGCGGTGCCCTCCGGCGTGTGGCGCAGGGCGTTGCTGACCAGGTTGTCGACGATGCGCGCCGTGAGCTCGGGATCGAGCTCGACCGTCTCCACTCCCTCGGGGAGGGTGATGGCCTGCTCCGACCCGTTGCGGCTGCGGGCGCGCTCGACGACCAGCGCCACCAGGTCGAACGACCGCCGCTGGGGTGACACGTAGCCGCCGATGACCCGCTCGGAGTCGAGGAGGTTGGTCAGGATGGCCCGCAACTCGGCGCCGGTGGAGGCGAGGCCCTCCGCCATCCTGGCGATGCCCCCGTCGGGCAGGTCCGGGTGCCGGACGAGGAGGTCGGCCAGGCCGGCCACGGTGGCGATAGGCGTGTTGAGCTCGTGCGCCGCCGCCAGCAGCAGGGCGTACTTGGCCGCATCGGCGTCGCGCAGGGCGGCCGCCGCCTCCTGCTCGCGGGTCAACGCCTGCTGGAGGGCGGCCCGGGCCTCCTCGCGCTCGCGGACGTCGCGCAGGGCGTACTGCATGCCCAGGTCGCGCGCCCCGGGCTGACGGAAGGGCGCCACGCGGGCTTCGACGGGGAGATAGCCGCCATCGCCGCAGCGGAAGCGGCACACCGCCGCCGCGCTGCGCCCCAGCAGCGCGTCCTCCCGCAGCGAGGACAGGTCGGGCCAATCGTCGGGATGGACGAAGGCGGCGATGGTGTGCCCCTCGATGTCGTCGGGCTCGAAGGAGAGCGTCGTCCTGGTGGACGGCGAGGCGAAGGTCACCCGGCCGCCGCCGTCGGTGGCGATGACGACGTCGGCGGCGCTCTCGGCGATGAGCCGGTAGCGCGACTCGCTCGCCGCCTGCGCCTGCTCGGCCGCGACGCGGCGGCTGACGTCGCTCACCAGCCAGCGCACGTGCACGGCGGAACGGTCCGTCACCCCACCGACGGTGAGGTGCACCGAGGCGTGGAACGGAGGCCCGTCGGGCGGCGAGAAACGCGCCTCGAACTCCGTCACCTGCCCCTCGTGGCCCGTCACCGCGTCGTGGAGGCGGTCGAGGACCAGTCGCCGGTCGGCCGCGTCCACGAAGACAACGACCGGCTTCTGGCGGAGGAAGTGGCCGGGGCTCCCGAGCAGCCCGCTGGCGGCCCGGTTCGACTCGAGGATCACCCCCGACGTGTCGGTGACGAGGTAGCCGTCGGGTGCGAGGTCGAACAGCTCCCGGTAGCGGGCGGACTCGAGGTCCAGCTGCCGCTTGGCCTCCCCCAGGGCCTCGTTCTGGGCGTGGATCTCCTGCGCGCTGACCTCGAACTCCTCGACCGCCGCCGCCAACTCCTGGACCACCTCGTCGACGAGGGGCCCGGGGAGGCTGCCGGTGGCTCCCACGATGCGATCGGTCAGGGCGGTCAACCGGAGGCTCAGCGCGTCGACCTGGCCCTCGAGGTCGGGGTTTGCCGCGTCGCCGGGCGGACCGGTCACGATCTCGAGCTCCCGACGCGGTCCATGACCAGCATGGCTGCGGTCTCGGGCTCACGCCCCGAGACGGGCATCACCTGGACGCGGCAGGTGAACGGGCGGCCCGAGCGGTCGGTCGCCTCGACCTCCACCGTCGACGGCACCGCGCCCGCGCTGCGGCACGCCCGCACCGGCTCCTGCAGGGGCCCCAGCGGCAGCCCGAAGTCCAGACCGAAGAAAGGCTCCCCCACCACCGAAGCCTCCTCCGCTCCCCACAGATCGCTGGCGGCCTGGTTCCACTCCTCGACCAGCAGGTGGGAGTTGAGCACGACCACCGCGGAGGGAAGGTGGTCCATCACCTGGCGGTGCAGGCTGCTGAAGCGCCGGAGCTCCAGGTTGGCGTCGACCAGCGTCTCGTTCAAGCGCCCGACGGCGTCGCTCGCCGTCTTGAGCTCGAGGTTCGTCGTCTCGAGCTCTTCGTAGGACGACCGCAGCTCCTCGTTGGTGGTCTCGAGCTCCTCGTTCGCCGACTGCAACTCCTCGTTGCTCGTTTCGAGCTCCTCGTAGCTCGACTGGAGCTCCTCGTTGCTCGTCACCAGCTCCTCGTTGGTCGACTGCAGCTCCTCGTAGGCGGTCTCGAGCTCCTCGTGCACGTGACGGAAGCTCTCGCGCAGCTGCAGCGTGCTGCTGACGTCGGCGAACGTGACGGCGGCGCCGAGGACCTTCTCGTGCTCGTCGAACAGCGGGAGCACCCACACCTCGAGGTCGAGCGGCGCGCCGTCGGGTGCTTCGTAACGCGTCAGTCCCACCCGATGCGACATGCGCTCCCCGAGTGCTCGCCCGATGTGCCCGTCGAGGGCCAGCGACTCGAGCACGAGCCCGATGTGCGCGCTCGGTGCCCGGCCCATGTCGGCGCCTTCGACACCGAAGAGCTGGCGGGCGAGGTCGTTGGCACCGGTCAGAAGGCCGTCGGCGTCGACGAGCAGCTCTGCCACGAGGGACTCCGTCGGCTCTGCCGTCGTCGCCACCAGGTCGGCGCGCGCCGGCGGGGCTTCAGGGCTGCTCACCTCGAAGGGGTGCCCCTGCGTCGCCGTACGGGCGGTGGTCGTGTCCGGTTGGTGCTGGGGCAGCGCCACGAAGATGCGGTGCCGCAGGCTCATGGGAGCGAAGCGGCCGGCACCGCCGCGCAGCACCATCTCGGCCCGACCGAGGAAGAGGAAGCCGTCCTCGCGCAGCGCGTACTGCAGGCGCGGGATGACGAACGCCTGGGTCTCCGCGTTGAGGTACATCAAGGTGTTCCGGCAGGTCGCCAGGTCGACCCGGGAGATCGGGGGATCCCTGGTCAGATCGAGGCGGCCGAAGACCACCGTCCGGCGCAGGGCCGGGGTGATCACCCAGCCCCGCCCGCGGCTGTCTGTCTCGAAGTAGGCCTGGCGGAGTTCCTCGGGCACGTCGTGCAGCGACTTCTCGCTGTAGACGGCCGCCCGCGCCTGGGTGAGGGCGTCGAGGTCGATGTCGGTGGCGTAGATCTTGACGCGGCGGGCGGCCTCTTCGGCCCCGAGCTGGTTGGCCAGGACCATGGCGAGCGTGTACGCCTCCTCACCGGTGGCGCATCCGGCGCTCCAGAGTCGTATCAGCTGGTCGCCGTCGCGCCGGGACAGGATCTCCGGGACGATCTCGCGCTCCAGGTAGCGCCAGGCGGCCGGATCGCGGAAGAACCCCGTGAGGTTGATCAGAACGGTGTTGAACAGGGCCGTGAATTCGTCGACGTCCGCCTCGAGCGTCTCGCGATAGGCGGCGAGGGAGTCGAAGCCGAGCTCGCGGGCGCGGCGGTAGACCCGCCGGCTCACGGAGGGCCGCTTGTAGCCGGTGAAGTCGAATCCCCGGGCGTCGCGGACGAACCGCAGGAGCTCCTCGAGCTCCTCGTCGCGCTCGTCACCCGGCGGTCCCACCCCGGGCCCGGCATTGTCGGGCGGCCCCTCGGTCGCGCTCACCGGCGTCTCACGGCCCCGACGACCTCATGACAGCCTTCCGCGCTCCACCAGGTCGACCAGCGCGCGACCGATCTCCTCCAACGGCAACACGAGATCGACGCCACCGGCGGCGATGGCCGCCTGGGGCATGCCGCTGAACTCGGCCGAGTCCGGATCCTGAGCGATGACGGTGCCACCCGCCTTCCGGATGGCGCGCGCGCCCATGTTCGAGTCGCTGCCCGTCCCGGTGAGGACGACCCCGATGACGCGACCGGGGAATGCTCCGGCACCCGACTCGAAGAGGAGGTCGGCCGAGGGTCGCACGAAGTGGACCAGTTCGGTGTGCGACAGGCTGAGCCGGGCACCGGGGTTGACGAGCAGATGCTGGTCGGGCGGCGCGATGTAGACGGTGGCCGGCTCGGCGGTGGCGCCGTCGGTCGCATCCTCGACCCGGAGCGGTGTCCGCCGCCGCAAAATGTCGGCCATCCGGCTGGTGTGGCGGGGATCGAGGTGCTGGACGACGAGCACGGGAACCGGGAACGCCTCGGGGAGGGCGCCCAGCACGGTGCTGATGGCCGCCAGGCCGCCGGCCGAGGCGGCCAGGAGGACGATGTCATACCCCCGGCCCGGGCGGGACGCCCCGTCACCCCCTCCTGGCGGAACCGGTTCGGTCATGGGGAATCCCTCAACGACCACGGGGGTCTCGGACGACGCCGGGCGTCACTGTGGGCAGCAGTCATTGGCAACCCCGTTATGGTCGCATATCGTGCTGGTGAGGGGGCAGGGAGGCAAGCGGGAGTGTGATGCGGTGAGGACCGGAGAGCCGATCACGGTGATGGTGGTGGACGATCATCCGGTGTTCGCCGAGGCGCTGGCGCTGGCGATCGAATCGACCAGCAACCTGGCCTGCGTGGGCACGGCCCCTGACGTCGATCGGGCGGCCAGCCTGGCCGACGAGCGCCGGCCCGACGTCACGGTGATGGACCTCCAACTCGAGGGCACCGACGGCGTGACGGGCACCCGACAACTCCTCGACCGCCATCCCGAGATGCGCGTGCTGGTGCTCACCGGGCTGCCTCTGAGCCCCACCCTCGTGCACGACGTGGCCGACTCGGGCGCCTCGGGGCTCCTCCCCAAGTCGGCCAGCCTCGGGGTCGTCGTCGACACCATCCCCTCCCTCGGCGGGCACAGCTTCGCCGTCGACCGCCAGAGCCTGATCGGCCTGTGCGAGAGCGCCGGCGGCGCCGATGTGCGGCGGAACCGGGGTTCCTCGCTGCTCACCGGGCGCGAGCGGGACATCCTCGCCCTCCTCGTCAGCGGGGTCGACCTGCAGACCGCGGCGGTGCGGTTGGGCATCACGGTCAACACGGCGCGGGGGTACGTCAAGAACCTCTACCGCAAGCTCGGTGTCCACAACCAGCTCGAGCTCCTGGCCGTGGCCAGGGAGCGCCGCCTGCTCGACGACCCGGAGTGAACCCGCGCTGGACTCGCCTTCCGGGGCGGGGTCGACCATTTCCCGTAGCCTGGTCCGGGTGAGGCGATGCGAACGGGGTGAACAGCCATGCTGGTGAGAGAGTGCCTGCGGACGGCGCCGGTGACCGTCCCTCCCGGCTGCACCCTCGAGGAGGCCGGGCGCCTGCTGGGCAGCCACCGCGTCGGCTCGCTCCTCGTGGTGGACGGCGACCGCCTGGTGGGGATCGTGACCGACCGTGACATCACCGTGCGCGGGGTCGGGGCGGGGATGGCCTCCTCGGCCGCCGTGGAGTCGGTCATGACCGCGGATCCCGTGACCATTCAGGGCTCGGCGGACGTGTTCGAGGCCTTCACCGTGTTCAAGACGGCCAGCTCGCGGCGGCTCCCCGTGCTCGAGGACAACGACCTGGCCGGGATCATCTCGGTCGACGACATGTTGATGTCGCTGGTGGTCGAATTCGGCGCCGTGATGTCACCGGTCGCCCAGGAGCTCGTCCACCCGGCCTGACCCGGCTCCTTTAGCTGGTGCGGCGTTGCCGGCGCTCGTACCCGGCTTCGGCCACCGGCAGGGGGACCACGTTCTCCGGCGCAGGCCCGTCCGCTCCCATCACCAGCCCCTCGGTCCCGCTGCGGCGCTGACGGGCGCCGAGCACGAAGAGCGGGATGCTCGCCACCAGGGTTGCCACGCCGCCCACGACGAGCGCCAGGCGCGGGCTGGTGACGTCGCTGAGGTAGCCGAGGAGCGGCGCCCCGATGGGCGTGCTCCCGAGGAAGGCGATGGCGTTGAGCGACATGACCCGGCCGCGCATGGCCGGGTCGGCCCGCAGCTGCAGGGTGGCGTTGTTGGTGGCCACGAACGAGATGCTCGCCGCACCCATCGGCACGAGCAGGACGATGGCCCAGACCTGCGTCGGCGACAGCGCCACCGCCAGGATGGCGGCTCCGAACACCAGGCCGATGCACGCCAGCAGCCGGGTCGACGGCCGGCTGCGGAAGGCCGTGGCCAGGCCGCCGGCGACGGCGCCCACGCCCATGGCCGCAAGGAACCAGCTGTAGAGGCCGGCGCCCCCGTGAAAGGTGAACTTGGCCAGGAGGGGGAGGGTGACGGTGAAGTTGAAGGCGAAGACGCCGACGATCGCCATGGAGAGGAGCGGGCTCCGCAGGTCGGGTGTGGACCAGACGTAGCGCAGGCCCTCGCGGACCTGGCCCCTGGCGCGGGCCACCCCGGGGCGCCGGATGAGCTCGGCGGCACGCATCATGGCGAGCGCGACGATCACCGCGGCGTAGGACGCCGCATTGAGGAAGAAGCAGGCGGCCACACCGAAGAAGACGATGAGCACACCGCCGATGGCCGGCCCGATCACCCGGGCCGAGTTCATCAGCACGCTGTTGAGGCTCACTGCGTTGGGCAACAGGTCCAGGCCGACCATTTCGGAGACGAAGGTCTGGCGCGCCGGGTTGTCGAACAGGTTGACGAAGCCGAGGCCCGCCGCCAGCACGTAGACCTCCCAGAGGTCGGCCGAGTGCGTCACCACCAGCACGCCCAAGATGAGGGCCAGGATCCCCGCGCCGGCCTGCGTGGCGTAGAGCACCTTGCGCTTGTCGACGCGGTCGGCGATCAGGCCACCGAACGGGCCGAGCAGCAGTAGGGGCAGGAACTGGAGGCTGGTGGCGATGGCGACGTCGACCCCGGTGCCGTGTAATGGGAAGAGGATGAGGTAGGCCTGCGCCACGGTCTGCATCCACGTGCCGGACACGGAGATGACCTGGCCCGTGAAGTAGAGGCGGTAGTTGCGCACCGAGATGGCGCGGAAGGTGCGGCGGCCCGCCGCGCGCATGCGGCGCCTCACGGCTCGACCAGCAGGTGCTCGAGCAATTCGACGAGCTCTGCCGCGCGCTGCTGCTCCTCGGCCGTGAGGTCGTCCAGGCGGCGCAGGAGGAACGCGTTCTTGCGGGTACGCATCCGCTCCAGCGCCCGCTCGCCGGCGGCCGTGATGCGCACCCGGGCGCTGCGGCGGTCGTGGGGGTCCGCCACCCGGGTCACCATGCCCGCCTCGGTCAGGCTGGCGACGATCCTCGTCATGGTGGGCGGCTGGACCTGCTCGATGGCGGCCAGCTCGCCGAGGGTGGGGCTGCCGTGCCGGCCCACGGAACCCAGCGCCGAGGCCTGGGCCGGCGAGAGGCCGCCGAGCGACTCCTGGCGGAGCCGTCGCTGCAACCGGTTGACTGCGCTGCGCAGGCGGCCGGCCACCTCTTCGTGGGTCAACTGGACGGGCTGCGCAGGCATGCCCCCATTATAGTTAGTTGAGCTAACTAATCAATCGTCGGACCATCCGGGACGCGGGCTCAGCACGGGGCGAGGGCGGGTGAGGCTCAGAGGCTGGGGACGTAGCCGCCCGAGCCGAGGGCGGCGCTCTCGTCGAGGCTCAACGAGTCGTCGAGCCCGCCCACGACCTCGGTGACCCAGGGCAGGCGGTCCCGCAGGATCCGCTCGACCCCACCGGAGAGTGTGGCGGAGCTGATGGCGCACGAGCTGCACGCGCCCTGGAGCTGGACCTCGACGACGCCGGTCTCGACGTCGGCCCGCACCAGCACGAGGTCGCCGCCGTCGGCCTGCACGGCGGGCCGCATCAGGTCGATGATCCCCTGGAGCTTGTCCAGGCGATCGGCCCTCTCGGCGTCACTCAGCGGCGTCTCGGTGTCGGTCACCCCTCCATTCTGCCGCGGCCGGGGCCGGGCGTGACCCCGTGGGCACCGCCGCGCCGCCGAGAACAGGCCGCGACCACCGCGTGAGATGGGGCGGAACCGGCCGATGCAGGGTTAGCATCCGGACACCGGAGGAACGGGCGCCGCCCGGCGCCCGGGAGCCACAAGGACGAAGGGACGATCCGTGAGCGTGAAAGTGCTGGGCGTGTTCAAGGCCGCCACCGAGACCAGGGACGCCGCGGCGGGGACCGTCATCTTCGAGGCCGGCTCGACCGGCGAGGAGATGTTCGGGGTGATCCAGGGCAAGGTGGAGCTGCGCCTCCCCGACGGACACACGTTCGAGATCGGCCCCGACGAGACCTTCGGTGAGATGGCCCTGGTCGACAAGTCGCCCCGCAGCGCCACCGCCGTGGCGGTCGAGGACACGACGCTGGCCGTCATCGACAAGCGGCGGTTCCTGTTCCTCGTGCACGAGACGCCGACCTTCGCGCTCCAGGTCATGTCGAGCCTGGCCGAGCGCCTGCGGGACATGCAGGAAAAGGGCTGAGGCGTTCGTTTCAGCCGAGCCCGACGGGCTCGGGCCTCCCGCCCTGGGTGACGGGGTTGGACAGCTCGCCGATCCCTTCGATGGCGATGCGGACGGTGTCACCGTGGGCCAGGAAGCGCGGCGGGTCGAATCCCGCCCCGACCCCGGCCGGCGTGCCGGTGGCGATGATCGTGCCCGGCTCGAGCGGGAAGGCCGTCGTGAGGTACTCGATCATGGCGGCGCAGCCGAAGATCAGGTCGGCCGTGGTCGAGTCCTGACGGAGCTCGTCGTTCACCCAGGTGCGGAGAGCGAGCGAGCCCGGGTCGCCGAGCTCGTCGACCGTCACCAGTTCGGGCCCGCAGGGGGCGTGGGTGTCGAACGACTTGCCCACCGTGAAGGTCGGTGAGCGCCACTGCCAGTCGCGCGCGCTCACGTCGTTGATGATGGTGAAGCCGGCGACCACCTCGAAGGCCCGGGCGGCCGGCACGTTCTGGCAGCGGGGGCCGATGACGAGGGCCAGCTCTCCCTCGTAGTCGACCATGTCGGAGACGGCCGGCAGCACGATCGGATCGCCCGGCCCGGCGATGGCGGTCCGCTGCTTGTTGAACCAGTACTGCCACTCCGGGGGCTCGCGTCCCATTTCGGCCACGTGGGCCCGGTAGTTCATGCCGATGGCCAGGATGGCGGGCGGGTCCGGCACCGGCGCGTGGCGGCGCACCGTCGCCAGGTCGTGCCGCACCGCCGGGCCGGCCGGCGCGGCCCGGGCTCGCTCCAGGGCGTCGGGCCCGAGCGCGACGAGCGCGGCCATGGACGGCGGCAAGCCGGTCGCCGGGTCGCTCAGGTCGACGACTTCGTCGCCGACGATCAGTCCGGGGCGCGGCCGCCCGTCGGCCAGGGAGAAGCTGGCCAGTCGCACCGCCGCTCGCCCGCCGCCCTCAGTGCGCCTGGGCCTTGAAGGCCTCCCAGTGCTTGGTGGCGTGCCGGGCCGAGAAGGCGCTGATCACCTCGACGGCGCCGAACACGATGGCCAGGATGCCGATGAGGACGACGAGCGCGGTCAACGGCGCGCCAGGGTGCCGGATGCAGAGGAAGCCCAGGGCGACGGCGATGATGCCGCGGATGAGATACGCCCACCAGTAGGGCAGGTAGTGGTAGCGGATGGCGTTGATGATGTCGAAGATCCCGAGCACCAGGAAGCCCCAGCCCACCAGGATGGCCACGATGTAGATCGTGATGTGCGGCCATACGAAGCCCACGACGCCCGCCGCGACCCAGATCACGCCGAAGACGAGGTGGAGCCAGCGTTCTCGCGCCATTCTGACCGCCCCGACGATCTCGAACAGCCCGACGGCGATGAAGAACCCGCTGGCCAGATAGATGATGGCGTACACGCTGGCGTGCCGGTAGCTGATCACGAAGAAGCCGAAGATCATCGAGATGATGCCCCCGGCCAGGTACCAGCCCCACATCTTCTCGAGCTGCGCGCTGACGACATCGCCGACCGCGATGTCGTCGGCGGTGAGTACGTCGGTCATGACATCCCCCTTGGCGAGTAGGAGCACACACTGTGTGTGGCCGCAGCGTACCGCCGCGTCGGGCCTGATTAGGGGATACAGGACCGCAGCGCGTCGAGGGCCCGGCCGCCCCACGAGGCGCCGACTGCGGCCCACCGGCCCGGGAGCCCGAGCACGTCGTCGGCCTCGGCCCACAGCTCGTCCTCGACCGGCTGCAGCGTCTCCCGCACCGCCGCCAGCGCCCCGGGGTCGGCCTCGACCCGCTGGCGCAGGGCGTCGGCGGCGTGCCAGAGCTCGTCGGAGGAGAGCTCGACGGGGACGAACGGGGGCGGGCCGCCGGCCGTACGCGGGAAGGCGGGGACGTAGATGCTGGCGCACGGGCTGCCCGCGGCCACGAAGACCCGCAGCGGTGCCCCCTCCCCCAACCCGGGCACGAGCTCGGCGATCATGGACGCCGCGGTGACGCTGCGTCCGTGCATGCAGATGCTGGCGCCGCGCCGATCCGCGCCGACCGGTTCCGGCGGAGGCACGACCGGGCCCTCGCTGCCCGGCGCGCCCCAGGGGCCCGTCCCGTGGTCGCGCAGGTGGGCGGCGGTGGCGGCCGGCGTCAGCCCGCCGGAGGGGGCTGCGGCGAGGAAACGGCGGCTCGCCGCCAGGCGCACGTCGGCGGAGGCCGTGTCCTCGGTGGGGTCACGGAAGCGGTCGAAGTCGTCACCCGGGGCCAGCGCGCCGGAGGCCCGCGTCCACCCCGTGCCGAGCGAGATCCGGTTGGAGATGGCCGCGCCGTCGGCAAAGGGGGCCGCCGCGTACTCCGCTCCGGCCGTCTCGAGCACGAAGGTCCGGGACGGGTCGGCGATCAGGAACGAGGAGTCGTACGCCTCCTGGTGGGCGGCGTCGGCGATGCCGCCCTGACCGCACGCCTGCAGGAGGCCGGCCATCACCTCGACGGCCTCCTCCGCGCTGCGGGCGCGTTCGAGACCGAGGCGCACCAGGTCCATGCCGATGAGCGCCGGCTTCGCGGAGCCGGCGTGGTGCGTCGTGCCGACCCGCTCGTTCCCGATCGCGACGCCGTACTCGTTGACACCGTGCTCGGCGCCCCACAGCCAGGTCGGGCAGGAGAGGAGCGCGGCGTGCGCGCCGGCGTCGCCGATGGAGAGGTACTGCGTCCGCAGGGTGCAGCCGGCCGTCGTGCGGCGGCCGAAGGGCCAGGCGACCTGGACCTCGCCGGGCGGCCGGTCCGAGTTCTTGGCGAACACCATGCCGCGGCGGCCCGGAGCGCACAGCGTGTCGCACATTGGCGCAGTGTACGGGGCTGGCTAACGTGAGCGGCGTGGAGCCCCGTGCCGTCCTCACCGCCGACGAGATCGATCTGTCCGACATGGAGTTCTGGGCCCGGCCCTGGGACGAACGCGAGGGTGCGTTCCAGACGTTGCGCCGCGAGCGCCCCATGCCCTTCTTCGAGGAGCCGGCGATCCCGGAGGCGCTCACCTTCGTCATCCCGAAGGGCCCGGGCTACTACGCGTTGACGCGCCACGCGCACATCTCGGAGGCGAGCCGGCACCCCGAGATCTTCCAGTCCGGACAGGGCGCCACCTCCATGATGGACATGCCGGCCGAGATGCTCGACTTCTTCGGCTCCATGATCAACATGGACAACCCGCGCCACGCCCGCCTGCGCCGCATCGTCTCCGCCGCCTTCAACCCGCGCATGATCAAGTCGATCGAGGACCGCATCGACTTCGTGGCCAACGAGGTCATCGACCGCGTCTCCCCCCTGGGCGGGTGTGACTTCGTGACCGAGGTGGCCGCCCGGCTCCCGCTCGAGATCATCTGCGACATGATGGGCGTGGCGGCGGCGGACTACGACACGGTCTTCAACGCCTCGAACATCATCCTCTCCAACGGCGACCCCGAGTACGTGGAGGAGGGCACGGACCCCATGGTCGCCTTCATGACCGCGGCCCAGCAGCTCAACCTCCTGATGACCGACCTGGCCACCTTCCGCCGCGAGCACCCGACCGAGGACGTCACCTCGGCCCTGGTCAACACGAACGTGGACGGCGAGGCGCTCACCGACACGGAGCTGGCCTCCTTCTTCATCTTGTTGGTGGTGGCCGGCAACGAGACCACGCGCAACGCCATCAGCCACGGCCTGCTCGCCATGACCCAGTACCCGGACCAGCGGGCGCTGTGGCAGGCCGACCCGGCCGGCATCGCCGCCACCGGCGTCGACGAGGTCGTGCGCTGGGGTTCGCCGGTGATCTGGATGCGCCGGACCGTGGCCTCCGACACCGTCCTCGGCGGCACCGAGCTGCACGGGGGCGACAAGGTGATCATGTTCTACAACTCGGCCAACCGTGACGAGGATGTGTTCGACGACCCGTTCACCTTCGACGTGCGGCGCAACCCCAATCCCCACATCGGTTTCGGGGCGGCGGGGCCGCATTTCTGCCTGGGCGCCCACCTGGCCCGCCAGGAGATCGACGTGATGTTCCGCCGCCTGTTCGAAAGGCTGCCCGACATCGAGGCGGTGGGTGAGCCGGACCGGCTCCTCTCCCCCTTCATCAACGGCATCAAGCACCTCGACTGCCGCTTCACCCCTGTCCCGGGCTGAACCCGGCGGTCGGCGGGTCGGCGAACGGCGGGCGGCGTTCGTCTGTGCTCAGCGCCGTCTGTGCTCAGGCCTCGGCGTACTCGCTGTAGGCCGCCAGCGCCCGCGCGCCCCACACCGTGCCGGGACCCCCGTTCATGGAGATGGCGACGCCGATCATCTCGGCCACCTCTTCCGTGCTGGCGCCGTGGCGTGCCGCACCCTTGCCGTGCGCCGCGATGCACCCGTCGCACTCACGGGTGATGGCGATGGCGAGCGCGATGAGCTCCTTGGTCTTGGCCGGGAGCGCGCCGTCGGCGAAGGCGGCCGCATGGAGGGCGCGGTGGCCGGCCATGACGTCCGGGATGGCGGCCCGCAGCGCGGCGTAGGGCTGGCGGAGCTCGTCCTGGACCTGGTGGAAATGTGCATGTGCCATGGCGCATGCTCGCACGCGGGGCGCGCTCAGGCGGTGCTGCCGGAGCTCCTCGGCCCGCGGTTGCGGACCTCCTCGACCGCGGACATGGCGTCGCGCAGCTCGCCGATCCACTCGGCTTCGTGCTGGGCCACCAGGCGCACGCACCAGGCGAGCGCCTCGCTGCGGCTTCGCGCCACCCCGGCGTCGATCAGGGTGTCGAGGGCCTGGCGGTCGGCCATGCGGAGCCGGGTCATGACCGGCACGCCGGCCGTCGTGAAGAGCGCCGTGGAGCCGCCACACTGGGCGCCCCACGACACGGCGCGGCGGAACGCCGGCTGGGCCTCGTCGGCGATGCGCATGCGGGCGGCCCGGCTCTCCTCGCGGAAACCGCTGATGCGGGCCTGCTCGGCCACGCTGACCTCGTCCTCGCCCGCCCCGACCGGGAGCCGGGGAGGGGGCAGGGTCCCGACGACCTGGATCTCGTCGCTGTCGATCCCGATGGCGGGGCTGCCCTCGAACCAGGTCTCCGGCACCCGCCCGGCGAACCAGGCCCCGATGAGCCTCTCCTGTTCGGGCCCGGAGGGCGGTGGGCTGGCGGAGCGCCGCCTCCCCCGCTGGGCACCCTTCCCGGTTCCACTGTCTTGCGTCATATTACTAGATTACATGATTACGCAATGGAGGGCAAGGGGGCCCGGCCGTCACTCGAGGAGCATCTTGAAGCCGACGTGGGACGGCGAGAACCCCAGCCGCTCGTAGAAGCGGTGGGCGTCGGGGCGCGCCGCGTTGGAGGTCAGTTGGACCCGGTAGCAGCCCAGGCCGCGGGCCCGGGCCACAGCCTCCCCCACCAGGGCGGCGCCCACCCCCGCCCCGCGGTGGTCGGGGTGCACGTGGACCGACTCGATCTCGGCGCAGCGGCCGCCGTGGGCCTGGAGGTGGCGGAAGACGATCAGCTGGCAGGTCCCGACCACCTCGCCGTGCACCTCCGCCACCAGGACCGTGCCCCCGCCGGCCGCCATGTCACGGAGCGCCGCCCGGTAGGGGCCGAGCGCGGCGGGGTCCTCGGTGTTCGGGGGCCCGCCCGGCACGGCGCCGCGCACCAGCAGCTCCACGATGCGGCCGAGGTCGGCCTCTGAGGCGGGCCGGATCAGCGGGCCGTCGGGGGTCACGGATGGTCCTCGTGCACGCCGGCCATTGTGGCGCCGGCGGGACGCTCAGTGGCCGCCCTTGCGCTCCCGCAACGTGATGGCGCGCCGCGGACAGTCGCGGGCGGCGCGCCGGGCGGCCGCGATGAGCTCGGGGGGCAGCGGCTTCCCGTCCACGATCGGGTAGCCCCACTCGTCGAGCGAGATGGCCTCGGGGAGCAGCTCGGCGCAGTAGCCGTAGGCGTCACACGCTACCGGGTCGACGAGGATGCGGATCATGGTCAGGCCGCCTGCACCGGGTCGGGGAATCTGAGCTGCGACGGCATTCTCCAGTGCGGGCACGGCGTCCCGTGGAGGTGCGCGTCGACGTCGGCGGCGAAGACGCCCCATGCGCTGCGCACCAGGTTCACGGCGCCGTCGGGATGCCGGCACGCCCCGCGGCCCTCGACCTGGCGGAGCCTACGGTCGAGCCGGGCCGGGAGCCCGGCATCGGCCTGCCCGCGGGCCAGCCGGGCCAGGTCGTCGGCGATGGCCGGCAGCCCGTAGACGCACGGTCCGCACTGGCCGGCGCTCTGGCCGGCCATGTAGTGGGCGATGCGCGCCGACTCCATGAGCCCGCAGGCGTCGGGGCCGAGCACGATGATGATGCCGACGCCCGCCGTGGCACCGATAGCACGCAGCGAGAGCGACGCGTACGGGGTCGTGAAGTGGGCGGGGTCCACCCAGGCGCCGCCGTACCCGCCCACGAGGAGCGCCTGGGGCTGACCGATCGGCCCGGCCCGGTGCGCGATGTCGATCAGCGGCGCGCCCCGGTCGACCTCCACCACGCCGGGGTGTTCGACCGCACCGGAGAGGGTGATGAGGGACGTGCCCGGGTCCTCGAGCAGGCCGTGGGCCCGGAACGCGTCGGGGCCGGTGCGGGCGATCATGGCCACGTGCGCCAGGGTCTCCGCGTTGTGCACCAGTGCGCCCTTGCGGCCGATGCGCAGGGCCGTGCCCTTGTCCGGGCGGAAGGACGGGAGGGACTGGCCGGACTCGACCCAGCGGGCCAGCGCCGACTCCTCGCCGGCGATGAAGCGGTCGGGTGGGTGGACCATCGACTCGGGACTCGGCGCGCAGCCGGCGGCCACGCGCTCGTCCATCGCCCGCACCACGGCGGCGGCGACATGGTGGCGCCCCTCGGGCACGCAGACCGTGACCCGGCGGGCGCCGCTGGCGGCGGCGAGGAGCTGCGCGCCGTCGAGCACGAGGTGGGGCGACCGGAGGAGGAGCAGCTTGTCCTTGTCGCTGGCGGGCTCGCCCTCCATGGCGTTGACGACCACCGTGCCGCCGGCACCGGCGGCGTGCGCGACGGCGAGCTTGATGGCGGCCGGGAACCCGGCCCCACCGCGGCCCGCCAGGCCGGAGGCCTCGAGCACCGACACGAATGCCTCGCGCCAACCCCGGGAGCCAGGCCCCGGCAGCGGCACCGGGCCCAATGTGGCCACATGGCCCGCCAGGTCGGTCGGGTGGCCGAGCAACCGGTAGCGCCCGGTGGTGGGGACCGCCTCGCTCACGTTAGGCACGGCGGGATCCCCCCCGGGGGGGCTCGGTCAGCGCGAGGTGCTTCGGCGGCACACCCGGGACGGTCGCGTGGGCCGTCCGCGCCGTGGCCTGGCGGGCGGCCTGGCGGAGCCGCCAGGCCAGCGCCGCGCCGACGGCGGCGACGCACACGACGCCGAGCGCGATGACCCAGCCCTCGCGCGAGTCGGTGCCCATCCCGAAGGTGTGGGCCAGCGCGACCGGCCAGCTCAGGTAGGCCAGCCAGTGCACGGCGCGCCACGTGCCCGGGCGCATCCTGGCCCGCAGCAGGCTGGTGACGAACACGGCGATCATCAGGTCGAGCGAAATGGCGCCGACGCCGATCCAGAAGCGCCCGTAACTCGACGTGAAGGGGATGACGACGGCGGCCCAGCTGATGTTGACGAACGTGTCGAGCACGCTGGTGAGGACGTGGATCCCGAGGAAGACCACGGCGATCATGGAGATCCGGCGGTGCATCTCCTGCTGTGCGAAGCCCGGCCAGTTCCGGGCGCGGGCCCTCGTCGTGGTGGTGATGCCCAGCACCATGGTGAGCGTGAGCAGGATCAGCGCCATCAGGCCGCTGGCCCGGGTGGCGTACCAGAGTGCGGTCGAATTCATGCCGGCCGCTCCTGCTCCTGGGGCCACCCCTTGACGGTGAAGACCTTCCCGTCCATGCGCACGAGGCGGACCGACTGGTCGAAGCGGGCCAGCCGAGCGAGGGCCTCGGCGCCCCAGACGAGGGCGGCGGTCGTGACCAGGTTGGCCTCGACGCAGCTGGAGCCGGTGGCCGAGACGAGGGCCCAGTAGGGCTCGACGCAGTCACCGGTCCTCGGGTCGACGATGTGGTTGACGGCGCGGTCGCCCGCCCGCCAGGCCCGGATCGAGGTGGCGGAACTGGCCAGGCCACCGTGGCGGATGGCCACGACCTGGTCGACCTCGTCGGCCGGGGTCGACGACTCCCGGGCGATGCCGACGGCCCAGCCCCCTGCCGGCGGCGGGCCGGCCACGGCGACGTCGCCACCGAGACTCACCAGTGTGCCGGCGTCGATCCGCTCCGCGATGCGGGTGGCGGCGCGATCGGCGGCCAGGGCCTTGGCCGACGAGCCGAGATCGAGTCGCACACCGCGCGGGATACGGACGGTGTGGTCACGCGGATTGAGCTGCACGTGCTGGTAGCCGGCCACCGGGCCCAGCGCGCGCGGCGGAGCCGGCGGGCGCGCCAGCACCTCGTCCAGGTCGGCGTCGTAGCCCAACGCGGCGATCGCGTTCCCGATGGTGGGGTCGACGGCGCCGCCCGTGCGCTCGGCCGTGTCGAGCGCGACCGAGAGTGCCTCGAAGAGCAGCCCGCTCACGGCGACGGTGCGCCCGGCGGCGGCGTGGAGGGCCTGCAGCTCCGAGTCCTCGCGGAACCTGCTGCAGGCGAGGTCGACGGCGGCCAGCTCGGCGGCGAGCAGCCCTTCGGCGGGCGCCGCGTCGGCGGAGTCCTGCACCACCACGATGGCGGTGGTGCCGATGGCCCGGAAGGAGCGGGTCGTCAAGGGGGGCTCGAGGAGGCCGGCGGCGCCCGTCATCGCGAGGTGCCCCCCGACGTGACGGTCGACCTGGAGGAGGTCGCGGTGGGCTGGGTGGTCGACGTGCCGGTGTTGCCCGTGTCCCCGGTGGTGCCGGTGTCCCCGGTGGTGCCGGTGCCGGTGCCGGTGGTGCCCGACTCGCCGGAGCCGGAGGACCCGGTCCCGTCGGACGAGGAGCTGCCGCCGGACGACGTGGTGGTGGTGGTCGTCCGCGTGGCACTGGCCCCGGGCTGCTCGTGCGCCACCGCGAAGCCCATGGCCACCGTGGCACCGGTGGCGGCGACGATGGCACCCCGGGTCAGGAAGCGCAGGCGGGACGTGGCTCGGTCCCTGCCTTCGGGTGTGCTGGGCTGGCTCGGGATTGACATGTGGTTGGAGATCCTTGCTGGGGACGCCCCTATCCCACCATCTTCGAATCGACACCGACGCAGGACCCGCTGTGGCCCCACTGTGACATTGTGCCCCAGCTCCCCCGCCGGTCGTCACCGCCTCCCGCTACGATCGCCGGCGCCCGCCGAGCGGGGAAGCAGACAAGGGGGGCCGATGGCCCAGGTCAACACCGTGCGAGGACCGGTCGGGGGGGACCGCCTGGGCCGCACCCTGATGCACGAGCACATCTTCGTGCTCAGCCCCGATATTGAGAAGACCCTCGACGAATGGGACGAGCCGGCCGAGCAGGCCCGCGCCGTCACGAAGCTGCGAGAGCTCAAGGCGCACGGGATCGACACCCTCGTCGATCTCACGGTGGTGGGGCTGGGCCGCTCCATACCCAGGGTGGCGGCCATCGCCGAGCAGGTCCCGGAGATCAACGTCGTGGTGGCGACCGGCGTCTACACCTACAACGACGTCCCGCTGTACTTCCACTTCCGCGGGCCGGGGACCGTCCTGGGGGGACCCGAGCCGATGGTGGACCTCTTCGTGAGGGAGATCCACGAGGGGATCGGCGAGACGGGCGTGCGGGCCGGGATCCTCAAATGCGCCTCCGACCGCCCGGGGATCACTCCGGGCGTCGAGCGCGTCCTGCGCGCGGTGGCCCGGGCCCACCGGGCCACCGGGGTGCCCATCACCACGCACACCCCGACACCCCCCGAGCCCTGGGGACTCGAGCAGCAGCGCGTCTTCCTCGAGGAGGGCGTCGACCTCACCCGGGTGGTCATCGGTCACAGCGGGGGCACCGTCAACACCGACTACCACCTCGCCCTCATCGACAACGGCTCGTATCTCGGCTTCGACCACTTCGGGCTCCCGGGCATCACCCTCGAAGAACGCGTCGACGCGGTGGCGCGGCTGTGCGCCCGGGGCTACGCCGAGCGGATCGTCCTGTCGCACGACGCCATGTGCTTCGTCGACTGGTTCCCCCGCTCCGTCATGGACGCGTCGAGCAATTGGCGCTGGACGTACATCTCCGACGAGGTGCTGCCGGTCATGCGCGTCCGCGGCATCAGCGAGACCGACATCTCCACGATGCTGGTGGACAACCCGCGCACGATCCTCGAGGGCGGCGCCTCGTACTGATGCCGCACCACCTCGTGCCGGCGTGACACTGCTCCAACCCGACCTGGTGGCCCGGCTGGCCGGTGCGTTCCCCGACGCCGTGGCGTGGCGCAACCTGGCCGACGGTTCCACGCTGACGCTGGGCGAATGGCACCGGCGCTCCAACCGCCTCGCCCGGGGCCTCCTCCAACACGGGCTCGGCCGGGGCGACCGGGTCGGGCTCCTCATCGGCGACGAGGAGCCACTCGAGTGGCTCGTCTCCTACATGGCCATCCACAAGGCGGGTGCGGTCGCCGTGCCGCTGCTGGCCCGGCTCGCCCCCGTGGAGCTGGCCCGGATCCTCCACGACGCCGGGGCGTCGGTCGTCCTCTGCAGCGAGGTCGTCGACGAGTTCCGCTCGGCCGCGCGGACCGTGGTCTGCACCGGGCCCGGCCCCGCCCTGCTCTGGTCCGACCTCCTCTCGGCCGACGAGCGGGACCTCGGGGTCGCGCTCGGCCCCGACGACGTGGCCGACGTGATGTACACGTCGGGAACCACCGGGCGGCCGAAGGGCGTCGTGGTGCGACACCGCGGGCTCTCGACGCTGGAGCGGGTGCCGACGGACTGGCTGGGCCTGGGCTTCATGTCGTGCTCGCCGTTCGCCACCACGAGCGGGTCGCTCCTCGTGTGCGGCCCCCTGCGCGGCGGGCTCAGCGGGTGGTTCCTCCCCCGCTTCGACCCGGACCGCTGGATCGCCCTGGTGGAACGGGAACGCCCGGTCGCGGCCTTCCTCGTACCGGCGATGGTGGAGCTCATCGTGGGGTCCCCCCGCTTCGCGACGGCGGACCTCGGCAGCCTGGCCGTGGTCAACGTGGGCAGCGCGCCCATCGCCACCGCGACGCTGCGCCGCTTGGGCGCCGGTCTGCCCGGCACAGAGGTCCTGGGCGGGTACGGCATGACCGAGTTCGGCGCGGTCACGGCGGTGCCCCCGGGCGACGCCGGACGGCACCTCGGGTCGGTCGGGCTCCCCCTCCCGGGGGTGGAGGTCCGCATCGTGGACGCGGCGGGCGCAGCCCTCCCGCCCGGTGCGGTCGGGCGGGTGACCATCGGCGGGACGCGTCCCCCCCGGTCCTACCTGGGCGACGGCGGCGGCACCGAGCAGACGTGGGTCGACGGCTGGCTCGTGAGCGGGGACCTCGGCTACCTCGACACCGACGGTCACCTCTGGATCGTGGGACGGGAGAAGGAGATCATCATCCGGGGCGGGCACAACGTCGTGCCCGGCGAGGTGGAGGCGGCCCTCTTCGAGCACGCCGCGGTGGCGGAGGCGGCCGTGGCGGGGGTGGAGCATCCCGTCCTCGGCCAGGATGTCGCCGCCTGGGTCGTGCTGCGCCACCCCGCGTCGGCTGATGCGCTGCGCACGTTCCTGCTCGGGAGATTGGCCGATTACAAGGTGCCGCGCCGCATTACCGTGGTCGACGTGCTTCCGCGCAACGAGAGCGGCAAGGTCGTCAAGTCCCGCCTCGAGCCCGGGGCCGAACCGGCGTGACGGAGCGCTTCACGACGTTGCTCGTCGAGGAGCTCGGCCGCGTGCGCCGCCTGACCCTCAACCGGCCCGACCACCACAACCCCCTGACGCCGCGTTGCATCCGGGAGCTCCTGCAGGCGGTCCAGGACGCCGAGGCCGATGCCGGGGTGAGCGTCGTCGTCATCCGGAGCACGGGACGATCGTTCTCGTCCGGCTACGGCTTCATCGCCGAGGACACCGATCCGGGCGACTTCCCGCACCACGCGGCGATCGAGGGTGACGTGTCGGCCATGCTGGCCCTGGCCGACGGGTGGGCCCGTGTCTGGAATTGCGCGCTGCCCGTGATCGCGCAGGTGCAGGGGAACTGCCTGGCCGGCGGGACTGATCTCGCCCTGCACTGCGACCTCGTCGTGGCGGCCGACGACGCCCAGATCGGCTTCCCACCGGTCCGCTCCATGGGCGTGCCCCCCACCAACATGTGGCTCTACCACCTCGGTCCGCAGTGGACGAAGCGCCTGGTGCTGACCGGTGACACGCTCTCGGGCACCGAGGCGCGTGACATCGGCCTCGTCGTGGCGACCGCTCCGGCCGAGGCGCTCGACGACGTGGTGCTGGGGCTGGCCCGGCGGATGGCGCTGATCGGCCGCGACCTTCTGGTGGCGAACAAGCGCGTCGTGAACATGGGCGTCGAGCTGATGGGGCGTTCGCAGCTGCAGCGGTTCGCCGCGCTCAACGATGCCATCGGGCATCGCTCCCCGGAGGCGATGGCCTTCTCGGAGCACATCGCCGAGGTGGGACTCCGGCAGGCAGTCAGGGACCGCGACGCGCCATTCGATCGGCCACTAGCGCACCCTGAGCACCTCGACACTCATGGTGCGCTCGAAGCAGGATCAGGTCCCACATTCACGACCCGACCGTCCGCTCCGATGGACCCTCCGGCGCTATCCGGACTGCGCTGAAAATCCCTCCACCACTCGCGGATTGAGGCGAATCCTGGTGGGACACCGTAAAGCCGGCGTGTTCCAGACGCGAGAAAAGGCTGGCATGAACGGCGGGGTCGGATCCGTGATATTCGCCGACAATGTTGTCGATCTGAAAGAGTGCGTGATCATCAGCTCCCAGGATGACGTCGTATTCGCCTCCCTCGCAATCAAGTTTCATGACGTTGACGCGTCCGCCGACGATCTCGAGCATCGTCTTGAGGCCCGCCGACCACACGGGCTGGCTCCCGTCGTGAGCCTCGATGTCGGTGCGAGAGAGCCCCGAGTGCTCGCCGAAGGCCAGATGGAGAGGGCCGGCTCCTTTTCCCATGGCCAGAGTGAGGACGGTGACACGGCTCCCGAGGCCGTTGCGATTGATGTTCCGGAGCAGCCGCGTACTCGTTTCCGAACTTGGTTCGACTGCGAAAATTCGGGCCATCGGGCAATGCTCAGAGAACCAGATGGTAGAGACACCGATGTTTGCACCGACATCGAGAACGGTATCTGCTGCACGATATGGGATTTCGGGGTTCGTGTAGTCACCGGAAATGAAGACTTCAACGATCTGAAACACCTCATCGGCTCGGCACCAGATCTGATGACCAGAACGAAGTGTGAGTCGGACTGGCACCTTTCCGAGAAATCTTGGCCGCGTCCATCCGACCACCATCCGGGCATGGACACACGCGGCAACGGGAAACGCCCACCACCAATTCCGGATCTCGTGCCTGCCGTTCCAAATCTGGTTGAAGCGTTGCCCCGTTGGCCAGGTCAACCCGCCGTCAGAATCATGCATGCTCAATCTTGGCTCATCGGTCACGGGGCCGATGCGACTCCCTCATCGGCGGCTCGACTCGCCGCCGACACAGGGCGCACCGCACTGCGCCATGGATTCGGCAAACTCCGCGCTGTTGCGGCGCGCCGACTTCGTCACATGCCCGTCGACGCATTCCCGCCGTCGCGCGAATCGGGTCGCCACCGCGCCGCCATGCAGCGACTTTATGCCAGTATCGGGATTCGCACGCGATGGATCCGGGTGAACGGAACCCGGGGAACGGAAAGCAGAATGGCGCTCATTCGCTACACGCTCGACTCGGTGCGCTCCTGCGTGTGGGTCAGCGGACGCTCCAGCTTGCATCCGATCAACACCGAGACCCGTGGCATCACGGGATGGTTCGAGGCGGCCACCCGCGGCGACGGCTCACTCGATCTCGACCAGCCCGTGTCCGGCGAGTTGGAGCTGGCCGTGGAGAGGCTCACGTCGGGGAATCAGCTCTACGACCGTGAGCTGCGACGACGCATTGACGCACGGAGATTTCCCACCATCGGCGGCCGGCTCACGAAGGTGCTCGTGGACGGTGCCCATCCCGACTATGTCGTGACCGGCGACGTCGCCTTCCACGGCAAGACGCGGACGTTCGAGCACGCGATGCAGATTGCCGTGCACGACGACAGTGTGGCGTTGACCGGAGAGGACATCTTCGACATCCGCGAGTTCGGCATGAAGCCCCCGAGCATGCTGATGGTCCGCGTGTATCCCGAAATCAGCGTGCGCGTCGAGTTACACGGCGTACGCGACACGTAGCGCAGCGGGCGGCCCGCTCGGAACGTGCGCGCGGGTTTGCGGCGAACGGCAGTGGGTATGGCCGAGTCACTCGCAGCATGGCTGCGACGAACGCAAAGGAGGGGAACCGTGGCAGTGATGCTTCTCGTACTGCTTCTCGCGCTGTTGCTGGGTGGACTCGGGTTCGCGGCCCACATCCTGTGGATCGTCGCCGCGATCGTCCTCGTCTTCTGGCTGGTGGGCTTCGGCCTCGGCCGTGGCCACGCCGAGGGTGCACGCGGCTGGTACCGCTGGTAGTGGAGGCCTCCACGGCGGACGGATCAGGGCCGACCGGCCGGCGCCGCGGTCGCCCTAGGGTCGAGACCGACACCCGAGCGAAAGGGGCGCCCATGGCAGAGCACCCGACCACCACGGACGCCGGCATCCCGGTTGCCAGCGACGAGCACTCGCTGACCGTCGGGCCCGACGGGCCGATCCTGCTCCAGGACCACTACCTGATTGAGCAGATGGCGAACTTCAACCGGGAGCGCATCCCGGAGCGCCAGCCGCACGCCAAGGGCGGCGGCGCCTTCGGCCACTTCGAGGTCGTCGCCGACGTGAGCCAGTTCACCAAGGCGGCGGTCTTCCAGCCGGGGACGTCGACCGAGACCCTGATCCGCTTCTCGACGGTGGCCGGCGAGCGGGGCAGCCCGGACACGTGGCGCGATCCGCGGGGCTTCGCGCTGAAGTTCTACACGTCGGAGGGCAATTACGACATGGTGGGCAACAACACGCCGGTGTTCTTCCTTCGCGATCCCATGAAGTTCCAACACTTCATACGGTCGCAGAAACGGCGTGCCGACTCCGACCTGCGTGACCACGACATGCAGTGGGACTTCTGGACGCTCTCCCCCGAGTCCGCGCATCAGGTCACCTGGCTGATGGGCGATCGGGGAATCCCCAAGTCATGGCGTCACATGAACGGCTACTCCAGCCACACCTACATGTGGGTCAACGCCAAGGGCGAGCGGTTCTGGGTCAAGTACCACTTCAAGACCGACCAGGGCATCGAATACCTGGCCCAGCGGGACGCCGATCGGATCGCCGGCGAGGACGGCGACTACCACCGACGCGACCTCTTCGACGCCATCGGGCGCGGCGAGTACCCGAGTTGGACCTTGCGCGTGCAGATCATGCCGTTCGAGGAAGCCAGGTCGTACCGGTTCAACCCCTTCGATCTCACCAAGGTCTGGCCCCACGGCGACTACCCGCTGCACGAGGTCGGGCGGCTGACGCTCGACCGCAACCCCACCGACTTCCACAGCGAGATAGAGCAGGCCGCGTTCGAGCCCAACAACCTGGTGCCCGGGATCGGCGTCAGCCCCGACAAGATGCTGCTGGCCCGGGTCTTCTCCTACGCCGACGCCCACCGGGCCCGGATGGGGGTGAACTACAAGCAGATCCCGGTCAACTCGCCGAAGGTGGAGGTGCACAGCTACAGCAAGGACGGTGCCATGCGGGTCCAGAAGGTGTCGGACCCGGTCTACGCGCCCAACTCATACGGCGGCCCGGCGGCTGACCAGCAGCGCTACCCCTACGTCGAGAGGTGGGAGGCCGACGGCGAGTTCGTGCACGCGGCGTACACCCTGCACCGGGACGACGACGACTGGGGCCAGGCCGGCCTCCTGGTGCGCGAGGTCATGGACGACGCCCAGCGGGACCGGCTCGTCTCCAACGTGGTGGGGCACCTCGGCCAGGGTGTGTCCCCGCCCGTCCTCGAACGAGCCGTGGACTACTGGCGCCACATCGACAAGGAGGTCGGCGACCGCATCGCCGACGGCGTCGCGCGTTCCTGACCTCCCCATGGAGGTCAGGAGTCCTCTGGCTCGGTGGCCGGCGGCAGGATCCAGTGGAGATGGTGCTCCGCCTCGAAGTAGCGGACCCAGATGTCCTCGACGTCCTCGACGTGCTTGGTGCTGAGGTACGCCTCGCGGGCCCATTTCTGCATCTCGGCGATCCGGGTGGACGCTCGCTGCACCTCGTCAGCCGAGAGCGCCTTGAACTGTTGATGGCCGGGCATGCACTCTCACCTCCACGTCGATGCGCGCGCAGCCGGCAGGTTTCGTCCGGTCACGCGCTCCCCGTCGGCTCGGCTGCCGATGCTATCGAAGTCGGTTCGGGCGATAGGGAGCGTTCGACGTCACCGTCCCGCGACTCACGCCTCCCGGTAGTAGTGGTCCTGCTCCAGGTCCTCGAGCAGCGTGGGCCCGGTTGGCTCCCATCCCAGGAGCTCCCGCGTGATGGCAGCCGTGGCCGGGCTGTCCAGGGAGACGAAGTGGCCCAGAGGGGCGAAGTGCTCCGGGGCGTCCGCCGGCGCGATCGATGCCGCCGGCACGCCGAGGTGCCGGCCCATCGCCTCCGCGATCTCGCGGAAGGGCACGCCTTCGTCCCCCACCGCGTGGAGGACCGACCCGGCGGGTGCGGCCTCGAGGGCCAGGCGGGTCAGGCGTGCGGCGTCGGAACGGTGGACGGCCGGCCAGCGGTTGGCGCCGTCCCCCACATAGCCCGACACGCCGCGCTGACGGGCGATGCCGACGAACGTGGCCACGAAGCCTTGGTCGCCGTCGCCGTGGACCGTCGGGGGCAAGCGCAGCACCGACGAGCGGACGCC
Source organism: uncultured Acidimicrobiaceae bacterium (assembly GCA_963826835.1). GTDB lineage: Bacteria > Actinomycetota > Acidimicrobiia > Acidimicrobiales > RAAP-2 > Bog-473. The sequence goes on from CAWGYK010000006.1 coordinate 190,639, forward strand.
GACGCCCCGCAGGGAGAGGGTGAGCAGGGCGGTGGCGGCCCGGCGTCCGGCGGGGTTGGCCCGCGTGACGGCGTCGGGCACGAGCCCGTCGTTCTCCGTGGCCACCCGGCCATTGGTCAGGCCGAGCATGCCCGAGGCGAGGACGAAGGGGCGGTCGGAGTCGGCCAGGGCCGCCCCCATGGCCTCCACGGCCCGCCGGTCGGCCGCCGCCGCGGCCGCGAAGTTGCCGCCGAAGGCCAGCTCGTGCTGGAAGGCCAGGTGGACCACCCCGTCGGAGTCGGCCGCCCCCTTGGCCAGGCCTTCGGGGTCGTCGACGTCGCCCCGCTGCACGATGGCGCCGGCCGTCTCGAGTGCCTGGGCCGAGGCCTCCGAGCGGGCCAGGCCGACCACCTCGTGGCCGGCGCCCAGCAGCTCGGGGACGACGGCCGAACCGATCCAGCCCGATGCGCCGGTGACAAAGATCCTCATGGTGGTACCTCCGGGAGACGTTGATGTCAGTAACTGCCATAACCCTAGAAGGTGATGTCAGTCACTGTCAAGACTAGGATCGGACCCATGGGTCGATGGGAGCCGGACAGCCGGGGGCGGCTCCAGGAGGCGGCGCTTGCGCTCTACTCCGAGCGGGGCTTCGACCAGACCACCGCGGCCCAGATCGCGGAGAGGGCCGGGCTGACGGAGCGCACCTTCTTCCGGCACTTCGCCGACAAGCGGGAGGTGCTCTTCGGTGGGTCCGCCATCCTCAAGGAGCGGATCCTGGGGGGCGTCGTCGGTGCACCGGCCGCCGATGGCCCCCTCGCTGCGGTGGCCTGTGGCCTCGACGCCGCCGCCGCCATGCTCGGCGAGTCTCGCCGTGACCTCACCCGTCAGCGCCAGGAGGTGATTGCCGCCAATCCCGAACTGCGCGAACGCGAGCTGGCCAAGCTGGCCGACTACGCCACCGCGATCGCGACCGCCCTCCGCCAGCGCGGCGTGCCGGAGCCGCAGGCGACGTTGGCCGCCGACGCCGGCATGACGGTGCTGCGCGTGGCCTTGCAGCGGTGGGCCGACGCGGACGAGGACCAGGACCTCGCCGCCGTCATGCGCGAGTCGGTCGCCGAGTTGCGGGCGATGGTCGCCATCGCCTGAGGGTGCGCGGTCAGGCCGCCGAACCGCCAGGCTGTCCCGGCGGCGTCAGCACCACGGTGCGGCCGGACGTCTCACGCCGCTCGAGCGCTTCGAGCGCTGCCGGGACCTCGGCGAACTCGATCTGCCGGCCGATCACCGGGCGGATCGTCCCGGCCCGGGCCAGGTGCAGAATTCTGCTCCAGATGTCGACGCCCTGCGCGGTGGAGAGGAAATTCATGCCGAACGGGCGGACGGTCCGCGGAGAGTCGACGAAGGCGAAGCAGACCCCGACCAGGTCGAAGTTCCCGTAGATGCTCGGCTGGATCGCCAACGGGCGCTCCTCGTCCTCGATCCCCGAGGCGAACCCGATGATCAGGTGGCGGCCGTTGAACGCCATGACCCGGAACGTGTCCGTCGTCACGGTGCCGCCCACCGTGTCGAACGCCACGTCGACGCCCCGGCCGTTGGTGACGTCGTCGATGAAGGCCACGAAGTCCTCGCTGCGGTAGTTGACGCCGTAGTCGGCACCGAGCGACCGGCAGAAGTCCACCTTGTCGTCGGTCCCCGCCGTGGCGATTACGGTCGCCCCGAACGCCTTGGCCAGCTGGACGGCGGCCGACCCCGCCCCGCCGGCCGCGGCGTGGACGAGCACGACGTCACCGGCCCCCACCCGCCCCCGGACGCGCAGCGCCAGATAGCTGAGGAGGTAGGGGAAGTACATGGCGATGCCCTCGGCCGCGCTGAGCCATTGGGGCAGCTGCTGCAGGTTCGCCCCGTCGAGCAACGCGACGGACGCGTAGGCGCCCTGCGTCCCCGCGGTGACACCGACGACGCGCCGGCCGAGCAGGGCCTCGCACCCCGGGCCGGCCGCCTCGACCGTGCCGGCGGCCGCCATGCCGATTACGAAGGGGGGCTCGAAGCGCAGCAGGCCGTAGCGGCCGCGGATGGTGTCGATGTCGTTGAAGTCGAGGCAGAAGGCCTCCACGTTGACCCGCACCTGGTTGGCCGCCGGCTCGCCGACCTCCACGGTCTGGATCTCGAGGGAGTCCGTCGGTGCGCTGAGGCTGGTGACCATCCAGGCGTTCGCCGTCGTCGCCGTCATCGGGAACCTTCGTAGTCGACCGGCAGGTGCTTGATCCCGTTGAGCCACGACGAGCGGAGGCGGCTCGGCGGCCCCAGCAGCGTGGTGTCGGCCAGCTCGTCGGCCAGGACGTCGAACATCACCTTCAGCTCGAGCCGGGAGAGGTTGGCCCCGATGCAGTAGTGGGAGCCGCCGGCGCCGAAGGTGACGTGGGGATTCGGCGAGCGGCCGATGTCGAAGCGCCGGGGCTCGTCGAACACCTCCTCGTCGAAGTTGGCGGAGGGGAAGTACAGGGCCACCCGTTCGCCTTGGCGCACCAGTTGGCCGGCGAGCTCGATGTCCTCCGTGGCCGTCCGCTGCAGGGCCACCGCCGGCGAGGCCCAGCGCAAAATCTCGTCGACCGCGGTGGCAGGGCGCTCGAGCCGCCAGCGTTCCCACTGGTCCGGGTGCTGCAGGAACGCCAGCATGCCGTGGCTGATCGCCTGGCGGGTGGTCTCGTTGCCGGCGACGGCGAGGATCATGAAGAAGAACCCGAACTCCTCACTGGTCAGGCGTTGGCCGTTGGCGTCGGGGCGGACGAGCCGGCTGGTGACATCGCCGAGATCTACGTCGACCCGCGCCTCGGCCGCGGCGTGGGCGTACATGAACATCTCGACGGTGCCCGAGAGGTCGGAGCTGGCGTACTCGGGGTCCTCGCTGCCGGCCATCTGGTCGCTCCAATGGAAGAACCGCGGCTGGTCGTCGTCGGGAATGCCCATCAGGCCGGCGATGGCCTGCAGGGGCAGATGACGGGCCACGTCGAGCACGAAGTCCCCCGTGCCCTCGCGCTTGGCCGCCCACACGATCCGGTGGGCCTGTTCGCGCAGGCCGTCCTCCAGTCCGGCGAGGGCGCGGGGCGTGAAGCACCGGTTCCCCACCTTGCGGACGCGGGTGTGCCGGGGCGGGTCCATGCACAGCAGGAGGTTCTTGGTGGACTCGCCCGTCGGGTCGGACGCGTCCAGCGGGCGCACGAAGGAGGAGTTCGTCTCCACCGACCACGCCGGGCTCCGGGTGACCGCCGTGACGTCGGCGTGCCGGGTGACCGCCCAGAACCCGCCGTCGTCGTGGTACGACCATTCGGACGGCTGCGGGTTCCACCGGATCGGCTGGTTCCGGCGCAGCCAGGCGAACTCGTCGAGCGGGAGATGATCGGCCAGCAGGTCCGGATCGCTCAGATCGAGACGGGCGTCGACTGGCGTCGAGGGCACGACGGCATACCTCCTCGCTGGAAATCGCTGGGCGCCGAGGACCGTAAGCTTTGAAACTGCACGGTGTCAACTAGGCTCGCTGCGCCATGGACTACCAGGTGACGATGCCCTTCAAGGGGATCAGCGCCACCGACCGCCGCCGGGACCGGCGGGGCCGGCTGGTGGAGGCCGCCTTTGCGATCGTGGGGGCCGAGGGCGCCGGCGCGCTCGGTGTCGGCCGCGTCTGCCGCGTCGCCGGGCTCACGAAGCGCTACTTCTACGAGAGCTTCGCCTCCCTCGCCGAGCTCGAGAGCGCCGTCGTCGACCACGCCATCGCGGTGATGACGGAGCGGGTCGATCCGTTCCGTCCCGTCGGGCCCGGCGCGCCACCGCAAGCCTGGCTCGAGGCGTTCGTCGGCGCGCTGGTCGACGACGAGTGTCTGGCCCGGGTTCTGCTCGCCGAGACCCACGGTGGCGCGCTCAGTCCCTTCCGGCACCAGATCATGGACGTGGCGGTCGCTGCGATGGCACCGCCGGAATCGGACCCGCAGGCGGACCTGCGTGCCCGCCTCGTGGCCTATGCACAGATGGGCATTCTGAGCGAGTTGTGCCTGGCGTGGCACCAGGGAAGGCTGGCGATGGAGCGTGCGGCACTGGTCGACGCGCTGGCTGACCTCTTTGTCCGCCTCGACGGCGCAGAAGAATCGACCGACCGGGCAACCGGTGCTCGACGTGTGCCGAGAGGCGCCCCGCACGCTCCGGACATTCGCCAGGCGGGCCCGAGTGAAGAAGCCCGTAGTATCCACATACCCCATTGACGATCACAGGGAGGCGATGCTGGTGAGCGACGAGACGGACGACGTCACAACGGCGGCTTCGGAGCTCACCCACGCGGTGAGCGGGCTCTTGCGAGCGATCGATGCGGTCGGAGACGACGGTGCAGCTGTCAAGGCCGTCCCTGGCGAATTGACCGAGGAACTGGAGCGGCTCGTCGCCCGCCTCAACGCTGCTGGCGGATTCGACGATTGACCGGGAACGGCACAAGCCGGTCTCGATCCGCCATGTGGCAGCCCCGTGACCGGCCGTTGCGCTCCCGTCGGGGAGCCGAGATCGCGGTTACGAGAGCTGCTCGAGTGCGGACGTGACGACCGTGAGGTCCTGGGCGCCCAGTCCTTGATCGACGACCCGCTGCCATTCGTCAGCCAGGCAACCAAGGGTGACAAACCGGCCGTCGTCCGCAGCCTCGATGGCGAGATGGACGTCCTTCAGCGCGAGGGCGAGCGCGAACTGGACCGAAAAGTCATCCTGGGCGATTCGCTGCAGCTTGGCCGCCTGCCAAGGGGACACGAGCGGGTTGCCATCCAGCGCGCGCACCACAGTCTCGGTCTCGAGCCCCAACTGACGGGCCAGTGCCACCGACGTGTTGACCGCTTCCGCCGCCAACGCGAGCCACGCGTTCGCGACGAGTTTCAATCGCGAGCCGGCCCCGACTGGCCCCACCCAGATCGTTCGTTGGCCAAGCGCATCGAAGAGAGGCTCGAGCCGCGAGCGGGCCGCTTCCGAGCCTGACGCAAAAATTGTCAGGTGGCCCTGTTCTGCCGGTTCCTTGCTGCCCGACACCGGCGCGTCAATGAGAGTCACGTCAGAACGCTCGGCGTTGACCAGTGCTTCGACGCGCTCGATCCCTGCGACGCCGATCGTGCTCATCTGCACCCAGACGGCCCCGGGAGCGAGTGCGGCGAGCATGCCCTGGTCCCGGGCGATGGAGACGACCACATCGGCATCCGTCACCATCGTGACGACGATGGCCGCTCGTCGCGCGGCATCGGCGGGAGTGGCGGCTACTTCTGCGCCGAGGTCGGCCAGGTCCCGGGTCGCTCGTGGATCACGATTCCACACGATCGTCGGGAGGCGGGCACGCAAGGCGCTGGTCGCCATCGCGTGTCCCATCGTGCCGATCCCCACAAACGCAACCGGCTCCTTCGCTGGGGCCATCGTCCTCCCCTTTCGACGTCGGTGAGTCGGACATAGCTTCGCGCTCCTCATTCGCCGGCGCAGAGGGCACCAATCGTGTCAGCGACGTCCTGGCCTCCAGGGTCAGACAGAGGTTGATCACGACGAGCTCCACAGAGAAGATGTGAGGTGAGGACGATGACGGGTCGTTGCCGCCCACCTGCCTGCCTTGGCACCTCTTCCCAGACAAGGAGGATTTCGAATGGGCACGATCACCACCACCGACGGCACGGAGATCTTCTACAAGGATTGGGGCTCAGGCCAACCCATCGTCTTCAGCCACGGCTGGCCGCTTTCGGCCGACGATTGGGACACCCAGATGCTGTTCTTCCTGGGTCATGGCTACCGGGTGATCGCCCATGACCGGCGCGGGCACGGACGCTCCTCGCAGACAAGCGGCGGTCACGACATGGACCACTACGCCGACGACCTGGCCGCCGTGACCGAACATCTCGATCTCCGCGACGCCGTGCACGTCGGCCATTCGACCGGTGGCGGCGAGGTGGTCCGCTATATCGCCCGCCACGGCGAAGACCGGGTCGCCAAAGCTGTCCTGATCAGCTCCGTGCCACCCCTCATGGTGAAGACTGATGCCAACCCCGGAGGCCTGCCCAAGAGCCTGTTCGACGACCTGCAGGCTCAGCTGGCCGCCAACCGGTCAGTGTTCTACCGGGCCCTGCCGTCGGGACCCTTCTACGGATTCAATCGGCCCGGCGTCGAACCATCGGAAGCCATCATCGAGAACTGGTGGCGGCAGGGGATGATGGGTGGAGCGAAAGCGCACTACGACGGCATCGTTGCCTTCTCCCAGACTGATTTCACGGAGGACCTCAAGAAGATCACTGTGCCCGTGCTGGTCCAGCACGGGGAAGACGACCAGATCGTCCCCTATGCCGACTCCGGCCCCCTGTCCGCGCAGCTCGTGAAGAACGGGACCCTCAAGAGCTATCCGGGGTTCCCGCACGGCATGCCGACCACCCAAGCCGAGACGATCAACGCTGATCTGTTGACCTTCGTCCAGTCCTGACCCTACGAAACTGCCACTGTCCGAGACGTCGGGCGAGACCGACGGGGCCCAAGTCGGGAGCGCGGGCGGAAGGGCAAACCGGGCGGGACAAACCGAACAGGACTCCGGAGCCGCCGGCAAGCGAGGATTACCGAACGGGCGGCGCCGAGCCGTCACGGAGGAGGCGACCCCCTGGTCGGTGCATCGGCCCGGTGCGTGTCGCCGACCCGGTACGCAACAATTCGGTGGCCCGACCCGCCAAGAGGACGAGTGCAGTCACCATCTCGCTGACAACCCCGTCCCGGCGGGGAACGACGAGCTCGCCGAAATCGCCGATGCCACGCAGGCCCGGTGGCAGCTCGACTTGGACGCCGTGGGCCGAGGGAAGATTGGCCGGGTTGTCGGGATGAAATCCGAGCCGTACCCGCTCATCGGCGACGTGGTAGCCGGCGAACCGTTCCCGGAACAGCTCACGCGCCGCATCGACCAGCGGCGCGTTCAGACCTCCCACGATGATCCCGCGCAGTGGCCCGGTCTGCTTTCCCCGAAGGGCGGGTCCGTACGGTTCGATGATCAGTCCGCGGTGGGGATCGAGCCAGAGGGCAAAGCTGTCGCGCCCGAAACCGTGTACCGAGATGGCGACGTCCACGTGCTCCAAGAAAGCCCGCAGATGGGCCGAGTCGTCGGGATCGTGCAACCGTGACGTGAGGTGGACCCGCAGCGTGGAGGGTTGGACGATGGCGTAGAAGGACGCTCCCGCCTCATCGGCGGCCTCCCTGGCGATCTGCTCGGTGCCCCGGTCCTGTGAACCGCCGTGCAGTGCCATGAAGCCGATGTTCGAGCGCAGGGTGCACTCCTCCCTGATCCCGGGCATCGCCAGGAGCTCAGCGAGGTCCATCTCCTCAGGATCGCGCGCGGCCGGCCGCTCCCGCCCGCCGACTGGCCTGAGAGCCGGTCGGCTGTCTCAGGGGCTCGAGATCCCGACGACCGGGTCCGGGGCAACGCTGAGCCCACCGCCAGCCACCCCGTCGCCGAAGGGCACGACATCCCCACCCGCCGTGGCCAGGGAGTACCCGCGACGGTCGGTGGACGAGGTGATGCCGACCACCGGCGTGATCAGCGAATCGGATCCGCCGGCCGTGGATCCGTAGAAGGCGGCATCGCCGTAGTTGAGACGCCGCCGTCGGACGCCACCAGCCAGTAGCCGCCACCGTCGGGGGTGGCCGCCATGCCGACGATGGGCTGGTTGAGATGGATGTTCGGGGCACTCAGCGACTCTGCTGGAGGGTTGCCCAGCCCCGCAGGTCCATGCGAACAATTGAATCATGTCTCGAACGGCCGAATGCGCATGTGGGCAGGTGCAGGTCACGGTTGAGAGCGAACCAGTCGCCGTAGTGACCTGCCACTGCGACTTTTGCCAGAAGCGGACGGGGAGTGTCTTCCAAGTCAGCGCTGTCTTTCCCGATGCTCAGGGCGTAACGATCACGGGCGAGACGAGGATCTACAACGGGTTGGAGATACGAGGCGTTGGAACAGCAAATGGTGACGAGGTCAGCTACCACTTCTGCTCAACGTGCGGGTCAACGGTGTTCTGGACCTTCGAAGGTCGTCCGGTCCTGGTCATCGCCGTGGGCAGTTTCGCCGATCCTGACTTTCCGGCGCCCACGGTGGAGCTGCATACGCCCTACCGCCATCACTGGTTGTGGCCGGTTGCAGGTGCCGGGCAGTTCGAGGGTTTCCGCCCGAAATAGAAATGGAATGGCTTTCCGACGGTTGTCGAGACATGCCTCTGTAGGGCTGTGGTAGCCACCGTCCCGGCGGTTGAGGGCACCCTCGGTGGGGTTCCTATGAGACGGATTAGTCCGTGGCAGTCCAGAGCGCCCGGATACGTTTGACCTCCGTGCTGCCCTGACGTAGCCCCGCGTCGAAGGCGTCGCTGGTTCGACTCACGTCCATGAGGTAACGGCCCCAGCCGCTCAGCTCGCCGAACTCCTCTGATGGTTCGATCACCTCGACCACGGCGCCGCTCATACGCAAGTCATCGATCCGTTGGCTGATCCCTGGAAGAAGCCCGGCCAGGATCTCCGGTGTCGCCCCCTTCGGCGGTTCGAGCGCCATGCATGAGAGCGCCACAACGATCTCGTGGCCGACGGCGAGATCGGCGTTGAGTGCGTCTCGAGCGCCCCCATCGATCCAAAAATCGCCGTTAATGGTGACCGGCGAGACCAGACCTGGCACAGTGCAACTCGACGCCACCGCCCGCTGTAAGTCGACGCCCGATCCCTGGTCCCACACGGCGAAGGAGCCCGAGGTGATGCTGAACGCCGTGCAGCGGAACGGCGCCGGCCAGTCGCGGTCGCAGAGGAAGTCGAAATAGGCGATCCAGTCGGCCTCTGGGGCAGCGTTCGCCGGGTCAAGGGTGGCGATCATCTCCCCGAGGTCCATGGATTGGCCCGGTTTACTGACCAGCCACGGAGCCGACTGCCCGATCGGCGCCAGCAGATCAAACAGGGGCCGTCCGGAGGTGATTTGTGCGCCCACGATTGATCCCGCCGACGTCCCGACGACAAAATCGGCGTCGCCGATTGGCACCGACGCCTCAGTCAGCGCCGACAGCAGCCCCGCTTGCCATCCGACCCCAAGGGGACCACCACCACCGAGCACCAACGCTCGACTCACGGTAAAACCGTAGCGCCGATTCGAACGTTCGCGACGGTTTGGGAAACCGTTGCGTCTGCCTGGTTACGACAAACCCAGACCTAGCCTGAGGTCGTCGTTAGGTTGAGCACGTCCTTCGTGGGGTTCCACTTGTAGACGAACACCGGTCCATCTCCGTCACCGTGACCCCCCGGGAACTGAAACGACCCGCCCCCACCAGGAATGGTGACCTTGCCGATGGACGCAGCTCCCTTGGCCAAGGTCTGGTTGTTGAGGTTCTTGCCGGCCGCCTTGACGAAGTCCGAGAACAGGGCCATCTGCTGGCATGCGAGCTCCGGAGCCGTCCACGTGACCGGCGTGGACGACGTGGCCGTCACCGGGTTGTTGATGGTCGCCCCGGGCTCTGCGGCGTGGATGGTGGCGATACAGCTTTTCATCGCCGGGTCGTCCCACACGACGGCAACCGGCGGATAGCCGCCAGCCGTCAGTGCGTCTTTGATGATCGACTGGTGATACCCCAGCTTGTTCGTGACGTAGGCGTCCAGATCGATGTAATCGGTCGCGACGATCCTCGGGTGGTAGGTGCTCTGGTTGTCTTGGAGCGCTTCCGCCCAGCTGTTGCCCGCGTTACCCACTGCGACGACCGTGTTCACCCCTGACGACTGGAATTTCTCCGCGATCACGTTGTACTCCTGCGTGAACGCCGTCGTGTCGGTGTCCGGAACACTGTTGATGGCCGTCTCGACGACATCAGCCTTCAGCTTGTGGAGTGCCGGGATGACGAGGTTCATCTCAGACTGGTCTGGCGATGTTCCGACCACGCCGATCTTCTTCCCGGTGAAAGCGCCCTCCCGCTCGAAGATCGCCATTTCTTTAGGGATGAGATCGCTGTCGGAGATGATGTTATTGAACCAAGGCGCCTTCGCCTGTGCCGATTGCGAGGCACTCAATGACGCGCCGATGATCGGTGTGTCGTGCTCACTCAGGTAGCACGCGACATCGGCCGACTGGAAGAATCCCAACACGGCGAACACGTTGTCGTCCTCGGTCAGCTGAGTACAGGCGGTGGCAGCCCCCGTGGTCCCCAACGGGTCGACGGGCGCAAATACGGGAAGGATCTTTCGGCCGTTTATCCCGCCGTGGGCGTTAATCTTATTGATGAGTGTCGTATACGCCACCTGGTAGTTACCGGGATCGACGTTGATGATGCTGGCAATGGCCGCGACATTGGGGTAGGTGATGCCGACCTTGATGCCGGTGGGGGTCACACCTTGCCCGTCCTGGGCGGCGCTGGCGGCGCCCACCGCCACAAGTTGGACGAGCCCGGTCATCGACACAAGAGCCACGGCCATGGCCGTGATCGCCTTACGCATGCTGTCCTCGATCTTGATCACGGGCAGAAACCGCACAGCAGGTGCCCTCTTCCGACTGTCCGTCCCTTCGTCCTGAGTCAGTTTCTGCGACGAGTAAGGGCAAGGCGGTGAAGGATACGCATTCCGGTCCAGAGAAACACCGCGACCCCTCTGAGACGGCTCAGGCGCCAGGACATCGCTCCCCTTTCTGACGTTTGGGCGAGCCGGACGCGCTCCTCCCTCATCCCGGGCATGGTCAGAAGCTCCGCCAAGTCCATCTCCTTGGTTCGCATGCAGCCCGCCGGTCGCGCTGCTCTCAGGGTCTCGTCATTCGTCGACCACCACCACCCGGACCCGGCTGAGGTTCAGCGATCGGGCGAATGGGGTGCTGGTATTCCGCTCACGTTGGGAGGCGACACGCAGCGCCGGGAAATAGGTGCCCGGTTTGGTGAAGGGATGTGTCGCGGTCACGCGGACGCTCTCCGAGATCGGATCTTCGAGCTCAGCGACGTCGGCATACTTGCCCACGCCCTCGAAGTCCCACTTCGCCGACACCACTCTGCCCGGGGCGGGCGGTACCTCGATCTCTGCGATGAAGGTGACGACTTCGCCCACCGCGACCTCGGCGCGATCGCCCCCATTCACCTTGAGGATGACGACGGGTTGGATCCCCTTTCGTTCGGTCGCCGATGCTGGCACGTGCACTTGGCCGTTCTGCACCACGTATTCGCTGGTGGGCGGAGGGACGATGCCTTCCTCGATCCATGCGCTCAGCTCGCGCAGCGCGTACTGCACCGTGCCCGAGTAGGCGACGGCGTGTGTCTCTTGCGCCTCGGTCGTCGGGTCGGTGTGGTTCGCGTTGTCCACGTACCAGAGCCGGTACCTCTCATCGACGTGCGATCCTTCGACTGCCTCGACCCTCTTTCGATACCAGTCGGCTTGCCACGGCAGAGCGTCCCCGTCGTGAAGGCACTCCACCACGATCATCTTCCCGTTGAAGCGTCCGGTCGGGATCTGACCGGTGGCGCCGAGGGTGCCTGCCGCGCCGATGTCCACGCCTCGTTGGGGGTACTTCGGCGTGCTGTCTGGCTTCCGGAAGTAGTCGTAGACGTCGGGGTAGTCGAAGTCGAGATTGGCCGGCGGGAATTGGTGACGGTGGTAGGTCTGTAACGCGAGGAACCTCGAGTTGTCGATCCGGACCCCATCGCCGGCCTGGATGATGTCGACGACGCCGGGACCGGCCATGACGTCAATCGTGTTCCCGACCGATTCGAACACGAGGCCGACTTGCCCCTTTCCGTCCGAGGCAATTCGGCCGAGCGAGGCTGTCTTACCCGCTGCCGCTCCGCTGGTGATGATCAGATCAGCACCTGTGAGATCACCCGTGGGGACGCTCGACAATTTGAGTTGCTTCTGGCCGCTCGCAATTACGTCGACAACGGTCGCCTCGTGTTGGATCCGCGCCGCGCGGACCGATGACGTCGGGTCAGTGCCGAGGTAGCCAGGTTCGCTCCAGAAGTCATCGAGATAGCTGGGGTCCAACACGGGGACATAGCTGGCGACCAGCACGAGCGGCCCCCCGCCCTGTGGGATGTAGTTGAACCACGCCCCGGGCGGGAACCCGGCGCGGGTGGCCTCTTCCAGTGCTGCACGCTCTTCGTCGCTTAACCCGGCGTTGGGATCACCGCTTCCGCCCGGCTCGATCGCGTCGATGATGGACGGCCACTTGTCCTTGAGCACCCGGAGGGCGTTCACGCGCACGGTGAAACAATTGGGGATCGATTGCGGCGAACCCATGACGTAGGGCACGAACCCATCCCACACGCCGGTCGTCATCTCCGCACTGCTGATTGTCTGATATGCGCCGCCACTCCCGCCGTAGAGATAGCCATAAGCGCGGTGCGGTCCGTAGATCTCGGTCGCCACCACGCGGGAGAACTTCGCCGCTTCAGCGTTCACCCGGTAACCACGAATCGTTGTGTCGACCTGGCCATGGGCCGACTCCTCAGCTCCACGGGGGTTGTCGCTGCCGCCCATGTTCGTCTGCACCGAGTAGCCGCCGCTCGCAAGGGCGAACGCTATGTTGCGGGGCGTGGCCTCCTCGCCCGCAAGCAATTGATGGGTTGCCTGGAAGAACCGTCCTTCGTAATCCTCTTCCGGGGGAAAGCAAAACGAGAACTTGGCGTCGGTGCCCGTGAACCCCCCGTGGACATAGAGGTGGCGTGCCTTGACGGGCGCGGCGCCGCCGCGCTGCGTCGTGATGCCACCGGGGAACACCGGTGCGTCTGCCGGCTCATCGCGCCACTCTCGGACATCTATGTACGGCTGGTTGAAGCGCGGGTCTTCAGAATCTCCGGTTACGAATAACGCGCCACGTTCGTCGGTCTTCGAGTCGATCATCTTCACCACCTTCGATCGCGGCGATCCTACAGGGCGACCGTTCAAAATGAGAGACGAACCAAGCTCTGACCAGGTATTTTGTAGCCATTGCGCGCCCCCGGAAGGATTCGAACCTTCGCACACGGTTTAGGAAACCGATGCTCTATCCCCTGAGCTACGGGGGCGGGTCCCGAATCGACTCGGTCGGGGGTGCCGCACAAGGCGCAGGCTTTAAAGCTAACGGAGGACACGGCCTGGGCCCAACTCCCACGATCAGATCCCTCTTCGAGGCTGTGACGGAGCCGGTCCTGTCGTGCCGCGACCTCGCCGTCCCCCGATTGGTTGATAGTTTGACCGCCCAGATCTACCAGGAACGGAAGCACGGTCGTTCCCCGATTTCGCTGCACAAGGGCTCACGGACTCGAGACGCTCTTGTTCACCCTTGAGGAGACAATCCGATTCGAGATGACCGACGATGGGGCAGGGTTGTCTGGATGGTCAACGGTAAATATCGGAAGATGTTCACGAAGCACATCAGCGCACCTGTTGACAGGAATGCCGAATCATTCGGTGGTCGTGACTCTTCTGATTGATGTCGATCGATGATCCCTTCTGTCTGGATTACCCCACTCGCTTGGGCGCCCAATTTGAGGACACCACATGGAACCTGGTGACCTTCATCCGCCTTTCATGGACCCCGCATCTCCGGACCTTCACTTCAGTGACCAGTCGGAGCCGGACGGGTTGGATGGCTCTCTGGCGAACCGCCTCGGCATCGCGCGGCGAGGACGCAGGACAGAAGGCGGTGACCCACTCAGCCGCCTCCACCTAGCCATTCTCTTCATCTGCTTCCTGGGGATCTGTCTTCTGCAAGCACCAGGACTTATTGAGTTCGACACCTCACTCCCCCTGGTCGTGTCGCCCGTCTCGTTCTTCGGTTCCGTCCTGCATCTGTGGAACCCACTCATCTTCGGGGGAGCGGTCGCGCAAGGAGCAGGGTTTCTTGTTCCCCAGGGCTTGTTCTTCCTCGCAGCGTCGGTACTTCACGTTCCGGCGTGGGTGGCAGAGCGGATCTGGCTGGCAGTGCTCCTCACCGCAGGAGTCTGGGGAGTCGCACGCCTCGCCGAAGCCTTGAGAATCGGCGGAAGGGGCGCTCGCGTCATCGCCGGTATCGCCTATTGCATCGCGCCGATCGTCGTCACCTGGGTGACCACATCCGGTGATCTGCTCGCCGTGGTCCTGCTGCCCTGGGTGCTGCGGCCGCTGGTTTTGGGTTCGCGGGAGGGATCGACACGTCAAGCGGCGGCCAGATCAGGACTCGCAATCGCCCTCATGGGGGGCTCCAACGCGGCGCTCGTCATCGCTGTCCTGGCTCTGCCGGCCATCTGGCTCTTGACGCGCGAGCCCGGCCCGCGGCGACGCTCGTTGGCGACGTGGTGGGCGATCTGCGGCGCCATGGCGTGTTTCTTCTGGATGGTCATGCTCCTCTTCGTCGGGCACTTCGGCTACAACTACCTCCCAGCCACCGAGACCTCGATCGCCACTACCAGGACCGCGTCGGTGTTCGAAGCTCTGCGGGGTGCCTCGGCGTGGACGGACTACTACGTCTTGCACGTACCACTCCTCAAGGGGGCATGGATCCTCGTCTCCGAGCCCGTCATCATCGTGGGAACCGCCGTCGTCGTCGCCCTCGGGCTCGCCGGACTCTGCCGCCATATTCCAGAGAAGTTGTTCCTGATCGCGTCGCTCGCGTTCGGCGTGGTGGTCATATCGGCGGGGTACTCAGGCCCACTCGGAGGAGCGTTCTCCCATTCCGTCCAGCATTTGTTGCAAAATTCTCTTGCGCCATTCCGAAATATCAGCAAGTTCTCTCCCGATGTGACGCTCCCGATTGTGCTCGGCCTGGCGTGGATCCTGTCCGCACCACGAGAGCGGATCGGACGTCACATATGGCAATCCGCCAAGGACCGGTCCATCCGTCCAGCACTCGTGGTGATTGTCATCGCTGCCGTCATTGCGAGCGCTGCCCCGTTCTGGCAGCGCCAGCTCTACGGCAGCGGAGGGTTTGCCGCTATCCCGTCGTATTGGCAGCAGACCGGCACCTACCTCAACGAGCACCAAGGGCACGGAAATGCACTACTCGTGCCGGGGGCCAACATTGCCTGGTACACGTGGGGAAGGCCCCAACAAGAGCCACTGCAAACCGTGGCATCGACGCCGCTGGAATGGCGGAACATCATCCCCCTGGGCTCGAACGGCAACACGCAGATGCTCGACGCCGTCGAACAGGCCCTCGACGACGGCATTTCGCCGCCCGGGTTCGCCGCATTCCTCTCCCGTGAGGGAGTGAAGTATGTCGTTGAGCGCAACGATCTCAACTTGCAAGCAACCGGGGCACCGCCGCCCGCAGAGGTGCACCAGGTGCTGTCAGAGACATCTGGTCTGACAGAAGTCGCTTCCTTCGGGCCATACCTCCCGGCGAGCCAGGTGGCGTCCGGTCGCCTTCCCGTCTACGACTCCCCACACTTCCTACGGCTGCGAGCGGTGAACGTCTATCGGGTCGGCGGGGCGGCCTCGGCGGTCCAGACCTTCACCGCCAGCGACCCCGTTGTCGTGAGCGGTGACGTTGGATCAGCCCTGCCCATCTCCGGCAGCATTCTCCACGCCCGTGTTTCGGTGCTGAGTGGGGACCCGGACGCTCGCACGGTCCCCAAGGCCTCGGGAACGACATGGGCCATCACCGATGGTAACCAGCGTCGGGTCACCTCATTCGGATCCATCCGCAACAACGAGTCCTATCTCCTCGGTCCCGACCAGACGCTTCCGAACATGGTCGCCGGTGTGCCGCAGTCCTTCGCAGTGGTGAACGGTGCGCAACACCAGACTGTTTCGGCTCCGATGGGGGCGGAGTCCGTTTCGGCATCGTCATTCGGATCGACCCCACTGATCGATTCACCAACTCAGGGACCCGCGTCCGCCTTCGACAACAGCCCGGGTTCGGCGTGGGTCGCAAGTGCCTCCGACAATTCCATCGGTCAATGGGTGTCGATCACCTTCCACCGACCTCGCCTTCTCTCCTCAATCACCGTCAAGCCACTCGCCGGGGCCCGAACCATTACAGAGCTGAGAATCACAACCGACAGGGGCACTGTCGTTCGTCGACTCCCACCGGGACGGGCGTCATACCACCTCTCTGTTTCCCCCGGCATGAGCAGGCACCTGAAGATCACGATCGCCAAGGTGAACTCTGCCAACGTCGAGAGTCCCGTCGGATTGGCAGCGGGTGCCGGGATCTCAGGGGTCGTTATTCCTGGCGTGACGTTCCAACCCCGCATGTTGATGCCGGATGACGATCCGGCCCCAACCTCATCTTCGACCCCTGCGACGGTAGTGGTGGTCGCAAACCGCCCAGTGGTGAATCCCAACCTCACTTTCGGTCTCTCCTCCACCGATGACCCAAAAATGGCCCGCGAGTTCACACTTCCGAAACCCGAGGCCACGGAGGGTACTGGCGAGGCAATACCAATTCCGTCGAGCTCCCTCAGTCGGCTCGTCGCGCAGGTGGAGCCGACGTCGTCAACGAACCTCCAGGTGACAGCGAGCTCGGTGTTGGCCGGTCTTCCCCGGTTCGGCGTCCGGAATCTCGTCGACGGGTCGACGCTGCCATGGATCGCAGCGGTGGGCGATTCAACCCCGTCAGTCACACTGAGCTGGGCCGAAGACGCCCCCGTGAGTTCCGTGGCGCTCGGCCTCTCTTCCCTCACCGCCCGCCCGACTGAGGTCTCCATCACGCCGTCCGGAGGGGCGCCAATGCTCGAGCGAGTGCCTCGCACGGGTGGCGTGATCACGTTCCCCACCGTCGTGACGAACTCCTTGAACATCAAATTCGTCCGCGAAACAGGTCGTCAACCGGTCTCACCCAACGTCATTCCCGGGCTGACCGTCCCCGTCGGCTTGTCGTCAATCGGCGTTCCCGGACTGCTTGTCACGCCGACGCCACGACCCAACCTGAACTCCAAATTTTTCCTCGCCTGCGGATATGGACCATCAATCCAACTCGACGGGACCACAGTGCCGACGGCGGTCACGGGGACGGTCGGTGACCTGGTCGATCTAAAGCCCGTCCACGTCGCCCTTTGCGGACTCCCACTGGGCATACCCCTCGTCGCCGGCACCCACACCATGGAGGCGGACAATCCGTTCGGGCCATTCGAGGTCGCCTCGCTGGTCCTGCAACCGTTCTCCACACCGGTTGTCCCCGCGGCTGCGCCCCGCTCGGCTTCAGTCGTCCAGTGGGGACCTGAGGACCGTTCCGTCAAGATGGGAGCGGGTCCCGCGACGTATCTCGTCCTTGGTCAGAACTACAGCTCCGCGTGGACCGCCCGCATGGGCGGAACAACCCTACGGCCGGTCCGGGTGAACGGTTGGGAGCAGGCCTACCTCGTGCCCGCAGGCAGGGCAGGAACGGTTTCGCTCTCCGTCGCTGCGAACACCCTCTACCAAGGCCTGCTGGCCCTTGGGCTCTTCATGCTGGTGGGACTGCTGGCACTCGCCCTCATCGCATCGAGACGACGCCTCTCGAACGTTGCGGGGCCCAGGGCACCTCCAAATGCCTGGCTATTGCTCGGAGCGAGCACGGCCGCCCTCGTCGTGATCGCAGGTCCCCTCGCGTTGACTTTGGTGCCACTCGTTGTGGTGGCGCGCCGTTGGGGTCAGAGCCCATTGTCGGTGATCGCATTCGTTGCATTCGTTGGAGCGGGTGTGGCTGCCGCCTGGCATCCGCCGACCCTCTTTGGCTCGTCGCTCCCCGGTGCGTTCCAGAGCCCTGCACAGATCGCAGCCGTCCTGGCTGTTGCCGCGGTCCTGACTTCATTGGCCACCGAGACATGGGCAGCACCCTCGCGGGCCCAGAACGGAGAGATCCCGAAGACCGGCGGCATTGGGCTCGTGCCCTCAGAGGAACTCCCGGTTGTCGAGCAGCCCGATCTCCAATGAATCCTGCTCCGAGATGGAAGCTGGTTCGCCTCTCCCTGCGCCTCGTCGGAGCCGACGCAGCACAACCCAGGCGGCCGAGGCAGACAGGCAATTGCCGAAGAGCCAGGCCCACGCCGCGCCCTTGATTCCGAACTGAACCACTAAGTAGACGGCTGGACCCAAGATGGACACGGCAAAAAGCAATGACAGGATGACATTGTCTCCCTGATCGTGACGGACTCGCGTCGCTGCCAGCACGACCGTGAAGACCGACCATGGAAGAACCGCCGCACCCAGAACCGGCATGATGTCGGCCCCCGAGGTGTATGCAGTGCCGTAGAGGAGAGGAACCGCTCTGGAGACGATGACGCACACGACAAAGAGGACCGCCGCCAGCACCACCCCGAATTGGAGGGCAGAGCGGCTCTGGGCCCTCAGTCGACCCGTGCGATGACCTTCGATGAGAAGGGCCTGTCCGACCCCCTGCACGATGAGGAAGACCACGGTCGTGATCGTCCAGGCCACGTAGAACGAAGCATTGACTCTTGCCGACACGACAAGCAGAACGATAACTGGGAGAACATAGAACGGCGCCTGGACTGAGAGTTGGGCCGCGCCGTTCACGACGGCGTACCTCGCGGCGGCACCCGTTTCGGGTGGCAGCGGCCTTAGGGGAAACGCGAAATGTGTGCACCTCAGATCGGCGAAAATCCATGCCAGCACGCCACAGACGGCAGGCACTCCCCCGGCCACGAGAAACACATCGATGGACGAATGTGCAAGACCGGGAATCAGGACGAACGGTAGCCGCACAAGGGCCACGAAAACCGCCTTGCTAATGACCCAGCCACGACGTTGCTGGCTGATGAGCCGAACGTCGTGGACGGCGTACACAGAGATCCCCGCAACGATCGAGCCGAAGATGAGGACCGCCCCGGGCACGCTGACAGCGCTCAAATTGTGAAGTTCACGCGAGATGATCGCGAAGTACAGAGCGGCACCCAGGAACGAGCTGGCAACGGTCAACACGATTGACCAATTGAACAGAATCGATGGAATATTCCTCGAGCTCGCTCCATACCGAGCCACTGCGATGGGCAGTCCAAGCGCGGTCAGGTATGCCACGAATTGGATGGATGTATAAAGGGCCGCAGACGTACCAACGATCCCGGCGGGAGCTACGCGTGCAACCAGGAGCCAGTAGACGAAGCCGCCGAAGGCGGCGAGACCGGTAGAAGTCGACAACGAAACGGAGCTCTTTAACAGCGGTCCGTTTCTTCGGAGACTGGACGCGAGGCGCGTCGGGCTGAATCCAACGGCTCTGCTCGTTGGCTTACTCACGGGACCTGCATCGCCACGAGAACTGGGGCCGCTCTCCATGGACACATGACCCCACACCCAAGCTCCATCTCAGGCTCGAGTCACCGCGCCATTCGGAGACCGACAATCCGCCGTGGGAGCAAGCCCGGGTATTTTCGACCCATGGTGCGTCGGGACGCCCCCGTAAGGCCTTTCCCGGAGACATTAGGGGCTCGTGGGTGCACGGTGAGCTGGACGTTTGGCATTGTAGTGATTCTCGCGTCAGTTGCTCAGATCCTGCCGTCATCCTGCTCAGAGAGCAACGACGAGGGAGTTCAACCATGCTCGGATCCTCGTTGCCTCCTGTGCCCCATCGTACAAACGCTCCGCCTGCTCGCGATTCCGAGCCCCCCATTGCTCACCCGCAGTCCCTAGCGCCTGGACAAATCCTTCCGCCAGAGCGTTCACGTCGTGCTGCGGGCAGATCGGATTCCAGTCCGGAACGACTTCACGCACGGCCCCACAATCAGTGATCACCACCGGCAGGCCACTCGCCATGGCCTCGACCGAGGCGAATCCGAACTGCTCCGCCCAGAGCCAACGAGATTGGGGAGCCAGAGCGAAGCAGCGCGCCTCCCGGTAGATCGCTGGGAGTTCGTCGCGTGGGACCTGGCCGCGATAGTCGATGAACCCCTTGTCCCGGGCATGATCGACAACTTCGCTCCGAAGCGGCCCGTCTCCAGCGACAATCAGGCGCAGTCCGGGAATCGATTTTCGAACCTGCTCGGCCGCGGCGATCACGTCGCGGATTCCCTTGTCCGGCCGAAGCTCGCCGGCAAAAAACACCACCGGATCGCGTGTCAATCCGCCCTCCCGTGGAAAGAAGCGTTCGAGATCGACGCCGGGGTTGATCACGGTGCAACGTTCCGGTGGACACCCTCTCGCGATCGCTGACTGGCGCGCCAACTCAACGCTGCAGAGGAATGCGTCCGCCGAGGTACTGATCGTCCGACTGATCTGTCGCCACGGTGGAATGCGGTAATGGGGGGCCGGGGAGAGCACTTCTGCAATTGTGACCACATGAGGAACGCCCAGCCTTCGTGCAAGGCGCAGGGCCTGGAACGTCGCCACGCTGTACATTTCCATGGACAAAACGCAGTCGACGGGTCCGGGGTCGATCGTGTCGAGCCCCCGCAGCCAACTCAAGGACGCCGTCCAACGATCACGCGCCCCGATGTAGGGCAACCTCCATGCGCGCAGCCGAGTGAGATTGTCCGCTGGCATCCGCGCTTCGTCGCCGATAAGGGCCACCCACGCGCGGGGCATCTGTTGATAGCAAGCGATCCGAGGTTCGGAAACCTTTGCCGCGGGAAGGCACAGGAGGACGTTGAGCGTCGGCGTCACTTCCTCCCTTCTCGGCGAGGAATCCGGGAGCGGGTCCGCCCCCGATTCCGGGGACGCATCCATTCTCATCGGCGTCTCATGACGACGACGAGGTTCCACGTGGCGAACTCGCGGAGCCCAGGCACCGCCACAATCGGCCGGGTCCAACGTGGGTAGTAGCGCGGGAAGGAGTCCACCACAACGGCATTCGTACTTGCGTGCGCCCACGACAGGACATCCGAAATATCCAATCGGAAGAGACTGGTGCCGTAGAGGTTCTTCGGAGGACTACCGTTCTTGCGCGCATAACGCTGCGCTGCCCGCTCTCCGCCGAGGTAGTGCCAGGGAGATGTCTCATGGCCGCCGAAGGGCGAGAACCAGTTCGTGAAGGCCAGGAAGACCAGCCCACCCGGACGGATGACTCGGATCATCTCGGCGAAAAACTGCTGTGGGGCGGTGACGTGCTCGAGCACATTGGATGAGTGACTGATATCGAACGAGCCGTCACCGAACGGAAGCTGGATCCCGTCACCGATCACGCCGTATCCGAGAGTGCGCCCCCGTTCGGTGAGGGCTGCAGAATCCGGCTCGACGAAGATACTGGCGGCTCCGGCACGGCGGAATGCTTGGGCGAAGTAGCCGGGACCTCCCCCGATGTCCAACACACGCGACCCGGCCAGTGGCTCGTAGTCCTGCACGAGCGCGACGGTGTCGTCCGCCAGCATGGCGTAGAACAGATCGGGGTCGTCGTATTGCGCACGGAACCCCTGCAGGAGCTGCACTGACCGTCGGATCTCCTGTCTGAACCGGCCGCCCGTGATTGTCAACGGCCCGAAGTGACTTCGAGCGAAGCGGAAGCGGCAGCGTTGCCAGTCCGCCGCCGGCCGTGTGTTCCGTGCCCGACGGCGGCCGCCTCAAGTACGACCTCCCATTGACGTACGGATCGGTCCCAGCTGTACTCCAGTGCCCGGCGTCGAGCACCCGCACCTAGCGCGCGTCGCCGACCTTCGTCTCTTGCGAACGTTACCATCGCCTTGGCGAAGGCCTCCGGGATCTCCAGTTCGCCATTGGCGCGAACCAGAACGCCTGTCACGCCGTCAACGACGGAGTCACAGATCCCGGGAACGTCCAATGCGAGCGCAGGTGTACCCACCGCGGCGGCCTCCATGATTGACATGCCCCATCCCTCATGGTGTGTGGTGCTCACAATCGCCCAGGCTCGAGCCAACAGGTCATTCTTGTCCTCCTCGCTCACCCGACCGAGAACCTCGACACCGCGCATTCGCGAAGCCTGGCGGCGAAGTTCGTCCAGGAGCGGCCCATCGCCGGCGATCACGAGTCGACCCTTGATCGCGTCGCCGGCCCGCTCCCAGGCGCGAAGCAGTAGCGAGATCCGCTTGTGCGGTACGAGCCGATTCAGCGAGACGAACAGGGGCTCCTCAGACCTTTCGGGAGTCACCTCTGACGGCGCATCGACACCCGATTCAATGATGGTGATCGACGTCTCTCGAATGCCGATGTCCCTCATCGCGTCGGCCGTAGAGCGGGACGTGGCCACAAAGGGACGGTTCCGATACACGACAGGCATCACATCACGCTCCACTGCCCGACAAAGGGACGCGACGGGTCTCGAGAACCTCTCCTGCCATTGGTCGGTATGCACGTGGTGCACCAGGCAGACAGACGGCCTTCTCCACCACAGTGGCGAAAAGTACGGCATCCCGTTCTGAGTGTCGACGATCACGTCCGCGTGGCGAAACCGGGAGACACAGATCAAGGGGACGCGTGCGTATTGCGAATACGTTCCCCCGGCATCGACGACTTGGAACTCGTGCTCAGATGGCGGTCCGCCGCACACGAGCGTCACGTCATGCCCTCGAGCCGACAGTCCGCTGAGCACGCGATCAACCAGGACCTCTGCGCCTCCCGCCGACTGATGTGCCAGGTCACGCCATGACAGCGCAACAACTTTCATGTCAACAGTCTGCTCGGAACCTGATCTCCCGGAATCGACCTGACCGACTCCCAGCCGTCGACGGGCTCCCGGAGGGTCAGCGCGGCCGCACCGGGATATGACGCCACCAGGATGCCGTCGTGAAGCGAGAACGGAGCCAGTGAGACCAACTCCTGAAAGCTGACAGCGTGTTCGCGCACGGTCAATCTCGTTGGAAGACGGCGAATTCGGGCGGCGATCTCCTCGATCTCGCCCGAATCGCCGAGCGGAACCAGCAGCACGACCTCATCCTCCGCCGGAAGCAGAATCGGGAAGTTCGATCCGAAGGCTTGATGCAACTCGGCCACGATCCTCGAGGGCGAACGGCGCCGCTCCTCCGGAGCCGGCTCGACGGCCAGGCCGGGGACCGTCGGTCGTTCCCGACGCGTCCGGGCCCTGACGACGTCACGGGTCATGGAGATCGGATCGGTCGGCACCCTTACCTTGCTCGGCCGCATTTCGCGCCAACGAACCGGTACCTCCGTGATATCCATGCGGAGCCGTTGTGCCAGGTAGAGCACTTCGACGTCGAATGCGAAACGTTCCACGGTCATGAGATGGAACAGAAGCCGTGCAATCGGGGTTCGGAAGGCTTTGAAGCCACACTGCGTGTCAGCGAAGGGCATGCCGGTCACGGTGGTGACGATCGTGTTGAACGTCCAGCCCATGACTTTCCGCTGGACGCCGTCGGTCTCCACCACCGAGTCGGCAAGGGATCTCGAGCCAATCGCGATGTCAGCCCGCCCGATGCCGTCGACGAGACCCGAGATCTCGGATGGGTCCACCGACATGTCTGCGTCCATGAAGACGACGACGGGCGCCGTGGCAGCACCAGCCCCCAGGCGCACGGCGGCACCCTTTCCAGCGTTGCGGTCGATGCGGAGGACCTGCAGGCGATCGAACAATCCGGGCAGCACCTCAGCCGCTCGCTCCGCCGTCGCGTCGGTACTGCCGTCGTCAACGATGATCAATTCGATTTCGTGGGGGTCGAGCACCCCCTCGTCCATGGCGGTCGTGAATCGTGCCGCGAGCTCCGGAAGCCTCAGAGCTTCGTTGTATGCAGGGACGATGATGGTCAGGCGAGGAGGATCACCCTCCATGGAGCTGACCGCAGGCAAACCGAGGTACCCCCATGGAGGACCGCATTGGCGGTACCCCAGGTGGACGTCTGTACGGCTGCCCCATTTCCGTTCGCCTCCACTTCCAGAGATTGCGCTCAAAAGGTATCCGTTGGGCCCTGGAGGTTCCAGTCTTTCCCGTGGCGCCGAAACCCCAGCTGAGACGCCCCTTGGGAGCCTATTCCCAGAGGTGCAGGACCCCCCGGGCCCCGGGGCTGTCCAAAGGGGCGCCTCCGGAGGCGGGTCATCTCGTCGATGCTGTCGGCACGATGTGGGATGCCGGCGATCGACGTCGTCCCACGGATTCGGCCCCACGACCCCCTGCCCAGGCTCTATCCTTGAGGGCGGGTACGCGGCCTCCGACAGAGGTCGGAGCACGTGCGTTGCGCTCCCGCCGTCCGGCCCGCCGCAATTTTGCGCGCCTGCGCACGTCCATCCGACCCAAAGGAGCTTGCTATGACTTCCCCCCTTCCCTTCAAGGTGGCTGACCTCTCACTGGCCGCGTTCGGCCGTAAGGAGATCGAGCTGGCCGAGCACGAGATGCCCGGACTGATGGCCATGCGGGCCGAGTTCGCGGCGACCCAGCCCCTGGCCGGTGCCCGTGTCACGGGCTCCTTGCACATGACGGTCCAGACGGCCGTGCTCATCGAGACGCTCACGGCGCTCGGTGCCCGGGTGCGCTGGGCCAGTTGCAACATCTTCTCGACGCAGGACCACGCCGCGGCGGCGGTCGCCGTCGGACCAGCGGGCACCGTCGATGAGCCCAAGGGTGTCCCCGTGTTCGCCTGGAAGGGCGAGACGCTCGAGGAGTACTGGTGGTGCACCGTGCAGGCCCTGCTGTGGCCCGGCGAAGGCGGTCCCAACATGATCCTCGACGACGGTGGCGACGCCACGCTGCTGGTGCACAAAGGCGTTGAATTCGAGAAGGCGGGCAGCGTGCCCGACCCCGCCACCGCGGACTCGGAGGAATTCGAGGTCGTGCTCACCGTGCTGGGGCAGAGCCTCGCGGAGGACCAGGGGCGCTGGACGTCCATCGCCAACGGGATCAAGGGCGTCACCGAGGAGACAACCACCGGCGTGCACCGGCTGGTCGACATGGCCAAGAGAGGTGAGCTGCTCTTTCCCGCCATCAACGTCAACGACTCCGTCACCAAGTCGAAGTTCGACAACAAGTACGGCTGCCGCCACTCCCTGGTGGACGGGATCAACCGGGCCACCGACGTCCTCATCGGGGGCAAGGTCGCTGTTGTGTGTGGCTACGGCGACGTCGGCAAGGGCTGTGCGCAGTCCCTCGCCGGCCAGGGAGCCCGCGTCGTGGTGACCGAGGTCGACCCGATCTGCGCGCTCCAGGCCGCCATGGAGGGATTCCAGGTGACCACGCTCGAGGACATCCTGCCCGAGGCCGACATCATCATCACCACGACCGGCAACAAGGACATCATCACGGCCGCCCACATGGCGGGCATGAAGCACCAGGCCATCGTCGGGAACATCGGTCACTTCGACAACGAGATCGACATGGCCGGCCTGACCAAGACGCCCGGCATCGAGCGGGTCAACATCAAGCCCCAGGTCGACAAGTGGGTGTTCGCCGACGGCCACGCCATCATCATTCTGTCCGAGGGCCGGCTGCTCAACCTGGGAAACGCGACGGGGCACCCGAGCTTCGTGATGTCCAACTCGTTCACCAATCAGACGATGGCGCAGATGGAGCTGTTCACCCAGACCGGACAGTACGTGAACGACGTCTACGTCCTGCCGAAGCACCTCGACGAAAAGGTGGCGCGCCTCCACCTCGACGCACTGGGCGTGAAGCTCACGACGCTGACGCAGGAGCAGGCTGCCTACATCGGCGTCCCGGTCCAGGGGCCCTACAAGCCCGATACCTACCGGTATTGAGCGGTCGTCAGCCCAGCGTGGCGGTTGCGATCACCGTCCCGCTGGGCGAGACCACCTCGGCTCGGCGCACGTCTGTCGGGTCGACATGCAGTGGGGAGATCCAGGCCCCGTAGCCCTCGCGGGCCACGAAGGTCCCGAGCCGGTGCGTACGGCCATCGGAGGTCACGACGACGCAGGTGACCTGCCCGCGGGCCGTCGAATCGGCCAGCATCATCGACAGCCACGGCTTGTCGCCGCCGAAGGTCACGACGTGCCCGACCGTCTCCCCGTTCTCCAGGAGAGCGGCCGTCATCACCTCGTGCGGGCCGCGCTCCTGCGCCGTCACGCTCGGCGTGGAGGACGAGCTGAGGCTCAGGCCGAGGCCGAGGGCCAGCGCGGCCGCCGCCACGCCGACCACGGCAGGCACCCAACGCGACCGACGGAGGCGCCGGCGTCGCGGTGCCACGTCGGTCACGCCCATCTTCTCGAAGAGGCGCACCTCGAACCCCAGCGGCGGCTCCATCTCCGGGGCCGCCTGCACCACGGTGTCCGCGACGCGGGAGAGGAGCTCCAGCTCGTCGGCGCAACGCGGGCAGGACTCGACGTGAGCCAGAACTCGAGCTCGCTCGCGCCCGGTCAGCACACCGAGCGAGAACTCGGCCAACTCGTTCGCGTACTGCTCGCATCCCTGCTCTCTCAGGTCATCGCTCATCGCTCACCCCCTCGGCACGCTCCACGGCGGCTCGCAACCGGATGAGCCCCGTCCTGATACGCGTCTTGGCCGTGCCGAGCGGGATCCCCTCCGACTCGCTGATCTCGAGCGCCGTCCTGCCGTAGACCGCGGCCAGGACCACGGCGCGCCGCTGCTCGTCCGGCAAGACCCCGAGCGCGGCCCGCACGGTCTGGCGGACGTCGCCCCGGCGCACGGCGTCCTCGGGGTTGTGCTCGGAGCTGGCCAGCGCCGTGGCGGCAAAGTCGTCCGGATCGGTCGGCACGGCGCGCCGCAGGCGCAAGGCGTCAATGGCCAGGTTGCGTGTGATGGTGAGGACCCACGACGTCACCGAGCCCCTCCGGGGATCGAAGACCGGCGCGTGGCGCCAGACCCGGATCATCGCCTCCTGGGCCACGTCCTCGGCGACCCCGGCGTCGCTCGTCATCGAAAAGGCCAGGCCGAACACCCGCCTCTGGTAGCGCCGGGTGAAGGTGACGGCCGCCGCCTGGTCCCTCACGGCCATGCCGGCCAGGAGAGCCTCATCGGACAGCTCGTCCTCGGCCACACGAGATTCTCCCATCCACAGGGGTACGGCTCGACCTTCGCCGGGGATTCACCCTGGTCCGAGCAATCCCGGCCGGGCCCCGGGCCGTATCCCTCCCGTGGCCACCGTCGCCCCCGCCATCCGCCGACCGGCACCTCTCCGGATGCCTCGTGTGCACACGGACCCGACCCTGCTCGTCCGGGACCTGGCGGGCACGGACCCCTTCGGCCAGGAAGCCTTCACAATCGAGATGCTCGCCGTGGCGGTGCCGACCGTCGCCGCGGCGCCGCGTCTCGTTGGGTCGGTTCCCGACGCCCGCGCCGGCTCCCCCCCGGCCGGCAGCGCGACGTAGGGACCCTTCCGGACCGGGCCCCGCGTCCCTTCTCCCGGTGGGGCGCGGGCCCGGCTCGGGCTAGAGCCCTGGGCGGAGCCCGGCGAACAGGTCGTCCTCGGGCACCGCCGCGTTCGTGGAGTCCATCACCCGCACGAAGCTCTCCGAGCCCATGACCGAGGAGAACAGGTCCTCGCCCATCTGCAGGAAGAAGATGTTGTCGCTCTGGCTCGCGTGCGCAGCCAGCGACGCGTACTTGCGCCCGGCCACGGCGCTGCAGTCGATCGTCGTCGTGATGAGCTCGTCGGGAGTGCCGAAGTCGGGATTCTCCTGCACCTCTCCCGGGACCTCGATGCCGGCCTCCGCCAGCATCTCGCCGAACCCCTGCAGTCGCGAGCGGGCGAGGGCGGTGTAGTACAGCTTGGCGGGGACGCCGCATTGCTCGATGGCTGCCCGCGTGACCCGATTGGCCTGGATGTGATCGGGATGACCGTAGAAGCCGTTCTCGTCGTAGGTGACGACCACTTGCGGCTCGAAGGCACGCATCAGCGCGGCCAAACGGCGCGCCGCATCCTCGACAGGGGTGCGCCAGAAGGAGTCGGCCGCGTCATTCTGCGGCCAGCCCTCCATTCCAGAGTCGTGGTAGCCGAGCAGCTCGAGGTGCGACACGCCGAGGACCTCGCAACTGGCCTCGAGCTCTTGGCGACGGAGTGGCACTACGACGCTCTCGTCGTGCCCAGGCTCGCCGGGCTTCACCCCACCGGGTGCATCCCCGAGCTCACCATTCGTGCACGTGACCAGCACGGTGCGGACGCCCTCGGCGCTGTAGTGGGCGAGGATGCCGCCGGTCCCGATCGCTTCGTCGTCGGGATGGGCGTGGACCGCCATGAGGGTGAGAGGGCGTTCGGGCATCCTGGCAGCGTAGGGGTCGGTCACGTCTGCAAATCGCCCACGGCGCCGGCCAGTCGCTCCAGCTCCGGTTGCCACTCCCCCGGCGGCGCCATCGGACGCACGATGAACTTCGAGAACCCGGCCTCGAGGAACCTCTCCATCATCGATCGCAGGCCCGGCCGTCCGACGGGGATGATCTGCTCGAGCGGCCGCCCGCGGGCCCGGCGGGCGAGTGGTGACGATGCGAGCGCGGCGACGTCGGTCCCCTCGGGCGCGTAGGCCAGGCTGACCCCGAAGTGCTCCGGGCTGATGGTGCGTCCGTGCTCGGCGGCGACGCGGTCGATCACCGCCTTGCCGGCCGCGGCGTCATCCGGAGTGCAGAACGCGGGGATCCACCCGTCGGCCAGGCGGCCACAGCGCTCCAACGCGGCGGGGACGTTGCCACCGAGCCAGACGTCGAAGGGATCCTGGACGGGCCGGGGGGCGACCGTCACGTCGGCAAAGGAGCCGGCCGGCCCGTCGTGGCTGACCGTCTCGCCGCCCCACAGGCGGCGCAGCACCGGCAAGGCATCGTCCATCTGCTCGCCGCGGGCGGCGGTCGGGATGCCGATGGCGCTGCGCTCGCCACCGACGCTCAGCCCAGGGACGAATGTCAGGAGGAAGCGACCGCCCGAGAGCACGTCGAGGGTCGCGACGGCCTTGGCCAGCCAGACGAGGTTGCGTCCCGGCAGCAGCATGGTGGTCCCGACCTTCAGGCCGGGCGACGCGCCCGACGCCCAGGCCAGCCCGACCAGCGGGTCGGGACCGGGGCGCGTCAGCACCTCGGGCAGCCAGAGCGAGTCGAACCCGGTCGCGGCGATCCCCCGGGCCAACGCCACCATGGCGTCGGGGCCGAGGCTCTCCCCACCCGCGCTGATGCCGATGCGGACCTTCACGGCGCGTCGTCGAGCGCGCGCACGGCGCGGCCCACGCCATCGTCGTCCACATCGCGATGCGTGACGAAGCGGACCGTCTCGGGGGCGATGGCGTGGGCCAACACCCCGTTGGTCTCCAGGTGTCCCAGGAGCTTCTCGGGTTCAGGGTGGGTGAAGGTGACGATGTTCGTGCGCACCGAGTCGGGATCGAGCCCGCACCCGGGCCAACGCAGCGCCACGGCCTCCGCCAGTCGTGCGGCCCGTGCGTGGTCCTCGTGCAAGCGACCGACCATGTCCTGCAGTGCGACGAGCCCCGGTGCCGCGAGGACGCCAGCCTGGCGCATGCCACCCCCGAGGCGCTTGCGGGCCAGGCGGGCCTCGGTCATCACGTCCTCGTCTCCCGCCAGCAGCGAGCCGACCGGCGCGCACAGTCCCTTGGA
The DNA here is from genome assembly GCA_963826835.1 of uncultured Acidimicrobiaceae bacterium. Lineage (GTDB taxonomy): Bacteria > Actinomycetota > Acidimicrobiia > Acidimicrobiales > RAAP-2 > Bog-473. Next base: position 219,935 of record CAWGYK010000006.1, read on the forward strand.
CAAGCAGCACATGACCGTCGTGGCGGCCGAAGCCCACTCCGCGGCGGGGACGCCGGTGGCCACCTCCGCGTTGAAGAGCCGCGCCCCGTCCATGTGGATGGGGACCGGCCCCACCGCCTCGGCCAGCGCCTGCAGACGGGTCGTCGACCACGGGGCGCCCGATGCGGCCATGTGCGTGTTCTCGATGCTCACGAGCGACACCACGGGCTGGTAGTGCTCGACCGCCTGACGGGCCCGCCGCACCTCCGCCGCGTCCACCATGCCGTCGTCGTCGTCGACTCCGATGAACTGGATCCCGGCGTTCATGGCAGCGGCGCCGTACTCATAGACCACGACATGCTGGCGGCGTCCCGCCACGACGGCGGTCCCGGGCGTCGTGAGGACCCGCACGGCGATCTGGTTCGCCATGACGCCCGAGGCGACGAAGATCGCCGCCGATTTGCCGACCCGGGCTGCGAAGGACTCCTCGAGCGCACGCACGGTCGGATCCTCGCCGTAGTCGTCGTCACCGACCTCGGCCTCGGCCATGGCGCGCCGCATGGCCGCGGTGGGCTGGGTCACGGTGTCGCTGCGCAGATCGACCAGATCGGGCACGCGCTCAGGCTAACGGCGCGCCGTTAACATCCGCCGGTGCCCTCACCCCCCACCGACCCTGGTGCCCGAGCGGGGCTGCCCGACGGCCGCGGCAGCATCCACGAGCTGCTCGACGTCGAGATCCTCGAGGCCGGTCCCGAGCGTGTCGTCATGCGTCTCCCGGTGGACTGGAAGGTGCACCAGCCCTACGGGATCCTCCACGGCGGCGTCTCGGCGCTCCTGGCCGAGTCCGCCGCCAGCTTCGGAGCGGCGCTCGCTGCCGAGCCCGGCCGCAGCGTGGTCGGGATCGAGCTGAACGCCAGCCATCTGCGTTCGGTGCGCGATGGCCACCTGACCGCCGAGGCGACACCGGTGCGGGTCGGGCGCACCATCCAGGTCTGGCGGATCTCTCTCACCGACGACGACGGGCGCTCCATCTGTGAGGCCCGTTGCACCCTCTCGGTTCTCGGCGCTTCCGGAGGAGCGACGGGCGCGGTCCACGCACCCCCAACCCCCCCAAACGTGGAATAGTCACGCCCGCGGCGTCCGGCGTATTATGTCGGTGTGACCCCGGTAGGAAATGGAGCAGGGCGACCATCCCTCGGGTTCATCCTCCCCGCCACCACGCAGGGAGAACTCTCTCCCGAGCTCGGTAGCACCCCAAGTAGTACCGGGAGCGCCGCCGAGCTGGCTGAGCTGTGCCGGCGTGCTGAGGCGACCGGTGCCGACTCACTGTGGGCGGTGGACCACCTCTACTGGCCCCACCCCATCGGGGAGGCGCTGACGACGCTGGCCGTGGCAGCGGTGGCGACCAGCCGGCCTCTCCTGGGAACCTGCGTGCTGCAACTGCCCCTTCGGCCCGCTTCCGTCGTCGCGAAGCAGGCCACGGCGCTCCAGCTGCTCTCGGAGCGGCGCTTCGTACTCGGCCTCGGCGTCGGCATCCACGAGGCCGAGTACCTGCGGGCCGGCGTGGACTACCACCGTCGTGGCCTGCTCATGGACGAAGGTGTCGCCGGTCTGCGCCGGGCCTGGGCTGGCCCGGACGACCCGGGCGCCGACTACGTGCAGGAACCCACCTCACCACCGGTCCCGCTGTGGTTCGGGGGCGCGAGCGACGCCGCTCGGCGGCGGGCGGCAGCGCTCGGCGACGGCTGGGTCCCCCTCTTCCTCGCCCCGGACGACTACGGGACCGCGCTGGCGGCCCTGCGGCGCGAGACAGCCGAGGCCGGTCGAGATCCCGAGACCGTGCAGGCCGGCATCGTCGTCTTCGCCTGTGTCGGTGATGACGACGAGGCGCCCGTCCGGGGCGCCCGGTGGCTCTCGGATCTCTACCGCCTGCCGCCCAAGGCGTTCCAGCGGCACCTCGTGGCCGGGTCGCCCCAGACGTGCGCAGCGGCCCTCGGCCGCTACGCCGATGCCGGGGCCCGCCACATCATCGTGATGGTGGCCGGGTCGCCCGCAGTCGAGCATTTCAGGCTCTTGCGCGACGCGTTCGTCGGGGCGCCGCTCCAGGTGATGGCGGGAGCACCCGCATGAGCGCCACCGACGTCGCCATCCTCGGCACCGGCATGACCGACATGAGCCGGCGCGACCTCGACCCCGACACCATGGCCTACGAAGTGGTGCACGAGGCTCTCGGCGATGCCGGTATATCCGCCCACGAGCTCGGGCTCGTGATCGTGGGCAACGCCATGGCCGGGCGCCTGAGCGACCAGGGGTGCATGCGAGGGCAGACCTGGCTGCGCAAGGCGGGCCTCAGCGAGGCGGCCATCATCAACGTGGACAACTCGTGCGCCGGCGGGAGCTCCGCCCTGCACCTGGCCACGATGGCCGCCACCGTCCAGGACCGCGCCGTGCTCGCGCTGGGCGTCGAGAAGATGTGGACAGGCGACCGGGCCGGGACCATCGCCGGGATCGAGGACGGACTCCCGGCGGAGTACCGCTACGACCTCCATGAGCGCCGCCACGCCGACGACAACCCCGCCGGAAGCATCCTCATGGGTCTCAACAACAGCTGGGCGCACCGGCTCATGGCCGAGGTGGGTGCCACGGTGCGCCAGATCGCCGCCGCCGCCGTCAAGGCCTTCGAACATGCGGCGCGCAACCCGCTGGCACAGTTCCAGCGGCGCGTCACGATCGACGAGGTTCTGGCCTCCCCGCAGGTGGCCGGCGTCCTCACGCGCCTGATGTGCAGCTCGTTCACCGACGGCGCCGCGGCCGTGGTGCTCGGCGGGCCTTCCATCCAGACGCCCGCGTCGGCGCCCCGTATCATCGGCTCGGTGGCGCGATCTGGAAACGGCCTGTTGGACTACCACGACCGCCTGGCGCAGGCCGCGGAGGCGGCGTGGGAGGTCTTCGGCTTCGGCCCCGACGAGGCCGATCTGGTCGAGCTCCACGACGCCACGGCGGCCGAGGAGCTCTACGCCCTGGAGTCGCTCGGCTTCTTCGCGCCCGGCGAGGCCGGGCCGGCCACCGAGGCGGGCGCCACCGGCGTCGACTCCCCCGGGCTCGTCGTCAACCCGAGCGGCGGCCTCGTCGGCCGCGGCCATCCACTGGGCGCCACGGGCCTGGCCCAGGTGGTCGAGCTGGCCACGCAGTTCCGCGGCCGGGCGGGGGCCCGCCAAGTCGCCGGGGCACGCACCGGAGTGGCGGTGAACACGGGCGGCATCATCTACGGGGACGCAGGGTTCGTGGGCATCCACGCCGTCCGCTCCGGATCCGCCGCGTGAAGGGCATCCGGATCACAGGTTGGGGCATCGCGGTTCCGGACAAGGTCGTGACCAACGACGACATGGCGGTCAACCTCGACACGAGTGATGCCTGGATCGTCGAGCGCACGGGCATCCGCGAGCGCCACATCGGGGGCACCACCTCGGGCCTGGCCATCGAGGCGGCAACGGCGGCCCTCGCCTGCGCCGGCCGGACCGCCGAAGAGATCGACCACCTCGTCCTGGCCACGACCACACCCGACGGCATCGTCCCGGGGACCGCGCCCACCGTGCAGCACGGGATCGGAATGCGGGGTGGCGCATTCGACCTCAACGCCGCCTGCTCGGGCTTCGTCTACGGCCTCGTGACCGTGGCCGGCCTCATCGCCATCGGATCGGGGCCCGTCCTGCTGGTCGGCTCCGAAACGCTCTCTCGCATCACCGACATGGACGATCGCAAGATCGCCATCATCGTCGGGGACGGGGCCGGGGCCGTCGTCGTCGAGCCCGTCGACGGGCCGGGCTGCCTGCTCAGCTGGAACCTGAACTCCGACGGGTCGCTCCGGCACCTCCTCAAGTGCGAGCACGGCGGCACGCTGTTCATGGACGGCAAGGAGGTGTTCCGCCGGGCGGTCCGGGTGGTCGTCGAGTCGGCCGAGCGGGCCATGGCTGACGCCGGGCTGGGGCCCGAAGACATCGCGCTCATGGTGCCGCACCAGGCCAACCTGCGCATCATCCAGGCCGCATGCCAGCGCCTGGGCATCCCCGAGGAGCGCACCGCGGTGGTCATCGACCGCTACGGCAACACCTCCTCGGCGTCCATCCCGCTCGCGCTGCACGACTCCCTCGAAAAGGGCCGCGTGAACGACGGCGACCACCTGTTGCTGACGGGATTCGGCGGCGGCATGACCTGGGCCAGCGCGGTCTTCCGCTGGAGCGCATGAGCGCCAGGCCCACGGGGGTCGACCTGGCGCTGGTGATCCTGGCAGCGGGGCGGGCCCGGCGGTACGGCGGCTGCAAGCCGCTGGCCCCGGTGGGCCCCCGCGGCGAGGCCGTGGTCGACCTCGTGGCGTCCGATGCGCTGGCCGCCGGCTTCACCACCATCGTCCTCGTGCTGGGGCCGGGCACGGGCCCGGCCATCCGCTATCACGTGGAGCACACGTGGCCCGGTGCCGTCGACGTGCGCTTCGCCACCCAGCCGCAGCCGCGGGGCACGGTGGACGCGGTCCTGAGCGCCTCTGACCACGTGGGCGACGCCCCCTACGGCGTGGGCAACGCCGACGACATCTACGGCAGCGCCGCCTGCGCCCAGCTGGCGGCGCACCTCCGCGCCCACGGCGACAGGAACGCACTGGTGGGTTACCGCCTCGGCGACGCCGTCATCGGCACGTCGCCGGTGACCAGGGGCATCTGCCGGGTCGCGGACGACGGCACGCTGCTCGGGGTGGACGAGCGTCGGCAGGTGACCCCGACTCCCGAGGGGGGCTTCGTCTCCGGCGACGGACGGGAGCCCGCCACCTTGTCGCCCGACGACCGGGTCTCGATGAACCTGTGGGGCTTCGCCCCCGCGTTCCACAAGACCCTCCAGGCCGCCATGGACGCGGCCGAGCACGCCTCCGAGGAGTCCGAGGTCCTGCTCCCTGAGGTCGTCGCGGCCTCGCTCGGCACGACATCCTTCACCGTGCTGCAGGCGCGGGGCCGCTGCATCGGGGTGACCCATCCCGATGATCTCTCCCTGGTCCAGGACGAGCTGAACCGCCAGGTGGCCGCCGGTGAGCGCCCGGCGGGCCTCTGGCCTTCCGTGCGCTGAGCACAGGGCTCCGGCCCGGTAGCGCGGGGTAGGGCACCTACCCCTTCCATGGGGATGGGCCCGGACGCGACGCAACCCCGAGTAACCGTTCGGCCGAAGCCTCCCGTGCTCCTCGGGGCCACGTCAACGATAGGCCGCTGGCATCGTGCCGGGGTCGTGTCGGACAACCCCCGCCCGAGCCGGCCACGGCGACTCCAGGGAAGCCACCGTGACGCACCACGGACCATCGCAGATCGGATCCTCCTGCCCACTCCGGTCACGCTCCCCTCGCGGGGCTCGCTCCCTTTCCTCGATCCCGCCTTGCAGCGTTCTCTCGGCTTCCCCCCGTTCCGCCTTGCGGCTTCCCTTCGGGCTTCCCTCGCTCCCACCTTGCGGTGTTTGCTTGAGGTTCGGTGGGCTCTCGTCTCCGAACTGGAGACAGGTTGCGCTTCCCGTCACGCGAGGTCAATGGAGATTCGAGAAATCCAGACGTTCTCCCCATCTTTCTGCGCTTCATCCCCAGTTGGCACCGCCACCATCCCCAGTTCTTCCCCATGGTTGTGCGCGCCCGCCCCGGAGCCGGGCCGCACCCGGGGGCGAACCGTATGCTCCGTCCCATGCGGCTGAGCCCGGAGTGCGCGCGGGTGCTGGGTTCGCTGGTCGAGAAGGGCCTGACGACGCCCCAGCACTACCCACTCACCCTCAACGCCCTCGTGGCCGCCTGCAACCAGGCCTCGAACAGGGAGCCGGTCGTCAACTACGACGAGGCAACGGTGGACGCAGCACTACAGGACCTGAAGGACCAGCGGCTGGTCCGCTTCGTGCTGCCCTCGCACGGGCGTTCCGTCGTCCGCTACCGCCACGTGCTCGACGAGACCCTCGGGCTCGATTCCCGCCAGTGCGCCATCCTCGCGGTGCTCCTGCTGCGGGGGCCCCAGACGGCCGGTGAACTGCGGATCCGGACGGAGCGGATGTCGCAGTTCGACAGCCTCGACGAGGTGGAGCACGAGCTGGACCTGTTGGCCGCACGGGAGGAGCCTCTCGCCCGCAACGTGGGGCGCCGGCCGGGTCAGAAGGAGGAGCGCTGGGCCAGCCTCCTCGTCGACGAGGTCCCGGCGCCGCAGGGAGACGCCGACGGTCCGATCGCGAACCCGGCGCCTGCCAGCACGTCGCTCGACGACATCCATGACGAGCTGGCCGCGCTCAGGTCAGACGTCGCCCGGCTCCGGCACGAGCTCGATGACCTGCGGGCCAGCCTCGGCGGCTGACCACCGGGAACTACAGCGGTGTGACGTAGGCCCCCGAAATGCCGCCGTCGACGAGGAACGTCGATGCGGTCATAAAGGACGAGTCGTCGGAGGCCAGGAAGGCCGCCGCGGCGGCGATCTCCGTGGCCTCCCCGAAGCGCCCCATCGGAATGTGCACCAGGCGCCGGGCGGCCCGCTCGGGGTCCTTGGCGAAGAGCTCCTGGAGCAGCGGCGTGTTGACCGGCCCCGGGCAGAGCGCGTTCACCCGCACGCCCTGACGGGCGAACTGCACGCCGAGCTCGCGCGACATGGCCAGCACACCGCCCTTGGACGCCGTGTAACTCACCTGGCTCGTCGCCGCACCCATGACGGCGACGAACGAGGCGGTGTTGACGATCGAACCCTTGCCCCGCGCCAGCAGGTGGGGCAGCGCATGCTTGCAACACAGGTACACCGAGGTGAGGTTGACCCGCTGCACGCGCTCCCAGGCGTCCAGCCCGGTCTCGAGGATGGAGTCGTCGTCGGGTGGGCTGATGCCGGCATTGTTGCAACAGACGTCGATCCCGCCGTAGCGGGCGGCCACCTCGGCGTACAGGGCTTCCACCTCCTCGGAGGACGTGACATCGGCCCGCACGAACATGCCGCCCGCCGCGGCCGCCACCGCGCCGCCGGCATCCTCGTCGAGATCCACCACCGCGACCGACGCGCCCTCGCTGGCGAAGCGCTCGCACATCGCCCGCCCGATGCCGCTGGCCCCGCCGGTCACCACCGCGACCCGCCCCTCGAGGCGGTGGGCGTAGGGGATTGTCTCGCTCATGTCTCTCCTCTATTCCGAGCTGATGAAGACGTTCTTCACGTCGCTGAACGCCTCGAGCGCGTCAGGACCGAGCTCGCGGCCGATGCCCGACTGCTTCGCGCCGCCGAACGGCGTCCAGTAGCGCACCGACGAGTGCGAGTTGACCGAGAGCGTCCCCGTGTCGACGGCCCGGGCCACCCGCAAGGCGCGCCCGACGTCGCGGGTCCACAGCGAGCCCGACAGCCCGTAGGGGGTGTCGTTGGCCAGTCGCACCGCGTCGGCCTCGTCCTCGAACGGGATCACGACGACCACCGGTCCGAAGATCTCCTCCACCGCCGCCCTCGCCCCCGGCCGCACTGGCGCCAGCACGGTCGGAGGGAACCAGTTGCCCGGTCCGTCCGGGCAGGTGCCCCGCAGCGCCACCGGCGCGTCGTCGGGCACGAAGGAGGCCACCGTGTCCCGGTGGGCCTCCGAGATGAGCGGGCCCATCTCCGTCGCCTCGAGCGTGGGATCTCCGACCCTGACGCCGGCGACGGCCGGCTCGAGCAGTGCCATGAAGCGCTCGTAGACCCGACGCTCCACCAGGATGCGCGAGCGGGCGCAGCAGTCCTGGCCCGCGTTGTCGAACACGCCGTAGGGCGCCCGCGCCGCCGCCAGCTCGAGGTCGGCGTCGGCGAAGACGATGTTGGCGCTCTTGCCGCCGAGCTCGAGGGTGACCCGCTTTATCTGGTGCGCACACCCCGCCATGACGGCGCGGCCCACCTCGGTCGAGCCGGTGAAGCACACCTTGCGCACCGCGGGATGGGCCACGAAGCGCTCGCCCACCACGCTGCCCTTGCCGGGCAGGATCTGCAGCACGCCCTCGGGCAACCCCGACTCGAGGGCGAGCTCGCCGATGCGCAGCGCGCTCAGGGGTGTGAGCTCGGCAGGCTTGACGACGACGGTGTTGCCGGCGGCCAGGGCCGGGGCGAAGCCCCAGCCGGCGATGGCCATGGGGAAGTTCCAGGGGACGATCACGCCCACGACCCCGAGCGGCTCGTAGAAGGTGACATCGAGGCCGCCGGGCACCGGGATCTGCCGGCCGCTGTGACGCTCGGGGGCTCCGGCATAGAACTCGAGCACGTCGCGCACGTTGCCCGCCTCCCAGCGCGCGTTTCCGATGACGTGGCCGGCGTTGGCCACCTCGAGGCCCGCCAGCTCCTCGCCGTGGGCGTCCACGGCCGCGGCGAAGCGGCGCAGCAGCCGGGCCCGGTCCCCCGGCGCGACGGCGCGCCAGGCCTCGAACGCGGCCGAGGCCCGCTCGATGGCGGCGTCGGTCTCCGCCGCCGTCAACCCCTCGACCCTTCTGATCACCTCGCCGGTGGCGGGATTCCGGACGTCCATGGAGTGATCTTTGCCGATGGCGGGCGATCTCCCCCAACCAGTCCCCCGCCGCGTACAGTGCGGGCCGTGCCCGAGACAGTCCAGTTCAACCTGACCAAGGCCTTCGACACCCTCGTCGAGACCCTGGCCGACCGCGAGTGCATCGTGTGGCGGGACCGCCGCCTCACCTACGCCGACGTCTCCGAGCGCTCGCGGCGGCTGGCCGCCTTTCTGCACGGCCGCGGCCTGGGGGTGCACCGGGAGCGGGACGAGCTGCAGGGCTGGGAGTCGGGCCAGGACCACCTGGCCCTGGCGCTCTACAACGGCAACGAGTATCTCGAGGGGATGCTGGGCTCCTACCGGGCCCGGGTGGCCCCGTTCAACGTCAACTACCGCTACGTCGGCGAGGAGCTGCAATACCTCCTCAACGACGCCAAGCCCCGCGCCATGATCCTGCACTCCTCCCTGGCCCCGACGCTGGCCGAGGTGCTGCCCACACTGGACTCACCCCCTGAGGTGCTGCTCCAGGTCGAGGACGAATCGGGCAACACGCTCCTCCCCGGGGCGCAGTGGTACGAGGAGGCGCTGGCCGCGTCCTCGCCCGACGACGCGCCGGTCGAGCAGTCGGCCGACGATCTCTACATCCTCTACACGGGGGGCACCACGGGCATGCCCAAGGGCGTGCTGTGGCGCCAGCACGACATCTTCATGGCCGCCATGGGCGGGCGCCAGGTCGGCTCGTGGAAGATCGTCACCAGCTACGAGGGCCTGACCGAGCGGCTGGCCGAGAGCTACCCGGTGCGGCTGCTCATCTTGCCCCCGCTCATGCACGGCGCGGCGCAGTGGGCCTGCTTCATGCTCATGGCCCAGGGGGCGACGCTCATCTTCCCCGACGAGACTCGCCGGGTCGATCCCGATGACGTGTGGAGCGTGGTCGAGCGCGAGAAGGCCAACTCAATGACCATCGTCGGTGATGCGGTGCTGCGCCCGCTGCTGGTCCAGCTCGACAAGAAGTCATATGACCTCTCCTCGTTCTTCGCGGTCGGCAACGGCGGGGCGCCGTTGACGCCGGCGGTGCGGGCCATGGCGATGGAACGCATCCCAAATCTCGTCATTTCCGACTCGGCGGGCTCATCGGAGACCGGGGCGCAGATGCACGTCACGTCCATGGACGACGTGGCGGTGGGCTCCTTCCTGCCCGGACCGGGCACCATCGTGGTGGACGAGACCCTGTCGCGAGTGCTCGAGCCGGGCCACGAGGGCAACGGCTGGCTGGCCCAGCGGGGGAATGTGCCGCTCGGCTACCTGGGTGACGCCGAGAAGACCGCACGCACCTTCCCCGTGATCGACGGCGTCCGGTACTCCATCCCCGGGGACCGGGCCCGGCACCGGGCCGACGGGCAGATCGAGCTGCTGGGGCGGGATTCGGTCACGGTCAATTCGGGCGGCGAGAAGATCTTCGTCGAGGAGGTGGAGCGGGCCATCGCCGGCCACCCCGCCGTGGCCGACGTCGTCGTGGCGGGGCGGCCCTCGGAGCGCTGGGGCCAGGAGGTCGTGGCCGTCGTGCAGCTGGTCGAGAACGCCTCGGCCGACCAGGCCTCCATCGTCGACGAGGCCTCGGCGCACATCGCCCGCTACAAGCTGCCCAAGGAGGTGGTGTTCGTGGACGCCATCCAGCGCTCGCCCTCCGGCAAGGCGGACTACCGCTGGGCGGCCGAGACCGTCGCCCCCGCCCCCGCCCCCGCCCCCTCGGAGGCCTAGCCACGGCCACGGCGGGCCATGGGTCCGAGTCCGGGTCCGGGCCGACGATCGCGACGGCACGACTGGTGCTGCGACCGTTCACCGCCATGGACCGGGCACCCTTCTTCGAGCTGAACACCCACCCGCTCGTCGTCGAGTCCCTCGGGTCGTCACCCACCCGGGCCGAGAGCGACGCCATGGTGGAGCGCTTCGCGTCGGAGCTGGCCCGGGAGGGCTGGGGGCTCTGGGCGGTCGAGGTGGCCGGCGGCGCGGCGTTCGTGGGCATGGTCGGCCTGCACCGGGTGAACCCGGCGCTGCCGTGCGCACCGGCGGTCGAGGTGGCCTGGCGGGTCCTCCCCGAGCACTGGGGCCAGGGCTACGCCACCGAGGCCGCCGCCGCCGCCCTGGCCCACGGATTCGCGGCCGGGCTGGAGGAGATCGTCGCCTTCACGACCACCGTCAACACCCGCTCCCAGGCGGTGATGGAGCGCATCGGCATGACGCGCGACCTCGGCGGGGACTTCGACCACCCCGGCGTGCCCGAGGGCAGTCCGCTCCGGCGCCAGGTGCTCTATCGCGTCGGGGCGTCACACCACGCCCGTAGCGTGGCTCCGTGAGTCAGAGCAATGCGCCGACGCGCTGCGATTGGGCCGGAACCGATCCGGCGATGATCGAGTACCACGACACCGAGTGGGGCGTGCCCGTGCACGACGACCCCACCCATTTCGAGTTCCTGGTGCTCGAGGGGGCGCAGGCCGGCCTCAGCTGGTCGACCATCCTCAAGCGCCGGCCGGGCTACCGCAAAGCCTTCGCCGGATTCGACCCCGCCAAGGTGGCCCGCTTCACCCCGGCCCGGGTGGAGAAGTTGCTCGACGACCCCGGCATCATCCGCAACCGGGCCAAGGTCGAGTCCGCCGTGCGCAACGCCCGCGCCTTCCTGGCCGTCCAGAAGGAGTTCGGCTCCTTCGACGCCTACATCTGGGGCTTCGTGGGTGGCCGGCCGCTCCTCCACAAGTGGCGCCGCACCGGGCAGATCCCCGCCGTGACCGCCGAGTCGGAGGCGTTCAGCGCCGACCTCCGCCGGCGCGGCTTCAGCTTCGTCGGGCCGACCGTCTGCTACGCCCACCTGCAGGCCACCGGGCTGGTCAATGACCACCTGGTCGGCTGCTTCCGCTACGCCGAGCTCACAGGCTCCGGGCCATCAGGACGCGGGCGCCGAAGCGGGACATGACGAGTTCCTCGGGTGGCAGGCCGTGCGCGCGTAGAAAGTCATCGACTGGCCCACGCTCGACGAAGCCCTCCGAGGCGTAGAACGGGCCGTTCCATGGAACGTCGCGATAGGTGGCGAGGGTGATCTCCGGGTAACCGTTGGCCCTGGCCCATTCGCATCCGGCCTGCAACAGGGCCCGTCCGATGCCGGCGCCGGCATGGTCGGGATGGACCGAGAGCTGCTCCAGATGGGCGAGGGCCCCGCCGCTGGCCGGGTTCGTGATGCGGTCGATGCGGCAGAGGCCCACGGGCGGGTCGCCGGCCACCAGGACGACCAGCGCAGCGGCGAACTCCTCGATTGTCCCGGGCCCCGGCAGCGGTCCGATCTGGAGCCGCTCGAACACGGTGTCGGCCGCCGCCTCGAGGTCCGGCAGCAGCGACACCTCCTCGGGGCGGACAGGGCGGATCGGTGGCGGGGACCCGTCGCGCTCCATGCGGCGACGGTAGACATCCCACCGCCTTCGATGTCAAGCAACATGACGAGCGCTCTGCCGACGGGCAGGCTCCGTCTTGCGAGCGACTGCTTACGGGCACGCCCCGAAGGGGTCGATGGAGTCGTAGGACGCACCGAACTTCTGCTGCTCAGTCGGAAGTTGTCCCGTCATGAGCCAGGAGTTGGCGCTCTCGTTCATGTAGGCCTGAGGACACGCATCGGAGATGGCGATCGTCGGTCCGTTCGGACACGCATCCGGGTACTGGGGCGTCCCGTGAAGGCACGTCATCGCCTCGTGACCCTCTGCATATCCGGGGCAGTCAAGAGCGAAGCCCGGAGCTGCATAGGCCTGGAGATAGGCCAGGGCGGCCGAACAGCCCCACGCGGTGGCTCCGCCGTAGGCGGGGAGGACGGGAGGAGCGGGCGCCGGAGCCGGAGCTGCCGGCGCCACCGGTGTCGAGGCCAGTACTGCGGGCGGGGTCGTCGTGGTGGATGTGGTCGTGGTGGATGTGGTCGTGGTGGATGTGGTCGTGGTGGATGTGGTCGTGGTGGATGTGGTCGTGGTGGGGAGCGTCGTGGTGCTCGACGCGTGCGTGGCCGGGACGGATGACAAAAGCATCAGGTCCACGTCCACGAACTGACGTGGTTGGTAGCCGCCGGGCGAGGACACTGCAGCCTGGGCGCCAATGGCCCCGCCGGTGGCGAGGATGGTGACCGCCACGAGCCCGACCATGGTCATCCATCGACGCGGACTCCGGCGTGAGGAGGTCCAGGTGGAGGGTGAGCCGCCAGCCGCGGTGATCCTCAGCGAAAGTTGTGCAAAAAGGGCCACATATGACTTTCGGCCTGGGTCAAAGGACCCTTAAGCGGGTCGATGAAAGCCTCTGTCGGCTCGGAGAAATGAGCGACACCTGAGGCACAAATAACCTGCGTATCCCCCATAACTGACCAGCCTCCCCGGTCGAGCGGCGCTCCATTAGCGTTTCGACCCGTGCGTGCCGCCGTCTGTCGTGAGCTGGGCCCGCCCTCCGTGCTGCGGGTGGAGGAGCAGCCCGACCCCGAGCCCGGTCCGGGCGAGGTCGCCGTCGCGGTCGAGGCGGCCGGCGTGAACTTCGTCGACGGCCTCTTCGTTGCCGGGCAGTACCAGATCAAGCCCTCGCTCCCCTTCGTCCCGGGCAGCGAGGTGGCCGGACACGTCGTAGCCGTGGGGTCCGACGTCGGCGGGCTCGCGATCGGCGACCGCGTGCTGGCCTCGGTGGGCCTGGGCGGCTTCGCCAGCCGCGTTGTGGTGAAGACCGGCTCGGCCATCGCGCTGCCCGACGGTATGGACGCGGCGCGGGCGGCGACGTTCACCCAGAGCTACAGCACGAGCCTGTTCGCCCTGCGCGATCGCGCCCGGGGAGCGCCCGGTGAGACGGTGCTCGTGCTCGGGGCCGGCGGCGGCGTCGGGCTGGCCGCCATCGGCGTGGCGACGGCGCTGGGGTGCCGGGTGCTGGGGGTGGCGTCCAGCGCGGACAAGCGTGACGCGGCGCTCGCCGCGGGCGCCGAAGCGGCGTTGGACCCCGCCGCCGAACCGATCAAGGAGGCTGCGCGGGTCTGGGCGGGGGGCAGCGGCGTCGACCTCGTCGTCGACCCCATCGGTGGGCCGTTGGCCGAGCCGTCACTGCGCGCCCTCGGCGACGGCGGGCGATACCTGGTGATCGGCTTCGCCTCGGGCGACATCCCTGCCGTACCGCTGAACCAGATCCTGCTCCGCAACCGGTCTGTCATCGGCATCGACTGGGGCATCTGGGCCATGACCCACCCGGCAGAGCAGCGCGCGCTGCTCGGCGACCTGCTGGACATGGTGGCGGCAGGGACACTCGACCCGGTCCGCCCCACCGCCTACCCGCTCGAGGACGTGGCCAGTGCTCTCGAGGATCTGCTCGGCCGACGCACCGTGGGGAAGATCGCGCTGGTCCCCTAAAGGCCCGAGCCCGACAGCCCAGACGGAGGGCCGGACGTCACGGCGGTCCACCGCGGCGAGGGGCGCGACGTCATGACCCGGCCGCTCGGGCCGACGAAGCTGAGCTGCTCGTTGGCGTTGCCCGTCATGGTCCACTCCTTGCTGTGCACCACATGATGGTGGTGCAGGCACAAGAGCGCGAGGTTGTACAGGTCGGTCGTCCCGCCGGGCTTCCAGGGGATCACATGGTGGATGTTGGTGAAGGTGACGTTGGTGCAGCCCGGGAAGCGGCAGTGCCGATCCCGGCGCATCACCTCTCGACGCTGGGCGTCGGTCGGTTCTCTTTGCGCCCGGCCCTCGTACATGGTGTGCCCGACGTCGTCGTCGACCGCGACGGCCAAGGTGGCGTCACAGGCCATCTGGGCGACGACCTCGGTGCTGATCAGGCCGTCACGCTCGAGGTCCCCGGCCAGGGTGCTCTCTTCGTCGAGGAGGGCACCGAGAGGCACGTGGACCACGACGAAGTAGGGACTCGTCGTGGTGGCCCGGCCCCCGGGCTGCGCCGAGCGGATCAGCTCCAAGAAGGCGTCACAGAGGCGCTGGTCCCACGGGGTCTCCCCGTCGGAGGGGACCTTTTGCGCCCGGGCCTCGAGGAAGGCCCGGGTCTCGGCGAAGGACTCGGGGGGCAACTGCACCGTCATGGTGCGGAACGCCTCGTTGAAGCGCAAGAAGCGCCGGTCGTGCTCGGAGCGCTCGGTGGGCGGGGCTGGTGGAGCCTTTGAGCGGGCGACCTCGGCCAGCTCTCGCACGGAGCACTCCTTGGCCTGGTCGCGCCATCCCTCATCGGTCTCGGGGGTGGCCACCTCGGCCACCGCCCCGACCTTGTCCAAGGACACCTCGCCCTCGCACAGCGAGCCGACCAGGTGGGGCATGTCCCAGGCCTTCTCTCCCACCCGGATCAGCGCCCGGGCGCTCGGAGTCGAGACCCCGAAGCGCTCCACGACCCAGGGCTCAACAGACGTCGCCCCCTCGTCGCGGTAGATCTGGCGCCGCCTGGCCTCGCCCAAGAGCACAACGATCGTCCCCTCGGCGGCGGCCTTCTGGCGAAAGGCCAAATCGAGCTGGTCGGCGATCTCCTCGTTGGACAGAGCGGCGGCGGCTGAGATCATGTCGGCTGCGGGAGCGGGAGGCTGGGCCATCGAGGACAGAACGGTCGGCGCCCGCCGGAAGGTGTGCGGAGATCACGCGTCAGGACCTCGTGACCCGTAGCGGGAAGCTGAAGTGCTTGTTCTCGACGACGAGGGTGTAGGCCCCGACCGGCACGCGATGGGTGCTGTTCGGCTTGGTCTGGTTCCACGAGCCGGTGCCCGACACGGTGGCGTTGGAGGCCAGCTGGGCGGTGCCGAGCGCCGGGCAGTTCACGACTTGCGCCCCGGGCCACACGTTGTGGCGGTGCGAGTCCTCGATCTCGTAGCCCACGGACCCGCAAGGCCCAGCCGTCAGGCCGGAGGAAGTGGGCCCGGGCGTGACGTCGGCATAGGGGGCGGTGTAGTTGCACGACGACGTGCCGGCATTCCTCACCGTGAAGGAGATGTTGAGCGACACGCCCGGGTGGAGGGTCAAGGTGTTGACCGCCACCAGCAGATCGGTCGTCTTGGCCGGGCAGTCCCAGAAGGTGGCGTGGCCCACGTGGGCCAGCTTCGTCTGGCCCGCCGCCGCCGATGCTTCTGCTGCGGCCGGTCCCGCAACAGGGAGCAGCACCGACAGCGCCAGCGCCACCCACCACCGCCGTGAGTCCCTCCCCACCCCCCCAGCCTGCCAAATGGGGCGCACCCGGAGGGAGCGGGGGTCAGGAGGCGAAGTGCGGGATCACCTCGGTCCCCATGAGCTCGATCGTCTGCATGACCGACTCGTGGGAGATCTTGTAGGGGTTGACCAGGCAGAGCAGGAGGTCGACGCCGGCTGCCTCATACTGACGACATGCCTCCAGGCACTCCTCGGGCGTACCCAGCACGCAGGCGTTGGCGTCGACGAGGTATTCGAGGCTCAACAGGTCCAGCGTCCCCTCGTCGTCGGACTTCTTCATGTCGGCGGCGTAGGAGTAGCTGCCGAGATCCTCGTTGCGCTCCGCCATCCAGTCCGTCAGCGTGGCGATCTGGCGGGCGCCGGTCTTGGGATACCACTCGAAGGACTCCCGGGCCTCCGCCATGGCCGCACCGCGGTCGGGAGCGCACAGCGCCATCGTGAAGGTCGCCGCCTGGTCGTGGACGAAGGCCCCCAGCGGCGCGTCGCACCCGGCCACGGCGGAGCGGTAGATGTCGATCTTGCGCTTGACCTCCGAGGGCGGCAACCCCACGGCGAAGGAGCACAGCCCGAGGCCGAGCTCGCCCACCTGGGCGTGGCCCTCGTCCGACGTCGTGGCGCCCCACAGCGGCGGGTGCGGCTTCTGCCACGGCTTGGGCTGGACCCGGCGCCGCGGCATCTGCCAGAACTCGCCGTCGAACTCATATTCGTCGTTGGTCCAGCAGCCCACGACGTGCCCGATGGCCTCCTGCCACATGCGGCGGCTCTCGCCGGGGTCGATCCCGAAACCCTCGAGCTCGGCCCGGGTCGCCGAGCGGCCGGTGCCCAGGTCGACCCGGCCGCCCGAGAGCAGGTCGAGGACCGCCACCGACTCCGCCGTCCGCACTGGATGGTTGTACGGCTTCGGCATCAGCCGCACGCCGTAGCCGAGACGGATGCGCTCGGTCCGGGCGGCGATCGCCCCATACAAGACTTCGGGGTTCGAGCAGTGCGAGTACTCCTGCAGGAAGTGGTGCTCCACGGTCCAGAACGCGTGCCAGCCGTGGCGGTCGCCGGCGATCGCCTGCTCGAGCGTGTTCTGGTAGGCGAGCAGCTCGCTGTCCTCCTGCCAGGGGCGGGCGACGGGGATCTCGTAGAACAGCGCGAACTTCATGGCGTGGGCTCCCCCCGGACGGTGACCCGGGGACAGCCCGGGCTAGAACAGTTAGCAGCCCGGGTCGCCCGGGCGCAACCAAACGGAGGCTCCATGCGTGGATTGGACGGCCGGACCTACATCGTGACCGGAGCCGCCTCGGGCATCGGTCGGGCCACGGCGGACCGCCTCCTCGCGGAGGGGTCCCGTGTCGTGGGAGCCGACCTCGTGCAACCCGCCGACACGGTTCCGGAGGAACAGGATCGGTGGCTCTTCCAAAGGGTCGACGTCACGGACGAGCAGTCGGTGGCGGAGCTCGTGCGCGCCGCCGTGGGCTTCGGCTCCGGCGGCAGCATCGACGGGTTGGTCAACGCGGCGGGCGTGGCGGGCGGAGGGCCCGTGCACATGCTCCCGGCCGAGGAATGGGCCCGGGTCATATCTATCAACCTCACCGGCACGTTCCTGACCGCGAAGCACGTCATCGGCCAGATGCTGCAGCAGCCCCGGCACGCCGACGGCCAGCGCGGCTCGGTGGTGACGCTGGCCAGCATCGAGGGGTTGGAGGGCACCGCGGGCGGCAGCGTCTACAGCGCATCCAAGGGCGGCGTGGTCCTGCTGACGAAGAACATGGCCATCGACTACGGCGGGCGCGGCATCAGGGTCAACGCCATCTGCCCCGGGTTCATCGAGACTCCGATGACCGCCTCCGTGTTCGGCCCGGGCATGGAGGACGCGCTCGCCGACATCAAGCACGAGCACAAGCTGGGGCGACGCATGGGCCGACCCGAGGAGATCGCCGCCGCGGCCGCGTTCCTTCTCTCCGACGACGCCTCCTTCGTCACCGGCCACGCCCTCCCGGTCGACGGCGGCTACACGGCCGGTCGTGATCACGGCGTCACCGACATGCTGGGGTTGTCCGGCCCGGAATGACCTGAGCGGCTATACTTAAGTTAATGCTTAAGTATCAGCCGGTCGACGAGGTGTTCAAGGCTCTGGGCGATCCCACCCGCCGCGACCTGGTGGAACGCCTGGGCGGCGGCCCGGCCACGGTGAGCGAGCTGGCGCAGCCGCTGGCCATGTCCCTGTCGGCCGTGGTGCAGCATCTCGCCGTCCTCGAGTCCTGCGGCCTGGTCCGCTCCGAGAAGGTGGGGCGGTCTCGGACCTGCCGGCTCGAGCCGCTCGGGTTGCACCTCGCCGAGGACTGGTTCGCCGGCCAGCGCGCCGCCTGGGAACGCCGGCTCGACCGCTTGGGCGATGTCCTCGCCGACGACGTCTCGACCTCGACCTCGACCTCGACCTCATAGACCACCTACACCCGACAGGAGCGACAGATGACCACGACCGACAGGACCGCCGAGCACGGGACCTTCACCCTCAACCGGACCTACCCCGTCCCGCCCGAGCGCGTCTTCGCCGCCTGGGCCAGCCAGGAGGCCAAGGCGCGCTGGTTCGGGGCGCCGGGCACCAACGGCTACGCGCTGGACTTCCGCGTGGGCGGGACCGAGACCAATCGTGGCGGCCCCCCCGGCGGGCCCGTCTACACCTACGAGGCCACCTACCGGGACATCGTCCCCGCCGAGCGGATCGTCTACGGCTACACGATGGAGGTCGACGGGATCCTGATCTCCGTCTCGGTGACCACGGTGGAGTTCGCCGCCGCCGCCTCGGGCACCACCCTGACGTTCACGGAGCAGGGCGTGTTCCTCGACGGCCGTGACACCGCCGCGGTGCGCGAGAAGGGGACGGGCGAGCTCCTCGACGCCCTGGGGGGTGCTCTGGCGTGAGCGGGGCGAAGGTGCTCGTCCATCGGTCCATGTCGCTCGACGGCTTCGTCGCCGGGCCGGAGCACGAGCTGGGCTGGATCTTCGACTCCATCACGCCGGCCGAGAGCGGCGAGGGTGTCATACCTATGCCCGGCGCCATGCTGAGCGGGCGCCGCACGTACGAGGTCGCGCTGCGGGCGGAACGGCCCGAGACGAGCGCGGCCTACGGCGGCGCCTGGTCCGGCGCCGAATTCGTCCTGACGCACCGGCCCAGGACGGCGGACGACGATCCGGCCGCCGTCTTCCTTTCCGGCGACATCGCCGACGCGGTGGCGACCGGCCTGGCGGCGGCCGGCGGGCGGAACCTCGAGGTGCTGGGCACCGACGTCACCGTGCAGTGCCTCGCCCGTGGCCTGGTGGACGAGATCTACGTGCACGTCCTCCCCGTGCTGCTCGGTGCCGGCGTGCCGCTCTACGCCACGGCGGCGATGACCCGGGTCGACCTGTCGCCGCTCAGCTCGTCCTTCTCCGGATCGGTGACGAGCATGAGGTTCCGGGTCCACCGCGACGGCGCGGCCGGCGGCGAACCCTCTCGTTGATCTGGTCAGCCCAGCACCATCTGGCCGCCGGTGTAGTCGAGGATGACCCACCCGTAGCGCCTGAGCTGGTCCGACCCCAGCAGGCCCACGGTGCCCGACAAGCTGATGGTGCCGAAATCGGTCGACCCGACGAGCTGGGGCTGGAGCGGCAGGCCCGGCACGGACCAGGGGCCGCTGTGCACGAGCGGCACCGTGATCACCGAGCAGACCGTGGACTGACGCTGGGCCAGGTCGGTGCCCGCCAGCGACTGGGCCCGGGCGACCGAGGAGGACACGACGCTCTGCGACGAGCCGGTGTCGACCACGAAGCTGCGCCTCGGGCCGCCGGCGAAGCGGACGGCGACGTTGAGCGACACGTCACCCGGGGCGGGCGTCACGGTGAGCGGCACCGTCGTGCCGGTCTCCCCCTGCGTCAGCGCGGCTGGCGGCGGGCCCGTCGGGCCCGTATAGGGCGAGGAGGCGCTGAGCGGCGCGCCCTCGGGGCCGGGCAGGACGAGCGCACCGGAGCCGGACGTGAAGTCGATGCGGACCCCGCCGAAGCGGGACAGGACGTCGGAGCCGAGCAGGCCGACCGGCTCCCCCACGCCCCCCATCTGGGGCAGCGTGGCGGCGGTTAGCTGCTGCGACGCCAGGACCACCCCGTCGAGCGACCACGAGCCCACCGAGACGGGCTGGGCGGTACCGGTGCACCCGACGCCGGCGAACTCGCTCGGGGCGCCGGCGTCGGCCAGGTGCAGCCGGTGGGCCAGGCCGGCGTCGATGGTCGACTGCCCCGCCCCGGAGTCGAGCACGAAGGGGTACGGCCCCTGGCCGCCGATGCAGACGTCGGCCGTCTCGGCGACCTGGCCGGCCACGACACTCACCGTGAGGGGCACCGTGACACCGCCTCCGGGGAGCGGGGTCGCCCCGCTGCAGCCGGTGCCGGCGGGCGGCAGCGCGAACGTCACCTGCGGCTCGACGTGCACGTGTACGTGCATGTGTGCGTGCGCCGCCGCGGGACCGGTCCCGCACCCCGTCAGCACGGTGACCCCGATGGCCACCAGCGCGGCGACGGGCAGACCCCGTTTCCGGCGCAACGCGCTAGCGGCTGACCGCGAGCCGGACGGCGGCGAGGGCGAGGCGCGCCCCGAGCACGAGGGCGGCCAGCGGCAGGAGCGCCCGCCGCCAGCCCTTGGTGGTCCGGAACGTGAAGCGCAGGGCCGAGCGGTGGTGGGCCAGCATCATCCGGTAGGGATGGCGGGCCGTGCTGACGCCCTGCACGTGGGTGATCGCGGCCGTCCCGGCGAAGCCCACCCCCCAGCCGGCTTCATGGGCGCGCCAGCACAGGTCCATGTCCTCGTTGTACATGAAGTAGGCCTCGTCGAAGCCGCCGAGCTCCTCCAACGCGCTGCGCCGGGCCATGAAGCACGAGCCCGAGACCCATCCGGCGCCGGTCACCACGTCCCCCTCCGGCGTCCCGGGGTTGTAGCGCTGGGTGAAGGGATTGTCCGGGTTGAACAAGGCCAGCAACGCGTGCCCGGCGGCGTCGGTGAAGGAGGGGAAGTTGCGCACCGAGGGGTAGACGGCGCCCGCCTCGGTGAAGATGCGCGGCCCGACCAGGGCCCAGGCGGGCTCGGACTCGAGGGCCCGGCGCAGCGCCGCCGGCGCGCCGGGGTGCACGCGCAGGTCCGCGTTGCACACGAGGACCCACTCCGGCGGGGGCGACTCCCCCGCCAGCGCGGCCAGGCCCCGGTTCACCCCCGCACCGAACCCGAGGTTGCGGCCCGGCGTGACGATGCGCACCGGATCCGCCGCCAGCCCCTCCAGGGCGCCGGCGGCGCTCCCCGCGGCACCGTTCTCCACCACGACGACGGGCGTGGCTCCCTCCTCGAGGAGGGAGCGGACGCAGCCTGCGAGCAACGGGCCGGCGTCGTGGTCGACCACGACCGCGCCGATCATCGGGTGAATCAGTACTCCCGGGTGAAGCGGAACTTCACGAGCGCCCGCAGCGCACTGAAGCCGTCGCGCCAGGTGATCTTCTTCCCTTCGTCGTGCTCGCGGCCCGCATAGGAGATCGGGACCTCGTAGATGCGGTGGCCGCGGCGCAGCACCTTCGCGGTGATCTCGGGTTCGAAGTCGAACCGGTTGGAGACGACGGTCAGGCCGTCGAGCACCTCGGCGTCGAAGAGCTTGTAACAGGTCTCCATGTCCGAGAGCGTCGTGCGGTACAAGATGTTGGTGACCAGCGACAGCAGGCGGTTGCCGAACCAGTGCAACGGCATCATGTTCTTGCGCTCGCCGGTGAAGCGGCTGCCGTAGACGACGCGCGACTTCCCCCGCAGGATCGGCTCGAGCAGGCGGGGCCAGTCGTTGGGGTCATATTCCAGGTCAGCGTCCTGGATCAGGACGAGGTCGCCCCGCGCCTCGGCCAGCCCCGTGCGGACGGCCGCACCCTTGCCCTGGTTCACCTTGTGGCGCAGCACCCGGACGGTCGAATCCTCGATGGCACCGAGCACCTTGTCGGAACCGTCGCTCGACCCGTCGTCGACCACGATGATCTGGAGCACGACGGGGAGCTCAATGGCCCGCATGCGCCGGATGACCTCGGCCACCGTGGTGCGCTCGTTGTACACGGGCACGATCACCGTCAGGGTCTTGTAGACCCGGGGCGGCAGCATCTCGGCCAGGTCGTTCACATCGGTCTCTGTCACGTTGGGCTCCGTCATGCGGTCGTCAGTCTGTCACCCTGTCCGCGAAGTACCGGATCGTGCGCTCGATCCCCTCCCGCAGCCCGATCCTGGGCTCCCAGCCCAGCTCGCGCCGGGCCAGGGTGATGTCGGGGCAGCGGCGGGTCGGGTCGTCGGCAGGCAGGGGCTCGAAGACGATGTCCGAGGCCGAACCGGTGACCTCCAGGACGAAGTGGGCCAGCTCGAGCATCGAACGCTCGTCGGGGTTCCCGATGTTGACGGGGCCGACCAGCGCCGAGTCGAGGAGGGCGACCAGGCCGCTGATCTCGTCGGAGACGTAGCACAGGCTCCGGGTCTGGCTGCCGTCCCCGTAGACGGTCAGGGGCTCGCCCCGCAGCGCCTGCACGATGAAGTTGGACACGACGCGGCCGTCGCCGGCCGACAGCCGCGGGCCGTAGGTGTTGAAGATGCGCACGATGCCCACGTCGACGCCGTGCGTCCGGTGCATGGCCATCGTCAGGCTCTCGGAGAAGCGCTTGGCCTCGTCGTAGACGCTGCGCGGCCCGATCGGATCGACGTTGCCCCGGTAGCTCTCCACCTGGGGGTGCACCTCGGGGTCGCCGTAGATCTCGCTGGTGCTCGCCATCAGGAACCGCGCCCCGTGCTCGCGGGCCAATTCGAGCAGCCGCCGGGTGCCCTCGCTGCCCACGGCCAGGGTGTCGAAGGGGCGGGCGAGGTAGGCCGGCGGGGAGGCCGGGGAGGCCAGGTTGCACACGGCGTCGACCCTGGAGGCGTCGGGCAGCTCGACCTTCTCGCTGACGTTGGTCACGACGAGGCTGAAGCGTTCCTCGCCCAGGAGGTGGGCGACGTTGTCCCGTGATCCGGTGGAGAGATCGTCCAGGCAGACGACGGTGTCGCCGCGCTCGACCAGCCGGTCGCACAGGTGCGAGCCCAAGAAGCCGGCGCCGCCGGCCACCACCACCCGGCTCACTGGCGCCCGATCCCCGAGTACGAGAAGCCCATGCGGCGGACGGCCGCCGGGTCGAGCAGATTGCGGGCGTCGACGATGTTGGGCTCCGCCATGACCTCCTGCACACGGGCGAAGTCGAGCCAACGGAACTCGTCCCACTCGGTCAGCACGACCAGGACCCGGGCCCCGGCCACCGCCTCGTAGGGGTCGGCCCGCAGGTGCAGGTCGTGCAGGTCGGGGACGTCGGTGTCGACATCGACCGTGGGGTCGAACGCCTGGACGGTGGCTCCCAGGCCAGCCAGCCGGTGGGCGATCTGCAGGCTCGGCGAGTCGCGCCGGTCGTCGGTGTTGGCCTTGAAGGTGAGGCCCCAGACGCCGATCGTCGCCCCGTCGGCCGAACCACCGCAGGCCGTCTCGACCTTGGCCACCACCCGGGACAGCTGCTCGTCGTTGGAGGCGATGGCCCCGGCCAGCAGCGAGAAGTCGTAGCCCGCCTCCCCGGCGATGTGCAGAAGCGCGCGGGTGTCCTTGGGCAGGCAGGAGCCGCCCCAACCGGGTCCGGGCCGCAGGAACTCGAACCCGATGCGCTTGTCGTAGCCCAGGCCGAGGAGCACGTCGCGGGCGTCGGCCCCCACCTCCTCGCACAGGCCGGCGAGCGCGTTGACGAAGCTCAGCTTGGTGGCGAGGAAGGCGTTGGACGCGTACTTGATCGTCTCCGAGGTCGTCGCGTCGGTCACGATGAGCGGTGCCCGGGTCGACGAGAACAGCTCCCCCACCCGGGCGGCCGCCCGCGCATCGTCCGCGCCCACGACGATCCGGTCGGGGTTGAGGCTGTCGACCACGGCCGTGCCCTCCCGGAGGAACTCGGGATTGGAGACGACACCGATGTCCGCCCGCCCGATGACCTGCTCGACCATGTTCGCCGAGCCGACGGGCACGGTCGACTTGTTGACCACGATGGCGCCGGGCTCCAGGTGCGACGCGATCTCCTTGGCCGCCGCCTCGACGTAGGACAGGTCGGCCGAGCCGTCCCCGCTCTGGGGTGTCGGCACGCACAGGAAGACGAACGCCGCCCCGACCACGGCGTCGACCGCCGACTCGGTGAAGGTGAGGTTGCCGGCCGCCACGCCACCGGCCACCAGCTCGTCCAGACCGGTCTCGACGATGGGCATGCGCCCAGCCCGCAGGGCGGAGAGCTTGGACGGCTCGCGCTCGGCCAGCACGACGCGGTGCCCGAAGTGCGCCAGCGTCGCCGCCGTCGGCAGGCCCACGTAGCCGGCGCCGATGACGGCGACCGTGTGGCGCTTGTCCCGGCCGTTGGTCATGCCGCGGCCCGCTGCGCGCGGAGGGCCGGGACCAGCCGGGCCAGGCCGTCCCGCCAGTCGGGCAGGGCCGGCAGGCCGCTCAGGCGCAGCGCCATGTTGTCGAGCACCGAGTTGGCCGGCCGGGTCGCCAGGAGGGGCGGGTCGAGCTCGGTGGTGGCGATCGGCCGCACCCGCTCGGGGTCGGCGCCGGCCTCGGCCAGCACCGCCCGCACGAGGCCCCACCACGTGGTGGCCCCGGCGTTGGTCACGTGGAAGAGCCCGGGGCGGCGATCGAGCCCGAGGGTCACGATGGCAGGTGCGAGGTCGGCCGTGAAGGTGGGCGACCCGTGCTGGTCGTCGACGAAGCGCAGCTCGCCGTCGCCCGCGGCGGCCAGGCGCAGGGCCGTCACCACCATGTTGGCGCCGTGGGCGCCGCAGACCCAGCTTGTGCGCACGATGGTGGACCCGGGCCGGCACTCCCGCTCGCCCGCCAGCTTGGAGGCGCCGTAGACGGAGGTCGGGCAGGGGGTGTCCCATTCGCGGTAGGGGCGGTCGGCGGTGCCGTCGAAGACGTAGTCGGTCGAGACGTAGACCATGTGCGCCCCTACCAGCGCGGCGGCCTCGGCGACATGCCGGGTGCCGACGGCGTTGACGGCGAAGGCCGTGTCCACCTCGGTCTCGCACGTTTCGACGGCGGTGAGCGCACCACCGTGGAGGACGAGCTGGGGCCGGAAGGCGCTGAACGTGGCCAGGACGGCGTCCCGGTCGTCGACGGGCATGGTGTCGATGTCAGTGCCCAGCACCTCGTGGTCGAGGCCGCCCCGGGGACCCTCGGGGCCGAGCAGCGCGCAGCGCCGGCCGCCCGCCGGCACCAGGCCGGCCAGACAGTCCTGCAGGTCGCGGCCGAGCTGCCCGTCGGCCCCGGTGATGAGGATGCGCACCGCTCAGGCGTCTCCGGTCCCGGTCCCGGATCCCCAGGCCCCTTCGGCGACGGGCGCCCGGGCCCGCAAGGGCTCCCACCAGTCCCTGTTGGCGGCATACCAGGCCACGGTGTCGGCCAGACCCTGCTCCCAGTCGACCGACGGCGCCCAGCCGAGCTCCGTGCGCAGCTTGGTGGCGTCCAACACGTAGCGCCGGTCGTGACCGGGGCGGTCGGGCACGATCGTCTTGAGCGATTCCGGCTTGCCCAGCGCGGCGAGGATGCGGTCGGCCACCTCCATGATCGAGGCCTCCACGCCGCTCCCGACGTGGTACGTCTCGCCCACCCGCCCGCGGGCGAGCACGGCGTCGATGGCCGTGCAGTGGTCGTGGACGTGCAGCCACTCTCGGCGATTGTCCGTGCTGGCGTAGAGGGTGAGCGCCCGGTCGTCGAGGGCCAGCGCACAGAAATGCGGGATCAGCTTCTCGGGGAACTGGTAGGGGCCGTAGTTGTTGGCGCAGTTGGTGATCGTGATGGGCAGCCCGTAGGTCTCGGCGTAGGCCCGCACGGCGTGGTCGGCCCCGGCCTTCGACGCGTTGTACGGCGTACGGGGGCGATAGGGGGAGTCCTCGTGGAAGACCTCGTCGGCATCGAGCGGCAGGTCCCCGTAGACCTCGCAGGTCGACACGTGGTGGAAGCGCCCGACGCCCGCCTGGCGGGCCGCCTCCAGCATGGTCTGGGTCCCCAGCACGTTGGTGCGGAAGAACAGCCCGGGGTTGAGCACCGCCAGTGAGTTGTGCGACTCGGCGGCGAAGTGGACGATCGTGTCGATCCCCTCTCCACGCAGCGCCTTCTCGGCGGCGGCCGGGTCGCAGATGTCGCCCTGAATGAAGACGATCCTGTCCTCGATGTCGGACAGGCTGGGTCGGTTGCCGGCATAGGTGAGGACGTCGTAGACGACGACATGGTCCTCTGGGTGCTGTTCGACCCAGTACCGGGCGAAATTCGACCCGATGAAACCGGCACCTCCCGTCACGAGAAGGCGCATATCGGGCGCGATATTAGCCCAGGCCCCCCACCCCTCCCCCGCTCCGGTGGGGCCGCAGATGCACCACGTCGCCGGCGCTGACGGCCCGGAGGCCCGTGGCCGTCTCGACCACCAGGTGGCCGGCGTCGTCGATGGCGCTCGCCCGCCCGGTCAGCTCCTCGGCGGCCAGGGTCACCCGCACCTCCTGGCCCAGCGTGGCGCAGCGGGCGCGCACCTCGTCGGCCAGACGTCGCCGGCCCTCGGCCCGGTCGAGGAGGGCCCGTCGGGGGGCCAGGGCGCCGAGCAGGTGTTCGAGGAGGACCCGGCGGTCCACCGGCTGCGCCCTCCCGCCCAGGTCGTCCAGGCAGGTGCCCCCGGCAACCTTTGGACCGGGCCAGGCCACGTTGATCCCGATGCCGACCACGGCGGCGGTGAGGGTGCTCCCGGCGAAATCCGCCTCGGCCAGGACCCCGGCCAGCTTGGCCCCGTCCACCAGCAGGTCGTTGGGCCACTTCAGCACGGCCTCCACCCCGGCGACCTCCCGGCAGGCGTCGGCCCCGGCCAGCGCCACCGCCCCCGCGCACAGGTGCACGTCGGCACCCTGGCAGTCGGGCCGCAGGAGCACCGAGGCCAGCAGGTTCGCCCCCGGCGGCGACTCCCAGCGCCGGTCGAGGCGGCCGCGGCCGGCGGTCTGGTGGTCGGCCACCGCGACGAGTCCGGCGGCGGCCCCGTGGCGGGCCCGGTCACGGACATACGTGTTGGTGGAGTCGACCTCCGCCAGCCAGTGGACGTCCCACTCGCCGCCCCACATGGCAGACACCATAGGGCGCGTGCAATTGTGAAGGCCCGCCTCAGGGAGGAAAGGCCAGCGTGCTCCAGAAGGTCCTCATTGCAAATCGCGGCGAAATCGCCGTCCGGGTGATCCGGACGTGCCGCGAGCTCGGCATCGCCACGGTCGCGGTGTACTCCAACCTCGATCGCGACGCGCTCCACGTGCGCATGGCCGACGAGGCCTACGCCCTCGGCGGCGAGACGGCGGCGGAGAGCTACCTCAACACGGACGCGATCCTCCACGCCATCGAGGAGAGCGGGGCCGACGCGGTCCACCCCGGCTACGGCTTCTTCTCGGAGAACACCGACTTCGCCCGCGCCATCACCGAGCGCGGCGTCACCTTCATCGGGCCGCCGCCCGAGGCCATTGAGGTCATGGGCGACAAGATCAGCTCCCGCCTGGCGGCCGAGAAGGCCGGCGTGGCCGGTGTCCCCGGCCGGTCGGAGCCGCTGACCTCGCCCGACGAGGTGGTGGCGTTCGGAGACCTGCACGGCTGGCCGGTGGCGATCAAGGCGGCCTACGGCGGCGGCGGGCGCGGCATGAAGGTCGTCGCGGCGGCGGAGGAGGCGGCGGAGGCCATGGAGTCCGCCGCCCGCGAGGCGCAGGCCTACTTCGGCCGGCCCGAGATCTACCTGGAGCGGTATCTCGCCTGGCCCCGCCACGTCGAGATGCAGGTGCTGGGCGACCAGCACGGCACCACGCTCTGGCTCGGCGAGCGGGACTGCTCGGCCCAGCGGCGCCACCAGAAGCTCATCGAGGAGAGCCCGGCCCCCGACTTCCCCGACGACGTCCGCCACGCCATGGGCCTGGCCGCGGTGAAGGTCTCCCAGGCCTGCGGCTACTACAACGCAGGGACGGTCGAGTTCTTGTACCAGGACGACGAGTTCTACTTCCTCGAGATGAACACCCGCCTCCAGGTGGAGCACCCGGTCACCGAGCTGGTGACGGGGCTGGACCTCGTCGCCTGGCAGATCCGCATCGCCGCGGGCGAGCCGCTCGACTTCACCCAGGACGACATCAGCCGCAACGGGCACGCCATCGAGGTGCGCATCAACGCCGAGGACCCGAGCGGGGGGCGCTTCTCGCCGTCGCCGGGCACGCTGACGTCGTTCCACGCGCCGTCGGGGCCCGGCGTCCGCCTCGATGCCGGCTACGAGTCCGGCGACACGGTCTCGCAGTACTACGACAACCTGATCGCCAAGCTGATCGTGTGGGCGCCCGACCGCGAGGCCGCCCGGCGGCGGATGTTGCGGGCCATCGGGGAGACGCGCATCACCGGGGTGGCCACCACGCTGCCGGCCGACGTCGCCATCCTCAGTCACCCCGACTTCGCCGCCGCCACACACTCGACGAGATGGGTCGAGGACACGCTCGACCTGAGCGGCCTGGTGGCCGAGGTGGCGGGTGCCCCGGCCCCGGCCGCCTCCGAGGACGAGGTGCCGACCGTCCAGCGCGACGTGACCGCCGAGGTCGACGGCCGTCGGTTCTCGGTGCGCCTGTGGGTGCCCGACCTGGGCACGACGGCCGCGCCCGGCCGCGCCGGGCGGCCCAAGCGGGCCGCGGCGTCGGCCGTCGCCGGCAGCGGGTCGGGCCAGGTCACCGTGCCCATGCAGGGGACCATCGTCAAGGTCCTGGTGGCGGAGGGCGACGTGGTGGAGGTCGGCCAGTCCATCTGCCTGCTCGAGGCGATGAAGATGGAGAATGCCGTCGCGGCGGAGAAGGACGGCGTGATCAAGGAGATCCGGGTCAGCGCGGGCGACTCGGTCGGGGCGGGCGACGTGGTGGCGGTGATCGAGTAGGTGTCGGTGACGTCGGCCAAGGACGCCGCCGCCGCAGTCGTCGACCGGCACCTGGACCAACTCGTCTCCCTCAGCCACTCGGTCCACTCGACGCCCGAGCTGTGCTTCCACGAGACGGCCTCGGCCCACGCCGTCGCCGAGGCCATGCGCGCCGGCGGGCTCCAGGTGCACGAGGGCGTGTACGACCTGCCGACGGCGCTCGAGTCGCGGGCGGGCGACGGCGAGCTGGTGGTGGCGGTGTGCGCGGAATACGACGCGCTGCCCGGTGTGGGCCACGCCTGCGGCCACAACATCATCGCGGCGACCGCCGTCGGGGCCGGGCTGGCTCTGGCGGCCGTGGCCGACGAGCTCGGACTGACCGTCCGCGTCCTCGGTACGCCGGCGGAGGAGGGCGGGGGCGGCAAGGTGCTCATGCTCGAGCGGGGCGCCTTCGCCGGCGTCCACGCCGCCATGATGGTGCACCCCTGGCCGATCGAGCGCCTCACCGCGACCTGCCTGGCGGTCGCCCACTACGACGTCAGCTACAGCGGGCGCGAGGCGCACGCGTCGGCGGCGCCGTGGCAGGGGGTCAACGCGCAGGACGCGCTGACCGTGGCCCAGGTCGCCATCGCCCTGCTGCGCCAACAGCTGCCCCCCGGGGACCAGGTGCACGGGGTGGTCACGCAGAGCCCGGGTGCCGCCAACGTCATCCCGGCCGCCGTCACCGCCCGCTACATGGTGCGCTCGCCCACCGCCCGGGGGCTGGCCGCCCTGCGGCCCCGGGTCGACGCCTGCTTCGAGGCGGGGGCCCTCGCCACCGGGTGCTCCGTCCGCTACGAGGAACTCTCGCCGGTCTACTCGCACATGGAGGCGGACCCCGTCCTCCTGCAGGCCTACCGCGCCAACGCCGAGGCGTTGGGCCGGCACTTCGACGCCGACGACGACGGGGCGCCGCTGCCCACGTTCTCGACGGACATGGCCAACGTCTCCCTGGCCGTGCCCACCATCCACCCGCTCATCGGGATCGAGACGCATGGCGCCGTGAACCACCAGCACGAGTTCGCGGCCGCCTGCATCACCCCGTCGGCGGACGCGGCCGTCCGTGACGGCGCGGTGGCGCTGGCCTGGACCGCCATCGACGCAGCGGCGGACCCGACGCTGCGGGCGCGCCTGCTCGGCGCGTGATCACCGAGCACGCGCAACTCGAGGTCATCCCGGGGCAGGAGGCTGCGTTCCTCGAGGCCATGGAGAGCGCGAAGGCGCTCATCGCCGCCAGCCCGGGCTTCGTGTCGCTGCGCGTCGAGCGCTGCGTGGAGCGGCCGAGCTCCTTCCTGCTCCTGGTCGAGTGGGGGCGCCTGGAGGACCACACCGAGGGTTTCCGGGGGTCGGCGGCGTACCAGGACTGGCGCGCAGCGCTGCACCACTTCTACGACCCCTTTCCCGTGGTGGAGCACTTCGAAGCCGTCGTGACCGCCTGAGTCCGCACCGACGTGGACGCCCGGGCGTCATCGAACCGCAACGAGACTCCAAGCCCCTCGTCAGGCTCCTCCGAGTTCGGCTTGAGGGAGCACCGTCATGCTCGCCTCATGAACATCACCGTCTTGGAGTCCTGCCACAGCACCTGGATCTTCGACACCCGACAGCTGCGCTTCTGCCGCATCCTCAAGGGCATCGCCGTCGGAGGAGGGCGCATCTCCACGGAGTGGCGCCCCTACTGGGACCTGGAGACCGATCCCCACGACGTGACGTTCACGGTCTATCTGAACGAGGCGCGGACTCGCCTCATCCGGTCTTCCCGGCATGAGGCGGACTGCGTGCGCTGCGGCGGCTACCACACGACGGAGATCTCGCTCGAGGACATCCACCGCGCCGTGGCATAGGGCCGAGCCGGGACCGACGACGGATAACGTCGGCGGGCAATGGACGGCGGTCAGGCGCAAGAGCTCGAGGAGGCCCGGATACTCCTCCAAGCCCGGAGAGAGATCTACGGGGATGCGGATCCCGGAACGCTCGAGGCCATGCTGCACCTCGGCCGGACGCTGCGCGATGCGGGCGAGCTCCGCGAGGCGGAACACGTCTTGACGACCCTGCTGGCCCTGCAGCATCGAGCGGCGGACGAGGACGGCGACCGGATCCTCCGGACAGAGTTCAACCTGGCCATCGTCCTCGACCGGCTCGGCGAGTACGACGCGGCACGACGGCTCTGGGAGCGCGTCCTCGAGGCCTCCGACCACGACCACGGCCCGGACAGCCAACTGTCCATCCGCACGGCCACCAACCTGGCGATCACGCTGCGCAAGCAACACCGCTACGGCGACGAATTCCCGCTCCGGGTGCGCGTGCTCGAGGCCACGAGGAGCGCGCTGGGGCCCGACCACATCGACACCTCCCTGGCCGTGATCGAGCTGGCCCAGACGCAGCGGAACCTCGGCAATCACGAGATGGCGCTGAGCCTCTTCACCGAGGCCCTCGCCGGCCTGGAGCGCGACGGAGCCGACCAGCGGACGATCCTCACGCAGAGGTGGGCCATTGCCACGGAGCTGGTGGCGCTCAAGCGATCGAAGGAAGCCTCCGCCATGTTCGATCAGGTCGTGGCCGGCGCTCTCGAGCACCTGGACCCCGACGACCCGTTGCGGCGGAGTGCGCTCAGGCAGCGGCGCGCCTACTGGCTCCTCGGGAAGACCCCGCGGCTCGGGAAGAGATCACGCGGGGCCTGACGCCGCGGCGATCCCGTTCGGCGGTACGCCTCTCGGCCCTGGGAGAGGATCAGCGCTGGGGCGCCGCGAACAGCGACTCGCGGTGGCGCAGGACGGCGCACAGGGCCTCGTTGTACGGGGCCTCGAGCCCGACCTCGCGGCTCAGCGCGACGACCTGCCCGTTGATGGCGTCGATCTCCGAGGGCCGGCGGGCGAGGTGGTCGAGGCGCATCGACGGGCTGGCGTTGGGGATGGTGGCGGCGAAGTCGGTCACGTACTGGAGCGGGTCGTCGAAGGAGAACGGGATCCCCTGGGCGAGGCCGAGCCGGTAGGCCTCGGCGGTGCAGCCGAGCGCGACGCGCCAGGCCTCCGGATTCGACATCAGCTCGCCGACGGTCACGTCGAAGACGGCGCACGGCGCACTGAGCGTCACGTTGCAGAGGAACTTCTCCCAGACCATCAGGCTCACGTCGGCGAACGCCCGGACGTTGAAGCCGGCGTCGCGCCAGGTCTCCTCCACCTGCTCGACCCGGTCCGTCATGCCGCCGTGCATCTCTCCGATCCGGATCAGGCGCATCCCTTCGTGGTGCACGTGTCCCGGCTCGGGGATGGAGGACCCGAACCCCTCGGCGATCCCGATGATGATGTGCTCCGCCGGGAGGTGACGGGCCACCCGCTCCCCCGCCCCGAGGCCGTTCTGCATGGCCATGACCATGCTGTCGGGCTGGAGGAGCGGTGCGATGGCCGCCGCCACCGCCTCGACCTCTGAGGCTTTCGTCGCGACCACCCAGAGGTCGCAGGTCCCGGCGTCACGCGGCACGCGGCCGACATGGAGGTTGTCGACGACGAAGCTGCCGCTGGCCCCCGACACGGTCAGGCCGGAAGAGGCGATGGCGTCGATGTGCTCGGGCCAGATGTCGATGGCCCATACCTCGTGTCCCGCCTTGCCGAGGAGGCTGGCGTACACCGAGCCCATGGCGCCAGTGCCGACGATAGCGATCTTCATGTCATCCTTCTGCGGAGCCCGGCCGGATTCGAACGGACGCACGACGATACCTGGCCCGTCACGCCACGTGCCTCAGCGAGACGGTGACGCCGGGCCGGGAGCAGCCTCCGGCGTCTCAGCCGGCGGGGCCGACGAACATGTCGAGGCACCCCTCCAGCCCGACGATCTCGATGTCGTCGCGTCGCCCCCGTTCCCACGCGGCGCGCGCCAGGCGAAAGCGGATCGTGCGCGCCGACCCGTCGCGTCGAGGGCCCCTCGCCTCTCCGTTCTCCTCGTAGCCGATCGCGCGCGACGTGGCCAGCGATGCCACGTTGTCCTCGAAGGCGCCGCTGAGCGCCTCCTCGGCGCCGAGGCCGGCGAAGGCCAGATGGAGGACCGCCTCGCGGATCTCGCGACCCAGACCCTGGCCCTGGTGCGTCCGGCCGAGCCAGGACCCGGTCTCGACGGAGCGGACGGCGCGGAAGCGCTCGGCCTCGAGCGCCTGCACGCCGACGACCTTCCCGTCCACGAACACGCCGCCGGTCAGCTCCCACTTGTGGGGGGACCAGTTGGCCCGGTGCCGCCACATCCACTGCGCCGCCTCCCGGGCGCGCTGCTCGGGTTCGCTGTCGGTCCAGGGGAAGAAGAACGGCATCGTCGCGGGGTCGTGGATCCCGGCGTCGATCAGCTCGACGAAGTCGGCGAGGTCTGCCTCCCGGAGCAGGCGGAGCTCCAGTCGCGGCGTGCGGACGACGAGGTCGAACAGTGGCCAGAACCGGGTCCGCCCCATGGCTCAGCCCCCGGGTTGGTAGACGCCGAACTCCACCCGCAGGACGTCGGACACCTCGCCGAGGGTGGCCATCTGCCTGAGGGCGGCCTTCATGGGGACGAGGAGGTTGCCCTCGCCCTTGGCGGTCTCGGCGACGTCGGCCAACGCGCGGTCCACCGCGGCCTGGTCGCGCTCGGCCCGCACGGACTGCGTGCGGTCGATCTGGATCTGCTGGAGCTTCACGTCAATAGGGAAGACCTCGGTGAGCTCCGCCTCGGCATCGGTGAAGCGGTTGACACCGACCACCACCTTCTCGCCGTCGTCGACCGACTTGGCGAAGCTGTAGGCGGCGGCCTCGATCTCCTCCTGCATGAAGCGGGCCTCGATGGCGGCCACGGCGCCGCCCAGTTGTTCGATCCGCTCCAGGTAGGCGTTCGCCGCCTGCTCCACCTCGTCCGTCAGCGATTCCACGAAGTAGGAGCCGGCCAAGGGGTCCACCGTGTCGGCCACGCCGGACTCGAACCCGACGATCTGCTGGGTGCGCAAGGCGATCTTCGCCGCCCGCGTCGTGGGCAGGCCGAGCGCCTCGTCGAAGCCGTTGGTGTGCAGGCTCTGGGTGCCCCCGAGCGCCGCCGCCAGGCTCTGCACCGTCACCCGGACGATGTTGTTCTCGGGCTGCTGGGCGGTGAGGGTCGACCCTCCGGTCTGGGTGTGGAAGCGCAGCATCTTGGAGCGGTCGTCCTGGGCGCCGAAGCGCTCGGTCATGATGCGGGCCCACATGCGCCGCGCCGCCCGGTACTTGGCCACCTCCTCGAAGAGGTTGTTGTGCGCGTTCCAGAAGAACGACAGCCGCGGCGCGAACGCGTCGACGTCCATGCCCGCCGCGATGGCCGCTTCGACATAGGCGATGCCGTTGGCGAGCGTGAAGGCGATCTCCTGTACCGCCGTCGACCCGGCCTCGCGGATGTGGTACCCCGAGATGGAGATCGTGTTCCAGCTCGGGAGGTTCGCCGCGCAATACGAGAACGTGTCGACGATGAGACGCATGGAGGGGCGCGGCGGGTAGATGTAGGTCCCGCGCGCGATGTACTCCTTCAAGATGTCGTTCTGGATGGTGCCGCGGATCTTCTCGCTCGACACACCCTGCTCCTCGGCCACCAATTGGTAGAGGAGGAGCAGGATGGCGCCGGTGGCGTTGATCGTCATGGACGTCGTGACCTTGTCCATCGGGAGGTCGGCCATGAGCAGGCGCATGTCGGCCAGGGAGTCGATGGCGACGCCCACCTTGCCCACCTCTCCCTCGGCCCGGGGATGATCGGAGTCGTAGCCCATCTGGGTCGGCAGGTCGAAGGCGCACGACAGCCCGGTCTGGCCGGCGTCGAGGAGGAACTTGAAGCGCTGGTTGGTCTGCTCGGCGGAGCCGAAGCCGGCGTACTGGCGCATGGTCCACAGCTTCGAGCGGTACATCTGCGGGTGGACGCCGCGTGTGTAGGGGTACGCCCCCGGCTCGCCCAGCTGTGCGGCGGGGTCCCAGCCCTCGAGGTCGCCCGCTCGGTACACGGGCTCGATGGCGATGCCCGAGTCGGTGCGGCGCTCCGGGCTGGCCTGGGGGTCCTTCTTCTCCGCTGTCACGGCAACGAGCCTACGGAGGATTCGGGCCCTGGGGCCACACGGGGCAGACTACGGCCCGTGGACGACGACCTGGGAACGGCTTTTTCGCACTTCGGCATCTGCGTGAGCGACCTGGAGCGCTCGCTGCGCTTCTACTGCGACGCGCTCGGCTTCGAGAAGGCCGAATCGCACGCCATCGGCTCCGAGTTCGCCGCGCTCATGGACCTGCCCGACGTGACCGTGACGTCGCAGTTCATCCGCCGCGGCCCGACGGCCATTGAGCTCCTGGCCTTCAGCGAGCCCGCTCCCTTCGGCGAGCGCGCACGGAGGGCGGTCAACCAGCTCGGCCTGACCCATCTTTCGTTCCGGGTGCGCGACCTGGCGGGCACGGCGGCCAAGATCGTCGAGCTCGGGGGCGCCGTCGTCGAGTCGAGCCGCACCACCATCGATCTGGGCGGGACGGCGCTCGAATTTCTCTACTGCACCGACCCGGACGGGGTGCGGGTGGAGCTGATGGACCTCGGTGGGTGATCGGGGACCGGTCCCGCCGCGGCCGCCTCGGCGGTCGCGGCGGCGTCGAGCTCGCGGTCGACGCGCACCGCCCGGCGCTCGTCCATGTGCATCCAGCGCAGGGCGACGGGGATCATCGGCCAGAGCATGAGCGTGTCGCCGACCACCCACATGATGTCGCCGCCGATGTGGAGGTCGGTCACGTAGGACGGGCCCCAGGTCCGGTGGGTGGCGAAGTAGGCGGGGAACAGCTCGTGGGACGCGCCGGCCAGTGACAGCCCCGTGAAGGTGTCGATGGGGATGGCCATGAAGAGGTAGAAGAACTGCAGGGCCGGGTGGAGCCGGTGGGCGTTGGGATCGTTCCCGAAGATCTGCCGCCAGAACAGGTAGCCCACGAGGAGGAAGACGAGGTGCTCCGCGTTGTGGATGCTCTCGTGGGTGAGCGTGTAGTTGTACCAGACGGTCAGATGGCTGACGGGAATGACGACGGCGTAGAGGATGAAGGCGACGATCGGGTTCCCGAGGAACGTGGCCACGCGCGAGCGCAACGCCTCAGTGACGACGACGTGCGCGGTGCCGGTGGTGGAGCGCCAGGCCAGCTCCAGGGGGGAGGCGATGGCGAAGAGCGGAGCGGCCACCATGATCAGGATCAGGTGCTGGACCATGTGGTCCCAGAAGAGCTCGCCGTCGTAGACGCCGACGAAGCTGAAGATGGCGAAGCCGGTGCAGAAGAGCGCAGCGATCCAGGCCACCGTCTTGCCGACCGACCAAGGGTGGCGCGGGTTGAGCGCGTTGTTCCGCCGTACCCCCCACAGGTAGAGGACGAGGGCGGCGAGGATCATCGCCACCGGCACGAAGTCGAACTGCGTGGAGAGCAGTTGCGACCCTCGCAGGGGCGGGAGTCCCGCGTCGGCGAGCGCGGCGATCACCTCAAGACGGTACCGCCGCGGTCAGCCGTGCTGCCAAATGCGCTGCGAGACGCCCCGCTTGCCGTCGAGCGAGGCCGCATCGAGGAGGGCCACCTCGGCGTCGGTCAGGCGCCATCCGAGGGCGCCGGCGTTCTGCTCGGCCTGGTCCCGGTTCTTGGCCCCCGGGATCGGCACCGCCCCGTGGGCGATGAGCCAGGCCAGGGCCACCTGGCTCGGGGTGCGATCGCCGTGGGCCTCGCCGATGCGGCGCAGCTGGGTCACGATGGCGTCCACCTCGGCCATGGGGTGGGCGCCGAAGTTGCGGCCGTCCGGCGGGGGGTTGGCCGCCGAGTACTTCCCCGTCAGGCGCCCCTGCCCGATGGGCGAGTAGGCCAGCGGCACGACGCCGAGCTCGCGGCAGGTGTCGATGAGGCCGACGCGCAGCGGCATGGTGCGCAGCAGCGAGAACTCCACCTGGTTGCTGGCCAGCCGCAGCTCGCGCCTGCGCAGTGCCGCGTCCATGGCGCGGGTCTCCTTGGCCGAGTAGTTGGAAACGCCCACGGCGCGCACGATGCCCTCGGCGTGCGCCGCGGCCAGTGCGTCGGCCAGCGCGTCGTGGGAGCGCAGCGAGACGGGGCCGTGGATCTGGTAGAGGTCGATGGTGTCGGTCCCGAGCCGTTCGCGCGACCGGCGGGCCGCCGAGAGGAGCGCGGCGCGCACGTTCACCTTCCACGGGCTCGGCATGAACTTGGTGGCGATCACGACGCGGTTGCGCACACCGGGATCGGCGGCGAGAAGGCGCCCGATGATGCGCTCGCTCTCGCCCTTGCCGTAGATCTCGGCGGTGTCGAAGAGGACGACGCCGGCCTCGATGCTGGCCTCCCAGGCTTCGCGGATGGACGTCTCGGTGAACGACTGGTCGTAGCCGCCCATGCCCCAGGTGCCCTTGTCCCCCCAGGCCCAGGTCCCCACGCCGAGCGGCGGGATGGCCACCTCGGTGCCGGCGAGCTCGATGCGGTCGCCCGCCTGCGGTGGCGTGGCGTCGGTCATGACGCCGCGGCCCACGCCAGATGGTCCAGCACGGCGGCACGCCACTCGGTCGCATGCGTCAGCTGGGGCGAGTGGTAGGCGCCCGTGATGACCGTCAGCCGGCCGTCCGCCACCGCGGCCGCCAGCGCTGGCGCCTGGTCGACCAGCGGATGGTCGTGCTCTCCCACGATGACGGTGGTGGGGCAGGCGATGGCGGCGAGGTCCACCCCCGGGGACTGCCCGTTGTCACCGGGGGCCTCGGCGCCCATGAGCTCGGTGCCGAGGCCCTTGACGGCGTAGGCGTCCATTGCCGCGAAGCTGGCCTCCTTCTCCCGCTGCCACTCCGGTGGCGTGTGGGCCTCGATGAGGGCGTCCTCGGGGCCACCGGGGCTCAGCGACTCCGGCATCCCCTGGGACGGGTCGAACGCGTCGATGTAGCCGTGGACGAGGTTGCGCATCCCCTCGTCGGGCGGGATGAAGGACCAGGCGGTGGTGTCCATGAGGATCAGCGAGCGCACGAGGTCCGGCCGGGCCAGGACGACACCCATCACGACCCGGCCGCCCATGGAATGGCCCAGCAGGTCGACCGGGCCGCCGCCCACCGCATCGATGAACGCGCCGAGGTCCGCCGCCAGCTGCCCGATGCTGTAGCCCTCGAGCCGGCCCGTCCGGGTCGAGTGCCCGTGCCCGCGCTGGTCGAGCGTGACCACGCGCCGCTCCGTCGCCAGCGCGTCCGCCGTCAGGGCGAAGTCGAGCGAGGAGCCCGTGAACCCGTGGCAGAGCACCAGGGTCGGACCGCTTCCGCGCTCGGCCCACGCCAGGTCGACGCCGTTGACGTGGAAGGTCCCCTCCGATGCCATCTCCCCCTGTTTAGCTGCTCGCACTCGCCCTCGCCGGATGCCGGGACCAGGCGCCGGCGTCTAGCCCGAGTCCGTCGAGAGCGCCTGCACCGTCGCCGGCGACGCGGGTGCGGTCTCGGTCTGCACCGAGGCCAGGGGCGCCCCCGGCGTGACCGCCACGTTCGTGCACGACCGGGCCTGGTTCCAGGCGGTCAGGGCCGCCGTGGCGGCGTCGCCCGAGAGCGGCTGGGGCAGGTCGTCGACGATCACGGCCGGGCGCCAGGTGACCTGGTCGATGTGGCGGCCGGTGGCCGAGATCACGAGCGAGCCGCTGGCGTTCTCGGGGGGCGAGTTGTCGTAGAAGGCGAAATTGCCCAGGCCGTAGTCGACGTAGGCCGAGCCGAGGTAGCCGCCGCCGAGCAGGACGTGGGCGTGGGTCCCGACGATGATGTCGGCGCCGGCCTGGACCAGCGCCTGGGCCAGGGGCTCCTGCAGCGGGTTGGGGCACGCATCGAGCTCGGTGCCCCAGTGCAGGTAGACGATCACGGTGTCGGCCGTCTTGCGCGCCGCCTCCACCGCGGCCACGAGGTCGTTCACGTCGTAGGCCGAGGCGAGGCCCGGTTGGGTCGCGGTCGCCGTCCACGCCGTCTGCAGGTCGGAGTCGATGACCTGGGTCGCCGCGATGATGGCGATGTGCTGCCCGTGGATGGTGGTCGTGTAGGGGGTGAAGGCCTGCGCCGCGTTCTGGCCGATGCCGAGAATCGTGTAGCCCGTCTGGGCCCGGGCCGCGAGCGCCGTCTGCAGGCCCGGCTGCCCGCAGTCCTCGCCGTGGTTGTTGGCCTCGGTGATCAGCGACACGCCGGCACCCTGGAAGGCCGAGATGGCGGACTGCGGCGCAGAGAAGACGTACTGCTTGGGCTGGGGGTCCGGGCAGGTGCCGTCCGTCAGCGCGGACTCCAGGTTGACCATGGAGAGGTCGACGCCCGAGAGGAGGGCGGGGACCGTGGGCCCCAGGGCGTCGGAGGGATCGGCCGCCAGCCGGTCACCGAGGTTGGTGCCGGCCGGGAAGTGGACGTCGCCGCCGAAGGCGAAGGTCACCGCCTGCCCGTCGCCCTCCCAGTCCGGGTCGAGGCGGGGATTGCCGGCGTGCGGCGGCGGCGGCTTGTGGTGCCGCCCCGCCCCGCTGTGGCTCTGCCCCGCGGCGGAGGGGTGCCCGCCGCCCCGGCCGACCAGCAGGGCGATCAGGAGAGCCAGGGCCAGGAGCCCGGCCACCCACAGCCTGCGGTTGCGCTTCACCCGGCGTGAGGTCAGCCCGGGCAGCTCCACCGGCGGCGCCGGCGCGTCGGCCTCGGTGAAGGGGCGCGTGAGCAGGTCGGTCGGAGGCGTGAGGACACTCTAGGCAGGGAGGATGCAAAGGATCTGGACTATCAAGGTTCTTGACTATCTCTGTTCTCGTCCCTAGGGTGACGCCATGCCTGCCGACCTCTCCGACCTCGCCACCCCGACCCTGATGCGCGCGGCGAGGGGGACCTACGCCCGCTCCATCCGGGCCCACCTGCAGGCGATCGGCGTCAACGACCTGCCCAAGAACGGCGCCTTCATCCTGTTCAGCGTCTCTGCGACCGGCGCGGCGCCAGGGGACCTGCCGGGCGGCCTCGGCGTGAGCAAGCAGGCGGTGAGCCAGGCGATCGACGTCCTGGTGAACCGGGGCTACCTGGAACGCAACCCCGACCCGTCCGACCGGCGCCGGATCACCTGGAGCGGACCGCGCGCGGGAACGAGGTCGTGGCGGCGGTCGGACGCGGCACCGAGGCGATCGACGCGCAGCTGGCGGCGCAGGGTGTCGCCGGCCGAGGTCGAGGCCATGCGGGCCGGGCTGATGGCGCTGGCCGAGATCAAGACCGAGACGACGGCGGCCGGCGACCGGCGCAGCGGCGTCCCGCCCGGCGCTTCCGGCAGTTCAGCCCGATCTTCCCGGTCGGCGACATGGCCGCCGCGTTGGCCCACTACGCCGCGCTCGGGTTCTCGACCTTCGGCTACGAAGGCGGTGGCGACTACGGGTTCGCCAACCGCGACGGGGTGAGCCTCCACCTGGCGCTGGACCCCGACCACGATCCGGGCACGACCTACCTCTCCGTGCGCGACGCCGACGCCCTCTACGAGGAGTGGAGCAAGCCCGGGATCGGCGGCGTCACCCGCCCCGTCGGCCTGATGGAGTACGGGCTGCCCGTGGGCGACCCCCGACGATCGACTGCAACGAGACCGACGGTCAGAGCCAGGAGGCCGTGCGACCCCGTGCCCGCCGTCGATCAGTGGGCGTGCGGCATGCAGAGGTCGTCGTACTCGGCGATGATGATCTCGCCGGCGTCGGGCCCGCAGGCCGGGCAGGCCGGGTCGCGGCGCACCTTGAAGGTCCGGAACGACTCCTCGAGCGCGTCGTAGGCGAGCAGCCGCCCGATGAGGGGGTCGCCCAGGTCGAGGAGCACCTTGATGGTCTCGACGGCCTGGATCGACCCGATGATGCCGGGCAGCACGCCGAGCACGCCGGCCTCGGAGCACGACGGGGCGAGCTCGGCCGGCGGCGGCTCGGGGATGAGGCAGCGGTAGCAGGGACCGTTGTAGGGGTCGAAGACGGTGACCTGGCCCTCGAAGCGGAAGATGGACCCGTGGATCACGGGGATCCGCTTGAGCAAGGAGGCGTCGTTGACCAGGTAGCGGGTCGGGAAGTTGTCGGTCCCGTCGACGATGACGTCGTAGCCGTCGATGATGTCGAGGATGTTGTCGGCTCCCAACCGCACGTCATAGGTGACGACGTTGACGTCGGGGTTCAAGGCCGTCAGCGTCTTCTTGGCCGAGTCGACCTTGCGGTCGCCCACGCGGTCCATGTTGTGCAGGATCTGGCGCTGCAGGTTGGACTCGTCGACGACGTCCATGTCGATGATGCCGAGCGTCCCGACGCCCGCGGCGGCCAGGTAGAGGGCCGCCGGCGACCCCAGGCCGCCCGCGCCCAGCAGGAGCACCTTGGAACCGAGCAGCTTCAGCTGGCCCACCTCGCCCACCTCGGGCAGGAGGAGGTGGCGCTGGTAGCGGTTGCGCTGCGTCGGGGTGAGGGTCTCGGGCGCCGCCCAGGGGCGACCGTCGTCCTTCCACTTGTTGAAGCCGCCGACCAGCGACTGCACGTCGGTGTAGCCGAGGTCGCCCATGGTCTTGGCGGCGAAGGCCGAGCGCACGCCGCCTGCGCAGTAGACGACGATCGGCGCCCCCTTGTCGGGGAGCTTGCCCTCGACCTGGAACTCGAGGTGGCCGCGGGGCAGGTGGACGGCGTGGGGCAGGGCACCCTGCTCGTACTCGTCGGGCTCCCGGACGTCGAGGAACGTCACGCCGCCGCCCTCCAACAGGGCTTGCGCGTCAGCCTGGTCCACCTCGCGGATGGACGCCTTGGCCTCGTTCAGCAGGTCTCGGGGAGTGGGCACAGTCGAACCTCCGGGTCGTGCCAGCCCGTGCACACGGACGGCACCAAACGGTAAAACACTACCAGCGGGGTCAACATTCCCGGATGCCGGACGGGGGGGGGGGGGGGCGTGGGGGGGGGGGGGGGGGAGAGAGAGGGGGGGACGGCGCGGCACGGGGAGACTGCGGCCCGTGGAGCTGCACGAGGCCATCCGCCGCCGCGCCATGGTGCGCAGCTTCAGCCCCGAGCCCCTCGATCCGGCCGTCGTCGAGCACATCCTCTCCGACGCGCTGCGCTCGCCGACCGCCGGCAACACCGGCGGGACGGCCTGGGTGGTGCTCGAGGGGCCCGCACAGACCGCCCTCTACTTCGACGCCACGACCGACGAGGCCTGGCGGAGCGCCAGCGGCCGCTGGGCGGGGCTGCGCCGGGCGCCGGTCATCCTCCTGGCCTATTCGTCCGCCGAGCAGTACGTGGCGCGTTACGGCGAGCCGGACAAGTCGGACTCGGGGCTGGGCGAGGGGACCGAGCGATGGCCGGTCCCCTATTGGACCGGGGATGCCGCCTTCGGCGTGATGGCGGTCCTCCTCGGCGCCGTGGACGCCGGGCTGGGCGCCTGCCTCCTGGGCAGCTTCCGGGGCGAGGACGAGCTGGGCCGGTGCCTCGGGGTTCCCGGGGAGTGGCGCCTGTTCGG
Source organism: uncultured Acidimicrobiaceae bacterium (assembly GCA_963826835.1). GTDB lineage: Bacteria > Actinomycetota > Acidimicrobiia > Acidimicrobiales > RAAP-2 > Bog-473. The sequence goes on from CAWGYK010000006.1 coordinate 262,082, forward strand.
CGCGGTGGCGCTGGGCCGACCCGACGGCCACGACCATCGCTCGCCCTCGCTCGACCGGGCCCCGAGCCCAGCGTGGGCGAATCCACCGCGGACGCTGGGGCTCCGACCCTCAGGCCCTCCGTATGACAGAGTTGCGGGTACGCATCACTCGACAGAGATCCGCGACCCGGCGACCGACTCTCAGATGGCACCTGCGACGATCTCCGATCCTGAGCCCGATCCTGCTTGCGTGGGGGCGACGTCTCCCGGATGTCCGTGAGCACCCCGTCCCGCACCGTGCCCCGGGAGCCGAAGTGCGATGGAGGACGCAGATGCCTCCGCTCGGACGACCGATCATCCCGCGCACTTCTCCCCTCGTGGCTCCCGTTGCTGCTCGGGTTCGGCTCGTACCTTCCGCTCGCCGTCCTCGGCTTCTGGCCGGTCTGGACCCACTGGTCATCGCACTCAACGGCTGCAACTGCTGGGACCAGGTCCTCCTCGATGGTTCATCCACTGGACGCCGTCGGCGGTGACCACGGGCCTCGGTACTCGTGACCAACTACCTCGACGCGCTCGGCATCAACGTCATGTGGAACACCTCGGTGCTCGCTCTCGGCTCCCTCGCTGCACCCTCACCCAGACAATCGGCGTCGTCCAGACCATGACCGACCTGCTGACGTGTTTTGCGCTGTCGGCGCTGCATGTTCGTCTTCTCGCCGATGGGTTGTGGTGGCCGGCGGCATGGCTGGGTGGACTCGTCTATGGCTTCTCTTCCTTCGCATTGGAAGAGGCGGGTTCGGCAGGATCACCTACGTGTTCGTGGTGATCCCACCGCTGCTCGTCTTCGCCATCGCCAATTGATCGACACGAATGGACACCCCTGTGGGGGGTCGATCATCGGATTGCTGGCGGCCGTTCAGCTCTTCGTGTCCGAGGAGATCCTGTCCATCACCACCCTGTTTCTGGCTCTGGCTCTTGTCGCGCTCGCCTGATCTACCGCCGCGTCGTCGGCGAGCCCGATGTTTCGCCGGCTGCGGCGGCCGTCGTGTCTTTGCCTCTTCAGCGCTATCCGCTCTACGTCAGTTTCTCGGGCCGATCGCTTCGGGCCGCCTCGTCCGCGCTTGCGCCTTCAGTTCGGTGCGGCGAGCTCGTCACCCGGGTTGCCACAGTGGATCGACTTCGGCTGGACAAATCGCTCTCGAGCGCGTTCACGGCCGCGAGCGGCAGAGGTCACGTTCTACGTCGGCTTCGCTCCTCCTGCTCCTCCTCGGCTGCGTCGTGCTGCTTCGCCGGCCGTGCTCGTGCGCTCTTTGCGCGTGGCGCTCTTGAGCTTCTGGTGCTCCTGGGACCTCGCTCTTGATCGACAACCATGACACCGGGTCCGGTATCGACGCCGTTCTGGTGCTCTTCCGTCTCGGAGACATCGTTCGTCCGGTTCGCCGTCGTCTTCTGGCTCTGGTTGGTGCTTTCGCGTGGCGCTCGACGAGGGGTATCGGTGGCTTCACCTTTCGATCGGGCGGAGATCGAGAGACGACCTTCCGCGCGGGTCCCCCGGGCCAGCGGAGCGAGATCGAGTGTTGGCCGTTCGCTGTCCTCACTCGTCTGCGTGGTGGTGGGGATCGGGTCTGATCCCGTCATCCCGTGTGGCCTACAGCATGTCCAGCGGACGTACCGAGCTTCTTCACGAGTGACGACGTCAATCAGATACCAGCGGCCGCTGGCGGCGACTACCCTATGCCTCACCGCCACTGCTTGGCCATGCTGTGGCAGCCGACCGACTGCGCTTTCGCTGCTGGGCGGTCGCCAGGCGGCGCCGGAGAGGAGGGCGTCCGGTCCGACCGGTCTGTACTGCTCAACACTCTTCGTCGGGAACCGCGCCCAGTATCTCTGCGCCCGGGCTACTGGCGAACGTCGCCGGTTGGGCGTGACCAGCGTCGTCGCCGGCACCGACAGACCGTCGGACGGCTGTGCGGACGGTGAGTGCCGCCTCGGGGCCGGGCGGCGGTCGGCGTGTCTGGCTATGGCGATGCGTGCGGACCCGGGCGCTCGACTGTCGCTGGACTGAGTGCCGGCGGAGGTCCCACCGGTGCGTACCCGATGCCCCACCGGGACATATGAGAGAGTGTCATGGACGTCATCGACGAATCCCCACCCGAGCTGGGCAGGACGATTCTCGCCCGCCGTTGGACACCCACGCGCACCCGCCCCGGCGTACCCCGCGACCATGCCCACCGACCGCCAAGACCCGAGCCCAGGGGACGGCCACATCGACTACACCAACAGCGGGCACCGTTGGCGCGGCGTGATCACCAAGTTCAACATCGCCGGGCGGAGGAAGTTCTACGGCGCCTTCATGGACGTGATGGCCCCGTCGGCCGACACGACCATTCTCGATGTCGGCGTGACGCCCGACCAGACGGCGGCCGACTCGAACTTCTTCGAGAAGTGGTACCCGCATCCCGAACGGATCACGGCGACGAGCATCGAGGATGCCTCGTGCCTCGAGGCGGCCCACCCCGGCCTGACCTTCGTGCAGACCGCGGGCGGGTCCCTCCCGTTCGACGACGACCAGTTCGACGTGGCCTTCTCGACCGCAGTGATCGAGCACGTCGGCGACCGGGCGCAGCAGCGCCAGTTCCTCGCCGAGCTCCTCCGGGTGTCGAAGCGGTTCTTCGTCACCACACCCAACCGCTGGTACCCGGTGGAGCTGCACACCTACGTGCCCTTCCTCCACTGGCTCCCCCAGCACCACCACCAGCACGCGCTCAGGCACCTCGGCAAGGACGCATGGGCCACCACCGAGAACCTGAACCTCCTGGACGAGCGCGACCTGCGGGCGCTGTTCCCGGCGGGCGTCGAGCCGACGGTGACCGGCACGAAGCTGTTCGGGATGCGCTCGAACCTGTTGGCCTACGGGGATTCGACCCCCTCGCGCTAGCCCCCGTCGCGCTTGGAGAGCACGTGCTCGGGTCCCTCCTGCCAGCGCGCCATCGCCCACAGCAGGTCCGACAGCCGGTTGAGGTACGGGACGACCAAGGAGCCCTCCACGGGCTCGGTCACGGCCAGCCGCTCGGCCCGGCGGACGATGGTGCGGGCCAGATCGAGCGCGGCGGCCACCCGGTTCTCCCCCGGCACGGTGAAGTCGCTCGGCATGTCGACGCGGGACAGGAGCTCGTCGATGCCCTCTTCGAGCGCGGTCACCATGTCCGGAGTCACCAGGCTGGAGCCCGCCCGGAGCTTCCTGCGGTTCTCCGGGGCGGTGGCCACCTCCGCCATCAACACGTAGAGATCGCGGGCCAGCGCGGTCAGGCGGTCGTTGGCCTCGGACCCCGCCGGCGTGTCGGCCCGGGCCACGCCGATGGCGGCCTGCGCCTCGTCCACGGTGCCGTTCAGCTCGATCCGGCGCGAGTCCTTGGGCACCCGGCCCCCGAAGAGCAGCCCGGTCGTCCCGTCGTCGCCGCTCTTGGTGTAGATCTTCGGCTTCATCAGGCCGGATGCTACCGGGGCCGGTTCTGGGGCACCGGGGGCCGCCGGTATCCTTGAGGGGTGGCTCCCTCCCCCGAACTCCTGGGTCGTCTCGACCCGTCCGCCTCCACCTACCTCCAGGCGTTGGGCGAGCGCGTCGTCATCTTCGACGGCGCCATGGGGACGAACCTCCAACTCCTCGGCCTCGGCCCCGACGACTTCGGCGGCCCCGACCTCGAGGGGTGCAACGAGTGGCTCGTCGAGACCCGCCCCGACCTCGTGGCCCAGGTCCACCGCTCCTTCTACGAGGTCGGGTGCGACGTGGTCGAGACCGACACCTTCGGCTCGACCTCGGTCGTCCTCGCCGAGTACGGGCTGGCCGACCGCGCCCGCGAGCTGACCCGGCGGGCCGCCGAGCTGGCGTGTGCCGTGCGGGACGAGTTCTCGACGCCCGAGCGGCCGCGCTGGGTGGCGGGCTCCATGGGCCCGGGCACCAAGTTCCCGACGCTCGGGCACATCTCGTACGCCGAGTTCCGCGACGCCTACGAGGAGCAGGCGCTCGGGCTGCTCGAGGGCGGCGTCGACCTCCTCCTGATTGAGACCCAGTTCGACATGCTCTCGATCAAGGCCGCCGTGAACGGCGCCCGGCGCGCCATGGTCGCCCTCGACCGCTACGTGCCGCTGCAGACGCAGGTGACCATTGAGCTGACCGGCCGCATGCTGCCCGGCACCGAGATCGGCGCCGCGCTCACCGTGCTCGACGCGATGCAGGTCGACGTGGTCGGCCTCAACTGCGCCACCGGCCCGGTCGAGATGAGCGAGGCCCTGCGCCACCTGTCGGGGGCCAGCCGCGTCCCCATCGCCTGCGTCCCCAATGCGGGCCTCCCGTCGGTGGTCGACGGCCTCATGCACTACGACCTCACCCCCGAGGACCTGGCCGGGCACCTGCACCGGTTCGTGACCGAGTTCGGCGTCTCCGCCATCGGCGGGTGCTGCGGGACCACGCCCGAACACCTGGCGGCGGTCGTCGAGCGCTGCGCCGGCGCCACCCCGGCGGCCCGCACGCCGCTCCACGAGCCCGCCGCGGCCTCCATCTACACCTCGGTCCCGTTCAAGCAGGACGCCTCCTTCCTCGTCGTCGGCGAGCGCACCAACGCCAACGGATCGCGGGCGTTCCGCGAGGCCATGCTCGACGCGGACTGGGACACCTGCGTGGCCATGGCGCGTGACCAGGTCAAGGAGGGCTCGCACCTCATCGACGTCTGCGTCGACTACACGGGCGCCGACGGCGTGTCCGACATGACCGACGTGGCGAGCCGCCTCTGCACGCAGTCGAGCGTGCCGCTCATGGTCGACTCCACCGAGGGCCCGGTGGTGCGCGCCGCGCTGTCGTGGATCGGCGGGCGGCCCATCCTCAACTCGGTCAACCTGGAGGAGGGCGACGAGCCCGGCACCCGGCTCGACACGTTCCTCCGGCTCGCCCGCGAGTTCGGCGCCGCCGTCGTGTGCACCTGCATCGACGAGGAGGGCCAGGCCCGCACGGCCGAGTGGAAGCTGCGCGCCGCCCGCAACATCCGCGACATCGCCGTGGAGCGCTACGGCCTGGCCCCCGAGGACCTCCTCTTCGACCCGCTCGCCCTGCCGCTGTCCACGGGCATGGAGGAGAGCCGCCGGGACGGGATCGAGACGCTGGAGGGCATCCGCGCCATCAAGGCGGAGCTGCCCGGCGTCTCCACCATCCTGGGTCTCTCCAACGTGTCCTTCGGCCTCAACCCGGCCGCCCGCCAGGTGCTCAACTCGGTCTACCTGCACGAGTGCGTGGAGGCCGGGCTGGACGCGGCGATCGTGCACGCCTCCAAGATCCTCCCGCTGTCCCGCATCGACGACCGGGTCAAGGAGGTCTGCCTCGACCTGGTCTACGACCGGCGCACCGACGGCTACGACCCCCTGCAGGAGTTGCTGGGGCTCTTCGAGGGCGTCAAGGTCGACGCGGGAGCGGCCGACGAGCACCTCGACTGGCCCGTCGACCGGCGGCTGTCCCAGCGCATCATCGACGGCAACCGCAACGGGCTGGAGGGCGACCTGACCGAGGCGCTCGAGTCCGGCACCGAGGCGCTCGCCATCGTGAACGACATCCTCCTCGAGGGCATGAAGGTCGTGGGAGAACGCTTCGCCTCGGGCGAGATGCAGCTGCCCTTCGTGCTGCAGTCGGCCGAGACCATGAAGACCGCGGTCGCCTTCCTGGAGCCCCACATGGAGAAGTCGGACCAGGGGGGCAAGGGCACCGTGGTCCTGGCCACGGTCAAGGGCGACGTGCACGACATCGGCAAGAACCTCGTCGACATCATCCTCACCAACAACGGGTACGAGGTGGTCAACCTCGGGATCAAGATCGGCATCAACGAGATGGTCAGCGCGGTCGAGGAGCACAAGGCCGACGCCATCGGCATGAGCGGGCTGTTGGTGAAGTCGACGCTCATCATCCGCGAGAACCTGGTCGAGCTGAACGACCGCGTCGCTGTCGAACATCCCGGTCCTCCTCGGCGGGGCGGCCCTCACCCGCACCTACGTCGAGCGGGACCTGCGCGAGGTGTACGACGGGCGGCTCTTCTACGGGCGCGACGCCTTCGAGGGTCTGCGCACCATGGACCGCCTGGTCGAGCTCAAGCGCAAGGGCGAGGACGACCCCACCTTCGGGCGCGAGATCTCCGAGAAGAACGTCCCCCGGCGCAGCAGGCTGGACGACCCGGACACCAGCCCGGTGGAGGGCCAGCCCGCCCGCGCCGACGTGGCCGCCGACAACCCGCTCTTCACCCCGCCCTTCGTCGGGGCCCGGGTGGCCGTCGGGATCCCGATCGACGAGATCGCCGAGTACATCAACCTGACCGCGCTGTTCCGCAACCAGTGGGGCTTCCGGCCCGAGGGCGGCGAGAACGACGCCGAGTTCAAGGACCGGGTGAAGGGGACGCTGCGCGAGCAGCTGGGCAAGGCCAAGGAGGCCGACCTCCTGGTGCCGTCCGTCGCCTACGGCCACTTCGCCGCCAACGCCGAGGGCAACGACCTCGTCATCTGGAAGGACGAGACGCGGTCGTCGGAGTGGATGCGCTTCACCTTCCCCCGCCAGCGCAAGGAGCCCTGGCTCTGCATCGCGGACTTCTTCCGCCCGACGGGCTCGGGCGAAGAGGACTTCGCCAGCTTCATGCTGTGCACCATCGGCGCCCGGGCGTCGGAGGAGACGGCCCGCCTGTTCGCCGAGAACCACTACCAGGAGTACCTCTTCCTGCACGGCCTCAGCGTCGAGATGGCCGAGGCCACGGCCGAGTACTGGCACCGCCGGATCCGCGAGGAGCTCGGGTACGCCGGCGAGGACGGCCCGACCCTCACCGGGCTGTTCAAGCCAGCAGTACCGGGGCGGGCGCTACTCGTGGGGCTACCCGGCCTGCCCCGACCTCACCGACAACGCCAAGGTCGTGGAGCTGCTGGGCGGGGACCGCATCGGCGTGACAGTGAGCGAGGGGTACCAGCTGAACCCCGAGCAGACCACCGACGCCATCATCTGCCACCACCCAGAGGCCAAGTACTTCATCGCGTGAGGACCCGGCGGCCCGGCGGCCCCGTGGCCCGGTCCCGGTTCGTGGCGGTGCGGGGTCCTCCCTCCTCCTGGTGGTGGCCGGCATCGCTCCCGCCTCGGCCGCCGCCCCGTCCGCGACTGCGCTCGGCTCGGTGGTCGTCCCCAACCTCGGCCCGGGCTACGCCGTCACGTCGCAGGGCCCGCTCGACCCCTCGCAGTTCGCCTCGAACGCGCCGGACCCCGCGGCGGCGGAGGGGCGCTGTCGACGTTGGCGAAGTCGATCTCCACCTACGAGCGGGTCTGGCAGGCCGACGGGGGGCTCGACCAGGTGCAGGACCTGCTCGTCCGCTTCCCCGACGACGTGGGGGCCCAGGTGTTCCTCCAGGCCGCCCAGCACTCCCTCGAGTCGGGCGAGATCGTCAGCTCGGACGCCGTGGCCGTCCATTCCCGGCGCCCGCCGCGTGACCTACTTCGCGGCGACCAACGAGGACGGCGTGGGCGAAGCCATCACCATGCGGGCCGGGATCTACGTCGACCTGCTGTCGTTCTTCTCGGCCGCCGGGGCAAACGCGCGACCGATATCGCCCGCCGACGCCGAGCGGGTCGCCCAGGCCCAGTACGCGGCGATGGTGGCGGCGCCCGGTGGCGTGACAGCCGCACCGCCGAGCCCGCCAAGAAGGGGATCTCGGCCGGCACCGTCGGCCTGGCCGTGCTCGTCGTGGCCGTGCTGGCGCTCGCGCTGGCCGCGCCGCTCGTGCGCGACGGCGACGCATGGCGGGGGGGTACGGGGCCGGTGCAGGCCGATCCGTCGGCAGCGACATCCCTGACCAGCTGCGCGAAGAGAGCGGGTGACGTCACGGGCAGCAGGTGGCCCGAGTCGACGCGGACGACCTCGACCGGCGCCGGGAGTCGAGCCGCCATGATCTCCTGCGTGTCGGGCGGCACCGGGCGGTCACGCTCGTTCACGACGTAGGTGATGGGGACCCCCGCCGCCTCGGACCAACGGACCGGCTGGAAGTAGTGGTGGACCGTGTCCTCCACGGAGCGGACGGGATCGACCACGAAGGCCAGGGTGTCGTCGTCGAGCGGGTCGCCGCCGTAGGCCTGGCGGAACGGCTCGGGATCCTCGGGGGCCCCCGGCAACGTGATCGTCCTCCCGTCTTCGTCAGCCGCCGCGACGGCCATGCGCAGTCCGTCGCGGTGCCGCTCCTGCATGCAGTCGATGCCGCAGCCGCCTTCGGCCGGCACGAGGGCGGCGTTCAGCACGACCGCCCGCACCCGGCCGTCGAGGGCCGCGACGACCCCGGGCACCACGAGCCCTCCCGAGGAATGCGCCACGAGCGTCACCGGCCCGGGGCCGGCGAAGGCCCCGATGTCCGCCGCGACGGACGCGACCTCGTCCTCGACCGTCAGCGTGGCCAGATCGGCCGGTCGCGACGCGCGCCCGGGTAGGTCGACGGCGACGACCTCACCGTCGAGGTGGGGCAGCAACCGGTCCCAGAAGCGCGCCGTGGTGCCGCCGCCGTGGACCAGCACCACGGTCACGATGACCTCGTCGAAGTGGATGGCATGGCGGCGGAGACTAGTGGGCGCGGCCTGCCGTCCCCTCCCCGTTGCCCGCGAGCGCCCGCCGCGCCTGACGCGGCGCGTGCTCAGCAGGGGCGCGGGGCATACCCAACCCGATCATGGCGACGATGTCGCGCTGGATCTCGTTCGTCCCACCGCCGAAGGTGAAGATGGTCTGACCCCGGGCCTGCTGCTCGAGCCGGCCCCGCAGCACGGCCCCGGGCGACCCCTCGGCCAGGTAGCCCGCCTGGCCGACCACCTCGAGCAGCAGCCGGTACACCTCGAGGGCGAGCTCGGTGCCGTAGACCTTGGTGGCCGACGCGTCGGCGGGGTTCAGGCCCTTGTCCGACGCCCAGGCCACCTTCCAGTTCAAGAGCTTGAGCACCTCGACCTTGGCGTGCACTCGGGCCAGGCTGATCTGGACCCACTCATGATCGATGGCGGCGCGACCGTCGCCGAGCCGGTGCTCCTGCGCCCAGCGACGGACTTCGGTCAGGCTCCGCAGCAGGCCCGAGGCGGGGCAGATCGCCACCCGTTCGTGATTGAGCTGGTTGGTGATCAGCTTCCAGCCCTGGTTCTCGGCCCCGACGAGGTTCTCGGCCGGGACCCGGACGTCCTCGTAGAAGGTCGAGCTGGTGATGTCGCCGGCGATCGTCGCCAGCGGGGCCCAGTGGAAACCGGGAGCATCGACGGGCACGATGAAAGACCGAGAGGCCCTTGTGCTTGGGGGCGTCGGGGTCGGTGCGGGCGGCCAGCCACACGTAGTCGGCATACTGGATCGCGCTCGTGTAGATCTTCTGGCCGTTGATCACGTACTCGTCCCCGTCGCGCACGGCCCGCGTCTTCAGCGAGGCCAGGTCGGTGCCGGCCGAGGGCTCCGTGTACCCGATGGAGAAATGGACCTCACCCCGGAGGATGCCCGGCAGGAGCCGCTGCTTCTGCTCGTCGGTGCCGAGGGCCATGAGGGTCGGGCCGACGCTGTTCAACGTCAGGAGCGGGAGCGGCACGCCCGCCCAGTGGGACTCCTCGACGAAGATCATCTGATCGATCGGCCCCCGGGCCTGGCCGCCGTACTCGAGGGGCCACCCGAGGCCCAGCCAGCCGTCATGGCCCATCCGGCGGATGTAGCGGGTGTAGGGCGGCTCGTCGAGGTCCGATCCCTCGACCTCGGCGACCAGGACCTCGAAATACTCGCGGAGCTCGACGCTGCAGGTCCCGCTGCTCCGTCGTCAACTCCAGGTACACAGGGCCTCCCGTTGCGATCGCCGTCCCCCCCGGGGAGCATTATGGCGGGAAGCGGCCCGGTGCACCTTGCCGGGGAGGGGCGAACGAAGCCTCAGGACGGGAGCAGCGCGGTACTCGCGCCACCGCGGCGGACTTGAGGGCCGGAGGTACGGCCTTCGGCTTCACCGTGTTGGCGTCCTCGATGAGCATCACCGTGTCGCCCTTCCGGGCGAACGCATCCACCAGGTAGAACCCGTCGCTGCCCGCCTTGGTCGCGACCTGCACCGTGGAGCCTCGGATGGCCCGGATGGTCTTGATCTGCGGGGCCAGGCTGGCCGCCCCCCACCCCGTCATGGCGGCCGCGGCGAAGGCGGTCGCATCAGCATGGGAGCGGAACGAGAAGACCGTGACCTCGATCGACTCGTTCGTGGCGGTGTTGTCGTACGTGACGTCGTCGCCATTGACGTAGCCGTAGGCCGCGGTCGAACCCTGCCCGATCCATGAGTCGAACGCAGCCGGCGAGACGGGCCCATTCGTCGCTCCCGAACCGGAGCTCATCTGGTACCCGATCGGCGCGTGGATGACCCGGGGCGCGACCGAGAGGGTGGCTGATCGCGTGGGCGTGGCGACGCTCGCGCCGGACGGTGCAGACCAGCCGCCGAGAACCCCGACCACCAGCACGGCGACTCCGAGGGCAAAGGCCGTTATCGGCGCGCGAAGGTCATCATCGTTCCTCCTCGTGATCGTGACGTCGACCCCCGGACCGATGGCCGGTCCGAGGGTCCTGAGGAACACTGTGGCGATTGCCGGTAAAGGCTCAGTAATTCGGGACCGGTGGGTCGCAGACCACCGGGCGCGGTCGGTGGCCCCGGCCCAATCCTCAGACGGAGGACGCCGTCCCGGCCGACACGGGCGGGACGGGGGCGCGTCCCGCCCTGACGGCGCCTCGAGGGACGGTGCCACAAGCCAGGACGAGCAGGACTCCCACTGCCAACAGGTAGGGCGCGACGGTCACGGAACCGATGATCCCGAGGATCACACAGGCAACGGCGATGCTCCAGGCAGATCTTCCCGCGCCTTGCCCGCCTTGGGCAGCATGGCGTCGAAGTGCCATCGCCACCCCAATGACGAACACGAAGCCGAGACCGAGCACCACCAACTCGGCGACGCCGTACTTCTGGAAATAGGTCTGGGTCACAACGGGCGTCTCCGAGTAGGCGCCCGAGGCCGATCGCACGAGTTCGCGTGCACCGCTGCGGACGGGAACGTCCATCACGAATGCCGACACGAAGAGAAGGAGGCTCCACGAAGCTGCCATGAGCAACACAATGGCGGTCACTCGATTCGAATGCTTCATCTGGGCCTCCTTGCCCGATCCATTGTCACATCGATTGAGATGGATTGCGAGCGATCCGGCCCTCGGTGCGGGCGCCGACTCGCTGCACCCACGATCTTCGGGCCCCTTACGGAGACGTGCCCTTGAGCCCGCCGATCCCCAGCGACACCTCGCGCCGGGACGTCCCCTTCCCCGGCGGCCGGCTCCCCGCCCCCGGTGCTGGTCGGATGTTCGGCCTCGCCCGGCGACGCGGGCGGGTCGTCGAGGAAGTCCGCCGTGGGCACGAAGAACAGGGTGCCCGTCACCGCGGTGGAGAAGTCGAGGATCCGGTCGTAATTGCCGGGCGGGTCCCCCAGGAACATGCGCTGGAGCATCAGCTCCGTGACGGTAGGGGTCGCGGCGTACCCGATGAAGTACGTGCCGAACTCCCCCGCGCCCAATGACCCAAAGGGCATGTTCTCCCGCAGGATCTGCCGCTGGGTGCCATCCGGATCGATGATCGTGTTCAGCGCCACGTGCGAGTTGGACGGCTTGACGTCGTCGTCCATCTCGACATTGGAGAGCTTGGCCCGCCCGATCACGCGCTCTTGTTCCTCGACCGTCAGGGCATCCCAGGCGGCCATGTCGTGCAGGTACTTCTGGACGATCACGTAGCTCCCGCCGGCGAACGCCGGATCCTCACCCCTGATGCTGACCGCTGCCTCGGCTGCCGAACCCGTCGGGTTCTCGGTCCCGTCGACAAAGCCGAGCAGGTCCCGCTCGTCGAAGTACCGGAACCCGTGGACCTCGTCGACCACCGTGGCCGCCCCGGTCAGGCGGCCGACCACCAGGGAAGCCAGCTCCCAGCACAGATCCATCGTGGCGGCCCGGATGTGGAACAGGAGATCACCCGGGGTGGCCAGGGCCCGGTGCCGACCGCCGTCGAGGGCCCGGAACGGATGCAGCTCGGCGGGCCGAGGCCCGGCGAAGAGGCGATCCCACGCCGCCGACCCGATCCCGGCCACGACGGCCAGTCCACCTTCGAGAGAACGGAAGCCGACCGTCTGGGTCAGTCCGGACAGGTCAGCGAGCAGGTCACGGACGACCTCGTCACCGTCCTCGTCGATCGTCAGGACGAGGATCACGGCGCTGACCGTCAGTGGGGTGAGGACGGGCTGGGCTACCGGCGGCCCGGCGACGGCCGCCGGGCTCTGCGCAACGGACTCCATGGACACCTCCCGCGCTCCTCACCCGTGATCCCCGAGCCGACGGGGCACCGGCCAGCCCCCCGTCGTTTCCGCACGAGCGTAGCGGCGACCTGTGGCTCCGGGCCGAAGCCTCCGTCAGGGACGGGGTCGCTCGAACGTGCGGGCCGACCACGCCGTTCCTCGGCGGGCGGCCGATCCTCGCTCAGTCGCTCACCGGTTGATCGATCGGCACCGCTCGCACGTGAAATCCGCCAGAACGGGTCTGCACAGGACGTTCGACGGGCTCGTCGGCTTCCGGCGGCTCGAGATCCTCACTCCGTGCAGCAGCAGCCTGATCCTCGATGACGCGTACGTGTGCCGTCGTCGCCCTCGACGTCATCTCCCTCTCCGAGGAGTGGGCCAACCGCTCGAGTTGGCGCTTTCGCGCCGACGCCGGAGGGGTCCGCCCCTTGACGTCGGTACGTCGCCCTGACCCATGCGCCGAGCCTAGGGGCTGGTACGGGGCCGGCAGTGGTTTTTTCATCGGCGATCGTGCCAGGTCATCCGGTCGACGAGGTCTGGCCAGCGGACCAGGGAGAGGGGCCCGGGCCGGGGCAGAAGGGCTGACTTCGGATCGGGCGGGGGCGGGCAACTGGTCGCGACCGGGGCGGCCGGTAGCGTCCCTGGGCCATGGCGGACCCGACGAAGCGATGACCGACCTTCTCGACAACACCTTCTCTGTTCCGTCGCGGCTCGGCGTCCTCGCCAGTGTCGATGACGGTGAATTCCGCCTGCATCTGCAACCGAGGGACGAGGTGCTGCACCATGGCGCGGTGCGTGAAAGCGTCGTCGCGTTCATGATCGACGTCGCCGCGGGCGTGGTTCTCGACGACGATCCCGAGGCCTGGATGTTGACCTCGGACCTGTCGGTTCGGATGCGACCGCTCCTCGCACCCCCGTCTCTGTCCACTCGGACCACGATCCTGCGGCGGGGTCGACGATCGGCGACGGCGACGGTCGATCTGGTCACCGACAGCGGTGATCCCGTTGCGACGGGCGCCATCGGCTTCGCCCGGGTGGCGCGCCGACCGACGGATGGCCCGAAGCCTCAGGCGTCGCCGGACGTATGCCCGGCATGTTCAACGGGTCGAGCACGTTGTCCCGCCCCTTGAGGGAGGAGGCGGGCATCGCCGTGCTCGACGCGATGGCGGGGGTTGTCGAGATGCCCGTGACGCCCGAGGTCCGCAATCCCGCCGGGACGCTGCAGGGCGCCATGGTGGCGCTCGTGGCGGAAGCGGCCGCCGAGGAGATGGCCTCGGCGCGCTTCGACATCGCGGCGGTGGTGACCGAGCTCGATCTGCGCTACCTGGCCCAGACCGGCGCCGGCCCCGTCCGGTCGCGCTGCCGGCTGCTCGGAGACGGGCCCGACGCGCCGATGCGGGTCGAGCTCGTCGACACATCGAGCGATCGGCTCACCACCCTCGTGTACGCCCGCACGGCCGACCTCCCCACGTAGCGACGGCGTTTGTCCCCCGCTGCCGCTCCTCCCGGCGGCCTCCCGGATTCACGCCGACGAGGTGCGATGCCTCCGCCGACCAACTGGGCGCCGCGCCCCGAACGGTCCAGAATCCGCCCATGGGTTCGGGCCGCCGCCATGGGGGACGGCGTGAGGTGACGGTTACCATCACGTTCGCCCTGGCCGCCGCCCTGGCCGACGCGGTGCACCTCATGACCCAGCACGCAGCCAGTGCCGGCGTGTCCGAGACGCATCGTGGCCGGGAGCTCGTCGCCTTCCTCATCCGCCAGCCCCTCTGGCTGCTCGGTTGGGTGGCGGCGACAGCGGGATTCGCCTTCCAGGCGCTCGCTCTCCACAAGGGGCAGCTCGCAATCGTCCAGACCCTTCTGGTCAGTGAATTGGTCTTCGCCCTGGTCTCCGGCGGTTCTGGGTCCGCCAGCAGGTCGCCAAGATGGCGTGGATCCGGCGCTCGTCACCTGTGCGGCGCTGGCGGTGTTCCTGGCCGTTGCCGAACCCCACGGCGGCCACCGGCAGCCCGACGCGACCGATTGGGCCACCGCGGTGACCGTCTTCGGGGGTGCGGTCGCCCTGTTCGCCGTCCTGGCCGCTGGGGATCTCCCACACGACGGGCCGCCCTCTACGCGGTGGCGGCCTCGATCACGTGGGCACTGATGGCCGCTTTCATCAAGGCGACCACCGACGTCCTGGCGGCGTCGGGCCTGTTCGGCACGTTGGCGCACTGGCCCATTTACGCATTGATCGTCTCCGCGGTGGTCGGTTCGGTGCTCCAGCAGGCCGCCATACAGGTCGGCCCGCTGAGCGTGTCCCAGCCGCTGATCGTCGTCACGGACCCGGCGGTCGCCATCGTCTTGAGTGTCTGGGTCTTCAACGAACGATTCACCGTGGGAACGGCACAGAGGATCGTCGCCGCCGTGGCCTTCCTCGTCATGGCCGTCGGGGTCACCGTCTTGTCCCGGGTGGCGCCTCCCGACCTCGACCCCTCGCGGCCGGTGCGGCTCTGAGCCTCGACGTGCCACTCCGCGGGGCCGAGCGGACAAACTGAGGTGATGGGATCCGAGGGGCAGCACCGTGACCGTGCCGTGGCTGTCCGACCGGCCCGGAGTGAGGATCTCGACGTCTTGGTGGAGCACACCTGGGCCGTGGCGGCCGAAGGACGCTGGACGGGCGCCGAGACCCCCTTCGACCGTGAGGACCGCCGGGCCCGACTCGACGCCCTGCGCGCCGGGGAGATGTCCACCGTGCTGGTGGCCGACACGGCCGCGGCGGACGGTCCGGGGATCGTCGGCTACATCTCCATCGAGATCGCGCCGTACGGGGTCGCCGACATCGGCATGCTCGTGATTGCCGGGTGGCGCGGCCGAGGCGTCGGGGCGGCCATGCTCGATGCCGCGATCGGCTGGGCGTCCTCGGCCGGTGCGCACAAGATGGCCCTCGAAGTGTGGCCGCACAACGCCGCAGCGATCGAACTGTATCGCCGAGCGGGCTTCGTCGAGGAGGGACGGAGGCGCCGCCATTACCGACGCAGGAACGGGGAGATCTGGGACGCCGTTCTGATGGGACGCGCCCTCTCGAAGACGAGCCCCTGATGATCGACGGCGATTCCCACGCGGTGCTGATCGACGCCGTCGGCGAGCGAACGAGACGCATCGTCGAGATCTTGCGGGGACTCAGCGACGACGAGCTGCAGCACCCGTCTGAGCTCCCCGGATGGAGCCGCCTGACCATCGCCTGTCACCTTCGCTATGGAGCGCAGGCTCTCGGTCGGATGACGAGCTCCGCCCTCGAAGGACAACCCGTTGCGTACTACCCCGAGGGGCGGGACGTCCAACGGCCTCGGACCCTCGTCCCGTTCGCGGGCGAGTCGCCTCTCGCCGTCGTGGAATCACTGGCACGCTCGAGCGAGGAGTTGCAGATCTCGTGGTCCGCCCTCGATCCGGGGGCTTGGAGCGTGGACGTGGTGGAGCCACCGCAGGCCCGCGATCTGGGTCCGGTGCCCCTCGGCCGTCTTCCGCTCCTCAGGTCCACGGAGGTCGAGGTCCACGGGACCGACCTGGGAATGGGCCTGGACGACTGGAGCACGCTCTTCGTCATGACGGTGCTGCCGATGCGACTCGAGTGGCTGAACACCCGCCGCGCCAACCACCGGGCGTTCGACGCGGAGCTCGAGGGGTCGTGGCTCCTCGTCGCGACAGATGGACCCACGTACCGGGTGACTGTGAACGGGCACGACGTTGCGTCCACACCTGCCCGCCCCGGCTCGCCGGCCCGTGCCACCATCACGGCGCCCAGTCGGGATCTTCTGGCCCTGCTCCTGGGCCGCGCCTTCCACGAGCCGCCCGTCATCACGGGCGATATCGCATTCGGGGGCTCGTTCCCCCTGGCGTTTCCCGGCCCGTAGGCGCCCAGGTCTCCGGAGCGGTTCAGAACATGTGCAGCGTCGTCCCGCACAGCAGGCAGTAGACGACGGCCACCGAGATCGGATCGGCATCTTCGAGGTCCGAGGGCACGCGCAAGGTGCGAAACCGAGCCTGCTCGACCACGCTCACGCGACAGCGAGGGCAACGCGGCCCCCCGGTCGCCGACGCGGGATCCGCTCCCTCTACGGCAACCTGCTCCGCCAGCCCACCACCGAGTGGCGCATGTCCACCCGTGATGATCTGGATCACCTGCTGGCGCACGCGCCCGAGGTCGGCCCCGAGGCTCACGAGGACCGTGGCCGCCACGCCCTCGCCTTCGCGCACGAGGCCGAGGAGCATGTGCTCGGTGCCGATGTAGCTGTGCCCGAGTTGCAGCGCCTCGCGCAACGAGAGCTCCAGCACCTTCTTGGCACGCGGCGTGAAGGGCGGCGAGCCGCTCGGCGCGGTGCCGGCCATGCCGATCGTCTCCTCGACCTTCTCGCGCACGGCCTCGAGGGAGATCCCGAGAGACTCGAGGGCCTTCGCGGCGACACCCTCACCCTCGTGGATCAATCCCAGAAGGATGTGCTCGGTGCCGATGAAGCTGTGATTGAGCAGGCGCGCTTCTTCCTGCGCCAGCACCAACACCCTCCGTGCCCGGTCGGTGAAACGTTCGAACACCCGACCAGGGTACCGTCCGAGCGCCACGGCTTCCCCGTGCGGGCCGAAGGGCCGGAAGACCCCCGGCGGGTGGGACCAACCACCCCGATTCGCATCCGGTCGACATCCCCCGACCGACATCGTGACGTGGGTACGTTTGGGTCATGGGCGACGTCCCGACACGCCCGAAGGACGACCAAGTCGCCTGGGGCGTCCAGTCTCACGGGGAGCCCAGGTGGCCCGAGCTCCTCGCGGTGCTGGCGGCCATCGCGCTGCAGCTCGTCCTCCCCGACACCCTCGTCCGGGGCCTGGGAAACCGAGCGCTCATCCCCTCGCTCGAAGGGGGGCTGCTGTTGGTCCTCCTCATCGCCAACCCGGGGCGGATATCCGCCGAGGAATCACGGCTGCGCATGCTCGGGCTCGCCTTGATCGCACTCATCACGGTCGCCAACATGGTGTCGCTGGTCGAGCTCATCCATGCCTTGCTCTACGGCAGCCGAGCGGGAGGGCGCCCTCTCGTCTACGCCTCTGTCCCCATCTGGTTGACCAACGTCATCGTGTTCGGACTGTGGTTCTGGGAGCTCGACCGCGGCGGACCGGCGAAAAGGCAACAGCCCACGCACCGCCAACCCGATTTTCTCTTTCCGCAGATGTCCACACCGGGCTCGTCCCCGGGTTGGGCGCCGGAATTTCTCGACTACCTCTACACGTCATTCACGAATGCGACCGCCTTCAGCCCGACGGACACCATGCCGCTCACCGCGTGGGCCAAGTTGCTCATGATGCTCCAGTCCCTGGCCTCCCTGGTCACCGTCGCCGTCGTCGTCTCGCGGGCCGTCAACATCCTGGGCTGAGGCAGGACGTCCGAACCCGAAGTGCGTCAGAGTCTCCCGATGAAACCGAGCGGATCCGCCGGGGGGTCGATGGCAACGTGAGATTCCGGTGGTCGGCCCTCCTGATTCCGGTGGCGCTCTGCATCACCGGCTGTTCTTCGCCCGCATCGCCGCGTGCAGAGCCGGCGCGCGCCGGCCAGTCGAGTCGTCAGGCGGTGACCACGCTCGCACCTCCGGTGACCGCACAACCGGCTCCGACCGGGCCCGTGTGCTCGAGTGGGACGATCGCCGTGCACGCCCTGCCCGGTGGCCAAGCGACGCCGACCTGCGTGACGGTGGGCTCGACCATCGTGATGACCGGAGGCAGCGACATGTCCGGCGGCAGCTGGCCGGGACCGCCGACGATCTCGGATCGCCTGGTGCTGGCCCTCGTGTCGAGTGCGGCCTCGGGCACCAGCTTCACCGCGACTTTCAAAGCGAACCGGCCCGGATCTGCCTCCGTCGAGGTGCCGTTCGTCCCGGGTCCCGACCTCTGCAATCCGACTCCGTGCACCCCCGTCCCCGGTGCGCCCCTGGTCCTCGACGTCACCGTTGTGGGATAGGGATCGGGCGAGAGCGAGCGTGTGGCGCTACTGCGCGCGTCGGCGATGCCGACGATCGGCGCCGCCAGCGGTGCGCCCCCCATGGAGCCGTCGAACTCGGCGTCACCGAAGCTGAAGATCCCGCCGTCGGACGCAACCATCCTGTATCCGCCACCGTCCAGGGTTCCCGCGATTCCCTGGACCGGCTCGTTCAACTGCTGGGCCCCCATGGAGCCGAGGAACGGTGCGTCGCCCTCGGGAAGGAGGCCACCGTCCGCTGCGACTTCCCAGTAGCCCCCGCCACTTCTGAGCGACGCGATCCCGACGACCGGTGCGGCCAGGTCGAGGCTCCCCGCCGAGCCCAGGAACGGAGCGTCGAAGGCGAAGATCCCACCGTCGCTCGCTACTTCCCAGTAACCGCCCGTCGTCGGGTCGCCCGCGATGCCCACGATCGGCTGGTTGAGGGGGATGCCGCCCATGGACCCGTAGAAGCGCGCGTCGCCGAAGGCGAACACCCCGCCGTCCTTGGCCACGAGCCAGTAGCCCCCGCCGTCGGCGGTCGAGGCAATGCCCACGATCGGCTCGTTGAGGGGGATGCCGCCCATGGACCCGTGGAAGCGCGCGTCGCCGAAGGCGAACACCCCGCCGTCCTTGGCCACCAGCCAATAGCCTCCGCCGTCCGGAGTCGAGGCGATGCCGACGATCGGGGAGTTCAAAGGCGTTCCGCCCATCGACCCGTAGAAGCGCGCGGTGCCGAAGGTGAAGATGCCGCCGTCGGAACCCACCTCCCAGTAGCCCTGGGTGGCATGGTCGACGATGGTGAGGGGCCGTGCGGACGACACCGAGCTCTGGAAGTTCCCGTCACCCGGATAGTTGGCGGTCAGGGCTTCACTGCCTGGAGGCAGCTGGGTCCGGCTCAACGCCGGGCAGGTCCCGTCGGCCGTGTTCGATCCCGCCGGGTGGAGGGCGATGGTGCAGACGGGGTCGCCTCCGTTCTGCACCACGACGGAGCCGCTCGGCGAGCCGGTCGTCCCCGAGGTCACGGTGGCCGAGATGGTGACCGATCCCTCGTCGCCGTACGAGGTGGACGGCGGGAGACACGGTCAGCGAGGTCGAGCTGGTAGTCGGGTAGATGGAGAGAGGGACAGTCGTCGACGAGGGCAGGAAGTTCGCATCGCCCGGGTAGCTCAACGTCACGGTATAGGGCGTGGTGGAGGCCGGAAGAGCGGTGGCCGAGTCGATGTAGCAGGGATTGCCGCCTCCGTTGTTGGCTGGGCATGCGCCGGGGGCCGACCAGGTTCACCCCGTCGGCGGTGATGGAGACCGAGCCGGAGGCACTGCCGTTGTTGTTGTTGCCGCCGACGCCGACGATGAAGAAGTTGCCGTTCTCCGCGCCGTAGAGGGCGTAGCCCGGCACGGGGAAGACCTGCATCTGCGTGGTCACCTGTTCGATCGTGAGGTCCTGGGGAGAAGACGACGACCCGATGTAGTTGTCGTCACCTCCGTACACCGCCGTGAGCACATAGGGGCCCGCGTTCAACGTCGTGTCGTTGATGTAGCAGTTCCCGTTCGACAGACCACCCCCTCCGTTGACGCCGGTCGAACAGAGATAGGCGCCCGGCCCCGGAGCGCCCTGTGCAGCGGCGTAGAACGTCACGTTTCCGGTGGGAGATTGGTTGATACCGGCCACCCCGGCCACGTTCACGTTGAAGAACAGTTGTGACTCGTTGCCATAGGTGATCAAGGTTCCAGGCGAGGGAGACGTGATCGTCGTCGTCGTGGTCGCCTGTTGCACAACCTGGTCGGGCACGAGGGTCGCAGTCGCCGGCTGATAGTTCCCATCGCCGTAGAAGTTCGCCGTAATGACGTGGTCGCCGACCGACAGGGAGTTCGCCGGCTCGTCACAGGTCGCCGTGTAGATCCCTGGCGGCGCAAAGCCACTCAGCAGTTGGTTGTTGCAATTCGGGATGGCGTTCCCGTTGTCCTGGAATTGAATCCCGTCGGTGGGGTCCAAGGCACCTTCGTTCGTGGTCGTCAACGTGACGGTGTACGTGACGTCCTGGCCAAGGGTGGACGGGTTGGCCGATGAGCCAACGGAGATCAGGACCGGGATGATCCCAGTAGCCGAGGCGGGAGTGGGCGAACTCAGCGCCGCCAAAGGAAGACACAGACCCACGGCGAGTGCCAACCACGTTCTGAATCGTCGCATCCGTCCACCAGCCATCGCGCACGCCCTGATTGCATTGCGACCACATGAGGGCCGTCTGCCGAGCATCAAGTAATAGCAGGCTCGTCTCTCGGTTCAGTGGATCGTCAACCCGGGCCGCTCGTCCGTCGCACCGGTTGCCCCTCTTCGGGTGCGCCCTGATCGGGGGTGGCGCAGCGCGATCACTCCGCGTCGGTCAGGGTGTTCTCGCCTCGCTCGCGGAGCAGCCGATACCACGCGGAGCTCGCAGAGCGGGCGATCGCAGGGTGCTTCGTCATGTCGGAATGTTGGCAGCGGGCCCCGTAGGCGCAGGCGAAGAGGTTCGCCGCGTCGAGCACGTCGCGTTCGGCACGGTCGAACCTGGTTCCTCGGGCGCGCTCGTAGTCGCCGACGAAGGACTGCATCTCGGCGACGCTCGGGAGTGGGTCGAACTCACCGACGGTCCAGTCGGCCGTGAACTGGGCCGCGGCGTTCCCGACGACGACCGCCTCCGGAGCGGCCGCGAGGGAATCCCAGTCGTAGATCGCCACGATGTCGGCGTCCCGGAAGGCGAGGTTCTCGACCCGCCAGTCGAAGTGGCCGATCACGACACCGGTACCCGGGCGCTCCAGACGACTCCGGGCGAGGGCAGCGAGCTCGTCGATCCACGCTGCGCCGGCGACGGTGGCCTCGAAGTCGAAGCGCACGTCATGGGGCTCGAACCACAGTGGAGCCCCGACCGGCCGCAGGAGGAGCGGCCTTCCCACGTCGACCCGCCCCGCAAGAGGTGCCGAGGCCGTGATGAAGGTGTGCAGCCCCTCGGCGATCGCCCGGCGCACAGCCGGGTCCCTCCCGTCGGCGCGCCGGCCCCGCCGCAACTCCTCGATGGTCGCGATCCCATGGACGAGCGGCGCAGGTTCGGCCAGGGGCCGCGGAACCGGAAGGCCCGCCTCGGCCAGTGCTGCCTGCACGCTCTGGACGGCGGCCAAACGGGGGATCGACACGTTCCAGCGGTGGGCCTTCACGACGACTTCGGAGCCGTCGGCGAGCCGGAGACCGGCGACGACGCCCACTCCGGGTCGATAGAAGACCCCGTCGCTGATCGGCCCGCAGCGAGAGCGGACGAATGCTTCGATGATCTCCGCGATGTCCCCCGCCTCTCCCGACCCGAGGATCGCCCGTTCGACGGCGGGATCCCACTCCTCGCTCTGCGTCCTGACCAGCGTGGCGAGCGGCGGCATCGCCCCCAGTGTCGCGTTGATCGGTCCGTCCCCGCCCGACCGTGGCCCCGACAGGGCGGATCGGGAAACCGACGGCACCGCCCGGGGCAGCCGCGTCCGTGACGATCGCCCACTGCGGCCCGCGCACCGGTCGGCGCCGCAGGGTCCGGACGAGTGGCCCGATCAGCGTCCGGCCGCAGCCCCGGCCGCCTCACGGGCGTGATAGCTCGACCGGGTGAGGGGCGACGCCTCCACGTGGACGACGCCCAGGTCGGTCCCGGCCTCGCGCAGGCGCTCGAACTCTTCCGGGGTCCAGTAGCGGGACACCGGGAGGTGGTCGCGGCTCGGCCGCAGGTACTGCCCGACCGTCACGATGGACACGCCGACGCCTCGCAGGTCCGCCATGGTGGCGACGACCTCGTCCTCGCGCTCGCCCAGCCCCACCATGAGGCCCGACTTGGTCACCAGACCGGCCTGCCCGGCGCGGGCCAGCACGGCCAGGCTGCGCGCATAGCCCGCCGAGGGCCGCACGGCGCGCTGCAGGCGAGCCACTGTCTCGATGTTGTGGTTCAAGATGTCCGGACCGCGCCGCGAAGATCGCGTCGAGCGACGCCTCGTCCCCCCGGCAGTCCGAGATCAGCACCTCGACCGTCGTTCCGGGCGTGCGGGCGCGGATGGCTCCGATGGTCTCCGCCATCGCGCCGGCACCGCCGTCGGGCAGGTCGTCGCGTGCGACACACGTGACCACGGCATGGCCCAGCCCCATGCGCTCCACCGCCTGGGCCACCCGTGCGGGCTCGTCCGGGGAGAGCGGCAGGGGGTGGCGCGTGTCGACCTGGCAGAAGCCGCAGGCCCGGGTACAGCGCTCCCCGTTGATCATGAAGGTCGCCGTCCCGTCGGCCCAACACTCGTAGATGTTCGGGCACCCCGCCTCCTCGCACACGGTGACGAGCCCGAGATCGTGGACGGTGCTGCCCAGTCGGCGATAGCCCTTGCCGATGTGCACGGGCACCCGCACCCAGGGGGGCTTTCGCTGCCCGATGTCGAGGCCTTCCTCGGGTGCCACCCCGGCCTGGCGCAGCCGGCGAAACAGTGGGCGCTCCCCCGCCGCGTCGGCGGCGCGGCCCGCGCACCACATCCTGGCGCTCCACACTGCCCTCTCCGAACACAGCGACGGCACGCGCCACGAACGCGTCGACGACCGTGTCCATCGGGACGTCGATCCCTTCGGCGGCCAGCGAGGTCACCCCGCGGTCGGCGATGCCGCACGGCACGATGTGGCCGAACATGGCGAGGTCGGTGGTGACGTTGAGGGCCACGCCGTGGAGCGTGCGGCGCCGTCCCGGGCCGGCCCGCAGGGTCCGCACTCCGATGGCTGCGATTTTGCGGGCATGCGGACCGTCGGCGTCCAGCCACACCCCGGGGTACTCGTCCTCGCTCGTCGCCCCGGTGAGGCCGAGGTCGGCCAGCGTCTCGATCACCACCTGCTCCAGGCGGTGCACGTGCGCGGGTCCCGCCGCAGGGTCGTCGGGCACGGTGACGACGGGGTAGGCCACGAGCTGGCCCGGCCCGTGGTACGTGACGTCGCCGCCCCGGTCGGTGCGCTCGAGCACCGCACCCACCAGAGCCGGGTCGACCAGCACGTGTCGCTCGTCCGCGTGCTTCCCGAGCGTGTAGGTGTGGGGGTGCTGCAGGACGAGGAGGTAGTCGTCGGCCGCCTCGGTGGCCAGCGCGTGCTGCAGCGCGTACGCCTCGTGGTAGGGAACCGTCCCGAGCGACCGGACGCGCAGCACCGGCGCGGCCTTAGAGCTCCGCGGCCCAGTCACGGGTGCCGAGTAGCTCCGAGACCTTGGCCAGGAACAGCGACACGTAGGCCCCGTCGACGGCCCGGTGATCCCAGCTGACGCCGAGGATCCCGGTCGAGTGGATGGCGATCGACTCGGAGCCGTCGGCCTGCGTGACCACGACCGGGCGACGGGCGATGCCATCGGTGGCCAGGATCGCCACTTGCGGCTGGTTGATGATCGGGACCGTGAAGTAGGTGCCGAAGGGACCGTCGTTCGTGATGGAGAAGGTCCCGCCTGCGATGTCGTCCGCATTGAGCTGGCGCCCGCGGGCACGCTCGGCCAGGTCGCGGATGCGCCGGGCCACCCCGCGAAGCGTGACCTCCTCGGCCCGGTGGATCACCGGCACGATCAGCCCCTCGTGGGCCAGGTCCACGGCGATGCCCAGGTTCACCTCGGCGTGGACGAGCAGCGAGTCGTCGACGACCGACGCGTTGAGCAGGGGGAAATCACGCAACGCCTCCACCGCCGCCCGGGCGACGAACGGGAGGTACGTCAGCGCGAAGCCCTCCTCGGCCTTGAAGCGCTCGCCCCAGGTCTTGCGCACCCGCTCGACGCTCTCGAAGTCGACCTCGTTGGCGATGAACGCATGGGGCGAGGTCGCCTTCGAACGCACCATGTGCTCAGCCGTCCGGCGGCGCATGTTCGAGAAGGGCACGATCTGGTCGCCGGCCGCGCGGAACGAGGCCATGGAAACCGAGGGTGCCTGCGGCGCACGCTGCACCGGCGAGGCCGGCGCGCTCTGGACGACCGGTGCCGCCGGCGCAGGGGCAGGGGCGGCGGCGGGCGCAGGCGGCGGCGGCGGCGGCGGCGGCGCAGCCTCGCGTCGCGCGTCGACCACGTGGAGCACGTCGTCTCGGGTGATGCGCCCGCCGGCGCCAGTGCCGGTCACCTCGGACTCGCTGATGCCGTTCTCGGCCAGCAGCCGCCGGACCATCGGGGACAGCACGAGCGGCCCGGCGTCCCCGTTGCTCGATGTGGCTGTCGCCGCCGGAGCTGCCGGCGCCGGTTCGGGGGCCGCCGCCGGGGTGGGCGCGGGAGCGGGCCGCGGCGGCGGTGCCGCGGCAGCCGGCTCGGGAGGTGGCTCGGGCGCGGCGGCGGCCGCGGCCGGGGCGGCAGCGGATGTCGCGCCGTCGCCGATGACCGCGAGCTTCACACCCACCTCGACCGTCTCGCCCTCGGGGACGAGGATCTCGCTGAGGACGCCGGCGGCGGGCGACGGCACCTCGGAGTCGACCTTGTCCGTCGAGACCTCGAAAAGCGGCTCGTCCCGCTCGACCGCGTCGCCGACGGCCTTCATCCAGCGGGTGATCGTCCCCTCGGTCACCGTCTCGCCGAGTTGCGGCATCATCACGTCAGCCAACGTGCAGTCCCCTTCCGCTCAACGCGAGCATGGTCTCACCGAATGTCTCGGACAAAGAGGGGTGTGGCTGAATGAACTGGGCCACCTCCTCGGGGAAGGCCTCCCAATTGACGGCGAGATAGCCCCCGCTGAGCTGCTCGGTCACCCAGGGTCCGCAGAGATGCACACCCAGGATCCTGCCCGCAGTCCCGTCGGGCCGCTGCTCGGCGATGATCTTCACGACGCCCTCGGTGTCGCCGATGATCTGCGCCCGGCTGTTGCCGCCGAAAGGGTCCTTCTTGGTCAGTACCGGGATGCCCGCGGCCTTGGCCTGCGCTTCGGTCATGCCGCAGAAGGCGACCTCGGGGTGGCAGTAGATCGCCCACGGCACCTTGGCGTTGTCGACGGGGACGACGGGCTCGCCCAGCATGCCCTTCACCGCCACGATCGCCTCGGCGAAGCCGACGTGGGCCAGCTGCGGCGTGCCGGCGACGATGTCGCCCACCGCCCACACGCCCTCGACGCCGGTGCGCTGGTACTCGTCCGTCCAGACGAAGCCTCGGTCGTCCATCTGGACGCCCACCCCGTCGGCCACCAACCCTTCGGTGCGGGGGCGCCGGCCCACCGACACCACGACCGCGTCCACGTCGAACGTCTGCTCCCCCGCCTTGACCGTCGTCGCCGTCCCGTCCTTGGACGGCGTGTGCCCCTCGACCTTCGTTCCGGTGATGATGTCGATGCCGCGCTTCTTGAAGGACCGGGCGAGCAGGCGGACGATGTCGTCGTCACAGCCCGGGAGGATGGAGTCGAGTGCCTCGAGGATGGTCACCTTGGAGCCGAGGTCGGCCAGGAGGGAGGCGAACTCGCACCCGACGACGCCGCCGCCGATGACGACGACCGAGGCGGGGAGCTCCTTGAGGTCGAGGAACTCGTCGGAGGTCATGATCAGGCGCCCGTCGACCTCGAAGCCGGGCAGCAGGTACGGCACCGATCCGGCCGCCAGCACGACGTTGCGACCCACGACCACCCGTCCGGCGTCCTCCCCGTCGACCACCTCGACCCGGTGGTCGGCCTTCAGGGTGCCCGTGCCCGACAGCGTGGTGACCTTGCGCCCCTTGAGCAGCCCGGACAGTCCCTTGTAGAGCTTGCCCACCACGGCGTTCTTGCGGTCCTGGCTCACGGCGAAGTCCACCGAGACCCCGGAGACGCCGATGCCGAACTCCTTGGACCCCTCGATCGTCCGGTAGACGGCCGCCGTCTCCAGGAACTCCTTGGCCGGGATGCAGCCACGGTGGAGGCAGGTCCCTCCGACCTTGTCCCGCTCGACGATGGCAACGGAGAGGCCCGCCGCGGCGCCGTAGAGCGCAGTGGCGTAGCCGCCGGGGCCACCGCCGATCACGACGATGTCGAACTCGTCCTCGCCTGCCATCGCCCGTCCTCTCCCTGTGTGCTCACGACGTCCGTCCGGCGCGCTCGGCCTCCCCGGAACATCCCGATCGCACTGGCGAGAGCCCTCTCCATACCTGCGCGTTACCCGTCCAGCCTACCGGCCGGGCCACACGCCTGAGGCAGCCCGCGGGGGGTTACCCGCTGGTACCGGTCCCCGAATCGGCCGCCTGGGTGGCGAGCTCGTCCACCCGATCGTTCCAGCGGTCGCCCGAGTGGCCTTTCACCCAACGGAAGCTGACGGCAACGTCAGCCGACAGCGCCAGGGCGAGGAACGGCTCCCACAGGTCGCGGTTCGCCACCGGCTTGTTCTGCGAGTTCTTCCAGTTGCGCCGCTGCCATCCCCGCCACCATCCGTCGGTGAAGCACTTCACGACGTAGGTCGAGTCGCTGACCACCTCGATCCCGTCGGACGCGTCGGGTGTGAGGGCCCGCAGGGCCCGGAGCGCCGCGGTGATCTCCATGCGCTGGTTGGTGGTGTGCGCCTCGGCGCCGCTGGCGTAGGGCCCGCCCGGCACGGCCCAGGCCCACCCCCCGGGGCCCGGATTGCCGCGGCACGCGCCGTCCGTGTACACGACGATGGGGCCGGGTTCGGGTGGCATGACAAATGTGTAACACCCCCACCCGGTGGTCGTGGTGGTCCCCCTCCTCCCGGTACCGTGGGGAGATGCTGTTTGACGGGATCAGCCACCAGGTCCCCGACACCGATCCGGTGGAAACGGAGGAGTGGCTCGACTCCTTCGACGCCATCGTCGACGCCCGTGGCCGCGCCCGGGCGCGCTACCTCCTCATGAAGCTCCTGGAACGGGCGCGCACCAAGCAGGTCGAATTCCCGGCCACGGTCTCCACGCCGTACGTGAACACGATCCCGGCCGACGCCGAGCCGTGGTTCCCCGGTGACGAGTACCAGGAGCGGCGCATCCGCGCCTACATCCGCTGGAACGCGGCCGCCATGGTCACCCGGGCCAACACGCGCACCGAGGGGATCGGCGGCCACCTGTCGACCTACGCCAGCTCGGCCGCGCTCTACGAGGTCGGCTTCAACCACTTCTTCCGCGGCAAGGCCGACGGCGGCTTCGGGGACCAGGTGTTCTTCCAGGGGCACGCGTCACCGGGGATTTACGCCCGCGCCTACGTCGAGGGGCGCCTGACCGAGGCCGAGCTCGACAACTTCCGCCACGAGGTCGGCGGCGACGGTCTGCCCAGCTACCCGCACCCGCGCGCACTGCCCGAGTTCTGGGAGTTCCCCACCGTGTCGATGGGGCTGGGGCCGATCAACGCCATCTACCAGGCCCACGTCAACCGCTACCTCCACGCGCGCCGCCTCGTCGATACCAGTGCCAGCCGCGTCTGGTGCTTCGTGGGCGACGGCGAGATGGACGAGCCCGAGTCCATCGGCGCCCTCGGCGTGGCCGGCCGCGACCATCTCGACAACCTCATCTTCGTCGTCAACTGCAACCTGCAGCGGCTCGACGGGCCCGTGCGCGGGAACGGGAAGATCATTCAGGAGCTCGAGGCAGTGTTCCGCGGCGCCGGCTGGAACGTGATCAAGGTGATCTGGGGCTCGCGCTGGGACGCATTGTTGGCCAAGGACGTCGACGGCGTCCTGCTCGACCGCATGAACACCACGGTCGACGGCGAATACCAGAAGCTGGCCGTCGAGTCGGGGGCCTACATCCGCGAGCACTTCTTCGGCCCCGATCCCCGCCTGCGCAAGCTCGTCGAGGACCTGAGCGACGACGAGCTGGTCTCGCTCCCCCGCGGCGGGCACGACTACCGCAAGCTCTACGCCGCCTACAAGCTCGCCACCGAGCAGAAGGGCTCCCCCACCGTCATCCTGGCCAAGACCATCAAGGGGTGGACGCTCGGGCCCGAGATCGAGGCGCGCAACGCCACCCACCAGATCAAGAAGATGTCCAAGGCACAGGTGCGCACGCTGCGCGACCGCCTCTACCTGACCGACGACATCCCCGACTCCGCCCTCGAAGGCGACCCGCCCTACATCCGCCCGGCCGAGGGCTCCGACGCGATGGAGTACCTCCGCGCCCGCGGGCGCGTCCTCGACGGCCCGCTCCCCATCCGGGTGGTCCGGCCCACACCGGCACTGCGGCCCGACGCCAAGGTGTTCGAGGAGTTCGCAGCGGGGTCCAAGAAGCAGTCGGTCTCGACCACAATGGTGTTCGCCCGCCTGCTGCGCAACCTGGTGCGCGATCCCACCGTGGGCTCGCTGGTGGCGCCGATCGTGTCCGACGAGGCCCGCACCTTCGGACTCGAGCCGCTGATCGCCGAGGCAAAGATCTACGCGCCGGACGGCCAGCACTACATCCCGGTCGACGCCGACCTGCCGCTGAACTATGCCGAGAGCTCCTCGGGCCAGGTCCTCCAGGAGGGCATCACCGAAGCCGGCGCGCTGGCGACGTTCACCGCGCTGTCCACGGCGTACGCCACCTTTGGCCAGCCAATGGTGCCGGTGTTCCTCTTCTATTCCATGTTCGGCTTCCAGCGGGTCGGCGACCTCGCCTGGGCGTTGGGCGACATGCGGGGCCGGGGGATCCTGGCCGGGTGCACCGCCGGCCGGACCACACTCATGGGCGAAGGGCTGCAGCACGACGACGGGCAGTCGCCCTTGCTGGCCTCCACCAATCCGGCGGCCCTGGTCTACGACGCCTCGTTCGCCTACGAGGTAGCCGTCATCATGGAGGCGGCCGTCACCGAGATGCTCGGACCGGACCCCAAGGACCGCTTCTGGTACCTCACGCTGTACAACGAGACGTACCCGATGCCGGCGCTCCCCGAGGGCGCTGCCGGCGATGCAGTGCGCCGCGGCATCATCGAGGGGCTCTACCGCTTCGCCGAAGCACCCGAGACCTCGGGCGATCTGCGGGCGTCGCTGTGCTTCTCCGGGCCCATGTGGCACGTCGCCGTCGAGGCGCAGCGCATCCTCGCCGAGCGCTATGACGTGGCCGCCGACACCTGGGCCGTCACGTCGTGGACGAGCCTGCGCACCGACGCCCTCGAGGTGGAGCGCTGGAACCGGCTGCATCCCGAGGACGAGTCCCGCACGGCCGTGGTCACCGCCGCGCTCGGCAGCGGGCCCGACCCCGTGGTGGCCATCACCGACTACATGCGCGCCGTGCCCGACCAGGTGGCGCGCTTCGTGGACCGCCCCTACGGCTCGCTCGGGACCGACGGCTTCGGGCGTTCCGACGCCCGAGACGCCCTACGGTCGTACTTCGAGGTCGACAGCGCCAACCTCGTCGTGGCCGTGCTGCAACAGCTGGCCCTGGGCGGGTTACTCAAGCCGTCCGTGGTGGCCGAGGCGATCGCCGACCTCGGCATCGACCCCTCTGGCGCCGCTCCGTTCGACGTGACCTGAGTCCGTCGCCACTGCGCGGGCGCCCGTCCGCTCCGACGGGGACGTCTCCGAAAGTATCTACGAATCGGTTGATGCTTTTGAGACCCCCCTCCCGCCTCGCAACCCGGCCGTCCCTCCGCCACACGGACCCGCCGCCCCTCCGCCACACGTACCCGCCGACGCCCGGCGACGCCCGCCGACAACGTCAGGTGCGGAGCAGCTCCACGAAGGCGGCCAGCGCGTCCTCGGCGCCGGAGGGCACCGACAGGACGAGCGTGCGCCGCTCGGCCTCCAAGACGATGGACACGTCGAAGAAGGGACAGCACTGCTTCTCGCGTTGGGCCAGGACCGCCGCCGCCGTCAGCGCGGCGTCCGAGGGGGCGAGCAGGAGGCCCACCGCCCGCGGCCCGGCCTCCACCGCGGTCACCGACGAGGCCACCAGGGCACGCCATTCGTCGGCCCGCTCACCCAGCGACGTCGCGTCGAGGCTGCAGGCGATCGGCGTCGGCTCGGACGTCATCGGCGCAGGTCGGCCACGAGCAGGTCGCGGGTGATCTCCATCTGGCCGAGATGCTGGAACAGCTCCTCTACGACGTGCAGCAGCACCGCACCCTTGGACTCGTGGTAGGGCGTGGGGTCCTCGGGGTCGCGGCGCACGCTCGCCGGCGGGGCCGCCGCGTCGAGCCCGACAATGTCCTCGCGCAGGCGCCGGCGGGCGTGCTCGCTGCGGCGCAACAGCCCGGCCACGTCGCCCCGCGCCATGAACTCGGCCGCCCGGTCGCGCTCGACGGGGCGCTCGGCCACGGTGGCGCCGCCCCAGTACTCCATGACGCCGAGGCAGTGGGTCAGGATCACGTAGGCCGAGTTGGCGTCGCGCAACGGGGGGCGCCGGTTGGCCAGGTCGTCGCCGAGCTGCTCGAGGATGGCGGCCATCCCGTCGAGCGCCAGGTCGACGAACCACAGGTAGTCGCTGACCGGGACGGCGACCGGCGCCGCGCCCTCACCGTCAGTGGGCGATCCAGGCATCCGGGTCCGTAACGAGCTTCTGGACGTGCGGGGGGAGCTGCCCCGAGATCACGTCGGTCAGGGTGATCTTCTCCAGGACCGAGCGCAGGCTGGCTCGCACGGCCACCCAGACCTGCTGGAGGTTCTCCGCCGCGCCGTCGTAGCTGGTGGCCTCGGGCCGGTAGCCCCGCACCTCGGCCAGCGGGCCGTCGAGGGCGCGGATGACGTCGGCGATGCTGATGGCGTCGGGCTCCCGGGCCAGTCTGTAGCCGCCCTCGGCGCCCCGCTGGCTGGCCACCACCCCGGCGCGGCGCAGGTCGGCCAGGATCGCGCCCAGGAAGCGCGGCGGCAGGCCCTGCTCCCCGGCCAGGTACTCGGCCGTCTGCGGCGTCCCCGCCGCGGCCAGCGTGAGGAGAGCCCGGATGCCGTAATCGACCTTGGCCGGGATGTGCATGGCCAGAGTCTGCCCGCACCGGGCGCCCGTGGTCACTTCCGGATCGGACCGGTCGCCGTGCCAAGATCTTGGCCATGGCACGGACCGCACTCCACATCACCGGCGACCCCGAGGCGGACCGGGTCCTCAGCCGGGACCCCCTGGCCCTCCTGATCGGCATGGTGCTCGACCAGCAGATCCCCATTGAGAAGGCCTTCTCCTCGCCGGCGGACCTACTGCACCGGCTCGGCGGCGACGGCCCGCTCGATGCGGCCGTCATCGCCGCCATGGATCCCGAGGAGCTCGCCGCCGTCTTCCGGGAGCGGCCGGCGCTGCACCGCTACCCCGCCTCCATGGCCGGCCGGGTGCAGGCCGTCTGCCGGGCCGTGGCCGAGGAGTACGGGAACAAGGCCGACGCCATCTGGAAAGGCGTGCGCAGCGGGGACGAGCTCATGGGCCGCCTGCGCGCCCTGCCGGGCTTCGGGGAGCAGAAGGCCAAAATCTTCGCCGCCCTGCTCGGCAAGCAGCTCGGTGTCCGCCCCGACGGGTGGCGCGAGGCCACCACCCCTTATGGCAAGGACGGGAGCTCGCTGTCGGTGGCCGACATCACGGACCCCGAGAGCCTGGCCCGGGTCAGGGCCACCAAGAAGGCCATGAAGGCCAAGGCAAAGGCCGCCGCCGCCGCCGGCGCGTGAGCGGGGGGCCCGACCTCTCCCAGCGCCGCCTCTACCTCTGCACGCCGGACCGGCCGGATCTGGCCGCCTTCCTCGGCGCGTGCATCGCCGGCGGCGTGGACGTCGTCCAACTGCGCGACAAGGAGCTCGAGGCCAAGCCGCTGCTGGCCCGGGCCCGGGTGGCGGCGGCGGTGTGCCGCGACCACGGCGTGCCCTTCGTGCTGAACGACCGGCCCGACCTCGCGCTCGAAGTGGGGGCGGACGGCGTCCACCTGGGCCAGGACGACGCACCGGTCTCGCTGGCCCGGCGCATCCTGGGCTGCGACGCCATCGTCGGGCTGTCGACCCATGGTGCGGCCGACCTCGAGGGCGCGGCGGACGAGGAGGTGACCTACATCTCGGCGGGGCCCGTCGAGGCGACGCCGACCAAGCCCGGCCGTGCCGGCACCGGGCTGGGCTACGTCACTCGGGCCAGTGCACGCTCCAGTGTCCCTGTGTTCGTGACAGGCGGTGTGACCCCCGAGAAGATCCCCGCTCTGACGGAGGCCGGTGTCCGCCATTTCGTCGTTGTGCGTTACTTGACCCGAGCCCCCGACGCTCGTTCCGCGGCACGGGCGCTGCGAGCTGCGATTGATCGAGCGTTGAGTAGCGGGCCACCTGCGGCTTGACCTGCTCGTCGTCGGTCTCGGCGGCCTCGTCACGAACGTCGGGCTCGGTCACGTCCACCGCCACCGTGAACTTCGACCCACCCGACTCCGACATGCCTCTCCCATCGGCAGGTCGGGCGCCCGCATTGAGCGCGATCTCGGCCCCGGGAAGAGGCCGTCGCGCCGTCGGCCCTCAGTGCCGGCGTTCCAGCCAGCCCACCAGGATGGCAATGACGCGGGGGTCGGCCCGGAGCCAGTGGCCGGCGCCCAGCACGGCGTGCAGCTCCGAGGGGCCCGTGGCCGCGTCGGCCAGGGCGCGGGCGTCGGCCAGCGGCACGTCGGGGTCGTCGGAGCCGTGCACCATGAGCAGGGGCCGGCCCTTGAGCAAGGCGGCGTCTTCGGCCGGGTGCAGGACCGAGAGCTCCTTGGCCCAGGCGTCGATCGAGGCGGGGAACCCCGCCGTCGCGATGACCCCGGTCTGGCGGCAGCGGGCCAGCAACTCCGCCGGGTCGCCCACCAGCGGGCCGAGGTCGGCCGGCGTGCCGAGGCAGGCCACCCCCGCCACGCGCTCGTCGCCGGCGGCCAGGTGCAGCGCCAGCACGCCGCCGAAGCCGAAGCCGACCGCCAGGCGGGGGGCGGACTCGGGGATCTCGCTCGAGGCCAGGAAGGCGAGATCCTCCAGCCAGCCCAGCGCGGAGAAGTCGCCCGCCGACTCGCCGGTTCCTCGCAGCGATGCGGTGACGGCGCGCCAGCCCGACTCGCGGGTCAGCCGGTCCGCCAGGGCGGGATACGTCAGCGCGACGTCGGCCGCCGCGCCCTTGGGCCGCGGCAGGTCGTGGCAGAGCACGATGTGGCCGTGCACCGGCGCGCCCTGCGTGGTGGCCGTGGCGTAGGTGGCCAGGTCGCCCGCCGGACCGGCCCGGAGCCTGAATGGCCCCGGCACGTCAGATGCCGATGCGCTGTGCCAGCAGCTCGCGGTGGTACGAGGGATCCCCCAGCAGCAGCTCGGACGACTTTGCCCGCTTGAAGTAGAGGTGGGCGGGGTGCTCCCAGGTGAAGCCGATGCCCCCGTGGATCTGGATGTTCTCCGCCGCCGAGTGGAAGTAGGCCTCCGAGCAGTACGACTTGGCCAGGCTGGCCACCACGGGCAGCTCGTCGGAGTCCTCGGCCGCGGCCCAGGCGGCGTAGTAAGCGGCCGACTTGGCCGACTCGACCTCGAGCAGCATGTCGGCGCACTTGTGCTTGATCGCCTGGAAGCTGCCGATGGGCCGCCCGAACTGGATCCGCGTCTTGGCGTACTCCACCGAGGCGTCGAGCACGTGCTGGGCGCCCCCGACCTGCTCGGCGGCCAGCGCCACCGCGGCGAGGTCGAGCGTCTTGGACAGGCCGGGCTCGGCACCGCCGTCGACGCCGATGAGCGCGGCCGGCACCTCGACGAACTCGAGCCGCGCCTGCTTGCGCGTCTGGTCCATCGTCGGCAGCGGTGTGCGGGTGAGGCCCGGCGCGTCACCGGGCACGGCGAAGAGCGAGACGCCGGCGGCGGTGCGGGCGGCCACGATGATCAGGTTGGCGACGTGCCCGTCGATGACGAACATCTTGTGGCCGTTGAGCACCCAGCCGTCGCCCTTCTTGGTCGCGGCGCACTCGATCCCGCTGAAGTCCCACTTCCCGTTGTCCTCGGTGATGGCCAGGGTGGCGATCGTCTCGCCCGAGGCGATGCCGGGCAGGTAGCTCTTCTTGGCCTCGTCGTCGCCCGAGGTGAGCAGCGCGTTGGCCCCGAGCGCCACCGACGAGAAGAACGGCGCGCACAGCAGCGCGGCGCCCATCTCCTCGAGTACGACGAGCAGCTCCACGTAGGTGAAGCCCGAGCCGCCGAACTCCTCGGGGATGGTCAGCGACTGCAGGCCCAACTGGTCCGCCATCTGGGCCCACACCGCGGGGTCGTAGCCCTCGGTGGTGTCCATGAGGCGCCGCACCTCGGACTCGGGAGACTTCTCGGCCAGGAACCGGCGCACCGCGGCGCGCAGCTCCTCCTGCTCGTCACTGAAGGCGAAATTCATGCCAGGGCTCCTCTGCCTCTCCCCCCGGCAGCCCCGCCGGCGGTGCGTCACTTGGTCTACCAGCGTGTCTACCAGACGAGGGGGCGGCGCGACCAGATGCCTCCGGCTCCGTGCCGAACGGACGGCCGGCTCCGTGCCGAACGGACGGCCGGCTCCGTGCCGAACGGACGGCGCGTCTGTGTCACGCTGGAGTCATGGGACAGCTGGAGCAGATCTGGAGCGACGCGACCGCCGAGGTCCACCAGATCGTGGTGGGCCCGATGGACAACAACGTCTACATCCTGCGTTGCCGCCGCACCGGCGACGCCATGTTGATCGACGCCGCCAACGAGCACGAGGAGCTGCTGGAGATCTGCCGGCGGCTGGGCGTGAACCAGGTGGTGGAGACCCACGGCCACTGGGACCACATCCAGGCCGTGCCCGCGGTGCGCGAGGCGGGCATCTCGGTGGCCGTGACCAGCGCCGACGCGGGCATGCTGCCCAGCTACGACCTCATCTTGGAGGACGACGAGCAGCTCAGCGTGGGCGACCTGCGCATCAAGACTCTGGCCACTCCGGGCCACACCCCGGGCTCCATCTGCTTCGCCGTCGAGGGCACGAACCTCCTGTTCACGGGCGACACCCTGTTCCCCGGCGGCCCGGGCAACACCACGTTCGAGAACGCCGACTTCGACACCATCATCCGGTCCATCGACCGCCGCATCTTCGCCGCCTTCGGGCCCGACACCCTCGTCCTGCCCGGCCACGGCGTCGGCACCACCGTGGGTGACGAGGCCCCTCACCTGGATGAATGGGTCGAGCGAGGCTGGTGAGAGGCCGCCGAGGGGAGTCCGCCGGAACCGTCCCGGCGGCCTCTACCGGAATACCTGACCAAAACGGTAAGCTTTAGGCGATGACCCCCTCCCCACCGCTGCTCGAGATCCGGGACCTCCACGTCTCGGCGGAGGACGGCCCCATCCTGCGCGGCGTGGACCTGACCGTCGGGGCGGGCGAGATCCACGCGCTCATGGGCCCCAACGGCGCCGGCAAGTCGACGCTGGCCGGCGCCCTGATGGGGCACCCCGCCTACACGGTGACCGCCGGCTCCATCGTGCTCAACGGTGAGGACGTCACCGGCTGGGCCACCGACGTGCGGGCCAAGGCCGGCCTCTTCCTGGCCTTCCAGTACCCCGAGTCGATCGAGGGGGTGTCGGTCACCCAGTTCCTGCGCCAGGCCATGGCGGCCCGCAAGGGCACCGAGGAGGTCTCCGTGCTGGAGGTCCGGGTGCTCATGACCGAGTGGATGGAGCGCCTCGGCATGGACACCTCCTTCGCCAGCCGGCACCTCAATCAGGGATTCTCCGGCGGCGAGAAGAAGCGCAACGAGATTCTGCAGATGGCGCTCCTCGAGCCGCTGGTCGCCGTCCTCGACGAAACGGACTCGGGCCTCGACATCGACGCACTGCGCGTGGTCGGCCGCGGCGTGCGGGCCGTGCGCGAGGCGAGCCCCGAGCTCGGCGTGCTCGCCATCACCCACTACACGCGTCTGCTCCAGGAGCTGGTGCCCGACGTCGTGCACATCCTGATGGACGGGCGCGTCGTCGCCAGCGGCGGCCCCGAACTGGCGTCACAGGTCGAGGCCGAGGGCTACGAGGGCTGGCGATGACGCCGGACGCCGGCGCCACGACGGACGCCACACCGGCCGCGCCCCTCAACGTCGAGGCGCTGCGCAAGGACTTCCCGCTGTTGGAGCGCAAGGTGAACGGGCGCCCCATCGTCTACCTCGACTCCGCGTCGTCGGCGCTGCAGCCCCGCTCCGTCATCGACGCCATGACGCGCTACTACGAGACGACGCACGCCAACGTGCACCGCGGCGTCTACGCCACCGCCGAGGAGGCCACCGCCCTGTACGAGCGGTCCCGCATTGTGGCGGGCCGCTTCATCGACGCGCCCGACCCCGCGCACGAGGTGGTGTTCACCAAGAACACGACCGAGTCGCTCAACCTGGTCGCCCAGTCCTGGGGCCGGGCCAACCTGCGCGCCGGCGACGCCGTGCTCCTGACCGAAATGGAGCACCACGCCAACATCGTGCCGTGGATGATCCTCTCCGAGGAAGTGGGCGGCCTCGACCTGCGCTACATCCCGATCGACGGGGACGGGCGCCTCGTGCTCGACGACCTGGATCGTCTCGTCGACGGCGTCAAGGTCGTCGGCGTGTCCTGCATGTCGAACGTGCTCGGGACCATCAACCCGGTGCGCGTCGTGTCTGACGCCGCACACCGCGCCGGCGCCGTCGTCGTGGCCGACGGCGCGCAGCTCGTTCCCCACGCACCGGTCGACGTGCGCGAGCTCGACGTCGACTTCCTGGCCTTCTCGGCCCACAAGATGATGGGCCCGACGGGCATCGGCGTCCTGTGGGGCCGCGCCGAGCTCCTCGAGGCCATGCCGCCCTTCCTCGGCGGCGGGGGCATGATCCTCGACGTCAAGCTCGAGGGCTTCCGGCCCGCGCCGCCCCCGGCCCGCTTTGAGGCGGGCACGCCGCCCGTCGCCGAGGCGGTCGGGCTCACCGCGGCCGTCAGGTACCTGGGCGACATCGGGATGGACCGGATCCGGGCCCACGAGCTGGCGCTGACCAACCACGCCCTGGACCGCCTGGAGGAGAAGCTCGGGTCCGACTGCCGCGTCTTCGGGCCGCCCGCCGGCGACGACCGCGGCGGCGTGATCTCGCTGGCCTACCGGGACGTGCACGCGCACGACCTGGCCCAGGTGCTCGACCAGTTCGGCGTGTGCGTACGACCGGGCCACCACTGCGCCAAGCCGCTCATGCGGCGCCTCGGCGTCCAGGCCACCGCCCGCGCCTCGTTGTCGCTGTTCAGCGACGAGCACGACATCGAGGTGCTGATCGAGGGATTGCTGGAAGCCGGTAGGTTGTTCGGCTGATGGCCGACCTCGAAGAGCTGTACCGCGAGATCATCCTCGACCACTACCGCTCGCCCCGGAACCGTGGCGAACTGGACTCGCCTCCCGCCCACCGCGTGGAGGGCTTCAACCCCCTGTGCGGGGACGAGGTCGTGGTGTCCATGGTCGTCGAGGACGGCAAACTGGCCGACCTCAAGATCGGTGGCTCGGGCTGCTCCATCAGCCAGTCGTCGGCCTCGTTGATGTCGGCCGCCGTCAAGGGCCGGCCGGTCGACGAGGTGCGCCGTCTGATCTCCACCTTCAAGGGCATGATGTCGATCCACGAGGCCCACCTCGACCCCGAGAGCGACGGCGACGGCGCCGAGGTGGAGAGCGAGCCCGAGGAGATCGACCTCGACAAGTTGGGCGAGCTCGCCGCGCTCCAGGGCGTGGTGAAGTTCCCGGTGCGCATCAAGTGCGCCACCCTGAGCTGGAACGCCCTGGCGCAGGGCCTCGACGAGGTGGCGGCCGAGGCCTCGTAGCCTGGCCCTGTGCCACCGGCCGGCCTCGCCCTGTGCCGCCGGCCGGCCTCCACCCTGCCTCGACCCGACCTCGGCGGCATGTCTCAAAACCCTAAACCGATTCGTGGAGAGTGCGGCCGGTGGCGGACCAGGCCCGTAAGGCGGTGCTCAGCCGTCGCGCCCTGTCCCGTCGTGCAGGGGGCTCAGCCTCGTCCACGACCGGAGCGACGAGTCGACCGGGCTCACGATGGGCTCCAGGGGAACGACCCAGTCCGGCGCCACGTGGGCCCCCGTGCGGCAGCCCCCCGACAGGGGCGGGCTGAGCTCTCGGCCGTCGTCACCCATCGCTGAGGTCACGACCAGCCAGCAGCACTGGTACATCCACCACGACCGCCGCCGGTCGTTCTCGCCCAGCGTCCCGAGGGGCACGGGGGGCGCCGGGTGGAAGCGGCACCCCGCCGGGCGCGTCTCGATGAACTGCTCGTGACAGTTGTCGCACTGGCGGAGGGGGACGCCGAGGCCGAAGGTGCCGTTGAGGTACGCCGCCTCGCGCGCCGATCGCTCCCGGCCGGCCTTCGTCCCCAGCCGCACCGGCGCCCGCACCCGTTGGCCGGCCCGGGTGAGCACGATGACGCCGGAGGAGTCGGGGAGGAACGCCTGCACGTCCGGCCAGCGCACCCGGTGCACCCTCCCGCAGAACCTCGCCTTGATGCCGTCGTCACCGACGCTGACACCGCTGCCCCCGGCCAGCGCCACCAGGACGGCGTACGACACGAACAGGCAGACGGCCCAGGCGACCTGCGCCGGGCGGGAGGTGTCGGTGGAGCCGGGGGCCGCCGCCAGCGCGCACAGGATGCCCGGCAGCAGCAGGCCCAGCGAGGCCAGAAGGAGCGCCGTCACGATGCCGCCGCGCGACCACAGCACGTTCCCGCTGAGGATGCGCCGGAGCTCGGGGTCACTGTTGCCCTCATCGAGGGGCCGGGGCCGGGGGCCGTCGGTGGAGCGGACGGCCGCGCCCCACGTCGCCGGCGGCACCACCCCGGCCGCCCGGTTCAGCTCGTCGGCCGCTTCTCGCGCCGCCTCGAACGACATCGTGTGCCACGGGGTCGGCACCCGCAGCGGCGCCTCGCCACCCCGGAGCACCCACACGCCCGGCCGCCGCCCGCCCGCCGCCGCGTACCCCGAGACGCGCGCCCAGGGGACCGTGACGGTGGACCAGCCCCAGCGTCGCCTGATGCCGGCGGGGCCGACCACGGTGCCGGAGCGACCGACGCTCCAGGCCACGAGCACCCCGACGACGAAGAGACAACCGGCCCAGATGAGCTGTGCGGGACGCGCCGTGTCGGCGCCGGGACCCGTGCCCGGCCCGATGGCCGCCAACGAGACGAGGAGGGCCGGAAGCACAACACACGCCAAGGCCAGGACCACACCCAGGCCCACGAAGCGCCCGGTGCCGGTGACCCGGCCCGCCAGCAGGGCGCGGGCACGCGTGATCTGGCCGGCTTCGGCGCCGCCCGCCCGCCGTGTGGAGTCAGGGAGTCCCATGGCCGCAGTGTGCCCAGGCTGCCGTAACGCCCGGGTAAGGCGGCCTGCGCCCGCCTACGAGGGACGGGGGAGGCTCAGCTCGGGGTGCAGGTGGTCGGGTTGAACGACGGCGGCGGGGCCGTCGTCGGCGTGGTGGCGGCGGCACTGGGAGTGCCGCCGGTCGGCGCGCTCGGGCTGGCCGGTGCCACCGTGGTCGGGGTGATGGTGGGAGGAGGGTTGGGGTAGCCGGCCGCGTCGGGCGGCGGGTCGGTGGGCGTGGTCAGGCTCGAGCCGAAGATGTTGACGAGCATCTGCTGGGCCTCGGGCTGCTGCACCGTCAGCACGTCGCCGAGGTCGCCGAACCCGTTCGCCGCCTCGGTGGGCAGTGTCTGCCCCTGCAGGTTCGTCGGGTCGAAGGAGTGATAGGCGAGAGCCAGTCCGATCAGCTCGTTGAAGCCGAACCCGTCGTCGATGGTGATGCCCTCGTGGACCGAGCCGAGGAAGGCGTTGACCGTCAGCGGGTTCACCTTCGACTTGGCCGCGGTGATCAGGGCCTTGAGGAACACGTCCTGCCGCTGGATCCGGCCGAAGTCGCTCGTCCCGTCGTACTGCCAGTAGCCGTCCTGGTAGTACTCGTAGTGGCGGGCCCGCGCCACGGCGAGGGCCTGGGCGCCGTTGAGCAACTGGCAGCCGGGCGTCGTGATGTCGAGGCCCGAGTAGGCGTCCTTGGCCGGGTACGGGAAGTTCAGGTAGACCCCGCCCAGCGCGTTGACGGCGTCCTGGAAGCCCGAGAAGTCGACCTGCACCACGTGGTTGATGGGGATGCCGAAGTTGGCGGTGATCGTCTTGACCAGCTGGTCCGCCCCGGTGTTGTACGACGAGTTGATCCGGTTGTAGGTGCCGAACTGGGTGTTGTCCGGCGGGAGCATGGAGACGACCGTGTCACGGGGGATGGACATGACCTGTATCTGCTTGGTCGACGGTGTCACCCGCCACAGCTGCACGACATCGCTGCGCTGGCCGGTGACCACCGACGGCGAGCCGAAGGCCTGCACCCCCGCGGCCGACTCGCCGACCCGCGAGTCCGAGCCGATGACGAGGAGGGTGAAGGGCGCGCCGTTCGCCGCGGCCACCTCGGCAGCGATGTGCACCTTGTTGATCTGGTTGTAGCGGTACCACAGGTAGGCGTAGCCGCCGCCGGCGGCCGCCACCAGCAGGACGAGCACCGCGCACAGCGACACCACCACCTTCTTGGTGTTGCTCCACCTGCGCTTGCCGCTGCGTCGTGCCTTGGGCCGCCCACGCTCGGAGTCGATGCGGTCCCCGAGGGCGCGCAGTCCGGACTCGTTGGCCACGCTCGCGCCCTCCGGGCCCGAGCGCATCTGTCGGCCGAGCGCGGACAACCCCTCTTCGTTCGCGTGCTTGCCGCGGCGCTTTCCGGAAGAGCGATCCGACCCGTCGCCCGTGGGACGACCGTTCGCCATGACGATTTACGGTACCAAGCGGGGTGGCGAAATTGGCGGCAACCCGATGCAACCTTCGGATGCCGGTGATGCGACCTTGGGATGACGGGCAGGCCGCGCAGCGATGCCCACGACCGGCAGCGCACTCAGCGCGCTCTCAGCGAGCGTCGTGGTAGCCGGCGTACCCGGTCCGCTCGAGCTGCAGCGCCAGGTCGGCATCGCCCGTGGCAACAATGCGGCCGTCGACCATCACGTGCACCAGATCCGCCTCCAGCTGCACCAGGAAGCGGTTGAAGTGGGTGATGGCGAGGAGGCCGACACCCCACTCGGTCGTGGCGTGCTGGAGCCGGCGCGCCACCTCGCCCAGCGCGTCCACGTCGAGACCCGAGTCCACCTCGTCGAGGATGCACACGGCGGGCCGGAGCACGCCGAGCTGCACCATCTCGGTGCGCTTGCGCTCACCGCCCGAGAGGTCGACGTTGAGGGGTCGGCGCAGGAGGCGCGCGTCGAGGCCGACGGCCTTCGCCTCCTCGAGCATGCGTGCCAGCAGCGTGGCGGCCGGTTCCGGACCGACGTCGGCCACGCTGCCTTCGGCGGCCGCTGCGGTGAGCAACGAGTGCAGGCCCACCCCGGGGACCTCCACCGGGTGCTGGAGAGCGAGAAACAGGCCGGCACGAGCCCGTTGCCACGCCGGCAGGCCGACCAGCTCCTGCCCGTCCATGGTGATGGAACCGGCGGTGACCTCGGTGCCCGGTCGGCCCATCAGGGCGTGAGCCAGCGTGCTCTTGCCCGAACCGTTGGGTCCCATGATCACGTGCACCTCGCCACTGCGCACCGTGAGGTCGATGCCGTGCAGCACCTCCCGGCCCCCGGCCGAGGCGTGCAGTCCGCGGACCTCGAACACGTGCTCCGCGCTCACGGCAGCACCACGGCGACCGTGCCGTCCTCGACCTCGATCTCGTAGACGGCGATCGGCTGCGTCGCCGGCAACGAGCAGGGCTCGCCGGTCACCAGGTCGAAGGTGCTGCCGTGACGGGGGCACTCGATTTCGCACTCCTCGGCCCACACCTCGCCCTCGGCCAGCGAGTAGTCCTCGTGACTGCATTCGTCGTCGACGGCGTAGAACGAGTCCTCGATGCGCACCAGGGCGATGCGCCGGCCGGCCACGTCGAAACGCCGCGCCTCGCCGGAGGCCAGCTCGTCGACGGCGCAGAGCGCCACGGTCTCAGACACCGGCGGGGAGGGCACGGCCACCGAGGGCGGTCTCGAGGCGGTCGTGGACCTCGCTCTGGAGGAACGGGACCACCTCGGGCACCGGCGAGCGGTCGATGATGGCGTCGAAGAAGCCCCGCACGATCAGCCCCTCCGCCAGCTCGGGCGCCACGCCGCGCGATTCGATGTAGTAACGCTGGTCCTCGTCGATCGGGCCCACCGTGGACGCGTGGGAGCACCGCACGTCGTTCTCGAGGATGTCGAGATTGGGGACCGAGTCGGCGTGCGCCCCCTCGTCGAGGACGAGGTTGTGGTTGGTCTGGCGGGCGTCGCTGCGCACGGCCCCGCGGTGCACCCGGATGAGCCCGCTGTAGACCGAGCGCGAGTGCCCGGCCACGGCGCCCTGGCACAACAGCTCACTCGTGGTGCGCGGTGCGACGTGGTCCTGCAGTGTGCGGACGTCGTGCACCTGGGACCCGTCGCCGAGATAGGCCGAGAGGATCTCGCTGCGCGCGTCGCGCCCCTCCACCGCCACGTCGGCCCGGACCCTGTCGTAGGAGGCGCCCAGCCCGACGGTGAAGGTCCGCAGCACCGAACCCGTGCCGCCGCGGCCGGCCAGGCGGGCGAGCGACCAGGCGGCGGCGCCCAGGATCTGCAGGGACACGTAGGAGAGCGCGGCCCCGTCGGCGGCGGCCAGCTCGGTGACCGGCACCACGAGGGAGCGGTCCGCGCCCCCGGCGCCGGCGAAGACCTCGACCACCGAGACCCGGGATCCCTCGCCGGCCCGCACGGAGGTGCGGGGGAAGGAGGACGAGCCCGGATCGCACCAGTGCACAATGAGCACCGGCGCGTCCACGCTCATTCCGGCGGGGACGTCGATGAACAACGGGTCGGGTGCGAAGGCGTCGTTGAGGCGCACGAGCGCGTCGCCGCCCTCCTGCACCGCACCGAGCATGTCGCGCGCCCCGGGCACGGCGTCGGCTCCGCCGAAGGCGAACCCGGGCGTCCCGGACGTCGTGCAGGCGCTGGCGCGACCGTTGTGCACCAGGACGCTCCCGGCCACCGCGCCGAGGGCGGAGCCGAGCGCGGCCAGCAGCTGGTCGCCGGCCGGGGCGGGTCCGTCGGCCACCGGGGGCGCGAACTCCTCCAGGGCGAGGTCGTCGACGGGCGTGTAACGCCAGACCTCCTCGCTCTCCGAGGGCAGCGGGGACGAGGCGAAGGCCTCGTAGCCGGTGGCCCGCCGCTGGCGGAGCCAATCCGGCCCGGCCAGGGCCGCGGAGGCCTCGGCGGTGAAGGTGTGCAGGGTCACGTCCTCTTTCAGGGATCGCCGATGTGGCCCATGCACTCTAGTGGCCCCCGCGGGTCTTCCCACCAGGCCGGTTAGCCTTCACCCATGGGAGAAACCGAGGTTTTCGAGTCACCGGTGCTGCGCATCGAGCACGACGAGGGGGAGGCGGTGGCCACGCTGTGGCTGGACCGGCCCGAGGCGCGCAACGCCATGGGAGAAGACCTGTGGCGGGACCTGCCCCGCGCCATGGATGCGCTGGCCGCGGACACGGCCGTGCGGGCCGTCGTCGTCGCCGCGCAGGGACCGCACTTCTCCGTCGGGCTCGATCTCAAGGCCATGGGCGGCCTGCTCGGCGGCGGGGGCGAGGAGTCGGGCGCCGGCTCGTCACGCTCCTCCATGGCGGCCCGGGCCCGCGGTGCCCGCACCGGCGTCCTCCGCCTCCAGGACTCCGTCACCGCAGTGGCGCGCTGTCCCAAACCGGTCATCGCGGCCGTGCACGGCTACTGCATCGGCGGTGGCGTGGACCTCATCGCAGCCTGCGACATCCGTCTGGCCTCGGCGGACGCGGTGTTCTCCGTGCGCGAGGCCAAGGTCGCCATCGTGGCCGACCTCGGCAGCCTGCAGCGGCTCCCCGCCATCATCGGCGCGGGACATCTGGCCGAGCTGGCCTTCACCGGCAAGGACATCAGCGCCGAGCGGGCCAAGGAGATCGGGCTGGTCAACGACGTGGCGGCCGACGCCGAGGGCGTGTACAAGGCGGCTCATGCGCTGGCGCTGGAGATCGCCGCCAACTCCCCCATCGCCGTCCAGGGCACCAAGGCCGTCCTGGCCGCCAACGAGGGCCGGACCGTGGCCGAGGGCCTCGACTACGTGGCCACCTGGAACGCGGGGATGCTGGCCTCTGACGACCTTACCGAGGCCATGACCGCCTT
Source organism: uncultured Acidimicrobiaceae bacterium (assembly GCA_963826835.1). GTDB lineage: Bacteria > Actinomycetota > Acidimicrobiia > Acidimicrobiales > RAAP-2 > Bog-473. The sequence goes on from CAWGYK010000006.1 coordinate 306,424, forward strand.
CATGGAGAAGCGGCCGCCGAAGTTCACCGGCCGCTAGACCTGCGAGAGGCCGGGCGCCTCAGCGCTTCCGGCGCCACCAGCGGTTGGCCGAGCGCTCCCGGCGGGCGTCCTCCGCCCGTACCTCGTCCAGCACGTCCGGGGCGACCTCGTTCACGATGTCCTCCGCCGAACCGAGCAGCTCGGCGACGTCGTCGCCACCCGCTCCGGGCTCCTCCTCGAGGGCGGGCTCCACCAGACTGCCGTGCACCCAGCCGACGTCGGCCATGCGGCGGTGATAGGAGGGGCAGTTCTCCGGGCAACGCCACGGGGCCTCGGGGGCGAGGTCGAGCACGCAGAAGCGGGCGGCCTCGCCTGACGCGTAGGTCCGGCTCTGGAAATGGGTGCACTCCTCGCGCATGGGCACGGTTCTATGGTGCCATGCCGCAGCTGGGAGCGGGGCTGCGCCGGGTCAGCCGACCGAGCCTTCCATCTGCAGCTCAATGAGCCGGCTCCACTCCACTGCGTACTCCATCGGCAGGGTGCGGGTCACCGGCTCAATGAAGCCGTTGACGATCATGCCCATGGCCTGCTGCTCGGAGAGCCCGCGGCTCATCAGATAGAAGAGCTGGTCGTCGCCCACCTTCGAAACGGTCGCCTCGTGGCCGATGCGGGCACTGCGCTCGCCGACCTCCATGTAGGGCTTGGTCTCGGAGATGGACTCGTCGTCGAGCAGCAGGGCGTCGCAGCGCACGAAGGACTTGGCGCCGTACGCCTCGGGGTCGACGTGCACCTTGCCGCGGTAGGTGGTGATCCCGCCGTCCTTGGAGATCGACTTCGACACGATGGTCGACGTCGTCTCGGGGGCGATGTGGTACATCTTGGCGCCGGCGTCCTGGTGCTGGCCCGCGCCGGCGTAGGCCACCGAGAGGACCTCGCCGCTCGCCTTGGGGCCCATCAGGTAGACCGACGGGTACTTCATGGTCAGGCGAGAGCCGATGTTGCCGTCGATCCACTCCACGTGCGCCTCGGCCTCGGCCCGGGCCCGCTTCGTGACCAGGTTGTAGACGTTGGTCGACCAGTTCTGGATCGTCGTGTACGTGATGCGTGAACCGGGCAGGGCCACGAGCTCGACGACCGCCGAATGGAGGGAGTCGGTGGAGTACACGGGGGCGGAGCAGCCCTCGATGTAGTGCACCTGGGCACCCTCGTCGGCGATGATCAGCGTGCGCTCGAACTGGCCCATGTTCTCCGCGTTGATCCGGAAGTAGGCCTGCAGCGGCATGTCGACCTTCACGCCCGGCGGGACGTAGATAAACGATCCCCCCGACCACACGGCCGAGTTGAGGGCGGCGAACTTGTTGTCGTTGGGCGGGATGATCTTGCCGAACCACTTGCGCACGATGTCCGGGTACTCGCGCACCGCGGTGTCCATGTCGCAGAAGAGGACGCCCTGCTCCTCGAGGTCCTCGCGGTTGCGGTGGAAGACGACCTCGGAATTGTGGACGACGAACCCCTCGGCGACGAAGTTGTGGTGGCCCTCCACCTCGATGTCGTAGACCGGCTCGACGCCGATCCGCTCGATCTTCTCGATGCGGGCGAAGCCCATCATGTCGCTGGTGTGGGAACGGAAGACCGTGCCCTTGGCCGTCCGGTACCCGTGGCTGAACGACCGGCGCCCCAGGCGCTCGGTCCGGCGCGGCGAGCGGGCCGGAATCCGGTCGAATCGACCGGAAAGCCGCAGGTGGTACGCCCGCATGATGCGGTCGCGGTCGAACGGATGACGGTTCGTCACCGGGATGACGCTGCTGCTCCAGACACCCGAGAGGGCCAGCAGCTCCTTCACGCCGGCCAGCAGTTCGGCGTTGGCGCTGCAGAACATCGCGTCCTTCGACGTCGGGTGGTCGCGCACGTAACCGTCGGCATCGAGCAGTCCGGCCACGAAGGACAGGCGCTGCGAGGCCGGCAGCCCGAAGACCCAGTCCGGGACGCGCTTGGTCAGCGACGTCCCCCCGAGGCCGTTCAGCTCCAGATATTCGGCCAGCGCGGCCGTGCCTCGGGCTTGGAGCCGATAACCGTCCTTGCTCAGCGAGAAGTCGAGGCCGAAGAGCCGCTTGGCGACGTCGCAGATCTCGTCGACCAGCACCGTGTCGGTCTTGTCGACCGCGATGCCGACGGTCGTGTAGCCGTCGGAGTGCTTGAGGTACCCGTCGCCGAGGTAGAGGCCGAGGAACCAGCACATGTCGTCGCTGGTGACCCGTGGATAGAAAGCACCCCGATCATCCTGGGGCAGGAGCATCGGAGCGTTGTGGCCGTACTCGGGCAGGTCGGTGGCGATCGCCACCAGGTCGCCCTCGCAGAGCTCCTCGGCGGGGACCCATCGCGCCGCGTAGCGGGCGTTTTTCCGGCCGGGCGCACGCTCGTCGCGGAGAACCAGGAAGGGGTGGTTGCCCGACGCGCCGATCGTCCGGCCGCGGGCGGTGATCTCGAAGATCTCCTTCTCACCCGACTTGCCGCCGGCGACGACACGCGCCACCTCGAGCAGCTTGGTGCTCTCGTCCAGCGCGAAGACCTCGTCGCCGGGACCGAGCTCCTTGACGGCGCGCATGCCTCGGGTCGTCCACACCCGGGTGCTACCGAGGAGGCACTCATACTGAGCGGTCACACCGGACAGGTACTTACGCTCGGCCTCGGGGATCCCGAGCTTCTCGTACGTGTTCTTGATGGCGTCGGGCAGGTCTTCCCACTTGTCCACCTGCCCGCCGGTGGGCTTGATGTAATAGAAGATGTCGTCGAAGTCGAGGTTCGGCATCTGCGTGGCGAACCACGGGGCCATCGGCTTGCGCTCGAAGTGCTTGAGGGCGCGCAGTCGGAAGTCGCGCATCCACTGCGGCTCGTTCTTCATCTCCGACATCTCGCGCACGATCGACTCGTTCAGGCCCTTCTTAGGCTTGAAGACGTAGTCCTCGGCGTCGCTCCACCCGAGCTGGTAGCGACCGAGATCGAGATCTGTTGCGGCCATGGGGCTCCTGAAATCGGGAGGACGGGGAATTTCCCCTATGGAGATAGTAACAACCACCGGGGCCAGCCGAAACGACTCCCGGGGACCACGGCCGTGTCGCCAGCCGTGGCAGGCTCTCATCCTATGGCCAGCCCCCCCAGTGCACCCCGGCGCCCCCACGTCGTCTCGGCCCACGGCGACGACCGTGAAGACCCCTGGTTCTGGCTCCGCCAGCGCGAGGACCCCGAGGTCCTGGCCTACCTGGAGGCCGAGAACGCCTACACGGAGCAGGAGACGGCCCCGCTCGCCACGCTGCGCAGCGGCCTCTTCGAGGAGATGAAGGCCCGGATCAAGGAGACCGACATGTCGGTGCCGGCCCGCCGGGGGCTGTGGTGGTACTACACGCGCACCGAGGAGGGGAAGGACTACGTCATCCACTGCCGCCGCCCCGCCCGCGGCCCGGATGAGCTGCCCCCGGCCGGCGAGCCCGGCGAGGAGGAGCAGGTCCTGCTCGACGAGAACGCCCTCGCCGCGGGCACGGACTACTTCGCCGTGGGCAGCGCGGCGGTCAGCCACGACCACGGCTGGCTCGCCTACTCGACCGACAAGCTCGGCAACGAGAAGTACGAGCTCCGCTTCAAGCCGCTCGACGCCGAGACGCCACCCGCCCCGGAGGCGGTGCCCGAGACCGGGTACGGCCTGGCCTGGTCGGCCGCGGCCGACTACGTCTTCTACGTCCGCCTCGACGAGGCGCAGCGGCCCTTCCAGCTCTGGCGCCACCAGCTGGGCGGCGACCCGGCCGGCGACGTGCTCGTCTTCGAGGAGCCCGACCGGCGCTTCTCGCTCGGCACCGGCTCGACCCGGGACACCGCGTTCGTGCTCGTCGGCCTGCACAGCACCAACACCACCGAATGGCTGGCCATCCCCTCGGCCGAGCCCCTCGCCGAGCCCCGGATGATCCTCCCCCGCCGCGAGGGGGTGGAGTACGCCGTCGACCACCTCACGCCGGCGACCGGCGGCAGCGGCTGGTTCGTGGTCCTGACCAACGAGGACGCCCAGGACTTCCGCGTCCTGGCCGCGCCCGACGGCGCGCTGGGGGCGCCGGGCGCCTGGCGCGAGGTGGTGGCGCACCGACCGGGGACCCGGGTCGAGGACGTCGACGCCTTCGGGTCCGCCCTCGTCCTGAGCGAGCGCGCCGAGGCCCAGACCCGGGTGCACGTCCTGCCGCTCCCCGCGGGCGACCCCTTCGAGGGGGACCTCCTCGCCTCGGGCTGGATCGTCCCCTCCGTCGAGAGCCCGGCCTCCACCTGGTTGGGCGCCAACCCCGAGCCCGACGCGCCGGCGCTCCGTATCGGGCGCATGTCGCTGGTGACGCCGTCGAGCGTGCTGCAGATCACGCTGGACCAGCGCGAGGAGACGTTGCTCAAGCAGGAGCCCGTCCTCGGCGACTTCGACCCCTCCCGCTACACCACGTACCGGGAGTGGGCCGTCGCCCCCGACGGGACGCGGGTCCCGCTCTCGGTCGTCCACCGCAAGGACCTGCAGCTCCCCGCCCCCTTCATCCTCTACGGCTACGGCGCCTACGAGATGAGCATCGATCCGTCCTTCTCACCCCACCGGCTCTCGCTCTACGACCGGGGTGTGGCCTTCGCCATCGCGCACGTGCGGGGCGGTGGCGAGATGGGCCGCGCCTGGTACGAGGACGGGCGCATGGAGCACAAGGCCAACACGTTCTCCGACTTCATCGCCTGCGCCCGCCACGTGCTCGGCGCGGGGATCGCCCGCCCCGGCGCGCTGGTCGGCCGGGGCGGGTCGGCCGGCGGCCTGCTCATCGGCGCCGTGGCCAACCAGGCTCCCGAGCTCTTCCGCGCCCTCGTGGCCGAGGTGCCCTTCGTGGACTGCGTGACCACGATGCTCGACGACGAGCTGCCCCTGACGGTCGGCGAGTGGGAGGAATGGGGCAACCCCCTGGCCGACGAGGCCGCCTACCGCCGCATGCTCACGTACTCCCCCTACGACAACGTGACCGGGCAGAACACCGACGGGTCGCCCCGCCGGTACCCCGACCTCTTCGTCACGGGGGGCCTCAACGACCCCCGGGTCTCCTACTGGGAGCCGGCCAAGTGGGTGGCCAAGCTGCGGGCCGAGTCCCCGTCCACCAGGGTGCTCCTCAAGACCGAGCTCGGCGCCGGGCACGGAGGGCCTTCGGGCCGCTACGAGGCCTGGAAGGAGGAGGCGCTCGTGTACGCCTTCCTGCTCGACGTGCTGGGGCTGGCCGGTACCGGTGACAGCACGGGTGGGGCCGCCGCGGGTTAGGTGGTCGAGGGGGCGGGCGCCGTCCGGAACAGCAGGGTGAACGGCGCCTGATTGCCCGGCGGGAGCGTCACCGGCGCACCGTTGACGGTGGCCGAGAACGCGCCGGGTGCGCCGGCGATGACCGTCACCGGACCCGTGGCGGCGATGGCGTGTGACTGGCCGGGCAGCAGTGTCGCGGTGAACAGCACCGAGCCCGACGCGGTGTCGGTGGCCTCCACCCAGCACTCCCCCGTGGTGGCGGCCAGGGTCAGGGAGTAGTCGGCCACCGGCACCTGGTAGGTGGCGCTGTGGGCCGTCGCGGTGGTGGGCGCCGAGACGGCGGGCGGCGCCGTGGTCGTGGTGGTTGAGGTGGAGGTGGTTGCGGCGTGATGGTGCTGCGTGGGCACGGTGGTGGTGGTAGCGGCCTGGCCGTGATGCGGCGGGGTGTTCGAATGCAGCCCCGTCACGATCAGCACGGCGACGAGGACGGCCACGGCGGCCACGGCGGCGGCCGGCCCGCCGAGGCGGCGGGGCCGGTGGTTGATGGAGTGGATGACCCGGTCCTCGTTCCCGGTCATGAAGGTGGCCGGGACCGGCTCGGGGCTGGCGTCGTCGAACGTCACCGGCTCGGAGGGGTTGGGCACCGGGGGCGGGGGGGCGGGGGGGACGATGGTCCGCCCGGGCTCGGTCAGGCGAACCGTCGAGGAGCCCGAGACGCGGAACGCGCTGGCCGGGAACTCCACCGGATCGCGCCCGTTCTGGCCGTCGCCGTTGGGGTGCGTCCGTATTTCCTCGAGCGTGTGCAGCTGGCGGTGGTAGTGCTCCACGGAGTGCACGTCGTCGTGGGACCGCCGCCGCAGCAGGATGGCCACGACCACGCCCCCCACGATCACGACAGCGACAATCTCAGCGATCAGCACCGCCTCTATTCAACAGGATCGGCGGGGTCCCTCACACCGCGGCCACGGGCGCCGCGGCGGGTGGCCACCGCCCTGTGTGCCGGCAGGCCCGGAGGGCCGCCGACGGGGCGCCGGCGGGGCGCCGGCGCGGCCTCAGTCGGCCCGGCGGGGCCGGATGTCCGCGGGGATGTCGCCGCGCCGCGGGTTGCTCTGGTCCCGCACGGAGAGGATGGGATCGGCGATGCCCCAGTCGGCGCCGACGGCAGGATCGTCCCACGCCAGCCCGTGCTCGTCCGAGGCGTCGTAGTAGTTGTCGACGAGATACGTGAGCAGGATGTCACTCAGGGCGGCGAACCCGTGGGCCACCCCGGGCGGGATGTACACGCCCAGGTCGACCTCGCCGTCGAGCGCAATGACCTCGGTCGCCCCATCCGTCCTCGACCCGAGGCGGAGGTCGTGCAGGACGACCCGGGCCTGGCCGCGCAGGGCGTACCAGTAGTCGGCCTGGTGCAGATGGAAGTGCAGGCCCACCAGCGCGCCGGCCTGCTTCTCGGAGCGGTTGCCCTGCACCATCTCCCGACCGTCGGGGAACCAGCTGCGCCGGTAGGTCTCGACGAAGCGACCCCGCTCGTCGCCGTGCACGTCGGGGCGGACGAGCACGACGTCGTCGATCACTGTGGAAGGGATCAGCTCTGGCATCGCGCGAACGGTAGTGGGTGCCTCGTCAGGGAGCGAAACGGCCGAAGCCCGAGCGGTAGAACAGCAACGGGCTGCCCTCGCCGATGTCCATGGCGACCACGTGGCCGGTGACGAGCTCGTGATCGCCGCCGTCGAAGATGTCACCCAGCCGGCACTCGACGACGGCCAGCGAGCCCTCGATCACGGGCGACCCCGTGATGCCGTGCGACCAACCGACGCCCTCGAACTTGTCACCGCCCGAGATGGCAAAGGCGCGGCAGAGCGCCTCTTGGTGCTCCCCGAGGATGTTCACGCAGAACGCGCCGGCCTGAGCGATCCGGGGCCAGCTGGTCGAGCTGCGGGCCGGGGCGAGGATCACCATCGGCGGGTCGAGCGAAAGGGCGGCGAAGGACTGGCATGTGAAGCCGACCGGCGCGCCCTCTTCGAGCGCGGTGACGATCGTCACTCCGGTGGCGAAGTGGCCGAGAACTTCGCGGAACCGGGCCTGGTCGAGGCCCGACACGTGTCGCTGCCTTATGCCTTGCCGAGGTCGATCGACTGGGATTCGTGGGCCGAGGACACGTCCCCGACCCCCTTGGCCTCGGGGAGGCGGCGGGCCTGGTTCAAGATCTTGTCCAGCTCGCGGTCGGTGTGCGAGGGGTCGTGGTGCGAGAGCAGGAGACGCTTCACGCCCGCCTCGGACGCCACGTGCACGGCGTAGGCGGCCGTCGAGTGGCCCCAGTCGGCCTTGGCCGAGAACTCGTCGTCGGTGTACTGCCCGTCGTGGATCAGCAGGTCCACGTCCTGGCACAACTCGAGCACGGCCTCGGGGATGGCCCGGCGGTCGAGCGGTGCCTGGTGGTCGGACATGTAGGCGACGGAGCGGCCCTCGGCCTCGATCCGGAAGCCCAGCGTCACGCCGGCGTGCGGGATGGGCCGCGCCATGACCTTGGCCGAGCCGATGGAGAAATCCTCGGCCCCCACGTCGACGGTGATGAGCTCGCCGCGGAACTGCTCCATGTGGATCGGGAAGACGGGTGGCTGCACGGCAGCGTGCAGCGCGTCCTTCAGGGTGCCCTTGGGCTGCGCCGGCCCGTACACGGTGAGGCGGGCGCCCGGGTCGTGCAGCGGGCTGAAGAACGGGATCCCCAGGATGTGGTCGAAGTGCAGATGGGTCAGCAGGGCCGTGGCGCGCATCGGCGTCCCGAGGGCGCGCACCTCCCGCTGCAGGACATCGCCCAGCGCGCGCAGGCCGGTGCCCAGATCGACGATGAGGGGCTCGTCCCCCTCGATGTCGATCACGAGACACGAGGTGTTCCCCCCGTACCGCCGGTAGCGGTCGCCCGAGCACGGGCATGACCCCCGCACGCCATAGAACGTGACGTTCACCCACGCGACGTTACTCTGCCCCGGAGCGGTACGTTCTGCACCTATGGAGCAACGGACCATCACCGCCAATGGCCTGGAGTTCGTCTGCCTGGCCGACGGGTCCGACGAGGGGCCGCTGGCCCTCTGCCTGCACGGGTTCCCCGACACGGCGCACACCTGGCGCCACCTGCTGCCCGAGCTGGCGGCCGCCGGCTTCCACGCCGTGGCCCCGTTCCTGCGCGGCTATGCCCCGACCTCCATCCCTCCCGATGGCCACTACCAGGTCGGTGCGCTGGTCCAGGACGCCAACGCGCTGCACGAGGCGCTCGGCGGCGGCCCGGACGCGGTGATCGTCGGCCACGACTGGGGCGCGCTGGCCACGTATGGCGCGGTGGCCCACCAACCCGACCGCTGGCGCCGGGCGGTCACGGCGGCGGTGCCCCCGACCGCGTCCATCGGCATGTCGCTCTTCACCTACGCTCAGCTGCAGAAGAGCTGGTACATGTTCTTCTTCCTCTCTCCGCTGGCCGAGGTGGCGCTCCCGCTCGATGACTATTCCTTCATCGACCATCTCTGGCGCGACTGGTCGCCCGGCTACGACGGCACATGGGACGTCGCTCGCGTGAAGGAGTCCATCGGCGATCCCGAGCACATGGTCGCCGCCATCGGCTATTACCGCGCGCTCTCCGACCCCTCGCAACAAGTTCCCGAGTTGGCCGACGAGCAGAACGCGTCGCTGCTCCCGACACCGAAGCCGACGCTGTACCTCCACGGCCGCGACGACCAGTGCATGTTGCTGTCGTCCATGGGGTCGCCGCTCGACTTCATGGCCGAGGGCTCCGCCGTGGAGATCGTCGACGGCGCCGGCCACTTCCTCCACCTGGAGCGCCCCGAGGTCGTCAACCCCGACATCGTCAGGTTCCTGACCGCCTCCTGAGCGCGCCCACATCGGCGGTGCCCACCTCGTCGCCTTGTCGTTCGTGCAGCCGGAGGACGGGATCCTTGCCGCCGGACCAGCCGGCGAACCCCTCCGCCACGAGGGCGGCCGCCACCCGGTCGGCCCGGGGCCGGTCGTCGGGCCAGCCGCAGGCGCCGGCCAGGTCGCTCTCCCGCACGCCGCGCCGGCGCAGCGCGTCGAGCAGGCGCCCCCTCCCCTGGCGGTCCGAACCCGCGAAGGTGCTCTGCCGCCGCGCCGTCGGGCTCAGGCGCCACGGGTCGGCCCCCCCGGCTCCCTGTCTTCGCCAGGCGCATTGGCGGCGCAGCGGGCAGTGCGCGCAGTCGGGGCGGGCGGCCGTGCACACGGTGGCCCCCAGGTCGAACATGGCCTGGTTGAACTCCCACGATGCGCCGGACGGCACGAGTTGGTCCCCGAACGCCGTCGCCTGGCGCACCGTGAGGGGGGCACCCGCCACGCCGCGGGCCAGGACGCGTACGCCGTTGGTGTCGACGGCGGCCACGTCGTCGCCGTAGCCGAAGCTGCGCACTGCCCGCGCCGTGTACGGGCCGATGCCGGGCAGCGCGCGCAGGGCAGCGTCCTCGTGCGGCACGACACCCTCGTGGTCGGCCACGACGGCCACCGCGGCCCGCTGCAGGTTCAACGCCCGCCGGTTGTATCCGAGCCCCGACCACAGGCGCACCACGGCACCGGGTCCCGCCGACGCGCAGGCCGGCGCCGTTGGGAGGGCGGCGGTGAAGCGCTCGTAGTGCGGCACGACGCGGTCCACCTGGGTCTGTTGCAGCATGACCTCCGAGACCAGGATCAGCCAGGGATCGCGTGTGTGGCGCCAGGGCAGGTCGCGGCGGTGCTCGTCCCCCCACTCCAGGAGGCGGCGCCGGAAGCGCCCGACCCGGTCGGCCCGGAGCGGCCGGGCCTCAGTCCCAGGCGTCGTCGCCGTAGGGACGCTGGCGCTCCGGGGCGGCTGCGGTCTTCCAGACCATCAGCTTGCGCCGGAAGTAGCAGACCTCCTCGCCGCGCTGGTTGAAGGCCTTCGTCTCGACCGTCACGATGCCCCGGTCGTCCTTCGACTTCGAGGGCGTGGCCTCGAGGACCCGTGTCTCGGCGTAGATGGTGTCGCCGTGGAAGGTGGGCGAGCGGTGCAGGAGCGACTCGACCTCCAGGTTGGCGATGCACGAGCCGCTGACGTCGGGCACGCTCATGCCGAGCGCCAGCGAGTAGACGAGGTTGCCCACGACGACGTTCCTGCCCTGCACGGTCTCGTGCTCGGCGAACCACGCGTCGGAGTGCAACGGGTGGTGGTTCATGGTGATCATGCAGAACAGGTGGTCGTCGTACTCGGTGATCGTCTTGCCGGGCCAGTGGCGGTAGACGTCGCCCGGGACGAAGTCCTCGAGGTAACGGCCGAAAGGCCGGTCGTAGACGGTCACTCGACGGCGGGTTCGGGACGCGGCCGCGTGGTGAAGCCGAGCGAGGCGCCGGGGAGCGACTCGCCGTCGATGACCAGGCGCCAGGCGAAGCGCGTACCGGGGGCCAGCGGGAGCGGCCCCAGGTTGACGGCGAGCGCCACGTCGATCGGCGAGCCCTCGGGGATCCCCTGCGGCTGGCTGACGGTGAACTCCCCCCGCACCTCCACCGGCTGGGTCCCCTCCGCCGTCTCCATCAGGACCGGCTGGCCGTCGGCATCCTCCAAGAAGAGCTCCCAGTGGTGCGACATCTCGGCCTCGTGCCAGTCCACGTCGATCTTCAGCGCGACGGCGGAGGGCACAGGGTCGGGGCCGGTCATGCTCCACCCGCCGCCCAGGATGTAGAGCTTGCCGTCGGACACCTGGGCCGCGTCGCACAGCAGCATCGTCACTTTCACGAGAGGGGAGGTTACCGGTCTCCGCGGTGGGTCCGAGGAGGGCCCGCAGGGAGGCGGGTCCGGGTCCGCCCGCGCCGTAGAGTGCGGACTCATGGTGGAGCAGGCAATCCCGGACGCGGTGACCGAGCTCATCGGCCTGCGCGACGACGTCTACCGGCGCCCCCTGGCCACCGCCCTCTCGCGGCTGGGTCTCGGTCCCGGCTGGCGCTGCGTCGACGTCGGTGCCGGCGGAGGTGACGTCTCGGTGGCCCTGGCCGAGATGGTCGGCCGGGACGGGCGCGTCTACGCCGTCGACAGCGACCCGGCGGCGCGGGACGCAGTGGCCCGGGCCGCCGCCGCCCACGCGCAGGTGATCGCGCTGACCCAGGCCGGCGAGGACCTCTCGCTGCCCGAGGAGGTCGACCTCGCGTTCTGCCGCTTCCTGTTGCTCCACGTGCACGAGCCGGCCGTGGTCGTGGGCATGATGGCCGCCGCCGTCCGACCCGGTGGGTGGGTGGTGGCCCAGGAGCCCATCACCTCGGCCGGCCGGATCGCCGGCTCGCCCCTCTCCATGCCCGACGCGCGGCACCCCGACCTCGGCGCGCTCCTCCCCGCCCTCGTCCGCGACGCCGGGCTCGAGGTCGTCGACGCCTGGGCCGAAGCGCCGGCCGGCGTCGGGCCCGGTCCGGTCACGCGCTACCTGGCGTCCCTCACGGGCGTTGACCCAGGCGACGACCCGGTGGTGCTGCCCCCTCTGGTGACGGTGGTGGGCCGCCGGGTCTGAACGACCCGGCGCAACCCGGCGCGCGCCACAAAAAAGCGGCACTTTGGCGAGCCATTAGGGTCGCTGGCCGTGATGACGCCCACCGCACCCGACCTCGAAGGCGCCGCCGCCGCCGTCGAGCTGGCCCAGCACCTCGTGGACCAGGCCTGCGCCTCGGTCCGCGCCAAGGGCGGCATCGACGCCAACCAGGTGGTCGCCTACGACGTGGCGCACGCCGCCGCCGCCGTGGCCACCGCGCGGGCCACCCTCGAGTACGGCGGCAAGGGAGAGGCCGAGGGCCGCATCGCCGCCGCGTTCGTGGCCGACGTCGTCGCCGGCCTCGTCGGCCACCTGTCGGGCCGGGAGGCCCTGTGGGGTGTCGAGCCCGGCTGGGACACGCCGGCGGCCGTCTTCCTCCGGCAGCAGCGCGACCCGGCGGTGCTCGCCGGACTGGCCGCCACCGAGGGCCCACGCCATCTGGGTGAGGACTTCGAGCTGGTGCGCGAGACGTTCCACCGCTTCGCCGAGGACAAGGTGCGCCCGCACGCCGAGCGGGTGCACCGGGAGAACCTCGACATCCCCGAGGAGGTGATCGAGGGGCTGGCCGAGCTGGGCGGCTTCGGGCTGTCGGTGCCCGAGGAGTACGACGGCTTCGCCACGGGCGGCGAGAGCGACTACATGGGCATGGTCGTCGCCACCGAGGAGCTGAGCTGGGGCTCCCTGGGCGTCGGGGGCTCGCTCATCACCCGCCCCGAGATCCTGACCCGGGCCCTCGTCTACGGCGGGACCGAGGAGCAGAAGACGCGGTGGCTGCCGAAGCTGGCCTCCGCCGAGACGTTGGCCGCCGTGGCCGTGACCGAGCCCGACTACGGCTCGGACGTGGCCAACATCGTGACCGCGGCCACGCCGGTCGAGGGCGGGTGGGCGATCAACGGCGTCAAGACGTGGTGCACCTTCGCTGCCCGGGCCGACGTCCTGATGCTGCTGGCCCGCACGGACCCCGACCGGTCGCTGGCCCACCGCGGCATCTCCATGTTCGTGGTCGAGAAGCCGCGTGGGGACGGCCACGGCTTCGTCTTCACCCAGGAGGACGGACGGGAACGCCCGGCCGACCTGGCGCCGGCACGCCTCGAGGGGCGCCCCATCGACACGATCGGCTACCGGGGCATGCACTCCTACGAGTTGGCGTTCGAGAACTGGTTCGTGCCCGAGGCCAACCTGGTCGGCGGCGCCGAGGGGCTGGGCAAGGGCTTCTACCTCCAGATGCAGGGCTTCGAGAACGGCCGGCTGCAGACGGCGGCGCGCGCCCTCGGCGTCATGCAGGCGGCCTACGAGGCGGCCGCCGCCTACGCGTCGGAACGCAAGGTGTTCGGCTCGCCCATCGGCGAGTACCAGCTGACCCAGGCCAAGCTCGGGCGCATGGCGGTCATCATCCAGGCGACGCGGCAGAGCTCGTACCACGTGGCGCGGCTGATGGCGCGCGGCGAGGGCACCCTGGAGGCCTCGATGGTCAAGGCCTACGTGTGCCGGGCCGCCGAATGGGTGACGCGCGAGGCGATGCAGATCCACGGCGGCATGGGCTACGCGGAGGAGTTCCCCGTCAGCCGCTACTTCGTGGACGCCCGCGTGCTCTCCATCTTCGAGGGCGCGGACGAGACGCTGGCGTTGAAGGTGATCGCCCGGCGCCTCATCGGCTGAGGGCGGGCACCACTCGCGGCGGGGCTCAGCCGGGGGTGCGCGTCGAGACCGGCGCGCTCGCCGCGGCTCACGAACTTGATGGCCATCTTGCGGCTGGCCTCGTCGATCATCTCGTCGCCGAACATCACCGCGCCCTTGCGGTCCTGCTCGGTGGCCTTCTGGTAGGCGTCGAGGAGGTCGAAGGCGTGGTCGAACTGCTCCTGGGTGGGCGAGTACACCTCGTTGAGCACGACCGCCTGGTCGGGCGTGAGGGCCCACTTGCCGTCGTAGCCCAGCATGCGGGTGCGCAGGGAGTACTCGCGCAGCGCATCGAGCTCGCGCACCTTGAGGAAGGGCCCGTCGATGACCTGCAGCCCGTTGGCCCGCCCCGCCATGAGGATGCGGCTGAACACGTAGTTGAAGTGGTCGCCCGGGTACTCGGGGATGTCGATGCCGCCGGTCAGCACCGGCATCTCCACACTGGCGGCGAAGTCGGCCGGCCCGAAGATGATCGTCTCGAGCCGGGGCGAGGCGACGCAGATCTCGTCCACGTTGATGAGCCCGCGCGCCGTCTCGATCTGCGCCTCAATCCCGATGTGCCCGACCGGCAGGCCCGACGTCTTCTCCACCTGGGTCAGGAGGAGGTCCAGCGCCACGACGTCGGACGCGTACTGGACCTTGGGCAGCATCACCTCGTCGAGCCGCTCGCCCGCGTTGCCGACCACCTCGATGACGTCGCCGTAGGTCCACTCGGTGTCCCAGGCGTTGACCCGCACGCACAGCACCCGGTCGTCCCAGGGGAGGTTCTTGATGGCGTCGACCACCTTGGGCCGTGCCCCCTCCTTCTCGAGCGGCGCCACGGCATCCTCGAGGTCGAGGAAGGTCATGTCGGCGGGCACCGTCGGGGCCTTGGACAGGAACTTCTCGTTCGAACCGGGCGTGGAGAGGCAGGAGCGCCGGGGGAGGTCACGTGAGCGAGCTGACATGGGCCGATGGTAACAAACGGGCTCCGGGGCTCTTCGGGGCCCGGCCGCACCACCGTGGCGCGGTGGCCGCGGGCGGCGACGGCGCGCCGCTCAGGTGAGGTGCGCGGAGAAGAACTCCACCGTGCGGTCCCACAGCGCACCCGCCGCGTCGGCGTCGTACACCTCGGGTCGGGTGTCGTTGAAGAACGCGTGGTCGGCCCCGGGGTAGATGACGATCTCGACGGTCTTGCCCAGGGCGCGCAGCTGCTCCGCCAGCGCATTGGCCGCCTCCGGCGTGAAGAAGCTGTCCTTCTCCGCGTAGTGGCCCAGCACCGCCGCCGACATCGCCGAGTAGTCCGGCTGCGCGTCCGGCCACGGGATGATGCCGTAACACGGGACGACGGCCGCCACCGCGTCGGGGCGCTGTGTGGCGAGCACGAGGGCGAGCCCGCCGCCCATGCAGAACCCGATGACACCGACCTTGTCCCCACCGCTTCGCCGCAACACCTCGTCGACGGCGCCGCTCATGTCGCGGGCGGCCCGGTCCATCTGCATCGCCATCATGGCCTTGCCCGCCTCGTCGGGCTCGGTCGGCTGCACCTTCTTGCCGTGGTAGAGATCCGGCGCCAGCGCCACGAACCCCGCCGTCGCGAAACGGTCACACACCTCCTCGATGTGCCGGACGAGGCCCCACCACTCCTGGATCACGATGACACCCGGCCCGCTCCCGCCCTCGGGGGTGGCCAGATAACCTCCCGCCGTCGACCCGTTGCTCGGAAACTCGATCATTTCTCCCATGGGCCCGACCGTAGTTCGCCGCTACCCGATTCGTTCTCCCCGTACAGTTCGCGAAAAGTTCGAATTTCTTCCCGCTCCCTGGCGACCTGCACTTTCGTACCATGGGTACTACCCCAAACAGGCATTTCGTACCGAGGGTGTTTGAATCACGCCAGGGCGTCCGATAAGAATGAAGCCCATCGTGACTGACGTAGAGCGGGTTCACCACCACTCCACGCCGCGGTCTCCCAGGGGTGCTCGTGTGCTCCAGCGGGTCGGGATCCCCGCGTTGACCGTAGTCTCAGTGTTGTCATGCACTGTGTTGAGCGCGGCGCGCCCGGCCGCCGGCGACGCCATCTCCGACGCCAAGGCCAAGGCCGCCGCCATTGAGGCGCAGCTGACCCAGGCGCAGAACGAGATGTCGGCACTGAGCCAGCAGTACGACGAGGCCCAGTACCACCTGACCCAGATCAACTCGAGCATCGCGACGACCAAGGCCAACGTCGCGGCGGACCAGACCCAGGTCGCGAACGACAAGTCGACCCTGGCCAAGGCCGCCGTGGCCAACTACATCTCGGACGGCACTGCCGCGGCGCAGAACCCGATCTTCAGCGGCAACGAGAAGACGCTCGGCGCGACCACCGAGTACAACACGATCG
Organism: uncultured Acidimicrobiaceae bacterium; assembly: GCA_963826835.1. GTDB lineage: Bacteria > Actinomycetota > Acidimicrobiia > Acidimicrobiales > RAAP-2 > Bog-473. The sequence continues at coordinate 322,280 of CAWGYK010000006.1, forward strand.
CCGAGGGCGACATCTCGCTCGCAGTCGACAACCTGCACTCGGCCGAGAACTCGCTGAACAACCAGGTGGCCCAGCTCCAGGGCGAGCAGTCGCAGGCCCAGACACAGGTGACGGCCGAGCAGAACGCCGTCAACCAGAACGCGCAGGCCGTGCAGCAGCAGAAGAGCGCGCTGGCCTCGGAGAACTCCCAGATCGCCTCGCTGATCCAGCAACAGGAGCAGGCCGAGGCGGCCGCGGCGGCGGCGAAAGCGCAACAGGAACAACGGGCGGCCGCAGCTGCCGCCGCAGCAGCCGCAGCAGCGCCGGCGGCATCATCGTCCGCTGCGGTCGGAGCGGCGGCACCAGCCGCGCTCAGTCAGGCGGCGCCACCGCCCACCTCCCCCGGTGGGACCGGCGCCGTGCAGGCGGCCGAGAGCCAGATCGGCGTCCCCTACGTGTGGGGCGGCGAGTCCCCCAAGGGCTCGGCGAGCCCCGGTTTCGACTGCTCCGGCCTCACCGCCTGGTCCTGGGGTCAGGTCGGGGTCGGCCTCCCGCACTATTCGGGCGCCCAGATGGCCGACTCGACCCCCGTGCCCATCAGCGACCTCCAGCCCGGTGATCTCCTCTTCTACGGTCCCGGTGGTTCCCAGCACGTGGCCATGTACGTCGGCCCTGGCACCATGATCGAGGCGCCCTACACGGGGGCATCGGTCTGGCTCACCGGGCTCCGCCTCGGTGGCGACTTCGTGGGCGCCGGCCGGCCCTAGCCGGTCCCTCTGCCCAGCTCGCCCCACCTCTCCCCCGCCGGCTCTCCCACCCCCGCAGCCCGGTCCCCCTCCTCCCCGGACCCAGCTCTTCGCCCTCCGGTCCTAACCTGGCCCGAGCCCACCCATGAGACCGATCCCCGTCGCCTTCCACATCGGCCCGCTCGAGGTCCACACCTACGGCATCGGCCTCGCGCTCACGTTCTGGTTCGGGTTCGTCTACTTCGAGCGGCGGCTGCGCAAGAACGGCTACCCCACCGAGTGGCTCGTGCCGGTCTTCCTCTGGATCATCCTGGCCGCCGTCGTCGGGGCCCGGGCCATGCACGTCCTGTCGAACCTGAGCACCTATACCCAGCACCCGGGCGACATCCTCGCCGTCTGGCAGGGTGGCCTCTCGTCCTTCGGCGGCCTCCTCCTGGCCGTGCCGGTCGGCATCATCCTCACCCGGCGTCGCTGTCCCGAGCTGCCCATCGGCCGCGCCCTCGACCTGGCGGTGCCCGTCCTGCTTGCCTGCTGGGCCCTGGGCCGCCTGCTGGGCCCCCAGCTCATGGTGGCGGGCGGGGGCCACCCGACACACCAGTGGTTCGGCATGTACTACGCCGACCAGGTGGGCCGCCGGCTCCCCGTGCCGATCTTCCAGGCGCTGGAGGACTTCACCGTCTACCTGATCCTCATCGCGATCGAACGCCGGCTCGACCGCTGGCCCGACCGGTCGCCCCGCACGGGCTACCCATCGGGCATCGTCCTCGGCGTTGCCATGGTGCTGTGGGGCATTGAGCGGTCACTCGACGAGCACCTCTGGTTGGGCGAGGACGGCCGCCTCGGTTCGGACCTCGTGCAGCTGGCGGGCGTCGCCCTCGTCCTCGGGGGCGCCGTCATCCTCGTGCGCACACGGTCCCGCTGGAAGCACTGGCTCCAGACGCACCACGCGCCGGACGCGGTGGACGCCAAAGAAGGCGCGGAGCAGCCGGCTTAGTCGTCGCGCGAGTGACGGACGCGGGCGGTGCGCACCCTCGTGCGGTCGCCCCGGCGCTCAATGGCCAGCGCGTCGCCGTCCCGAAAGATCCAGCCCACCTCGCGCCACGGGCGGATCTCGGGGATGGCCCCTGCGTGGTCCGCGCTCCGCGTCGTCGCTTCGTCGACTCGACTCCTCATCTGTCCGTTCCCCTCTTCCACCACGTTCCGCTCCGCTCTTCGTGGGAGAACTGCGCCCGTCGCCCGGACCCCGCGGGGTTTCAGGTTACGGATCCGGCCCCCGGAAATGGTGGACCCGGCCCAGCGGGGCGGCCCGCCATCGGCTGGCCCGTCGTTGCTGTCCACGCGCCGTCGACACGTCTGCGCCGCTCAGGGGCCCCTTCCTCGCCTCCTGCCAAAGTCAGGGGGTTCTCAAGGCTTCTTCCCATGAAACCGATATGGCGGGAAGGGGGATGAGAGCGCATGGCAACCGTCCAGCCGTGGACCCCGGCGATGAACGAGAAGATGTGGACCGAGGAGGAGAAGGAGCAGTGGCTCGCAGCGCACGGCGATGCGCCGACCCACATCGTCACCTTCGAGCCGCTGTACCAGATCGAGGTCTGCGTCCCGCCCTGGGAGCACCCCGATCGCCAGATCGCCCGCTCGGCCGTCGCCTGGGGCCGGAGCATGGGCCAGGTGTTCTCCGACGAGCATCTCGGTGCGGCGGCCGTCGTCGCCGCCCACCACGAGGGGAACTCGCTCGAGGTCTACACGACCGTGCAGCGCCGGCCCCGGCTGCACCGGGTGACCTGAAGCCTGCGACGCCTCTCGTGGCGTCGGGCCGGCGACGCCACAGTCAGGCGTTGGGGCGCTCGCCCGAGGACGCCGCCTGGCGCATCTGCTCCAGACGGTCGATCATCGCCATTCGCTCCTGGCCGACGTTGTCGTCGAGGCGCGCCGCGATCTGTTCGGGCGTCCAGCGGCCCTCGGCCCACATCGCCCGGACCTCCGTGGGCTGGTTCCACACGGCGATCTTCGAGCCGACCACGGTGTAGACCTGGCCGGTGACGTGCTTGGCCTGGTCGCTCAGCAGGTAGACGACCATCGGCGCCACGTCCTCGGCGTCACCCATCTCGGCCAGCTCGGAGGGGACGTTGGCCGACATGCGGGTACGCGCGACCGGCGCGATGGCGTTGGCCGTCACCCCGTAGCGGTGCAGACCGACGGCGGCCGAGCGCACCAGCGACACGATGCCGCCCTTGGCGGCGGCGTAGTTGGCCTGGGCGACACTGCCCTGGAAGGCCCCGGAGGTGAACCCGACGAGCGCTCCACCGCTCTCCTGCTTGCGCATGACGGCGGCGGCGGCGCGGAAGACGGTGAAGTGGCCCTTGAGGTGGGTGGCGATGACGGCGTCCCACTCGTCCTCGGACATGTTGAAGAGCATCCGCTCGCGCAAGATCCCGGCCACGGCCACGACCCCGTCGATGCGCCCCCACTTCTCGACCGCCGTGGCGATCAGGCGCTCACCGGACTCCATCTTCGAGATGTCGTCGGCCACGGCGATTGCCTCGCCCCCGGCCCCGGTGATCTCGGTCACCACGGCCTCGGCCACCTCGCTGCTCGGGTCCTCCCCCGCCATGCCGACGCCGAAGTCCGCCACCAGCACCTTGGCCCCCGCCTCCGCGGCCGCCAGCGCCACGGCACGCCCGATGCCGCCGCCCCCGCCCGTGATGGCGACGACCTTCCCTTCGAGGAACCCAGCCATGTGTCGACTCTCCTGATCTCGTCGGGCCGGCCGGCGCGGTCCGGGCCGGAGCAATTGCCGTAAGTTAGAACACGTTCTAGCCTGCGGGTAGCGGGGGCTGCCATTTGCACCCGTTTCGCGAGCCTGCAAGGAGACTGCTGATGGGTGACCTCGGCTTCTGGGCGTTGGCCCAGGAAAACCCCGACTACCTGGCCCTCGTCACGCCCGAGGGCGACGAGGTCACGGCCGGGGCGCTGCTGGGACGGGCCAACCAGGTGGTGCACGCCCTCCGGGCCCAGGGCTTCGGGGTGGGAGACGTGGTGGCCACGCTGCTGCCCAACTGCGCCGAGATGCTCGAGGTCTACCTGGCCGCGCTGCAGGCTGGCTGGTATCTGGTCCCGATCAACCACCACCTGGTGGCACCCGAAGTGGCCTACATACTCAAGGACTCCGGGGCCAAGGCGTTCGTCGCCCACGAGCGCTTCGGTGACGTGGCCACGGCGGCCGCCGACGAGGTGGGCCTCGACACCGCCGGCCGGCTCGCCGTGGGCGACGTTCCCGGCTTCGCCTCCTACGCGGCCGTGCGCGACGCGCAGCCGACGACGCTGCCCGAGGACCGCACGATCGGCGACGTCATGAACTACACCTCGGGGACGACGGGGAACCCCAAGGGTATCTACCGCAAACTGATGGGCGTGACGCCCGAGCAGGCGGCGCTGGGGCTCTCCGGGCTGCTGTTCCTCTTCGGGGTCCAGCCGCAGGACGACAACGTCCACATCATCGGTTCGCCGCTGTACCACACGGCGGTGTTGCGCTTCGGGAGTGCGTCGTTGCACCTCGGGCACACGATCGTGCTGATGGACAAGTGGCTGCCCGAAGACATGCTGCGCCTCATTCAGGAGCAGCGGGTGACCACCTCGCACATGGTGCCGACCCAGTTCCACCGCCTGCTGGCCCTGCCCGAGGACGTGCGGGCCAAGTACGACGTGTCCTCGCTGCGGCACATGATCCACGCCGCCGCGCCCTGCCCCGTCGACGTCAAGCACAAGATGATCGCCTGGTGGGGCAACGCCGTGGACGAGTACTACGCGGCGAGCGAGGGTGGCGGCACGCTCGTCACCGCCGAGGAATGGCTGCGGAAGCCCGGCACGGTCGGCAAGCCGTGGCCGATCAGCGAGATCGCCGTCTTCGACGACGACGGCAACCGGATCAGCGAGCCCAACGTGATCGGCACCGTCTACATGGCGATGCAGTCGGCCGACTTCGAGTACCACGGCGACAAGGAGAAGACGAGGAAGAACCGGATCGGCGCCTTCTTCACCGTGGGCGACGTCGGTCTGATCGACGAGGACGGCTACCTCTTCCTGCGCGACCGCAAGATCGACATGATCATCTCGGGTGGGGCGAACATCTACCCGGCCGAGATCGAGAGCGTGCTGCTGTCACACCCCAAGGTGGGCGACGCCGCCGTCTTCGGCATCCCCCACGAGGACTGGGGCGAGGAGGTCAAGGCGGTGATCGAGCCGGCCGAGGGCGTCGAGGCCGACGACGCGCTGGCACAGGAGATCCTGGAGTTCTGCGCCGGCAAGCTGGCCAAGTTCAAGACGCCCAAGACGATCGACTTCACGACCGAGATGCCCCGCGACCCCAACGGCAAGCTCTACAAGCGCAAGCTGCGCGACCCCTACTGGGAAGGGGTGCAGCGGGCCGTCTGAGGGCGCCGGCCGCCGGGCCCGTCCCGGCCGGCGCGCCGCCGCGGGTTCCTAAGGTGGCCGGTGAGCGGGGCGGCCTGCCGGGCCGCTCCTGATCGGAGGAGACCGCCGTGCGGATCGCGATCATCGGAACGGGATTCATCGCCACCACCCTCGGGAGGCCCCTCGCCCGGGCCGGGCACCAGGTCGTCTACGGCTCGCGCCACCCCGGGGACGACGCGGCCGTCGCCTCGGACGCCGGGGGACGCGTCTCGTCCCTCCTCGACGCGCTGTCGGGTGCCGATCTGGTGATCCTCGCCCTCCCCGGTGCGGCGGTGGCCGACCTGACGGCGGCGCACGGTGAAGCGCTGGTCGACGCGCTGGTGATCGATGCGACGAACCAGATGGGCGCCGAGGTGGCCAACGCCCGGGCCTCCCTTCCGACGTCGGTCCGTTACGCCCGCGCCTTCAACACGCTGGGCGGCGAAAACATGGCCGACCCCGTCATCGACGGGCAGCGGCTCGACATGTTCTTCTCCGCGCCGGCGGCGGACCGCGACACGGTTGCGACCGTCATTGACGCCGTGGGCCTGCGCCCCGTCTACCTCGGGCCGGACAAGGAGTCCCTCACTGACGCCTTGTTCCGCGTCTGGATCGCGCTCGCTCTTGAACAGGGACGGGGGCGGCGGCTGGCCCTCGAGCTGCTCGAGGGCTGAGGTCGATCGGTCCGGCGCCCCGGGCCCGGTGACGCGCGAGACTGTGACGACACGGTCGCGAATGAGGAGGTGCCATGGCTGACCCCGATGCCGCCCGGGCTCCACGCCTCTCGCGCGAGATGCGAGGCCGTCTGCTCTTCCTCGTGGGGGCCACCGTCTTCGCGGCGGCCGTCGGCCTCGCCGTCTCACGTCTCGGGGGCAGCTCCAGCCCGAGCACGACATTGATCGTGAGCACCGCCGCATCACGCAGCGGGCACGGTGTGACCACCACGACCTCGTCGCAGTCGGCCAGCGTCGGCTATGACGGATCCGCTATCTGTTCGCCGACCACGGATGCGGCCACTTCCGGCGGTTCGCCGCAGGAGTTGACGAGTTCTGCGAGCCAGGTGGCGAGCGGCACGATAGAGGGGAAGGCCTGGACCCTCTGGTCAGCCCATGGCCAGTCGGGTGCCGCCGGACTCGAGGACGGCGGCCTCGTTTTCGGCGGACGCGAGTACGGCCTCTGTGCCGGCTACCCGAATCCGTCGGAGAGCGAGATGATCGATACGGGGGGCGACGCGATCATCTACGGCGTGGTCGGCTATCCCGGTCTGGCCAAGGTGCAGGTCGCCACGGGCTCTCTCGGCAGCCTGGCCATGGGCACGATGTTGCCCTCCCCCCACGTCTCGGTCGTGGACGGCGTGTCGTTCTACATCGGAACGCTGTCCCACTCGTCGTGTTCGTACAGCTACTTCGAGATCAATACCACCTCGCCCAGCTACTCCACCGAACACAACATCGGGTTCGGAGGCAACGGCGTCGGACGGGGTTACTCGATCACCAACAATCCCGGCAACGCCGGAGCGTGCGTGACCGGAAAACTCGATCCCCTCAGCTACAGCGAAGGTGTGTGGCAGCTGCCACCGGGACAGTTCCCCGGCAATGCCGCCGGTGGCTCAATTGGCAATCGCTCCACCGGCACAGGCTCGGGCGCCAGCTCGGTGAGTGTCCCGAACGACACCTCGACCTGTTCCCCCACGACGGATCCATCGTCATCCGGTGGTTCGCCGAGCGCCATCACCTCCACGGGAACCGAGGTTGCCAGCGGGACGGTCCAGGGGCAGGCGTGGAGCCTCTGGTCCGCCAGGGGCCAATCCGGGGCGGAGGGCATCGAGAACGGGGATCTGGTCCTCGGCGGCCGCGCCTACGGCCTGTGCCCCGGCTATCCCAACCCGGCGGAACTGCAGCTCATCGACGCCGGCCCGAACGGGCTCGTCGTCGGGGTGGTCGGGTACCCGGGCCTGGCCACGGTCGCTCTGAGCGAGAGCAATGCCGGGACCTTCGACGTCGGGCAGGGCCTTCCGTCGCCCTCCGTCCAGATCGTCGACGGTGTCTCGTTCTTCATCGGGACGTTGCCCCAGTCGGCGTGCACCTACAGCTCGCTCGAGCTCAACACGACCTCGCCTGGCGTCTCGGCCGAGCACAACCTCGGCTTCGGGACCTGCGTGGCCAACGAACTGGTGCCGATCACCGAGAGTCAGGGCATCTGGCAGCTGTCGCCGGGATCGTTCCAAAGCAACTTCTGAGCGTCCACCGCTCCGCATGACGCCGAGTGACCCGTCGTTGCCGACCGCCGACGACGCCACCGCAGCCATGTTGCAACCGACGCCGGACGGTCACGACATGGGCGGACGGCACCCCGGCGCCAGCTCAACCAAGCTCGTGGGTCGGGCGTGGCGGCCGGGGTGGCACGGGACGTCATCCGGTTCCTCCGCCGTGCCCGCTTCACGATCGCGGCGGTTCCGTGCAGATACGCCTTCGGTGCGAGGTCCTCGTGAACAGGCTCCGGCGCAGGGTCCGCCCTCCGAGGTAGCCCGGAAAGTGTTCGGCGGTTGTCACCCGGGGGCCGGCCCTGCGGCATCTTATGGGTGTGGAGCCGGCGGACGCTGAGGTCTATCGCAAGCACGCAGATGACCTGATCCGGTTCGCCACGGGCCTGGTCGGACCCAGCGATGCCCCCGACGTGGTGTCGGAGGCCGTCCTCAGCTGTCTCGATTCCGCCGCGTGGGTGACGGTCACCGAGAAGCGCCCGTACCTCTACCGAAGCGTCTACAACAAGGCGGCCGAATTCCATCGGGCGTCCGGCCGCCGCCGGTCGCGGGAGAGGCTCGCCGCAGAACAGGAGCTCGTCGAACCGCCGGATGTCCGTCCCGAGGTGCTGGTGGCGGTGTTCCGCCTGAGCATCAAGCAGCGGGCGGTCATCGTTCTCACGTACTGGGAGGACCTCGACCCGTCGTCGATCGCGACGCTCATGGGCATCAGCGAGGGATCGGTGAAGAGACATCTCGCCCGTGGACGATCACGTCTGAAGGAGGCACTGAAGAACCGTGACTGACGCCCTGGACACCCAGATACGAATGCTCGTCACCGAACTGATGAATGCAGCACCACAGGCACCGGCCCTGCCCGAAATCGAGCAGTGGCAGTCTCGGGGTGCGGCGGACGGGGAGCGGGCGTCAGCCGATGAGCGTGCAGGCGGCCGACCGCGCGGGCACTCTCGCCATGGTCGCCTCGCGGCTGCCGTCGCGGTCGCCGCCACGATCGTCGTGATCGCGGCCTTGCCGGTCGTCGGCGGAGGGGGCGGGCCGAAAGTGCCGACCGCGGCAGGGCAGCGGACCGGGACGTGGGCGCTTGCCGACGACGTCCTCACCGGCACGTGGCAGCAGAACACGAAAGGGGGGCCTCCTCCGGGCGTCCTGAGCTGTCCCAGCACCTCGACCTGCTACACGATGAGTGGTCAGTACGCATCTCCCGCTGCGGGGGCGCCGCTGCTGTCCGAGTCCTTGTACGTGAGTACCGATGTGGGCGCGAGCTGGACGGCGTTTCGCCTGCCGCAAGGCTTCGCGCCGACGAGCCCGCTCGCCTGCGGCGGGGTATCCGATTGCGCCGCTGGTGGTACCGACAACGGCCAGCCGGTGCTCCTGACCACGATCGATGGTGGACACTCGTTCGCCGTCGCGCCGCTGCCCACCGGCGTCGGCCACCTCGACACGCTGTCGTGTCCCTCGGCGGAGTTTTGCGCCGGCCTTGCCGCCTCGAGCGAATTCCTCCAGATCGGGGCCACGAACGCAACGTTCCTCTCCACCAGCGACGGCGGCAGGAGCTTCACCGATGCACCGATCCTCGCCGGCGACTCGATGCAGTCGCTGCACTGCTCGTCCGGTCTCGATTGCACCGCCGTCGGCTGGAACGACGCACTGGGACCGAATGACTTGACCGCCGGAGTGGCGGCACTGACGACGGACGGGGGTCGGACATGGGAAGCTGGAACGCTTCCAGCCGGATTGGGCATCACCTACCTCTCGCAACTGTCGTGCGCCGATGCGCTGCACTGTTCGGTCACCGGGTCGATTTCCATCAGCGTCCAGAACCCGCCACAGTGCGCAACCCTGCCCCTGCCCCAGCCGTCGCAGGGGGCGGGCTCGTTCCCCGCGACTGTGCAGAGTCCCGCGGTCCGGGCCATCTCCCAGGTCGAGTCGCAGATCGCGACGGGCGCCGCCCTGAAGGAGGCGGAATCGGGGAAGGGCTTCTCGTGCAACCCGAACGGCCGGAGCCTGGTGGGCGACATCGCTTCGACGGCGGACGGCGGACGCTCCTGGACGCCCGACCCGCTGCCCACCGACGTGCCGGCCCCGCAATTCGACGGCCTGTCGTGCCCGACGGACACCCAGTGTTGGGCGACCGGATCCGACGCAGTGCCCCAACAGATCGGGACCAGCTACAACGGAGGCGGGCGGATGTTGCTCGGCACGATCGACGGGGGGTCGGCCTGGTCGCAGGTCACCTTCAGCGTTCCCAACGGGGCTCCCGACCAGTTGTCGCCGGATTCCTACCTCAGTCTGGGATGGATCGACTGCCCGTCGGCCGGCGTCTGCGTCGCGCTGGGCGTGGGGACACAGAGTTCGCCCAGCGTTCCCACCTACAGCCTCGTCGTGCCCGGATAGAACCGAGACCGGGAAGAGCTCCGAAGGTCGAGGCCGTCGGCTGCGCGCTTTGTCTCGGGATCGTTTCGGTGTTACATGGAACGGGTGAGGGGACGATATGTTCTGGCCGTTGCGGCAGCAGCAGGCTCGGTGCTGAGCACCGGACTGGCTCTCGGGCCCGCGGCAGCGGCCGATCACGACCGCAGCGTTCCCGTTCGCTTCGTTCTCGAGCCCAGCTGGCTTCCAGCCGGGTACAGCGCCAGCGGCGGCGGTTGGGTCACTCCCGCCGGGGGCCTTCGGGTGTACCCCAAGACCGGCGCGGCCTCGGTGTTTTCGGTCGGTTCAGCTCCCGAACAGCAACGGAGCACGCCCGTGCTCTTCACCCTGGATTACTACGGCTTCCACAATCCTGAGTCGGAGAACATCCGTCTCATTGCGTCCAGAGGACTCCCGCTGCCGACGGACGCCGGCAGCCGGGGAGCCCTGAGATTGGGTGGACGCAGCGTGACCATGGCGAGCCACACGGAAGGGGTGTTTCACAACGTCGTCACGACCGCCTCCTGGGACGAGCGAGGAGACTCCGTCCTCATGACGGCGGAAGGGCTCACGACCGCCCAGGCATCTCGCTTCATCCGGGGACTCGTCGAGCACGAGCCGCCCGGTCGCTGACGAAGCGGAGGACCGCCCTGCTGGCCAAGGATCGCGCGCAGGCCGCGTCGTCGGCCTTCTCGGCGATCGTCGCGCTCGGACCAGACCCGTGGACCGACAGCGTCATCTTCTCCCGATCATCCGGTGCGCGCGCAGCACCTTCATCCCCGCGGTCATCTCCCGGACCCTCATAAGCTGAATGCCAAATTCTCTCAGGGAGGACAGCGCCATGACGGTGACGGAAGACACGACCGAGCGGCCAGCCACACGTCCAGCGACCGAGCGATCGTCCGGACCGGGGACCACGACGCAGGCGATGAAGGACGCGGTCAAGAGGCCGACCGCCTTCGACCGCTTCGCCGACTGGGTGTCCGAGGCGATGGGGCGGCCGCTCAACATCGCCTTTTGGTTCGTCCTCGTCGTCACCTGGACGCTGATCTTCGCCCTGGGGGGCCCGAAGCTCTCGAGCGGGACCTGGCTCCCGACCTGGTTCACCAGCCAGGGTTACAACTTCCCGCTCAACCTGATCACCACGGTCGCCGAGCTGTTCATCGGCTTCCTCGTCGCCACTGCGGCCAACCGGGCGCAGAATGCGCTGACCGCGCTCCTCGACAAGATCGATCTGCAAGAGGAGCAGATCGAGGCGACCGAGACGAACATCGTGACGCTGATCAAGGAGAACACGGACCTCACGAGCGAGATCCACACGCTCACGACCGAGATCCGCACGCTGACGATGCAGGTGCTGAAGAACGCCGCCCTCATCGCTGAGACCCACCAGCAGGTCGCCGCGCTCACGGCCCAGGCCGGGCTCCCTGTCGGTGATTCCCCACCGGGTGCGGCACCACCCGCGGCGACGTCCTGAGGCTTGGCGCGCCTCCGGGGGTTGCTGTCACAGCCACCCATTCGTCCCTATCGAGGGGCGTCGCCCATCCGGTAGTCGTGGGTGAGCTCGTCGAGCCGGGACCTGAGATCGTCCTCGAGGACGAACTCCGCCGCCTCCAGGCTCGATCCCAGCTGGTCGGGCTGGCTCGCCCCGACGATCGGCGCGGTGATCGCCTCGTGCGCCAACACCCAGGCCACGGAAAGGGTCACCAGGCTCACTCCGACCTCTTGGGCAATGCCGAGGAGCTGATCGACGGTGTCGAACTCCCGGTCGTGCCAATAGCGGCCTTGATACATCTGACCCGCGTTGCCGAGAGTGAAGCGACCGCCCGCGGCCGGCGGGTCACCGCGTCGGTGCTTGCCCGAGAGCAGCCCACCGGCGATGGGGTTGTACGGAATGACGCCGACACCCTCTTCGGCGCAGAACGGAAGCATCTCGCGCTCTATCTGGCGGAACAGGAGGTTGTAGCGAGGTTGCACCGAGTCGAACCGCGCCAGCCCGAGCGTCTCGCTCCGCCCGACGGCACGGACCAGCTGGTAGGTGAGGAAATTCGAGCATCCGACGTAGCGGACCTTTCCTTGGTGGACGAGATCGTCGAGTGCACCGAGGGTCTCGTCGATGGGGGTCGCCGGATCGAACCCGTGGAGCTGATAGAGGTCGATGTAGTCGGTTTGCAGCCGGCGCAAGCTGGCGTCGATCGCATGGAAGATGTGCCTCCTGGAGTTTCCACCGTCGAGGGGCGACGGCCCGTTCCGTCCGAAGCACTTCGTGGCGAGGACGAAACGATCCCTCCTGCCGTGCAGCCAGCGGCCGAGGATCTCCTCGGTGCGACCCACCGTCGTGAGATCGCCACCGAGCGGATAGACGTCCGAGGTGTCGATGAAGTCGATGCCGCCCTCCGCGGCTCTGTCGAGGATCGACACCGAAGTCGGCTCGTCGCACTGCAATCCAAAGGTCATCGTCCCCAGACACAGCCTCGATACCTGCAGTCCGGTTCGTCCAAGGCGTGAGTGGTCCATGCCGAGAAAGGTAGCGTTCGACGGGGTCTCCTCGCCCGGTCCGCCTGGGCGATGACGGCCTGGCGCAATGGAAGATGGGGGATCGCACGAGCGACGGGAGCCGACATGAATCCATCCTGGTTGGACCACTACCTCGAGGCCTGGTGCCAGCACCCCCAGGCGGGTGGGGAGGGGGGCGAGGCCGCGCTGGCCACGCTCCTCACGTTCATGAGCGAGGACGTTCGTTACGAGGACGTACCGACGGGAGCGCTCTTCGACGGCCACGACGGAATCCGCCAGATGGGCGCCGGTGCTCTCCAGATGTCCTCGGACATGTCCTTTGCCGTCGTCCAGCGCGTGGCCGGGCAGCGTTCGTATGCGTTCGAGTCGATCTGCCGGGGTACGAACACGGGCGCCATCGGTCCGCTCCCGGGGACGGGCGGCCCGTTCACGTTCCGCGGCGTCTCGATCGGCGAATGCACCGAAGCCGGTCTCGTCGTTTCGCAACGGGACTACTGGGATCTGGCGGGGCTCCTCGGCCAACTCGGCGCCTCGATCTGAGATGGTCGAGCCCGGCGCCTAGTGCACGAAGACCTTCCCGTCCTTTTCGGTCACCTTTCGCCGCCGCAGCGGGATCACCTTGGTCAGCAGGCGGAAGCCGGCATCGAGGCCCGGGACCTTGGCGAAGGCGCCCTGGGGGCCGAGCGTCATGCGACCGGTCGAGACGTCGTATTTGGCGCCGTGCCAGGGGCAGACCAGGCAACCTTGCTCGTCGATCGAGCCCCCTGCGAGATCGGCGCGCAGGTGGCGACAGCGTCGGCTCACCGCGAAGAGCTCACCCCCGGCGTTGCCCACGGCAGAGTGGCCGGCGCCCCGGACGACTCCGGGTTGCAGCTCGGCGACGGTTCCCACTTCGAGTTCTTCGCTCATGATGACCCTCCTGGGTGCCCTGCAGGAACCGACCCTAGGCACCCAGCGGGCCCGATGCCCCGTCCCTACGATCACTCCACCCCATGGCCGTAGAGATCGTCTACGAGACCCACTCGACCACCGAGGACAGCGAGGGGGAAGAGCCACGGGGTGGCTCCCGGGCCATCTCTCCGCCGCCGGCCGGGCCAATGCGGCGATGCTCGGCCGACGGCGTCGCGACGACGGGTTGGCGGCCATCTTCGTGTCGGACTTGGCGAGGGCCGTCGAGACGGTGGAGGTGGGGTTTGCCGGCACGGCCATACCCGTCCTCAAGGACTGGCGGCTCAGGGAGTGCGACTACGGCCGACTGAACGGCGCCGCCGCTTCCGAGGTGCACGGAGATCGGCGCCGCTACCTCGATGAGCCCTACCCCGGCGGTGAGAGTTGGCGTCAGGCCACCGATCGGGTGGGCCGTTTTCTCTCCGATGTGCCGCTCCGCTGGGAAGGTCGGAGGATCCTGGTGGTCGGCCACGCCGCCACCCGTTACGGTCTCGAGCGCTTCTTGGGCGGGGCAGACCTCCAAGACGCGATCACGGCCGACGCCGCCTGGCAGGAGGGCTGGGAGTACAGGCTGGGGTGATCAGCCCGGTGGTACCTGCCAGTGCACGAGGTCACTGCTGCGGGCGATCCCGATGCGGGCGTGACCCCAACCTCCGAAGCTCGTGAGCTCGGTGCTGCCGGCATAGGTCAGGTAGTCCTCGCCCTGGGGCCCCACGCAGAGGAAGGCGGAGTTCGCGTGCTCGAAGCTCACGCTGGAGATCCCGCTCCCGCTGTCGAACGACTGGCTCGGCACGCTGAGCAACTGCCCGGCGCTCCAGTGCAGCCAGGTGGACGGTGTCGCCGGGCCGCCCGGGCCGAGGGTGAACAGGAACGGCTGGTCGAGGGTGTTCGACGTCGCCACGAGGTGCCAGGAGCCCGCGACCGTCACGAACTCGTCGTTCTCGACGGTGTCCCCGTAGAGCACGATGTCGGGCCGCCCGATCACATGGAACGTCCCGGACAGCGTGGGGGCCCAGGCGATCTCGAAGTGTTGCGTCGTCGTCCCCGCCTTGAACCCGAGGATCACGCCGCGGCCGGTGAAGGCCAGCGCGCCGTCGATCATGCGATGGGCCAGGCCGTGGCCGAGCGGATGGGCGACCGACCAGCTGCGCAACGAGGCGGTGCTGCTCGTGCGGTATTCCAATCCCTGCGGTGTCTGGTAGGTGACGATGAACGTCCCAGAGGGTGAGCGGACGATGTCGGGCGAGGCGGCGTCGGCGGCGATGACCCGGGGCGGCGTCCAGTGGCGCAGGTCCGGACTCGACGAGATCGCCACGCTGAAGCGCACGTGCGGCGCCGCCCGGGTCTGGGTCATGTCGCTGTAGAGCATGTGCCAGGCCCCACCCGACCACTGCAGCGCCTGGTCCTTCACGCCGACGGAGGGGAACGACAGGATGGGGTTGGTCAATGCGGACCAGTCGAGGGCCGGTGGTGGCGTGCCCACGATGCAGGCGTGGTCCTGCCCCGGCGCCACGGTGGCCGCACCGGCCGGTCCGGGCCCGAGCACCGAGGCCGCGGTCACGACCGCGCTCGCGAGAAGGCGGCGCCGCACGCCGGCACGCTACGGCAGACTGGGTGGTCGATGCAGACGATCGAACTGTCTGTCGACTCCTCCCGCCAGCGCGTCGTCGACTTGACGAGCGAGCTCGAGCGCTTCTGCGCCGGGTTGGGCGACGGGTTGGTCAACGTCTTCGTGCCGCACGCCACCGCCGGGGTGGCACTGATGGAGACCGGCTCGGGATCCGAGGGCGACCTGCTCGCCGCGCTCGACCGGCTCCTCCCCCGCGACGCCTCCTACCGCCATGCGCACGGGTCGCCGGGCCACGGGGCCGATCACGTCCTGCCCGCCTTCGTGAGCCCGTCGGTGACTCTGCCCGTGTTGGGGGGCCGGGTGGCTCTCGGAACCTGGCAGTCCGTCGTGCTGGTGGACCTGAACGTCGACAACCCCTGGCGGCATGTGCGCCTCAGCTTCGTGCCCGCCTCAGGTGGCTGACGGACCCTTCTCCCGCGCCATCGCCCGCTGCCAGTCGGGGTCGACCAGCGGCACCTCGGCGCGGTGCGCATTGCCCGCGACGATGTCGAGCATGCGGCCGGGTGGGACCTCGATGAAGATGCCCTCGGCCTCCGCCGTCAGCTCGCCCTGGGAGTAGATGCCGCCCCAGGCGAAGACCTTGCGCCCCTCCTTGCCGGTGTGGCGGGCGGCCAGCTCGAGCGGGGCCAGCAGTGGAGTCGGCCGCCGGTAGCGGATCGTCAGGGTCCCGGTCATCGCCCCCTGGCCCGACAGGATGTTGGACATCCCCAACAGCTCGTCGAAGAGCGCGGCGATGACCCCGCCGTGCACGCAGGTCGGCGGCCCCTCGTAGGCGTAGCCGAAGGTCACCCGGCCCCGGACCTCGCGGGCGCCGTCCTCACCCTCCACGGCCCACACCTCGACCGGCGGCGCCACCGGGTTGGCGAACCCGATCACCGGGCTGGTCGAGAAGATGTCCTGGGGGTGCCCCTCGGCCAAGGGCTGGTTGCGGGTCCGCTTCTCTTCCTGCGCGGCCGCCTCCAGGCGGTCCGCCACCGCGGCCACCCGGGTCGCCGCCTCAATGACGTGCTCCTCGCGCACCGGCTGGCCGACCGCGACGGCGATGACCCGGCGCACCGCGGCGGCCAGGTCGTTGAGGGGCCCGTCGCCCGCCGTCGTCGACGGGCCGTCGACGCCCGGGAACCCCCCGCCGGGCGGGGGGTCGAGCAGGCGGTCTCCCGCGCTCACGTGCGCGTGTACGTGGGTGGCCGCTTCTGGGCGAAGGCCTTCTGCCCCTCGGCGGCGTCGTTGCTGGCGAAAACGGGCCAGCCGATCTCGAGCTCGCGGGCGAGGCCGTCCACCTCGGACATCCCCTCGGTCTCGCGCACGCTCTTGAGGATCGCCTCCACCGCCAGCGGCCCGTTCGCCTCGATCACCGCCGCGATCTCCCGCGCCCGCTGCAGCGCGGTGCCGTCGGGGACGACGTGGCCGATCAGTCCGATGTGCAGGGCCTCGGCGGCCGGCACCTCGCGGGCGGTGAGGAGCAGCTCCATGGCGAGGGTGTAGGGGATCTGCCGGCGCAGGCGCACCGTGGAGCCGCCGAGCGGGAACAGGCCGCGCTTGGCCTCGAAGACGCCGAACACCGCGCTCTCGCCGGCGACCCGGATGTGGGTGGCCTGGAGGATCTCGGTCCCGCCGGCCACGGCCCAGCCCTCGACGGCGGCGATCAACGGCTTGCGCAGGTCGTAGTGGCGCAGCAGCGCCTTCCAGTGCAGGTCGGGGTCCTCGGCCATGCGGGACTGGTACTTCTCGGCGTCGCTGCCGCCCATGGCCTTGAGGTCCATGCCGGCGCAGAAGGTCCCGCCGGCGCCGGTGAGGATGGCGCAGCGGATGTCGTCGTTGCCGTCGATCTCCTCCCAGGCGTCCTTCATGCCGACCAGCATGGGCAGGCTCAGCGCGTTCTTCGCCTCCGGCCGGTTCATGGTGACGATGGCGGTGGCGCCGTCGCGTTCGAACGTCAGGTGCTCAGTGGTAACCACGGTCCCCTCCAGAGGTAGGCGCCGGAATGATGGTGAATGCGGACGTACCTAGAGCCGCTCGATGATGGTCCCGGTGGCCAGCGCGCCCCCGCAGCACATCGACACCAGCCCGTAGGTCTTGTCGGACCGCTCGAGCTCGTGCAGGATCGTGGTGATCAGCCGGCTCCCCGTCGCACCCACCGGGTGACCGATGGCGATGGCGCCGCCGTTGACGTTGACCTTGTCCATGTCGGCGTCGTGCACCCTGGCCCAGCTCATGACGACCGACGCGAAGGCCTCGTTGACCTCGAAGAGGTCGATGTCCTTCATCGTCATGCCGGCCTTGGCCAGCACCTTGGTCGTCGCCGCGATGGGGCCGTCGAGGTGGTAGTAGGGGTCCGAGCCCACCAGCACCTGGGCCACCACCCGGGCCCGCGGGCGGAAGCCCTCGGCCTTGGCGCGCTCCTCGGACATCCAGAGCACGGCGGCGGCGCCGTCCGAGATCTGCGAGGAGTTCCCCGCCGTGTGCATGCCGTCGGGCAGCACGGGCTTCAGCTTGGCCAGCCCCTCGGCCGTCGTGTCGCGCGGCCCCTGGTCCTTGGACACCACGATCTTCTCGCCGGCGTGCTCGCCCCAGACACCCTCCTCGCCGACGACGGGCGCCTCGACCGAGACGATCTCGCGGGCGAAGCGGTCCTCGGCCACCGCCACCGCGGCCTTCTTCTGCGACTCCAGGCCGAGCCAGTCGACGTCGGCGCGCGAGATGTCGTACTTCTTGGCGATGCGCTCCGCCGCCGTGAACTGGTCGGGCATGTCGTAGGGCAGGTCGGCCGGGATGGCCCGGCCCACCTTGGCCGCCGCGTTGGCCCCGAGCGGCACCCGGCTCATGGCCTCGACGCCGCACCCGATGGCGGTGTCCACCGCGTCGGCCGCGATCAGGTTGTTCACGAAGTGGTTGGCCTGCTGCGACGAGCCGCACTGGCAGTCGACGGTGGTGGCGGCGACCTCGTAGGGCATGCCGGACAGCAACCACGCCGTACGCGTCACGTTGAAGCCCTGCTCGCCGGCCTGGGTGACGCACCCGCCGACGACCTGCTCGACCGTCGACGGGTCGATCCCCGACCGCTTGACCACCTCGACCTGGGCGGCGCCGAGGATGTCGGGCGCACGAAGGCCCGACAGCCAACCGTTCTTCTTCCCGATGGGGGTGCGGACCGCCTCGATGATGACCGGCTGCGCCACGACGTACCTCCTGCTGCGACTCCCGACCCTCGGCCGGGCTGCCCGCGATGGGCGATTTCTAGAACCTGTTCTAACTTTAGCACCGGCCCTCCGGGCCGGCCCCGGAAGTCTGCCCGGACGGCCTCGCCGGGCGCCAACGCCGCTCCGCCGGACCGCAGCCTCTCCTACAGGTGCTTGAGGAGCTCCCGGGCGATGACCACCTTCTGCACCTGGTTGGTCCCCTCGTAGATCTGCGTCACCTTCGCATCGCGCAGGAACCGCTCGACGGGGAAGTCCTTGGTGTAGCCGTAGCCGCCGAGCAGCTGCACGGCGTCGACCGTGATCGACATGGAGGCGTCGGACGCGAAGGCCTTGGCCATGGCCCCGAACTTGGTGAGCTCGCCCGTCGGATCGTCGTCGACCATGGCGCAGGCCCGGTACACCAGGGCGCGGGCGGCCTCGTTGCGCATGGCCATCTCGGCCAGCATGAAGCGCAGACCCTGCAGGTCGGCGATCGGCGCCCCGAAGGCGTGGCGCTGCTTCATGTACGCCCCGGAGTAATCGATGGCACCCTGGGCGATCCCGACCGCCTGGGCCCCGATGGTGGGCCGGCTGCGGTCGAGCGTGTGCATGGCGATGGTGAAGCCCTGGCCCTCGAGTCCGATGCGGTGCGATCCCGGGACGCGCACCTCGTCGAGCACGACCTCGCCGGTCGGGCTGCCCCGCAGCCCCAACTTGTCCTCGTGCTTGGCAATGCGGATCCCCCACTCCTTCTCCACGAGGAAACACGAGATCCCCCGCCCGCCCGCGTCGGGATCGGTCTTGGCGAAGACGATGTAGACGTCGGAGATCCCGGCGTTGGTGATCCAGTACTTGGAGCCGGTCAGGACGTAGTCGTCGCCGTCGCGCACGGCCCGCGTGCGCATGGCGGCCACGTCGCTGCCCGCGTCGGCCTCGGAGAGGCAGTAGCTGGCCTGAATGGCGCCCGCAGCCACCCGGGGCACGTACGCCTGCTTGAGCTCCTCGCTGCCCCAGTTCATGACGGGCAGCATCCCCAGTTTGGAGATGAGGATGGTGAGCGCCGTCGAGGCGCAGACCCGGGCCACCTCTTCGACCGCGATGGCCTGGGTCACCATGTCGGCCCCCGCGCCCCCGTAGGCCTCGGGGATGCCGAGGGCGGGCAGCTCCATCTCCTTGCAGGCCTCGAACGACTTCCACGGGAACTCGGCGTTGCGGTCGACCTCGGCGGCGTGGGGCGCCACCTTCTCCTCGCAGAAGGTGCGCAGGGCCTCGCGGAAGTCCCGCTGCACGTCGGTCAGGGCGAAGGTCATGGTGTCATCGGTCATTCTCCCAGGCGCCGCCCAACGTCCGGATCAGGATCGTAGTCAGTGGGCGGACGACCACAAACCCCGGCTGGAGAGCGTCTCCCCTGCTCATGCCTGTAATGGGCGAACGGGGAGGCTGGGACCCTTGGTTTTCGGCTCCGGTCAGGGCGCGGTTCCTTCGGAGTGGCGCTCGAGGAACTCGACGACAGTGACGGTGAAGGCATCGTTTCGGTCACCTGCGACCATGTGCCCCGCCCCGGACACGTCGACGAACTCGACGGCCGGGAACCGAGCACAGAACTGGGCTGCCTTGTCTTCGCTCACGAGGTCGCTCACGCGCCCACGGACGAGCATGACAGGCACGTCGGCGACCATGCGCCCGGTCGCGGTGTGGAGCCGGTCGACGTCGAGGATCTCCTCTGGACCCGAACCTCCGTCTGCAAACATGAATTGCGGGTCCCAGTGCCAGTAGAAGCGACCATCGCGCTCACGCAGGTTCTTTCGGAGCCCGGCCAGGTCGGTGGGCTTTGGGCGATGGGGGTTGTAGGCGGCGACGGCGTCAGCGACCTCTTCGAGCGACGAAAACCCCGTCTCGGCGCGCTCCACCATGAAGGCACCGATGCGCTGTGCTCCCGCCGGCTCCATGTCGGGAACGATGTCCACCAGCACGACGCCGCGGGCAACACCAGGGGCGAGTTCGCCCGTCAAGAGAATCGATGTCAGGCCCCCGAGCGAGGCGCCGACCAAGACGGGCGGGTCGACTCGTTGGGCGAGGACGAGACGGACATCCTCGGCGAAGCTCTCGAGGCGATAGTCGCCGACGTCTGACCAGGCCGAGTCACCGTGGCCACGGGTGTCGAGGGTGAGCGTCTGCCAGCCACGCTCAGCAACTGTTTGTGCGGTTCCGTCCCACGAGTGGCGCGTCTGTCCGCCACCGTGCAGGAAGACGACGAGCGGGCGTCGAGGGTCTCCCCGACGTTCGCCGACGAGGTCGAGGCCGTCGCAACCCCGGAAGTGAAGGACCTCTGTCTCCGCTCTCATGGCGGGACAGTGTCACGTTCTCACACGCGCCCGCGCAAATGCACGCGACACCGAAGCTCCGCTCGTGGACCGACGACCACGAAGCCAATGTGTTCCGCCGCGTGGCAACTCGTCCCGGCGATCTGGGATGGAGCCAGTCGCGCCTGGGAGCCGCGGCCAGAAGGATCCATCTCCATTTCCCCGCCGGCGACGCCGACTCAGTCACGAACGAGTTTCAGTGCCAGCCCGGGCACGATGAAGGAGGCCAGAAAGATCGGCAGGAACCTCTTTCCGGTGCATCGGAACGCGACGACCTGCCCCTCGGCTGCGTCGAAGGCGTCACTGCTGCTGGACTTTCGGCCGTCGCGCACTTGCAAGGTATGACGTCCAGGCTCGACCGGCAGCTCGATCGTGTCGTTCATTTCGACCGATGCGACCCGCTCACCGTCGACCACGACATCGTACGCGCCACGACGGACTTCCGCTCCGATCGCCTTATGCGTCACCTTCAGCGTTGCCGACATCCGATCATCTCCTCTTGTTTCCGAACAGTGTTGTCTGGTGCTCGGCGACGAACGCAGCGTACCGGCGACCCTCATCCACGGCGACTGGTCCCGGGCCTCACGGGTCGGGCATGGGCCCCGGTCAGAGGGGTGCCGGCTGTGCGGACTCGACGTCTACCGAATGGGTCCCTTCCTCGCGTCAGTCGAAGAGCGTCATCGGGCCGGCAGCATGCGGGGCCAGTCCGTGGTTCTCGGGTGCCACAATGAGGTCCCAGATCCAGACCGAGGAGTTGCGTCCGGCCATGGGCAAACTGATCTATGCAGCGATCACATCTCTCGATGGCTTTGTCGAGGACGAGGACGGCCAATTCGATTGGGCGGCACCAGACGAAGAGGTGCACGCTTTCGTGAACGACCTCGAGCGGCCGATTGGGACCTATCTCTACGGTCGCCGGATGTACGAAACGATGGTGTTCTGGGAGACGGCCGCCACCGGCGACGATCAGTCCGCAATCTTCCGGGACTACACCGAGATCTGGCGAGGGGCCGAGAAGGTCGTCTTCTCGAGAACTTTGGAAACGGCATCTAGCGCAAGAACCACGATCGAGGCCACTTTCGACACCGAGATGATCAGACGGATGAAGGGGTCAGCGAGAAGTGACCTGACCATTGGCGGTGCCGAGCTCGCAGCACTCGCGTTCCAGGCCGACTTGATCGACGAGTGTCATCTGTTTCTCAATCCGATCGTGGTGGGAGGTGGAAAGCAGGCTCTTCCCCGCAAGGTCCGCACCCGACTTGATCTGCTCCATGAGGGACGATTCGGCAACGGTGTGGTCCACCTGCACTACCGCGTGACCAACGAGCGACCGCCCTAGTACTGGGGCGGGGGGTGTGCCGACTCGAGCGCTCTGAAGGCCGATTCGTCGAATCGCTATTCAGCACTGATCTTCTCGAGCCTCTCCAGGCTGGCCGTCATGGACTCGAGCACCGAATTGGTCCCGTTGATCCACGTCCCGCCATCACGGAGCAGGTCCTCGGGCAAGGGGCCGCAGTCAAAGACCTCGGTGACGACGGTGGCGTCCTCACCGTCCGGAGTGAGGATGTAGCCCCAGCGGTAGCCCGCAGGAATGCCGACCTTGGATGGATCATCACCCTCGGCCCGAGAAGGGTCACCGGGGGCCGGTTCCCAAAAGAGGCGCCGATCCGGCTCGAACTCCACCACGTAGTTGAGCATGAGGTAGTCGTCTCCGAGCCGATGCATCCTCATGGTGAAGGTGTCGCCCACGTCGGAGAGGGGACGGTCGAGGACGGCACCCCGGAGCATGCCGGATCCGTCGAAATCCATGTGACGTTGCGGATTGGCCAGGATGGCGAAGATGAAGGCTGCCGGTGCTTCGATTCGGCGTGACACTTCGACCGACCCGCTTTCCCCTGCCATGGTCCGGTCCTCTCGTTCTCTCGTCCTCAGTGGGCCGACAGGTGCCGGATGAGGAGCTGGGACAGCTGCACCGGTGCCATCTCGGGGATCCAGTGCGACACGTTGTGCAGGACCTCGAAGGTGTAGGGCCCGAGCACGCACTCGGCGGTCTTCTCGGCCGCCGCCCATCCGAAGGCACCGTCGCCGGTGGACCAGACGTAGAGCGTGGGCACGCACACCGGGTCCAGTCCGTTGAGCGTGGCGCCGTCCATGGCCCGGTACCAATTGAGCGCCGCCGTGAGGGCGCCCGGCTCGGTCAGCGCGGTGACGTACATCTTGGCGTCCTCGTCGTCGAGGCCGCTCTCGGCCAGGAGGGTGGCGAGGCCCCCGCCCCCGCCGTCGGCGCCGAGCAATAGGCGCTCCGGCAGCTCGGGCGTGCGGTAGGCCTCCATGGACGCTCCGTAGGCGGCCTGGGTGGGGTCCGCGCCCCGGAGCGCCTCCTGCAGCGCCAGGGGGTGCGGCGTCGACACGACGCTGAGGGTGCGGACCCGGCCCGGGTGGCGGGCGGCCAGGATCCAGGCCAGCATGCCGCCCCAGTCGTGGCCTACGAGGTCGAACATCTCCATGTCCATGGAGTCGGCCAGGGCGATGACGTCAGACAGGAGGTGCTCGGTGGCGTAGTCGCCGACCTCGGGAGGGCGGGCGCCCACGCAGTAGCCGCGCTGGTCGGGCGCCACGGCGCGGTACCCCGCCCGACCCAGCTCCCACAGCTCGTCGCGCCAGGCCCACGAGGTCTGGGGGAAGCCGTGCAGCAGCAGGATCTTGCGCCCCTCGTGCGGGCCACAGGCCCGGCCGGTGAAGGTGAAGCCGCCCGCCTCGATCTCGAGCCGGTCGATCGCCCCGATTGCGTCCACGACTGCGGGTGCGCCCCGCCTAGGCGGCGGCGGTACCGCCCCCGGCGCGGACCTCCTCGGGGCCGAGCCGGAGTGTCTCCTCGGGCACGGCGTCGACGAGCGCCCGCTGCGCCTCGTAGTCGTGCGAGATGGAGGAGAACGCGGCCCGGCGCGTCGCCTGCACGTCGGCCGGGACGTCGCCGAGGAAGCCCCAGAGGTCGAGCGCGAACCGGACGTCGTGGATGCACGGCCCCCGGCCGAAGAGGGCGGCCCGCTTGGAGGCGATCAGGCCGACGCCGAGCAGCACATCGTGCGCCGACTCGCCCTCGCCCAGACTGAGCCTGTCCTCGAAACGGTGGGCCAGCCGGAGGGCGAAGCCCGAGTCGGTCCCGGGCGTCCCGATGCCCTTGCCGCGGCCCATGGTCGGCCCCACCAGCTCGGCCGGGCGCGACGCGGTCCAGGCCCCGGGGACGTGCAGGTGCCGGGCCGGCCGGACCTGGTCCGCCTCGGCGATGGGCACGAAGGTGGGCTGCGTCATGCGCGGGAGACTAGCCGAGGGGGTCCGGCGGACCCATTCCACGCCCGCCCAGCGGGTTGTCCTGGAGCAGGTCAACCGCGTGCAGCGCGAGGGACGAGGGACGCGCGGCGGTGTGGAACACCTCCTGGTCCGCCGAACGGAGGTTGGCGCCCGTCGCCAGCGGCTCGCCGGTGCCGGCGTTGCGGTTGAAGAGCGGGTGGGCGCCGCTGGAGACCTGGAGGCGGATGCGGTGCCCGGCCAGGAACGTGTTGGCGGTGGGCCACAGGGTGATGTCGAGCGTGAAGACGCCGTCCCCGTCCCGCTCGACCGACCCGGGGGTCAGCCGGACGATGCCGTCGCTCAGGTTGAACGACTTGCCCTTCTCCGATACGTCGCACAGGCGGACGAAGAAGTCGGTGTGCTCGAGCGAGGAGCGCAGGTGGAGCGTGGCCGTGACCGGGCCGATGACGGTGAGATCCTCGGCCAGCACGGGGCTGGTGTAGGTCAGCACGTCGCGGCGGCGCTCGCGCCGGGTTTGCTCCTTGCGTCCCGCGGTGGCCATGTTGAGCGAGGGGCCGCCCACGGCGGGGGTGGGGTCGTGCGGGTTGTAGTGGTAGCGGTCCGGTGCGCTCTCGGCCGGCGGCGCCTGGGTCAACGTCCCCCCGCTCCCGAGGTACCACCGCACGGTCTCCCCCGCCGGCGGCCACAGGGAGAACTCCTGCCACGAGCGCGCGCCCATGACGAACACGCGCACCGGTGCGGCCACCGGCAGGCTCCCCGGCGCATCGAGCTGCTCGTCGAACCAGCGCGGGCCGTCGCGCACGGTCTCGGCGAAGAGGGCCGGGCTGGCGTGGGTCCAGGGCCCGATGGTGAGGCGGGCCGACCGCCCGGCGTGGCGCAGGGCCTCGTAGTCGGCCACCTGGGCCAGGAGGAAGAGGTCGTACCAGCCGCCGATGAAGCTGGCCGGCGGCACCCGCTCCAGGCGGCGCCCGAAGTCCGTGGGCTCCCACCAGGGGTCACCCGGGGCGCTGTGCGCGAGCCAATCCTGGAAGAAGGGCACGGGCTCGCCGACCACGGCGGTGTCGCATTTCCCGACGGGCAGGACGTCGGTCGCCGCCGCGACCACCCGGGCGCCGCGCAGCCGCGCCCGCAGGACGGCGCGCCAGCCCAACTCCTGATGGCGCAGCTCGTGCAGCCAGGCCATCGCCGTCTCGAGCGCGAACGCACCGCCGGGGTACACGACCGCCTCGCGGAAATTCGAGGCCGTCACCTGGAGGCTGAGCGCCTTGACGAAGTCCGGCGCGTCCTGCGCGACGGCCCACTGCGTCAGGCCGAGGTAGCTCCCGCCCCACATCACCAGGCGCCCGTCGAACCAGGGCTGCGCCGCCACCCACTCCAGGGTGGCGCGGCCGTCGGCCTGCTCGTTGCGCACCGGGACCCACCCGCCCTCGGACCCGAACGTCCCGCGGCAGCTCTGGATCATCGTCTGGTAGCCCCGTTCGGCGTAGAGACGTCCGAGCGGCCCCATGATCCTCCGCCCGTAGGGCGTCCGGATCAACACGGTCGGCCGGCTGCCCGGATCCTTCGTCGGATACCAGCGGTCCGCCAGCAGCACGGCGCCGTCGGGCATCTTCGCCGCCAGGTTGCGCTCGACCGAGACGTCGGCCGTCCGGGGCGGGGGGAGCCTGAGCATGGACGCTGCGATCCGGCTCCACACGGTCATCGACGATCCCCCTGTCCTCCCCCATGCGACGTCAGGGGCTGCGCGGTCCCGGCCTCAGGAGGCGTGGAGCAGCCCGAAGACGATCGAATCGTAGAGGGCCTGCCAGCTGGCCTCAATGATGTTCTCCGACACGCCGATGGTGGTCCAGGTCCGCTGCCCGTCGGTGGAGTCCACCAGGACCCGGGTCACGGCGCCGGTGCCCCGGCCGGTGTCGAGGACGCGCACCCGGTAGTCGGTCAGGTGGATGTGGTCGAGCGCCGGGAACCGGCCCCCGATGGCCCCGCGCAGGGCACCGTCCAGCGCGTTGACCGGCCCGTTGCCCTCGGCGACGGCGACGATGCGCTCCGGCCCGACGTGGACCTTCACGGTGGCCTCGGTCATCACCCCGGGCAGGTCGGCGGCGGCGGAGGCAGGTGAGGTGCCCCCGGCGGCCGTCTCGGGCCCGTCGGACTCACCGCGACGGCGATGGTCCGTGATGACGCGGAAGGACTCCACCGTGAAGTAGTCGGCGGTCCACCCGCTGGCGCGGCGCAACAGCAGCTCCAAGGAGCCGTCGGCCACCTCGAAGTGGTACCCCTCGTGCTCCAGGCGCTTGAGCTCGTCGAGGACGCGGCCGATGACCTCCCCGTCGAGCTCCAGCCCGAGCTCGGCCGCCTTCATGGCGAGCGTCGACCGGCCGGCCATCTCCGAGACCACGACACGGGTGCCGTTCCCGACGAGGTTCGGCTCGACGTGCTCGTAGAGGTCGGCGCTGCGCGCCACCGCGCTGGCGTGGAGGCCTCCCTTGTGCGCGAAGACCGAGTGGCCGACGTAGGGCTGCTGCGGGTTGGGCGCGATGTTGACCAGCTCGGCGATGTGGTGGGCCACCGGCGTGAGGCGCTCCAGGCGATCGGCAGGGATGGTGCGGATGTTGAGCTTGAGCGACAGGTTGGGGATGGCGGCCGACAGGTCGGTGTTGCCCGCCCGCTCGCCGTAGCCGTTGATGCAGCCCTGCACCTGGGTCGCGCCCGCCTGCACGGCCACCAGGGAGTTCGCCACGGCGCAGCCGGCGTCGTTGTGGCAGTGGATGCCGAGCTGCGCGCTGGTGCGCGCGCGGACGTCGGCCACCGCCTGGCCCACGTCGTCGGGCAGCGAGCCGCCGTTGGTGTCACACAGCACGAGGGCCTCGGCGCCCGCCTCCTCCGCCGCCGCCAACACGGAGAGCGCGAAGTCGGGGTTGCGCCGGTAGCCGTCGAAGAAATGCTCGGCATCGAGGAAGACGCGCAGGTCGTGCTCGCGCAGGAAGCGCACCGAGTCGGCCACCATCGCCACCGCCTCGTCGAGGGAGGTGCGCAGGGCCTCGGCGACATGGCGGTCCCACGACTTGGCCACGATGCAGGCGACCGGAGCCCCGGCCTCGACCAGGTTGGCCAGGACGGCGTCGGTCTCGGGCTTCACGCCCGCCCGCCGGGTGGATCCGAACGCCACCAGCGTGGCGCTCCGCAGCGTCAGCTCCTTCCGGGCCCGCTCGAAGAACTCGACGTCCTTGGGGTTGGCCCCGGGCCAGCCACCCTCGATGAACGCGACCCCGAGGTGGTCGAGCTGCTCGGCCACGCGGAGCTTGTCGTCGACCGTGAGCGAGAGCCCCTCCTGCTGGCTGCCGTCCCGCAGGATCGTGTCGAAGATGTCGACCGCCTCCGGCAGCTCGGGGACGGCGTAGTCGTGGGCGTGGGCGCTGTGGCCGTGACCGTGACCGTGACCGGCTGCGTCAGTCGACATGGTCCAGCCAGTCCTTGTACCGGTCCACCTCGCCGCGGACGGTGGCGAAGTAGATCTGCTGGATCTCCTTGGTGATCCGGCCCGGGCGCCCGGGGCCGACGGGGCGGTCGTCCACGGCGCGGATCGGCACCACCTCGGCGGCGGTGCCGGTGAGGAAGGCCTCGTCGGCCAGGTAGAGGTCCGTGCGGATGATGGGCTCGTGGCGCACCTCGTAGCCGAGGTCGCGCGCGATCGTGCGGACGGAATCCTGCGTGATCCCGTCCAGCGCGCCCGCGTCGGAGGTCGGCGGCGTGATGAGCACGCCGTCGCGCACGATGAAGATGTTCTCGCCGGTGCACTCGCTGACGTTGCCGTTGGGGGCCAGGAGGATCGCCTCGTCGTAGCCGGCGTTGAGGGCCTCCACCTTGGCCAGGGAGGAGTTGGCGTACATGCCGGTGCCCTTGGCCGCCGTCGGCACCGCGTTGGGGTCGTGACGCCGCCACGAGCTGACCTTGCACGACACGCCGTTGGCGATGCCCTCGTCGCCCAGGTAGGTGCCCCAGGGCCAGGCGGCCACCGAGACGTTGACCGGGCAGGGCAGGGGGTTGAGGCCCATCTCGCCGTAGCCGAGGTAGACGAGCGGGCGGAGGTAGCAGCCATCGTCGAGGCCGTTCACCCGCACGACCTGCCGCGTGGCCTCGACGATCTGGTCGACGGTGAAGGGCACGTCGATCAGGAAGATCTTGGCCGAGTCGAAGAGCCGCCGGATGTGGTCGCCGAGCCGGAACACGGCGACGCCACGGCTGGTGGGGTAGGCGCGGATGCCCTCGAACACGCCCGAGCCGTAGTGCATGGTGTGGGTCAGCACGTGCACCGTGGCGTCGGCCCAGTCGACGAGCTCGCCGTCCATCCAGATCTTCTCGGTCGGGGTGATGGGCATGACGGCTACAGCCTTTCTGCGATGGCGTCGCCCACGGCGGTGGTGGACAGCGCCCCGGTGGACGTTGACGGGGTTGACATGGAATCGGACTGGGCGCTCAGCGCCTTGAGGATGCGCCCGGCGGCATCGGCCTCGCCCAGGTGGTCCAGCATGAGGGCCGCCGAGTGGATGGCGGCCAGCGGGTTGGCGACGCCCTGGCCCGCGATGTCGTGGGCCGCGCCGTGCACGGGCTCGAAGAGGGAGGGCCCGGTGCGGGCCGGGTTCAGGTTGGCCGAGGCGGCGAAGCCGATCCCGCCGGCGACGGCGCCGGCGAGGTCGGTGAGGATGTCGCCGAAGAGGTTGTCGGTGACGATCACGTCGTAGCGCTTCGGCTGCTCCACCAGATAGATGCAGGCGGCGTCGACGTGGTTGTAGTCCCATTCCACGTCGGGGTAGTCCGGGGCCACCTCGGTGACGGTGCGGCTCCACAGGTCGCCGGCAAAGGTCAACACGTTCGTCTTGTGCACGAGCGTGAGGTGGTTGCTGCGCCGGCCGGCCAGCTCGAAGGCGAAGCGCACGCAGCGCTCGGCGCCCATCCGGGTGTTCACCGAGCCCTGGGTGGCCACCTCGAAGGGGGTCCCCTTGCGCAGGAAGCCGCCCTCGCCGGCGTACGTCCCTTCGGTGTTCTCGCGCACCACCGCGAAGTCCGCGCCCTCGGCGATCGACCCGGGCACCCCGCTGAAGGGACGCAGGTTGACGTAGAGGTCGAGCTCGAAACGGATCTTCAGCAGCAGGCCGCGCTCGAGAGTGCCCGGCGGCACGGACGTGTCGCCCACGGGCGGGCCGACGGCGCCGAGAAGGATGGCGTCGTAGCCGCGGAGATCCTCCAGCGTCTCGTCCGGGAGGACCGTGCCGTCGCGCAGATAGCGGGCGGCCCCGAGGTCGAAGTCGGTCGTGTCGAGGTCCACGCCCGACGCGGCGACGACCTTGAGCGCCTCGGCGCAGACCTCCGGCCCGATGCCGTCGCCGCCGATGACGGCGACCCGATGCCTGCTGCCCGTGTTCACGTTCGTGTGGTCCTTTCTCGACGGGTCTGCGGTTCCCGTGTCACCTCGTG
The DNA here is from genome assembly GCA_963826835.1 of uncultured Acidimicrobiaceae bacterium. GTDB lineage: Bacteria > Actinomycetota > Acidimicrobiia > Acidimicrobiales > RAAP-2 > Bog-473. The sequence goes on from CAWGYK010000006.1 coordinate 351,550, forward strand.
CTCCCGCCGCCGCGGAAGCTGCCGGGAAATTGAAAAACCGCCCACGCAGTGGACGGTTCGACGGCGCGCGGGGAGGGAGCGCGCCTAGTGAATAATGCCTACGAGGTGCTGGGAACGGCGCATGGTCCTGCCAGTCTCTCGCAGCCGGGCCGTCCCGTCAACCATGGCCGGAGGGGCGACCGGGGCCCCGCCCGGGGCCGATTAGCCTTGGGCCTCGCCGGCGCGGTGCTGCGCAGCGCACCGCGCCGCCCGCAGATCCGCCTTTCCGGAGGAACATGTCGTGACCAACGCTTCCGCCCACCAGACCGAGACGACCAAGCTGACCCAGGCCACCTACGACCGTCTGATGGCCGAGCTCGAGGACCTGACCACACGCGGCCGGGTCGAGATCGCCCAGGCCATTGAGTCGGCCCGGGCGCTGGGCGACCTGAGCGAGAACGGCGACTACCACGCGGCCAAGGACTCCCAGGGAAAGATGGAGTCACGCGTGCGCCAGCTCCAGGCGATGCTCAAGGAGGTCGAGATCGTCGACGAGGCGGGCTCCGGGGACGGCTCCGTCTCCCTGGGCAGCACCGTCACCCTGCGCTACGAGGGTGACGACGAGGACGACACCCAGCGCTTCTTCGTGGGCTCCATCGAGGAGCGCCAGGGCGACCTGCCGGTGATCTCGCCCAGCTCGCCCCTGGGCCAGGTGCTGGTCGGGCGCGGCGCCGGCGACACCGTCGAGTACCAGGCGCCCGGCGGCATGCTCAAGGTGCACATCACGGCCGTCGACCGCTGATGGCGGCCCACCCCCGCACGCTCAGCGAGAAGATCTGGGACGCCCACGTCGTCCACGCGGCCGAGGGTGAGCCCGACCTCGTCTTCATCGACCTCCACCTGCTGCACGAGGTGACGTCGCCGCAGGCCTTCGACGGCCTGCGCCTGGCGGGCCGCACGGTGCGGCGGCCCGACCTGACCGTGGCCACGGCCGACCACAACGTGCCCACGCTCGACATCGACAAGCCGGTGGCCGACCCGATCTCGGCCCAGCAGCTGAAGGTGCTCGACGACAACACCGCCGAGTTCGGCATCACCTGCTACCCGATGGGACACGCCAACCAGGGCATCGTCCACATCATCGGGCCCGAGCAGGGATGGACCCAGCCCGGCATGACGATCGTGTGCGGCGACAGCCACACCTCCACGCACGGTGCCTTCGGCGCGCTCGCCTTCGGCATCGGCACCAGCGAGGTGGAGCACGTGCTGGCGACCCAGACCCTGCCCCAGGTGCGCCCGAAGACGATGGCCGTCACCGTGGAGGGCGAGCTCGCCCCGGGCGTCACGGCCAAGGACGTGGCGCTGGCCATCATCGGCACCATCGGCACCGGCGGCGGCATCGGCCACGTCATTGAGTACCGGGGTTCGGCCATCCGCAGCCTGTCCATGGAAGGCCGCATGACGCTGTGCAACATGTCGATCGAGGGCGGGGCCCGGGCGGGCCTGGTGGCACCCGACGAGACGACGTTCGCCTACGTGAAGGACCGCGACCACGCCCCCCAGGGCGAGGCCTGGGAGGCCGCGCTCGCGTACTGGCGCACGCTGCCGACGGACGAGGGCGCGACCTTCGACAAGGAGGTGGCGCTCGACGCGGCCGCCATCACGCCCCACGTCACCTGGGGCACCAACCCGGCCCAGGTGGCGCCGATCAGCGGCAACGTCCCGGACCCGGGCACCATGGCCGACGCGGGCGACCGCGAGGCCGCCGAGCGCGCCCTGGCCTACATGGGGCTCCAGGCCGGGACGCCGCTGCGCGAGATCAGCGTCGACACCGTGTTCCTGGGCAGCTGCACCAACTCGCGCATCGAGGACTTCCGGGCCGCCGCCGCCGTGCTCGAGGGCCGTTCCGTGCGCCCGGGACTGCGTGCGCTGGCCGTCCCCGGGTCGCACCGGGTGAAGGCCCAGGCCGAGGCGGAGGGGCTGGACAAGGTCTTCACCGCGGCGGGCTTCGAGTGGCGCGAGCCGGGCTGCTCCATGTGCCTGGCCATGAACCCCGACAAGCTGGCCGTGGGCGAGCGCTGCGCCTCGACTTCGAACCGCAACTTCGAGGGCCGCCAGGGCCGGGGCGGGCGCACCCACCTCGTCTCCCCCGCCGTCGCCGCCGCCACGGCCGTCGCCGGCACGTTCGCCACTCCGGAGGACCTGGACTGATGGAACCCGTCGTCGTCGTGACCGGACGCGCCGTGCCCCTCGACCGCACGGACGTCGACACCGACCAGATCATCCCCTCGGACTGGCTGAAGCGCGTCGAGCGGACGGGCTTCGGCGCGGGCTTGTTCTCGGAGTGGCGCGACGACCGCGACTTCGTGCTCAACAACCCCGAGTTCGTCGGGGCGACGATCCTGGTGGCCGGGCACAACTTCGGCACCGGCTCCTCGCGCGAGCACGCCGTCTGGGCCCTGACGGACTTCGGGTTCCAGGCCGTGGTCTCGTCGCGTTTCGCCGACATCTTCCGCAACAACTCCACCAAGCAGGGGCTGCTCCCGGTCCAGGTCACCGCGGAGCTCGACCGCGCCCTGCTCGACGCCGTGACGCAGGACCCGTCGTTGGAGATCACGATCGACGTCGCCCGCGGGACGATCGAGGCGCCGGCGGCCGGGCTGTCCGGCACCTTCCCGCTCGACGAGTTCACCCGCGAGCGGCTGCTCAACGGGTGGGACGACATCGGCCTGTCACTGCGCCACGTGGACGAGATCACCGAATTCGAGCGCGGACGGCCCGCCTTCCTGCCTTCGGCCTGAGCGTCGTTCCATGGTGACGTTCCGCCAGATGACGGAGGACGACGTCCCCGCCGCCGTCGCCGCCTTCGAGAGGGGGCTGCTCGGGATCGCGGCCGGCCACGGGCTGCCGGTGACCGGCAACTCCATCCAGGACGAGCGGCGGCGCCAGGACCGCACCCGCCACTTCCTCGGGACGGACCCCGGCGGGTCGTGGGTGGCCGAGGACGGCGGGACGGTCGTCGGGATGTCGCAGTCCTTCGTCCGGGAGGACTACTGGATGCTGTCGCAGCTGGGGACGGTGCCGGGCCGCCAGGGCCGCGGTGTCGGCCGCGAGCTGCTGCGCCTCGCGCTCGGCCACGGCGACCCCCAGAGCCCGGGGACGATCCAGTGCTCGCGTGATCCCAAGGCGATGGCGCTCTACACCGGCTTCGGCTTCGCGCTGCACCCGGTCGTGACGGCCTGGGGCGCCATGCGGCCGGGCGCCGTGGAGCGGCCAGCCGAGGTCGAGCGCTACGAGCCGGACGAGGTGGGCGAGGGCCAGCTCGAGGTGGTCACGGCCATCGACCGCGCCGTGCGGGGCTCGGCCCGCACCGTCGACATCGTCGCCATGCTGGCCCAACCGGGGAACCGCCTCCTGCTGCACGCGGACCAGGCCTACGCGGTCGCCAAGGACGAGCGCATCGTGACCCTGGGCGCCCGCCAGGAGGAGTCGGCCGCGCTGGTGCTGCGCGCCATGCTGGCCGAGGCGCCGGCCGGCGAGACGATCGAGATCAACTGGCTCACCTCGGCGCAGCAGTGGGCCGTGCGCGAGGTCGTGGCGGCGGGAATCGAGCTGCGGCCCTACGGGCCGGTCATGGTGCGCGGCATGGACGGGCCGCCCCGCCCCTACATCCCGAGCGGCGGGTACGGCTGAGGCCAACCCGGGCTATGCAGACGTCAGACCTCGTTTGCGGGGACGTGCTCGACACGCCGGGCGAAGCTCTGCAGCGCGACGCCCCAGCCCTCGGGCGAGCCCACGGCGTCGCGCATGCCCTCCCAGCCCTCGCCGTGGCGGTCCAGATGCCGGTGTTCCAGCTCCACCCTGGTCCGGTTCGCCCCATCGGGGATGAAGCGCACCTCCACCTCGCTGGCCCGGCTCGGGTCCGCCTCGACCTGCCACTGGAGGCTGATGTCCCAGCTGAACACGACGCGGTGCGGAGGCTCGTGGACGAGGACGCGCGCCCACTGGCACTCGCTCCCGTCCTCGCCGACGTCGTAGACGCGCCCGCCCTCCCGCGCCTCGTAGACCATGGTGGCCAGCGGCCCCTGGAGCAGGTGGTGCTCGGGCGGCCACCAGCTCGCCATGTCCTCGGTGAAGACGGCGAAGGCGACGTCGGCGGGCACGTCCACGACGATCGAGGTGGTGACGGCGGTGCGCTGGGTGTCGGTCATGGGGTCTTCTCCTCCTGATGGTGTTGTTCGACCCGCGCCTTGAACGAGTGCAGGGCGGTGTTCCAGAACCGGTCGAGGTAGTCGCGCAGGCCGGCGATCCCGACGGGATCGAGGCTGTAGACGCGCCGCGTCCCGTCCCGCTCGTCTCGCACCAGCCCGGCCTCCTTCAGCACCTTGAGGTGCTGGGAGACGGCCGGCCGGCTGACCGGCACGAGCGCCGCCAGGTCGACGACGGCCGAGGGCCGCTCTGCGAGATGCTCGAAGATGGTCCTGCGGGTCGGATCGCCGAGGGCGCCGAAGGCGCTGAAGGCGCTGAAGGTTCGAGGGTCAGCTTTCACTTACCGTAAGTTATAACTTACGGTATCGGCGACGTCAAGGGATCCGGGTCGCCAGGAGCACGGCGTCATGGATCGTGGCCTCGACGCCATCGGGAGTGGTGGCTGACCGCGGCCGCACCTCGTTCGTGGCGACCGTCCACGAGGCATTTAGCAGGCGGGCGATGTCGTCCGCCCCGTAGTACAGCTCCGGGATGGCGGGCCGATACACCCCCGTCGTCATGTCCGACGGGTCGTGGCCGACCACCAGCAACGCTCCCCCCGTGCGCACCGATGCCGCCAGGGCGGTGAACAGTCGGGTGCGTGGCTCGGGCGGGAGCTGCATGAACTGCGCGGAGACGAGATCGTAGGAATCCCGCTCGGGTGGGCTGACGAGGAGATCGGCTTGGCGCCATTCGATGCGCGCGCCGGCCACGGGATCGGCCTCCCCGCGTGCTGCGCCCCGCGCTCGAGGGCGACGCTCGAGATGTCGGTCGCCACCACATGCCAGCCGAGACGGGCCAACCAGATGGCGTCGGCGCCCTCGCCGCACCCGACGTCGAGGGCCCGGCCGGGCTCGAGGTCGGCCACTTCGGCGACGAGCTGCGGGTTGGGGTTGCCGCTCCAGACGCGGGCCGACGACCGGTAGCGCTCGTTCCAGAAGTCCTCGTCCCGCTCGACCACGGTGTCGCGCGTGTGCTCGTGCCGGCTCATCCCCTCAGTATGTCGGGACGTCGGGTGGGACCCTCGATGCCGGCGAGACCACCCTGGCGCCGCAGACGTCAGCCCAGGCTCTCGATGACCCTCACGACCTCGTCCGATTCGAATCCCTGCCGCCGCGCAAAATCCAAGAGCTCCCTGGCTCGGAGAATCAACGCACCACGTTCCGGCGTGCCGCTGACGATGATGCCCCGACCGCGCCGAAACTCGAGGAGGCCCTCCTCGCGTAGGTGTCGGAGCGCTCGGAACATCGTGTTCTGGTTGACTCCCGCGACCGCCGCCAGGTCGCGGGCGGGGGGCAGCCGCTGCCCCGGCTTTGCCTCCCCTTCTGCAATGGAACGTCGCAGGTCACCCGCCACCTTGAGATAGACGGGGAGGGACTGACGGGCATCGGTCACCATGGACAGATGATACTACCTGTCTTAGTATCTTGGGCATGGGGTTGGACCAGGTCGAGGAACGGACCGTGACCGGGACCTCCGACCTTCCAAGGGTCGACGATCTCATCATCGAGGAGGCGAGGCGACGGCACCGCCGGCGTGTGCTCGGGGTCTCCGCCGCGGTCGCCGTCGTCCTGGGGCTCATTGGCTTGGGACTCGCGACCATTTCGGGGACAGGCGCACCGCGACGATCGACCAGCACGACGGTGAGCACGCGACCTCCGCCGCCGGTGAGCGCACTCTCCTCGTGTTCGGCCGGCCAACTTGCGGTCACCGTCGCCTTCAACGAGTCGGGCACCGATCTCGGGGCGATGAAGCTCGTGAACACATCCGCCCATCCGTGTTCGCTCAGCGGGCAACCAAAGGTGGAGATCGTCAACGGCTCGGGAAGTCTTCTCGGCCTCGACGAGTCGCCCTATCAACGTGCCGGCCTGCCCTCTCCTCCGACGCAACCGATCGCGCTCCCGGCCAATCGGGCGTTGCCGCAGGCCATCGTCGAACTGGACTGGACGTGGTGCGGCACACCGCCGGGACCGATGCAATTCACGATTCAGTTCCCGGACTGGCCGCACACGCTCACGGTGCCGAACGGTGCGGTGACGCCCTCGGGATTCGTGCCGGCGGGGTGCGCCGACTCGGGAGGGAACCCCTTGCTGGGCGTGGACGACGTGCGTGGGTTCGGACGGAACGGCATCGCGACCACCGGGTCGTGATGTGATCACCTGCAGCTGCCCATAGTGTGCCCGGATGCGTCTCTTGATGGTGGCTTATCCGGGTGCGGGTAAGGGCACGCAGGCGACGAAGTTGGCTGCGCACTACGGGATCGCGCATCTGTCGAGTGGGGAGTTGTTACGGGCCGAGGTCGCCCTCGGGACGAGGAGAGGCAAGGTTGCAGCCGACTACCTGCGGAAGGGTGATCTCGTACCGGACGAGCTCGTCTTCGAGATGGTGTTGACGCCGCTTCTCGAGGCGGCTCGCAACGGTGGCTACGTGCTCGACGGCTTCCCGAGGACGCTCCGCCAGGCCGAGGAGGCGTACTCGGTGGCGCAAGAGAGGGAGGACGTTGCGCTCCAGGCCGTCTTCTGTCTCAGAGTCGGCCATGACGAGCTGCGCCGGCGGCTCCGAGACCGCGCCGAGCGAGAAGGGCGTACGGACGACACCGAAGTGGGGATAGCTCACCGTTTCGAGGTGTTCGAGACCGAGACGGAGCCGCTCCTGGCCTTCTACGCGCACCGCGGCATACTCGTCGACATCAATGGCGAGCAACCTGTGGAGGATGTCTTCACGGACATCACACGCGCCGTCGAGAGCCGTCAGATCATCTGAGAGCCGGCGGCTGCATTCCTTCTCCTTCGCCCGGCCGTCGATGCACGCTACGGCACGAGGCCGTAGGACCCGACGATCGAGGCGTCAACGGGCACGGGGCCTTCGGCACAGCGTTCCCCGATGCCGGCCTGGAACGTCGCAAAGGCCGGTGACGACGTCAGCGGGTTCACCTCGCCGTCGAGCACCGCCACGTGCAGGAAGCTGACCCCGTCGTCGAGGCGGAAGGCCGCGTAGTGCAGGCCGGCGGGCTCCTGCTCGGCAAGCTCGGCGAACACCCCTTCGATCAACCGAGCGTTTTCGTCAGCGTGCTCGGGCTTGGTGCGGTACCGGACGACCTTGGTGACGGACATGGCTCTCCTCTTCGTTGCTCTGGATCAGATGGCGCGCATCGAGTTGTTGCGGGCGTCGTGGGTCAGCTCGGCGAGGCCGAGCTCCTCCAAGAGAGGCGGGAGGTACATCCCGAATCGGCCCCGGTACCCCTTGCGCCGGCCGTACCAGCCGCCGACCGGGTTTTCCTCCGATCGCCCCCACGCCTCCACCGTGCCCTCCGCGGCCGGCTTCTTCTCGTCGGCCGCCCCGAGGGGCACCCAGTCGCCCTGTTGGGACAGCCAGCGGTGCAGGTCCTCGATCGCCCGCAGGTCGTAGGTGAGCTTCGTCGAGCCCACCTGGCACACCAGGACCGGCGGCTCCGCCTCGTCGTCCCGGTACATCGTGTACTGCGAGCTCCCCGGAGGGGTCTGCAGCACCCACGGGTCGTCCTTGCTCCCGGTCGCCATCAGCCAACCCCTTTCCCCGCGGCCGCCACGAAATGCGGCAACACTGCATCCCACCCACCGCGGTTCTGGTCCCGCCAGGCCTCGGCCTGGTTGCCCATCTTCTCCCAGCCGCTGTGCTCGATCTCGATGCGCGTGCGCATGGCACCCTCGCCGACGAAGGTGATCGCCACCTCCGTGGCGCTCTCCCGGTCCCGCCCGATGTGCCACAGGTAGCCCAATCGGCGGGGCGGCTCCCACACGGTGACCTCGCCCCACTCGTGCCGCTCGCCCGTCGCCGTCCGCTCGTAGATCCGTCCGCCCGTGCCGCTCTCGAGGACGACGTCGGCCGGGTCGCCGCTGACCGTGTGATCGCGCGGCCACCAGGTTCCGATCCTCGACGTCCAGACGGTGAAGGCGTGCTGCGGCGGGCAGTCGACGTCGAAGCTGATGCGCAGCCGCTCGGTCATGGCGGCGGTGGTGGCGCACTGTTCTCGGCCAGCAAGCGGAACCGGGCGGCCGCTTCGCCCCACACACCCTCGAGGTACTCCCGGACGGCCCGCACCCCGCCGCCCTGGAGGTGGTAGATCCGCCGGTTCCCCTCCGCCCGCTCGGCCACCATCCCGGCGTCCTTCAGCAGCCGCAGATGGCGCGAGACCGCCGGGCGGCTGATCGGCAGGACGGCCGCGATCTCGTGGACCGGCTTGTCGCCCTCGCTCAGGAGGCGGAGGATCTCCCGGCGGGTCGGATCGCCCAGGGCGTCGAATGGATCCGCCTTCGCCATCGGCTCAGCGCTCCACGATTACCGGTAACACCTCGGTTACCGTAACAGAATGGTTACCCAGGCACAAGCTCCCGATGGCGGGACCCTTCGGCCCCGATGGTCCTCAGGCCGCGATGAGCGTCCTCGACGCGATCGTGTGCCGCACCTTCTCGGCCACCGAGGGAGCGATCTCGAGGATCCGGCGGAACTCGGCCACCGAGCCGGCGTAAATCTGGGCGTCGGTCACCGCCGTGACGGTGGCGTTGCGGCGGCCCGAGCCCGCGGGCTGCAGGAGGGCCATCTCGCCCACCAGGTCGCCCCGGCCGATGGTGGCGATCTTCCGGCCACCCTGGGTCACCTCGGCCACGCCGCTCACGATGATCATGAACTCGTTGCCGATGGCGCCCTCGCGCACGAGCACCCGCCCCGCCTTGACCTTCAGCCTGGTCAGCTGCCGCGAGATCTGCGCCAGCTCCGACCGGCTGGCCTCCGAAAACAGGTCCAACTCTCCTAGATCGTCCTTGAGCAAACGCACTTGGACTCCTTCCACACTCGCTCTTCCCACGTCAGAGTGGACCCCGGACGGTGATCTGTCAACCAGCTCAGGAAGATTCCTTTTATCTCTCTAAGAGATTAGCGGGAGTTATCCCTCGAACCAGCGGTAGCGGGTCCAGCCGGCCATGGGGCGGGCCCCCAGGCGCTGGTAGAGGTCCATGGCGGGCTCGTTCCACTCGAGCACCTCCCACTCCAGGCGCCCGTCGGTGAGGCCCCGCAGGTGGGCGAGCAGCAGGCTGCCGTAGCCCTTGTTGCGGTGCTCCGGCCGGACGTAGAGGTCCTCGAGCCAGATGCCAGTCCGGCCCAGGAAGGTCGAGAAGGTCCGGTACCACAGTGCGTGCCCGGCCAGCCCGCCGCCGTCGCCGTCGTCGATGACCGAGTCCTGCGCCATGGCGTCGGGCCCGAACAGCGTGCGGGCGAGGTCGTCCTCGGTGATCTTGACCTGGTCCGCCAGGTTCTCGAACTCCGCCAGCTCGCGGATCATCGCCACCAGCTCCGGGACGTCCGCCTCGACCGCCGGGCGGATCACCCCTGGCGGGCCCGATTCGCCGCGGAGATCACCGCGCCGAGCGAGGCGTCGAGGATGGACGAGTCGCGGCCCACGCCCCACCAGGTCGACCCGTCGGCCCCGGCGCACTCCACGTAGGCCACCGCCGACGCGCCCGAGCCCTCGGTGAGCGCGTGCTCTGAGTAGTCCTTCACCTCCAGCACAATACCGAGGTCGGCCTTCAGCGCGGCGACCAGCGCGTCGATCGGCCCGTTACCCTGGCCGCTCACCGTCTGGTGCTGGCCGTCCACCAGAAGCTGGGCCGTGACGCTGGTCTGGCCGCGCCCGGTCGACACCTCGCTCGTGATGAGCCGCAGCCCGGCGTCCTCGGGCAGGTACATCTCCTCGAAGACGTCGCGCATCTTCCCCGAGGGGATGACGGTGCCGCTCGCCTCGGTGATCTCCTGCACCCGTTTGGAGAACTCCACCTGCAGCCGCCGCGGCAGGTCGAGCCCGTGGTCGGTGTCCATGAGGTAGGCCACCCCGCCCTTGCCCGACTGGCTGTTCACCTGGATGATGGCCTCGTAGGTGCGCCCCGTGTGCTTGGGGTCGATCGGCAGGTAGGGCACCTCCCACTCGTCGTAGTCGGCCCCGATGGCGGCCATGCCCTTCTTGATGGCGTCCTGGTGGGAACCGGAGAAGGCGGTGTACACCAGGTCGCCCGCGTAGGGATGACGAGGGTGCACCGGCAGCCGCGTGGCGTACTCGGCCACGCGGCGCACCTTCTCGATGTCGCCGAAGTCCAGCGCCGGGTCGATCCCCTGCGAGAACAGGTTCATGGCCAGCGTCACGATGTCGACGTTGCCGGTGCGCTCGCCGTTCCCGAACAGCGTGCCCTCCACCCGGTCCGCCCCGGCCAGCACCGCCAGCTCGGCCGCCGCCACGGCGGTGCCGCGGTCGTTGTGCGGGTGCAGGCTGAGCACGATGGCGTCGCGGTCCTTGATGGTGCGGCCGAACCACTCGATCACGTCCGCGTAGACGTTGGGGCTGTACATCTCGACCGTGGCCGGCAGGTTGAGGATCATGGGCGACTCCGGCGTCGGCTCAATGACGTCCATGACGGCCTCGCAGATCTCGACCGCGAACTCCGGCTCGGTCCCGGTGAAGCTCTCGGGGGAGTACTCGTACCTGACCGCGGTGCCGCCCAATTGCGCCTCGTACTTCTTGCACAGCTCCGCCGCCTTGACCGCGATGTCGATGATGCCCGCCTTGTCGAGGCCGAACACGACACGCCGCTGCAACTCGGAGACCGAGTTGTAGAAGTGCACCACGGCGCGCTGTGCGCCGGCCAGCGACTCGAAGGTCCGCTCAATGAGCTCCTGACGGCACTGCACCAGCACCTGGATCTCGACGTCGTCGGGGATCAGCTTCTCGTCGACGATGAGACGCTGGAAGTCGTAGTCGGTCTGCGACGCGGAGGGGAACCCGACCTCGATCTCCTTGAAGCCGACGTCCACCAGCGTCTGGAACAGCGCCAGCTTGCGCTCCGGGTCCATGGGGTCGATCAGGGCCTGGTTCCCGTCGCGCAGGTCCACGCTGGCCCAGCGCGGGGCCCGGGTGAACTGGCGGTCGGGCCAGGTGCGGTCGCCCAGGACGAGCGGCACGTGCGAGCGGTATTTCTCGAAGGCCATCGGCGACGGGTCGCAGGGCAGGGCCAGGTGACCCCGCTCCATGTCGTCACCACTCCCTCTCCGTCCCTCAGCCATCGGCTTCTTCCCTTCCTCTTCTGTCGTCTCCATCGACCCGAACCGCAACCGGCCCAACAAAAAACCCCCTGGCCATTTCGGCGCAGGAGGTTGCGAGCGAACGCGATGTGGCGTTCGCCGTCAAGTAAGCAGCAGGTCGGACGTGAAGAGCTTCACCATGTGAAGTGTAATTCTCCCATCCGGGGGCCCCAGCGTCAAGGCAGGGCGAGCGGTGAGCCGAAGCGCAGGACGTTCCCGTCCCCGTCCGTGTGCGCCGCCTCCCACACGCCGAAGCCGGGGTCGAACAGGTCGCTGGTCTCGCCCACCCCCGACGCCCGCCATTCGCGGTGCAGCGCGTCGGCGTCGTCCACGTCGACGTAGGCCGCTCCCCGCTCCTCCGCCGGCTCGAGGCCGGGGACCAGCTTGAAGTGGATGCGGATGCCGTCACGGGAGGCGGTGCCGTAGCCGCCGCCGTGGACGTGCACCGAGAAGCCCAGGGCCTCGTAGTGCGCCCGCATGGCCTCCATGTCCGCCGTCGGGAAGATCGGGGCGATGCTGGCGAAGGTGGCCATGGCCGGTCACGCTACCGTGGTCGGATGCGCCGGCTGCTCTCGACACTGTTCCGGGTCGCTCTGGTCGTCGCCGCGCTGGCCGCGGTGCGCGCCGTGCTGCTCGACCGTGCCCCCCGGCGCGAGCTGCACGGGAGCGAGCCGGTGATCGGCAGCCTCGATACGTGGCCCGCCGTTCCGCGCAAGCCGGGCACCTGAGTCGGGCCGGGTCCCGTGCCTCCCGGCGGCACCGCCGCGCCCGACCCACTGGACTACCTGGCGGCCAACGTGGCCGACTGGACGCGGCAGGCCGCCGATCAGCGTGCGGCCGGCCGCCGCAGCTGGAGCAAGGAGCAGGCGACGTGGGGCATCTTCGCCGTCCCGGACTCCGACGTCGGGATCCTTCCCGTCGACGCGCGGGGCATCGACGTCCTCGAGCTCGGGTGCGGGACGGGGTACGTCTCGGCCTGGCTCGCCCGGCGCGGGGCGAGGGCCGTCGCATTCGACCCCACGCCCAGCCAACTCGAGATCGCCCGGGACCTCCAGGATGAGTTCGGGCTGCCTTTCCCACTGGTGCGCGCCGCGGCCGAGCACCTGCCGTTCGCCGACCACTCCTTCGACCTCGCCATCAGCGAGTACGGGGCCGCGATCTGGGCCGATCCGTACCGGTGGATCCCCGAAGCGGCCCGTGTGCTGCGCACCGGTGGGGAGCTCGTGTTCCTCGGCAACAGCACGCTGTCCATGCTGTGCGCCCCCGATGAGGACGGCCAGGCGGCCGGCGAGACACTGCTCCGCTCGCAGTTCGGCCTGCACCGGTTCGACTGGAGCGACCCCGACTGCACCGAGTTCCACCTGAGCCACGGTGAACAGATCCGCCTGTTGCGAACCAACGGCTTCGAGGTGCTCGAACTGCTGGAGCTGCGGCCGCGGGACGGGGCGACCACCCGCTACCCGCACATGACGCCTGCCTGGGCCCGCCGGTGGCCGTGCGAAGAGGTCTGGAGGGCCCGGCTGGCGACGGCCTCCTGAGCCGCCCGCGCCGGGCCGGCGTCAGAGCGTGACGCGGTGGATGTCGAGGATGCCCTCGTCGCCGCGCAGCTGCTCGACCACCAGGTCGGGCGCCGGCGTCGCCGTGGAGATGACCATCATGGCGGTGGCCGACTCGGGGCTGGGCCCCACGGCCATGGAGGAGATGGAGACGCCCGCCGCCCCGAGCGCCGTCCCCACGATCCCGATCACGCCCGGCCGGTCGTCGTTGCGCACCACCAGCATGTGGTTCGACGGCGGCACCTCGACCATGTGCTCGTCGACGATGACGATGCGGGGCTCGGTGTGCAGGCCCGCCGCGATCAGCGTGCCGGCGACCGAGTGCGACCCCGAGCGCAACGTGATGAGGGACTTGTAGTCGCGTGAGGTCGCGGTCGAGGACTCGCGCACCTGCAGGCCGCGCTGTTCGGCCAGTTGCGGCGCGTTGACGTAGGACACCGGCTCCTCGGTCGAGCCCCCGAAGATGCCCTTGAGGACCGACAGCGTGAGGATGCCGGTGCTCTCCCCCGCCAGCTCGCCCTGGTACTCCATGTCGATGGCGTCGGGCAGGCCGTCGTGCAGGCCGACGAAGAAGCGGCCGAGCTGCTCGGCCAGACCCATGAAGCCGCGCACGGTGTCGGTGACGTCGCGTGCCGCCACGTTCACCGCGTAGGGCACGAAGTCGCCGGCCAGCGCCAGCAACACCTGCTCGGCGATGGTGACCCCGGCCTTGTCCTGCGCCTCCTCGGTCGACGCGCCCAGATGGGGCGACACGACCACCTGGGGCAGCTCGAAGAGGGGCGACTCGGTGCAGGGCTCCTTGGCGAACACGTCGAGGCCGGCGCCGGCCACGATGCCGTCGCGGATGGCCTCGGCCAGCGCGTCCTCGTCGACGATGCCGCCGCGGGCGGTGTTGACGATGCGGATGCCGGGCTTGGCCTTGGCCAGGAGGTCGCGGCCGAACAGCCCGATGGTCTCGGGGGTCTTGGGCGTGTGGATGGAGACGAAGTCGGCCTGCGCCACCAGCTCCTCGATGCTGACCAGGCGCACCCCCATGGCCCGCGCCCGCTCCTGGGACACGAAGGGGTCGAAGCCGATGAGCTCCATCCCGAAGGCGTGGGCGCGCTGGGCCACCAGCGAGCCGGCGCGGCCGAGCCCCACGACGCCGAGCACCTTGCCGTGCAGCTCGACGCCCTCCCACTTGGAGCGCTCCCAGCGCCCGGCGACCAGCGCGCTGTGCGCCTGGGGGATGTTGCGCGCCTGGGCCAGCAGCAGCGCCATGGCCTGCTCGGCCACGGAGAGGATGTTCGACGTCGGGGCGTTGACCACCATGACGCCGCGCTCGGTCGCCGCGTCGACGTCGACGTTGTCGAGCCCGACGCCGGCCCGGCCGACGACGATCAGGTCCGTCCCGGCCGCCAGCACGTCGGCCGTCACCTGCGTGGCGGAGCGGATGATGAGCGCCGCCGCGCCGGGGACCGTCGCCAGCAGTTGCTCGGGGCTCAGCCCCTCCTGCACGTCGACCTCGTGGCCCGCCTCGGCCAGCAGGTCGAGCCCGCTCTGCGCGATCTTCTCCGTTACCAGTACCCGTGCCACCGCGGTGGTCTCCTTGCTCCCCCCGCCCCAATACCGCCGGTCAGTCTTGCGCCTCGCCGAACAGCGCAGCCAACCGGCTGACACCCTCGACCAGATCCCCGTCGCCCAGGGCGTAGGACAGGCGGAAGTAGCCCGGCGCGCCGAACGCCTCTCCGGGCACCACCGCCACCTTCGCTTCGTTGATGCAGATCTCGGCCAGCTCCGCGCTGCTCGCCGGACGAAGTCCGCGGAGGCTCCGGCCCAGCAGCCCCTTGACCGAGGGGTAGGCGTAGAACGCGCCCTCTGGCTCGACGCACACGACGCCCTCGATGTCGTTGAGCATCGAGGTGATGGTCAGCCGCCGGCGGTCGAAGGCGGCGCGCATCAGGGCGACGTCCTCGAGCCCACCGGACACGGCGGCCAGCGCGGCGCGTTGGGAGACGTTGGAGACGTTGGAGGTCTCGTGGCTCTGGATGTTGGTGGCGGCGGCGATGGCGTCGCCCGGGCCGATGAGCCAGCCCACCCGCCAGCCGGTCATGGCGTAGGTCTTGGCGACGCCGTTGGCCACCAGGCAGCGGTCGGCCAGCTCGGGCACGAGCACGGGCATGGAGTGGTGCTCGGCGGCGCCGTAGACGAGATGCTCGTAGATCTCGTCGGTCAGCACCCAGATGCCCTTGCTCACCGCCCACCGGCCGATGGCCTCGATCTCCTCACGCGGGTACACCGCGCCGGTGGGGTTGGACGGGGAGACGAAGAGGAGCGCCTTGGTGTTGGGCGTCCAGGCCGCCTCGAGGTCCTCCACCGAGGAGCGGAAGCCGGTCGTCTCGTCGGAGGACACGACGACCGGTGTCCCGCCGGCCAGTGCGATGGACTCGGGATAGGTGGTCCAGTAGGGGGCCAGCACCAGGACCTCGTCGCCCGGGTCGCACAGGACGGCGAACGCGTTGGCCACGGCCTGCTTCCCGCCGTTGGTGACGAGCACCTGGCCCGCGCTCACCTCGTAGCCCGAGTCGCGCCGCGTCTTGGCCGCGATGGCCTCGCGCAGGGCCGGGATCCCCGCCGTCGGCGTGTAGTGGTGGTTGGCCGGGTCGAGGCAGGCGGCGACGGCCGCCTCCACGATGTGCGCCGGGGTGGCGAAATCGGGCTCGCCCGCGCCGAAACCGATGACGTGCTCCCCCGCCGCCTGCAAGGCCTTCGCCTTCGCATCCACGGCGAGGGTGGCCGAGGGCGCCACGGCGGCGGCCCGGCGAGAGATCCGGCGGAGCTCGGTCGTCGAAGGGGTGGTCGTCACGGATGCCATGATCTCATACGTGCCAGACGCCCCCGACATCAGGATCCCCCCGAATTGCTCCCCTCCGACGGCCGTTTCGGGTCGGGGCCCTCCAAGGTCCGGCCCGCCCAGATCGACGCGCTCGACGGCGTGGCCACCACCTACCTGGGCACCAGCCACCGCCAAAAGACGGTCAAGGCTCAGGTGGGCCGCGTGCGCGCCGGGATGCGCCAGCTCTTCTCGCTCCCCGACGGCTACGAGGTCGTCCTCGGCAACGGGGGGACGACCTGCTTCTGGGACGCGGCGACGTTCGGGCTGATCCAGGAGCAGAGCCAGCACCTCAGCTTCGGCGAGTTCTCCTCCAAGTTCGCCGCCTGCGCCAAGGCGGCGCCGCACCTGAAGGACCCCCAGGTCATTGAGTCCGCAGTGGGCACCCACCCCCTCCCGCTGGCGGACCCCGCGGTCGATCTCTATGCCCTGACCCACAACGAGACCTCCACCGGGGTGGCCATGCCCATCCGGCGGCCCCGGGGTGCCGCCGCCCCCGCCGACGGGGGCGGACTGGTGGCGGTGGACGGCACCTCCGGTGCCGGCGGCCTCCGCGTCGACCCCGGCGAGTTCGACGCCTACTACCTGGCCCCGCAGAAGTGCTTCGCCAGCGACGGCGGCCTGTGGATCGCCCTCATGTCGCCCGCCGCGCTCGAGCGGGTGGAGCGCATCGCCGCCTCGGGCCGCTGGATCCCCGCCTTCTTGGACCTCAAGACGGCCGTCGACAACTCGGTGCTGGACCAGACCTACAACACGCCCGCGCTGGCCACGATCTTCATGCTGGCCGAGCAGCTGGACTGGATGAACGACCACGGCGGTCTGGAGTGGACGGCGTCGCGCTGCGACCGCTCGGCCGAGATCCTCTACACCTGGGCCGAGCAGTCCGGCTTCGCCCGGCCCTTCGTCGAGAACCCGGCCGACCGCAGCCACGTCGTCGGGACCATCGACTTCGTGGACGCGGTCGACGCGGCGGCCATCGCCGCCGTGCTGCGGGCGAACGGGATCGTCGACACCGAGCCGTATCGCAAGCTCGGGCGCAACCAGCTGCGGATCGCCATGTTCCCGGCGATCAAGCCCGACGACGTGGCTTCGCTCTGCGCCTGCATTAACCACGTGGTGGGCGCACTGGCGAGCTGACGTCCCGAGGGCTGCGCTGCCGGCGCCGACAGCGGCGCCGGATTGGTGCTAGCCCCATCGCAAAACGGGTGAAAGCACCCTGGCGGCAACGGCGATGTGCTCTGTAGGATACCCGGTATATCGGAGACCAGGTGGGGCTCTGGCGCGACACATTGGAGGTCAGAGCGATGAGCAGTCCCACACTGGCGAACCCGCCTCCGGCAATTGCCGGCCGCAGCGAGTGGGCCGTCGAGACCCATGAACTGACCAAGCGGTTCGGGGACAACATCGCCGTCGACGGGGTAGAGCTCCTGGTCCCCCGGGGTTCCGCCTTCGGCTACCTCGGCCCCAACGGCGCCGGCAAGACCACGCTCATTCGCGTGCTGCTCGGGCTCACGCACGCCGACGCCGGAACGATGTCCCTACTCGGCTTCGAGGTCCCCCGCCACCGTGACCGAGCCCTGGCAAGGTGCGCCGCGATCGTCGACGAACCCCGCTTCCACGGCCACCTGACCGGTCGCCAGAACCTGCAGATCCTCGCCGCAGCGCGTGAGCCGGCGGCCAAGGGCCGAATTGGACCCGCGCTCGAACGCGTCGGCATCCTCCATCGGGCCGACGACAAGGTGTCCAAGTACTCCATGGGCATGCGGCAACGCCTGGGCGTGGCCGCCTGCCTCCTCGGGGATCCGCAGCTGCTCATCCTCGACGAGCCGATGAACGGCCTCGACCCCGGGGGCATGCTCGAGATGCGCGACATGATCCTGTCTCTCGTCGCCGAGGGGCGCACGGTCGTGTTGTCCTCTCACCTCCTCGACGAGGTCGAGCGCACCTGCGACGCCGTGGCCATCGTGGACCGGGGCAAGGTCATTCGGCAGGGTCCGATCTCGCAGCTGCTCGCCGGGTCCTCCTTCGAGGTCCAGGTCGAGTGCTCCGACCCCGACCAGGCGCGCCATCTGCTCGACGGCACCGCCTTCGGTGCTCATGCCCAGACCGGTCCGGACGGCCTCGCCCTGACGCTGCCCGAGGGCACCGAGAGGGATGCCATCGCGGAGATCAACCGGCTGCTGGTGGAGGGCGGGATCTCGGTCTACCGACTCCAACACGTCCAAGCCTCACTCGAGTCGTGGTTCCTCGAAGTCACGAAGCGTCTGGGGGAACCCGAATGACGACCATCACCGACGTCGACACACCGGGTCCGGCTCCCACTCCGATCCCGGCAGAGACGCGGAGCGACCACCGAGGCTCGTGGATCCCCACTTGGGGCATGGTCACCACCCGCTTCATGGAGCTGCGCCGGCGGCGCGGGCTGATGATCGCCCTCATCGCGGTGAACATCGGCATCCCGGTCGTGTTCCTCGGCGTGCGGCTTGTCTCCCACGCCGTCGACCCCAAGTCCTACGGGCCCGCCGGCGGCTACACCATCTTTACGACGCTGGTGGCCGGCTTCATGTACGTGTTCGGGTTCGTGGTGGCGGCCGTTGTGGGCTGCACCGCAGGGTCGGTCGACCTCAGCGAGGGGATGTTCCGTCACCTCGTGATCACGGGCCGATCCCGTTTGGCCCTGTACTTCGCGCGCATCCCGGCCGGGCTGGCCATCGTCATCGCCATGGTGGCGGTCGGCTACACCGTCGTGTGCGCCGTCTGCGTGTTCGCCGCGCCGACGCAGCTCAACTACGACGGGGTCAACGTCCCCGTGGGGCTGTCACAGCCCGCCATGGACAGCTGGGCGGCGTCGCACGCCGACGCGGTCATCTGCAACTTCAACTTCCACGGGGGCCCGGGGCTGAACGTACCGCCGCCGAACGTGACCTGCGGTGGGCAATCGATCGGGCCGCCCCCGGGGACCGTCATCCAGACCAAGAATGGGGGGACGCTCACCGTCCCCGCCGCCGAGTCGCCGGCGCAGATTCGGGCGTTCGCGGTCTCGGTCGCCAACCAGGATTACGCGGACTACCACTCGAACTTCTTGGTCCCCTCGACGACGCTGATGGTCGACGTGGGGTTGTGGATCGCGCTCGAGGCGACCATCGGGTTCATGGTCGGCCTGGGGCTGTCCTCGCTGATGGGCCAGCGCACGGTGGCGGTGATCCTGCTCATTGTGCTGGAGCTGATCCTGACACCCATCTTCAGCCGCCACATCATTTCGCACCTGCTCAACGCGCAGCGGGGGATCGTCGGTGTGGCGATGGCACATATCGAGCCGGGCGGGCTGCCGACGCCCTTCAGCGGGGGTGGTGGCGGAGGTGGTGGCAACCCGCTGATACCCGAGTCCACGCTGGCCTCGTCGCTGGTGATCGTGGGCTGGATCGTGTTCTGGACCGCCATCGGGGCCTGGCGGATGAGGACCCGCGATGCCTGACGGTCCTCAGGCGATCGGATAGCCGGCGGCCGCCAGGAGCCGCTCGCTCTCGTCCCACAGGCGCCGTGCCGCCTCGTCGTCGCGGGCCTGCCTGCTCATATGACCTGGCTTGGACCGGACCCAGTACATGCCCGTCTTGGTCGCGACATCGGGGGACGTGGCCAGGTAGATCGAGGTCTTGGCGCCGCGCTTGGGGCCGATCTCGAAGGGGCGCACGATGCGGAGGCCCGTCGCCATGAATCCGTGCAGGTCGCCGTCCATGCCGAAGCTGCTGCGCACCGGCCCGGGATGGGCGGCGTTGGCGGTGACGGTCGGGACGTCGCCCTGGCTGCCCCTGACGCCCGGCGCGGCGAGCCGCTGGGCCAGCTGACGGGTGAAGAGGAGGTTGCCGAGCTTGGAGCGGGAGTAGGCGTCCATGCCCTCGTAGCGCTTCTCGCTCTGGAGGTCGTCGAACCGCATGCCCTTGGAGGCGAAGTGGTGCCCGACCGAGGTCAGGTTGACGACGCGGGACGGGCCGCTGCTGCGCAGGCGGTCGAGCAGCACGTTCGTCAGGAAGAACGGGCCGAGGTAGTTGACCCCGAACGTGTACTCGAACCCCTGCGCGGTCTCCTGGCGCGCCGACCATGTCCCGCCGGCGTTGTTGACCAGGACGTCGAGGCGGTCCCAGCGGGCCAGGACGTCCTCGGCGGCCTTGTGGACCGAGGCGAGGTCGGCCAGGTCGAGGGACACGATGTGCACGTCGTCGTTCCAGGTCCGCCTCGTGACCTCCCTCGCCGCCGCCTCGGCCTTGGCCTGGTTGCGGCAGGCCAGCACGGTGGTGGCCTCCAGGGCGGCGACGCCGACGGCGGTCTCGAGCCCGATGCCGACGTTGGCGCCGGTGACGACGACGACCTTGCCTTTCATGCTCATGGGGGACGTCCAGTCTGGAGAGGGGGTGCAACGGCATTCTTAGCGTCCGGGCGCCCGCCGTTCACAACCGGTCGGCCTCAGTGGGCTGCTCGACCTGTCGTGGGGGGGCGGATCTCACCGGCCGTCCGGCGAGCCGTGGACCCGCTCCCATTCCTCGGGCGGCCCGATGGTCGATGCCGCGGGGCCGAGCCGGTCGACGTAGACGGCGTGGACGACCCGCCAGCGCTCGGGCGGCCGCCAGTCCGGGTCGGTGCCGTCGACGAGCTGGTCCAGGCAGACGTGCCAGCCGGCTGCGTCACGGGCCGCCTTGCCGTGTTCGGGGAAGGTCACCGTCAGGCGCAGGATGCAGCCCGGGCCGCCGGGATCGGGCTCGAGCTCGAAACGAAGGACGTCGTCGGCCCAACGCAGCTCCATGAGCGACGGGGGGACGAAGGCGAGCATCTCGCCGTCGAAGGGAGCGCCCTCGGAGTCACGGAAGGAGAAGTGCAGGGGCGCTCCCGCCACCCGCGCCCCCTCGATGGTGGTCGGGAACCAGGCTGCCAGATGCGCCTCCTCCGTGAGGGCGCGCCAGACCACCTCCCGGGAATGGTCCAGGCGGCGCTCGTAGCGGAGGATCGACCGGTCGCCCGCGCGCTCCAGCGTGCCGAACTCCCCGTCGACGGGCGGGCTCATGCCCACGGCTCCCCGTCGCTGTCCTGCATGATCTCGAGATGACGCTCCAGGGCGTTCAGGTGGCTCGCCCACTGCCGGCGGTAGGGCGCCAGCCACTCGTCGACCTCGCGGAGCGGCTCGGCCCGGGCCCGGTAGATGCGGCGCTGCGCGTCCGTGCGGGACTCGACCAGCCCGGCGTCGCGCAGGACCTTGAGATGCTTCGAGACGGCCGGCTGGCTCAGCGACAGGAGGCCGACGAGGTCGCCGACCGGCCGTTCCTCCACCCGCAAGAGGTCGAGGATGCGGCGCCGGCTCTCCTCCGCCAGCACCTCAAATGTGGACGTCATCCAGGTTATATTTCCTGACAGGCATATACCCTGTCAAGGGGTCAAGGCGTCAAGGGGTCAAGGGGTGGCGGCGGCCTTGGCGGCGATCCGGCGCAGCGGCGGGAGGGTCGGCGGGGGCTGGCGGCGGGGCGGCAGCGTGGCGAGCAGCGCCGTCGTCGCCTCGGTCACCTGGCTGACGGCGCGCTCGAACGCCTCCTCGGTCTGCGGTGACGTCGACTGCACGCCGCTGATCTTGCGGACGTACTGGCGCGCCGCCGCCTCGATCTCGTCGGAGGTGGCCACGGGCTCGAGCCCGCGCAGGGTGGTGATATTGCGGCACATGCCGCCACCCTAGGCCCGCGTCGAGTTGGCGCTGGGGGCGGCGCAGCGCCCGGGCGTCACGAGCACGGTGACGAGGTGGCCGACCCTGGCGTTCTGCACCTGGAGTTGGTCGCTCCCCTGGCCCGACGTCACCCGGGCCCCGGTGGTGCGGGCGCAGTAGCCGTGGCGGTAGTGCAGTGCGGTGGGCACGAAGATCACCGTGGGCGCTCGAACGTGGTGGTTGGGCACGTAGGCCAGATGGAACACACCGGTCGTCGGCGAGAAGTCGTACGAGACCGGCACGCCGGCCACGGCCTGCGGGTAGGTGCGGCTGAGGGCGAGGGCCGTGGAGCGCAGGCGCCCGTCGGCCATGACGAGCGACTCCGCCGCGCTCCCGGTCGGGTCGTCGTAGTACTTCCAGGCCCAGTAGGCCCACCCGACCTTCGCGTCGTCCAACGCCGCCGTGATCGACGTGAGGAGCGCCGGGCTGCTCGTGGCGCCGAACTCTGACACGAACCAGGCCGGGCCACCGGGCTGGCTCGGCGAGGCCATCGTGGGGCGGTCCGCGCCGCGCCGCAGCAGGGAGCGGGCGTCCTGTTGGGCGCACACGGCCACATCGGTCGGGTTGCCGGTGACCGGGCTGCGGGCCCCGCAGTAGATGTGCACGTTGAAGACGAGGTTGGGCAGGTTCATCGGGCCGAGGTAGGTGGGAAAGCCCCGGCTGGCGTAGTTGTCCGGCTCGTCGAAGATCAGGTGGGCGCGGTCGTTGGCCAGGATGGTCGGCACCACGCCCTCAGCGGGATCGTGCTTCGGGCACCGGAGCGCCGGGGCTCCGTGCGACGGAGTCCCGACATCGGCCGTGCCGGTGTAGAAGCACTCCAACTGGGCGTCGAAGTGAGCGTCACCGAAGCGGATGAGCGACGTGGAGAACGGCTCGTTGAACGGGTCGTAGCCCAGGACCCAGGGATTCCCGCTGAACGACCGCGCCACATCACCCCACACGCGGTCGTACTCGCCCTGCAGGTCGCCCCGGACGTTGTTGGCCCAGAAGTGGTGGAAGGCCATGCCGGCGGCCTTGGTGGCGTATTCGAGGGACCAGCGCCCGGGCGGGTCCACGCTCGGCACACCGTTCGTGCAGACGGCCCAGTTCGGTTCACCCTCGCCGTCGAACATCTCGTTGTACACGTCCTGGTGCATGTCGAGGATCGTGTAGATGTGGAAGCGGCCGAGCAGGTTCACCGTGGTGCGCAACCGCTGCACGTAGCGGTTGAAGACGGCCTGGCTGAACTGGTGCGGGTTGGTCGGTGTCCCGCGGCTGCAGATGGCGGGGTCGTTGGCCGGGGCGGTCCCCGGCTCCAGGCCGCGCCAGGTCATGCCCAGGCGCACCACGTTGAAACCGAGCCGCGACATGAGCGACGCGTCGGCGGCGCTGAAGTTCCAGGGCTTCCCCGGGGCCGGGTACAGCTCGTAGGGCGCGTACTTGTAGACCGCATCGACGCCGTGGAAGAAGACCACGCGGCCCTCGCGGTCGTGGAGGTAGGGCCCACCCGGGGCCGTGATCCGGCCCGACACCGATGCGGGGCCGGGGGTGACGAGCGGCGAGCGCAGGGACGGCATGCGGGAGACGGGGATGGCCGATGCCGTGCCCGGCGCCACCACGGCGGCGCCCACCAGGGCGAGCAGCCCCATGACCAGGGCACATGAACGCACCGACCGCCGGGGCACGCCGACAGTCTGTCCGGCGGGGCCGACTCGTTGGCCGCGCCCCGTCCGCGCCGGCCGCGAGGTCGTCATGGGCGGACGAAGGGCATCGCAGTGCTCCGGACGTCTCATCACTCGCTCGCCAACGGAGGGGCGGGGAGAATGGCGGCGTGCTCGGGCATCTCGGCGTCAACGTCCCCGACCTCAATCGGGCCACGGCGTTCTACGGCCCGTTGATGCCCCTCCTCGGCTACGAGCCCTTCCCGACGGCCGAGGACGCGCTCGCCTTCATGCCGGCCGGGGGCAGGCGGGGCGCCTACCTCTTCCTCTACGGAGCCACGGACGAGCGGGCCTACACCCGGGAGGCGACGGGCCTGCAGCATCTCGCCTTCATCGTCCCCACCCGGTCCGCCGTGCGGGCGGTCCACGCCCACGTGGCGGGCGCCGGCGCCACCCTCCTGCACGCGCCCCGGGAATGGCCCCAGTACCCGCCCCCCTATTTCGCCACGTTCTGGCTCGATCCCTTCGGCATCATGCTCGAAGCGGTCTGCCACCACGACCGCGACTGAGGGCGCCGGACAGCCTCGCCGACAAGATGGTCCCTATCGTCTTCGAGTGGTCAGGCGACGTGCTCGAGCGCCGGCACGATCTCGACGTTGCCCGAGACGCTGCGGACGCTGAGGTCGACCCTGGCGTCGGGACGTGGCCCCGTGGACGGGGCCTCGCCGAGCGGGATCTGCGAGTGCACGGTCCCGGACAGTGTCTCCACGTCCACGTGCAGGTCGACGCCCTTGGCCACGCCGACCGCGACGTCACCGGAGACGGAGCGGACGTGCAGGTCACCTTCCCCGAGGGCGAGCACCCGCACGTCACCGGACACGTTCACGATCCGCGCCCCGTGCATCAGCTCTCCCAGACGGACGTTCCCCGAGGTCGCTTTCACCTCCACCCGGCTGCCGGCGGCGCCGAGCTCCAGGTCGCCGGAGGCGGTCGAGAAGACGGCGGGCCCGGCCACGCTGGAACAGCGCAGCTCCCCCGACGCCGTGTGGACGCGCAGGTCGCCCCCCACCGCACCGAGCGTCACGTTGCCACTGGCCGTCTTGGCCTTCACGCCGGCAGACACGTCGTCCGCGGAGATGTCCCCGCTGGCCGACTTGAGATCGGCCGTCGCGACCGATCCGCTGATCTCCACGTCGGCCGAGCCCGCCGCCACCGTGACGTCGCACCCGTCGGGCACCTCGACCCGCACGATGACGGCGTTGCGCCGGACGAAGCGCATACCGTGCAGACGGGGGACCTTGACCGCCACAACGTGACCATCCCCCACCGGGCGGCACTCGACGGCGGCCCGTTCGACGAGCTCTTCGGCTCCCGCCGTCTCCGCCACGAGCGAGACGACGGTCGTGGTGGTCTCACGCGTGGTGATGGCGATCAGGCCGACTTCGTTCTGCACGTAGAGCCGGACGTGGCCGGGCGTTTCGAATGTCTTCTCCATCTGAGGGTTTCCTTTCAGGTCGTGCCGTAGCCGCGCAGGCGGTTGCCCACACCGCCTCCCCGGCTCCGGTTGCTCGACGTCGCGCGCTCGAGCGTGCGCACAATGAAGGTGTTCACCGAGACCCCCTCGCTCGATGCGGCCGCCTCGAGACGCGCCTTCAGGCCTTCCCCGAGGCGCAACGAGATCCGGGCCGACAGGTCGTCGTCGGCGGCGGACGCGGGCTCGTCCCCGACGTAGGTCATATCGATGTCGTCGCCCGCCACGCGGAGGTCGACGCGCCCCGCCGGGAGCGAGGCCGTCACCTCGGCGGCGGCGTCGGAGAGGAGATCGAGCACGCGCCCGGGCACCGAACGACCGAGCACGTCGGCGATGCGCTCGGCCACCACGGCCACGGTCTCGTCGCCGAGCTCCCCGACCGCGATCACGTCCGACCGCAGCCCGTCCACCACCAGTGACATCTTCATGACGTCATTATGACATCACTTTGATGTCAGAGCAAGACCCCCTGGTCAGCCGCCTGAGGCGTCCTGCACCTTGGTCTTGCCGGCCGAGATGAAGGGCATCATCGCCCGCAGCTCCTGCCCCACCTTCTCGATCTGGTGGGCCTGGCCCTCCTTGCGCAGGGCCTCGAAGCGGGGCCGGCCCGCCCGGTTCTCGGCGATCCACTCCTCGGCGAAGGAGCCGTCGCGGATCTCGCCGAGGATCTTCTGCATCTCGGCCCGGACGGCCTCGTTGATGACCCGCGGCCCCCGGGTGAGGTCGCCGTACTCCGCCGTGTCCGAGATCGAGTAGCGCATGCCGGCGATCCCCTGCTCGTACATCAGGTCGACGATGAGCTTCAGCTCGTGCAGGCACTCGAAATAGGCCGACTCGGGCTGGTAGCCCGCGCCCACCAGCGTCTCGAAGCCGGCGGTCACCAGCGCGGTCAGGCCGCCGCACAGCACCACCTGCTCGCCGAAGAGGTCGGTCTCGGTCTCCTCGTCGAACGTGGTGTCCAAGACCCCGGCCCGCGTGGCGCCGATGGCGTGCGCGTACGACAGCGCCAGCTCCCGCGCCTTGCCGGTCGCGTCCTGGTGCACGGCGATCAGTGTCGGGACCCCTCCGCCCTCGGTGTAGGTGCGGCGGACGAGGTGGCCCGGCCCCTTGGGCGCCACCATGGTGACGTCGACCCCCGGCGGCGGCACGATCTGGCCGAAGCGGATGTTGAACCCGTGGGCGAACATGAGGCAGTCGCCGTCGTTGAGGTTCGGGGCCACGAACTCGTCGTAGGCCGCCTTCTGCTCGGTGTCCGGCAGCAGGATCATGATGACGTCGGCCTCGGCGGCCGCGTCGGCCAGCGACGTCACGCGCAGCCCGGCCTCCTCGGCCTTGCGCCTGCTGGCGCTGCCCTCGCGCAGCGCCACGCGGACGTCGACGCCGGACTCCCGGAGGTTCTGCGCGTGCGCGTGCCCCTGCGAGCCGTAGCCCAGGATCGCCACCTTGCGGCCGGCGATCAGCGCGGGGTCTGCATCGGATTCGTAGTACATCGTGGCCATGTCGTCAGCTCTTTCTCTCTCTATCGGCGTTCCAGCTTAGGCAGGGCCACCCGGCCCGTCCGTTGGAGCTCCTCGACCGTGTAGTGCTCGAGCAGGCCCTCGAAGTCGTCGATCTTCTCGGGACGGCCGGCCAGCATGACGGTGATGCGGTCGGCGCCCACGCTGACCACCTCGCCGCCGAAGACCCCCACCAGCTGTATGACCTGGGACCGTTCGGTCGGACCGACGGCCACCGTCACCAGCACGAGCTCTCTCTCGACCGCCTCGGCCGGCGACAGCTCGTCGATGGAGACGACGTTGACCAGCTTGTCGAGCTGCATGACGACCTGCTCCAGGGGGGCGGACTCCACGTCGACCACGATGGTGATGCGGCTGAAATGCTCGTCCTCGTCGGTGGGAGCGACCGCCAGCGAGTAGATGTTGAAGCCCCGGCGGCTGAAGAGCCCGGCCACCCGGGCCAGGACGCCGGCCTTGTTCTCGACCAGCACCGAGAGGATGTGGTGCCGGGGCGGCGTGGCCTTGGCCCCGCCGGGGCCACGCCCCTGTCCGGGCAGCGAATGCAGCGGGGCCGGCGTCATCGTCCCGCCAGCTGGTCGGGGTGCACGACGATGTCGTCGTTGGACGAGCCGGCCGCCACCATCGGGTACACCTTCTCGAAGGCGTCGGTGCGGAAGTCGACCACGACGGGGCGGTCGTCGATGGAGTTGGCCTTCTCGATGGCCGGGCCCACGTCCTCGGGCGTCTCGGCCCGGATGCCCACGCACCCCATCGCCTCGGCCCACTTCACGTAGTCGGGCAGGTCGGGCGAGAGGTAGACCTCGGAGTAGCGCTCCCCGTAGAACATCTCCTGCCACTGGCGCACCATGCCCAGGTAGGCGTTGTTCAAGATGGCGATCTTCACCGGGATCTGCTCGGAGCTGGCGGTGACGAGCTCCTGGGCGGTCATCTGGAAGCAGCCGTCGCCGTCGATGGCCCACACGGTCCGGTCGGGCCGGCCCACCTTGGCCCCGATGGCGGCGGGCACGGCGAAGCCCATGGTGCCGGCGCCGCCCGAGTTCACCCAGGTGTAGGGGAGCTCGAACTTCCAGTACTGCGAGGCCCACATCTGGTGCTGGCCCACGCCGGCGACGACCACGGTGTCGACCGGCGCCGCGTCACGCAGCTGCTCGACCACGTTCTGCGGCTTGATCGCCCCGCCCTCGACGTCCTCGTAATACAAGGGGAAGCGCTCTCGCCACTCGTCGATCTGCCTCCACCAGGGAGCGAGGTCCTGCACCACCGGCCGGTCCCCCTGGGCGTCCATGGCCAGCAGCAGCTCCTCTATGACCTGGCGGCAGTCGCCGGCGATGCCGACGTCGGGCACGCGCACCTTGCCCAGCTCGGCGGGGTCGATGTCGACGTGGATGATCTTGGCGTCGGGCGCGAAGGCGCTGATCTTGCCGGTGACACGGTCGTCGAACCGTGCGCCGAGGCTGACCAGGAGGTC
The DNA here is from genome assembly GCA_963826835.1 of uncultured Acidimicrobiaceae bacterium. GTDB lineage: Bacteria > Actinomycetota > Acidimicrobiia > Acidimicrobiales > RAAP-2 > Bog-473. The sequence continues at coordinate 379,208 of CAWGYK010000006.1, forward strand.
GCTCTGCTGCATGGCGGTGACCGCCGTGTAGTGGCCGTGCATGCCGGGCATGCCGAGCGCATGGGGGTGCGAGTCGGGGAAGGCGCCCCGGGCCATCAGCGTGGTGACGACGGGGATCCCGGTCCGCTCGGCCAGCGCCCGCAGCGCGTCGGCGGCCCGGGCCTTCAGCACGCCGCCGCCCACGTAGAGGACGGGCCGCTGCGCCTGCGAGATGAGCTCGGCCGCCTGCCCGATGAGCACCGGGTCCCCGAACGTCACCGGGTGGTAGCCGGGCAGGTCGAGCTCGTCGACGGACGACGGCCAGTACCACTCCATCTGGGCGTTCGAGATGTCCTTGGGCAGGTCGATCAGCACCGGTCCCGGCCGCCCGGTGGTGGCGACGTGGAAGGCGGCGGCGACCACCCTCGGGATGTCGTCGACGTCCTTGATGAGCCAGTTGTGCTTGGTGATGCCCATGGTGACGCCGGTGATGTCGCACTCCTGGAAGGCGTCGGTGCCGATGGAGCCGGTCGCCACCTGGCCCGACACCACGATCAGCGGGGTGGAGTCCATGTAGGCGTTGGCGAGCGGCGTCACGATGTTGGTGGCGCCCGGGCCGCTCGTGACCATGGCGACGCCGGGGCGCCCGGTGGCCATGGCGTAGCCCTCGGCCATGTGGCCGGCGCCCTGCTCGTGGCGGACGAGGATGTGGCGGATGGAGGAGTCGATGATGGGGTCGTAGACGGGCAGGATGGCGCCGCCGGGCAGGCCGAACATCACGTCGACCCCCTGCATCTCGAGGCTCTTTATGAGGGCCTGGGCCCCGGTCATCTTCATGTGCTTCCCCAATCTGCGATTCCGTCCGGAAATTGAAAAGACCCCCCGGGTTGGGAGGTCGTAGAGGCACGCTGTCCGATGTGGGCGCGTGCCTACGTTACGAGTACCAGAATCTCGGGCCGGTTGCTACGTGCCTGCATGAGGTGGCCATTGTGGCACGTGCGAGGTCATAGGACAACCCCTTGGGGGGGCCGCCCCGCCGGGACCGCCGGACCTGATCAGGCGTGCGCAGGCGTGGCCATGCCCCCGCCGAGGAGGGCCGGGAGCGCCGTGGCCCGCATCCGCGCCAGGACCCGGTCCGTCACCGCCACGGCGTCCGGGTGGAGGCCGCCGTTGCCCGCGGCGGCCGCCCGCCAGGCCGCGGCCCGTTGCTCGAGCAGGCCGGGGTCGTCGAGCTGCCGGCAGTCGAGGTGGTCGGTGTTGAGGTCGACCACGATGGTGTCGCCGTCCTCGACCAGCGCGATCGGCCCCCCGAGGAGCGCCTCGGGTGCGACGTGGCCGATGACCAGGCCGACCGAGCCCCCCGAGAAGCGGGCGTCCGTCATCAGGGCGATCGTGATGTGCCGGTGGCGGCAGAGGGCGGTGATCCTCGAGGTCGGGATCGAGCAGCTCGGGCATGCCCGGGGCGCCCCGGGGGCCCTCGTAGCGGATCACCACCATGTCGTTGTCCGAGAAGCTGTCGGGGTGTCGGTCGAGGGCCTCGATGAGGGAGCGTTCGCCGTTGAACACGCGGGCCCGGCCGGTGAAGACACCGTCCTTGCACGCCTCCTTCGATGCCGGCGACCTTGAGGATCGCACCGCCCTCGGGGGCCAGGTTGCCCCGGAGCAGACGGAGGCCGCCGGTGTCCTTGAAGGGCTTGTCGACCCCGTAGATGACCTCCTGGTCGGGAGCGGGCGGGGCGAGCCGCCGGATCTGCTCGGCCAGGGTCTCGCCCGTGCAGGTCAGCGCGTCACCGTCGAGGAAGCCGGCCTCGAGGAGCTCGCGCGACGATGACCTGCAGCCCTCCCTTGGCGTCCACGTCCACCATGGAGTAGTCGCCGAAGGGCCGCATGTTGACCAGCACCGGCAGTCGCCGCGCCAGCTGGTTGAAGTCGTCCTGGCTTATGACGTCGCGCCAGAGGTCGATCCCGGCGGCGCGGGCGATCTCGACGCTGTGCAGCAGCACGTTGGTGGAGCCGCCCATGGCCATGGTGACCGTCATGGCGTTGCGCAGTGACGCGGGCGTGACGATGTCGCGCGACCGGATGCCACGGCTCGTCATGGCGAGCAGGCAGTCGACCGCCTGATCGGGGAACTCGCTCAGCCGGCGCGGATCGTCCGACGGCGGGGCCACCATGTGCAGCGGTTCGAGCCCGAGAACAGAAATGAAGGTCTGCATCGTGTTGTAGGTGAACATCCCCCCGCAGCTGCCCTGGCCGGGGCAGGCGTGCAGGGCGTACCGGGCGCGGACCTCGGCGTCCTGGTCCGCCACCTGGAAGGCCGACACCAGGTCGATCCGGTCCCCCGTCTCCGGGTCGTAGCCGGGCCTGATGGGGCCGTCGGAGAGGATGACCGCAGGGGTGTTGTTCTCCAGCACGGCGGCGACGGTCCCGACGGGGGGCTTGTCGCAGGCCACGACCGCGACGAGACCGGCGACGCCGTTCGCCGCCAGGTGGACGTCGGCGACGTCGTGGACGACCTCGCGACCGACCAGGGAGAAGCGCATCTGCGGCGTGCCGTTGAGCTGGCCGTCCGAGACGCCCAGGGTGAACGCGGGCGGGATCAACCGGACCGGCAGGTCGTCCTCGGCGATGCGGCGGTGGAGGGCGGACTGGACGGCCTCCACCTTCTGCGGGACGCCCAGATAGCACTGGCTGTCCCCGAGGTTGCCGATGACCGCCCACACGGGATCGTGGATCTTGTTGACGTCCTCACCGAGGAACGTCGCCGTCCCGACCCGCTGCACGTCGCGCCCGGGGTTGAGGGACACGAACGTGGCCGTCGCCGTCGGCTCCGATTCTTCGTTCTGCACGGCGTCCAAACTAGCGGGACGGTCCGTCAGGCCGGGGCGGGCACCCGTGGGCGGGGTGAGCGCCGTGGGCGTCACCTCCACGCCGATCTGCGGGATGGAACGGTCCATCCAGGCGGGCATCCACCAGTTGACCGGACCGAGGATCTCCATGATCGACGGGACGAGCATCATGCGCACGATCGTCGCGTCGACCAGCACGGCGGTGGCCAGCCCGAGCCCGAAGACCTTGAGGATGTGCAGCGGGTCCTTGATCACGAAGGACGCGAAGACACAGAACATGATGGCCGCCGCCGCCGTGATGATCCGCCCCGTCACGGCGATGCCGTCCGCCACCGACAGCGAGTTGTCGTGCGTGCGCAGCCACTCCTCGCGGATGCGCGAGAGGAGGAACACCTCGTAGTCCATGGAGAGCCCGAAGAGCACGACGAACAGCGCCACGGGGATCCACGGGTCGATGGGCCCCGTCTCGCCGATGCCGATGATCCGCCCGGCCCAGCCCCACTGGAACACCGCCACCATGACGCCGTAGGCGGCACCCACGCTGAACAGGTTCATGATGACCGCCTTGAGCGGCAGCACCAGCGACCGGAAGACCACCATCAACAGGATGAAGGACAGGATCAGGACGGCGCCGATCACGAGGAAGAGCCGGTGGCCGAGGAAGTTGGCGGCATCGATGCTGGCGGCCGTCTCCCCGCCGACCTGCGCGTTGACGCCGGTCCCCCCGACGACCGGCGGGATCACGTCGTTGCGGAGGGTCTGCACCAGCGTCCCGGTCTGCGCCGACTGCGGTGACGTGGTCGGGTAGACGATGATGACCGCCCCGGTGTCGTCGTTGTTGAATTGCGCCGGGGTGACGAACGCGATGCCGCCTTCGATGCTGGTCCACCGCCCGCTGCAGACGGTCGACCGTCGGCTTGTCGCTCGGCCCGTGCATGTCGGCGGCGATGACGAGGGGACCGTTGAACCCCGGGCCGAATCCCTGCGCCAGGAGGTCGTACGCCTGCCGGGTCGTCAACGAGGTCGGATCGTTGCCGGCGTCGGTGAAGGCGAGGCGCATGCTGAACAGCGGGAGCGCAAGGGTCACGAGCACGAGGACGGCCACGATGCCGGTGATCCAGGCGCGGCGCTGCACGAAGCGGCTCCAGCGGTACCAGAACCCGTTCTCGGGGGCGGCCCGCCGGTCTGGAGCAGGCGGGGCACGTGCAGCTTGTCGATGGCGTTGCCGGCGAATCCCAGCATGGCCGGCAAGAGCGTGAGGGCGGCGATCAGCACCATCAGGACGGCGGCGATGCAGGCCGTTGCCAGCCCGATCATGTACGCCTGGCCGATGAGGTAGAGGCCGAACAGCGAGATCACCACGGTGCTGCCGGCGAAGAGGACCGACCGCCCCGAGGTCATGAGGGAGGTCACGACCGCGTTGCGGGGATCGCGACCCTCGAAGATGCCCTGCCGGTAGCGGGTGACGATGAAGAGGGCGTAGTCGATGCCGACGCCGATGCCGATCATGGCCGCCATCTCCGGGGAGAAGTTCGGCACGGTGAGGACGTGGGTGAGGAGCTCCAGCAGGGCGATGCCGATGCCGAGCCCGGCCAGCGCCGTGATCACGGGCAGGCCCATGGCGACCACGGACCCGAAGGCGAGCAGCATGATGAGGATGGCGGCGGTGATGCCGATGCCCTCGCTCGGCCCCGGCGCGGCCGTGGCCGCGGCGGAGATCGGGCTCCCGCCGAGCTCGACCTGGAAGCCCCGGTGGGCGGCGGCCTGCGCGGTGGTGATGACCGTCTTCACGGCCCCTGTCGGGATGTCCGCCGTGTCGGTGGTGAACTGGATCTGGGCGAAGGCGATGTTGCCGCGGCCGGGCGGCGCGATCTGGTGGGCACCGGCGGCCGAGAAGGGCCCGGTCACGCTCTGGACGTAGGGCAGGGGCTCGATCCCGGCCACCACCTTGTCGATGGCCGCCTCGTTGGCCGGACTGGTGATCGGCGCGGTCGTGTGGAAGACGACGTCGGCCGTGTCACCGGATTTGGAGGGGAACCTGGCCTGCAGGATGTTCGGTCGCCTGCTGCGACGGGGTGTTCCCCGCCGTGAACCTGTTCTCGAAGTGCGTGCCCACCACCTGGGCGACGACCGTGATGCCGATGATGGCCAGGATCCACAGGACCAGGACCGTCCGCCGCCGGTCGTAGCAGGCGCCGGCAAGCCGTCCCAGCGCCGTCACCGGGGGCTGTTCGGCCATCAGGTCCGATCCGCCGTAGGATTCATCACTGATGAGTTGTACCACAGAATTCCCCGCTGGTGAATCCCCCGACAGGTGGAAATTTCGGGCGGGTCATCTATGAGCGCGGCCGCGGCCGCCGGCCGCCGGCCCGGCAACGCCGACACCAGGGGTGAGATCGTCGAGGCGGCCAAACGCGTCTTCGCCGCCAAGGGCTACGACGGGGCGAGCCTGCGGGCCGTCGCCCGCGAGGCCGGGGTCGACCCTGCACTCGTCCACCACTACTTCGACGGGAAGGCCAGCCTGTTCGTGGCGGCGATGGCCCTTCCCTTCGACCCGCGGGCCGTCCAGAAGCACGAGCACTCGGGCTCGTCGACGACCCCCGGGAAGATGGTCATCACGGGCTTTCTCACGATGTGGGACCACGCCGAGGGAACGGGCTCTTCGTTCGCCGCCTGTGTCGCGGGGATGGCGGCATCGGCGAGCGTGGCCGACGCGATGCGCGAGTTCGTCGCCGAACGGGTCTGGGACAACAGCCCGGTCAACGAAGGCGAGAGCGAGAGCATGACCCACCAACGTCGGGCCCTCGTGTCCTCGCAGCTGATGGGACTCGCCTTCACGCGCTACATCCTGCGGGTTCCTCCGGTCTCGACGGCGACTCCGGCGGAGATCGCCAAATGGGCCGGCGCCACACTGGACCGCTACATGGTGGGGCCCATCGATTAAGTCGAGATCCGCGACACACTCTTTGGGCGGGGCGCCGACCGTTCTGTCCTCGATGGCCCAGCCTCCCGCTCCCGCAGCCGACATGATCTCAGCCGCCGCCGCTCTGTCCAACGAGGAGATCGCCGACCAGCTCGATTTGGCCTTTCGCCAGAAGGCCGCCGCCGAGGGGACGATCGTCGTGCTCTTGGGCGAGGCCAGTCGGCGCCAGATCTACCGCGACGAGGGGGCGACGTCTGTTGAGCCCTGGGCCGTCGAGCGCTTCGGGGTCTCGACGCCGAGCGCCCGGGCGCTGATCCGGGTGGGAGAGAAGGCCTGGGACCTGCCCCACCTGGTCGGCTCGCTGTGCGAGGGCGAGGTGTCCTTGGACAAGGTCAGGACCGTGGCCGAGGTGGCCACCCCCGAGACCGATGAGGGATGGCGCGACCAGGCCAAGGAGTGCTCCGTGCGAGAGCTGGCCGAGGTCGCCCGCTCAAAGGCTCCACCAGCCCCGCCCACCGAGCGCTCCGAGCACGACCGGCGCTTCTTGCGCTTCAACGAGGCGTTCCGCACCATGACGGTGCAGTTGCCCCCCGAGTCCTTCGCCGAGACCCGGGCCTTCCTCGAGGCCCGGGCGCAAAAGGTCCCCTCCGACGGGGAGACCCCGTGGGACCAGCGCCTCTGTGACGCCTTCTTGGAGCTGATCCGCTCGGCGCAGCCCGGGGGCCGGGCCACCACGACGAGTCCCTACTTCGTCGTGGTCCACGTGCCTCTCGGTGCCCTCCTCGACGAAGAGAGCACCCTGGCCGGGGACCTCGAGCGTGACGGCCTGATCAGCACCGAGGTCGTCGCCCAGATGGCCTGTGACGCCACCTTGGCCGTCGCGGTCGACGACGACGTCGGGCACACCATGTACGAGGGCCGGGCGCAAAGAGAACCGACCGACGCCCAGCGTCGAGAGGTGATGCGCCGGGATCGGCACTGCCGCTTCCCGGGCTGCACCAACGTCACCTTCACCAACATCCACCATGTGATCCCCTGGAAGCCCGGCGGGACGACCGACCTGTACAACCTCGCGCTCTTGTGCCTGCACCACCATCATGTGGTGCACAGCAAGGAGTGGACCATGACGGGCAACGCCAACGAGCAGCTCAGCTTCGTCGGCCCGAGCGGCCGGGTCATGACGTCGCGCCCCTCCCCGCGGTGGACCGCCGTGACGTCGGGCCCTCGATCTGGGCTGTCGGGCTAATCCCCGCCGAGTTCGACGCGCCGCCGGCGCAGTTCCGCTGCCACCTTCTCACCGTTCGCGTTGCCCGACGTGGCCTTCATGACCGCACCGGTGAGGAACCCCATCAGCTTGTCGTTTCCCTCGACGAAGCGCGCCCACTCGTCGGGGTGCGCCGCGATCACCTCGTCGAGCACCGCGCCCAGGGCGTCGGAGCCGAGTGTCTCGAAACCCATCTCCTTGGCCAGTGCCGCCGGGTCTCCTCCGCCACGCTCGAGCAGTTCGCTCAAGACCGCCTTGGACTGGGTCGCCGAGAGCTGGCCGCCCGATTCCATGGCGAGCAGCGCAGCGAACGTGCCCGCGTCCAGTCGAAGGGCCGCCTCACCCTGGGCCGCGACCTCGTTGGCGGCGCGGGCAAGAGCCAGCGCGGCGGGCGCACCCGCGTCGGCGGCGGCTGTGACGAGCCCGTCAAGGTCAAGATCGACCACGGCGCGGATCTGGTCCACCTCGGCGTCACTGGGTGCGCCCCCGAGTGCGGAGGCCAACTGCGACCGGCGGTCCGAGGGCATCGGGCCCAAGCTCGTTCGCACTCGCTCCTGCCACGCGGCGTCGGGGGCCAGAGGCACCAGGTCGGGCTCGGGGAAGTAGCGGTAGTCGTTGGCCTCCTCTTTGGAGCGCATGGAGTCGGTGCGCCCGGCCGATTCGTCCCAGTGCCGGGTCTCCTGAGTGACGGTGCCGCCGGACTCGAGGAGGGCCACCTGGCGTGCCGACTCGTACTCAATCGCCCGACCGAGCGAGCGAAGGGAGTTCAGGTTCTTGATCTCGCAGCGGGTCCCGAAGGCGGTGCTCCCGACCGGGCGGACCGAGACGTTGGCGTCCACCCGCATCGACCCCTCCTCCATACGCCCATCGGAGGCGCCGGTCGCCATGAGGATGCCGCGCAGCTCGCTGGCGTAAGCCTTTGCGTGGGCCACCGAACGGATATCGGGCTCGCTCACGATCTCGACCAGAGGAACGCCGGAGCGGTTGTAGTCGACCAGCGCGTGGAGGGCCGCGTTGATGCGGCCGCTCGCCCCGACGTGGGTGAGCTTGCCCGTGTCCTCCTCCATATGCGCCCGGGTCACGCCGACCCGGAAGCCGTCGGGGAGCTCGAGCCATCCGGCCGCGTTCAACGGGAGGTCGTACTGGCTGATCTGGTAGTCCTTGGCCTGGTCCGGATAGAAGTAGTTCTTGCGGGCGAACTCGGACGGCCGGATCTCGCAATGCAGGGCAGCGCCGATCCGCATCGCCAGCTCCACCGCCTGCTCGTTCAGGACGGGGAGCGAACCCGGCAAACCGAGGCACGTGGGGCAGATGTTCATGTTCGGCTCGTCGCCGAATGCGTTGCGGCACCCGCAGAAGAGCTTCGAGGCGGTAGCCAGCTCGCAGTGCACCTCGAGCCCGACGACGAGCTCCCAGTCCGTGCTCACGACCCGACCGCCTTCGGCGCGTGTACCTCGACCACGCGGGCCACCCGGAAAAGCAACGACTCCTCCAGAGCGGGTGCCAGCACCTGAACACCTACGGGCAGGCCGTCGGCGCCCGTGCCGAAGGGCACCGAGATGGCCGGGTGCCCCGACAGATTGGACGGAATGGTGCAGACATCGTTCATGTACATCGCCATCGGGTCGTCGACCTTGGCGCCGAGGTCGAATGCGGTCGTCGGTGCAGTCGCGCCGAGCAGCACGTCGACGGATTCGTAGGCCCGGTCGAAGGCCTGCATCACGAGTGTGCGCACCCGCTGGGCCTGCGCGTAGTAGGCGTCGTAGTAGCCGGCGGAAAGCGCGTAGGTCCCCAACATGATCCGGCGCTTCACCTCGGCACCGAACCCGGCGGTACGGGTCGCCGTGTTCATCGCGGCCACGTCCTCTCCGTCGACCCGAAGCCCGTAGCGCACTCCGTCGTAGCGGGCCAGATTCGACGAGGCCTCGGCCGGGGCGATCAGGTAGTACGCGGAGAGCCCATAGCCGAACTCAGGCACCGAGATCTCCTCCACCTTGGCGCCGGCGTCGGCGAGAGCGTTGGCCGCTTCCTGCACCCGCGCCACGACGTCAGGCGCGCAGCCTTCGATGAGGTCGCGACAGAGCCCGACTCTGATGCCCTCGGCACCGTCATGCACCGTCGCCAGCGTGGGCTCGGGACTCGACGGCAGCGACGTGCTGTCGAGCGGATCGTGGCCTGCCAGGACGTCGAAGAGGAGCGCGGCGTCCCCCACCGTCGTGGCAAAGGGGCCGATCTGATCGAGTGAACTGGCGAAGGCCACAAGGCCGTAGCGCGACACACGACCGTAGGTCGGCTTCATGCCCACCACCCCGCACAAGGCTGCCGGCTGGCGTATGGAGCCGCCGGTGTCGGAACCCAGTCCTAGCGGCGTAAAGCCCGCGGCCACCGCTGCCGCCGAGCCGCCGCTGCTGCCACCGGGGACCTTGCCGGTGTGGCGCGGATTGCGGGTCGGGCCGAAGGCCGAGTTCTCCGTCGAGCTCCCCATGGCGAACTCGTCCATGTTCGTCTTGCCCAGAGCGAGAGCACCTGCGTCCCGCACTGCCGCCACGACGGTCGCGTCATAGGGCGGGCGCCAGCCCTCCAGGATCCTCGAACCGCACGTGGTGACCGCCCCACGCGTGCACAGGTTGTCCTTCAAGGCCACAGGCACCCCCGCCAAGGGCCCCGGATCGCGCCCCGCCGCCACCGTCGCGTCGACGGCGTCGGCCCCCGCCGCGTGCCTCGTCGGCCAAGAGGGTCAAGAACGCGTTGACCTGGTCGTTGCCCGACGCCACGGCCGCCAGCGCCTCGTCCACGATCTCGCGGGCGGACCGCTCTCCCGACCGAACCTGCGCGGCCAGCTCCAGTGCCGTGGTCACGGCGCCTCCCCACCGATGCGCGGCACCCGGAACCGATGGTCCTCGACGGCGGGCGCCTCGGCGAGGACCTCGTCGCGGTCCAGGCTCGGTCGGGGTTCGTCAGCCCGCAGAACGTTGCGGAGTGCGATCGGGTGGGACGACGGATCCAGATGCGACAGGTCGAGGGATGCCACGTCGGCCGCGTGGTCCAGGACGGTCCGCAGCTGCGCGGTGAAGACCTCGACCTCCTCCTCGGTCAGGTCGAGTCGGGCCAGATGGGCAACATGGATCACGTCCTGGCGGCTCAACCCCGCCGCAGACGGCGTGGGGTCGGTCACGAGCGCGCCGGGAGCACGGCGGTCACGAACTCCACCGTACGGGCTTCGATCTCGTCCTTGTCCCAGTCCAACGTGGCCACGTGGAAGCTGCGCTCCAGGATCAACTGCTCGACTGGTCCCTTGGCCCGGGCCACCAGTTTCTCGCTCGACACCGGATCGACGACGTGGTCCTGCACACTGGTGAACACGAGCAGCGGGCAGGTCACCGACTCGAGCTCCGTCTCCACGTCGGCTGCGGCGGCGAACAGTGAGAGCGCGGCGCGCAACGGGAGGCCGGGATAGGCGGCCTCGACTGCACCCTCCATTGCGATATCGGAGCCGATGCCCGGCGCCACCTCGTCACCGCCGTCGATCATCGCCTGGACGAAGGCCACCGTGTCGGCGTCGGGCGGCGCCAGTAGCGGGTTGACCACGGCGATGGCAGCGATCTCCGGATAGCGCTCGGCCAACCAGACGCTCAGCGTGCCGCCCATGGACAATCCGACCACCACCACCCCGTCGCAGCGTGCGGCTAATTCCGAGTACGCGGCCTCGGCCGCCTCGGACCAGTCCTCCCACCTCGTGGAGAGCATGTCCTCGATCTGGGTGCCGTGACCGGGAAGTAGCGGCATCTCGACCGTGAACCCGGCGTCGGCCAGTGCCAGCGCGAGACCGCGCATGGACTGCGGGTTCCCGGTGAACCCATGCAGGACCAACGCGCCGCGGGTGTCGCCCGTCGCGGAATAGGGCTCGGCACCGGGGATGATGGAGGTACTCACGGATCGGCAGCCTACCGGCGAGCCGAGTAGGGTTCCGGCGCCAGATGGCTCCGGGCGGAGCGACCGAGGCCCTGCACCGCGACCGAGACCGAATGAGACAGAAGGAGCGCCGCATGCCGTCGTACCCGTTCCTCAGCGACGAATGGTTGGAGGAAGCCCGGAGGATCCGCGCCGAGTACGAGGGCAAGACGGCTGCCATCCCCCACGCCGTCCGTATGAACCTTGTGGTGACCGCGGTCCCCTTCTCGGAGGAGGACATCCTGGCCCACATGGACACTTCGAGCGGTGAGCTCATCCTCGAAACCGGTCATCTCGAGACGCAAGATCTCAAGGTCACGGTGGACTACGTCACGGCCAAGGCGATCCTCATCGAGGGCAACCCCCAGGCGGGTATGCAGGCCTTCATGGCGGGCAAGGTGCGCGTCGAGGGTGACATGGCCAAGCTGATGGCCCTACAGGCGGCGCCGGCGGCCAGTGACCCCAGCGCCGCCGAGATGGCCACCCGGTTGCGCGACATCACCGAGTAGCCGTCGAGAAGCTCAGCTGACGTCCGTGAGCCGCTGCGCGGTCCGCACGTCGCGGGGCAACGGCCGGATGAAGAGCGCGCAGAAGACCGCCAGAGCGGCCACGCCGGTAGCGACCCAGAACGGGACGCTGAAGCTGTGGAGCAGCGCCGTGCTGTGCTGCACGTTGCCCAGGCCCGAACGCCGGGCGATCGACTCCTGGATCGTGAGGACCGCCTGGATCCCCGCCACTTCGCCGACCTGGGTGGCCAACAACTGTGCGGCACTCATGACGCCGTATTCCGACGCCGCCAACTCGTTGGACATGGTCGCCGATGTGGCCGGCATGGAGACACCCATGCCGAGGCCCGAGAGGGCGAGCGCGACCAGGATGATCAACAACCCCGCCGATGGGCGCAGGGTGGCGAACAGGATCATGGAGAGAAGCAGCGAACCGGTACCGAAGAGCGACGCCGTACGCTCCCCCGTCCGCACCGTCATGTATCCGGCAATGGGCGCGCTGATGGCGAACAGGAGCGGTCGGGCCACTGAGATGAAACCGACCTGAGACACGCTGTAGCCATAGACCTGCTCCATGAGCAGCGGGAACAGGAAGAAGCCACCGAAGTAGGCGAAGCTCGAGAACGTCTTGGTACCCATCGGGAACATGAAGTTGCGCCGGTGCCAATAGGTGGTGGGCACCAGCGGCGTGGCGAACGTCAACTCACGTCGGACGAACACGACGGCCAGCACGGCCGCAACGACGCCCGACGTGATCACCGGGGGTGAGGTCCAGCCCACGATCGGGCCGATGCTCAGCACCAGCATGGCGGCAGTGACGGAGCCGGCCAGGCTCCAGACCCCCACCCAGTCCATGCCCTCCCACACGCGCGAGCGCTCGCCCCGGCCGGCGCCATCGCCGGCCGGCACCACACCGGTGCTGCGTGCTCGCCGGTCCGATGGCAGCAGCAGGGCCACGACCACAGAGGCGATGACCAACAACACCAGTTGCCCCCAGAAGAGCGTCCGCCACCCGAAGAACTGGATGACCGGGGATCCGAGCGTGACGCCGAGCACCGGGCCGCCCGCCCCGACCAGCGACCACCACCCGAGCGCCTTGACACGGTCCTGCCGTGAGAAGAGCTCCAGGATGATCGCCATCGACGCCGTGCCAGTGGCCGCGCCCTGCACTCCGTCGAGGGCCCGGGCAAACAGCAACATCCCGACATCGGGCGCGGTGGCGGTGAGGATCGCACTGACCATGGCCCCCAACAGCCCGAACTGGTAGAGCCGGCGGTGGCCGAACAGGTCGCCGGCCTTGCCAAAGAAGGGCGCGGCCACGCCGAAGGCGAGCAGCGGCCCCGTCGAGGCCCAGGCGAGGACCGAGAAGTTCGTATGGAAGTCCGCCTTGACCGTGGGCAGCGCGACCACGAAGACGGTGAAGGTGATGTTGAGGGACAGGAGCCCGGCCAGCAGCGCCACCAGGGCCCACCACTGGTAGCGCGGGCTGCGGACAGCCCGCCCCGTGACGCGCCGGTGCAGCAGGGTGAACCAGTTCGTCTCGACGGACCCGTCCGCCCCCATCGTCCCCATGGCACCGCCGCCGGGATCGAATTTCGGGTTCAGGAGGACGTCGGTCTGGTCGTCCCCTGGGCTCTCCACTCGGGACACCCTAGGGGCCGGTTCAACGCTGCCGGCGGCCGCCGACCACTGCACCGGCCGCGCCGAATGCGGGTTCGTTCAGCGCAGGCCGCGCAGGCGGAACCACCAGTTCGGGTCGCGCCCATGGGCGTGGAAGTGGTTCGGGATCTGGCGCATGACCCGGTCAACCGACCATTCGCCCGCACCGAAGCGGGCGTCGGCCACCAGAGTCAGCTGGGCCAACATGTGGTCGACATCGCTCTCCGGGGGCGTGGGGCCGTGGTGCTTCCACACCACCATGGGCACCCCGCACACCTCGCAGTCGGCCACCCAGCACAGATCGTCCTCGTGGTGCCACTCCGACAGGCGCGCTGCCTCGCAGAGGTCACAGGCCGGGTCGAACGGGAGGGACACGAGGGCAGCCTCAGCTGGTGAAGATCTGCACCGACGAGCTGGTCGGCACGGTCGAACCGACCGATGGCTGGGTCCCGCTGACGTTGTTGTTGGGGCTGCCTGACACACCCGAGACGCTGAGCCCGTCCTGCTGCAACACGCTGGTGGCCTGAGTCACCGTGTCGCCGATGACGTTGGGGACGGTCGTCGTTGGAGGTCCCGTCGAGACATTCACCGTCACCGCCGAGCCATAGGGCGCCGACGCGCCGCTGGCCGGCGACGTCGAGATCACCTGTCCCGACGGCACCGTGGCGTTGGACTCGTTGTTCTGGGTCGCCGCGAGGCCGACCGCCTGCAAGGCGGCCTGGGCCTGGGCGAAGGTGTAGCTCGTCGGGATGTTGGGGACCGTGGCCGGGTCGTGGCCGAGTGAGGGCTGAAGCGCGATGGTGCTCCCGTAGGGCGCCTTCGAAGGATTCGGTGTCGAGCCGACCGACCACAGGACGAGCACGCCGGGGGTGGTGACGTCGTTGCTGTAGGTCCCCGTGCCGCAGACGGCCTGGAAGTGCGCCGCCTGCAGCGCCGACGTCGCCTCGGCACAGGTCATACCTGCCAATGAGGGGACGGAGACGTCAGGCTTCCCGTCCGAGAGCACGACGGTGACCGTCGAGCCCTCCTTCTGCGAGACCCCCGCCTTCGGGCTCTGGATCACCACGTCGCCGGCGCCCACGGTGATCGACTTCACCGGGACGCCCTCCTTCAGGTTCATATGGACCTTGTCCAGCGCCGCCCGGGCCTGCGCTACCGACAGGTTCACCACGGACGGCGTCGGATGCGACGGCGTGAACACCTTCGCCTCGAAGGCCGCCACCAGCCCGGCCGCGATGATGACGGCGGCGGCGATCGCTCCTACGATCCACCAGGTGCGCCGGCTCCTCGGAGGCCGGAACGGCGCCGCAGGGCCGCCGCCGGAACTTCGGCCGCGGAAGGATCGACCCCCGCCCGAGGGCTCGGCGTCGAAGATCTCCCCCGGCCCTGCCTTGGTCCCGACCGGCGTGCTCGCCAGGCCCGGCGCAATCGCCGTCCCGTCCGTGGTCGCCGCCGCCGCACCGGCAACAGCACCGGCACCGGCGGCCAACGCAATACCCGAGTCGGTCAGCTCGGACACCCCGGGCGCCCGAAAGCCCGAGATCGGGGCGGACTCCTCGAGGCGGGGCGTCACCAGAGGCAACGCAGAGGGCGTCGGGAGCGCAGCTGCCAGGGCGCCCAACCGGGCGCCCAGACCCGCCGCGTCGAGACGGGACGCCACATCGGGGGCGGCGGCGCGGGCGAGCACGTCATCGAGCGGGCCCAGCGCGTCGTTGTGGGGCAGCGGCTGGCCGATACGCGCCGCCAGCGTGCCCATCGTCGTGTCCGTCACGAAGGGGACCGTCCCCGTCACGGCCTCATACAGGACCAAGGCCAGCGAGTAGACGTCCGCCCGCCCGTCGACCGGCTTCCCCTCCGCCGCCTCGGGCGAGATGTACCGTGCCGTCCCCACCATCGCCCCCGCCGGCTCGGTCCACGCCGCCTCCGCCAGCGCACGGGCCACACCGAAGTCGGCCACCCGCACCCGCCCCTCCTCGTCGAAGAGGAGGTTCGCGGGCTTTATATCTCTATGAACCAGTCCCCGCACGTGCGCGTAAGCCAAGCCCTGCGCCACCTCGGTCCCCAATTGGGCGGCCTGCGACAGAGACAGGCGGATGTCGCGATCCAAAAGGTCACGCAGCGAGCCCCCGCCGAGATACTCAAGGACCAGATACGGCCCGTCCGCGTCCTCGCCCCAGTCGAAGACCCGCAGCACGTGCGGGTGGTTGAGCGAGGCGACCGAGCGCGCCTCGGCCCGGAAGCGCTTGAGGAACGCCTCGTCGGAGGCCAGTGCGGGTTGGAGGACCTTCACCGCGACGTGGCGCTGCAACGACACGTCCTCGGCGAGATAGACGTGAGCTGAAGCGCCGGTGCCCAGAGCGGAGAGCAGCCGGTACCGCTTCCCTAGGACCCGGCCGATGGAGTCTGATATCAGGGGCATCGGGGCGATCTCAGGCTACCGACATCGGACACCCGTACGGTGGACACCCCCATGGCCGCGCTCAACTGGGCAATTCGCCGCTCTCGAGCAGCGATCCGAACGCCGCCGCGTCGAGCGTCGGCACGCCGAGCTCGTCGGCCTTCTTGAGCTTGCTGGCGCCGGGCGACTCGCCCACCACGAGCACGAAGGTCTTCTTCGACACGCTGCCGGGCGACTTGCCGCCCCGCGCCATGATCGCCTCCTCGGCCCCCTCCCGCGTGTAGTCCGGGACCGCGCCGGTGACCACCACCGTCTTGCCCTCCAGCGTCTGCGGGAGGGCCGCCGCGCCGGTGCCTCCAACCGCCGTTCCGGCGGCACCGCCGGCACCCGGCTCGTCCATGGTGACCCCGGCCCGCCGCAGCCGCTCGATCACGGCCACGTTGGTGTCGGCGGAGAGGAACTCGGCCAGCGACGCCGCGATGATGCCGCCGACGCCGTCGACCGCCGCCAGCTCCTCCACCGACGCCGACACGATCGCCTCGAGCGTGCCGAACGCGCGCGCCACCGCACGGGCGCCCGTCGGCCCGACGTGCCGGATGCCCAGCGCCACCAGCAGCCGGCTCAGCGGCTGCGCCCGCGAGGCGTCGATCGCCGCCACCAGGTTGGCCGCCGACAGGGCGCCGAAGCGCTCCAGGCCGACGAGCTGCTCGGTGCCGAGATCGTAGAGGTCGCCCGCATCGTTGAGCAGACCCGCGCCGACCAGTTGCAGCACGCGCTCCTCGCCCAGCCCCTCGATGTCCATCGCCGAGCGCGACGCGTAGTGCGAGATCCGCTGCACCCGCTGCGCCGGGCACTCGATGTTGGTGCAGTACGTGTCGCTCTCCCCCGGCAGGCGGACGAGGGGCTCACCACACGACGGGCACGACGTCGGGAACTTCCACTTCGGCTTGCGCCGTCGGGCACCCTCGCGCACCGGGCCCACGACCTCGGGGATGACGTCGCCCGCCTTGCGCACGATCACGAGGTCGCCCGGCCGCACGTCCTTGGCCGCCACCTGGTCCTCGTTGTGCAGCGTCGCCACGCCGACCGTCGACCCGCCCACGAAGACGGGCTCCAACCGGGCGAAGGGCGTCGCCCGACCGGTGCGCCCGATGGAGACCATGATGTCGACGAGCCGCGTCGTGCGCTCCTCGGGCGGGAACTTGAACGCGATGGCCCAACGGGGCGCCCGCGAGGTGGCCCCGAGCAGGTCGTGCAGCGCCAGCTCGTCGACCTTGGTGACCACGCCGTCGATCTCGTACGCCAGGTCGTGACGGACCTCCGCCAGCTCGCGGCAGCGGGCCACCACCGCCGAGATGCCCACGATCCGCCGGGCGTCGGGGCTCACGGGGAAACCCGCCCGGGCCAGCTGCGCCAGCGTGTCGGACTGCGTGGCCGCCGGCCATCTGCTCCGACGGCTCTTGCCGCTCCCGCCGGTGGCCGGCGCGCCCTCCACCACGCCGAGCGCGTAGGCCCAGAAGTGCAGGGGCCGCTTCGCCGTGATCGCCGGGTCCTTCTGCCGCAGCGTGCCGGCGGCCGAGTTGCGCGGGTTGACGAAGAGCCGCTCCCCCAACTCCGCCTGCCGCTTGTTCATGGCCTCGAACTCGGCCACCGGCATGTAGATCTCGCCCCGCACCTCGAGCAGGTCGGGGTAGGGACCGCCCGCCTGGGCCAGCTCGGCGGGCACGTCCCTCACCGTCGCCACGTTCGCCGTCACGTCCTCGCCGGTCACCCCGTCGCCGCGCGTGGCCGCCTGCACGAACTTTCCGCGCTCGTAGGTCAGCGACATGGCGACGCCGTCGACCTTCGGCTCGCACGAGAAGGCCACTGACTCCACGTCGAGATCCGGCGCCTGCCGCCGCAGCCGCTCCGCCCAGGCGCGCAGCTCGTCCTCGTCGAACGCGTTGTCGAGGCTCATCATGGGGACCCGGTGGCGCACCTCTTGGAACAGGCCCGAAGGTGCCGCCCCCACGGCCTGCGTGGGCGAGTCCGGCGTCGCCAGCGTCGGGTGGTCGGCCTCGAGCCGGCGCAGCTCCACCACGAGGAGGTCGTACTCGGCGTCGGGGATCTCGGGCGCATCGAGCGTGTGGTACAGCTCGTTGTTGTGCGCGATCAGCGCGCGCGAACGCCGCGGCACGCGCCGCCGCCTCCGGCGGTACGTGGCCCCTTGCTGGAGCCACGGCTACGCGGCGATGCCCGCGCCCACGACGGCGTCGGGGTCGAGCACGTCGTAGAGCGCCACCGTCTGGCCGGGTGCGACGGGCCGCTGCGGGTCGTCGAAGCGGATCTCCATGCCGCCGTCCCGCCGCAGCACCGTGCACGGTACGGGGCGCCCGTGCGCGCTGACCTGCGCCACGGCCCGGGCGCCGGCGGCGAGCGGCCGGTCGACCCACGTCAGCGACGGCCCGGCGAGCACCACCGACGAGCGCAACGCCTCCGCCGCGCTGCCCACGGTCACCCGGCGCGCCGCCACGTCGACGTGGGTGACGTACCGCCGCTTCCCGTCGCTGCCGTGCCCCATGCCGCGCCGTTGGCCCACCGTGACGAGCTCGACCGCATCGACGGAGCCGGCCGGGCGGCCGTCGCCATCCACCACCGCGGCGGGGTGCAGCTCCACCCGCCGGGACAGAAAACCCTCCCGCCCCTCGGTGCTGGCGATGAAGCACACGTCCTGGCTGTCGGGCTTGGCGGCCGTCCGCAGGCCCAGGCGGCGGGCGTGGGCCCGGACGTCGTCCTTGGTCATGTCGCCCACGGGGAAGAGGACGCGGGCCAGCGTGTCCTGCCCGAGCATGGAGAGCACGTACGACTGGTCCTTGGCCGGGTCCGCCCCCCGGCGCAGACCGTGGCGCGACGCCGTCGTGACGCGAGCGTGGTGGCCGGTCGCCAGGCGCTCGAAGCCGAGGCGGTCGGCCCGGTGCAGCAGGCGGTCGAACTTCATGGAGCGGTTGCACTCGATGCACGGGTTGGGCGTCCGCCCCCGCGCGTGCTCACCGACGTAGGGCGCCACCACCTTGCGGTCGAACTCCTCGGTCAGGTTGAAGACGTGGTGGGTGACGCCCAGCTGCTGGGCCACCCGGCGGGCGTCCTCGACGTCGGCGACCGAGCAGCATCCCGAGTCCGAGGCGCCGCCCCACAGCTTGAGGGTGGCGCCGACCACCTCATGGCCCTGCTCCACCAGCAGCGCGGCCGCGACGGAGGAGTCGACACCTCCGGACATGGCCACGAGCACCCGCATGGGACCAGTGTGCCACCGACGATCAACCTCCCCGACTCAGTCCCGGCGGAGCGCGGCGACGACCGCCGGCACGACGGCGAGGGCTCGGTCGACGTCGGCCTCCGTGGTGCCGTAGCCGAGCGTGAACCGGAGCGCGCCCGCCGCCAGCTCGGGGGCGACCCCCATGGCGGCGAGGACGTGGCTCGGCTGCAGCGCCCCGCTGGCGCACGACGACCCGCCCGACACGCAGACGCCCTCCTCCCCCAGGGCGACGAGGAGCTCCTCCCGCTCCACCCCCGGCACGCAGAGGTGGAGGTGGCCCGGGAGGACGTTGACGCTCGGCGGCACGGTGCGCTGCGCCCCTGCCACCGACGCCAGCAACCCGTCGGCGAGCCTGTCCCGGAGGGCCTCGACGCGCGGGGCGGCGGTGGCGCGCTCGGCCGCCACCAGGCGCAGCGCGGTGGCCAGCCCGACCGCACCGGCCACGTCCTGGGTCCCGCTGCGCCGCTCGCGCTCCTGCCCGCCCCCGTACTGGCGCGGCTCCAAGACGACGCGACCGTTCACCGCCAGTGCCCCGACGCCGACCGGCCCGCCGACCTTGTGCGCGCTCAGCGAGACGAGGTCGGCGCCGGCCGTGGCCTCGGCCAGATCGAGGTAGGGCGCCGCCTGGACGGCGTCCGTGAAGACACAGGCCTTGGGAGCCCGCCGGCGCACCGCCTCGACGATGTCGGCGAGCGGCTGTATGACCCCGGTCTCGTTGTTGGCCGTCATGACGGCGACCACGGTGCAGCGCGACGAGAGCGTGCGCGCCAGGGCGTCCGGGTCCACGATGCCGTGGGCGTCCACCGGGAGCTCGCGCAGGTCGAGGCCCGCCTTGGCCGCCGCCCGCACCGACTCGCGCACGGCCGGGTGCTCCACGGCCGAGCACAGCACGACCGCCTCGCCGCGCTCCTGTCGGGCCGCCTCGGCCGGCCCGAGCACGGCCAGGTTGGCGGACTCCGTGCCACCCGAGGTGAAGACGACCTGGCCGGGGTCACGGCCGAGGAAGGCCGCCACCTCGTCGCGGGCCTCCTCGAGCAGGCGTCGCGCCCGCTGCGCCGGCGGGTGGCTCCCGGTCGGGTTCCCGAGGCCGCCGGGGTCGTCGTGAACCCGGGCCATGGCGGCGGCCACCTCGGGCCGCAGCGGGGTGGTGGCGGCGTGGTCCAGATAGGTGATCAAGCGACGTAGACGGTCTTGGGATTGGTGAATTCCTTCAGGCCGAGCTCGGAGAGCTCGCGCCCGTAGCCCGAGCGCTTGATCCCCCCGAAGGGCAACTCGGGCATTGAGGCCACCATGGCGTTGACGAAGACGGCGCCGGCCTCGATGCCCTCGATGCAGCGCTGCACCTCGGCCTCGTCGTTGCTCCACACGCTCGAGCCGAGCCCGAAGGGGGTGGCGTTGGCCGCGGTGACGGCCGCCTCGACGTCGGGGACGCGGATCACCATGGCCACGGGACCGAAGATCTCCTCCCGGGCCACGTCCATGTCGGTGGTCACGCCCGTGAGCACCGTCGGGGCGAACCACCAGCCGTCGCCCTCGGGCAGGGCGGCGCCGGCGTGCACCGTGGCGCCCTGGCGCCGGGCCTCCTCCACCTGGCCGACCAGCTCGTCGCGCTGGGCCTCGCTCACGATGGGCCCGATGTTGGTGGCGGGGTCGAAGGGATCGCCCACGACGAGCGCGTCCATGGACTCGACGAAGCGGGACTCGAACTCGTCCGCCACCGCCTCGGCCACGATGAAGCGCTTGGCCGCGATGCACGACTGCCCGTTGTTCTGCACGCGGGCGGTGACGGCGGTGCGCACGGCCGAAGGGAGGTCGGCGGAGGGCAGGACGACGAAGGGGTCCGATCCGCCCAGCTCGAGCACCGTCTTCTTGAGGGCGTCGCCGGCGGCCGCGGCCACCGACATGCCCGCCGGCTCGCTCCCGGTCAGCGTCACCGCGGCGATGCGGGGGTCGTGGATGAGGTCGGCGACCTGGCTCGACGGGATGAAGAGGTTGGTGAAGGCGCCGTCGGGCAGCCCGGCCCGGCGGAACAGGTCCTCGATGGCCAGCGCCGTCTGCGGGACGTTCGACGCGTGCTTCAACAGCCCGACGTTGCCGACCATGAGCGCCGGCGCGGCGAAGCGGATCACCTGCCACATCGGGAAGTTCCACGGCATGATGGCGAGCACGACGCCGAGCGGCTGGTAGTGCACGTAGGACCTCGACCCGGTCGTCGGGATGGGCTCGTCGGCCAGCAGCGCCTCGGCGTTGTCGGCGAACCAGCGCAGGCCGACCGCGCACTTGGAGACCTCGGCCTTGGCGGCGGCGAACGTCTTGCCCATCTCGGTGGTGAGGATGCTCGCCACATCCGGAACTTCACCCTCGAGCAGCTCGGCCGCCGTGAGGAGGTGGCGGGACCGCTCGGCGTAGGTCGTCGTCCGATACTCGGCGAACGTCGCCGCGGCCCGGGCCAGGAGGGCCTCCACCTCCGCGGGCGTGTGGGCGGGGAACTCCTTCTCCGTCTTGCCGGTGCTGGGGTTGATCGTGGCGAAGGGCATGGGGGCAGTCTTACCCGCCGACGGCCCTGTTTCAGTCGGACAGTCCGAGGTGCTCGGGGACGGCGCGGCGTATGAGCTTCCCGGTGGCCGTGTGGGGCAGGTCGGTGGCGGCGATGTAGGTCTTGGGCCGCTTGTAGGGGGCGAGGCGGGCCGAGGCGGCGGCCCGGAGGGCCTCCTCGTTGGACGAACGTTCGGAGGGACGTTCGGCCACGTAGGCGACGCAGACCCGCTGGCCCCACCGCTCGTCGGGCAGGCCGAAGACGGCGACCTCGGCCACGCCGTCGACCGCGGCCAGGACGTTCTCGATCTCGGCGGGATAGACGTTGACACCCCCGCTGATGATGAGGTCGTGGCGCCGGCCGGTCAGGTAGAGGAAGTCGTCGGCATCGAGGTGGCCCAGGTCGCCGACGGTGCACGCCGACCCGCGCCAGGCGGCCGCCGTGGCGACGGGGTCGTCCCAATAACTGAAGCGGGCGAAGGGCGGCATGTCGCACCAGATGGTGCCGGTGGCGACGGACAGAGGTGACGGGTCGACCTCATCTATGACGAGCCGGCGGCCGGGTCGGGCCCGGCCGACCGTGCCCGGGTGCTCGAGCCAGTCCTCGGGCGGGCACACCGTGAACTGGGCCTCGGTCGAGCCGTAGAACTCCCAGACGGCGCCGGGTCGGGTGCGGGCCATGGTGGCGCGCTTGACCGACTCGGGGCAGGGTGCGCCGGCGTGGGCGAGGAGGCGGAGGGAGTCGAAGCGCTCGTCGGGGCCGAGGTCGGGGCACTGCAGGATGCGCTGCAGATGGGTCGGGACCAAGAACGCGGTGCTGGGTCGGTGTCGGCGCAGGACGTCGAGCGCGGTGGCGGCGTCGAAACGGCTGAGGATGGCCAACGACCCGCCCGCCAGCAGGGTGCAGCCGGCGAAGCGGATGGAGACCGTGTGGTACATCGGCGAGCACACCAGGTGCAGGTCGTACGGGTCGAAGTGCCACACCGCGGCCTCGTCCTCGAAGACGTCCCGGGCCGTCGCCTCGTCCCACAGGCCCGTCGTCACGCCCTTCGGTCGCCCCGTCGTGCCCGACGTGTAGTGCATGGGGCGGGTGAGCGGATGCGGTGCGAGGTCGGCCGGCGGGGACCCGGCGGTGGCGAGACGGGCCAGGTCGGCGGTCGTGAAGATGCTGACGGTCGGGCGGGCGTCGGCGACGAGCTGGTCACGCTCGGTGGCGGTGAGGGTGGCGTTGAGCAGGACCGGGATGAGCCCGACGCGGGCGGCGCCGAGCACCGCACATATGAGGTCGGCCGACGACCCCAGGGCGAAGGCGACCCGGTCGCCCCGGGTGCAACCCCGGGCCAACAGGGCGCCGGCCATCCGGCGCTGGCGGTCCTCGGCGTCGGCGGCGTGCAGCAGCTCGACGGTGGGGGCGTCCCCGGGCACCGGGGCAGGATACGCCCGGACCCCCGTACGATTGCCTCTGCGTGGGGCCGCAGACTGACGACGACGACAGCATCGGGCGGGGCCGGTCGCTGCTCGAGCGGGCGCGGCGGGTGGTGGTACTGACGGGCGCGGGGATCTCGACGGACTCGGGCATCGCCGACTTCCGTGGGCCACAGGGCGTCTGGACCAAGAACCCCGAGGCCGAGAAGATGGCGACGCTGCAGGCCTATGTGTCGGACCCCGAGCTGCGGGTGCGTGCGTGGCAGAACCGCCTGACCTCATCTCTGTGGTCGGCCGAGCCCAATGCGGGGCACCGCGCCCTGGTCGAGCTGGAGCGCAGCGGGCGGCTGGACCTCCTCGTGACGCAGAACATCGACGGGCTGCACCAGAAGGCCGGCTCCGACCCCGACCGGATCGTCGAGATCCACGGCACGTCGCTCGAGGTGATGTGCCTGCGCTGCGGCGACCGCCAACCGGCGGAGCCGGTGCACGACCGGGTGCGGGCGGGCGAGGCCGACCCGACGTGCGCCGCCGGTGGCGGCGGCGGCGGTGGCGGTGGCGGTGGCGAGGGCGTCTGCGGCGGAATCCTGAAGTCGGCCACCATCAGCTTCGGCCAGAGCCTGGTGGCCGAGGACCTGTTCCGGGCCGAGGAGGCGGCGGCCTCGTGCGACCTGCTCCTGGCCGTGGGCTCGACCCTGGCCGTGTTCCCCGCCGCCGGCCTGGTCCCGGTGGCGGTGCGGCACGGCGCGGTGGCCGTCATCGTCAACGGGGGCCCGACCGATATGGACGCCCTGGCCGACGTCGTCGTGCAGGGCTCGATCAGCGAGTGCCTGCCGGCGCTCGTGGAGGGGCTGGCGCCTAGTCCTTCTGGGAGGTGATGCCGCCGCCCTTGGCCTTGCGGCGGGGCTTGAGCGCGAACCACCAGATGCTGGCGATCGTCCCCAGCGTCACCGCGGCGGCAGCCACCGGCTTGACGACCTTGCGGGCACCGCTCTTGGGCATGGGGCACCTTACCCGGCGGCACCAACGGCGGCGGCCGGCCGATATCGGGATGGCAGGACTGCAGGAATGGCGACGGTCGGACGACCGGGGGGTCACGCGTCGGCGCGGACCGACCGTTCGTCCTTGTATTCCCGGGCCGCGCTGATGAGCGCCCGGAAGGGTCGCGGATCCATGCCCTCTTCGGGGTGCCACTGGACGGCCAGGACGAAGCGGGCGGACGGGAGCTCGACCGCCTCGACGACGCCGTCGCCGGCGCGGGCGGTGACGACGAGGCCGCGGCCCAGCTCGCGGATGGCCTGGTGGTGCGAGCAGCGGACGGTGGTCGATGGGCCGAAGACGTCGGCCGTCACCGTGCCCGGGACCGTCTCGACGTCGACGTCCCCGAACCGGAACGGCGCGCTGCGATGGTCGAGGTTCCCCACGAAGTCGGGCAGATGCTGGTGCAGGGTGCCACCGAGAAACACGTTGAGCACCTGGCACCCGCGGCAGATCGCCAGCACGGGCATGTCGGCCTCGAGGGCGGCCTCCAGCAGCGCGCGCTCGCCGGCGTCCCGGTTCAAGTCGATGCCCCCCACCTCGGGCTCCGCCTCCTCCCCGTAGGCCCGGGGGTCGACGTCGCCCCCCCCGGTCAGGACGAGGCCGTCGAGCACCTCTATGACCTCGGCGGCGCCGGTGCCCGGGCCGTCGGGCCCCGTGCTCGCCGGGGGCAGGAGCAGGGGCCGCCCGCCGGCGCCGGCCACCAGCTCGAAGTAGGACTCGGGCAGCACCGCCGCCCGCCGGTCCCAGTCGCCCCAGTGGACGTCGGCCACGTAGGTCGACACCCCGATGAGCGGGATCACCGGCCGGCTCCCGGTCGTCCGGGACGGATCATCACCCGACCCAGCGTACAGACGGGCTGGACGGTCGCCAGCGGCGCGGTCAACATGGCGCATGCCCGGACGTGAGCTGATAGACGCCGCCATCGCCGACGGGTCTGTTGACACCGTCATCGTGGCCTTTCCCGACATGCACGGCCGGCCGGTCGGGAAGCGGGTGACGGCAGACTTCTTCACGTCGCACGTGGCCGAGCACGGGATCGAGGCGTGCGACTACCTGCTGGCGGTCGACGTCGACATGAACCCGCTGCCCGGTTACCGCTTCACCAACTGGGACACCGGGTACGGCGACTTCGTCTGCCGGCCCGACTACGCCTCGGCCCGCCTGATCCCGTGGCTCGAGGGCACCGCGCTGGTCATCTGCGACCTCACCGACGAGCACGGGGCGCCCGTCGAGGTGTCGCCGCGCCAGATCCTGCGGCGCCAGCTGGAGCGGGCGGCCGAGCGCGGCCTGCGCGTGTGCAGCGCCACCGAGCTCGAGTTCTTCCTCTTCAACGACTCCTACGAGGAGGCCGACGCCAAGGGTTGGAAGGACCTCACGCCGCACACCTCGACCATCGAGGACTACCAGCTGCTGCAGACGTCACGCGAGGAGTACGTCCTGCGCCGAATCAGAAACGAGATGTGCGCCGCCGGCATCCCCGTCGAGTTCTCCAAGGGCGAGGCGGGACGGGGGCAGCACGAGGTGAATGTCACCTACGACGAGGCGCTCGTCACGGCCGACCATCACCTGGTGTTCAAGAACGGCATCAAGGAGATCGCGGCGCAGGAGGGGCGGGCGGCGACGTTCATGGCCAAGTGGACGATGGACGACGTGGGCTCGTCCTGTCACGTCCACACCAGCCTGTGGGACGCCGGGAGCGGTGATCCGCTCATGGCGGTCGACGCCGGCGCCGGCGACGACACGTCGCACCCGAGCGGCCTGTCGACCCTCGGGCGCCGCTTCCTGGCCGGCCAGCTGCACGCCGCCCGGGAGCTGGCCTGGATGGCCGCTCCCACCGTCAACTCCTACCGCCGCTACGTGCCCGGCAGCTGGGCCCCCACGGCGGCGGTGTACGGCGAGGACAACCGCACCTGCGGCTTCCGCCTCGTCGGGCACGGGGCGGGGCGGCGGGTGGAGTCGAGGATCCCGGGGGCGGACGTGAACCCGTATCTCGTGCTGGCGGCAGCCATCGCGGCCGGCCTCTACGGGATCGACCACGAGCTCGAGCCCGGCGACCCCTACCCGCGCAACGCCTACGAGGCGGCCGACGTGCCCCGGATCCCGTCCACGCTGGTGGAGGCCATCGAGGAGCTGCGCGGCTCCGCCGTGGCGCTCGAGGCGTTCGGGCCCGACGTGCACCATCACCTGCTCAACACGGCCGAGCAGGAGTGGCTGGCCAGCAACCGCCACGTCACCGACTGGGAGCTGGCCCGGAACTTCGAGCGGATCTAGTTGTTCTCGTTCGCCTATACGTAGGCGTGCACCACCAGGCGGTAGTTCGTGCTCGGGGCCGACGGCTTCGGCGGCGGCGTCCCGGCCACCCGGCGCCCCAGCCGCTCGCGCCGGCTGGGGCGCGGCGCGGTCAGCGGATCCGGCGGTGCGGGAGGGCCGACGATCGTGCGCACCTGGGAGAAGCCGGCGGCGCGGCACATGTTGTGCAACGCCTCGATCGTTATCACGTACCAGTTCCCGAAGTCGACCCGCAGCGAGCCGGCGTGGAACTGCAGCAGCGCCTCGTGGTCGAGGCCCTGGAGATGAAGCGCCTCCGACTCGATGACCGCCACCTCCTTGGTGACGGCCCGCACCCGCTCGAGGCAGGTGAGCGGTTCCTTCATGTGGTACAGGACGCCGAGATACAGCACCACGTCGTATACCCCGACCTCGTCCAGGTCGCACGTCTGGAAGTCCGCCACGACGGGCTCCACCTCTGAGCCGAGCGTCGCCGCCGCGAACTCGAAGCTCGTGCGCCCCGGCAGGTCGGGCAGCCAGAAGTCGGTCTCGTCGCGCGACTGGTCGGGGAAGACGCCCTTGACGATGCAGTCGGCCCAGTACGCCCCCGCGCCGCGAAGTCGATGCCCCACGCGTAGTGGTCGAGCGCCACGACCCGGGCCGCGCCCGCCTGCTCCGCCAGGAAGGAGTACTTCCCGTCCCAGGCGCCGATGTCGAGGACGCTGCGGCCCCTGACGTCAGGCAGGATCTCGGCCCCCTTGTCCTGGACGCTGGCGCCCTTGGTGACGACACCGTCACCGAGGTCGATGGAGTGGTACCAGGTCAGCGCGTCGGCCTGCGCCTGCACCTCGGCCGGAGACGTCATGGGGCGAGAGCGTAGCGAGGCCGACACATGGTGCCCCTTCGTCAGTCCGCCGGAACGGTCCCGGCGGCAGTCAGGCGGCGAGCGTTCAAACGCTTGTGGATGCCCTTGGTCTTCTCGTAGAGGTTGACGAACTCCTTGAGGAGCCCGGCATAGACCTCGCCGGCGGCCCGGTCGGGCTCGTAGGTGGCCTTGACGGTGACCGTGCCCGGGATGTCGGCCACGGTGAGGTGGCCGAGGGCGAGGAGGGTGAGCAGGCCGGCCCCGCGCACGTTGGCCAGCACGGGGTCGTCGATCTGGCGGATGGTGCGGCCGGTGGCGTCGGCGTGGATCTGGGACCACAGGTCCGAGTTGGCGCCGCCGCCCACGAAGGACAGCGCCTCGAAGGGACGTTTGGTGAACTTCTCCACCGCGCCGAGGAGCCAGGCCGAGTTGAGCGCCACCCCCTCGAAGACGGCCCGCACCATGTCGGAGCGGGTCGACGACAGCGAGATGTTGTGGAAGCCGCCGCGAATCGTGTGGTCGTCGACCGGGGAGCGCTCGCCGTTGAGCCAGGGCGTGAAGAGGACGCCGTGGGCGCCGGCGGGGACCGACGCCGCGATGGCGTTGAGGGTGCCGAAGAAGCCGTCGGGTGGGCCGGTGGTGGACAGGGCGTCCTCGGGGAAGAGCATGTTGTCGCGCAACCAGGTCAGGCAGGCGCCGCCCGTCTCGTGCTCGTCGGCCACCAGGTAGCGGCCCCGGATCCCCGAGGGGATGGATGCGATGCTGGTCTTCGGGTCGGTCTTCTTGAAGGGGACGTGGCAGCTGATCCAGCTCGAGGTGCCGATGTAGAGATGGCCGTCGAAGTCCCCCACCGCGCCCGAGCCGACGGCGGCCGAGTGCAGGTCCCCCGTCCCGGCCACGACGGGCGTCCCCGGGAGCAGGCCCAGCTCGGCCGCGGCGGCGGGTGTCAGTCCCCCGAGCACGCTGCCCGTCGGCACCAGCTCGGGGAGCTTGGCCCGCTCGAGCCCGGCCAACGCGATCAGCGCGTCGTCATATGAGATGGCATTGATGTCGCGGTTGTCGGTGACCCAGTGCCCGGTGATGGAGTCGTGCGAGGCCCGGGCCAGCCCGGTGAGGCGCAGGTTCAGGTAGTCGACCGGCTCGAGGAAGACGGCGGTCGCGGCGTAGACCTCGGGACGCTGCTGGCGCAGGAAGTGGATGTGGCCGACCGGGTCCTTGCCCGACAGGCTCGGGGCGCCGCCCGTGCGCCGCACCCAGCTGGCCAGCTTGGAGGCCGAGTAGCCCTGGACGTTGAGCGCCCCACGCACGGCCTGGCGGACGGCGCGGGCGCCCCGGGAGTCCATCCAGATGATGGCCGGACCGATGGCGGCTCCGTCTCCGTCGACGGGGACCGTCCCCAGCCACTGCGACGTGCAGCCGATCCCGACGACGTCCTCGGGGGCCACGCCGCTGTCGGCCACGGCCTGCCGGGCCGACGCCACGATGGCGTCCCACCAGGCCCGGGGGGACTGCTCGGCGCCGCCGTCCTCGGTCAGATCGACGCCGACCGCCTGGAAGCCGTGGGCAACGACCCGGCCGGTGGCCCCCAGAACGGCCACCTTCGGTCCGCCGGTGCCGAGGTCGACGGCCAGGACGTGCGGGCTGGCCGACTCGACGCCGCGGACCTCGGTGGCCGGCGCGGCGCGCAGGGACATGGCGAGGAAGCGTATCGAGCGGCGCCGGCCCGGGTCCCGGGCCGGCCACCGCCAGATGAGGTCAGCTGGCCTGGGTGGCCTCGACCTCGATTTCGAGGACGACCTTGTTGCCGACCACGACGCTGCCGTCGAGCAGCGAGTGGTTGAAGCTGACACCGAAGTCGCGTCGGTCGATCGTGGCGCTCGCCGAGAAGGCCACCACCGTCTTGCCCTCTTGCATGGAAGCGCCCTCGCCGAGGTACTCGAGGTCGAAGTCGACGGACTTCGTGACGCCCCGGATGGTGAGGTCGCCCGTGAGGACGTAGTTGGAGTCGTCGACCTGGCGGAGACCCGTGCTCTTGAGGGTCAGCGTCGGGTGGTTGGGGACGTCCAGGAAGTCGTTGGTGCGCAGGTGATCGTCCCGCTGGGCCTGGTTGGTGTGGATGCTGGCGGCCTGGACCACGGCCTCGAGGGTCGAGTCCTCGATCTTCTCGGCCACCGTGAAGGTGCCCTCTACCTCGGTGAAGCGGCCTCGTACCTTGGTGCCGACGAGGTGGCGGGCGACGAATCCGACCTCCGTGTGGGCCGGGTCGATGGTGTAGGTCCCGACCTTGGGAAGGGTGACGGTGCTGGTGGTGGACATTTTGGTGCTCTCCTTGTGGGTGGATTCTTCGTTGCTTGGATTATATCTGAGTACACAGATACTTGTCAATCAGATACAATAGGAATCGCAGCGGTTTCAGGAGAGACTGAGGTAGGGAAATGGGAACGGCGATGATCTCGGCGAAGGGCGGTGACGAGGAGCGGGCCCTGCCGCGGCCCGACGAGGCCGTCGACGACGGCGGCGGCGGCGGGACCTGCGGGGTCCTGGGCCAGATGGACGACGACCGCATCCGTCTCATGACCCTGATCGTCCGGACGCACCGCCGGTTGACCGACACCCTCGGCCGCGAGCTCGAGCAGAACGTCGGCATCCCCCTGGTCTTCTTCGACGTCCTCATCCACGTCGGCGGGGCGCCCGACCGGCGTCTGACCATGAGCCGGCTCAGCGCCGACGTGGCCCTGACCACCGGCGGCGTCACCCGCCTGGTCGACCGCATGGTGGAGGCGGGGCTGGTGGCGCGGCAGAACTGCCCGAGCGACCGCCGCAGCATTTATGTCGTGCTGACGCCCGAGGGGCAGGCGGTGCTCGACCGGGCCGTCGCCGCCCACATTGACGGGATCGACCGTCATCTCGTGGCCCACCTCGACGTCCGCGACCGTGCCGCGCTGGAGGGGGCGCTGCTCAAGGTCCTCGACGCCGGCTGCTGACGGGGAGCTCCCCGCCCGACGCAGGTAGCCTGTCGCTCACGTTCTTCTACGGCCATGGTTCCTCGATCGCCCTGGTGATCTTCTTCGGCCTGCTCGCGGTGCGGGTCTTCTCTTCTCAGGGACGCCGCCGGGGTCGGCCGAGGGGCTCACCTCCCATGAGCTCGTTCACCGACCCGACTGCCGCCGTCGACGAATCACCCGGAAAGGTCACCTTCACCGGGATCCCTCCCGGTTGGCTGACCGACCCCTCGGGCCGACACGAGCATCGGTACTGGT
This sequence comes from uncultured Acidimicrobiaceae bacterium, assembly GCA_963826835.1. Taxonomy (GTDB): domain Bacteria; phylum Actinomycetota; class Acidimicrobiia; order Acidimicrobiales; family RAAP-2; genus Bog-473. The sequence goes on from CAWGYK010000006.1 coordinate 409,426, forward strand.
CCGGGTCCGAATGGACGGAGCACGTCACCGACGGGGGTGTCCCGGGTACCGACCCACCACCGGGCGGCACCGGTCACCAGGCGCCCTCGTAGTCGAAGGTCGTGGCCGGGGTTCGTCAGCCGAGCAGCCGGGACCGAAGGGATTCGATCGTCGTCTGGTCCATTCCGCCGGGCCCGCGGAGATACGTGTCGATCCCGCCGTAGGTGGAGTCGAGGCGATCCAGGGCGTTCTCCATCGCCCACCGCGGCGTACTGAGAATGCCGAGGGCGGCTTCCCGGTCAATCCCCTCCGAGACGAACAGATCCACGACATGTGGGATCCGGTCGGGCCCGCTGTAGCGCGACGTGAGCTCGTAGTCGTCCAAGACGGTTGCACGATCGACGCCGAGACAGCTGAGCAGCAGCGCAGCCGTCATGCCGGTTCGGTCCTTGCCGCCCATGCAGTGGAACAGCACCGGGCCGTCGCAGTCGGCGAACTGTGAGAAGAGGCCGCCGAAGACCCGACCGGCGATCTGGAGCATTCGGCAGTAGTCCTCGAAGAGCCAGCGCTCCCCGTCATCCTTGTCCCGCAACGTGTTCACGTCGGTCGCACGGACCGGCCCGCTGGGCAGTTCTCGCTGCACGCAGGGACGCGGTCCCGGATCGGCGGCACGCTCTGCATCACGGCGCAGGTCGTAGATCACGCGGATGTCAAGGGCGTCGAAGACCTCGAGATCGGCTGCCGTGAAGTTGTGCGGGCTGTCGGACCGAAAGACCCGCCCCCAGAGGGTGACGGCACCCGATTCGGTGCGGTACCCACCGAGGTCCCGGAAGTTGTTCACACCCACGAAGGGCAGCCGGCGTTCGCCGACCTCGGCCCTCGAATCGATCGCCTCCTGCACTGTCCGAACGGTAGTGCCCGTGTGTGACATCGACGCCCCCGATGCGCGGCTGCAGCCCACCTAATCTCGGGACATGGCAGAGGGAAAGGTCCTCGTCACCGGCAGTTCTGGGCATCTGGGAGAGGCCCTCGTCCGGACGTTGCGCGCCCGAGGCAGAGAGGTGCTCGGCCTCGACCTGCTCGACTCGCCCTTCACATCCCGCGTCGGGTCGATCACCGACCGCGAGGTCGTCAGGTACTGCATCGACGGTGCCGAATCAGTCCTCCACACCGCCACCCTTCACAAGCCCCACGTCGGCACCCACGACCGCCGGGCGTTTCTCGACACCAACGTGATCGGGACGACGGTCCTCCTGGAGGAGGCGGTGGCGGCGGGTGTCACCCGCTTTGTCTTCACCAGTACGACGAGCGCTTTCGGTCGGGCCCTCGTGCCTTCCCCCGGATCCCCCGCCGCGTGGATCACCGAGGACGTCGTCCCGATCCCGAGGAACATCTACGGGGTGACGAAGACGGTGGCCGAGGACCTGTGTGAGCTGGTGGCGCGGGACCAGGGCCTGCCGGTGGTGGTCTTGCGCACATCTCGGTTCTTCCCCGAAGCGGATGACGACTCGGAGATCACGGCCACGTTCGCCGACTGGAACATCAAGGCCAACGAGTACCTGTACCGGCGTGTCGACATCGAGGACGTCGTCAGCGCCCATCTGCTGGCCGAGACCGCGCCCCGGCCCTCGGGTTTGCCAGGTACGTCATCAGCGCAACTTCCCCGTTCGCCCGTGAGGATGCGGCCGAGCTGGCCCGAGACGCTCCCACCGTCGTCCGCTGCCTCTTTCCGACCAGGCCGCCGAGTACGCCAGGCGAGGATGGCAGATGTTTCCTCGCATCGACCGCGTCTATGACAACACCGGGCTCGCTCCGAGCTGGGGTGGGCCCCACTACGACTTCCGTTGCGTGTCGACATGAGGCGGAAAGACAGAAGTCCGCTCGCAAGGACGATCGGGGCGAAGGGCTACCACGAGGTCACGACGGGTCCTTCCACCGTGCGGTAGGCCATCGCGCCGGGAGTCGGGGTCCCACCGACGGCGACAGTGGATCCTCGGGGACGTCTCAGCGAATGGGGCTCCCGAAGCGAATCACGTTTCCGTCGGGATCGGTGACGGAGCCCTCACGCTTTCCGTAGTCCTGGTCCCGCGGGCCCTCCACCTCGATCCCGGCCCGCCTCCACTCGTCGGCCACCCGGTCGGCCTCTTGACAGTGCAGGTAGAGAGCACCGTGACCCGGAGCTTCGTCCGCTCCTGCCTGCGCAAGATGAATCGTGAGGTCACGATCCCGGTGCGCGAGGGCATACGTGTCGTCGTGAAGCGACACCTCGAATCCGGCACGCTCGAACCAGGCGACCGAGCGAGCAACATCGGCCACCCTGAAAATCGATTCGAACCCCGTCGCCACCCACGAGCCCGTGATGAGCTGCAACTGGCCGTCTCGCTGCCCATTGAGCCCGGCGAGGCAGTCGTGACAGATGGGCAAGTCGGGATGCGAGCGCAATCTGACCCACCAATCCACCGACATGGAGCAGCACGTGCACGTCACGGCCATGGCCGACAATGTAGATGGCCGCTCTTCCCCGACGTGCCGGAGCGTCGGCGAGAGCACGACGGCAACAACGTTTCTCCGTGGCTCCGCTCCAAGCCGTCGGCCAATTTCAGACTTCCTTGCCCTTGTCTTCGAGGTCGGCGGCCACGGTGTCGTAGCCGGCACTCGTCAATATCCGGCGCAAGTCGACGAGTTGTTGTCCATCGATGTCCTTGTCACGCGGACGCCTGAGAACCTCGGTTTCTTGGCCGATGCGGAACCGAAACATGTCGTCGTGCTCTTCTTCGATGGAACCGATCGCCTCCAGCAGTGAAACGACATCGTGCCATTCGACGTTGTGATTCGTCTTTGGCTGAAAGATCTGTAGCAGGGTGTCTCGATGATGGCCGCTGAGATGCTCGGGCCCTGAGGTTGACGACATCGGGATCCTCTCGTCGTGGTGAAGCTTTCAATGTAGCGAGTGCTCCCGCTGGGCGGAATACCCCGGAACGTCTCCGCCCCATACGACCGCGAGAACGGTGCGAGAGGAAATCAGAGTCCGCGAACCCGCCAAGGTGCCGATGTTCAGTTCGGGAACAGGATCAGAGTGGCTGAGGTCCGACCGCCGAGGGCGGCCCCTCCGGCATGGCGGGCGATAGGTTGGCCCGATGCGAGTTGCTGTCTTCGGGATGGGAAACATGGGTCGTGCGTTCGCCGCACGCGCGCTGGAAAGGGGGCATCAGGTCACCGTCTGGAACCGAACAGCGAATCGAGCCGCTGATCTCGTTTCGAGCGGCGCCGTCGAGGCTCACTCTCCCCGATGAGGCCGTGGCGGACAGCGACGTGGTCTTGATGGTCCTGGCCGACGACGACGCCGTGCTCAGCGTGTGTCTCGGCGAACATGGCGTCCTGGACTCACTCCCGCCTGGGGCGACCCTGGCCATCGTCAGCACGGTCTCGCCGGACACGGTTCGTCGAGTGGCAGAGGCGACCTCCGAGGGCGCGGTGCTCGATGCTCCGGTGATGGGATCCCCCTCCATGATCGCCGCGGGCATGGGGAGCTTCTTGATCGGTGGGCCTTCGCCGACCGTGACCGGTCTCGATGCCCTGTGGAGTGACCTCGGTGCCGGCTACACCTACTGCGGACCGATCGGGTCCGGGGCGACCATGAAGCTCGTTTCGAACCTGTTGCTGATCACGGGAGTCGCTGCCCTGGCGGAGGGAGTCGCCACTGCTCGGCACCACGGAATCCCCGACGACCTTCTGAAGGGCCTCTTTGATGCGAGCTTCGTCGTCAGTCCGGCGAGCAAGGTGCGGTTGGAGAGTCTCTTCGATCAGGCACACCCCGGATGGTTCACTCCGGAGTTGGCCCGCAAAGACGTGCGTTTGGCCATCGGCCTCGCCGACCAAGCCGGGATCGGGGTGCGCATCGGCCCGGCGACCGACGCGCTCTTGTCCGCAGTGATCGACACCGGCGGTCCCTGGCCGGATTTCTCAGCCGTTATCGAGGCGCTCAACCCGGCGTAAGACCTGGGCGGGCCTATCGGACGAGATCCTGGCTGACGTGGAGAACAGGCAGAACTCATTACCTTTCACCTTGATACACGAAACAGCTATGACGAGCGGGTCAGCAGGGGTACGGGGTGGGGGCGACCGGCGTATCGGCACCTACGCCCGCATCAGCAAGGGGAGGGCGAGGGCGAGTCCCTCGGCGTTCAGCGCCAGGAAGCAGACTGCCGGAGTGAAGCCAAGCGTCGCTGGGCGGGCATCCGGTGGCGATCATCGACCTGCACGGCGACGCAGCGCGATCGTGCGCCGCAACGAGGCAGGCCAGACCCTTGACACGGTCCGCATCGACAACCACCCCGTCGCCTTGGCGGCCGAGCTGGCCAAGGCCGTGATACTGGAAGCGACCTATGGGTGGTACTGGGCGGACTGACGTGCTCGGTTGCGGCAAACGTTCCTAGGACCCACAGCTAGGGGATCGCGGTCCCCGGTGCGGTGTAGGCGCGCACCGTCTGATCGAGACCTCCTGTGTACACCACCCCGTTGATCACAATGGGGGCCGACGCGAACCCGGTGTTCACGGATGTCTCCCAGACAGTGTCCCCGTAACGCTTCATGCCCCATACGACGCCGTTGGTCGTGGTGGCGGCGATCCAACCATCGGACGCTCCGAGGCCCACGACACCCCCGCCGAGAGGGGTCATGTCCAGCGACGAGCCGTTGGTGAGGTTGAGGTAGGTCACGTTGCCGCTCTGCGAGCCGACCACGTAATCCTCAGGACTGGTCCCCGGGGTGAAGATGATCCCGCCGGCGCTGACTGGCCCATTTGCAGGAGCCGACCAGATCTTCGTGCCGCTCTCTGAGACGGCGTAGGCGTTGCCATCGGCCGAACCGACGTACACCACGCCGTTGTAGATGCTCGGCGTTGCGGTCACGGGTCCTCCCGTGGGGAAGGTCCAGATTTGACGTGCCCGTGGCCGAGGACAGGGCGGTGATCGTCCCCGAGGAGTCCCCGACGACCACGATGCCGGCCGCCGCGTCGACCGCCGGTGCCCCCTTGACCGACCCGGAAACTCTGTGGTGCCAGACGACGTGGCCGTTCCCTGTGTCCATGTCGTACACGGTCCCATCGTCCGAACCGACGTAGAGCTGCGCACCGGACACTGCGGGACTGGACTCGACCGCAGAACTCGTAAGGGTGGACCAGGTCTGTGTGCCGTCGGCGGTGCTGAGGGCCACCACCGATGGGGAGGCAGTGGGGCTGCCCTCGGTACCGAAGAACACCTGGGCGCCGGCGAGTGCCGGCGCGGAGTCGATCGCGCTGGTTTGGGTTCCGGTCCAGACGGGCTCCCCGTTCTGGACATCGAGGGCTGTGACCGTTCCGGCCTCATCGCCGAAGTAGGCCACGTCGTGGGCGAGCGCGATCGACGTCGTCACGGCGGCTCCATCGGGATAGCTCCACGCCTGGCTGAGGAAGGCGGGAGGCCCTGGGGCGACGAGACGGAGGAGGATGTTGTCGTTCGGTTCGGCGTCCGTGCCCTGGTTGTAGCCCGCTTCCAGCCACGAGTTGGAGACGTCTATCCGCGCCTGTCCTACCCAGCCGGAGGTACCGCCGGTGGCGGTGATGGTGCTCGGCCCGAAGGTGTCCGTGGCCGGCAGGAGGACGCTGCTAGCGGGGAGGTCCCCCGTGCCGGTCGCCGTAGCCGAGCCGAGGGTGGTGCCGGCATAGCTCAACGTCACCACCTCGTTGGGCTGGAAACCGCTTCCGGCGATCGTCACCATCGACCCCGGGGTCACCCAGATACCGCTCGCGGCGTACACATGCGGGTTCCCCGTTGCGTTGTGGACGGTGAACCCCGTCTCGGATGCGCCCGGATCCGAGGACGCGGAGCTGATGTCCGCGATCCCGTTGCCCTGGACCGCGCTGGCCAGCACCTTGAAGCTTCCACCGGTGGGCGGCACCGGCAGGGAGAACGTCCAGGTCGTCGACGACGCACCCGGGCTCCCCAAGGTGGCGGAGTTGTCGAAGTACCCGGCGCTCCAGGTCTGGGTGGCACTGTCCCACCACGGGCCCGTCGCACCCCCCGACTGCACGGCCACGCTGACGGCCGTTATGGTGCCGCCCTTGGTTCCCGGGGTGCCGCCGGCTGTAGCCGTACCCGACAGGGCCAGTGCTCCGACCGGGTTGTTGACAACCTGCCCGTTGGCCGGTGAAGTGATCGCCGTCGACGGATGCGCACTATCGATCCCGCCGCCGAGCGCCAGATCGTAGAGGAAACCGTCGGTCGAGCCGGCGAGCAGATTGCCGTCAACGTCGGCGAAGGACGAAACGGAGAAGCCGCCGGTCTGGTAGTGGTACAGCAGGGCGCCGGTGGCTAGGTCGAGCACGTCCAGTGCGCCCCCGATCGTGGACATCGCCACCACCTGCTGGCCCGAGGGGCCGACCACCGCGGCATCCGAGAGCGATTCGAGATCGCCGGTTGGGTATCCCCACACTTTGGCGCCGGTGATCGCATTGAGGCACATGACGCCACCGCTGTCACCAAAGATCATCAGGCCATCGGCGATCGCGGGGGTCGATCGTGATAAGTGGAGCTGGGGTAGGCCTGGGCCGTAGTCGTGCCGCCAAAGCACCTTTCCGGTCGTGAGGTCCAGCGCAAACGCCCAGCCGTCCTCGGCGGGAACATACGCCACGCCGTCGGCAAAGCCGTTGACCCCGGGAGCGGTGATCGACACGCCCGCCCCGACGTCGGTGTCGGTGTTGCCCGCCAGCGGGGGTGTCTTGAACGACCATACCTTGACGCCGGTCAAGGCGTTGATGGCGTATACGGTCTGGTCGGGATCGGCGCTGCCGAAGAGGAGGAGCGGCCGACCGTTCTTGTCCGTTCCGTAACTGAGCGGGTCCCACGCCCCGCTCGGAGTGTTGAAATTGGTGAACGTCCACTCCGTATGGCAGGTGGACTCGTTGATTGCGTACACGGGCCCACTGGTGCTGGGTCCGAGATCGATAACCGCGGCGTAGATGGTCGTCGACCCGCCGGGCGGGGTGCCGATCGTCAAGCTGGAATCCGCCTCCGATATGAGCTGCGTCGAGCACTCGACGGCTCCCGTCGCGGCATCGAGCTTGTACAAGTAGGGGCTAAAGGCCCGCGCCACCCAGATGGAGCCCCCCTCTACAAGGGGAGTTGAATGAATCGACGAGCCGAGGTCGACCGACCAGACAGTCTGACCGGTGGCCTGATCGTACGCGGTCAGGTATCCGGTCTCGTTGCCGATGTACGCGAGCGTCTTGGCGAGCGTGGCGTTCCACGCCACGATTGGGGAGCTCACCGAAGACCCGCCAGTCGCCGCCATCCACTTCACGCCCAGGGTGGAGGCGTTCGCCGTCGAGATCGCCGGGTCTGCGGATGCGCCCGTGTTGGAAGGGTCGTGGCCGATCTCGGGCCACGTATACGTGGGCACTACCTCGTTCTGGGACAAGGCCGCTCGGACCGCCGGCGTCCCGGCGATCGGGACCACTGAGCCCATAGCCGCGAGTGCGACTGCGATAGCGGCGAGCACTGGGCGGGGGGTCCCCGTGAGTTCTCCACCTCGACGCCGCCAAACCATGGCCAACTGCCGCACGACAGCCACCCCCTCGACACTGGCTCGACCGCACCGTTGCTTCACGCGGCTTGCACTCGCTCGAAACGAACAAATGCAACGTCAGTTCGGCAGAAGCTATCCGGTCAGATCGGGGGTTTCATGGGAGGCCCCGGTTGTTGTCTGGTCGTTGTCTTAGTCCCGGCAGTATCCGCCCTGAACGAGCATCGCGCAGGTATCCCCTTTTCAAGTCCGATTCGTCGGGAACGCAGATGCCCAACACCGAGCCATTACGAACCGCAGGAGGCTCACCGACGGTCCGGAGGCCCGCCTGATCCGGCAAAACTCCTTCTGATCCAACCAATTGTCGGGGAATTGGCAACCGGCTTGTCCACGAATTGGCAACCGGCCGGCAACTCGAGGCTCGTATCATTCCAGGGGAATACGAGGGGGATCTCGATGGAAGAGCCGATGCTGTCGGACACCGAGGTGACCGAAGACGATTGGAGTACCGCGCGGACGTGGACCAGACGTGCCGCCTACATCGGTGCCGTGGTCGGCATCATCGTGGGCCCGTTGCTCGGGGTACTGGCGGTCTATCTGACCTCGCTCACGGCTTCCGGCGGGGCCCGTTACCTGGTTGACGCCATGTGGATGGCGGTGCTGGTCGCACCCATGGCCATCATCCTGTCCATGCGGAGCGTGACGGAACAGGACAAGAGCGACGGCGTCATCGCCACCCTCGCCGGCCGGTTCGAGGCCCAGGCCCGCGGACAGAAATTCGAGAGCCGCCTGGCCAATGCCCTGGACATGGCCGAGGGGGAACCCGAGGTCGTTCGGGTGATTGAGCGGTCGTTCTCCGCCATCGTGCCCGACGCGCCCATTGAGCTCCTGCTCGCCGACAACAGCCACGCCCACCTCCTGCGCATGGCCTCGGCCTCGCCGACGGGATCGCCGCCGAACTGTGGGGTCGATTCACCGGATCACTGTCCGGCGGCACGCCGGGCGCAGGTCCAGCGGTTCTCAGACAGCGAGGAGATCGACGCGTGCCCCAAGCTTCAGGGCCGGCCCGAAGGGGCCATCTCGGCCATGTGCGTGCCGGTGTCGATCATGGGCCGCTCGGTCGGTGTGATCCACGTCACGGGTGAGCAGCACGCCGCGATCTCGGACAACACCGTGCAGGACCTCGAGACCCTGGCCAAGCTGTCCGGCGCCCGCATCGGCCTTCTGCGGGTGATGGCCGAGACCCAGCTCCAGGCGACGACCGACAGCCTCACGGGCCTGCTGAACCGACGATCGTTCGAGCATCGCGTCTCGTCGGTGCGGCGCGAGGAATCGCATGTGGTGATCTCCATGGCTGATCTCGACCACTTCAAGCTCCTCAACGACAGCTACGGTCACGAGACCGGCGACCGGGCGCTGCGCTTGTTCGCCCAGGTTCTCCGGGAGTCCCTCCGGACCGAAGACCTCGTGTGCCGCCACGGTGGGGAGGAGTTCGCCATCGCGATCCCCGGTTGCGGCATCGACAAAGCCCGTGAGATCTTCGAGGCGGCGCGGATTCGACTCGAGGCTGCCATGGCTGTGGCCGGTCTCCCGAAGTTCACGGTGAGCTTCGGGGTCGTCGAGGCCGACCCGCAGGAGGATCTCCCGACAATCATCAGTCGGGCCGACGCCGCCCTGTTCCGGGCCAAGCGCGAGGGACGCGACAGGGTGGTGGTTCTCGACGCCGACGGCCAAGAGGTCCCGATCACCAATGGACCGTCGGACGCCTCGATCAACGGCAACGGCAACGGCAACGGTCACGAGCGCGCACTCAATGGCCGTGACGGGTTCGAGCTCTCGGGCGACGATCTCGTTTTGGAGGAGCACCGCTAGCCCCGGCGCATCTGCCCGATTCAGCCCGTGGCGGCGGCAACCGCCCGCCGCCGACTCCGGCAGCGTCGGAGGTCATCAGAAACCGAGGAATTTGACCGTCGCGTCGATTGCGCCGAAGTCCGACGGTGTCGCGAAGTGGTCGACGCCCGCCAGCGTGACCAACGAGGCCGACGGCAGCGCCGAAAGCAGCCGGTCGGCTGATCCCACCATGTCCCGGTCGCCCAGCACCACGAGGATCGGGCAGTGCAGCCTCGACAAGTCTTCCTCGGTGATCGACTCGCGGGGCCGCCGGAGGAAGGCCGACAGCGCGCTCGGGTCGTTGCCCGCCGACTGGGCCAGCCGACGGAACAGCCGAGCCTGCACGTCCTCCGGCTCTTCGCTGCTCTCGAGCGCCGCCACGAGGACAGCCGGGTCACGCGACTCGAAGGCGTTGTCTCCCAGCCCGAGCAGGACGATCCGGTCGAAGCGCTCCGGTTCGGCGACAGCCAGACGCAGGAGCAGCTCCGCCCCGGCCGAGAATCCGGCCGCCGCGAGGGGTCCGTTCGCCGGCAGGGCGCGGCGGACCTGCTCGACGGTGTCGGCGTAGTCCGCCGGGTCGGTCAGTGGCGGCGAGGACCCGTGACCCGGCAGGTCGATGACGGGGACGGTGACATCGAAGTCGGCCAGGATGTCGACCCAGCCGGTCTGCCGCCAGTTGTGATCGAACGAGGACCCGAAGCCGTGCAACAGGATCAGCGTGCTGGGTGGGCGCTCCATGGCCCGCCAAGCTAATGGGAACGGACGAGTCCGGCGGTATCGGTCGGTCCTTCTCCGGTTCCCGTTGTCGTGATGCGTACGCTCGGAGAATCCGCAAGCCTCCCGGCCGCCTCGGTACATGGATCCTGCGGCGTTTGGGCTACAAGGGTGAGATTCCGCAGCACAGAGCGCAGGAGCGAACCCGGCTCTCGCACGAGCACTCCGCCCGGCGGCCGCCGGAGAACGAGATCGCCCCCGTGGATCGACGGGCCCGAAGGTGCCGGGCCTGGGCGCCCTGAGTGGCCCCACAGGACGTGGCGGCCCGAAATTCCCCTGGCTACGGTGGGACCTCCATGACCAACCGACTCCGGGACAGGGTGGCGATCGTCACGGGCGGGGGTGACGGCATCGGGCGGGGTGTCGTGCGCCGCTTCGCCGCCGAGGGCGCCAAGGTGCTGGTGGCCGAGATCGACGACGACAACGGTGAGCAGGTTGCCGCCGCCTGCCGGGACGAGTTCGGCGCCGACGTCCGCTTCGTGCACACCGACGCCAGCGCGAAGCACGACGTGGAGGCCATGGTGGCGGCCGCGCTCGACGCCTGGGGCACCGTGGACGTGCTCGTCAACAACGCGTGGGGAGGCGGCGCCATCGGGCGCTTCGAGGCCACCACGGACGAGCAGCTGCAGTGGGGCCTCTCCATGGGCCTGCTCGGCCCGGTCTGGGGCATGCAGGCCGTGCTGCCCGTGATGAAGGCCCAGCGGGCCGGGGCCGTCATCAACATGTGCTCCCTCAACGGCGTGAACGCGCACATGGGCACCACGCAGTACAACATCGCCAAAGAGGCGCTGCGCGCCGCCAGCCGGACGGCGGCGCGGGAATGGGCCCCGTGGCAGATCCGGGTCAACGTCATCTGTCCGGGCGCCAAGACGGCGGCGTCCCGTGCCGCCTTCGCCGCGCATCCGGAGCTCGAGGCGGCGGCCGACGCCACCAACCCCATGGGGCGCCTCGGGGATCCCGAGGAGGACATCGCACCCGTCGCCGTGTTCCTGGCCAGCGACGACGCCCGCTACATGACCGGCAACACGCTCTTCGTCGACGGCGGTGGCCACATCAACGGCGTGCAGTGGGCACCCGACCTCGGCGACTGACCAGCCCGTGACCGGGCTCGACGGCAAGACGGCCATCGTCGCCGGCGCCGGACCCGGCGTCGGGAGGGCCTGCGCGGCGGCGCTCCGGCGGGCGGGGGCCGACGTCGCCGTGGCCGCACGCGACGCTGATCGCCTCGACGCGCTGGCAGCGGAGCTCCGGAACGAGCCGGGCGGGCGGGTCGTGCCACTGGTGCTCGACGTCGGGCTCCTGGCCTCCTGTCGGGACCTGGTGGAGCAGGTCCGGGCGCGCCTGGGCCGGATCGACGTCCTGGTGAACGTGGCCACCTACGGCGGCGACGAGGCGACGATCGACAAAGCGGAGGCGGACTGGGAGACCTGGCGCCGCGCCTTCGAGGTGAACGTCCTCGGGACCCTAGAGTTGAGCCGCCTGGCCGCCCGTGCCATGCGCGAGGGCGGCGGGGGCTCCATCATTCAGATCGGCACGCTCGGGACCCAGGGGCTCCCGCCGGGCCGGGCCCGCTACACGGCGACCAAGCAGGCGATGGTCACCGCCTCGCTGACCCTGGCCAAGGAGCTGGGACCCACCGGTGTCCGCGTCAACGTGGTCACGCCCGGCTTCATCACCGGGCCCCCACTCGACGCCATGATGCAGTCGATCGCCGCCCGCACCGGAGAGCGGGCCGACGACGTGTCCCGTCGCCTGGCCGCCGGCGCGGCGCTGCGCCGCCACGTCGAGCCCGTGGACGTCGCCGACGCCGTCGTCTTCCTGGCCGGGCCGGGCGCGCGAACATCACCGGCGTCGAGCTCCCGGTGACAGCGGGGCGATGACCGAGGTCGGGCGGCACCATGTGCGCTGGCTGTTCCACTCGACGGCGATGGTGGCCGACTACGACCTGGCCGTCAGGAACCTCGGCACGCTCGTCGGGCTGACCGTGCTCGAGTACAGCGAATCCACCGAGCCCGGGATCGGGCGCCGGGGTGGCATGGCGTGGGTCGGCGACAACGCGATCGAAGTCGGCCAGCCCATCGTCGAGGGCGGCGCGGCCCGGTTCGTGTCCCGGTTCGGCGGCGGCATGCACTCGGTCGCGCTCCAGGTGGAGGACCTCGAGGCGACGATCGCCCATCTGGAGGCCCACGGGGTCCGCATCGCGGCGCGCCCGCGGCCCGAGATGTGCTTCAGCGACCCGCGGGACACCGGGGGCGTCTTCCTGCAGTGGAGCACGTTCGAGCTCGCCGACGACCCCCGCTTCGGCGCGACGGTCCCCGCACCGGCGTCCCCCGTGCTGGCGCCGGCGACGCACCACGCCTTCGTCGGCGCGCTGGTCGAAGACCCCGCCGCATGGGCCGAGCGGTTCGCCACGCTCCTCGGCACGGCCGTCACCTTCGAGGCACGCAACACCCGCGCCCGGTCAGCCGGTGGCGGGTGTGGCGCTGGGCGACTGCACCCTCGCGCTCTACCGGCTGGACGAGGCCGCGGACCCATGCGTGTGGGGGCGCAGCTACGAGCGGGCGTGCACCCACCTGTTGGGGTTGCGCGTGAAGGACCTGGCGGCCGCGGCCGCCGCGACGGCCGCGGCAGGGGTGGCCGCCGTCCGCGCTGACCCCGAACTCGTCGTGTTGGACCCGGCGGCGACCGGCGGTGTCCAGGTCGCGCTCACCGGCTCGCTGCTCCCGGGCGACCCCCGCCTCTGAACGTCAGGCCGCCGCCTCGCCCTCCACCTTGGACAGCCAGACCCGGACCGGGCCGCCGAGCAGGTCGTCGGTCAGCTCGAGCACCGTGCCCTCCCCCTCGCCCGGCCCGCTGACGACCTCGACCGCCAGCACCTCGCGGCCGATGTAGTCGAAGAACTCGGCGATGGCGTCGAGCCCCACCACGTGGAGCCGGATGCGGTCGGAGACCTCGAGGCCACTCGCCTTGCGCAGGTCCTGCACGAGGCGGACCACGTCGCGGGAGAGGCCCCGCTTGCGCAGCCCCTCATCGAGATTCAGGTCGAGAGCCACCACCTCGCCCCCCTCACGCGACACGGCGAAGCCCTGCTGGCCCCGCACCCGCAGCTGCAGGTCGTCGGGGGACAGCTCGACCGGCTGGCCACCCAAGGTCACCGTCACCGAACGCCCCTCTTCCAGCGCCGCCGCCGCAGCCACGCTGTCGAGCGCGGCCAGCGCCGGCTTCAGCTCCTTGACCAGGTCCCCCAGACGGGGCCCGAGCGTGCGGAAGTTCGGCCGCCAGCTCGAACTGGAGCACCTCGCTCAGGTCCTCGGCCGTGTCGATCTCGTCGACGTTGAGCTCGTCGGCCACGATGTCGCGCAGGATCTCCGGCGCGTCGGCGGGCAGGAACACCAGAGCCCGCTTGAGCGGCTGGCGCACCTTGACCGAGGCCTCGCCGCGGGCGGCCCGGCCGAGCGACGTGAGCCGGCGGGCCAGCGCCATCTGCGCCTCGAGCTCCGGGTCGGGCGCGACACCCGCTGCGTCGACGGTTGGCCAGTCGGCCAGATGCACCGACTCGCCCTCCCCCGCGCCCGTGAGGTGGCGCCACATGACGTCCGAGACGAAGGGGCACAACGGCGCCAGCAGCAGCGACAGCGTCGTCAGCGTCGTGTGCAGCGTGGCCTGCGCCGCCAGGGTGTCGCCGGCGGGCGCGTCGGGGTCGGTGCGCCAGAAGCGGCGGCGGCTGCGACGCACGAACCAGTTGGAGAGGTCGTCGACGAGGTCGCCCAGGGCCGTCGCCGCCGTCAGCGGCTCGTACGTCGTCAAGGACTCGGTGACGGTCGCCGTGGTGCTGGCCAGGCGGGACAGGATCCAGCGGTCGAGCGGCCCCCGCTCCCCCGCCGGAGGCACACCCGCGTCGGCGGGGTCGAACTCGTTCAGCGACGCGTACGTCGTGAAGAAGCTGAACGTGTTCCACAGCGTGAGCAGCATGTCCCGCATGGCGGTGTCGATGGCGCCGAGCGTCGCCCGGGTCGGCGTCCAGGGCGACCCCTGGCTGAACATCCACCAGCGCATGGCGTCGGCGCCCCGGGTGTCGAGGATCGACCAGGGGTCGATGATGTTGCCGAGAGACTTGGACATCTTGCGGCCCTCGGCGTCGACGATGTGGCCCAGGCAGACGACGTGGCGGTACGGGCTCTCCCCGAACACGATCGTGTTGATGGCCAGCAGGGAGTAGAACCAGCCCCGGGTCTGGTCGATCGCCTCCGAGATGAAGTCGGCCGGGAACGTGAAGGCCTCCGCCGACCCCTCGACGTGCGGGTAGCCGACCTGGGCCGCCGGCATGGAGCCCGAGTCGAACCAGGCGTCGATCACCGGCTCGACCCGGCGGCACACCGACAGCTCGTCGACCTCGTCGACCGGCCCGACGTCGGCGGCGCACGTCCCGCAGGTGAACGTCACCTCGTCGATGGTCGGCCGGTGCGGGTCGATCCCCGTCACGTCCCGCCCGCACAGGTCGGACAGCTCGGACAGCGACCCGACGCAGCGCAGGTGGCCCCGCCCGCAGCGCCAGATCGGCAGCGGCGTCCCCCAGTAGCGGTCGCGCGACAGGGCCCAGTCGACGTTGTTCTCGAGCCACTCGCCGAAGCGCCCGTCGCGGATGTAGGCCGGGTGCCAGTCCACCGTGTGGTTGGCGGCCAGGAGGTCGTCCTTGCGGGTGGACGTGGCGATGTACCAGCTCGGCTTGCCCCAGTAGATGAGCGGCGTGCGGCAGCGCCAGCAGTGCGGGTACGAGTGGACGTAGGGGAAGCGCCGGATCAGCAGCCCCGCCGACTCCAGCCGGTCGTTGATGTCGTGGTTGGCCTCCCGGACGTCGCGCCCGGCCAGCCACCCCACGGCGTCGGTGAAGCGGCCGTCGGGGCCGACCGGGTTGAGGGAGGGCAGGCCGTTCTCCCGGCCGATCTGGCGGTCGATCTCGCCGAAGGCGGGCGCCAGGTGCACCAGGCCGGTGCCCTCCTCGGTGGTCACGTACGACGCCGGGACGACCCGCCACCCGTCGGCCCCGTGCGGCGGGTCCAGGTCCGTCGAACGGGCGCTCGTAGTGCAGCCCGACCAGGGCGGAGCCGGGGACCCGCAGCGAGACCCGGGCCGACGCCCCCTCCCCCATCACCGCGTCGACCAGGTCGTCGGCCATCACGACCCCGTCGACGACCGCGTAGACGAGGTCGGGGTTGACCGCCACGCCCGTGTTCGACAGCAAGCGTCCACGGCGTCGTCGTCCACACCGCCAGCCACTGGGCGTCGCCGACGACGTCGACCAGGGGGTCGACGATGCGCAGCCGCACGTAGGCCGACTCGTCCTCCTCGTCCCGGTAGACGTCGGGCTGGCCCAGCTCGTGGCTCGACAGGGCCGTCCCGCAGCGGGGGCAGTACGGCACCACCTTGAGGTCCTCGTACAGCAGACCCTGGTCGAAGAGCTGCTGGAGGTGCCACCAGACCGACTCGATGTACGACGGGTCCAACGTCCAGTAGGCCGCATCCATGTCGACCCAGTAGCCGATGCGCGTCGTCAGGCGGGCGAACTCGTCGACGTAGGAGTACACCGACTCGCGGCACAGCCGGGTGAACTCGGCGATGCCGACCTGCGACTCGATCTGCTCCTTGCCCGTGATCCCGAGCCGCTTCTCCACCTCCACCTCGACCGGGAGCCCGTGGGTGTCCCAGCCGGCCCGGCGGGCCACGTAGGCCCCGTCCATGGTGCGGAAGCGGCAGAAGAGGTCCTTGTAGACCCGGGCCCAGGCGTGGTGCAGCCCCGGCATCCCGTTGGCCGTCGGCGGGCCCTCGTAGAAGACCCACGGCGGTGCGCCCTCGCGCTGGGAGACGGACCGCTCGAAGACGCGGTGCTCGGCCCAGCGGGCCAGCTCGGCCTGCTCGAGGGCGACGAAGTCGATGTCGGGGGGAACGGGTGAGAACACGGGAGAACGGCGGCCTTTTGCGGCGGGAACAGGCGCCCCGGCCACGTCGGAAAGGATAGAGGGTATGCATCGCCCCCTTTCCGACCTTCCCGCGGGCCTCACGCTGGCCACCGAGCCCTACGGCGGCGACGGGCCGCGGTGGGTCGTGGCGCAGGCCGAGGCCGAGCTCGTGGCGCGCTACGGCGGCCTCGACGACGGCGAGCGGGGCCTCACCGCCGCCATGTTCGACCCACCGGCCGGGGCCTTCTTGGTGGCCCGCCGCGGCGATGCCGCCGGACCGCCCGTCGGCGGGGTCGGCGTGCGCGCCGTCGGCCCGGACGTCGGCGAGATCAGGCGCCTCTGGGTCGATCCCGACTGGCGGGGGCAGGGCATCGGCCGGGCGCTCATGGAGCGTCGTGGAGGGCGCCGCCCGCGACCTGGGCCTGGCCGCCCTGCGCCTCGCCACCGGCGACCGCCAGCCCGAGGCGGTGGCCCTCTACGCTCGACCGGGTGGGAGCAGGTGCCGACCGACGGCAGGGTCGCTCTGCCGCTTCGCCAAGGCCCTGTCGTGACCACCGAGGGGCGTGCCCTTCGAGATCGTCTGCGAAATAGAGCCGGCGACCACGCCGGACCTCACCCGCGTCCGCCACCAGATCGGCGTGCTGAGCCCGGTCGCCACCACGTTCCTCATCCCCGACAACCACATCGGGCGGGCGACAGTGTCGAGCGTCGCCGTGGCATACGAGGTGCAGCAGATGGGCGGGCGCTCCATCGCCTGCCTCAACGCCCGCGACCGCAACCTGCTCGGCTTCCGGCGCGACCTGCTGACGGCGGCGGCCTACGGCGTGGACCAGTTCCTCTTCGTCTACGGCGACGAGCCGCTGGCCGGCGCCCGCACCAGCGAGCTCACGGTGCGGACCATGCTCACCGAGGGACGTGCCTACGCCGGGACCCTCGGCGGCGCGGGTGCGGGTGGAGGTCGCCAGCCGGCGGACCCGCCATGCGCTTCGGCGCGGCGACCGGGCTGCGGCCCCTGCCGGCGTGGAAGCAGGCGGCCGACTTCCTCTGCGTGCAGATCGGGTTCTCCCTCGACGACCTGCTGGCCTGGCGGGCCTCGGTGGCCGTCGGCGTGCCCGTCTACGCCGGGGTCATCGTCGTGGCCAGCGCCGGCATGGCCCGCAACCTGACCATCCCCGGCCTGACCGTCCCGCCCGAGCTCGTGCGCGGCTGGAGGAGGGCGACCGCAACGCCGGCGTCGATGCCGCCTGCGACTGGTGGTGGGCATCCGAGACTCGGGGGCCTTCGACGGCGTGCACCTCATTCCCGTGGCGCGCTACCGCGAGGTGGCCGCCCGGCTGGAGCGGGTGCTCGCGTAGCGGAAGTGCTGCGTACGCCACCGTGGGGGATTTCTGGGAATCGCGGTCAGGTGTCCAGGGAATGAGGTCTGACGTGTCGGCGAGCCAGCCGACAGCTGATCGCGAGAGTTCGTCTGGTCTCGGCGAGGGCAGCTGCATCAATGAGATTCAGTGTTTCCGTTGGGTCGGCCTTCCGATCGTACACTCGTCCTTCTCGTAGCGGCGGTGGACATACGTATGTGTTTCATTCCGAAGAACCATGGCCGTCCCCACCAGTTCCGGGCGGTCCCGCTGGAGATCGGATTGCTTGTAGATCAACCGCCGCCTCAACAGATCCTGTCCGTGACGCGGAACCACCTCGGCACAGACGAATTCCCGATGGACCGATCGGGATCCGTAGCGAGGGGATCGGCTCTCCAAATGGGTGTGGGCCACGTTGCGTCGCGAGCTCGCACATCGACGGCAGGAGATCGACCATCCCGTCGGCTGATCGAGCGCCGGAGCGGGGGAGGGAGCGACGGGTCGAGGCCGGGGCCGAGCGACACCCGGCGCGCTGATCGGGAGGTGGCGACGACGGCCTCAGTGACCGAGCGATCGACCGCGCAGGAGCGCCGAGCGGTGGCGACCGCTCAGCGTCCGAGGTAGTCGCGAGTCGGCGTCTCAGCTGAGCCTCGCACCGTGCTTCACGGACGCGGCAGGGACTGTGGCTACCGGCGCGGACGGGATCGGTCGGGCATGGCGGCTCGGGCGTGCAGCGAGAAAGGCCCCGAGGAATGGGAAGGGAGAGCGGGGGGCGCCCGGTCGCGCGCCGCCGCCGCCAGGCGCCCGTGCGGCTCGCCAGCGAGAGGCGCTGGCCGCGGGGAGGCGCCCGAGCGGGGGAGCGGGAACGGCGGCGGGGCCGCGGCCGTGACGCCGGTCGCGTCAGCCCCGGTAGCCCGCTGGCGCTGGGCAAGGGGAGCCGATCGTCGGCTCGGACCGCCACTGAGTGTTGCGACCACGCATCGCTGAACCGCACGCCGTGTGCAGCGAGGGCGTCGAGGCGGGGGTCTGTGCGACAGGGCTGCCAAAGCAGCCCAGCGCATCGCTGCGGAGCTGGTCCGGCATGACAAAAGCAGTTGGGACGAGGCTCACGTCTCTACCCTCCGAGCGTTGGGAACTGGATTGTCGCACGGCAGGTAAACGGTACGCCGTCCGGAGGACGTCCGTACCGGCATGTTGGGGGTCTTCCGACGGCGACGCTAGGGAGGCGCCGGCGTGAGGGCGCGCTCGAGCGCGTCGAGCGAGGCGGCGTCGACCTCGAGCAGCGAGTCCACCACGAGGTCGGCCAGGCCGAAGGCGGGATGGTCACCCTCGCCCTGCTCGGGCACGGCGATGCAGGCCATGGACGACGCCTTGGCCGCCAGCACGCCGGCCGGCGCGTCCTCCCACACGAGGCAGCGGCGGGGCGCCGCGCCCAGCTTGGCGGCCGCGGTGAGGAAGACGGCCGGATGCGGCTTGCCGTACTCCTCGTCCTCGGCCGAGTGCACCAGCTCGAACCGGTCGCGCAGGCCGAAGTGCGCCAGCGCGGCGTCGATCAGGCGGTACTGCGACGACGAGGCGACGGCCAGCGGCAGGCCGCGGTCGCGGCACAGGTCGATGGCGTGCTCGGCGCCGGGCTTCAGCACGCCCTTGGTCACGATCAGCTCGATCACCCGGTCGACGATCGTCACCGCCACCTCGTCGGGCGTCGGCGTGGCGCCCGGCCACGGGTGCAGCCCGTACCAGTGCGCGGTGACCTCACCCACGAACATGCCCTTGGTGGAGCGGCAGCCCTCGGCGGCGAGCGGGACGCCGAGGGCACCCAGGATCTCGATCTCGGCCTCGTGCCAGAGGATCTCGGAATCGATGAGGAGCCCGTCCATGTCGAAGATGGACGCGGCGAACCCCGCCGGGACGGGGTGCGGCGGTATCAAGCGGTCAGCTGCGCCTCGATGTCAGCCACGATCGTCGGGTCCTCGGGCTCCACCTGGGGCCGGTAGCGCGCCACGACGTCGCCCTGGGGCGACACGAGGAACTTCTCGAAGTTCCACGTGATGTCGCCCGCGTTGCCCTCGGCGTCCTCCTTCTCCGTCAGCTCGGCGTAGATCGGGTGGCGGTCCTCGCCGTTCACCTCGATCTTCTCCATCAGCGGGAAGGTCACGCCGTAGGTGGCCGAGCAGAACTGCGCGATCTCCTCGGACGTGCCCGGGCTCCTGGCCCATGAACTGGTTGCACGGGAAGCCGATGACCGAGAAGCCGCGGTCGCCGTAGGTCTTCTGCAGGCGCTCGAGGCCCTCGTACTGCGGGGTGAGGCCGCACTTGGAGGCCACGTTGACGAGCAGCAGCGTCTTGCCCTCGTAGTCGCCCAGCTTGGCGTCGTCGCCCTGGAGGGTGTGGATGGGGATGTCGTAGAGAGCCATGGCCCGACCCTACCGGGCACCGGTGGCGGCGTGCCCGGGCCCGCGTAGGGTGGCCGGCATGCACGCCGTCGTGATCCGGGAGGGCCAGCTGCACTGGGAGGAGCGGGACGACCCGGTGCCCGGCGACACCGAGCTGCTGGTGGCGGTGCGGGCGGCCGGGTTGAACGCGGCGGACCTGGTGCAGCGGGCCGGCTTCTATCCGGCGCCGCCCGGCTGGCCCGCCGACATCCCGGGCATGGAGTTCGCCGGCGAGGTGGTGGCCGTGGGGCGCCAGGTCACGCTCTTCTCCCCCGGCGACCGGGTCATGGCCGTGGTCGGGGGCGGCGCGCAGGCGACCCTGGCCCTCGTCGACGAGACCCATGCGCTGGCCGTCCCCGACGCCCTGCCCTGGCCCGAGGCGGGCGGCTTCCCCGAGGTCTTCACGACCGCCTACGACGCCCTCTTCCGCCAGGCCGAGCTGCAGATGGGCGAGCGGGTGCTGGTGAGCGGCGCCGCCGGCGGCGTCGGGCACGGCGGGCGTGCAGCTGGCCGCCGCAGGCGGGCGCGGTGGTGACGGCCACGGTGCGCGACCCGGCGCCGGCACGAGGCGGTGGCCGCGCTCGGGGCGCGACGCCGTGCTGGCGCCCGGCGACGAGGCGCGCGCAGGCGCCCTACGACGTCGTGCTCGAGCTGGTCGGCGCGCCCAGCCTGACGCAGCGTCCTGCCGCACCTGGCGACCGTGGGCCCGCGTCGTCGTGATCGGCGTCGGCGGCGGGGGCCGCATGGAGCTCGAGCTCATGCAGCTGATGCAGAAGCGGGTCCGCATCGGCGGCTCGACCCTGCGCGCCCGCAGCCGGCGCGAGAAGGCCGACGTGGCCGCCGACGTCGCCGCCCACGTGCTGCCGGCGCTGGCGGCGGGCCGCCTGCAGATCCCCGTGTGCGAGACGTTCCCGCTCGCCGAGGCGCAGGCCGCCTACGACCGCTTCGCCGCCGGCGCCAAGTTCGGCAAGGTGGTCCTCGTCGCCCCGTGATCGAGGCCGTCCTCTTCGACGGGGACCAGACACTGTGGGACTTCCAGCGCGTCATGCGCGACGCGCTGGTGGCGCGTGCCGCCGAGCTCCGGGCGGCCCGGCCCGGGCCCGTTCGCCGACGCGCTGCGCTGGCAGGACCTCCAGGACGACCGCGCCGTCGTGGTCGGGGCGAGTGCCCGACGAGTGGTCGCTGGCCGAGCTCCGCGTGCACGGCTTCGCCCGCACGCTGGCAGCGCCGGCGCGACGCCGAGGGCGGTGACGAGGCGGCGGACGACGCGCTGGCCGGCGAGCTGAGCGTCTCGTACTTCGTCCACCGCGACCGCGACCCCGCGCTCTTCCCCGACACGCTGCCCGGCCTCGACGCGCTGCGGGCCGACTACCGGCTCGGCCTGCTCTCCAACGGGAGCCGCCTGCCCGAGACGGTGGGGCTGGCCGGCTACTTCGAGTCGGTGGTGTTCGCGCAGGACCACCGCGTCGCCAAGCCGGACAAGGGGATCTTCGAAGTCGTGGAGCGCCAGCTCGGCGTCGGGCCCGAGGTGTGCGTGCTCGTGGGCGACCACCCCGTCAACGACGTGGCGGGCGCCACGGCGCGGGCTGGCGCTCGGTGTGGATCGACCGCGACGGCGCGGTGCCGTTCCCCGCCGACGGGCCCGCGCCCGATGCCGTGGTCGTCATCGTTGGTGGAACTGCCCGACGTGTTGTCACGATTCGGCTGAAGATCGTGATGCGGACCGTCTGCGCTGCGTCGCCTATACACGTATCCTACACGTGACGTGTAGACTACGTGTATGAGCAGGATACGGACCAACATCGAGATCGAGGAGACCCTTCTTCGGGCAGTGATGGATCGCTACGGCGTGCACACGAAGACCGAGGCCGTCGATCTTGCGCTGCGCCATCTCGCCGGGCAGCCCATGACCCGCGACGAGGCCCTCGCCATGCAGGGCGTGCACGCCATCGGGGAGATACCTCTCGACACGGGACCGGCCACCAGCCGATGATCCTCGCCGACACCTCCGCGTGGGTGGAGTACGACCGCGGCACGGGGAGCAGCGTCCACCGACGCCTGGCCGAGCTCATCGGCAACGACGGTCCTCTCGCCGTGACCGAGCCCGTCGTGATGGAAGTGGTCGCCGGCGCGCGCAGCGACCAGCGCGAAGTCGACCTTCGGCGCCTGCTCGGCCGTTGCCATCTGCTCGGTTTCGATTCCGTCGCCGACTTCGATGCCGCGAGCCGCATCTATCGACGGTGCCGGCGCGCCGGGGTGACACCACGGGGTCTGGTGGACTGCATGATCGCCTCGGTCGCCCGCCGTCACGGAGCGCTGCTGCTCGCACACGACGCCGACGTGAGTCGGGTCGCCACCGTCCTCGGGATCGCAAATGGACGAGGCGTCGCTCAGCCCCTGAGTCGGCCCTACTTCGGGCGGGGAACCTGAAAGAAGCAGGTGCCCCGGACCAGCAGGGTGCCTTCCTCGTTAAAGATGTGCGCGTCTGCAATGGCGATCGCCCGCCCCTTGCGCACGATCTCACTGCGCACCGTGTAGGTGCCGCCGATCGGGACCGCGTGCAGGTACTCCACGTTCAGGGAGACGGTGGGTGCGGACGGGGTCTCGATCAACGGCATCAGGGCCGCGCCACAGGCTTCGTCGATGACCGTGGCGACGATCCCACCGTGGACGCTCCCGAACGGGTTCGCCATGTCGGGCGTCGGCGACCACGACATCTCGGCCTGACCGTCCCGCGAAGAGAGGAACGTCCATCGACCGGGGCTCTCGGCATAGGGCGCTGTCACAGATGGCTCGCTCTCTCCTGGGTCAGAAATGCGTGGATCGCGGTGGCAATGCATACGCAACGTCGGCTGAAGTCTGATGATGGTGGCCGGATCAACGGGTGAGGATCACGACGCCGGCGTTGGCGCCGCGGCCGACCGTGTGCGAGAGGGCGACGCGGGCGCCCTCGACCTGGCGGGGACCGCACTCGCCGCGCAGCTGGCGCACCAGCTCGACGACCTGGCCGAGGGCCGAGGCGCCCAGCGGCTCGCCCTTGGAGAGCAGGCCCCCGCTCGGGTTGACGGGGAGGCGGCCGCCGAGGGCGGTGGCCCCCGAATCGAGCAGCGCGGCCGAGCCGCCGGGCTCGCACAGCCCGAGCTCCTCGCACGAGCCGAGCTCGCGGGCGGCGTCGGTGTCCTGGCACTCGACCACGTGGAGGTCGGACGGGCCGAGGCCGGCCTCCTCGTAGGCGTCGGTGGCGGCCAGCGTCGTGGGCGCCGGCACGTCGTCGTCGGCCAGGCCGGCCAGCGGGGTGGACTCGCTCAGCACGGAGCCGGGGATGTGCGAGCGCAGCACGGCGGCGGCCAGGGTGACCGGCGTCGGCGACGAGGACGAGGACGAGGCGGCCAGGTCGCCGCGGCGCAGGACCAGCGCGGCGGCGCCCTCGTTGGGCGAGCACAGCATGAAGAGGTGCAGCGGCTCGCAGACGACGCGCGAGGCCAGCACCTCCTCCGCCGAGATCTCCTTCTGGTACATGGCGTCGGGGTTGGCCGCCCCGTGGCGGCGGTTCTTCACCACGACCCGGGCCAGGTGGTCCTTGGTGATCCCCGAGGTGAGGCACAGGCGCTGGGCGCGCAGCCCGAAGAAGGCCGGCGTGGCCGCCAGGCCCGCCTCCTCCTGCCAGGGCTCGAAGAAGGAGGAGCGGATGATCCCCCGCGGCATCTTCTCGGTGCCGAACACGAGCACGGTGTCGTACTGCCCGGCCCGGATGGCCGCCGCCGCCAGCATCGAGCGCGGCGCCCCCGCTGGCGCAGCCGGCCTCGACGTCGACGATGGGCATGCCCGTCATGCCGAGACGGCTCAGCACCTTGTGCCCCGTCGCCACCCCGCCGTAGGCCGTCCCGCAGAAGGCGGCCTGGAACCCGCCCTTGCCGACGCCCGCCTCGCGCAGCGCGGCGCGCACGGCGACCACGCCCATGTCGGTCGTGGAGACGCCGTCGAAGCGGCCGAAGGGGTGCAGGCCCACGCCGGCGACGTCGACGGTGACCGCGCTCACGACGGGCCCACCGGCGCGAAGGCGTAGGTCACGACGTCGTTGCCGTCCTCGTCGCGGTGCAGCGGCACGATCCGCAGCTCCATGGGCTGACCCGGGGCCAGGGCGCCGGGGTCGCCCTCGGTCAGGCGGGTGATGACGCGCACGCCCTCGGGCAGCTCCACCACGCCGACGCCGAAGGGCACCTCGCCCTCGGTACCCGGGCGGCGGCGCCGTCACCGCCGTCCAGGCCCACAGCACGCCGTTGCGCCGACGAGCTCAATCGGCTCGGGGTCCTCGGTGGCGCAGTAGGTGCAGGCGTCGGCCCGGGGGAAGAGGACGTTGCCGCAATCGGTGCAGCGGCTGGCCAGGAGGGCCGGCGGATCGCCGTCGGTGAACAGGCCCTCGCGGACCATGACGCGCACGGGCCGCTCAGCTCCCGAGCTCGACCAGCTCGAGCGCGTCGAACTCCCAGTAGGTGCGCAGCGCGGCGATCTTGCCGGCGCCGTCGCTGCGGTAGGTGTAGACGCCGCGGACGACGCGCCTGGTGCGTGCCGCCGGCCAGCGTGGTGCGGATGATGCCGACCTCGGCCACCTCGTCGCCGCACAGGTAGGACTCGGTGAACTCGAACTTGATGGCCTCTGCGGTCGCGATGACGTTGTCGTAGAAGGCGGCGATGGCCGCACGCCCGTGGTGGCCCTTCCCCTCGGGGTCGAAGGGCGACGGGCCGATGGGGTCCGCCACGATGGCGTCGTCGGTGAAGAGGGCCAGCCAGGCCTCGCGGTCCTTGGCGGCGACGGCGGCCCGGGACCGGATGCCGAGCTCCCGGGCGTCGAGCGGTTCGTCGGTCATGTGGGGTCTCCCTCCTTCTCGTCCTCAGCGGACCTTGGCGATGACGTCGTCGGCGAAGCGGTTCAGGTTGTCGATCTTCGTCTGCAGCGACTCGGTGTCCTGCTCGGTACCCGTAGGGCCAGCGGAAGCCGACGATGACGTCGGTGACGCCGAGCTCCTCGAGGCGCTGGACGCCGTCGGGCGTGTAGGCGTCGAGCGAGATCACGTGCGTCTCGAAGGGCTTGGACTCGGTGCCGTGCTCCCGGCGCAGCTCGGCCAGGCGGGCCAGCAGCCCGGGCAGGTCGGCCGGGTCTCCCCCGCCGTGCAGCCAGCCGTCCCCGTCGACGGCGGCCCGCCTCAGGGCGGCCTCGTGGTGCCCGCCGATCAGGATCGGCACGGGCCGGCTCGGCGTCGGGCACATCTTGATGGAGGGCACGTCGAACACCTTGCCGTGGAACTCGAAGAAGCCGCCGGCCATGAGACCGCGCATGATGGCGATCTCCTCGTCCATGCGCGTGCCGCGGCGCTCCCAGGGCACGCCGCAGATCTCGTAGTCCTCGGGCCACGGGCTGGTGCCGACGCCGAGCAGCAGGCGGTTGTTCGTGAGCACGGCGGTGGAGCTGACCTGCTTGCTGACGAGCACCGGCTGGCGGATCGGCAACTTGATGACGAAGGTGACGAAGCGCAGGCGCTCGGTCACCGCCCCCATGGCGGGGATGATGGAGAAGGGCTCCAGGAAGGGCTTGTCCTCGAGGAACTCCCGGGTGCCGTCGGGGTTGAAGGGGTAGGTGGTGTCGGACACCTCGGGGTAGCAGATGCTGTCGGGCACGACCATGGAGTCGTAGCCGGCCGCCTCGGCCGCCCGCGCCAGCGGGCAGGTAGTACGACGGATCGGTCATCGACTCGGCAAACGAGAAACGCACTGCACCTCCGGCTGTCCAGGACTTCGGGCGCGCCTACCATGCGGCCCGTGCCCGCTCATCCTGCCAGGACCGATGCACCGGGGCACAACCCCGTCCGGCTGAGCGGCACGGCGCCCCTGGTCACCGACCTGTCCCTCGACGACCTCGAGCGCGACGCCCGGCACGCCATCGGCGAGATGGCCTACGCCTACTACTCGGGCGGGGCCGACGACGAGCGCCTGCTCCGGGGCAACGTGGAGGCCTGGGCCCGCTGGCAGCTCCACCCCCACGTGCTGGCCGGGCTCACCGAGGTCTCGACCGCCACCACCCTGCTCGGCTCCCCCGTCGCCTCGCCGGTGGCCATCGCGCCCACGGCGATCCAGGGGCTGGCCCACCCCGAGGGGGAGGTGGCCTGCGCCCGGGGGGCCGCCGCGGCCGGGGCGCTGCTCATCCTCTCCTCGCTCGCCACCTGCCCGCTCGAGGACGTGGCCGCGGCGACGCCGGACGCGGTGCGCTGGATGCAGGTCTACATCTTGCGGGAGCGGGCCCGCACGGCCGAGCTGGTGGGCCGGGCCGCCGCCCACGGCTATCGGGCCCTGGTCCTGACCGTCGACGCCCCCGTCTCGGGGCTGCGCCTGCGCGAGTGGCGCATGGGCGTGCACCTGCCCGACGACCTGGCCCTGCCCAACCTGGCCGGCGAGAGCACCGACAGCGCCCGCGCCGGTGGTTTCATGGCGGTCGTGACCGACGAGTTCGAGCCGGCGCTCACCCCCGACGACATCGCCTGGCTGGCCGGGCTGAGCGATCTGCCCGTCGTCGTCAAGGGCGTGCAGCGGGCCGACGATGCGCTGCGCTGCATGGAGGCGGGTGCGGCCGGCCGTCGTGGTGTCCAACCACGGCGCGCGCCAGCTGGCCGACGCGCCGGCCACGGCCGACATCCTGGCCGAGGTCGTCGACGCGGTCGACGGGCAGGCCGAGGTCTACGTCGACGGCGGCGTGCGCCGCGCCCCCGACGTGGTCAAGGCCCTGGCGCTCGGGGCCCGGGCCACCCTGGTCGGGCGCCCGTCGCTGTGGGCGCTGGCCACCGGCGGGGCCGACGGGGTGGCGGGGCTGCTGCGCTGGTACGAGTCCGAGCTGCGGCGCACCATGCACCTGTGCGGGGCGGGCACCGTCGACGCCCTCGACCGCAGCCTGGTGCGCCGGGCCCCGGAGCTGGACCGCCCCGTGACGACCGTCGCCTCCCTGCTCGCCGCCCGCGCCGAGGACGACCGTCCCGGCGTCATGGACGCCGACGGGCGCTGGACCTGGCGCGAGGCCGTGCAGGGAGGGCGCCACCCGGGGGGCGCTGGCCCGGTCGCTGATCGGCGACGCCAAGCCCCACATCGGCGTGCTCCTGCCCAACGGCGCCGAGTACCTCTTCTGGCTGAACGGCGCCGCCCTGGCCGGGGCGGCCATCGTCGGGATCAACCCGACGCGCCGGGGCGAGGCCCTGGCGGCCGACATCCGGGCCACCGACTGCGCCCTGATCGTCACCGACGCCGAGGGCGCCGCCCTGCTCGAGGGCCTGTCCCTCGGCGTGGACGCCGACCACGTCCTCGTGCTGGGCTCCCCGCGCTACGACGGCCTGCTCGGCGCAGTTCGCCGGCAGCGACGAGGCCGACGAGCTGCTGGCGCACACCGACGCCGTCGAGGAGGACTCGCTGTTCCTCCTCATCTTCACGTCGGGGACGACGGGCGTGCCCAAGGCGGTCCGCTGCACCCAGGGCCGGCTGGCCGGCATCGCCGAGGTGGCGGCCCCCGGCTACGGCTACACGACCGAGGACGTCTGCTACTGCCCCATGCCGCTGTTCCACGGCAACGCGCTGATGGCGCTGTGGGGGCCCTCGGTCATGGTGGGCGCGGCCATCGCCACCCGCCCGCGCTTCAGCGCCTCGGCCTTCCTCGACGACGTGCGCCGCTTCGGCGCCACCAAGTTCAGCTACGTGGGCAAGGCCATCGCCTACATCCTGGCCACCCCCGAGCGGCCCGACGACGCCGAGAACACCCTGACGAGCGCCTTCGGGACCGAGGCCTCGGTGCGCGACCGCGACCGCTTCCGCCAGCGCTTCGGCTGCTACCTCATCGAGGGCTACGGCTCGAGCGAGGGCGGCGCCGCGGTCAACCCGGTGCTCGGCATGCCCAAGGGCGCGCTGGGCAAGCCGGTGGGGGGCGTCGACCTCGCCGTCATCAGCCCCGAGACGGGCGAGGAGTGCCCGCCGGCCGAGATCGACGCCGAGGGGCGCCTGCTCAACGCGGGCCAGGCCATCGGCGAGATCGTCAACCGCAGCGGCCGCGGCAGCTTCGAGGGCTACTACCAGCGCGAGGACGCCGAGCGGGAGCGCCTGCGCCGGGGCTGGTACTGGACCGGCGACCTGGGCTACGTGGACCCCGAGGGGTTCTTCTACTTCGCCGGCCGGACCGGGGACTGGCTGCGGGTCGACTCGGAGAACTTCGCCGCCGGGCCGGTCGAGGGGATCATCTCGCGCCATCCCGACCTGGCGGTGGCGGCGGTCTACCCCGTGCCCGACACGGCGTCGGGGGCGGGCGACCAGGTCATGGTGGCGCTCGAGACCGTGCCGGGCCGGACGTTCGACCCCGACGAATTCGCCGACTGGCTCACCCGGCAGCCCGACCTGGGCCCGAAGTGGCTGCCCCGCTACGTCCGGGTGTCGCCCTCGCTCCCCCAGACCGCCACCGGGAAGGTGACCAAGGTGGGCCTGCGGGCCGAGGCCTGGGTGTGCGACGACCCGGTCTGGTGGCGGCCGCTCGACCGCACCGATTTCCGCTTCGAGCCCCTGACCGGCGACGACCGGGCCGCCCTGGCCGCCGGGCTGGCCGAGAACGGACGGCCGCCCGTCGTCGGGGTGTAACAGACTGCTACACTCGTAACGGATCGTAACGAGACGAGAGGAGCAGTCCGGCATGCCCGCAGACAGAGTCACCCGTTTCGCCGTCGACCTCCTCGACTCGGCCGCGGTCGAGGGCGCCCGCCACAGCCGCTCGGCCAAGCAGCAGCTCGACCACTGGGCCCGGGTGGGGCGCACGGTGTCGGCGTACCACTCGACCGCCCGGCGCCGCGTCGAGGCGGCCCTCGACGGGACGCTCCCCCTGACGGCGCTCGGCCCCGAGGAGCGCCTGGTCGCCAACGCGGAGACCGATGCCGCCGTGGCGGAGCGGCTGCGGGCGGTGCACTACGGCGACGTCCTCGCCGGCGAGGGTGTGGCCACGGTGGCGCTCGACGACGACGGCCACCTCGTGCAGTACGACCCCGACGGGTCGACGACCCGCCTGGACTGACCGCACCGCACTGACGCGTGCGTCTCGACCTCGTGGTCGGGCCCAACGGCTCGGGCAAGTCGACCTTCGTGCGGCTCACGCTGGCGCCCAGCCGCCCCGGCGTCCCCTTCGTCAACGCCGACCTGATCGCGCAACGACGCTGGCCCGACGAGCCCGAGGCCCATTCCTACGAGGCGGCCCGCGTCGCGGCCGCCACACGGACCGCGCTCATTGATCGCCGCCAGCCGCTGATCGCCGAGACCGTGTTCTCGCACCCCTCGAAGCTCGACCTGCTGCGCGACGCGACCGCCGCGGGCTACTACACGGCACTGCACGTCCTCATGGTCCCCGAGGAGCTCGCCGTCGCCCGCGTCGCGGCCCGGGTCGCCGCCGGGGGCCACGCCGTGCCCGAGGACAAGATCCGGGGGCGCTACCGGCGGCTGTGGCCGCTCGTCGCCGAGGCGATCGGGTGGGCCGACACGGCCACCGCCTACGACAACACGAAGCGGGACGGCCCCCGTCCCGTCGCCGTCTGGAGCCACGGCTTCACCGTGGGCGACCCGACCTGGCCGGACTGGGCCCCCGTTCCGCTCACCCTCCGCTGGCCGTCCGAGGGCGAGCGAGGTCGAGGAGATCGAGGACGCCGCTGAGATCGCCCACCCGGTGGTCGCCGGGCTGGAGCGGCGGCGGGCTCTGTCCCGGCCATTCCTCCGACCGCCAGACGTGCACGGCCGTCATGCCGTGCCGGCGCGGCCCGCGCACGTCGGGCTCCCAGGAGTCGCCGACGAACACGACGTCGGCCGCGTCCACGCCCAACGAGGCGAGCGTCGCGTCGTAGATGCCCGGGTGGGGCTTGCGCGCGCCGGCCCGCGCCGAGGTGATCCCCGCGTCCACGAGGTCCAGCAGGCCGACCTCCTCCAGACACGGGTCCAGCTGCCAGCCCCAGTTCGAACAGACGCCGACGGCGAGTCCGGCCGCCCGCAGGGACGACACCGTCGGCACCGCCTCGGGGTAGGCCACCAGGGGCCCCTGGTCCGTCGCGCGCAAGGCGTCGACGAGCCCCTCGAGCTGTGCGTCGGGCACGCCGCAGGCGCCCGCGAGCTCGCACAGGCGCGAGCGCACCCAGGCCTCGTACGCCTCCTCGCTGACCGAGTGCTCCGGGTGCTCGACGCCGTTGTAGCGGGAGTGGTAGCCGTCGACGAGATCGGGGTCGGGCGTGTAGCCATGGGCGGCGAAGACCGTCGCGTAGCTGGCGGCACCCGTGTCGGCGAAGTGGGCCAGGGTGCCGTAGAAGTCGAAGATGACCGCACTGACCACGGGCCCATTGTGTCCCGGGGCCGCGACAGGCCGGGTTGACCCGCCCCGGCGCAGCGGGCGCGCCATACTTTTTGCCACATGGACGTCGACGACCAGCCGGCCGAGGCGCCTGACCCGGCGGCGGACACCGGGGCCGACCGGCCCAACCGCTGGATCGTGGAGCTGGTCGGGGTCGTGGTGGTCGCCATCATCGTGGCCGTCCTGCTGCGCACGTTCGTCGTCGCCACCTACTCCATCCCCTCGGGCTCCATGGAGCCCACGCTCCAGATCGGGGACCGGATCGTGGTGGACAAGCTGAGCTACCACCTCCACGGGGTGGACCGCTTCGACATCGTCGTGTTCTCCACCCCGCCGAACGAGGACTGCGCCGGGCCCCCGGTGGCGGACCTCGTGAAGCGGGTGATCGGCCTGCCGGGCGAGACGATCTCGCTGACGGACGGGAGCGTCTACATCAACGGGCAGCTCCTCCCCGAGCCGTTCCTGCCGGCGAGTGTGCGCACCGACACCTACCCGGGGCCGTCGGCCGCGGCCTACTCCCTGCACCACCCCTATCGGATTCCCGCGGGGGACGTGTTCGTCATGGGCGACAACCGCCCCGAGTCGTGCGACAGCCGGTACTGGGGGCCCATCCACGAGTCGACCATCGTGGGCAAGGTCGACGTGCGGATCTGGCCGCTGTCGCGGTTCGGGTTCTTCTAACGCCGCTCGCGCCGCCACACGACGCGCAGGCCCGACCACGTCTCGTCGATGGCGCACACCTTGTTGTCGACCAGGCCGAGGGGCAGCGCCACGGCGCGCACCACGTCCTCCCCCATGGAGGTCGCCAGGCCCGAGGAGCGCTTGGGCCAGGCCACCCACAGGCCGCCGGCAGGGAAGATCATGCGGCCCAGCGCGTCGATGCGGCGCTCGAAGTCACGCCGCTCGGTGAAGAAGGCCACCACGACGTCGGCCGCGCCGCGGGCCTGGCGCTTGACGGTCACGTCCGCCGGCAGGTCGCCGATCACGCCGGGCGGCGCCCCGAGGAGGGCCACCGTCGACCCCTCGGTGATGCCGAGCTTCTTGGGCAGCGGCGTCCCGCTGTACCCGGCCATCAGCCGTTGACGGCCTCGTAGACCCGGAAGCCCAGGGGGTACTCGTACTCGTCGGGCCCCACGGCGAACCGCGCCAGATGCCCCTCCATCAGGGCCTGTGCCTCCTGGTGGCGCTCCGGGGCGATG
This sequence comes from uncultured Acidimicrobiaceae bacterium, assembly GCA_963826835.1. Lineage (GTDB taxonomy): Bacteria > Actinomycetota > Acidimicrobiia > Acidimicrobiales > RAAP-2 > Bog-473. Next base: position 440,974 of record CAWGYK010000006.1, read on the forward strand.
CCCATGAACGCCAGCAGCGAGTTGTCGAACACGGCGCTGGCCGGCGCCCGCACCGTGATCTCGTAGGGCGTGCTCTCGACGGCACCGAACCCCGCGCCGCCCAGGATGTCCCGGGCGTACTCGTCGTCGCCGAGCGTGAAGGGGCCGACCGGGCTCTTGCCCGGGGGCGGGACGGGCGGCGCCGTCAGGAGCGGCCGCAGGGCGTGGCTCACGTGCCACGGGTTGTGCTCCACGTCCTGCCAGCAGGCGAACACGAAGCGCCCGCCGGGAACGAGGAGGCCGCGGATGGCGCCGAAGGCCGCCGTCGGCTCGTCGAAGAACATCACGCCCAGTTGGCTCACGGCGAGGTCGAAGGGCTCTCCCTCCCACCGGTCGGTCTGCACGTCCATGACCACGAAGTCGACCGCGTCCACCGCCGCCTGGCCCGCCCGCTCCCGGGCCAGCTCGAGGAGCGGCGCCGAGATGTCGAGCCCGCTCACCCGTCCCGCCGGCGCCACCAGGCCGGCCAGCGCGACGCTCAGGGCACCCCCGCCGCACCCGATGTCGCACACCCGCTGGCCGGGGCGCGGCGCGGCGGCCGCGAGCACGTACGAGGACAGGGCCTCGGTGAGCCGCTCGCGGTCGGGCCACACGGCCACCCAGCGATCGTCGTTCCAGCGCTTGTACTCCTTCTCGTTGGCCACGGCGACAACGTAATCCGGCCCGGGTAGGTTCGGCGCGTGCGCATCGGCCTGGTGATCCTGCCCTCCGACCGCTGGGCCGAGGCGCGCCGGCAGTGGGAGTGGGCCGACCGCACCGGGTTCAGCACCGCGTGGACCTACGACCACATCCGCTGGGGCGGCATGCCGGACGGGCCCTGGCACGCCGCGGTGCCCGTGCTGGCGGCGGCGGGGGCCGTGACCACACGCGTGCGGATCGGCACGCTGGTCGCCACGCCGAACTTCCGCCACCCGGTCACGCTCGCCCGCGAGGCGCTGGCGCTCGACGACGTGAGCGGGGGCCGCCTCGACCTCGGGCTGGGCCCGGGCAGCGAGGGCCCCGACGCCACGGCGCTCGGGCAGGACCCGTGGTCGCCGGCGGAGCGGCTCGAGCGCTTCGAGCGCTTCCTGCACGTGCTCCAGCCGATCGTGGACGGCGAGCCCGACGCCCGCACGTCACGGCAGACGGCTCACTACACGGCGGACGAGGCGCCCAGCACGCCGGGCGCGCTCCAGCGCCCGCTCCCGCTCACCATCGCGGCCGGCGGCGCCAAGGGCATGCGCCTCGTCGCGCTCTACGGGCGGAACTGGGTCACCATCGGGCCGACCGGGCGCGGCCCGCGCACGCCGGCGACGGTGCTCGACGCGGTCAGACGACAGCTCCCGCTCCTCGACCAGGCCTGCAGCGCGGTCGACCGGGACCCGGCGAGCGTCGGCAAGATCCTGCTGTGGACGCCGACCGAGCCCGTCCTCGAGTCGCTCGACCAGTTCGACGAGCTCGTGGCGCCCTACGCGGCGCTGGGCTTCGACCAGTTCGTGCTGCACCATCCGGCCCAGACGGGGCCCTACGGCGGCGACGTCAGGACGTTCGAGAGGATCGCCGAGCGGGCCGCCACCACCTGACGGCTCCGGGATCCGGTGATCCAAAACCGAGAGCGCTCGGTCGAGGCCGTCAGAGTCAGCCTGCGACTCACTCCGCGGGGAGAGGGGAATCATGACGACCCGGAGCTAGATCGCTCCTATGCCCTGGCCGATGAGGACCACGCCGAAGACCAAGGAAGAGCACGGACATGACCGCCGCGTTGTTCTGATTGAGCCAGTTCTTCCATCCGTCGAGCACCTCATCCGATCGGGCCCCGAGGAAGACCGTCGCGACGATCGGTGCCGCCACACCGATGACGGCGACGAAGACGTACAGGGCAATCGATGCGACCTGTTGGCCACTCGACAGATCTGCCGAGGCGATCGTTGCCGCCGCTGCGATCCCCACGACGACGTTCTTGGGGTTGACCGCGCCCAGGACCGCCCCAACACCCAGGGATCGGGCCGGAGTGAACGCGGCCATCCCGCCCATCCACTTGGGCATCGAACCCTCCTCGCCCGATCTCGGCCTCCTCCTGAACTTCCGGACCGCAGCGACGACGAGGTAGACCCCCAGAACGAGCTTGAGCACCGCGGCCCAATTCGAATGATCCGAAGTAGGCGAGAGGTCCACGGCGTCGGCAATGGCCACACCAGCGGCCAGCACACCGGCCACGCCGACAATGAATCCGGTCAGGAAACAGAGGGAAGTGGTCAGCGGCCTTGTCGTGAACAGCAAGAGGATCACCGGGATGACGTTGATCGGCGAGACGGTCACGACCAGGGCAAGCGGAAGTATCTCCCCGACGACGACCTTCACGGGTGCTCTCCTAGCCCCGGTGAGCCGAAGCGAATCGAGGGTGCGTCGCACCAGGATGCCGGTGGTCCGGGGTGCCGTCGCCGACACCGAACTCCCCGGCCACGAGGACCCCGCTCCATGGCAGTGTGGTCGAGGCTCGCATCAGGTCTCACATCCCGGGTGTCGTCGTCTTCGGGTCTCGTGCAGGCAGAAGTATGGTGCGTCAGTGGTTCGGACGAGCGGCCTTGGGCCCACGAACGCAACGTCGACGCTCTTCATCATGGTGGGACTTCCGGCGTCGGGCAAGACCACGCAGGCGAAGGAGATCGAAGAGGCACGACAGGCGTTGCGGTTGACGCCCGACGAGTGGATGATCCCGCTGTTCGGCGAACCAGAGGCGGACGGAAAGCGCGAGGTTCTCGAAGGAAGCTTCCTCTGGTTGGCCACGCGGGCTCTGCGCCACGGCACAGACGTGGTCTTGGACTTCGGAGTCTGGACGAAGGACGAGCGATCGGCTCTCAAGTTTCTGGCGGGCTCGGTGGGAGCGTCGTGGAAGCTCCTCTACTTCGAGATCAGCGACCAGGAGCAGAGACGCCGTCACGACGAGCGCATCTCCCGGAGGCCTGATTCGACCTTTCCGATGAGCGACGACGACCTCCGGGAGTACCGCCGCCTGTTCGAGGCGCCAGACCAGGCCGAGCTCAGATCCTCCGAGATCGACCCGCCTCCAGCGGGATATGTCAGCTGGAGCTCGTGGATATCGGAGCGTTGGCCCACCTCGATCTCGGGAACGAGCGCCGATGACAAAATGGCGGGGTGCCGGGGCCACGGGAAGTGGAGCGGTTCATCACAGAGGGCTATCTCGTCGTTCGTTCCGCTTTTCCGACGGACCTGGCCGAGGAGTGTCGTCGCTCGGCGGCCGAGCAGATGCGCCTCGACCTCGAGAGCCCCGGTACCTGGCGACGGCCGGTGGTCAGAGGTGTGCCGACGGGGGACTGCTTCAGGCAAGCCGCCAACGCTCCGCGCCTGCTCGATTCCGTCGCAGAGTTGGTCAACCCGGATGCCTGGCAGACCCGCCCGAACCTGGGTGCCTTCGTCGTGCGGTTTCCCAGCGACAAGGATCCGGGCGACGCCGGGTGGCACATCGATTCGAGCTTCCAACCTCCGGGCGAATCCCGCTGGTTCGTGAACTACCGATCGAAGGAGCGGGCGTTGCTCCTGCTCTGCCTGCTCTCCGACGTGGGGATGGACGATGCACCGAGCCGCCTGCTCCCAGGCTCGCATCTGGAGATGGCACGGCTGCTCGCACCGGCCGGTGAGGAGGGCCTGCCCGGTGCCTACGCGGGCCAAGAATCGGAGATCCCACTCCCCGTAGTCGAGGAGCGGCGAAGTCTTTGCGACCGGCTCGGCGGGCGACGTGTTCGTCTGCCACCCCTTCTTGGTGCACGCAGCCAGTTGGCCCCACCGCGGGCAGCGACCCCGGTTCCTGGCTCAACCACCGATCGCGGTCTCGAACGGACTGGATCTGGATGGGCCGCCCAATCGGCTGTCTCCGGTGGCCAGGGCGATTCGGCTCGGAATCGGCGATTCCTGAACCCACGCGAAGGATGAGCGACATACCATCCCGAAGATGAACGCGCTCTCCGTGGTCGGCGTTCCCAGCAGTGCCGGGAGCTATGCCGCCGGGCAGGACCAGGCGCCGGCCGTGCTCCGGTCGGCCGGCCTCCTCGATGCTCTGAGTGCATCGGGACTCGATGTGCACGACGAAGGCGACTTGCCCCTGCAGATCTGGCGCCCAGATCGCGTCAATCCCCGGGCGCAGAACGTCTTCCAGGTGACCGCATGCGTCCAGGAGTTGATCTGGCGCCTCATCCCCCTGCTGGCGCGAGGCGACAACCTGCTCGTGCTGGGAGGGAACTGCACCGTTGCGCTCGGTGTGGTCGCCGCCCTCCGTCGCGTCTCGGCAGATCCTGTCGGGGTGCTGTACGTGGATCGCAACTACGACATCAACACGCCCGAGAGCACGGCCGACGGGGCGCTCGACTGGATGGGGATGGCCCACGCACTCTCGCTTCCCGGGTCCCTCGAGGTGCTTGCCGATGTGCTCGGCCCTCGACCCCTCCTCGAACCCGATCAAGTGGCGTGGCTGGGTGTCGAGGACCGTTTCGCCACCGAATGGGAGCGAGCAGAGGCCCGACGCCTGGGATTGCGTGTGATCTCGAGTGACGCCTTCGCCCGGGATCCTGCCTCGTCTGCCGCCCAGTGCCTCGACGCCCTGCCCAAGGGACCCTTGGCCGTGCATCTCGATGTCGACGTGCTGGATTTCATCGATGCACCGCTCGCCGAGAATACGGACGGCCGCAACAGCGGGCCGACACTCGACCAGACGGCGGTCGCGCTCCGGATCGCAGCCCAGGACGAGCGCTTCCGGTCCTTGTCCATCGGAGAGCTGAACCCCACCCGGAGCGCCGGAGATCCGGAGGCGATTCCGCGATTCATTGCCGCGGTTGCGAGCGTTCTGAGCAGCCCTCACCCCTGACGGGGTTGGGCGCACCCGGTTCGACGGGAACGGGTGACCGGGCGATGGTCGCACCCGACCAGCAGGGGGACGGACGTAGGCTCAGGGGGTGGCAGTGCACGACAATCACGTGACGTGCGACCACGAAGGGTGCGACTACTCCGTGGCATTTCACGTTCTCAGACCGTGTGCGGCGGACCGTTTCACCGCTGAGCCGTTGCCACGGCACCTGGCCAGGAGGGAGGGGTGGAGGATCGACGACGACGGCGACTTTTGCCCCACCCACTCCGAGATATGGGAGATCCGAGTCGTACCATCATGAACACGACAAACCTTGCCGACCTCTACAACTTGCCGATCATCCAATGGAGTGTGATCGAGGACCGTCTCGCACGAGGGGTGAGCCAAGCCCCCGGGACGGGCGGCCCTGACCGACACACCAGCTGGTTGGCGACGATCAATCGCGATGGGAGCCCGCATGTGACGGGGGTCGGCGCACTGTGGTTCGACGGCGCCTTCTGGTTCGAGACCGGAGAACAGACCCGTAAGGGGAGGAATCTGGCGCGCGACCCGCGGTGCACGTTGAGCGTCGCCACGTATGAGTTCGACCTCGTGGTCGAGGGCGTGGCCGAGAAGGTCGTTGATCCGACCGTGGTCGCCACGATGGCGGAGCAGTGGCGCGCTGTGGGTTGGCCAGCCCGGGTGGACGAGTCCGGTGTGGCCCTCACCGCCGAGTACAGCGCTCCGTCGGCCGGACCTCCCCCGTGGACCATTTTCCGCTTGGCGGCACACCGGGCCACCTCCGTCCTCACGGTTGAGCCCGGAGGAGCCACCCGTTGGAGATTCGACCCGACCTGATCTCCACGTCACCGAGGAGCTCAGTGCGATTCGGTCCTTCTTGGGGCCGCAGGAGCTGGCCCGTCTCGAGTGGGCTCTGGGGGCCGGACGAGCGACCGGTTTCGGCGGGAGCTGCGCCGGCACGTGGCCGAGGAGTATCCGCGACTCAGAGGAAGCAGGGCGGGATGATGGTCTCGCCCTGTTCACGTTGGCGTGATCGGGGAAGGAGAAGAGGCCATGCCAACGGCGACATCGACGTACTGTGTCTGCCCGAACTGCGGAGCCGAGGCCCCCCGCGGGCACCCACGCTGCAGCGAATGCGGCCACCGCACCTATCAGAAGCCCGTTGAGGCCACGGCGACCATGGCACGGGCGACGACGAGGGTGTTCAGGCTGTAACTCCTTGTCGGCTTTGCCGGCATCGTCAGCACGCGGGCCGTTCCGCCCTCGGACTTCCCCGATACCAGAACCGATCGGATTACGGACTGTCGGTGCTGCCGGAGTCTTGGGCCTTGATGGCGTCGCCCGAGTCGGGGTCGGTGAACCCGCTGCTCCACTGGGTCCAGCTCACCGTTTCGCCCTGGGTGAACGAGTCGAACACCACCGGGCCGTTGTAGGTGTTGTCACTGAAGACCACGTTCTGGTTGTTGACCAGGTTCAGCGGCACCACGTAGCCGTCATAGGGGGCATAGGTCCCGTAGTCCGAATAGAGCCCGACGAAGCCGCAGCCCTTGGCGGGCGTGCAGTCGCTCCCGATGTCAGAGGGGGTGAAGTTGATCGTGTTGTCGGTGACCAAGATGTTCTGGCTCTTCCAACGGCAGTTGTCGAAGTAGTCGGGGTTCTCGCTGGCGCTGGCCGAGGCGGTGTCGCTGGCCGTGCACGAGGCCACGCTGTAGACGCTCGGGTCCACCAAGGTGCAGTAGTCGTTCGAGGTGTTGTCCGACTGGGTCCCGCAGTAGCGATTGGGGTCCTCGTAGATGTCGATGCCACCCCAGTTGTCGCTCAGCACGTTGCCAGAGATGACCGATTGGGTGTTGTAGGCACCGGCGACGCGTGAGTCGCTCCCGGCGTTGTTGATCTCGATGGCCCCGGTGCCGGGGTTGTTGGGGCCCGCCACCCAGGCGTTGTCGACAAAGGTGTTGTCGGTGATGGAGACGTCATAGGAGATCTCGTATTGGATGGCCACGTCCCAGTTGTGGCTGAAGTAGTTGTCGCTGATGTTGAAGCCGGTGTTGTTGGTGTCCATCCACAGGCCCACCGACTCGTTGTCGTGGACGTAGTTCCCCGTCACCGTGGCCCCCAGGTCGTTCCAGAACTTGGCCCCGCCGGTGCAACCGCAGGTGCCGGTCCCGTCGGTGTCGTAGTTCTGGGTGTCGTTGGAGGAGATCTCGTTGTTGGTGATGCTCAAATTGGTCACCGGGACCGAGTCCGAGCCCGAATAGGTCTGGAACCCGTACTGGCCGTTCTTGGTCAAACAGTCGTCGTTGAGGACACCGTTCGAGTCCACGATCACCCCCGCCCCGTAGGGGTTGTCCTCGACCGTGGAGTTCTCCACCACGTGGACCCGCTGGCCGTGCCCGCGTTGACGGCACCCTCGTTCTGGGGGGCGATGAAGTTCTCGATGGTCAGGTACTCGATGGTGACGTCGGCACCCGGGCCGGAAAAGGCGTAGTCGTTGTCGTCAGGGCTCCGTCGAGCACCGCCCCCGGCCCTCCGATGAAGACGTCGCTGTTGCCCGGGTCGATCTGGGCGTACTGGCCTGATCCGAGCGTATGGGTGCCCGGGGCGAACCAGTAGGTCGTGCTCGCCGGCAGCGTGTTGGCGAAGAGCGCACTGTTGTCGCCGGCCGGGACGCTGACCGCACCGGACGGAGCCGCAGAGGGGCCGGTCAGCAGCGACGCGTTGGCGCACACAATGACCGGCGGTGACGTCGGCGCCCCTCCGACTGGACTGCTGGGCAAGATCGAAATGTTCAGCTGGCAACCCGTCATCACTATCCCGATCAGCACCACGGCACCGATCACCGGGATGCGACCTGCCCGTCGTGTGCCGAGACGGAGTCTGGTCTTACTCAACGGGTTCACATGCATCAATCCCAAACTGTATCGGTGGCTTCCGGACCGTGCCCAGGAGAGCGACGAGATCACATGGGTATCACCTGGAGATCGCTCCGATGTTCACAGAGTCCCGTGACATGTCGCAGAGATCCCGTGACATGTCGCAGAGATCCCGATGACAGAGTCGCACCGTCTCGGTGACACTTGGTCCTGGCCGATCCGACGCTATCGCTCTCCACACTTTCACCGTGTCTCGCCCTTGCCCCGAGGTCGGTTGGCGGAGCGTAGGTGGCAACACTGTCGGCGACGGCATCGCCGCAGAAGTTGCCCTCACTCCGACTGGGGTCCACCGCCCATGTGCACGCAGCACTTCCAAGAGCGTCGGTCGAGGCAAAATGGCAAGATCGGGCGAGCACAAGGGAGGGAGGGCGCGTTGTGAAGGTCACCATCCTCGATGATTACTCCGACACCCTGCGCACTCTGGCGTGCTTCTCGAACCTCGCCCAGCATGAAGTCACCGTCTGGACCGACCATGTGCAGGACGTCGACCGGCTCGCCGAGCGGCTCGCAGAGACGGAAGCCCTCGTGCTCATCCGGGAGCGCACCGAAATCCGCACCGCCCTCTTGGAGCGGCTCCCAAAGCTCCTCCTGATCAGTCAGCGGAGCGTGTATCCCCATATCGACGTCGACGCCTGCACCCGGCTCGGAATCGTGGTGTCGTCCGACCTTCATCAGGGCACCGCATCCATTGCGACTGCCGAACTGACGTGGGGACTCGTAATCGCAGGCATGCGGCGGATCCCCCAGCAGGTTGCGTCCATGAAACTCGGCCGCTGGCAGAATGGCGTGGGGCATTCGCTGGTGTCGAAGTCGCTGGGGATCTACGGCTATGGCAGGATCGGCAAGGTCATCGCCGAGTACGGGCGGACCTTCGGCATGGACGTGCGCTTCTGGGCCTCCGAGGACTCTCGTCGCCAAGCGGAAGCCGACGGGGCATCGGTGGCGCCTAGCAGAGCGGCCTTCTTCGAGGAATGCGACGTCATCTCGCTGCATCTGCGCCTCGTCGACGCCACACGCGGCATCGTGACCCGATCCGATCTCGATCGAATGAAGCCGAATGCGCTCCTTGTCAACACCAGCCGAGCCGGCCTCATCGAGCCCGGAGTGCTGCTCGAGGCACTCCGTGCAGGCCGGCCGGGAATGGCAGCCCTCGACGTCTACGAGAAGGAACCTCTCACCGACATCGATGAACCGCTTCTGCAGATGGACAACGTGATCTGCACCCCGCACATCGGCTACGTCTCCACTGATGAGTTGGAGCTCCAGTTCTCCGAGATCTTCGATCAGGTCAATGCCTTCGCGGCCGGAACGCCGACCAACTTCGTGAACGCTGAGGTTCTGGTCGTCCGCCGAGCCCGATAGGCGCACCGGGCCTACGCCAAGGACCACATCCTGGAGATGATCGTCGCTGCACACTCATCCGGCGTCGTGTCCGCGGTGTCGACGACAACGTCGTCCCCAACGCCGTCATGAACGACAAGCGTTGGGGACTCGGCCATTCCAGTCACCCGATCCGTCCGTCTTGCGCAGTGGTTTGACTCGGTTTGCGACGGGTACAGCTACTGCAGCAAACGGAAAGGGGTCTCAATGATTGGAGCTGGAGGACTTGTTGTCAGCGTCACTGTGTTGGCAGTGGGGGCGATCCTCGACTGGGCCGTCACGGAGCCGTACCAACACGGCTTCAACATCAACAAAGCGGGCTGGATATTGATGATCGTGGGCGTCATCGGCGCTGTGCTGTCAATCGTCGTCATGGTGGCGGCGAACACGCGTCGGCGTCGGACCGTCGTGGACGATGGACGAGGCAACGTCGTCCAACGAGTCGATTCGACCTATTCGTGAGACCGCGATCCCACCCGGCTGAGGCCAAAAGAAAGGCTCTTCCATGGTATTGATACTCGCATTGCTGCTCGTCTTGATCCTCTTTGGAGCTGGATTCGCAGTCCACCTCTTGTGGATAGCTGCAGTCATCTTTCTCGTCCTGTGGCTGGTTGGATTTGCCATGGGTCGCGGCGAGGGCGCCGGCTCACACCGCTTCTATCGGTGGTAGCGCTGTCGGAGACGCATCAACAGATTGTCTCTGCCGACTCGGCCCCCTGCGGGGGGCCGAGTCGCGTATCTGGTGCTGCAGTAGAAACGTCGGAATCACTCTCGCCGACCAGTGAGCAATCTGTCTTCCGAGTGCGCGCCGAACCAGAGTCAGCCCGCCCTGGAGCCCATGGTGAGTGCCTCGAGCTCGGCCCGGGCCGTCGCCGGCTCAACCCGCTCGAGCTCGATGGAGGTCGAGCCGACCCACGACGCCGCCTCCACCAGCGCCGCGGCCACCTGCGCCGCCGCACCGGGCCGCAGCAGCGTCACCTGCTTGGCCACGAGCGCATCGCCCTTCCGGCCTGGATCGACGAGCCCGACGATGCGCGTGCCGGAGAGGACGGGCATGGCGAAGTAGCCGTACGTGCGCTTCTCTTTCGGCGTGTAGGCCTCGAGCCGGTGGCGCAGGCCGAAGAGGCGCTCCAGGCGCTCCCGGTACCAGATGAGGGAGTCGAACGGGGAGAGCAGGACGCTGCGCCCGCGCATCCGGGTGCCCACCGCCTCCAGCGCGCCGGGATCGGCGTAGGCGGCCGGCGCCCATCCCTCCACCGACACCTCCGTCAGGCCCGAAGACGCCAGCACCCGGCGGACCAGGGGGCGCGGCACCCCGTGGTACACGGCCAGGTCGGCCTCCGTCGCCACCCCCAACGAACGGCCCGCCGCCGCGACGAGGTGCACGCGCGCACTCCTCGTCGCTCCACTCCTCGGCCAGCAGCTCCGCCGGGATGGCGCGCTCGGCGAGGTCGTAGACCCGGGCGAAGCCCCGTCGCTCCCGGCAGACCAGCTCGCCGACGTCGAGCAGCCACTCCGCCGCGATCTTCGTCTCGGACCAGTCCCACCACGGGCCGCCCTTCTTGGCGCCGCCCAGCTCGTTGGCGGTGAGCGGGCCCTCGGCGCGCAGGCGGGACAGGACCTCGTTGCACGTCTTGTCGCGCTCCTCCAGGACGTGCCACCGCTTCCCCTTGGCCCGCCGGGCGCGGCGCTTGAACGAGTAGGCGGGCCAGTCCCCCAGCGGGAGGACGCAGGCCGCATGGGACCAGTACTCGAACGTCTCGCTCTTCGGCCCCCAGTAGGCCCGCTCCACCTTGGACCGCCCGATCGCCCCGAGACGGGCGTAGGCCACCAGCTCGTGCGAGCGGGCCAGGACCGAAATGGTGTCGAGCTGCACCGCGCCGAGCCGGCGCAGCATCGCCGAGACCCCGCCCGTCGTCACCCGGGGCCCCCGCAGACCCTGCGCCGCCAGCGCGACCCGGCGGGCCTCCTCGATGCTCAGCGAGTCACGGCCCATGGCCGCAGAAAGCTAGCAAGTGGTCGCGCCCCCGGGCGCCCGTACCTGGCCGGCGGGATCATCGATGCGATCCCAGGAATTGGCCGAGACGGCGTGAAGCCGTGGGAAACTGGGAAGAACAGATCGAAGCGAGGTCGCCATGGAGAGGATCCGCCTGCACCGAGACCAGATAGCCCTCGTGGCGGCGGTCGTTCTCCCCCTCGGCGTGGCGGCTCTCCTCGTCCCCTTCCGGTCGAGCTTCGCCAACACGGCAGCCGCGCTGATCCTCGTGGCCGTGATCGTCGCCGTGGCCGCATTGGGCAACCGGGTCAGCGGGTTCGTGGCCACGGTCTCCGCCACGCTGTGGTTCGACTACTTCCTCACGCGCCCCTACGAACAGCTCGCCATCACGCACCGACCCGACATCGAGACAGCAGTGAGCCTCTTCGTGGTCGGGATCATCGTGACCGAGCTCGCCGCCCGAAGCCGTCATCACCATGCGACCGCCGTGGAGGAGGCGGACTTCGTCGGCCTGATCCACGACGTCTCCGAGCTGGCAACGTCGGGCGCGTCCTCCCGTGAGGTCATCGAGCGGGTGCGAAAGGAGATGGTCTCCCTGCTCCACCTGCGCGGCTGCCGCTACGAGTCGGGTCAGGCCGAACAGCCGATGATGCGGCTGGACCACGACGGGCGCGTCCTTCTCGGGGGCAAGGTGTGGGCCGTCGACAGCCTCGGGCTGCCCGGCCCCGAGATCGACTTGCTCGTGCAGATGCAAGGGCGCGTGCTCGGCCGATTCGTCATGACGCCGACCCCCGGGACGCCCGTGTCCTACGAACGGCGCGTGGTCGCCGTGGCGATCGCCGATCAGGTCGGCCCCTCGTTGCGACCGCTCCTGGGCTCTCGAGCGTAGAAGCCCCGCCGAATAGGCCTCTGACCAGGGAGAATACCCCCGACGCACCCACGCCGGAGCGGGCACTGCAAGGCGACTCAGTCGAACAGCGCGCCCGCCACCGCGTCCTCGAGGGCCCGGTCGTTGGCCCACATCAGCTGCTGCTGCTTGGCCCGCCGGAAGTAGAGCTGGATGTCGAAGTCGAGCGTGAACCCGATGCCGCCGAAGAGCTGCTGGGCCATGGCGGTGATGTCGCGGAAGGTGGAGCACGCGAACAACTTGGCCATCGGCGCCAACGACTCGAGCGACCGGCCGCTCGCCCCGGCCCAGGCCGCCTCGTGCACCAGCTGCTCGGCCCCGTCGAGGTTGGTGACGGCGTCGGCGAGATAGTGCGCCAGCGCCTGGAACGCACCGAGCGGCTTGTCGAACTGGTGGCGGTCCTTGGCGTACTGGGTGGTGATCTCGAGCGCGTAGCGCGCGCCCCCGACCGCCTGGGCCGCCAGGAGCACCAGCGCGGGCTCGAGCACCTCCTGCCAGGTGGCCCAGCCGCTGCCCGCCGGCCCGATGCGGTCGTCCGCCCCGACCACCACGTCGGTCAGCGTCACCTCGTACTGCGTGTCGGACGAGATGCTGAACTGCTGGCGCAGTGCCACCCCGCTCGCGGTCGGGTCGACCAGGAACAGGTCCACCGCGTCCGCCTCCTCCCCCGTCCGGGCCAGCACGACGAGCCGGTCGGCGGCCGAGGCGAAGGCGACGTGGCGCTTCACCCCGTTGAGGCGGAACCCCGGGCCCTCGGCCTCGGCCCGCACCTCGACGCCCCGGGGCGAGAACCCGTTCTCGGGCTCGAGCCAGGCCGGGGTGAGGATCGCCTCCCCCGAGGCCACCGGCCGCAGCCACTGCTCCTTCTGGGCGTCGCTCCCGGCGGCGGCCAGCACGCCCCCGCTCATGACCGCGCTCACGAAGTGCGGCGTCGGCGCCAGGGCGCGGCCCAGCTCCTCGTAGAGCGCGACGCCCTCCACGAGCGACATCCCGGACCCGCCGTACGCCTCGGGCAGCAACAGCCCGATCAGATCGAGCTCGCCCAGCTGGGTCCACAGCGCCGCTGGATAGCCGACGGGGTCGTCCTCCATCTCGCGCACCACATCGAGCGAGCAGTGGCGCCCGAGGACGTCGCGCACCGTCTGGCGCAGCAGCTCCTGCTCCTGGTCGAATTCAAGGTCCAACACTCAGACTCTCTCTCCTGGTCGTGGGGCCACGGCCCCGGATCTCACACGCTCGACGATTCCGACGCACACGCACACGCTCACGCCGGCGCCGCCGGCGACGGACGCCACTGGTCGCCCCGCCGGGCCCACGGGTTGTCCTCGGCCGTCCGCGGCAGGGCGATGCGGGCGGCGCAGGTCGTCTTGGTGTCGCCGTCGACCGCCAGGGTCACGTCCACGGAGGCGAACCCGCAGCCGACCTCGTCCACCTCGGTCGACTCCACCACCCCGGTCAGCGCCATGGTGTCGCCCGGGAAGACCGAGCCCTTCATGCGGAATGTCACCCGGGCCAGCCGTCCGTGCGGCCCGCTCCAGTCGGTGAGGTAGCGCTCGAACCAGGCCGCCTGGTTGGGCGTGTTCAAGAAGATGTCCTGCGTGCCGTTGCGATGGACGGCGAAGTCCTTGTCGTGGTGCATGGGCCGCCAGTCCCGCGTGGCCAGCGCCCCCAGGACGACCGTGGTCGCGGTGACCTTATAATTAAGCGCTGGTAGCTCGTCCCCGGCGCTGACGTCCTCGAACAACAATTCGCGGAACAACAGCGACACTCACGACGCCTCCTCCCGCCGGTAGCCGAACCCCGTGTAGGACTCCACCGCCACCAGCTCGCCCTCCTGGTTGGCGTACACCACGTCGATCACCCAGAAGCGCCCCGTCCCGAGCTTCGTCGTCTTCTCGTCGCTGACCGAACGCAGCACCTGGTGCGTCCGTAGGACGTCGCCCATGCGCACCGGCGTGTGGAACTCAATGGTGTTGTCTGTCATCACGGCCTCGGGCAGGCCGAAGAGCGCCTTGAGGTCGAAGTGCACCTGCAGCGGCAGCGCCTCCTCGGTGCGCCCCGGCGCCCAGTGGTGCGGCCGGAACCAGACCGAGACCATGGACGGCGGCGCCACCGGGCCCCCGGTCAGTGCCGCAGCGACCTCGTCGTCCCAGTAGAGGGGGTTCCCGTTCTCCACCGAGGAGCACGACGTCCACACGTAGCCCCGCTCCACCGGGAACTCCCCCACCTCGTGGTACTGCTCCTTGCCGATGAGGTCACGCGCCTCGGCCAGCGTGTCGCCCGTCATGCCACCACCTTCCGTGCCACCCAGCGGGCGACCGTCTCACCGTCCACACCGGCCTCCTTCAACAGGTGCGCCGTGTCCGTCTGTGTCATGTCCGGCAGCCCGACCGGCTCGCCACCGCCAGCCGACCGCTCCATCCCCGCCAGCAGCGGCGCCAGCTGTGCCAGCTCACCCTCGACCGGATGCGACGCCGCCCCGACCACACCCCGCGCCACGAACTGCGGATAGCCGGCGACCTCGGACACCTCGAGCACCGGCGCCACGCAGGTATCGGCTCCGGCCAGCAAAGCCACCCACTCATCCCGGGTCCGGGTCGCGAACGCCGCCGCCAACGCGGCCCTGATCCCCGTTTGCGCCGCGTCGTCGTACTGCGACCCCGCCAGCTCCGCACACCCCAACGCCGCACACAGGTTGGAGAAGAACTTCCCCTCGATGGCCCCGACGGCCAGCCACTTCCCGTCCGACCCAACATACACGCCATAACAGGCGTACCGGCCCGACAACACGTCATGACCGGGCGACACGTCCCCGCCCAAGGCCAGCTGCTCGTCGACCGCCAGCGACGTCAACCACAGCACGCCCTCCGCCACCGCAACATCCAGATACGCCCCCCGCCCGGTCTTCGCCAGCCCCGCCAGCGCGGCCGTGATGGCCAGCGCCGCCTGCATGCCTCCCGCCGCGGCGTCGGCCACCGTCGCGCCCGGCAGTGGCGGCGCACCGCCGACCCCCGGCGTGCTCATGGCCAGGTAGCCCCCGACGGCCAGGTAGTCGATGTCGTGGCCGGCCCACTGCGCCGCCGGCCCCGACTGCCCGTAGCCACTGGTCGAGCAGTAGACCACCCCCGGATTCCGGGCCGACACCGCCTCGTACCCCACCCCCAGCCGGTCGACCACGCCGGGCCGGAAGCTCTCGACCACCACGTCGGCCACCGCAGCCAAGGCCAGGAAGGCCTCCCGCCCGTCGTCGTCCTTCAAATCGACCAGGACGCGCCGCATCCCCCGGTGGCCGCTGTAGGCGAAGTACTGCGGGACGATCGGCGTGGCGTCGGCCGAGGGGACCGGGCCCACCTTGATCACCAGCGCGCCGTAGTCGGCCAGCAGGCGCGTGCAGCGCGCCGCTGGCCCGACCGTCGAGAAGTCGAGCACCGTGATCCCCTCGAGAGGGCCACCAGGCGAACCAGCCACCACGTCCACCTCAGAAGTTCTTCGGCAGTCCGAGCTTGCGCCGGGCGATGATGTTCTTCTGGATCTCCGACGCCCCGCCGCCGATGGTGTCGATCACGGTGTAGCGGTAAGTGGACTCGGACCGCCCGGCCATCGGCGCCTCCTCGGTCTTGACCCGCAGCTGGCTTCCGGGTCCGGCGATGTCCATGGAGGCATTGGCCAGGCGCTTGGAGAGCTCGGTGGCGAAGAGCTTGTACTCGGAGGCCTCCGCCGTCGGCGCCGCCCCTCCCTTGGACGACTCGAAGACGAATTTCAGGCCCATCACCCGGGCCACCTCCAATTGCGTGGCCAGCTGGGCCAGGCGCTGGCGGATCACCGGGTCGTCCTTCAGTGGCACGCCGTCGCGCACCGTCGTCCGCACGTACTCGACCAGGAGCTCGAAGCGCTGCTGAATGGGCGAGAAGGTGAACATGGTGAAGCGCTCGAGGTCGAGCGCTTCCGAGATGTACTGGAACCCCCGCCCCACCTCCCCCACCACGTAGTCGTCGGGCACGAAGACGTCGTTCAGGAAGACCTCGTTGGTGCGCTCGTCGCCCATGGTCCAGATGGCGTTCACCGTGATACCGGGCTGGTCGATCGGGACGAGGAAGAGCGTGATGCCGGCGTGCTTGGACTCGGGGTTGGTGCGCCCCCCGACCCAGTACCACTCGGCGAAGTGGGCCGAGGTGGTCCAGGTCTTCTGGCCGTTGAGGATCCAGCCCCCGTCGTCCCGGGTGGCCTTGAGCTGCATGGAGGCGGCGTCGGACCCGGCGTTGGGCTCGGAGTAGCCGACGGCGAACTCGACCTCGTTGCGCAGGATCTTGGGCAGGAACTCGGCCTTCAGCCGCTCGTTCCCGTGGCGGATGATCGTCTTGCCGACGATGCCGACCCCCTTGCCGATCTGGGGTCCGCCCCGGCCGGCCAGCTGCTCGTTCAGGAGGTACTCGTAGACGCCCTCCCCCTCGGAGCCGCCGTACTGCTTGGGCCAGGTCATGCCCAGCCAGCCCCGCTCCCCCAGCGACGCCATGAAGGCGCGCCGCTTGGGTGTGTCGACGATCTGGGCCATGTTCTCCCGGGTCAGGTCGAAGACGTCGGGGTCGTCGTTGGCGTCGAGGAAGGTCTCCACCTCCTTCACGAAGGCCAGTTGCTCAGGCGAGAATTCGAACTCCATTGCTGCCTCCACGTGGCCGGCGACCCGGATCTGACGGCGCGTCAGATGAGGCCGACATCATAGGGCAACACCCCGCAGCGCCTCCTGAGCCGTCCCGGGGGGCCGGGGTCGGTCCGCCGGGCTGCGATCCCCCCAGCTCGAGGCACCCACCTACACTCCCCCGGGTGACTCGGGGGGCGAGGATTGCGGTGCGCATCGGCCTGGGCGTGTTCGCGGTCGGCCTGCTGCTCGTCGCCTTCGTGGCCTATCAGCTCTGGGGGACCGCCCTCTACGAGGCCCGGGCGCAGTCACACCTCAAGTCCGAGCTGGCACAGAAGCTGCACCACAAGCTCCCGACCGCCGCCACCGAGCTGACGGGGACGCAGCGTCTCGGCTTGCCCCCCCTGGCGAAGGAGACGGCGACCACGTTGCCGGACCCCGCCGTCAACCAGCCCGTGGGGCTGCTGTCGATCCCCAAGATCGGCATCCTCGACGCCATCGTCGAGGGTGTCGGCGAGGCCCAGCTCGAGCAGGGGCCCGGCCACTACCCCGGGACGTCCATGCCCGGGGAGGCCGGCAACGTCGCCATCGCCGGGCACCGCACCACCTACGCCCACCCCTTCTACAACCTCAACGAGCTCGCCCGGGGGGACAACGTCTACATCCTGACGGCCCAGGGGCTGTTCAAGTACACGGTCACCGGGAGCCAGGTGGTCGCCCCCACCGACGTCGCCGTGCTCGACTCGGCGCCCGGGACGGCGACGCTGACCCTGACCACCTGCAACCCCCGCTACAGCGCCGCCACCCGTCTCGTCGTCACCGCCGACTTCGACGGCCGCCCGACCCCCGCGCCCACCACGACCCCGACGACACGCCCCAAGGCCACCGAACTGGCCGGGGAAGCGACCACCGGCTCGCTCGGGGGTGGATCGGCGCCGGCCGCGTCGGCGATCGAATGGGCGCTTCTGACCATCGCCTTGGTCGTGGCCGCCGTCCTCATCTGGCGCCGGGTCCGCGGCCGGCCGCGCATACTCGTGATCGTCCTCGCCGTCCCGCTGGTCGGGCTCTCACTGCTCGTGTGCTTCGAACACGTGAGCCTTGCCCTACCCGGAAGCTACTGACCGCCCCGCTCATCAGAACCCAAAGCGCCGCGCTGGTCGTCCAGCCCGAACGAACGGTTTGCATCGTCTTCCAGGCGGTTGACCTTGGCCGCGGAGGGGCGGCCAACCCAAAGGACCTGAACCTAGGCCTGGATCACCGGAACCTCCGCTGTCACGTGCTTCTCGGAGAGCTCATCGGCCTCGGCCCCTGGCGGATTGTTCCGTTCGTAGCGGCGCCTCACCACGTTGCGCCACGCGAGAAGGATCATCTGGGCGATGATGAGCGCGACGACGACCAGCCCGAAGGGCCAGATCGACACCGACGCCTTGAAACTGACGTTCTGCCCGTCCCCCGTCACGATGTGCCCGTTGAGGCTCTGGTTCCCCACGGAGAACGCAGGGAAGGTCACCGGAACGTTGTAGGTGAAGATCTGGCCGGGGGCCAACGCCCCCCCGAGCCGCTGACTCACCACGGGCGTACTGCCCAGGCTGGCGAAGAGGTGGAGCTGTGAGGCGGGCGCCGTGCCGGTGTTGTGCAGCGTGACCGCGAGTGTCCTCGTCGCCTGGAAACCGAACCACTGCTTGAAGGGCGTCGATCCGACGAACGCGGCATGGACCACGACGAGATGGCTGACCGGGGTCTGCGGCGCAGCGATCGGGGCGCTCGTGCTGGCGCCCTGAATCGAGATCGCCGTCGTCAGCGGCGACGCGATCGTGGTGGGGAATGCGGCGACCACGCACGGGCACTGGGTCGGCGGGAACACCACCTGGAGCGGCGTGCTGAGGACCCCCCTGGAGTCGGCCTGCGTCGTCGACGACCCCACGCCGGCGCAGTCCGGTGAGCCCTGGACGGCGTTCTGGCCGCAGATCTGCACCTGGTAGATGCTGCCGGGAGGGAGCCCCGTGGCCGTGACCATCACCGTCTGGTTGACGACTGCGCTCGACGGGCTCACCGTCATCTCCGGTCCCGCTGCGCCGGCAACGGCCGCAAGATCGGGCGCACTCACGACACCGACGAAGGAGATGGCGATCAGCACCACGAAGGCAAGGGCCAGCCGCCCACGCCTCGGGAATGTGCCGACGACAGCAGAGGGCATCACGACATCATGACCGAGGTCACCTCCCCGACGCCGGGCACCGAGTTCGGACGCAACGTCCAGAGGTCCAACCTCCCTGCTCCACGGGTCAGAACCCAACGACGACCGTCTTGTGCGAGCCACCGCTTTGCGGCCGCGCATGTCCGGTCTGTGCGGGCGGACGTCCGGCCGAGCCATGGGACGCGCCCTGAGCAGGGGCCCCGGGAGCGGCTTGTCCTGACGTGGTCGCCACCGGCGACGAGAGCAGCGCGCAGGCCTTTTGGAGCCCGACATAGCCACCGAGGACACCGAACAGGCCGGTAACGCCACCGACGTTGGCCCTGCCCTTGGACTTCGAATTGGACCTGGACTTCATGGTCGTTGTCGTCGTCGATTCCTCACGCTCCCCCCCCTTGGCTTCATCCGCATACTGCTTCACCGTTGCGTTCTGCGCCGAGTCGGCCATGCCTGCGATCTGGAGCATGTCGGCTTTCCAGGCCACATAATCCTTGGCGTTGTAGGCGCCCGTGGCCTTGGCGACCAACTGGCAGATGGCCACGTCGCCCGGCCCTTCTGATCGTGATGTGGTCGTGGTGCTGCTGTGGCTGCTCGGGGTCGAGCCACCACAGGCCGCCAATCCCGTCACGCATGCGAGCACCGCGAATCCGACCTTGAGGCGAATGCGTGGCGCGGAGGTCATCGTCCTGCTCCTATCTGGCTCAATTGCGCTGTCGCCTCGTTGCCGACATCCGGGCCCTCCAGTGGGCCTGGACGCACGTCATTCTGGCGTCGGTCGCCCAGGAGCACTGCCAGTGCCAGTAGTGCGCAGACCGCGAGCACGACGGCCAGGCCATAGAGGCCCCAGGGAGTGGTTGACGTCGCACTGGCGAACCGTACGTCGAACGCGGAGCCCGTCACGCTGCCCATGACGGGGAACTGACCGTGGGCGAAGGTCGAAAGTGCGAACGGAGCATCGATCTGAGTCGTCCCCCCGCCCCGCAACATGGCGGCCCGCGGGCTCGTGATCACGACGCTGCTCCCGCCCTGCTCCCATCGCGCCAGCAGCAAGGGACGGACCGGCGTGGCACCGCCGTTGTGCACCGTGAGCACGAGCTCCCTCGATGCCGCCGCGCCGAACCACGAGGTCCACGAGCTCTGGTCGACGACATGCACGTCGGAGATAGTGACGTCCTGATGGATTGGTGGTGGCGGCGCCGGCGGCGGCGCGCTCGGTGCCCCGGCGATCGTGATGGGCAGACGCTCCACTGCGTTCGGCTGCAGCTGGGTCACGAGCACCACGCACGGGCAGGGCACGGGCGGCACCGTCACGATCAGCGAGGTTGCGACGACGCCGTTGTCGGCCGGGCCGAATCCGACGGCATGAGTGATATCGCAGTCCGAGCTCACCGCCAGGAGTCCACCGCCACACACCTGCGCTTGGAGCAAGCGGTGGGGCGGCCAGGAACTTCCCGTGATGGCCACCGTCTCCCCGGGGACGACGGCCGTCGAGCTCAGCACCAGGGCCGGAAGCCCCCGGGCCTCGGCCGCGTCCGCCCCCCCGGCCGTCATCATCCCGGAGAACCCGAGTACAACCATGAGTCCAAAGACAGCCGTGAACGCCTGAAGAGGCCGGCACATCCGGCTACACGCTGGATACTTCGGGAGCCGGCTCGGCCTCGGCACCTGCCGGCGCGACGGGCACAGCTCGGCGACGCCGGCGCCGGTACCAGAGCCACCCGACGATCACCACGATGATCGCGATGAGGATCCAGGGGATGACCCAGGCCGTCGCGGCCGCCGTCGTCGTCCCCGCACCGGACGTGACGGTCAGATTGGCGGTGAACCGCAGAAAGGCTTCCTTGCTCGAGAACTTGTAGCTGATGGTCGCAGAGTTGTGGGGCAGAAGCGAAGAGAAGATCCGCGGCTTCGCGGTCGTGGCCGACCCCAAGAGCGGCGACACGCTGAGCTTCGCGGTGGGGTTCAGGACCTGGTTCCCGGTGTTGGTCAGCGTGTAGGTGACGGTCGAGCTCACTGGCCCGCCCACGAGGCCGGCCCAGCCCGACGTGCCGATGGAGAGCTGCGTGATCGCCAACCCCGGATGCAGCGGGCCACGGATTCGGAGGTAGATGCGTGCCCCGACGTTCTGGAAGACGTCGAACGTGACGTGCCCTCGCGTCTCGACGCTTGGGTTCACCGTCGAGAGGACGATGCCTCCTGCATAGTCTCCCGGCGTCAGTCCCGCCGGAACATCGAGGGAGAACGGGACGTTGGCGAGTGTGTGCCCGGGAAGGGTGAACTCGTCGTCACTCAGCTTCACCCACGCGCCGACTGACTTCAGCGGGTCCTGAGGCGGGTTGAGCGCGAACCCACCGCCCTGCCCATTGACGGCATCCGCCGGATAGAGCTTGAAGGCGATCGCGGTGTTCGTCAGGTTCGTCACGGTCACCGCGTCGTTGAGGACCGAGTCGGGATTGACCAGATAGTTGAAGTAGACCCGGGGTGAACCGCCCTGAATGGTGGCCGGGGAGACCGAGTAGAGGCCATTTCCCGCCGCCGACGCCGGAGGACTCCCGGCGCCAAGGCTGAGCACGGAGAGAAGGCCGGTGGCCAACAGGCAGGAGAAAAGAAGCGAACGCAGCGGTGACATGACCCGGCTTTTCAAATCCTCTCCCCCATCCTGAAGTGAACGGCCCGCAAGAGTAGCGGATGGGCGGCACCACGAGGGTGCCGCCCATCCATCTACTTCTATTCCACTACGTGTGAACTGCTACGCCACCGTGTACTGAACGGATCCGACGTAGTTCCCGGCGTACACCGACTCAGGAATCGTCAGTGAGTACGTCGCGTTGTAGAGGAACGTTCCACCGCTCTGTCCGACCGCAGCCGTGCAGAGAGTCACCGGTGAGCCGAAGCTCGCAATGGCGGCCAGTGGCGTCGCGTTCGGGTTCAGGTTCGGCGGTTCGTAGGTCCCACCACCAGCACCACCGGTGCCACCTGTCGCGTCAGCGTCGCACGAGACGCTGCTGACCTCCAGGTAGTTGGGTGCGATTTGCCCGTCGTGCGCACCGTTCGTGGCGGTGTTCAGCGCCGCAGCTCCAATGGTGGAGTTGCAGAAGGCGTCAACGCCGGCACAGCTGGCGTTGGGATTCTGCCCGTTGCCCGAACCGATCGCCGTCGGGACGAAGGTCCCGGTCAGCGTCCAGGTGTCCGTGGGAGAGCCTCGGTTGTCCGAGATGTAGATCGTCCCGGGAGCCGAGCCGCTGGGCGTCCCACCAGTGTTGCCGGTGGTCGCAGAGACCGTCTGCTCCAGTCCGTCCAGCGTGATCGCCGGGAACTGGAACTCGGGGCACTGCAGCAGCGGGTTGATCCCTGTCGGAGCCGGGCTCTGGTTCTGACCGGCCGGCGTGATGTAGTTGGCCGGCGAGTTACAGCTCAGCTCGAGCTGCCCAGCGGCGACCTGCTCGGTAAAGGGCTGGATGACCGGCGGGGTGCCGATGACCACCGTGATCGTCCCCGGTGTAGTGCTGCACACCGGTCCACCATTTCCAGCAGCCAGCGTGTCGCACGCGTTGAACTGGAAGGTGTCCGTCTCCGAGGACGTCGCCGTGTTCGACAGGCTGACAACGCCACCAGCGCCCAGAGTGAACGTCAAACTGCCAACCGGGCTCGCGGTAACCAAGGTGAACCCGTTCGGGTTGACCGGGTACGACCCCGCGGTCGCGGTCAATGTCACGCTTCCGGTACCACCCTCACCGATGCTGACCGTCTGGTCGTTCGGCGTGGGGGCAGTGTCCGTCAGGTTGACGTAGGCGCCCGGCTGGAACGTCGGCGTCGCGGCGGTCAACGCCGTCAGGTACCCGAACGGAAGCGCTGGCGCGGTCTCATCGATCTGCGCCGGGCCGGGGGTGGTCGCGTTGACCCAACCCGTCTCCAGGCAGTTCGAGGCTCCAACGCCCGGCGTCCCACCGAACGGGATGGACAGCGAGGACGTCGCCAAGGTGAACGACGTGCTCTGGATGATCCCGATTCCGGCCGTGCTGCCGTTACTTCCGGCTGTGGTGAACGCGTTCGTCGGCGTCGCAAAGGCGGCGTCAGTGAACGTGATACCGGTTGCCGGTGCGTACCCAACACTGGCGCCGGATCCGGCCACCGAGGTGGGAATGCTGATGGAGATGCCGGTCGCCGTTCCTGGCGCCGTCGACACCGCACCGCTCGTGATGCCGGCGGTCAGGCCACCACTGATGGCCTCGCCTGCGCCAACGCCGGCGAAGTTACCGTTCAGCGTGGTGGACGACGCGGACCAGCTCACACCCGTGACTTGGCCACCAGGGTTCGTCTCTAGCGGGAAGGACTTGGTGTAGGTGTAGGTGCCCGTTGCGTGGCCGTCCGTCGAGCCGAACGTCTCGGTGACGCCCAGGCCGACCGACGCCGGGTCGAGCGCTGCGTTGATGCCTGCAACCACAGCTCCGGCCAGCGTCTGCGACACCACACCCGCGACGCCGAAGGTCGCACCGGTGGGTGCCAGCGTGTCCGAGGTGGTGTTGATGACGGTCGTCGAGATGAACGGCGCCGCCACCCCTGCTTGCAGGGTGCTGGTGCAGTCCGACTCGTAGCCGATGGCTGGGCTCGACGGGTTACCGGCCGGGTTGTTGTTGACCGCGCCGGCTGGGGCCGACAATCCGATCACAGCGCACACCGCTGCCCCGAGTACAAGTGCTGCTCCTCCCGAAGCAACTCTCTTCAATCGTGTGAGTCTCAAGTAGCTCTCCTTGAACAGGTGACCCTGGCCCCCCTCTACGCAGAGATTCACGCCATGCATGTGTGTGGGTGGAGTTCGGAACAGGCTCGCGCGGCAAATACTACGTGTCGGCTCAAGGTTCCGTTTCCCCAACCGAAGCAAAAAGCTTCTCCAGCCCCCTTTCAGTCCAGCCGGCGAGCGCCGACTTGGGACCCTCCCTAGCCCCTTCGGCGGACCTTTCGATCGCGCCTACAAATGCAACACGTTGCACTCGTTGTGGTGATCATTAGCCAAACGACCGCGGAAGTCAAACGCGAGTTTGGCGCATGGCGCTCTTGCCTGTACGTGCTGTTGCTCGGCGACCATGCAATGGCCTGAGTACGGTACAAATGCCCGAGACTCGGCACTTGTCCCGTGCATAAGACGCTTGGCCCTTGCAAGAACCGTGAGACTTCACGGCCCGCCCAATCGCCTGCTGGTCGAGCGATTGGTCTGAACCTCTTCAGTCAGATTCTCACTGACCCGCTCCCGTCCTCGACCGACCGCCCTCCCTTCCGATGGCTCCTCAGTCGTTCGAACGGTGACAAGTCACTCCAGGAATCGTGCGACTCACCAACTTCTCAGGGACAGGCATAACTAATGAAAAGGCCTGCTTGACGGGCTGGAAAGGCTGAGAAAGACTGCGGGCCGGAACCTGCGGAACTCCAAGTGGGAGGTCACGCAGTTTCGTGAGGGGGGCTGAACCGGGGGGCTAGAGGCTCGGGGGATGGGGAATGCGACGTGTCAAACGCGCCAATCGACTCTCGATTGCGGTGGCTTTCGTGTTGTTCTCCGCCCTCGCCGCCGGATTGCTGCTCTCCAGACCGGCGTCTGCAGCAGCGACCCTCGCGGTCGGCCCAAGTACCGGGTTGACCGCTGGCGAAAGTGTCACGGTTACCGGGGCGGGCTTTGATGAGAGTTCAACGGGCGGAGTTTTGGAGTGCAACAACGACGCGAGTCAGCCGACCGTCTCGGTCCTCGGCAACGACATCCCCGTCTCGTGCACCAACCCGCTGAGCAACGTCGCCTCGACCGATGCCAGCGGGAATCTCTCCACGACCTTCACCATCGAGTCGGGGGTCACCGGGCCACCCGGACCCGGCACCGACACCTCCGGCGGCGATGCGGCCACGGACGCCGCCGACTACCCGTGCCCGCCGACTCCGGCACAAATGAGTGCGGGCGTGTCGTGCGTGATCTCCTACGGCGACGAGGCCGGCGCCAAGGCGACAATCCCGATCTCCTTCGCCGTCGGTGGCACGACGACAGCCACCACGAGTTTGCCCAGCTCAACCACCACAACCACGCAGCCGACCACGACCACAACCATTGCGCTGCCGGGATTCTTGACGGTCGTTGCCGGTCAGCCGACGATGATCCAAGGAGCGGGGTTCGGATCCAGCGAGCAGGTCACGGCGGCCATCCACTCGACTCCCATCCAGTTGGGGGCCTTCACTGCGAGTTCCCTGGGAATTGCCTCTGGGTCCGTGACGATTCCCTTGGACACCGTCGTGGGGTACCACCAGATTCTTCTGACCGGTGTTTCAACCGGCCACGTGGACACGATTCCCGCCTGGATCATCCAGGCCCAGCCTGGACCACCTGTGGCCACGAGCGCCACGACGACCGGTGCGGCGACGACGGGAGCGGCGACGACCGGAGTGGCGACGACCGGAGTGGCGACGGACTCGAGTTCGACACCCGGTTCGCCCTCCCCCGGGACGTCTTCTCTGGCGTATACGGGAGCAGGTCACGGTGTGTGGATCACCCTTGCCAGCGGGCTCCTGCTGCTCGACCTCGGATATCTGATCGTGAGCCCATTCTGCCGGCCGCGCCAACTGCTTCTGCGCAGAGGGTGCCCGACCGGAAACTCGCTGCGGGCCGCTCCCCCTCGGAGAAAGGCCCATGAAAAGTCATCGGACGATTTACTTTGAGCAGGCGTCTTACTTTGAGCAGGCGTCTTACTTTGAGCAGGCGTCGCTCCAGCGAAGCCTTCTTGACGGCGCGTCAGCTTTGGGACAAACTCCCGCCGACAGTTCTGGGGTTCTCCATGTGGGCACCTCAAGTCGGCGAGGGGGTCGGTTGAGGGGACGGGCCTAGGCCCGGGGGGAGCTTGCGAATGCGACGTTTTCGGAGAGACACGGCGTTCTCGTTGGGTGCAGCAGTTCTGCTCGGGGCGGGAATGCTCGGGATACTGGCCTTTTCGGGCCCCGCCGGAGCGACGGCAGCCCTGTCGGTCTCACCCAACACCGGGCTGACGAACGGCCAATCCGTCACCGTGTCCGGAAGTGGCTTTACGGCCAGCTCCGAGGGCGCCATCTTGGAGTGCAACAACACAAGCCCCCAGCCGACCATCAGTTTGGCCGGCAACGCCATTCCGGTGTCGTGCTCCGACCCCTTGACCCACATCGTGGAGACCGATGCGAGTGGCAACCTCTCGTCACCGTTCACCGTCGCCACCGGAACCGTAGGTCCGCCAACAACCGGCACCGACTCGGGCGGCGGCTCCGCAGCCACTGACGCGGCGGACTTCCCGTGCCCACCCACCACGGCCCAGCTCAACGCGGGCGCCAGCTGCGTCATCGCCTTCGGGACTCTCGGCGGCTCCCAGCTCACCGAGGACATCTCGTTTAGCGGTCAGGGAGGCACGACAACCACCACGACCTCGGGGGGTGGCACGACGACGACGACGTCGGGAGGCGGCACCACGACCACCACCGCTTCGACCACGACGACCAGCACCACCGCTGCGACCACGACGACCACGACAGCTGCGACCACGACGACCACGACGGCGCCGGCCAGCACGACGACGACGGTGCCCTGCACGGCGAAATCGACCACCTCGTCTGGCACGCCGAGCCTGACCGTGAATCCAGGGACGTGTCTCAACGGTGGATCGAAGGTCACGGTGACCGGATCGGGCTTCGATGGCGGCAGTTCGGGCGCTATTCTCGAGTGCAACAACGACCCGAGCCAGCCAACGGTGACCCTCACTCTGGGCACCATCAGCGAAACCGTCCCGGTGGGATGCACCGGCCCGTCGGCGACCAGCCTCATAAGCGTCCCAGCCAGTGGGGACTTGCCTTCGACGACGGTGACCATCGCCACGGGCACCGTGGGTCCGCCCTGCGGCACCGGGTATCTGTTTACCTGCCCCGCCACTGACAGTGCGGGGAAGAGTCCGGCGACCGACGCTGCGGGCTACCCCTGTCCACCCACGTCCGCCCAGACGACAGCGGGCGACTCCTGCGTCCTCGCATTCGGCGACTCTGGCGGCGCCAAGGCGACCGTCGACATTGCGTTCGTCCCGGCCCCGACCCCCACGCCCCCGGCCGCTGTCACGCAAGCGGCGGGTGCGACGACGGCCGCGGCGGCTACCGCCGCGGGGACCGCGGGGGCCACCACCGCGACAACCACCCCGAGCACCAGCGCGAGCACCCTGGCCTTCACTGGATCCGGGCCGAGCACCTGGTTCACGCTGCTCGGAGGCCTGCTTCTGCTGGACCTTGGCTACCTGATCGTGACTGCGTTCTATCGCCCACGTGACCTCGCCACGAAGCTGCGTCGCGCGGTAAGCGACATGTTCGACAGCTAGCAGCGTCACCCTCCGCCGCGTTCTCTAGGGCGCGGCGGAGGGTCTGCCTGCTGGCTGATGGGGAGTCGGGTCTTGGTGATCGGATGACCTTGTCGACTCGCCAGACGATCGGGATGACCAGGTGCTGCGCGTGAACCGACGGATGGAGAGCTTCGAGCGGCGGTGCTCGACGCGGCGTGGTGGCCTCTTGCAAGACGAGCCTGACGGCGACGGGTGACGGCTTCGCAGGGACGGAGCGAGCAGCTCCCGGGCGTGGCGCTTCAGCTCGTCTGTGTACCGCCGCGATGACGGAACGGTCAGGACGGAGGCATCTCGGGGTCAGTTGGTTCGGGAACGCCGTGCCGATGCCGCCGAAACCGGACGAAGAGTGCGACCAGGACGAACAGAACCACCAAGATGATCACGAGCAATACCCACGGCACCGCCCAGGCGGACACGCTGCTGGTGGCCTTCGCTCGAAGACCGGTGACCGTCACCGCGGCCCGCAAGTGCCCGTACGCGCTGACGCTCGGAAAGTTCAACGAGCATTTCAGGGAATTCCCAGGTAGGAGCTGGTTTATGGTGACCGTACGTCGCCCCGCTGTTCCAACCGGCGTCGTCAATTGGACGGCTGCGATCGGATTGAGCACGGTGTTGCCCGAGTTGGTGACAGTGAACTTCACCGTGGCGCCGACCGGTCCTCCGAACTGGCTCGCGACCGTGTGCCGGACGGCAAGGGACGTGCCGCCAATGGTCAGCTCTGGGTGGAGGGGGCCCACGACCCGGGCGTAGATACGCACACCCACCGCTTGCAGCACCGTGATGGGGACTGAACCTGCGTGCGAGGTGGTCCCCTGTGTCTCCTCGGCCACGATCCCACCGACATAGTCACCGGGGGCCGCTTGGCTCGGCGCCAGGATCGTGAAGGGCACAATCGAGTAGCTACGCGCCGGAACACTGAGTTGCCGGTATGGCAGAGTGATCCATCTGCCGAGGTCGACTTGGGTATCGGTCCGTCGTCGGAGAGAGAGGCCACCTCCCGGCGTATTGAACGCGTCCGATCCGTACAGGTTGAAGGTCAAGGCCGCGCGCGTGTAGTTGGCAACGGTGACGGAATCGCTGTACGCCTTGCCTGGCGTGAGCACGGGGTTGAAGAGCTCTCTCGGCGCCTGGCCCGGCAGCGTGGTCGGGGAGACGGACCAGAGCCCGTTGCTCGCCGCCGATGCCGTCGGAGCGGGAGGGATCACGAGCACCGCGCCCATGATGAGGGCGGCCAAGAAGACGAAGCTCTGCCGCTTGATCCCGTTGAAGACCATCCACCGTCGAGTCCCGGTCATGTGTTGCCCCATGATGGCCGACGGGCAGAAGCGATCCGTGGCACAGCGGCACAGCCTTGTGCGAACGCTAGAACGCCAGGTATTCGACCGTCGCTTGATAGTTCCCTGCGTAGACGCCCTCGGGAATGGTCAACGAGTAGGTGGCCCCCAACTTGAACGTACCGGAACTCTGGCCGGCCTCCGCCGTGCACAGCGAAACGGCGCCTCCGCCGGCTGGGAAGGCTCCCCCGGGCCCGGCCAGGGGGTTCGGGCTCGAGTTCCCGGCGACGGCTGTACAGGTCAGACCTCCCACCGAGAAGTCGGTCGCAGGGATCTGCCCCTGGGGATTGGCCGCAGACGCCCCAACGGACCCGTTGCAGAACGTGGCGATGCTGGCACACGCCGAGTTCGGGTTCCCCGGCGTCGGCATCAGGTAGGCGCTCACCGACCAGCCGACGTTCGCCAGGCCTCGTTCGTCCGTGACGTAGAGGCTGTTGCCGGGAGCCGAGACCGTCTGGCCGTTGCCGTCCAGAGTGATGGCGGGTAGATCGACTCCCTCGCACTGCGTAGCCGGTGATCCGGGTGGCGGGACGCAACTGAGGCCGAGCTCCCCGCTCGTAACGGTGAAGGGCGACGACGTCGCGCCCGTGTAGGCAGGGGAGCTCGTGGCCGCCAGCGTGTAGCCGGTGCCGAACTCGTCGACGGTAAGGCCGGTGAAGGTGGCGACGCCAGCGGACACCGTCGAGGCCGCTCCGCCGCCGAGCGTCCCACCGCCTGGGTCGGTCCCGACGGCCAGTGCCACCTGAGTGGAGCTGTCGCTGGTCTCGACATTGCCCTCGGCGTCCTCGACGGCCACGGTCACTGCGGGAGTGATATCCGCGCCGGCCACTGCGTCAGTTGGCTGCTGGACGAAAGCCAGCTGAGTGGCAGGTCCTGGAGCAATGTCGAACTCCGATGAGGTTGCTGCCGGGAGGGATGTCGAGCTGGTGGCCGTCAGGGTGTAACCCATCCCGGTTTTGTCGATGGACAGGCCGGAGAATGTCGCGACCCCTGAGACGACGGTGGTCGGCGACCCGCCCGTCAGCGTCCCGCTGCTCGGGTTGGTCCCAATGGCCAGTGACACCTGCGTGGCGTTGTCGCCGGTCTCGATGTTGCCGTTGACGTCCTCGACCGCCACGGTCACTGCCGGGTTGACAGTGCCGCCGGCGAGGCTGTCGGAAGGTCCTTGAATGAAGGCCAGCTGGTCAGCCGCGCCCGGGGTGACGTCAAAGGCCGACGACGTGACCGCTGCCTCGCTTGGGTTGCTGGAAGCAACGAGGGTGTACCCGTTCCCGGGTTGGTTGATGGACAAAACCGAAAAGGTGGCTTCTCCCGCCGACACCGTCGTGGGCGCTCCACCCGTGAGCGTTCCGCCATTCGGATCCGTCCCGACAGCCAGTGCCACCTGCGTCGCGTCGTCACTGGTCTCGACGTTGCCCTCTGCATCCTCGACCACGACCGTCACGGCCGGAGTGATGAGGGCGTCCGCAACGGTGGTTGACGGGCCCTGCACGAAGGCGAGCTGCGTGGCCACGCCCGGCGTGATGTCGAAGGGCGAGGAGGTGGTGTCGATGTACGAAGGTGTGCTGGTCGCCGACAGCGTGTAGCCGGTGCCGACCTTGTCGATCGAAAGTGCCGAGAACGTGGCGACGCCATCGGACACGGTGACCGGCGAGCCACCGGTCAGTGTCCCACCGTCAGGGTTGGTCCCGATGGCCAGGCTGACTTGGGTGGTGCTGTCGGAGGTCTCGACGTTCCCGTTGGCGTCCTCGACGGCGACGGTGACGGCCGGCGAAAGAGCCGATCCGGCGGTGGAGCTGCTCGGAGGACTCTGCGAGAAGACCAACTGCGTCGCCGCGCCCACGGTCACGTCAAACGGGGTGGAGGGGGCTGACGTGTAGCTGGGCGAGCTCGTGGCCGACAGCGTGTAGCCGGTGCCGACCTTGTCGATCGAAAGTGCCGAGAACGTGGCGATGCCCCCGGACACGGTGACCGGCGAGCCACCGGTCAGTGTCCCACCGCCCGGGTTGGTCCCGATCGCCAAGCTGACTTGGGTTGTGTTATCGGACGTCTCGACGTTCCCGCTGGCGTCCTCGACGGCGACCGTGATGGCGGGTGTGATGTCCGACCCTGCGACGGTTCCGACCGGCCCCTGAACGAAGGCCAACTGGGTCGGCGTACCTGGCGAGAGGTCGAACGCCGATGACGTGGCCCCGGTGTACGTCGGCGTGCTCGACGCCGTGAGGGTGTAGCCGGAACCGGCCGCGTTGATCGAGAGTCCCGAGAAGGTCGCGACACCATCGGAGACCGCCACGGCGGCACCCCCTGTCAGTGTCCCGGCCCCCGGGTTGGTCCCGATGGCCAGACCGACGGTCGTCGTATTGTCACCAGTCTCGACGTTCCCGCTGGCATCCTCCACCGCCACGGTGACATTCGGTGCAATGGTGCCCCCGGCGATCGTGTTCGAGGGTCCCTGTATGAAGGCCAAATGATCGGGTGTCCCGGGGGTGACGTCGAAAGGCGCCGACGTCGCCGCGGCGTAGGACGGGGTGCTCGAGGCGACGAGGGTGTAACCGACCCCCGCATTGTTGATGGACAAGACCGAGAAGGTTGCCACGCCCGAAGACACCGTGAGGGCCGAGCCGCCGATCAACGTCCCGCTGCTCGGATTGGTGCCGATGGCCAACGTGACCTGGGTCGAGTTGTCCCCTGTCTCGATGTCGTTGCTGGCGTCCTCGACCGCCACCGACACCGCTGGCGTGATCGCGACGCCCGCAACTGAGGTGGAGGGCCCCTGGACAAAGGCAAGGTGGGTCGCCACGCCCTGGGTGATGTCGAAGGCCGACGAGGTGACCGCTGTATACGTGGGTGAGCTCGTGGCCGACAGCGTGTAGCCCGTGCCGATGTTGTCGATGGAGAGCCCTGGGAAGGTCGCGATGCCGGCCGAGACCGTGACGGCCCCGCCACCACTCAGGGTGCCTGCGCTCGGGTTCGTCCCGATGGCCAGGGTCACCTGGGTGCCGTTGTCGCTGAACTCGACGTTGCCGTCGGCGTCCTCGACTGCCACCGTCACCGAAGGAGACATCTCCGCACCCGCGGCCGCGTCACTCGGGCCCTGTACAAAGGCCAGCTGGGTCTCCACGCCGGGCAGGATCGAGAAAGGCGAGGAGGTGGCCGGCGCGTACGACGGGTTGCTCGAGGCGGTCAGCGTGTAGCCGATGCCGACCTTGTTGATGGAGAGGCCCGCGAAGGTGGCGACGCCGGCCGACACCGTGACGGCGGAGCCGCCGGTCAGCGTCCCTGCCCCCGGGTTGTTCCCGATGGCCAGGGTCACCGTGGTCGTGTTGTTGCCGGTTTCGACGTTGCCGCTGGCGTCCTCGACGGCCACGGTCACCGCCGGCGAAATGGCCGAACCGGCCTGCGCATTGCTCGGACCCTGGATGAACACCAGATTGTTCGCCGCTCCCGGCGTGACGGTGAAGGCCGACGAGGTCGCCGTGGTGAACGACGGCGTGCTGGACGCGGCCAATGTGTAACCGGATCCGACCTTGTCGATGGAGAGGGCCGAGAAGGCCGCGACTCCGGCCGACACGGTGACGGCGGAGCCGCCGGTCAGCGTCCCGCTGCTCGGATTGGTTCCGATAGCCAGACTGATCGTGGTCGAGTTGTCCCCGGTCTCGACGTTGCCGTTGGCGTCCTCCACCGCCACCGTGACCACCGGAGAGATTGCGGAGCCGGCTGCTGTGCTGCTCGGGCCCTGGATGAAGCCCAAATGGGTCGCCGCTCCCGGTGTAATGCTGAACGGGGACGAGACCGCCGAGGTGTACGAGGGCGTGCTCGAGGCGCTGAGGGTGTACCCAGCTCCGATCAAGTCAATGGACAGATTGGAGAACGTGGCGATGCCCGAGGCGACGGTGACTGCGGAGCCACCGGTCAAGGTCCCACCGCTCGGATTGGTGCCGATGGCCAGGACGACCTGGGTCGCGTTGTCCCCTGTCTCGATGTTGTTGTTGCCGTCCTCGACGGCCACGGTCACTGCCGGCGAAATGGCCGAACCCGCCTGCGCGTTGCTTGGTCCCTGGATGAAGGCCAGGTGCGTTGCCACTCCTGGCGTGATCGTGAAGGCGGGCGACGTGGCCGCAGCGAGCGACGGCGTACTGGACGCGATGAGGGTGTAGCCGGTGCCGGCCTTGTCGATGGAGAGGGCCGAGAACGTCGCAATGCCGGCTGACACGGTCACTGCGGTGCCACCGGCGAGCGTCCCACCCCCCGGGTTGGTTCCGATGGTCAGCGTTACTTCGGTGGTGTTGTCGCCGAACTCGACGTTGCCGTCGGCGTCCTCCTCGGCCACCGTGACGGCCGGGGTGACAATGCTGCCGGCGACAGCGGAAGTGGGGCCCTGGACGAAGACCAGTTGGGTGGCTGTTCCGGGGGTGACGCTGAAGGCCGGCGACGTGGCCGGGTTGAACGTCGGAGTGCTCGACGCCGTCAGGGTGTACCCGATGCCGACCTTGTTGATGGAGAGTCCCGAGAAGGTGGCGATACCCGCCGAGACCGGGACGGCCGAGCCACCGGTGAGCGTCCCGCCGCTCGGATTGCTTCCGATGGCAAGGGTCACTGTGGTCGTGTTGTCGGAGGTGACGACGTTGCCGTTGGCATCCTCGACGGCCACGGTGACGGCCGGGGAGATGGAAGAGCCGGCTTGGGCATTGCTGGGGCCCTGGACGAAGGCAAGCTGGGTCGCCGGGCCGGCCGTGATGGAAAAGGAGGACGAGGTGGCCGCAGTGAACGACGGCGTGCTGGACGCGATCAGCGTGTAGCCATTGCCAGCCTTGTTGATGGAGAGGGTCGAGAACGTGGCGATGCCGGCTGACACGGTGACTGCTGCGCCACCGCTGAGCGTCCCACCGCTCGGGTTGGTCCCGATGGCGAGGCTCACGGTCGTCGTGTTGTTCCCGGTCTCGACGTTCCCGTTGGCATCCTCGACGGCCACGGTCACGGCCGGGGACACGGCCGAACCGGCCTGCGTCGTGCTCGGGCCCTGAACGAAGGCCAGCTTGCTGGCGGTTCCCGGCGTGATGGTGAAGCTCGACGATGTGGCACCGGCCAAGCTCGGTGCGCTCGACGCCGAGAGTGTGTAACCGCTCCCCGCGTTGTTGATCGAAAGAGCGGTGAAGGTGGCGACACCAGAGACCACTGTCACGGCGGAGCCGCCACTGAGTGTGCCGCTGGCCGGGTTGTTGCCGATGGCCAGCGTGACCTGCGTGGTGTTGTTGCCAGTCTCGACGTTGCCATCGGCGTCCTCCACGGCCACCGTCACGGCTGGCGTGATGACGGAGCTGGCCGCAGTGTTGCTCGGGCCCTGCACAAAGGCGAGCTGCGTGGCGGGACCTGCCGAGATGTTGAAGGCGGACGAGGTGGCGGCGGTGTTGGCGGGCGCGCTCGTGGCTGACAGCGTGTAGCCGGTGCCGACCTTGTTGACCGAGAGCCCCGAGAAGGTGGCGATACCCGAGACAACCGTGGTCGCGGAGCCGCCGCTGAGCGTCGCGCCGCTCGGGTTGTTCGCGAAGGCCAAGGTCACAGTGGTGCTCTGGTCACCGGTCTCGATGTTGCCGTTGGCATCTTCCACCGCCACGGTGACGGCCGGCGAGACGGCCGACCCGGCAGCGGTGTTGGACGGCTCCTGCATGAAGGCCAGTCGCGTCGGCGTGCCAACGGTGATGGAGAATCCCGACGAGGTCGCTGCCGTGTACGACGGCGTGCTCGATGCCGCCAGCGTGTAGCCGACGCCGACCTTGTTGACGGAGAGTCCCGAGAAGGTAGCGACGCCGGCCGAGACGGTGACGGCTGCGCCACCGGTGAGCGTGCCTCCGCTCGGGTTGGTCCCGATGGCCAGGCTGACGGTGGTCGTGTTGTCACCGGTTTCGACGTTGCCGTTGGTGTCCTCGACTGCGACCGTCACGGCAGGGGAGATCGCAGCCCCTGCCACAGCGTTGGACGGACCCTGCACGAAGACCAAGTGGTTGGCTGCTCCCGGAGCGATCGTGAATGCGGTCGAGGTGGCCGTCGTCAGCGCGGGTGCGCTCGACGCGACCAGCGTGTAGCCGGTTCCTGCCTTGTTGATGGACAGCCCCGAGAAGGTGGCGACGCCGGCGACCACGGTGGTGGCCGAGCCCCCGGTGAGGGACCCACCGCTCGGATTGGTCCCAATCGCCAGGCTCACCGTCGTCGTGTGGTTGGCGGTCTCGACGTTGTTGGCGGCGTCCTCGACGGCCACCGTCACCGCGGGGGTGATGGTAGAGGCGGCTTGGGCGTTGCTCGGTTCTTGGACGAAGGCCAGGTGCGTGGCGGTTCCCGGCGAGAGAGTGATGGTCGTCGACGTGGCGACGACCTGGCCGTCAGCCGTATCGGTCGCCGAAAGCGTGTACGCCCCCACCGGACCGCTGATGGAGCAGCCGGCGAAGGTGGCGACACCTGCGGCGCTTGACGAAACGGGGTTGGCGGTGCACGTGAGCGTGGCCGTACCCCCCGCCGGCTGCGTGGCGATGGCCAGCTGAACGGGATCGCTTCCCACGTCGACGTCCGTGTAGTCCCTGATTCTGACGACCGGCTGGCGGGCGAAGGTACCGCCCGAGGTGGCCGTCGTGCTCGGCTGAGTGGTGAACGTCGAATTGGTCGCGACGCCACCGACGGTGTAGGTCACCACCAGAGACCCGTTGGCGCCGGTGTTCCCTGCCGTACCGCCCGAGCCGTTCCCGGTAGAGCGGTTGGCGCACTGCGCCGTGGACGTCCCGCAGTTCGTCCCGGTCGTCGCGATATTGGAATAGGTCACGGATCCGCCAAGCGAGCTGTTCCAGAAGGATGAGCCCGCCCCGGCGCCGGTGCCGGACGTCGAATGTGACCCTGTGGCGGCCGTCTGCCCCTCGGCACCACCGCCACCGCCGAAGTCTCCACCACCACCACCACCGGCGGCGGCATTCTGTTCGCCGCCCGAACCCGAACCGGAAGCTCCCGCGCCTCCCCCGCCACCACTCCCGGCCGTGCCGCTCACGGCACCCGTTCCGGCGACACCCGCCGACGTCGTCCCGCCACCCCCGCCGGTGCACGTTCCAGAACCACCGGAACCTGAGCACCCCGTCGCGCTCCCGGCACCTCCGTTGCTCGTGCTCGACGCGGCACCCTCCCCGCCGGTGGCGCCGGTCACGGCCGGTGGTGTCGGAAAGGTCCCACGCGAGACGGCGCCCGCCGCGCCGCCCCCGCCCCCGGCCACCCCCAAAATCGTCCCGCCACTGCAGTTGGACGCTGCCGTGGCCACGACGCAGAGCGCGCTCCCTCCGCCTCCGCCACCGCCGGCATTGTCCCCTTGGGCCGTGCCACCGGCAGCCCCGCTGCCCGTGGGGGTGGTCGATCCGGCCCCGGAGTCGCTCTCGCCTGTCCCTCCCGCGCCAGCGGTCGGAGCTCCCGAACCAGCCCCGCCACCACACCCGAGATGACTGTAGAGCACGGACCCTGCCGGCAAGCCGGAGGCGGGAATGGTGGCCTCGACCTGTGCCCCTCCACCCCCGACACCACCCGTGGCGTTGGTGCCGTTCGCCGCGGAGCCGCCACCGCCACCGCCGATGAGGGTGACCTGGGTGGAGATGATGCCCGCGGGCACGACCAGATTCGTGTTGTTGAACCAGGTGCCCGAGCACGGGCCGGTCGTGCCACTGATCGTCTGGGTGTAGACGTTCGAAGCGGCGGCGATCGAGGGCGAGTACACCTCGGGAGCAATGCCCACGAGACCAGCGATCGCCCCGACGGTCAGCACGGTGGCGAAGCCGGTCACAATGACCCGTCGTCCCCATCGGCCCGCGTTCGCCGCACCACGAAGCGTGTCGCGATGACGGCGTCGCAGGAAGGAGCCACGCGTGCTTGACGTGTCGGAGCTGACTTCCTGCCTGCCACGCATCCGCGTCATCCGCAGTTACGGGCGTGCATCTCGTTCATCGGCGGCGCGCAGCAGCGGAACGCAGGAACACGGAAGGACCGCACTACGCGACCCCAACCGTGCCAGCCCGACCGCTGGTTCACTCGACCCTCCCCTTGCCTCTGCCCCTCGTGTCCTATCGCCATCCCGCCACGGGGCCAATGAGGAGAGCGCTCGGATCGGCCAGGCAGTGCTGCCACCACTGCCTTGATCTCCTCGAGCGAGACCACCCCAACCAGCCGCCTTGCTGGCCCTCAATAGGGAACAGATGGTATCGGCGGTGCGGGTCGAATGCCACCCCGCCCCCACCATTCTCGAACCCGGACAGAACCGCCCGTCGGGATCCGCTGGCGATCACGAGATCCGACTTCGCCCCATGGCTCGCAGCGGGTTGCAGTGGCGGCATCAAAGGGCCGTTGTCTCGGAATTGTCCCCCTGCGGGATTCGACGGAATTGGGGTGTCCGGTCGTTGCGATCGGCCAGGCTCCGACTAGCGGCCGTTCCGCTCGATGACCGCCGGCACAAAGCCGCCGTGGTCGACGCCGTCGGCGAGCACGACGTTGGTGGAATCACCCCACGTGGAGAGAATCTGCCCGTAGGCCCCGGTCCACAGGCCCGACATCCAGGCCTTGAAGATCCCGTTGGAGGCGATCAGCCCCACGAAATCGGTGAAGATCGTGCTCTGTGTCGAAGCTGGGGCCCCTTTGAGCTCATAGGCGAGCTTGCTCACGTAGAGACCCTTCCCGTGCAGTGATCCGAGGGCGGGGCTCGCTGTCGTGGGGAAGGATCCGAGGTCGGTGTTGGCCGCCGGGAACTCGTCCGGATTCGTCGGGGCGACTCTCGGGTCCGACTGCACGACCACGGTCGACCCCCCTGCCTTTGCTCCAGCTGACGCTGCGAGAAACGGTTCCACGTGGTCGGTGGTGGAAAGCACCTTCACGGCCTTGGCGGTGGAGGGCACGAGGACGGCAACGTTGTGACCAGGCCGGGCGAGCTGGCCCAACGTCGCCGAGGGCAACGACCCCCCGACCGAAGACGGGCGGGCAGCGACGTCGGCGATCGTCTTGGGACCGGCACCCTCAGAGCTCGTCGCGGCGAAGTTGGCCCAAAGACCCTGGTCAACGGCCTTTGTCGGGTCGTGGTCGTAGCAAATCGTCGAGAGATCGACGACGACCGCTTCGGTCGGGTTCTTCGCCGCCCAGTTCGCGACCTGGTCGAGATACTCGAAAAGTGGCCAGTTGCTGTAGAGGTTCTGGACGACCCGCCATCCCGTGATCGGATTGCCTCCGCCGTTGTAGCCCACATCAAGGTTTATCCAGCGCACACCTTCCTCGAGCTGCCGGGTGATCGTCTCGTCCTGCGTGGCGGAGAAGCGCTGCGCAGTCGTTTCGCTGGGGGAGGTTCCGGCGCTGAAGGTCGTGCAGGCGGAGCCAGATTGCGTATCGAGGGCCTCGGGATCGAGATTGAAGGTGCCGGCGTTCTCGGAACCGGGAAGCGCCAGATACGACAGCGGGAGATCAGCAAAGGCGGGATGCGCCTCGGTGAGGCAGTGCATCCAGTCCGCCGACGAATTGGTGGCACAAGCGTCGGCCTGGGCCGAAGAGGGCCAGGAGTGGATGGACGGTTGCGTATTCGCCCGAGGCTTGGCCGACGGCGAGCTGCATGCTGCGCAGAGAACGACTGTCGTGAGAAGTGCCCACAGTCCCCGCTTGCCGGCCCTCACCGTCCGGAGTTCTAGCACCGTGCGCCACGCTGTCCCATGTTTCGACGCGCCATCCGAACGATTCGAAAACTACACAGCCGAGTTGCGACGTTTGTTCCTCGTGAAACAATTCGCATGGCGGTCTTGCGTCAGTTCTCGGATCCTCGGCCGTCGGGTTCGGACGTGTTTACACCGGCTCCCGCCACGATGAAACGCGTTAACGCGCAGTTGCGAAGCCGTTTGCCGGCGCACCGGCTACTCGACTCGATGAGCCCAGTCGTGAGGGAGAAGGCACCGCGGATCAGGCCACTCGGAACGGTCGCGACAGATCCGAAGTTGGTCCAGGGCGACGAGTTCGATGGCGCTCGCAGCGGTGTCGGACGTGGGGTGTAAACACCCCCATCGCTCTCGGAGGTCGACGTGTCGCCCGCGTGCAGTGCCTCCCCGGTTTCCTCCACCGGATGCTGGCCTCCAAGGGCACCGGGCTCCGCAAAGCCCGAACCGGCCGTGGCCTTCTCGGCAGGCATCGCCTCACCGAGGCGTGCGCCGTCGATCATCCCCTCGAAGAGGCCGCGCACCGAAAGGCCTCTTCGCGCGGCTTCGCCCTCGACCCAGGCGCGCCGATCATGGTCGAGCCGGATCCCGAGCACAGTGGACTTTGTCGTCGCCATGGCCCGTTAACACTAACTCTGACTGTTTACATCGGCGGCGCAGAATGGTGGCAAGCAGGTGGTGAGGCCTTGGCGGAGGTGCCCGTCCGGATCGACTCAGGCACCCGGAGCAAAACGGGATGATGGCGGACGACCCAGGATCCCGGCACGGCCGCTGAGGCTTCCAAACCCGTCCCGCGCCAATGGAAGACCGGGCGGTCTGCCCAGACGACGCTCGAGGACCGCCTCGAACTCAGCGACCAGCATTCTCGCCCGACCGGGCACCGCTTTCCTTGAATCGCTTCCGGAGCCGAACCTCGTGAGGCCCGAACGGAGCGGCGCACACCAGTCGTCGTCGCCGCGTTAACACTCTTGGGCGCCAGGTTTTTACACCCCGGAGGTCCATCCCGTGGGCCGTGCGGCGCAATCTCCCCTCCCCTCAATTCGCCTCGGCGCGAGAGCCGTGGGGGATCGGCGAAGAATCCCTCTGTGTTCGAGACCCCTGATGCCTCGGAGGCCTGCCGACTCGCGAGAGCGGCCGCCCACTGGCCTGTCAGCAGCGGTCGGTCGCCCGCACTGTCGGTCAGAACGCCCTGAGCGGACGCAACGGCCTTTGGCGCGGTCAGACAGGTGCTCAGCGGGTACGTCGAGGTGGCCCTTGTCTCGGCGAACCTCCGCCCAGGCTCGACCCGCCCGGCGCTCCGCCCTCTGCCTGCCCGATCCCGCCGGGGCTCGGACCGGCCTCTCCGATCCAGCGGCGTCCCCCGCCAGGGACGCTCGACGGGCTGTTCCCCGCCCCGGAGGATCCACACGATTCCTCCCGGGCAACCAGCTGTGAGGATCCGTCGGTCGTTCACCAGAACGCGGTCGGCGCCTTCTCACGACGACGTGACCGTGGCAGCGTGTCGGGAGCCGCAAGGTCCGGCGTTTTCCGGAAGGCGGGTGTTAACGCCCGTGAAGTGGGTGTTAACACCCGAGCGCCGCCCTTTGCCTTCTTTCGAGTCAAGGAGCCGACGCTGCCGCGGGCTCGACGCAGCCGCCGCCTCCTCCCACCTCGTCGGGCGGGACCGGTGGAGCCGACGGAGGACAAGCAGTCAGTCGCGGGGTGGGGGCGCCAGGGAGCAGGCCCGGCGGAGCGTCGGCGTGGGCCGCCAGGCCGACATGAATTCTTCCGCTATCCATGACACGACCATGGCCCCGCGATGAACGGTCGGTGACAGGGAGCCGGTCGAGGAAATTCGCCTTGCACAGGGTCGCTAGGTTTACGCCGTGCCACTCTCCCGCCAGGGCCGGGAACGGCTGGATCGGTTCTACGCACTCTGCGAGTCGAACCGAGGCCGGCTCCAGCCCAGGCGCTCCCCGTTCATCGATGCCTTCCGGATCGAGCCCCGACCGCGCTCGTTCGCCGTGCCCCAGCCGCTCTCCTATCGGAAGGCGGGCATGGTCACGGGCGCCTTGCTCGTTCTGCTGGCGCTCGTCGGCCTCGCCTCCCAGCTCGGATCACGGGAGCCGGCCCAGACGAATCTGGTCAGCACGATCCTGCCCGCCGTGGACTCGATGCCCATCGCCTCGGGCGCCGGCGGGAACAGCTCGGTGGCCGGTGACCTCGGCGCCCCGGCCCCCTCCGATCTGACACCATCCGCGCAGGGCGTGGTCCCGGCGGCGGCGCCGGCCTCGGTAACCGGCAGCCGCCCGATCGGCTCGCACGCCGTGTTCGGGTTCGTCACCGACGGGGCGCTGGCCGACAGCGCGGGAATCGACCTCTCCGGCCTCACGACCGTCGACTACTTCGCCATCGGGATCAACCCCGACGGCTCGCTGGGCACATCGAGTGCCGGCGCCCAGGGGTACGAGAGCCAGAACTTCGTCGATCTGGTCGATCGCGCCCACGCCGCCGGGGAGAGGGTCGTGGTCACTCTCGACGACTTCTCCCAGTCCTCCCTCGACCAGCTGGCGGCGAGCGCCACCGCGCCCCAGACACTGGCGAACAGCGTGCTGTTCCTCGTCAAGGCACGGGGTCTCGACGGGGTCAACCTCGATCTGGAGGGCCAGGGGTCCGGCGACCAGAGCGGGATCACCAACCTGGTGAAGGTCGTGTCCCAGACGCTCAAGGCCGCCAACCCCGACTCCCAGCTGACCATGGACACCTACGCGTCCTCGGCGGGCGACGCGGGGGGCTTCTTCGACATCACCGCGCTGAGCCCCTACGTCGACGGCTTCTTCGTGATGGCATACCAGCTGAACCTGCGCGCGGCGCCGAGCGGCCAGTCGGTGCTGACGAGCTCGATGTTCTCGAACCAGACGGCCCTCAACCAGTACACGAGCGCGATCCCGCCGAGCAAGGTGCTCCTGGGGATGCCGTCCTTCGGGTACGACTGGCCGACCACGGCCGGCACCCTCGACGCGGTGCCGGCCGGTGGGCCGACCATCGTCACCTACGAGCAGGAGGCACAGAGCGGGCACCCGATCTATTGGGACCCGGTCACCGACACGGCATGGACCTCCTACGAGGTCGGCTCCCAGTGGCACGAGGCCTTCTTCGAGAACCCGACCTCCCTGTCCATGGCGGCCCGGCTGGCGAAGGAGAACGGGATCGCCGGGGTCGGGTTCTGGACGCTGGGCATGAACGGCCCGAGCGATGCACCCATGATCGCGGCGCTGGAGGGAAAGGCCCCGACCCCGCAGCAGATGCGCACCGGACCCGCCTCCACGAGCGTGTCCCCGGGGTTGCCGAAGGTCGCCGCGCGGCGGGGCTCGAGCATTGCCGCGCCGCAGGCGCGGTCCACGACGCCCAAGACGCCGGCCGGCTCGTCGACGACGACCTCGACGACCTCGACCTCGCAACCGGCGGCCGTCGCCCAGCCCGTGTCCTATACCTACGGTGGGGACTTTCAGGGCGCGGGGACACGCGTGCTGCCCAGCGCACCGCCGAGCGGTCCCTCGACCCTGGAGGGGACGATGACCGAATTCGTGACCGCCGATCCGAAGCTCGACTGCCTCGATAAGGCACCCCTGCTCGACGTGTACCACTACGCCGATGATCCGGCCGACGACTACGTCATCGCCCAGACGTCCATCGGCGACTGCGTCGACGGCGCCTTCATGTTCGAGTTGGCCGCTCCGGCGGCCGCGCCCGCCCCCGCTCCCCCGGTCCCCTACTCCTACGCCGGCACGTGGGACGGCGCCCAGACCCGGCTGTTGGGGACCGCGCCCCCGACCGGCCAATCGAGCGTCCTGGGCACCATGACGGACTTCACGACGTTGGACCCGAGCCTGACCTGCCTGGCCAGCGAGCCGGGGCTCGACGTCTACCACTTCGCCGCTGACCCGACGCACGACTACGTCATCGCGGCCAAGACGTCGGGCGACTGTGCCGATGCGGCCTTCATCTTCACGCCGGCCACCCCCTGAACGGCAGGGCGGGCGGGGGCGGCGCGGGCAGCCCCGCCCGGCTCAGGTGCCCAGGGCAGCCTCCGGGCGGCGGTGGGCGACGAACACGTTGACCGGTTCGGAGATGCCGCGGAGCTCCGCCGGCGCCAGCGGGCGCAGCGACCACTCGTCGGGCGACAGGCCCGCCGCCGCCGCCTCGGTCACCACGACCTCGCCGGGGGACCCCGTCTTCACGAGCCGGGCGAGCAGGTTCACCAGCGGCCCGAAGTAGTCGCCCTCCCGGGGCGTGGCGGCACCGAGGCCCACCACCCCGCGGGCAGCGGGCAGCACGTCGTCCTCGGCGGCCGCCCGGCAGACCTCCACCGCGATCCGGCAGGCGGCCTCCGCCGTCGGGGCGGCGAAGAAGACCTCGTCGCCGATCGTCTTGATGAGGCGGCCCCCGGCCAGGACGGCGCTCGTCCAGGCGGCCGACTCGAAGCGGGTGAGGGCCAGGTTCTGCTGGCGGAGGTTGATCGACTGGGCCCAGGCGGTCGACCCGACCAGGTCGACGAACCCGAGGGCCACGATCTCGCTCGGGCCCTCGGCGTCGGGCGGGAAGGGGCCGCTCCAGCTCCTGGCGGCCTCGGCCCGGCGCTGGGCCCGTTCGAAGGCGTCCATCACCAGATCCGCCAGGACCTCGGGCACCGCGGTGAAGGCGGTGGTGGCGGCCTCGGCCAGCCGCGCCCGGGCGAGCTCGTCGGGGCCCTCGCGGACCGTGCCCGGCCCCAGCTCGGCGAAGAACAGTGCGATGGCCGCCTCGGCGATGTTGTTGGCGGCAGCTCCCAGCACCCGCGTGAAGGCCAGGACCGCCTCCTCCCCCAGGATCGCCGAACCCTGCTCGAACGCCGCCATCACCGACGCCCAGATCGCCGGGGATCTCGGTCTCGGGTTGGGCCGGGATCCCGGCCGCCAGCAGCGCGCGCAGGACGCTCTGGACGGGGACGCCGCTGTGCTGGGCGATCTCGGCGACGGTGGTCGTGCCCCTCCGGCCCTGGGTGACCAGGTCGCCGGCGACGCCGGGCAGCGTGCCCAGCCGGTGGGCGTCCACCATCTGCTCGATGGTGGCGCCGCGGGCGGTCAGGTACTCGAGGAGCGCCAGGCGCTCGGCCGCCGCGGGGTCGTGGCGATCGTAGAGACCGGCCTGCTCCCAGCGCTCCTCGGGGTCCACCCAGTCACTCGGCCCAGGCGAGGGTGGCGGACGGTTGCGCCCGCTCCATCCCCTTGAGGCGCGTCTCGCGGTGGCCGTCGAAGGTGAACTCGCCGGAGCCCTGGACGAGCTGCTCGGACAGGGACGAGACGAGGATCTCGCCCGCGCCCGCGGCGTCGGCCAGACGGCTGGCGACGATGACCGTGTGTCCGAGGTAGTCGTCGCCCTCGTCGAGGGCGTCGCCGGTGTGGATGCCGATGTGCACCGCGATGGGCTCGCCGCCCTCGCCGGGGACGTGGGCGCGGATGGCGCGCTGGATGTCGACGGCGCAGCGCAGCGCCCGCGCCACGCCACCGAAGGCGACCATGAAGCCGTCCCCCTGGACGTTGATCTCGCGCCCGCCGTGGCGGGCCACGGCCTCGCGCACGATGCACGTGGTGCTCGCGCAGGACCTGGCGGGAGGCCAGGTCGCCCAAGCCGCTCGGTCATGCCGGCGTAGTCGACCATGTCGCAGAAGAGGATGGTGACGGTCCCGT
Source organism: uncultured Acidimicrobiaceae bacterium (assembly GCA_963826835.1). Lineage (GTDB taxonomy): Bacteria > Actinomycetota > Acidimicrobiia > Acidimicrobiales > RAAP-2 > Bog-473. Next base: position 485,041 of record CAWGYK010000006.1, read on the forward strand.
CGGTCGGGAGGGCGCCGTCGGGCCGGGAAGACCCGCTCCTGCGCTCGGCCCGCTCGCCGGCGCGCTGGTCGCGCCGCTGCTCCCGCTGCTCCGTCTTGAGCTGGTGGCGGACGTGCTGGCCGAGTGCCGCCAGGTCGGCCGGACCGTCGATGCCGGCGGTGTCACCGAGCGCTCCCCGGGAGGCGGCGCGGGAGAGTCGCTTGGCCGAGCGGTTGGGGCGGCTCTTGACGTCGATGCCACCCATGACGGCGAAGCCCCGCACCACGATCCGGGGCGAGCCCGGGATGATCGGCACGTCGCGCAGCCGGAGGTCGCGACCCCCCATGAACGAGAAACCCCGCAGCTCCACGTCGAACCCCTCGGGCACGACGATGTCGATGCCACCCCAGAAGGCGAAGGCGGTGATCTCGACCTCGGGCCCCTCGATCTCGGCCTGCCGCAGGTCCATGTCGCAACCGCCCATCACGGCGATGGCATTCGTCTTGCCGCTGATGCGCCAGCGGCCCTTGGTGGTGTGGCCGCTCATGACGGCGACGTGCCACCGTCGCTTCGCCTTGGCCGGGGTGGCCGTGGGCTCGGGGAGACGCGCCGGCGCCTGGGGCAGGTCGGCCATGACCGCGTCGAGGTCGCCCCGGGTCTTGGCCGCGAGGGTCAGCCCCACCCGCTCGGAGAACTCGTCGAGCGTCAGCCTCCCCTCGACGACGTGCTCCCGCAGCTGCGTGACGGTGCGGTCGCGGTCCGCGTCGGCCACGCGCTCGCTGAGCCCGCCGGCTCCCCGCGGCGGCAGGCGCGGTGGTTCGGGAACCGGCAGGTCCGCCATACCGACAGTCTGCCCGCTCCGCCCGGGCGGGGGTCGACCGGACGACCCATCGGACCCCCTCCCGGCACCCATTAGGCTCGTCGGCCGTGCGAGGCATCATCAGTGCGGCGGGCTCCGTGCCCTACCGGCGGCTCACCCGGGCGGACATCGCCTCCTTCATGGGGGCCGGCGGCGGGAAGGGCACCCGCGCCGTGGCGTCCCATGACGAGGACACCACGACGCTCGGGGTCGAGGCGGCCCGGCTGGCGCTGCGCTCGGCACCGGGCCACACACCCGATGCGCTGTGGTTCGCCACCTCCCGGCCCGCCTACCTGGACAAGACGAACGCCACCGCCGTGGCCGCCGCGCTGCGGCTCCCGGCGCGACGTCGGCGCCTACGACTTCGGCGGCGCGCTGCGCTCGGGGGTGGGCTGTTTAATTGCGGCGCTGCGTGGGGGCGGGACCACCCTGGTCGTGGCGGCCGACCTGCGCGACGGCCTGCCCACCAGTGGCGACGAGGCCGCCGGCGGGGATGCCGGGGCGGCGGCGCTGGTCGGAGACGGCCCCGGAGTGCTGGCCGAGCTGGTGGCGACCGCCTCCGCCACCGACGAATTCACCGACCGCTGGCGGGCGCCGGGCGACCGCACCTCCAAGCTGTGGGAGGAGCGCTTCGGCGAGAACCGCTACCTGGCCCTGGGCCAGGACGCGCTGGACCGGGCGCTCAAGGCGGCCGGCCTCGAGGCCGGCGACATCGGGCGGTTGGTGGTGACCGGCATGCACGGCCGCGCCGTGGCGGGCCTGGTCAAGAAGCTGGGCCTGGGCGAGTCGGTGGCCGTCGACGACCTGACGTCGAGCGTCGGCCAGAGCGGCACCGCCCATCCCCTCCTGGTCCTCGCCGGCGCCCTCGAGTCGCTGGCGGCCACGGGGACGGCGGCGGGGACGAACGTGGTCGCGCTGCACCTGGCCGACGGTGCCGACGCCGTGGTGCTGCGCACGACGGACGCCCTGGCGGCCTGGCGCCCGGCCCGGCCCGTGGCCGAGCAGGTCGGCAACGGCGCGCCGCTCACCTACGCCAAGTTCCTGGCCTGGCGGGGCCTCCTCCAGCCCGAGCCGCCCCGGCGCCCCGAGCCGGCCCGGGTGTCGAGCACGGCGGCCTACCGCAACGAGGAATGGAAGTTCGGCTTCGTCGGGTCGAAGGACCGCAGCTCGGGCGCCGTGCACCTGCCGCCGTCGCGGGTGTCGATGGAGGGCGGCGCCGTCGACGACATGGAGCCGGTCGCCATGGCCGAAGCCACGGGCACCGTGGTGACCTCCACCATCGACCGCCTCGCCTACTCCCCGAGCCCGCCGATCGTGTTCGCCGTCGTGGACTTCGACGGGGGCGGGCGGTACCCGGTCGAGCTCACCGACACCGACGCCGAGGAGATCGGCGCCGGCAGCCGGGTCGAGATGACCTTCCGCCGGCTCTTCAGCGCCGACGGCATCCACGATTACTTCTGGAAGGCGCGCCCGGTTCGCAGTGGTCCAGGGCGCACGGAGGGAGAGACCTGATGGGTTCGCACGGAGTGCGCGACAAGGTGGCCATCGTCGGCATGGGCTGCACGAGGTTCGCCGAGCAGTGGGACAAGGGTCTCGACGACCTCATCGTCGACGCCGGCACGGAAACCTTCGAGTCGGCCGGCCTGTCCAAGGAGGACATCGACGCCTACTGGTTCGGCACGGCGCAGAGCGGGATGAGCGGCATCACGCTGGCCCGGCCGCTGCAGCTGCACAACAAGCCGGTGACCCGGGTGGAGAATTACTGCGCCACCGGGTCCGAGGCATTGCGCGGCGCCGTCTACGCAGTGGCATCGGGTGCCTACGACGTGGCCATGGCGCTGGGCGCAGAGAAGGTGAAGGACAGCGGGTTTCAGGGCCTCAACGCCGTCAACCCGCCGGGCGACGGCACGGCCCGCACGCTGACGGCGGCGGCGATGTTCTCCATGGTGGCGCCGGCCTACGGGCAGAAGTACGGGGTGGACGACGAGACCATGGCCGACGTGCTGGCCTCCATCGCCGTCAAGAACCACCACAACGGCGCCCGCAACCCGCGCGCCCAGTTCCGGCGCGAGATCACCAAGGAGACCGCGCTGGGCTCCCCCCGCCTGGCCGGCACCCTCGGGGTGTACGACTGCGCCGGCGTGGCCGACGGCGCGGCCGCCGCCATCGTGGTGCGGGCCGAGGACGCGCTGCGCTACACCGACAAGCCCATCTACATCAAGGCGCTCTCGTTCGCGACGGGGAGCGGATCGGGCCTCATCGACCCGGGCTACGACTACACCCACTTCCCCGAGTGCGAGGCCGCGGCGGCCGACGCCTACGCACAGGCCGGCATCACCGATCCGCGGCGACAGCTGGCCATGGCCGAGGTGCACGACTGCTTCACGCCGACGGAGCTGGTCCTGATGGAGGACCTCGGCTTCGCGCCCAGGGGCACGGCGTGGAAGGAGGTCCTGGCCGGCACGTTCGACCTGGACGGCGACCTCCCGGTCAATCCCGACGGCGGGTTGAAGTCGTTCGGGCACCCCGTCGGCGCCTCGGGCCTGCGCATGCTCTTCGAGTGCTGGCTGCAGATGCGGGGCGAGGCCCCGGCGGACCGCCAGATCGCCACCACCGACCGTGGGCTGGCCATGACGCACAACCTCGGCGGGTACCCGGGCGAGATGCTGTCGTTCGTCTCGGTGGTCGGCTCGCAGCTCGGCTGATCAGTCCAGCAGCTGGGCCAGCGGCGTGTAGGCCATGCCGTGGGCGTCGGCCACCGGCTTGTACACGACCCGGCCGTCGGCCACGTTCACACCCTCGGCCAGTGCGGCGTCGGCCCGCACCGCGTGCTGCCACCCCTGGTTGGCGATGCTGAGGGTGTAGGGCAGGGTCGCGTTGGCCAGCGCGTGCGTCGACGTGTGCGGCACGGCACCGGGCATGTTGGCCACGCAGTAGAAGATGGAGCCGTGCACCTCGAACGTCGGGTTCGAGTGCGTCGTCGGGCGGGTCGACTCGAAGCAGCCGCCCTGGTCCACCGCGATGTCGACGAGGACCGAGCCGGGGCGCATCTGCTCGACCAGCGCGTCGGAGACGAGGCGCGGCGCCCGCGCCCCCACCACGAGCACGGCGCCGATCACGATGTCGGCCTCGAGGCAGACCTCCTCGATGGCGTGCTCGGAGGAGGCGACGGTCTCGAGCTCGCCGCGGAAGTGATGGTCCACGTCGCGCAGGCGGTCGAGGTTCCTGTCCAGGATGAAGACCTCCGAGTGCATGCCGACGGCGATCGTGGCGGCGGCGAAGCCGGCCACGCCGGCGCCGATCACGACGACGCGGGCGCAGCGCACGCCAGGGACGCCGGAGACGAGGACGCCGCGGCCGCCGCCGGGCCGCATCAGGTGGTGCGCACCCATGAGGGGCGCCATGCGCCCCGCCACCTCGCTCATCGGCGCCAGCAGGGGCAGCGTGTTGTCCTCCTGGCGCACCGTCTCGTAGGCGATGGCCACGTTGCCGGCGGCGACGAGCGCGTCGGTGCACTCCCGTGACGCCGCCAGGTGGAGGTAGGTGAAGAGCGTCTGGTCCTTCCTGATCCCCAGGAGCGGGAACTCCTCGGCGATCGGCTCCTTCACCTTGCACACCAGGTCGGCCGCAGCCCACACCTCCTCGGCGGAGTCGAGGATCTTCGCGCCGGTCCGGGCGAAGTCGGCGTCGGGCATGGCCGAGCCGTCGCCGGCGCCCTTCTGGACACAGACCGTGTGCCCGGCCGAGGTGAGCTCGCGCACGCCGGCCGGCGTGAGCGCGACGCGCCACTCGTCGGTCTTCACCTCACTGGGGACCCCGATGATCATGGGTTACTCCTCGATGTTGCTCATCACGTGCTTGATGCGCGTGTAGTCCTCGAACCCGTAGACGGAGAGGTCCTTGCCGTACCCCGAGCGCTTGAACCCGCCGTGGGGCATCTCGGCCACCAGCGGGATGTGAGTGTTGATCCACACGCAGCCGAAGTCGAGGTCGCGCGCCATGCGCATGGCCCGACCGTGGTCGCGGGTCCACACCGACGAGGCCAGCCCGTACTCCACCCCGTTGGCCCACTGCAGCGCCTCGGCCTCGTCGCTGAACTCCTGCACGGTGATGACCGGCCCGAACACCTCGGACTGCACCATCTCGTCGTCCTGGCGCAGGCCCGCCACCACGGTCGGCGCGAAGCAGTAGCCGCGCTCGCCCACCGGGGCACCGCCGGCAGCCACCGACGCGTGCGCCGGGGTGCGCTCCAGGAAGCCGCGCACGCGCTCGAGCTGGTTGGCGTTGTTGAGCGGCCCGTAGTCGGCGTCCTCGTTGTCGATGCCGCCGACGGTCGTCCCCTCGGCCTGCTCGACCAGCGCCGCCAGCAGCTCCTCGTGGACCCGGGGTCCCGCCAGGACGCGGGTGGCCGCGGTGCAGTCCTGCCCCGCGTTGAAGTAGCCCGCGCCGGCGATGCCCTCGGCCGCCGCAGCCGGATCGGCATCGTCGAAGACGATGACGGGGGCCTTGCCCCCGAGCTCGAGGTGCACGCGCTTGAGGGTGGGCGCCGCCGCCGCCGCCACCTCCATGCCCGCCCGCACCGACCCCGTCACCGAGACCATGGCGGGCGTGTCGTGCACCACCAGCGCCCGGCCCGTGTCGCGGTCGCCGCAGACCACGTTGAAGACGCCCGGCGGGAGGTGCTCGGCCATGATCTCGGCCATGAGCAGCGCGGTGACCGGCGTCGTGTCCGACGGCTTGAGCACCATGGTGTTCCCCGCCGCCAGCGCAGGGGCGAACTTCCACACCGCCATCATCATCGGGTAGTTCCACGGCGTGACGGCACCGCACACGCCGATGGGCTCGCGCCGCACGAAGGAGGTGTGGCCGGCCATGTACTCCGCCGCGCCCAGTCCCTGGAGGTTGCGGGCGGCGCCGGCGAAGAAGCGGATCTGGTCGACCATGGGCGGGATCTCCTCGTCCATGGTCAGCTGGAAGGGCTTGCCGGTGTTCTCGGACTCGGCCCGGACCAGGTCCTCGGCCCTGGCCTCGAGGGCGTCGGCGATCCGGATGAGGGCCAGGCTGCGCTCCGAGGGGGTGGTGCGCCGCCAGGTGGTGAAGGCTTCCGCCGCCACCGCCAGGGCGCGGTCGACGTCGGCCGGCCCCGAGACGGGGGCCTCGGCGAAGGGCTCGCCGGTGCTGGGGTCGATCAGGGGCGCGGTGGGCCCGTCCTCCGCGTCGCGGTAGGCGCCCCCGACGAAGTTCTGCAGCGTGCGCATGCGGCTCCTCTCCTCACCCTGCCGGTGGCTACAGGATCACAGATGATCGGGCGTCCAACAAGCGTTTCCGCAATATCGGGACCGCAATGTGACGAATTCTGCTTGACTGGGGGCCGGAAGGTGACACAATTCTGCAGAACCGGGCTCGCCCCCCGGAGGGACCAACGAAGCGAGGTAAGAAATGCCCGACGCCGAGTCGGTCGAGGCGGGCCTCCAGAACGACCCGGGGCAGGCCACGAGCGCCCTCCTGGACGCTCCCAACAGGGCCATCATCGAGGCGCTGCAGCGCGACGGGCGCCAGCCCTACGGGGCGATCGCCGAGGCGGTCGGGCTGTCCGAGGCAGCCGTGCGGCGCCGCGTCCAGCGCCTGCGGGAGTCGGGGATCATGCAGATCGTGGCGGTCACCGACCCGTTGCAGCTCGGCTTCACCCGTCAGGCCATGATCGGGATCTCCGTCGAGGGCGACGTGCGCCGGGTGGCCGAGAAGCTCTCCGCCTTGCAGGAGGTCGACTACGTGGTCATGTGCGCCGGCTCGTTCGACATCCTGGCCGAGATCGTCTGCGAGGACGACGAGCGCCTGCTCCACGTCCTCAACGACTCCGTGCGCTCCATCCCGGGCGTGCGCGCCACGGAGACGTTCCTGTACCTGAAGTTGGCCAAGCAGACCTACACCTGGGGCACGCGATGAGCGGCCCCAACCCCCGAGCGGAGGAACGATGAGCACCACCAGTCCGGAGAACTCGAACCTGAGCGACCAGGCGAAGCGCAATCTTTGGATGCACTTCAGCCGGATGGGCTCGTACGCGGACCACGAGGTTCCGGTGATCGTGCGGGGCGAGGGTGCCTACGTGTGGGACCAGCACGGCAAGCGCTACCTGGACGGCCTGGCCGGGCTGTTCACCTCGCAGATCGGCCACGGCCGCACCGAGCTCGCCGAGGCCGGCTCCAAGCAGGCGGGCACGCTCGCCTATTTCCCCCTGTGGACCTACGCGCATCCCCGCGCCATCGAGCTGGCGGAGCGGGTGGCGTCCTACGCCCCGGGCGACCTCAACCGCGTCTTCTTCACGACCGGCGGCTCCGAGGCGGTGGAGTCGGCCTGGAAGCTGGCCCGCCAGTACTTCCGCATGCAGGGCCAGCCGCAGCGGACGAAGGTGATCAGCCGTTCCATCGCCTACCACGGCACGTCGATGGGGGCACTCTCCATCACCGGCATCCCCGAGCTGCGCACGCCCTTCGAGCCGCTCGTGCCCGGCGCGATCAAGGTGCCCAACACGAACTTCTACCGCGCCGAGCTCTTCGCCGACGACGAGGTGGCGTTCGGCCGCTGGGCGGCCGACGAGATCGAGCGGGCCATAGAGCGGGAGGGTGCCGACACGGTGGCGGCCGTGTTCCTCGAGCCCGTGCAGAACGCCGGTGGGTGCTTCCCCCCGCCTCCCGGCTACTTCGAGCGGGTGCGCGAGATCTGCGACCGCCACGGCGTCCTCCTCGTCTCCGACGAGGTGATCTGCGCCTTCGGGCGCCTCGGCCACTGGTTCGGCTCCATCCGTTACGGGTACCAGCCCGACATCATCACCGTGGCCAAGGGCCTGACCTCGGGTTACGCCCCGCTGGGGGCCATGATCGCCTCGGACCGCCTGATGGAGCCCTTCCTGGGCCCCGGCGCCTCCTTCCTGCACGGGTTCACGTTCGCCGGCCATCCGGTCAGCTGCGCGGTGGCGCTGGCCAACCTCGACGTCTTCGAGGGCGAGCACATCCTGCAGCACGTGCAGGCGACCGAGCCGGCCTTCCGCAGCGCGCTCGACGGGCTCATGGACCTGCCCATCGTCGGCAACGTGCGCGGCGCCGGGTTCTTCTACGGAATTGAGCTCGTCAAGGACAAGGAGACGCGCCTGTCCTTCGACGACGACGAGTCCGAGCGCCTCCTGCGCGGCTTCCTCTCCGGAGCGCTCTTCGAGGCTGGCCTCATCTGCCGCGCCGACGACCGCGGCGACCCGGTGGTGCAGCTGTCCCCGCCGCTCATCTGCGGCCAGGAGGAGATCGACTTCATGGCCTCCACGCTGCGCGAGGTGCTGTCCGAGGCGTGGCGCCGGCTGTAGCGCCGGGCGCCGCCTCGGGGTACCAGCGGCTCTCGCTGTGGTGGGAGGCCATCGGGGCCCCCCTGCCGCCGCGTCCCGCGCTGACCGAGGACCTCGACGTCGACGTGTGCATCGTCGGCGGCGGGTTCACCGGCCTGTGGACGGCGCACGCGCTGGCGCTGGCCGACCCCTCGCTGCGCGTCGCCGTGCTGGAGCGCGAGGTGGCCGGATTCGGCGCCTCGGGGCGCAACGGGGGCTGGTGCTCTGCGCTGTTCGCCACCTCCGACGCGGCGCTGGCGCGCCAGCACGGGACCGAGGCCATGCGGGCGATGCGCCGCGCCATGCAGGAGACGGTCGACGTGGTCGGGGCCAGCGCGGCGAGCGAGGGCATCGACTGCCACTTCACCAAGGGCGGCTCGGTGGACCTGGTGCGCAGCGAGGCGCAGCGGGAGCGGGCGCTGGCCGAGGTGGACGAGGCGCGCGCGCTCGGCTTCGGCGAGGACGACGTCCGCTGGCTGGGGCCCGACGAGACCGGCGACGTGATCGGTGCCGCCGGCGTCCTGGGCGCGACGTTCACGCCGCACTGCGCCGTGCTGCAGCCGGCGCTGCTGGCGCGGGGGCTGGCCGACGCCGTGGAGCGGCACGGGGCGCGGGTCCACGAGCACACCGAGGTGCTCGACATCAGGCCAGGCGTGGACGGCGACCGGCCGTCGGTGACCACCTGCGGCGGCACCGTGCGGGCGGAGGTGGTGGTGCGGGCCACCGAGGCCTGGACCCCGACCCTGCCCGGGCTCCACCGCGCCATCGTCCCGGTGTACTCGCTGATGGTGGCGACCGAGCCCCTCGGCGACGCCTTCTGGGCCCGGGCGGGGCTGGCGGGCCGGGCCACCTTCGCCGACCACCGCCACATGATCATCTACGGGCAGCGCACCGCCGACGGGCGCATCGCCTTCGGGGGCCGGGGGGCGCCGTACCACTACGGGTCGACCGTGCGGCCCTCCTTCGACGCCGAGCCGGGGGTGCACGCGCTGCTGCGCCAGACGCTGACCGAGCTCTTCCCCGAGCTGGCGGAGGCCCGCTTCACCCACGCCTGGGGCGGCCCGCTCGGGATCCCGCGCGACTGGCACTCCTCGGTCGGCCTCGACCGCGCCACCGGCCTGGCCTGGGCGGGCGGCTACGTCGGCGACGGGGTGGCCACCACCAACCTGGCCGGCCGCACCCTGGCCGACCTGATCACGGGGGCGGACACGCCGCTGACGGCGCTCCCCTGGGTCGGGCACCGCTCGCCGAACTGGGAGCCCGAGCCCCTGCGCTGGCTCGGCGTCAACGCCGGGCTGTGGACGATGAAGCTGGCGGACCGCAGCGAGGCCCGGCGCGGGCGCCCCAGCCGGGTGGCCGGCGCCATGGGACGCCTCCTCGGCCAGTGATCGGTGCCACAATCGCGTCCGTGCAGGAGACGGCGGCCGAGGCGATCACCAAGCTGATCTACACCTACGCCGAGCGGATAGACGCCGGCGACTTCGCCGGGGTGGCCGAGGTCTTCGCCGACGCCACCTTGACCTTCGAGGGCTTCGGCGACGCCGTGGAGGGGCGGGAGGCCATAGAGGCCCTCTACACGCGCACGACCCGGCGCTACGAGGACGGCACCCCGCGCACGAAGCACGTGATGACGAACGTGATGGTCGACGTGGCGGACGACGGTGAGACGGCATCGAGCCGCTCCTACTTCACCGTGCTGCAGGCCGTGCCCGGCGCGCTGGCGCTGCAGCCGGTCATCGCCGGCCGCTACCGCCACACCTACGCGCAGGTCGACGGCCGCTGGCGCATCACCAGCATGCACATCACCATCGACCTGGTGGGCGACCTCGGGCACCACATGCTCTTCGACCTGACGCCATGAAGCTCTCCCTCGCCTACGACTGGAGCTGCCAGCCCGAGGCCTTCTGGGCCCTCTACTACGACCCCGCGTTCGCCGTCCGGCTCCACCTCGACGCACTGGGCTCGACCTCGGCCGAGGTCGTCTCCCAGGAAGGCGACCTGACGAACGGCCTCGTGCGGACGCTGCGCTACGGGCAGCGTCCCAACATGCCGGGCCCGGTGCGCAAGATCTTCGGCGAGGAGGTGGTGACGACCGAGGTGAGCACATACGACCCGGCCACGACGACGACCACCTTCACCATGACGCCGGGCACCATGGCCGACAAGACCCACATCGAGGGACGCATCGCGCTGGCCCGCCAGGGCGACAAGACGCTGGAGACCTTCGCGCTCGAGGCCCGGGTCAAGATCTTCGGGGCCGGGCCGATCGTCGAGCGCTTCATTGAGCACCAGGCCCGCGAGATGCAGGAGAAGGCCGTGGCGTACATGCGGGGTGAGCTCGGGGCCTGAGCCCCCGGAGCCAGCCGCCAGCCGGGACTCCTGTTCCCGCGGCCACCTTTCACGGGTGCCACTTGACCAGGGGGTCCGCCAGCCCTCATTGTGTGGGCCGACACACCTTCGGTCGCTCGCCAGGGAGGCGCACCGGGACCTGACAGGTGGAGTGCGTGGACGCGAGACCGAAGGAGGCTGCCGGGGGGCAGCCCGGGCGTGAGCCCGTCCTCCGGTCGCCCTCGGGGCGCCCCCGCCTCCGCAGAGGCGACTACGAGGGAGGTACGCACGGTGGCGATCGCGGAGGACCTGGCGGTCATTCACGAGCCGGATGTCCAGGACGTGTTCCACGTCGAGCAGCACGGGATCGACTTCATCCCCGAGAGCGAGCGCTGGGCCACGCCGAGGGACATCTTCGGCATGTGGGCCGGGGCGAGCGTCCAGATCGAGTACTTCATTTACGGCGCCATCCTCATGACCTTCGGGCTGACGTTCGCCCAGGTCGATGTTCGTCATCGTCCTGGGCAACCTGTCCTACTTCCTACTCGGGCTGTGCTCGCTGCAGGGGCCGAACACCGGCACGACGGTCTTCGCCATCAACCGGGCCCCCTTCGGGCCCAACGGGTCGCGGCCGATCTCGTTCTTCAACTGGATCACCCAGATCGGCTTCGAGGTCGAGGGCCTCATCCTCATCGTCGGGGCCGGGCTCGTCCTCATGATCAAGGCGGGGTACCTGCCCGGCGACCCCGGCCAAGGTCATCCTCGTCATCGCGGCCGTGCTCGTCCAGGGCATCCTGCCCTTCCTCGGCCACGCCGCCATCGTGAAGACGCTCCGCCTGCTGGTCATCCCCTTCGTCATCCTCTTCGCCATCATGCTGGGCTTCGCCATCCCGCACGCCAACCTGCACGTCGTCAAGGCCAGCGGCGACTGGCAGAGCCTTCATGGAGGCGCTGGCCTTCACCATCGCGCTGAGCGGGCTCGGCTGGACCGAGTGCGGCAACGACTACACCCGCTACTGCCCCGACCGACACCTCCAAGAAGGGCATCGTCGGCTGGGTCTTCCTGGGCACCGCCGTGCCCGAGATCCTCATCATGACGCTCGGCGCGGTGGTGGGCACCTTCGTCCTCAACGTCGGGACCGGTGCCGGCGGCTTCCTCCCCTTCGCCCACCAGAGCGCCATCCCGTCGTGGTTCGTGGTGGTCTTCCTCATCTTCGCCGTGGTGCAGCTCTTCGGCATCAACAGCCTGGACATGTACTCCTCGGGCGTCACCCTCCAAGCCATCGGCGTGCCGGTAAAGCGCTACCAGGCCGTGCTGGTCGACTGCGTGATCGCGTTGGGCGTCACCATGTACGCGATCTTCAGCTCCTCCTTCACGACGTACCTGGAGGACTTCGTCGACATCGTGATCGTGTGGATCGCGCCGTGGTGCGCCATCTTCCTGACCGACTGGGTCCTGCGCCGCTACCGCTACGTGCCGAGCGAGCTGCAGAAGACGGGCCGCGACTCGCTGTACTGGCGCAAGGGCGGCGTCTTCTGGCCGGCGCTGGTGGCCCAGCTGGTGGGCATGTTCGCCGCCATCTCCGCGCTGTCGGCCACCTTCCACCTGCCCACGTGGCTGAACCTGGTGACGTACCACACCCGCGACGCCTACGGGTACGGGGCCGACTTCAGCGTCTTCATGGGGATGGGCGTGGGCGCCGTGGTGTATCTCATCCTGGCCACCCGGAGCGTGCGGCGGCAGGCCGACGCGCAGGACCAGCTGCTCAAGGAGGAGGGCCTGCTGCCCGGCGTGTGAGCCGGGGCTGCTCGGGGCTCGCCGTTTTCGATCGGGGCGGAGAGTGCCGGCGATCTTCCAGAACTCTCTACCGATCCGTTTATAGTCTTGACGAACAGCCGGCCGAGACGTTGGCCGGGCAGTCCGTCAGTCCCAGTCCTCGACCAGGCCCCCCGAGGGGTCGGGGTGGAACAGCGGCATGGTGCCGAGGGTGCGGACCAGGGCCGCGTCCTCGCCGAGCGCGCGCCTCCAGCCGCCGCCCTCGGTCATGAGCGTCCCGATGACCACGGGCTCGGCGTCGAGGCGGCGGACCAGGCGCAGGGCCGACGACAGGGAGGCACCGGTTGAGATGACGTCGTCGACCACGGCCACCCGGCGGCCCCGCACGGCGCCGACGCGGGCCGGGTCCATGCGCAGGCGCTGCGGCGCGTCCGTGGTGATGGAGTACACCGGCTCGGCCCACGTTTCGCCCAGATGGATCTTGGGCGTCTTGTGCAGGATGACGTAGTCGTCCAGCCCGAGGGCCCGGCTGGCCTCGATGGCCAGGGGGATGCCCATGGTGGCCACCGACACGACGATGTCGGGCTCCGCGGGCCGCATCAGCTCGGCCAGCTCGCGCCCGGCCGTCTCCGCGAACGACACGCCCATGTCGACACAGATGAGGAGCGCGATGGTCAGCTCGTCGGACAGCGCGACGAGGGGGAGCTCGACCGCCTGGCTCCCCACCGTGGTCCTGTAGATACGATCGTCGGCCGTGGACATGACTCCCGCCGAGCATATGTCTCCCCCTGCGGCGCTCGGCGAGCCGCTCGTGCGCGAGATGCTGGCGGTCGCCCTGGCCGAGGCGCGCCACGGGGTCTCCGAGGGCGGCATCCCAATCGGCGCCGCGCTCTTCCACAGCGACGGCACCCTGCTCGGGCGCGGCCACAACCGGCGCGTGCAGGACGGCGACCCCTCCATGCACGCCGAGACGGCCGCCTTCCGGGCCGCCGGGCGCCGGCGCGACTACGCCGAGTGCGTCATGGTGACCACGCTCTCACCGTGCTGGTACTGCAGCGGGCTGCTGCGCCAGTTCGGGATCGGCACCGTCGTCATCGGCGAGGCGCGCAACTTCGAGGGTGGGCACGCCTGGGTGGCCGAGCACGGCTGCCGGGTCGTGCTCCTCGACGACCCGGAGTGCATCGAGCTGCTGGGTGACTTCATCGCGGCCAACCCCGAGGTGTGGCACGAGGACATCGGCCTGTAGGCGGGCTCAGTCCGGCGGCCCGAAGAGGCGGTCCCCGGCGTCGCCCAGCCCGGGCACGATGAACCCGGCGTCGTTGAGCCACGGGTCCACCGCGGCGCAGTACACGGGGACGCCGGGGTGGGCCGCCCCGAAGGTGGCCAGTCCCGGCTCGGAGGCCACGATGCAAAGGGCGAGCACCTCGGCCGCGCCCCGCTCGGTGACGAGGTCGCACACCTGGACGAGCGAGCCGCCGGTGGCGAGCATGGGGTCGCACACCATGACGCGGCGGCCGGCGAGATCCCGGGGCAGCCGGTTCAGATAGACCTCGGAGCGCAACGTGGCCTCGTCGCGTCGCAGGCCCACGTGCGCCACCTCGGTCAGCGGCACGATCTCCTGGATCGCCGGCACCATCCCCAGCCCGGCCCGCAGGATCGGCACCAGCAGCACCACCTCGGCCACCCGCCGCGCCGGGGCCGCCTCCGCGACGGGCGTGTCGACCGCCACGGCGTCGGTGCCCAGGTCGCGCAGTGCCTCGTACGCCAGCAGGCCGGACACCTCCGCCACCAGCTGGCGGAACGTGTCACCGCCGGTGTGGCGGTCGCGCAGCTGGGCCAACCGGTGGGCCAGCACGGGGTGGTCGACGACGGTCACCGCGCTCATTCGGTGACGCCCCCGGCGGCGGCCACCAGGTCGGCCAGCACCCGGCGCAGTTCCAACGTGGCGCGGTCGGCCCTGGTGTGGACCTCGGCGGTGGGGTCCAGCGGCAGGACGAGCTCGTGGTACGCCTCCTGGACCCGCAGGTCCTCGCGCAGCACCTTGAGCTCGAACGCCACCGCCTCGGCCATGCGCGCCTCGTCGCCCCCGAGGTCGTCCCGCCACAGCGTGGTGAACAGGCGGCAGGTCTCGTCCGTCTCGGGCTGGATGAAGAAGCCGATCACGTTGGAGCCGCCCGAGTCGACGAAGTCGATGCGCAGCCGGAGGTGGAACGGTGCACTGAGCCGGTAGGTCAGGCGCCGGGTCTGGACCAGCGGGCGCAGGCCGGCCGCCACACCGGGGTCCTCGCGGTGGGCGAAGGGATGCTCGTAGGCCACCGTGAACGACCAGTCGTCGCGGGCCACGGCGTAGGGCTCGACCTGCGCCGCCTCATCGGTGCCGAAGGTGCCGGCGTGCACGAAGGGAAAGTGGGCGATGTCGAGGAAGTTGTCGGCCAGCAGGCCTGCCGAACCCCGGGCGCGCAACGTCGGGAGCAGGCCCTCCAGGAACGTCGCGTCGTCTGCCTCCGGGATGCTGCCGAGCGGGGCGAGGGGGGGCTCGGGGGCGAGGAAGACCATGCCGTGGACCTCGTTCACGGCGGCGGCGGGGGTCAGGCGGGCCGCCGGGGGCAGCGTCGCCTCCTCGCCTAGCGCCGGGATGTCAACGCAGCGCCCATCTCCGTCGAAGCGCCAGCCGTGGTAGGCGCACTGCAGCACGCCGCCTTCGCAGTGGCCGAGCGTGAGGGGGCAGTGTCGGTGCGGACAGCGGTCGGCGAAGGCGCGCACGGTGCCACCCGACCGATACAGGACCCAGGGCTCACCGAGGAGCATCACGCCGTGCGGCTGCTCGACGACGTCGCCCGAACGAGCGACCGGATGCCAGCACCGGCGAAGCGCCGGGTCCGTGTTGGTGAGGGCGCGGGGCACGGCGCCACCCTGGTGCGGCCCGCCGCACGGCGTCAAGAGCGGTACGGCCACGTGCAGCCAAGGCGTGGGCGTACTAAAGAAGGGGCACGGTGGACGCAGTGGCGCAGGCGACGAAGGAGCATCCCCCCTCCGGTCGGGCCCGGGAGCGGCGCGGGGGTCCCCTCGACCCCCGCCTCTTGCACTACGCACATTCGACCCGCCGCTTCCTGACCCTGGCCGTGGCCATCGGAGGCGTGACGGCCCTCCTGCTGATCGCCCAGGCCTGGCTGATCGCGCAGGTCGTGGCCGGTGCCTTCCTCGACCATCGGAGCCTGGCCTCGCTGCGCGGCCCCCTCCTGGCGCTGCTGGCGGTCGTCGCCGGCCGCGCCCTCCTGGCCTGGGCCGCCGAACGCACCGCGCACCGGGCGTCCGCCTCCGCCAAGTCCGAGCTCCGGCGCGCCACGGCCGAACACGTCGCCGCCCTGGGGCCGGCCGGTCTCGAGCGCCGCGACACGGGTCGCCTCAGCACGCTCCTGACGACAGGCATCGATGCGCTGGACGGCTACTTCGCCCGCTACCTGCCCCAATTGTTCCTGGCCGTGATCGTGCCCGTCGCCATCATCGGCGTCGTGGCCGGGGCGGACTGGGTCAGCGCCGTGCTGATTGCCGTCAGCCTGCCCCTCATCCCGATCTTCATGGCCCTCGTCGGCGCCACGACGAAGGACCGCACGGTGGCCCGCATGCGCTCCCTGCAGAAGCTGGCCGGCCACTTCCTCGACGTCGTCGCGGGGCTGCCGACGCTGAAGGTCTTCGGGCGGGCCAAGGCGCAGGCCCGCTCCATCGCCGACGTCACCGATCGCTACCGCTCGACGACCCTGGCCACGCTGCGCCTCACCTTCCTGTCCTCGCTCGTCCTGGAGCTCCTGGCCACCGTGTCGGTCGCACTGGTCGCGGTGGCCGTGGGGTTGCGCCTGCTCGACGGCGACATGTCGTTCCGCGACGCGCTGTTCGTGCTCGTCCTGGCCCCCGAGGCCTACCTGCCCTTGCGGGCGCTGGGCGCCAACTACCACGCCAGCGCCGACGGGATGCAGGCGGCACAGCAGATCTTCACCCTCCTGGAGGAGCCGGCGGTGACCCCGACCGGCGGGACCACGAAGGCGGCGAGCACGGCTCTCCGTCTCACCGGAGTGGAGGTCACCTACCCCGATCGGCGGGTTCCCGCCCTCGACGGTGTGGATCTCGTCGTCTCCCCGGGAGAGACGGTGGCGGTGACCGGCGCCAGCGGCTGCGGCAAGTCGACGCTCGTTTCGGTGATCCTCGGCCTGCGCGTCCCCGACGCCGGGTCGGTGTCCCTCGGCGGCGTGGACCTCGCCGACCTCGATCTCGACGACTGGCGCCGCCGGATCGGCTGGGTGCCCCAACGTCCGCACCTCTTCGCCCGGACGGTGGCCGAGAACGTGCGGCTCGGCCGCCCCGGCGCCTCCGACCAGGCGGTGGCGGCCGCGCTCGAGGCTGCCGGGCTGACCGAGGTCGTGCGCCGACTGCCGCGCGGCGCGGACACCCTGCTCGGGGAGGGAGGCGCCGGGCTCTCCGCCGGCGAGCGACAACGCGTCTCGCTCGCCCGCGCCTTCGTGCGGGACGCACCTCTCCTCCTGCTCGACGAGCCGACGGCGAGCCTCGATGGCGCGACGGAGGCCGACGTGCTGGCCGCGGTGCGGCGACTGGTCATCGGCCGCACTGCGGTGATCGTGGCCCACCGGCCTGCGCTGGCCGCCCTGGCCGACCGGGTGGTCGAGCTGCCGGCGCCGATCGGGGTGGCGCCGTGAGCGAAACCCGGGCCGGTATCGCGCGGACCCTGGGCATCGCCCGCAGCGGCCGCCGCCGTCTGGCCGAGGCCTCCCTTCTCGGTGCCGGCGCGATCGGCGCCTCCATCGCGCTGATGGGGACCTCGGCCTGGCTGATCTCGCGCGCCGCCCAGCACCCCTCCGAGGCCTCGCTGACGTTGGCCATCGTGGGGGTCCAATTCTTCGGTCTCTCGCGGGGCTTCCTCCGCTACGGCGAGCGGTTGGTCGGCCACGATGCGGCGCTGCGCGTCCTGGCCGATCTCCGCGTGCGCGTGTTCGAGCGGCTCGAGGCGGTGGCTCCCGCCGGCCTCCCGGCATTCCGGCGTGGCGACCTCGTGGCCCGCTTCGTCGACGACGTGGACTCATTGCAGGACGTGGTGCTGCGGGTGCTGCAGCCGTTCCTGGTGGCCGTGCTCGTCGGAGCGGGCACGGTCGCGGCGTTGTGGTGGTTCCTCCCGCAGGCCGGTGCGGTCCTCCTCGTGGCCCTCCTCCTCTCGGCCACGGCCGTGCCCTGGCTGACCGGGCGCCTCGCCCGCCGCGAGGAGTCCCGGCAGGCCACGGTGCGCGGCGAGCTCACCGCAGGCGTCATCGACCTGGTGGACGGTGCACCCGAGCTACTCGTCATGGGCGCGGTGGGCGACCAGCTCACCCGGATTGACGACTCCGACGGCCGGTTGCGCCGGGTGGCGCGACGCGGTGCGGGCACCACCGGCATCGGGCTCGGCCTCACCACCGCGCTGGCGGGATTGGCCAGCTGGGGCGCCCTGACCCTCGGGGTCCAGGCCACGCACGCCGGCTCTCTCAACGGCGCGCTGCTCGCCGTCCTCGCCCTCGTCCCACTGGCCGCGTTCGAACTCGTCTCGCCGTTGCCCGCGGCCACCCAGGCTCTGCAGCGCTCACGGGTGGCGGCGGGGCGGGTGTTCGAGGCCATGGACGCGCCGGCGGTCGTCAGCGAGGCCGCGGCCCCGTTGCCGGTGGGCACCGGGCCGCACACGTTGACCCTGCGCGCGGTGTGGGCGTCCTATCCGGGCGCGGGACGCGCCGCGCTGCGCGGCGTGGACCTGCAGCTGACACCCGGGCGTCGTGTCGCCCTGGTCGGCCCGAGCGGCGCGGGCAAGTCCACGCTCGCCGACGTGCTGGTGCGGTTCTTGCCCGCCGACGCGGGAGAGGCGTCGCTGAACGGGCTGCCCCTGGAGCGGCTGGCGGCGGACGAGGTGCGGCGCGTCGTCGGCCTGGTCGAGCAGAGCCCCCACCTCTTCAACACGACGCTGGCCGAGAACCTCCGGGTGGGCCGGCGCTCCGCCACCGACGCCGAGCTGACCAGCACCCTGACCAGAGTCGGTCTGGGCCCGTGGTTGTCGGGGCTGCCCGACGGCCTCCTGACCGCAGTGGGACCGAACGGCGCACGCCTGTCGGGAGGACAACGCCAACGGGTCGCCGTTGCCCGCGCCCTGCTGGCCGACTTCCCCATCCTGGTGCTCGACGAGCCCGGCGAGCACCTCGATCCACCGGCGGCCGACGCCCTCACCGCCGACCTGCTCGCGCTGACCGAGGGTCGGTCCACGTTGCTCATCACGCACCGGCTGACCGGGTTGGAGCAGGTGGACGAGATCGTCGTCCTGGACGAGGGGCGCGTGGTGGAACGCGGCACCCACAACGATCTCGTGATGGCCGGCGGCCGCTACGCCAGCCTGTGGTGGGACGAGCTGATGAACGACAGGCCCCCCGTCGAACCGCGATCACCCTCCGCAGAGGGTGATCTCCCGGCAGTCCTCAACGAAGGGAGCGACACCCCGTGAGCCTCGACCTGGCCCGCTGGCAGTTCGCCAGTACCAGCATCTACCACTTTCTCTTCGTCCCGGTGACCATCGGGCTGGCCTTCCTGGTGGCCCTGCTGCAGACGGCGTGGTACCGCAACGGCGACGACACCTACCGCCGGCTGGCCCGCTTCTTCGGGTCGCTGCTCCTGATCAACGTCGCCATCGGGGTGGTGACGGGACTCATCCAGGAGTTCGAGTTCGGCATGAACTGGTCCGCCTACTCGCGTCTGGTGGGCAACGTCTTCGGCGGGCCACTGGCCATGGAGGGTCTCGCCGCCTTCTTCTTGGAGTCGACCTTCCTGGGCATCTGGATCTTCGGCTGGAACCGCCTGTCCAAGAAGGCCCACCTGGCCTGCATCTGGCTGGTGGCCGCCGGAACCATGCTCTCGGCGGCCTTCATCATCGCGGCCAACTCCTGGATGCAGCACCCCGTCGGCTACACGACGAACAACAGCACCCACCAGCCCCAGTTGAACAACATCTGGGCCCTCTTCACGAACCCCGTCTTCCTCTGGGGCTACACCCACGTCGTCGTCGCCTCCCTCGTCACCGGCGCCGTGATCATGCTGGGCGTGTCCGCCTGGCACCTGTACCGCAAGAACCAGGTCGACGCCTTCCGCCGCACGGCGGTGATCTCGCTCGTGGTCCTGTTGCCGACGGTCGCCTTCAACCTCTTCGTGGGCAGCGAGCTCGGCGTTCAGGAGGGCAAGTACCAGCCCATGAAGATCGCCGCCGCCGAGGCCCTGTGGACCACCTGCGACAGCCACTGCCCCTTCTCGCTCTTCCAGATCGGCGGCGGGCCCAACGACGAGACGCCCACCCAGATCCTCGAGGTCCCCGACCTGCTGTCCATCCTGGCCACCAACCACGTCGACGGCACCGTGCAGGGCCTCAACAACCTCAACGCGCAGTACCAGAAGGAATACGGACCGGGCGACTACATCCCCAACGTCTTCATCCAGTACTGGTCCATGCGGGTCATGGCCTACCTGGGCACGCTGGTCTTTCTCTTCGCGCTGTGGGGGGCCTGGCTCCTCTACCGCCACAAACTCGATCGCGCCCGGTGGTTCCTGCGCATCGCGCCCTGGGTGGTGATCCTGCCCTTCCTGATCAACACGGCCGGCTGGATGCTCACCGAGAACGGCCGGCAGCCGTGGATCGTCCAGGGGTTGATGCTGACCAAGAACGGCGTGTCCGCGTCGGTGTCGTCGACCGACCTCTGGATCTCACTCGTGGTCTTCTACCTGATTTACGCCGTGCTCGGCGTGTCCGCCACCTGGCTGATGATCCGCTACGGCCGCCGCTCCCTCGGCGACGACCCGCTGGCCAAGATCACGTCCGAGGGCGGGGGCGGAGCCGGCGGCACCGGCAGCACCCCATCCACCGACGCCGGGCTCGACTCGTCCCACCAGGACGAGGACGACCTGGCCCTCGTCTACTAGGAGGTCGACATGGGAGGATTCAATCTCGGAGATCTCTGGTTCGTCATCGCCGCCATCTTCTGGGCGGGTTTCTTCGTGCTCGAGGGATTCGACTTCGGCGTCGGCATGCTGCACTCGTTCATCGGGCGCAACGACCTGGAGCGCCGCGTGGTCCTCAACACGATCGGGCCCGTCTGGGACGGCAACGAGGTGTGGCTGATCGTGGCCGGAGCCGTCATCTTCGCCGCCTTTCCGGGCTGGTACGCCACCATGTTCTCGAGCCTCTACCTGGCCCTGGTGCTGGTCCTGGCCGCCCTCATGGCACGCGGGGTCTCCTTCGAGTACCAGCGCAAGTTCGACGACCCTCGCTGGCGCACCTCGTGGCGCTGGGCCATGACGGTGGGCAGCGCCCTGATCCCCCTCCTCCTCGGGGTGGGACTGGGCGACCTGCTCCACGGCCTCCCCATCAACAGCGCCCACAATTTCACCGGCAACTTCTTCGACCTGCTCACACCGTTCGGCCTGTGGACGGGCATCACCTTGCTGGTGCTCTCGCTCCTCATGGGCGCCACCTACCTGACCCTGAAGACGACCGGTGAGATCCACGAACGGGCGCAGAAGGCGTCGGCCGTCATCGGCGGCGTGGCCATCCTGGTGACCTTCGGGTTCATGACGTGGATCCACGTCGGCCTCAGCACGGGCTTCGTCCCCAAGCCGATCGAGGCCCTGGGCCTCATGGCCGTCATCGCTGCCGCCTGGGCCGCCCAGGCCAAGGCGGAGGGGTGGGCCTTCACCGCGGCGGCCCTCGGCATCGCCGGGACGGTGGGGGCGCTCTTCAGCGAGCTCTATCCCCGGGTCATGATCTCGAGCACCAACGCCGCCTACAACCTCACCATCGGGAACTCGGCCAGTCCCTCCTACTCGTTGAAGGTGATGACGGTGGTGGCGGTCGTCTTTCTCCCGATCGTCCTCTGCTACCAGATCTGGGGGTACCACATCTTCAAGAAGCGCCTCTCGGTGCCGCGCGTGGGAACCGACGAGGACCAGGCCGGCACGACGCCTCCCGGGACGGCTACGCCCGCCGAGACCGCCTGAAGAGAGCCGAGACGGCGGGCCGCCGCAGCCCGTGAAGGATCAGAGGCCGGGGCTGCTCTGCATGATGCCGCCGTCGGCGAAGATGGTCGTCGCCGTGATGTAGCTGGCGCCGTCCCCGGCCAAGAAGGCCACCACCGAGGCGATCTCCCCGGGCTCCGCCATGCGTCCGATCGGGATGGCGCTGTTCAGCTTGGCCAGTGCGGCGGGATCGTTGATCGTCTGCGCGTTGATCGGCGTGTTCACGGCACCGGGCCCGACGCCGACGACGCAGATGTTGTGGGGGGCCAGCTCCACGCCGGCCGTTCTGGTCAACATCCGCATGCCGCCCTTGGAGAGGCAGTAGGCGGTGTTGCCGGGCATCGGCCAGTCCTCGTGGACAGACGTCATGTTGATGATGCGCCCGCCGCCGCCCTGGGCGATCATCTGCTTGGCTGCGAGCTGGGTCCCGAAGAAGGCGCTCTTCAGGTTCACCGCCATCACCTTTTCGAACTGTGCCTCCGTGGTATCGAGCACCGAGGTCCGTGTCTCAATGCCGGCGTTGTTGACCATGACGTCCAGCCGGCCGAAGCTCGAGACCGCGGTGTCGATCATCCGCTGCAGGTCCTCGAGCTTGGAGACGTCGGCCTTCACGCCGACCGCCGTTTCTCCCAGGCTGGCGATCTTGCGTTCGAGCTCCTCCTCAGCCTCCTCGTTGGCGACGTAGTCGATGACGACCTTGGCCCCCTGCTCGGCCAGCGCCAGCACCACGGCCTGGCCGATGCCCGTATTGCCCCCGGTCACGATGGCGACCTTGCCCTGCAGCTCCTGAGCCATGGCGGTTCCTCCGTCCCCGCGCCGTTCCCGGCGCGGTCTCGAATGCGCAGTCTTACGTTACCGAGCGACCGGCGCCTCCGAAAGGTGGCACCCGCGGGCAGCGTTCACCCATTTGTCACGCGTCCCGTGACGGTCAGACCCCATGGTTGTTACCGCTCCGTAACGTCCGGCCCTCCATCCCCTCCGGGGCAATGCGCCCGATACGCGAACGGGCGTTTCTGCGTAGCATCGTGAGAATGAGCGAAGAGCCTGAAGCGGTGGTGTCGACGGAGAGCTTTCCCCCAATTGCGGACTACGGATTCCTCTCGGACTGCGAGAACAACTGCCTCGTGGCCCCGGACGGCTCGGTCGAGTGGTTGTGCCTGCCCCGGCCCGACTCCCCCAGCGTCTTCGGTGCCCTCCTCGACCGCGCGGCCGGCAACTTCCGCTTCGGGCCCACCACGACCCAGGTACCCCACCAGCGGCACTACCACCCGGGGACCATGGTGCTCGAGACCACCTGGCACACCCCCAGTGGCTGGCTGCTCGTGCAGGATCTGCTCGTCGTGCAGCCGGTGACGGACGACGAGCGGCGCTCCGACTACCGCCGCTCCCCCGGCGACGCGGCCGCAACCGGCACCCTCCTGCGGCTGGCCACCTGTCTCGAGGGCCACGTCGAGGTGGTCGCCAACGTGGTGCCCGTCTTCGAGTACGGAGCCCAGACCGGCATGTGGGACTACGAGGGGGATGGCTACAAGTCGATGACGGTGCGCCCACCGGTCGGCGACCCCGTGCTCACGGTGACGTCGTCTCTCCGCCTCGGCGCCGCCGGCGCGCGCACCTACGGGCGCTCCACGCTCAGCAAGGGGGAGAAGGCCTTCGTGTCACTGTCATGGTCCGGGGGCCAGCCCCGCACCCTGGACGAGGCGCAGGAACAACTCGATGCCACAATCACCTACTGGCGGGACTGGCTCTCCAACGGCACCTTTCCCGACCACCCGTGGCGCAGCTACATGGAGCGCAGTGCCCTGACCCTCAAGGGACTGAGCTATGCGCCGACCGGTGCCATCATGGCGGCGTCGACGACGTCGCTGCCGGAGACGCCCGGTGGGACGCGCAACTGGGACTACCGCTACACCTGGATCCGCGACTCCTCCTTCATGCTGCGCTCGCTCTACCGGCTCGGGTTCGACTGGGAGGCGTTGGAATACTTTGCCTTCGTGCTCGAGGCGGTCGCCGGTGGGAGCGGCGACTTCAACCTGCAGATCATGTACGGCATCGACGGCAGGAAGGACCTGACCGAGTCCACCCTCGACCACCTCTCGGGCTGGCGGAACTCGCGGCCGGTGCGCGTGGGCAACGGGGCCTGGGACCAGCATCAGAACGACGTGTGGGGAATGCTCCTGGACGCCGTGTCCATCCACCTGCGCATGGGCGCGGCGCAGATCGTCAAGCCCGTGTGGGAGGGCCTGGCCGGGATGGTCGACACCGCGATCGCGCATGCGGGGGATCCCGACCAGGGCATCTGGGAGATCCGGGGCGATCCCGAGCACTTCACGGCATCCAAGGTCCTGTGCTGGGTGGCCATGGATCGTGGCATCGACATGGCCCGGATCCGCCGGGCGGACGACCGGGCGGAGCAGTGGAGCAAGGCGGCCGACGCACTCAAGGCCGAGATCCTCGACCAGGGCGTGGACTCTCGGGGCCGGTTCCGCCAGCACTACGGCAACGAGGAGCTGGACGCCTCGTTGCTCTTGATCCCCATTCTCGGGTTCCTGCCACCAGACGACGAGCGTGTGCGGGCGACGGTGCTCGCCATCGCCGACGAGTTGACCGAGGACGGACTGGTCCTGCGCTACAAGGTGGACACGACCGATACCGGGTTCGAGGGCAAGGAAGGGACGTTTACCATCTGCTCCTTCTGGCTCGTCAGCGCACTGGCCATGATCGGCGAGTACGAGCGTGCCCGCACGCTCTGCCAGAAGTTGCTGGCCTTTGCCGGGCCGCTGCAGCTCTACGCCGAGGAGATCGACGCCGCGACGGGCGAACACCTCGGCAACTTCCCCCAGGCCTTCACCCACCTGGCGCTCATCGACGCGGTCGGCCGGCTGATCGAGACCGAGCGCGCCGCAGTTCCGGGCTGACGATCTCGGGCACCGCGCCCACACCGTAACCACAGCACAGCCCGCCGCCGCAGGGCGATGGGGAGGAGGTCATTCGATGGCCGAGCACTATGACGTCATCATCGTCGGGACGGGCGCCGGAGGCGGCACCCTGGCCCACACCCTGGCCCCCTCGGGCAAGCGCATCCTGCTGCTCGAACGCGGCGACTTCCTGCCGCGGGAGAAGGAGAATTGGGATCCCGAGTCTGTTTTCGTCAAGGGTCGCTACACCTCGACCGACTCGTGGAAGGACAAGGGCGGCCAGGAACTCCAGCCCGGTGTCCACTACTACGTCGGGGGCGCGACGAAGCTCTACGGCGCCGCGCTCTACCGTCTGCGACCCGGTGACTTCGGCGAGCTGAAGCACGCCGACGGCGTGTCCCCCGCCTGGCCGCTCAGCTACGAGGACTTCGAGCCGTGGTACACCAAGGCCGAGTGGCTGTACCAGGTCCATGGGAACCATGGCGCCGACCCGACCGAGGGTGCCTGGAGCCGGCAGTACCCGCACCCGCCCGTCAGCCACGAGCCCCGGATCCAGCAGATCCACGACGACCTTGAGAAGGCCGGCTACCACCCGTTCCATGCACCGTGTGGCATCCTCCTCGACGAGGCCAACCCGCCGACCAGCACGTGCATCCGCTGCACCTGGTGCGACGGCTACCCGTGCCTCGTGCATGCCAAGGCCGACGCCGAGACCATCGCGGTGCTCCCGGCACTGCAGCACCCCAACGTCACCCTGCTGGTGGACCACGAGGTGACGCGCCTGCAGACCGACGCCGCCGGCCGCACGATCACGGGCGTGATCACCCAGCACGGGAGCGCCGAAGAGGTCTTCGCAGCCGACATCGTCGTGGTCTCGGCCGGGGCCACCAACAGCGCCCGGTTGCTGCTGTCCTCGGCGAGTGACGCCCATCCGGGCGGGTTGGCCAACGGCTCGGACCAGGTCGGGCGGAACTACATGTTCCACAACTCCAAGGCCGTGGTGGCGCTGGGCAAGGAACCCAACGAGACGGCCTTCCAAAAGACGCTCGGGCTGAACGACTTCTACTTCAGCGGCCCCGACTTCGACTTCCCGTTGGGCAACATCCAGATGGTCGGCAAGTCCAATGCCGAGGCCATGAAGGGCGAAGAACCTCACCTCACCCTCCTCGCGCCGCACTGGAGCCTGGCCGATGTCGCCTCCCATGCGGTGGACTTCTGGCTCACCACCGAGGACCTCCCCCGACCCGAGAACCGGGTCACCCTCGACGGCGAGGGCACCGTGAACCTGGCCTACACGGCAACCAACGACAAGGAGGCCGAGCGCCTCTACGAAGAGCTGAAGAAGATCTTGAACCACGTCGGCATGGCCCAGCACCACGTGCTCGAAAAGAACTTCTACATGTCGATGGACATCCCGGTGGCGGGCGTGGCGCACCAGGCCGGCACGTGCCGCTTCGGCGAGGACCCCCAGACTTCCGTGCTCGATCCGAACTGCAAGGCCCACGAGGTGGACAACCTCTACGTCGTCGACACGAGCTTCTTTCCCAGCATCGGCGCCGTGAACCCGGCGCTGACCGCCATGGCCAACGCCATCCGTGTCGGCGAGCATCTGACCGAGCGGCTGGCCTGACGCCGACCCGCCGGATGACCACGCCGTACCCTGGGGGCGTGGCCCCCGCCTCTCCACGAAAGGAGCCGTCGTGAGCGCAACGCAGCGCCACCGTGTCGTCGTCGTCGGTGGTGGGTTCGGCGGCCTGCCCGCCACCCGCCTCCTCGCCCGGAGCGACTTCGACATCACGCTCATCGACCGGCGCAACCACCACCTGTTCCAGCCGCTGCTGTACCAGGTGGCCACCGGCATCCTGTCCCCCGGGGCGATCTCGCCCGTGCTCCGCCACATGCTGCGCAAGCGCAAGAACGTCGACGTCGTCCTGTCCAATGTGACTGCGTTCGACCTGGAGCGGCGGGTCGTGCACACCGCATCGATCCCGGGCGAGGTCAACCACTACGCCTACGACAGCCTGATCGTGGCGGCCGGCGCCGGGCAGTCGTACTTCGGCCACGACGAGTTCGCCATGATCGCTCCGGGTATGAAGACGATCGACGACGCAATGGAGCTCCGGCGCCGCGTCTACGGCGCCCTGGAGCTCGCCGAGTCAGCGCCGGACCCGGCGCTCCAGCGTTTCTGGATGACCTTCGCCATCGTCGGTGCCGGGCCGACCGGCGTCGAGCTGGCCGGGCAGATCCGCGAGCTCGCCTACCGCAGTCTCACCAATGACTTCCGGCACATCGACCCCGCGACGGTCCGGGTCATCCTGATCGACGGTGGCAAGCAGCCGCTGGCCAACTTCGGCGGAGAGCTCTCCGGGCGAGCCTCGACCGAGCTCGAGAAGATGGGCGTCGAGATTCGCATGGGCCTGCGCGTCGTCGGCGTCGATCCGTTCGGGGTCGACACCGAGGGCGCCGACGGCGACAAGGGGCGCTTCGACTGCGGCACCGTGATCTGGGCCGCCGGCGTCCAGGCCTCGCCACTGGCGGGCATGCTGGCCGAGGCCACCGGGGCCGAGACCGACCGCGCCGGCCGGATCGCCGTGCTGCCCGACCTCACCCTGCCCGGACACCCCGAGGTCTTCGCCGTCGGCGACATGGCGTCCATCAACAACCTTCCCGGGGTGTGCGAGGTGGCGATGCAGGGGGGCCTGCATGCCGCCAACACGATCAAGCGGCGGCTGAAGGGCGCCGACAGCGTGCCCTTCAAGTACCGCGACCTCGGGAGCGCCGCCGCCATCGGCCGCTTCAAGGCGATCGTCAGCGTGGGCCCCGTGCGCCTCAGCGGTTTCCCCGGCTTCATCGTCTGGATGTTCGTGCACCTGGCCTTCCTCAACGGGTTCGGGCACCGCTTGGGCGCCCTGTGGCGGTGGGGCCGTGCGATGATCGGACGCGCCCGGCCCGAGCGCGTGTTCAGCGTCGGACACACCGGCGGTGATCTCAGCCTGCCCGACGAGGTCAAGGCCAAGGTCATGCCGAAGCCCTTCCCACTCCTGGAGGACCAGATGGGCTGGGCCGATCTCGTCGCTCGGATCGGGTCTTCGACACCCGGGAGCGGCGGGGCCGACGCGGACGGAGGGTCTGTCCCCGCCTGAGCGGCTCGCGCGCCCTTGGCGGCGGCCAACTACATTCGCCGGATGATCCTCGATCGATTCCTCGTCACCGACCAGGTCGCCGTCGTCACCGCCAGTGGGCGCGGCATCGGCGCCGCTACCGCGGTGGCGCTGGCGGAAGCCGGAGCGGACGTGGTCCTGGCCGCCCGCACGGAGGACCAACTGCGTGAGGTGGCCAAGAAGGTCGAGGCCGCCGGCCGCCGGGCCATCGTCGTGCCCGGCGACCTGACCGACTACGACCTCATGGCATCCCTGGCCGAGACGGCCTTCACCGAGCTGGGCCGGCTCGACATCGTCGTCAACAACATGGGCGGCACCATGCCGCGGCCGCTGCTCGACACCTCGCCGCGCTTCTTGGAGGCGGCCTTCCGCTTCAACGTGGTGGCCGGGCACGCCCTGGTGCGGGCGGCCGTGCCCCGGATGCTGCAAGGCGACAACCCGGGTGGGGCCATCGTCAGCATCTCCTCGGCGATGGGGCACGTGGCCGGCCGCGGCTACGTCGGCTACGGCACGGTGAAGGGAGCGTTGGAGCAGTACACCCGGCTGGCCTCGCGCGACCTGGCGCCGCGCATCCGCGTCAACGCCATCGGCGTCGGCTCGGTCGCCACGTCGGCGCTGGACATCGTCATGTCGAGCGACGAGCTCCGCACCGCCATGGAAGAGGCCACCCCGCTCAAGCGCCTGGGCCACGTCGACGACATCGCGTCGGCGATCCTCTACCTGGTCTCCCCGGCCGGGTCCTACGTCACCGGCAAGATCATCGAGGTCGACGGCGGCCTGCAGTCGCCCAACCTCGAGATGCCCATCCCCGACCTCTAAGGAGCCGCCATGCCGTACCGCGTCGTGCAGTGGAGCACCGGCAACGTCGGCCGCCACTCCTTGGCCGGCATCCACGCCCACCCCGAGCTCGAGCTGGTCGGGGTCTTCGTCTCGAACCCCGACAAGGTGGGCCACGACGCCGGTGAGCTGGCCGGGCTCACCCGCACCTTCGGTGTCGCCGCGACGAGCGACGTCGATGCACTGCTGGCGCTGAAGCCCGACTGCATCGTGCACACCGCGATGGCCGACGACCGCATCTTCGAGGCTCTGAACGACCTGGAGCGCTTCGTGGCCGCCGGCATCAACGTGGTCTCCTCGAGCCCGGTGATGCTGCAGTACCCGGCGCCGGACGATCCCCTGGCGGCCCCGGTCATCGCGGCGGCGGAGAAGGCGGGGGTCTCCATCTTCGTGAACGGGGTCGACCCGGGGTTCGCCAACGACGCGCTCCCGCTCGTGCTGTCCGGCGTCAGCGAGCGGATTGAGCAGGTGCGCTGCTCCGAGATCCTCAACTACAACACCTACAACCAGCCCATGGTCCTCTTCGGCATCATGGGCTTCGGCGGCAGCCTCGACGAGGTGCCCTTCCTGCTTTCCCCCGGCGTGCTCACCATGGCCTGGGGCTCGGTGGTACGCCAGATCGCCGCCGGCCTCGGCGTCACGCTGACGGAGGTGACCGAGTGGTACGAGCGCGAGGCCGCACCCGAGGACTTCGATATCGACGCCGGGACCGTCAAAGCCGGCACCACCGCGGCCATGCATTTCGAGGTGCGCGGCTTGGTCGGCGATCGCGCCGTCGTGGTGCTCGAGCACGTCACGCGGCTCCGCGACGACCTCGGCGCATCCTGGCCGCAGCCGGCCGGGCAGGGCTGCTACCGGGTGGCGATCACGGGAGAGCCCAACTACACGCTCGACCTGCAGCTCATGGGGACCGACGGCGACCACAACACGGCCGGCCTGAAGGCCACCGCCATGCGGCTCGTCAACGCCGTGCCGGCCGTCGTGGCGGCACCACCGGGCATCGTCACGGCGCTGGACCTGCCGCTCGTCACGGGCCGGGGGCTCGTCGTCACCTGAGCCTGCCCGTGCGGGCCGACCGGCCTACGACTGCGTGGCAAGGCAAGAATTCATGCGGGTCACTGCAACGGGGCCATTTGGACAACGCACGTCCAACAACTGAGCACCTTCCTTCAAGGGGACCGGCAGCTCTGGCGACAGAACTGGTGTGTCCCGCAACAAGACCACCACAACACGCACGAAGGGTCACCCCCGCCGGGCTGCCGTGGCCATCGGGGTCGCGGCACTGGCGGGAACCCTCTTCGTGGGGGGCGTCGCGGCGTATGCCGCCGCCACTGCGCCGGGGGATCCGGAACTCGTGTCCGTGAGCTGGACGGGACCGAACGATGCCCCTGGCGACCACGCCCCGACCACGACCGCTCGGGCGCCGGTCGTGGACGCCCCGAGCACGGCGAGCGTCTCAGCGGGCGGAGTGCAGCAAACCCTCGATGTGGCGGTCCTGCCCGGCCCGCTGACCGTCGAGCCCGCCACCGAGTCCGTCTCCCTGTCACAGGTGCGCCCGTTCGGTTTCGGCGAGCCCTTCTACGCCGGGGGGTTGTCCCCCATCACCGTGCTCGACGCCCGCGGCTCCCTGGTGGGGTGGCGTGCCACCGTCTCCCTGCAGGCGCTCCCCGGCCTCGACGCCCGACAGCTCGCGCAGGCCGAACTGTGCGTCGCCCCACGCCCGCCCACCATGGTGGCGGGGAACCCCGACGATGTCGTACGCGGGGCGCCCCGCTCGTGCGCCGGCAGTGGGCAACCCATCCCGGTGTTCTGGGCCGCCCCCGGCGGGGGCGGAGGCACCTACAGCGACAGCGCCGGCCTGGCGCTCATCGTGCCGGGCTGGACGTCCTCGGGCCAGCTCACCGCCTCCCTGGCCGTTGCGGTGAGCTGATTCTCGGTCCGCGCTCAGGGTCACGGACTCCCCGGCCTCGCGTCGCGCCGCTCAGCCGCCATCACCGGCGCATCGCTCGACGCGCCGCGCAATGAACACGAACTCGCGGCCGGGACGATCGGGCGCATCGCGCACGTCCTCGACGACGAAGCCCTTCGCAGCGAGGGATGTACCGATCTCGGCCCGCCCCCTGAAGCGCAGCGTCGAGTCCGACGTGAGCACGGCGCCGTCGGCCGCAAAGACGAAGTTCGAACGGAACGAGACGAAGGGGGGCGTGACCGCGACGAGCTCGACCCAGCTCTCGAGCGCGCCGATCTCGGGCAGCTCGTGGCGCCGGAACGACTGCTCCCGGGTCCAGTTCCTCCAATCCTCCCGCGCCGGATCTCGCACCTCGAAGACGAGCCGGCCCCGCTGGCCCCAGGGCGTTCCACAGCCCGTCGAGGGTCGATTCCCACTCGTCGTCGCTCAAGAACACCTGGGCGACGTTGCCGGTCATGGTGACCAGGTCCACCTGCAGCGGGGGCAGCGAGGTGGCATCGCCGACCAACCACCGCACCCGATCGGCCCAGGGTTTGCTGCGGGCCATCCCGATTGAGGCAGCGGCGGGATCGACTGCGGTCACGTCCATGCGGCGCTGAGCGAGAAGGCAGGCGAGGGTGCCGGTCCCACATCCGACGTCGAGCACGGAGTGGGCGCGCACTTCGCGGGCCAGGTCGACATAGGCGTCGAGATCGCTACGAACGGGATCGAGTGCGTCGTAAATCTCAGCGAGCCTCGGCTCTTCGAAGATGGCGTCGGGCACGCTTCAGTCTCGCTGCCATCCCCGGCGGACGCTCACCGAGTCCCGAGCGTCACCGTGGAATATTCGGCCACCTTGGAATGTGCCGGCGGCGACTCGGTGACCACCCGGGTTCCGACGGGGTCTGCGTAGCCCGCATTGAGGCACGCCTTCGCCAACACGAGGGCGGCCACCGACGAGCTGTCCCCGACGACGTCGGGAACCGTCACCGTGGTCGGTGCCGTCGTGGCGGTTTCGGCACATGGCGCGAGCACGGGAGCGTGCGCCGGCGCCTCGAGCGTGACGACGATCCGGTTGGGAGCCTGCGTCAGGCCCGTGAGGCCGACGAGGTGGAGCTTCGTGGAATACCGTCCGGCGGGTAAGGGGGGCGGGCTCAGGCGGCCGTCCGCGATCACACATGTCGGAGTGACCGTCGGAGGGGTTCCTCCCGGCTGCGGCTGGGTACAGCCGGCGTAGGTTGTGGCGACGCTCACCGGGAACCGGTTGACACCGGGGTCGAGGCGAACCGACGGCGCGCACCCAACGAGGAAGCTGCTAAATGGATAGGAGTTCACACGGCCGCTCAGGCCCACCGCCAACCACCCGTCGGCGGCACAGGCGTCGACCGTGATCTCGTGCTGCGTCCTATTGGTCAGCACCACCGTCCCCTCGATCGTGTGACCGGCGACGGCGCGCTGTGTGGTGAGCGTGAGATGAGATCCGATGGGCGCGGCATCCGATCCGCCCGCTGGTGCGGAGCCCGCCAGGACGAGGGTGGCCACGCCCAGACCGATCCCCCCGCGCAGACGTCCCATGGCGTGGAGTATGACGCAGGACACGTTGGATCGGTTCGGCCACGCCGGCAGCTCCGTACACAGTTCGAGCGGGGCAAGTACCGGACGATTCGAGCAGGATCGGAGAAGCGGGCGAGACAAGGTTGCTCCTACAATCGTGAACCGGCGATCGCACCCAGGGGGCTTCGCCGGCGGTGTGCCGAGAGGGGGCCCTGACCGGTCTCAAGCCGTCCGGGTTGGCGCCGCGAGTCTGTGAAAGGAAGTGTGCCCCATGAAGACCATGACATGCAGAGAAATGGGTGGGCCCTGCGATTTCCCTCACCAGGGTGCGACCGCCGATGAGGTCATCAAGGCGCAAGACAGCCACCTCAAGGTCATGGTCGCAGGTGGTGACGATGCGCACCAAGGCGCTCTGAAGGACATGAAGGGTCGGTGGAGGCACCCCATTTCGGGAATGGGTTGGTACAAGAAGACCAAGCGTGATTTTGCTGCTCTCCCCGAAGACTGAGCGCGAGAGGCGCTCATCGAACGCAGTGCCCGGCCCAGCGGTCGGACGGATCCCGGCGGTAGGCTCCGAGGCGGTGTTCGAACGCTTCACCGACGGGGCACGCAGGGTGCTGACCTTTGCGAAAGAGGAGGCGTGCCTGCTCAATCACCCCTTCATCGGGACCGAACACATCCTGCTCGGGCTGATCCGCGAAGGTGAAGGAGTCGGCGCCCAAGCACTCGAGGCCCTCGGGATCTCCGGCGAGGCCGTACGCGAGAAGGTCGAAGAAGCGGTGGGCATGGCAGGCACCACTCCGACCGGCTCCCCTCCGTTCACACCGCGGGCCAAGAAGGTGCTCGAGCTGGCCCTTCGCGAGGCACTGCAGCTCAATCACAGCTACATCGGCACCGAGCACATACTCCTCGGCATCGTGCGCGAGGGCGAAGGGGTCGGGGCGGTCGTCCTGGCCGGCTTGGGAGCGGATCCTCTGCGAGTGCGCCAGGAGGTCATGCAGCTCGTCCCGAGTGGACAGGAGCCACAGGGCGCCGTGCGGGTCGGAGACCCTCAGGGTGCGACGCCACGTCCCGCCCCGGCGGCGGAGCCGCGCTGCCCACAGTGTCTGCGGAGCGTGGGCAGCGGCGCGCGCTACCGCACGATCTCCGTTCCCCCCGACGACGGGGAGGCCGACGGGTTCTCCATCCTCGTCGTGTACTGCCGGCACTGCGGGACAACCCTGGACATGGTGAAGGTCGACGACTCGAGCTAGCGGTCGGGCGGCGGGCACCGCGGGGCGCCCGGACCACGGGCCCAGAGAAGGGAATCAGGCCAGGGCGAGGTAGTCGAGATTGACCCCGCCCAGATCGGTCGACTCGACGCCGCACACGAGAAGGTTCGTCCCCGTCCCCATGGTCAGCGTCACCGGCACCGTCCGCCACGTGGTCCAGGCCGACGCGCTCGGCACGTGGAGGGTGTTCGTGTCGTGTGGGCGGCCGCTCTCCGGGTCGAGCGCCTGTATGGTCAGTTGGGACGGGCTCCCGGTAGCGTTGGCCACGCGGCACAGGATTCGGCGACTGCCGGCCTTGGGCACCGCGATGGCCACCGCCACACTGCTCCCCTCGGTATCGAGGCCGGTGACGTAGCCCATTCCCTCGTGGCCGCCGAAGGTGTTCTCGAAGCGGGCCGATCCGGCCCATGCGCCGACGTCGGCCTGAAAATGGGCCGGTCCGTCCGGCACGATCGACAACAGAACCGAGGCGTGGGGCCCCAGGCTCGTCTGGTAGCTGGTCATGGAGCCCAGGTCCTCGTGCGCCCAGAGGTCGCGCACGGCCGCCGGGCCGGTCACGCCGAGCACGTCGGCGAAGTCGATCGACTTGGCGACGCTGGCCGGACCGTCCTCGCGGTTGAACAGGGCCACCGCCCAGCTGCCGTCGGGGAGCTGGCCGATCCAGCGTTCCGGATCCCGGCTCGTCGGGTCGTACTCGAATCCGTGGCCGTTGTTGAAGACGGGTTTGCCGACCAGCCCCGCCTGGCGCAGGGCCAGCACCTCGCGGTTCTGGAAGATGTGGGCGTTGTCCCCGATCGTGTCGACCTGATCGGTGATGGCGATGGCGGCTCCCGCCATGGTGAAGAGGTTGATCGCGCTCTGGCGCTCCTCGTCACGGGTGAACGACTGCATGATCAAGGGGTCGCCGTCGAGGATCATCTGGCCGCGACCCGAAATATCGGCGAACGCGGTGAACCCGAGGAACGGGTTGTTCCACTGGGACCACTCGGGCTGCCACGTCTGGCGGCCGCCGCTCAAGTTGAACCAGGTCCCGAAGCTGGCGTCGTTGTCGATCCGGATCAGATCGCCGAATGGCCGCTCCCCGGACCCGTGGTCGAACAGGTTCGGCATCACAAGGCTCAGCTGCATGTCGCCCGCCGCCTCCCGCATCCACCGGAGCGCCTGCAGGTAGGAGTCACGGCCGTGGTTCACTCCCACCGTGCCGTCGTTCTGGTCGAACCCGGTCTCGTAGTAGGCCAGGAAGTCGATCCGGAGGAACGTCGCGCCGAGCTGGTGGAAGTACTCGACATAGCCCTTCACGTACTCCTCCGCCCCGTCGCGGGTGGCATCGACCCACTGCAGGAACCCGCCCCCGTCGAAGAAGTCGCCCTCGTTGACGATGTCGGCCACCTTGACGTCGGGCCGGCCCACGACCGTGACCGATGGGTTCGAGACAGCCGACAGTGTCGCCCACAAGGGGTTGTAGTAGACGCCGAGCTCCAGCCCCTTGCCCCTCAGATAGTCGGCCCACCAGGCCCAGTCATGCTCCCAGTCGTCCGCCTGGCTCACGATGTAGCCGTGCGGCGTGATCCGCTGGGTGTGGTCGATCCAGCCGTCGGTGCACACCATGGTGTAGCCGTAGTCGCGGAACGTCGCCGCCACCCAGTCGACGTTGGCCTTCCAGATACCCTCAGGGATCAGGGTGTTCGAGACGTTCTCGTAGTCATAGGTGCTCCAGTAGAGGGGCCCGGCCCCGCCGCGTCGGAACCCGGGCACGGTCGGGGTGGCTTGCCCCGGCGCCGCCGACGAGGACCCGGCTTCTCCGCCACCCGTCGCGGCCCCGGCCGCGGTGGCGCCCGCCGACGACCCCGCCAGACCGACGAGGACCGCGCCACCACCGCCCTTGAGCAGCTCGCGTCGCGTCGGCACCGGATCACTCCCCCGTCTCGAACCTGAGGCACCACGGTAGTTGTTCCCCGACGACCCGCCCCGGACGTGGATCCCGGTGGGGAACGAGGCGAATGGCATACCTTCGTCCGGGACGAGGATCGCCACCGCGTTACTGTCCCCGAGGGCCCCGGGTGACGGAGGAGGCGCGTGTGGTGTCCGAGACCAACGCAGAAGCGGCCATCGCGGCCACGTTGAGCAGAGAGCCGGTCGCTGTCGCCCCCGGGAGCACGGGCCCGGGTGGGTGGACGAGCTCGATCGTCGGCGGAGGACCCGGCGCCGACCCGGCCACCATCGTGTTTCACAGGACCCGGGTGCTTCCGACGTGTCAGATGCATGCAGTCGCCTTCAGCAACCACCGAGGCCTCCCGGTCGAGTGGATCGTCCGGACCTGGCAGGAGCCCGACGGGACGTGGACGGTGGCGCCCGTCGGGGGAGGCTCGATCGGGGGTGCGCCCCGCCGCTCCACACCGTGGGTCAATTTCGCGGCGGGGTTCGGCCCGCATGGGTTCACCGCGGGTGGGCACGTCGAGGGCGATGGGTCAGAGCACGCCGCCAAGGTTCGCCTGAGCTTCGACGGCGACCGCACCATGGAGGACGTGGTCGAGAACGGGATCGTCCTGTTCTTCGAGCCCCGGAGCCCCTCCTTCCCGGCACGGGTCGAGATCCTCGATGGGCGCGGCGGGCTCCTGGCGAGCTACGTGGAGTTCGACCGAGGACCCTTCGTCGGGTGAGCGCTCGGCGCAAACGACAGCGCGTCCCGTGTCGAGAGCCTCTACCCGAGTCCCCCTCAACCTGAACGGAGGTCCATTGCCATGTTCGGACGTCGCAAGCGGAAGCATGACGAGGAAGACGTTGCGGTGGACGCCACGCTCGAGCTCGATCTCGGCACGGTGGAGGAGTCGGTCGAGGCGTACCTCCAGGGCCCTTCGGACGAACGGCGCAAGGCGCTCCTGGCCGCGCTCGCGCGCCTGGACCAACACCTCGACGACAGCGATGCCTATGAGAGCAGCACCATTACCTCGGGGGCCCTCGGCTACGCGGACAAGGGCGCTGTGCTCGGAGAAACGAGCAACGCCTCCGCCACCGAGGAGGTTCCCGAGTCCGTCTTCCAGGCTCAGATCACTTTGATCAAAGCGGCCAAACGTGAGGTCAGCGGCCCGACTCCGCAGACCCTGGCCGACCTCCGCACGGCCCATGGGGTGCTGTCGACGGCGATGAACAGGGGCCGCCCACCGGATGGTCGGACTGAGGAATGAAGCCGCTTACCCCTTCTGGGAGCTGATCATCTCGGTCAGGAGCGCCTCCCACGGGGAGTTCTCCCATCCGTCGTCCTCGCCGAGCCTCTTGGCCACGGCGACGGCGTTCTCCACCCATTGGATCCGGACGTCTTCGATCGGTTCGGACTTGCCGACGACATGGCGCGTCCCGCTCCCCGGTGTCGCGTCCGCAACCCCGAAGTCGAAGGCGAACCACTCGTCCTTCCAGATCTGGTGCCGCTCCTTCAACTGCTCCCACCGCGGGTGCTTGTGGCGCTTGTCGTCCGCCATCTTGATGGCCCATCGCACACAGAGCCGGGCACGGTGGGGGTCACCCTCGGAGGTCGTCTTCGCTATCGCCTCTTCGTGGGAAGCCAACTTGCTGCTCTCGGCCTCCGGGAATGTCGTCCGCACCTCGTTGACGAAGACCTTGAGGATGGGAGACGGAGAGGTGACGTCGGTCATGCCAGATGTTAGGCCAAGCCGCAGTGATCGATCCTTCTCCGTGCGCCGTTCGGCGTCGATTACGAGGGCCCGCCGGGCAACCGGGCCGGCGGGTCCGACGGGACGGCGATCGTCCCGCTCTTGCGACGCCGAACCCCAGCATGGATCATGGGCGGCCGCACCACCACCGTCTCGAGGGGCCGCTCG
This sequence comes from uncultured Acidimicrobiaceae bacterium, assembly GCA_963826835.1. Lineage (GTDB taxonomy): Bacteria > Actinomycetota > Acidimicrobiia > Acidimicrobiales > RAAP-2 > Bog-473. The sequence continues at coordinate 521,962 of CAWGYK010000006.1, forward strand.
ATGCACGCCGCCGTTGTCCGCCAGTTCGATCACCCGCCCCGTTACGAGACATTCGACCCTCCGATGCCGTCGGGTGACCACGACGAGCTGGTCGAGGTGCTGGCCTCGGGCCTCCACCCGCGCGTCCGCTCACAGGCGAACGGATCCCACTACACCTCGACCGACGAGCTCCCCCTCGTTCCGGGCATTGACGGTGTCGGCCGCCGGTCCGATGGATCGCTCGTGTACTTCATCCTCCCGGACACCGCCTACGGCGCCATGGCCGAGCGCACCGTCATCGACGCTCGCCGCAGCATCCCGCTTCCCTCGGGTGCCGACCCCCTCCTGCTGGCGGCCGCGATGAATCCGGGCATGTCGTCGTGGGTGGCGCTGCAACAGAGGATCAGCGTGCGGCGCGGGCAGGCCGTGCTGATACTCGGTGCCACCGGCTCGGCGGGGCAGCTCGCGATCCAGATCGCCAAGCACCTCGGGGCCGGAGCCGTCGTGGCGGCCGGACGGGGGGCGGACCGGCTCGCCGCCCTGGGGGGACTCGGCGCCGACGACACCATCGATCTGGCGGCCGACCCGGAGCTCGTCGCACACGAATTGACGGCCAAGGCGGCGAACGTCGACGTGGTGCTCGACTATCTGTGGGGGACACCGGCCGAGTCGGCGATCATGCCCCTGCTCACCGGACGCGACGACCGGGCCCGGCTGATCTCGTGGGTGCAGATCGGCGCCGTCGCCGGGGCCAGCATCAACCTCCCGTCCGCTGCGCTGCGCCAGGCCAACATTCACTTCCTCGGCAGCGGACAGGGCTCGGTCAGCGCGGCCGGCATCCTCGCCCTGCTCCCGGAGCTCGCCGCAGAAATCGGCAAGGGATCCTTCGCGATCGATGTCGTCGCCAAGCCGCTGGCCGACGTGGAGTCGGTCTGGAACGACTCGGGGGGCGCAACCGGGCGCATCGTGCTGCAACCGTCACGGTGACGGGCACGGGAGCGTCCGCCCGGTCCCGTCACCGCCTCCCCTGGCCCCGCGCTCCGCGGTCCGGCATGGAAGCCGCGAGTGCGCTCGTGGCCGCGATCGTCCTGCTCGGGACCGTGGTCCTGGGCGCGGGGTCCGCGATGGGCGCGCCTGCGCATCCGGTTCTGGCGCCCGAGACCGGTTCCTACGTCTTCACACTGAAGTTCGACGGCCTCACCCGCGACTACCGCCTCCATGTGCCCCCGGCGGCCGCCGCCGGGAAGCCGCTGCCCCTCGTGCTCAACCTGCACGGCGCCACCCAGAACGCCCAGCTCGAAGAGATCACCACCGACATGGACCCCAACGCCGACATGAACGGCTACCTGGTGGCCTATCCCGACGGGACACGCATCTCCAAGGTCCTGACCCCCGATCCGGTGGCGAAGAACGCCCAGTACGGATGGAACGCCGGGCAGTGCTGCGGTCTGCCGGTGACCCGGCACATCGACGACGTCGGGTTCCTGCTCAAGGTGATCGCCGACATCGCCGCGCGGACGCCGGTCGACCTCCGGCGCGTCTACATGACCGGCATCTCCAACGGCGGCATGATGGCCTATGCCATGGCGGCCGAGGCATCGGGCCACATCGCCGCCATCTCCTCGGTATCGGGCCAGGTCGAGATCCCGGTGATCCACCCGACGCGGGCCGTGCCCACCATGGAGTTCCACAGCGTCGACGACCCCATCGCCAAGTTCGACGGCACGCCCAACGCCAACCCGCGGCTCCGCCTCTCGGTGATGGAGGGCATCGAACAATGGGTCAAGGCGGACGGCTGCAGCACGAAACCCCGGACCGGCGCCACCATCGTGGGGCTCGGCGGAACCATTTCCGCCGGGGAGACGGCGACCCCCATCACCTACACGCACTGCCGGTCCGGGGCCGAGGTGGCGCTCTGGCGCTTCACCGGATCGGGCCACGTCTGGCCCGGCAGCACGCTCAACACCGGCCCCCAGAAGAACTGGATCCTGGCCGGCGTCGGCCGGGGCATCGTCCTCGTCAACGCCAACGAGACCATGTGGCAGTTCTTCGAGCGGTACTCGCTGCCTCCACCCCCCGGTTAGGCCCGGTACGGGCCCTCAGGAATCAGGGCCCGTGAAGTCCATGTGCAGGCGGGTCAGCGTCGACGAGGCGATCCGCCACGTCCCGTCCTCCCGGGCGTAGGTCTCGTGATAGTGGCCGTAGCCGTGCAACCGGGTCCCGTCCGGCCACACGATGACGTCCTGCAGCGCCCAGATGCCGGTCGCCGTCGTGGGCGACGTGAGGTGGATCTCGGGCATGTGCCCGTGGTGCACGGTGACGGCACCGGCGAGCGTCTTTTGGAGGAATGTCAAGAACGCGTCGGCGCCGGTGACGACGCCACCGCCCGCGTCAGTGATGTCCATCACGAAATCGTCGGTGAAGACCTGGCGCATGCCGGCCCAGTCCTTGGTGTCCATGGTGCGGAAGTAGCGCGCCTTCAGCTGCTTGATCGCCTCGACGTCGTCCACGTCCGTGCTCCCCCGCCGCTCAGGAGTAGCGGGCGGCCCGGGTTCCGGGCCCGTGGAAGACCCCGGGGACCGCGTCGGGGTTCTCGACGCACACCTCGCACTCCAGCCCGTCGGGGTCACGGAAGAAGAGGCTCAGCATGGGGCCGAAGTCGGTGACGAAGTCGTCGGCGGCGCCGCGGGCCATGAGCCGGGCGCGGATCTCCTCGAAGTCATCGAGCGAGGCCGCCTGCAGGGCCAGGTGGTCGAGGCGGCCGCGGCCGAACATCGGGGTCTGGCGGTCGGCCTCGGTGTTGCCCTCGAGCTCGAAGACGTTCAGCTCGGCCCAGTCACCGATCTTGATGATGGAGAGCCGGGGGCCCGGACCGCTCTCGAGGGGCTCGGGCCCGTCCCGCAGGACCTCGGCCTCGAAGACCTCCCGGTAGAAGTCGTTCAGGCGCGAGGTGTCGTTGGTGATCACCGCGACGTGGTTCAGTCCCTTCAGCAGCACGGTGCCCCCTCAGCCGACGATCTCGCTCGTCTGCAGGACGGGCGTGATCGAGGTGTAGTTGGCCACGTCGGCTGTCACGGCGGCCGTGCCCTCGGCGGCCATCGCCTCGTTGAGCGCATCGAGGGACTCGAACGTGAAGTGCACCGCGGCCACGTGCGGTCCGTTGACGCCCTTGTCGATCTCGGCGCTCACGGGCGACCAGGTGCGCACGGCCAGGGGGACGTGCTTGTCCCGGTAGTAGTCGTGGTCGAACGACGCGCCCTCGGTCTCTGGGTAATAGACGGACACACGGATCATGCGATGCTCCCTTGGTCGGATCAGCGCCAGTCTGCCAGGTGATGGTGGAGAAGGCCCACGACGATGTCGGAAGCAGAGCGCGGCCCTAGCGGAAGTCCCGGCTCGCCGGCACCGCCGTCCCCACGACGAGCGCCTCTACCCGCTCGGCATCGAAGCTGACCGCCCCCTGCCCCTTGCGCACCCGCCCGCGGATCAGCAGCACGGGCGCGTGGCGGGCCACGTGCTTCCAGCGGGCCCAGGCGCCGCGGGAGAAGACGACGTTCACATGGCCCGTCTCGTCCTCCAGGTTGACGAAGACGGCGCCCCGCGCCGTCTCGGGATGCTGGCGGTGCGTCACCACGCCGGCCACGGAGGCCCGCTCGCCGTCGGCGCAGGCCTCGAGCGCCAGCGCCGTCCGCACGTCCATGGCCTCGAGCCGCTCCCGGGCGAGATGCATGGCCGTGCGCTCGGGCGCCAGCCCCAGCGCCCACATGTCGTCGCCCACCGCGTCGTAGAGGCTGGGCGTCGGCAACGGTGGCGCCTCGGCCCCCACCACGATGCCGGGCAGGCGGTCCGGCGTGCCCTGGGCGGCCGCCCCCGCCGCCCACAGCAGCCGGCGCCGGGAGGCCGTCGTGCCCCGGGCCTCCCCGGCCGCTCCCCCGTTCCCGCCCTCCCCGACCTCGGGGTCGAGCGCGCCGGCGGCGGCCAGCGTCTCGAGCTGGGCCTGGGTCGCCCCCGCCCGCCGCACCAGGTCCTCGCCACCGGTCCAGGGACGGCCGGCCACGATGCGCTGCGCCGTGGCGTCGCCCACCCCGCGCACCGACCCCAGCCCGAGGCGCAGCACCGCCTCGCCCGGCCCCCCGCCCTCGAGCGACGCCCCCACCTCGGAGCGGTTCACGTGCGGCCGGCGCACGCGCACCCCGTGCCGGCGGGCGTCGGCCACCAGCGACTGGGGCGACCAGAACCCCATGGGCTGCGAGTTGAGCAACCCCACGGTGAAGGCCGCCGGGTAATGCAGCTTCAGCCAGGCCGACGAGTACACCAGGTGCGCGAACGAGACCGAGTGCGACTCGGGGAAGCCGAAGTTGGCGAAGGCGGCCAGCGCGTCGAAGACCTGGTCCGCCACCGCGCCCGTCACGCCGCGCGCCGCCATCCCGTCGTAGAGGCGCGCCCGCATCTTCTCCATGCGCGCCGCCGAGCGCTTGGCCGCCATGGCCTGGCGCAGCTCGTCGGCGTCGGCCGCGCTGAACCCGGCGACGGCGACGGCCATCTCCATCAGCTGCTCCTGGAACAAGGGCACGCCGAGCGTGCGCTCGAGGATCGGCTCGAGCAGCGGATGCAGGTAGGTGACGGGCTCCTCGCCCCGGCGGCGCCGGATGTAGGGGTTGACCGCGTGGCCCTGGATGGGCCCGGGCCGGATGAGCGCCACCTCGATGGCGATGTCGTAGAAGGTGCGCGGCGCCACCCGGGGCAGGGTCCCCATCTGGGCCCGGCTCTCGACCTGGAAGACGCCAACGGTGTCGGCCCGGCACAGCAGGTCGTAGACCGCGTCCTCCTGGGGCAGCCGCCCCAGGTCGACCTCCACCCCGTAAAAGGCGCGCACCAGGTCGACCATGCGGTGCAGCGCCTCGAGCATGCCGAGGCCGAGCAGGTCGAACTTCACCAGCCCGATGGCGGCGCAGTCGTCCTTGTCCCACTGCAGCACGCTGCGGCCGGGCATGCGCCCCCACTCCACCGGGCACACCTCGACCACGGGCCGGTCGCACAGCACCATGCCGGCCGAGTGGATGCCGAGGTGGCGCGGCCGGTCCAGCACCTCGGCCGCCAGCTCGGCCACCAGCGCCGGCACTCCCCCGCCCTGTGCCGCCGCCACCTCCTGCACGGCCGCCGCCGAGGACGGGCCCCGCCCGTGCCCGGCGTCGATACCGGCCGACCAGGCGTCCACCTGTTCTTGGGTGAAGCCGAACGCCTTGCCGACGTCGCGCACGGCCGAGCGCGGCCGGTAGGTGATGACGTTGGCCACCTGGGCCGCGTGGCGCCGGCCGTAGCGCTCGTACACGTACTGGATCACCTCCTCGCGCCGCTCCGACTCGATGTCCACGTCGATGTCCGGCGGCCCGTCACGCGCCGGCGAGAGGAAGCGCTCGAAGAGCAGCCCGAGGTCGACGGCGTCGACGTTGGTGACGCCCAGCGCGTAACAGACGGCCGAGTTGGCCGCCGAGCCGCGTCCCTGGCAGTAGATGTCGAGGCGCTTGCACACCTGCGCGATGTCCCACACCACGAGGAAGTAGCCGGCGAAGCCCAGCTGGCCGATCACCGCCAGCTCGTGCTCGATCTGCTTCCAGGCGCCCGGCACCCGCTCGGCCCCGGGCGGCCCGTAGCGCGCCGTGGCCCCCTCGGTCACCAGCCGGCGCAGGTAGCCCTGCTCGTCCATGCCGGCGGGGACGGGGAAGTCGGGCAGCCGCGGCGCCACGAGGCGCAGGTCGAAGGCGCAGGCGCGCCCGAGCTCGGCGGCACGGGCCACGGTGCCGGGCCAGCGAGCGAAGCGCCGGGTCTGCTCGGCGGCGGAGCGCAGGCAGGCCGCCGGGGCCGAGGGGAGCCAGCCCTCCAGCTCGGCCAGGGGGCGCCGCGCCCGCACCGCGGCCAGCGTGGTGGCGAGCCGGAAGCCGGCCGGCGTGGCGTAGTGCACGTTGTTGGTGGCCACGGCGTCGACCCCCCACTCGACCGACAGGAGCGCCAGCGCGTCGTTGCGCGCCGTGTCGAGCGGGTCCCCGTGGTCCCACAGCTCCAGCGCGACGTTGGCCCGCCCGAACGCGTCGACGAGGCGTCCCACCTCCCGGGAGGCCGCCCGGGGCCCGGCCTCCATCAGCGCGGCGGGGACCGCCCCCTTCCGGCAGCCGCTGAGCACCAGCCAGTGCTCCCCCGCGGCGCGGGCCAGCGCGTCCAGGGTGAAGATCGGCTTCCCCTTCTCCCCGCCCGCCAGGTGCGCGTCGGCCAGCACGGTCGAGAGCCGCGCGTAACCGGCGGGGTCCCGGGCCAGCACGACGAGGTGCGTCCCGGTCGGGTCGGGCTCGCCGGTGCGCGGGCTGGCCGGCGCCAGCGTCACCTCGGTCCCGAAGACCGTCGGCAGCCCGCACGCCCGCGCCGCGGTGGCGAAGCGCACCACGCCGTAGAAGCCGTGGTGGTCCGTCAGCGCCAGCGCGGCCAGCCCGAGCCGGTCCGCCTCGGCCACCAGCTCCTCGGGATCGCTGCTGCCGTCGAGGAAGCTGAACCCCGAGTGGGCGTGCAGCTCGGCGTAGTCGGTCACCCGACGGCGTCAGTCATAGACCGCCTCCACCCACCACTGCCCCCGCTCGGTGCACAGCAGCCGCGCCACACCGTCCGCGGTGACCAGCTGCAGACGGGCCCGGCGCCGGCGCACCGACCACCAGCGCTCGGTCACCGGCCAGGGGCCGGCCCAGCCCAGGACCGGCTGCCAGGGACCGCCCTCCACCGAGAGCCGCTCGATGGCGGCCGTGAGCAGGCCCCGCCCGCTGACCGCGACGGGCCGGCCGGCGCCGTCGACCACCTCGGCACGCCGCGGGACGCGCAGCACGTCGGTCGGTGCGGGCGGCGGCACCCGACCCGGCCACGGGGCGCCACCTCCCGCCACCTCCACCTCGGGGCTGCCCCAGGGCACGAGCACCGACTGGCCGGCCGGGTCCCGCCCGCCGCGCACCCGGCCCATCAGCACGGCCTCGATCCCCAGGCGCTCCTGCACCCGGGCGAAGGAGCGCGCCGCCCGCGCGTCGGCCTCCGAGGCACCGCCGAAGAAGCCGGGCTGGGACGGCGGGGGCGGGGCGCCGGCGCCCCGGTCGGGGTCCTCGCCGCGGGCCACCCGCAGCCGCCGCTCGATGGCGCGGTCGCGCAGCCCGGCCAGCTCCCCGCTCTCCCCACGGGCCACGGCGTGGCAGGCGGCCGCGTCCGCCCCGAAGCGGTCCGAGATGCTCGCCGCCGGCAGCGCGGCGAGCTGCCCCAGGGTGGTCACCCCGAGCCGCTGCAGGGTGACGGCCAGGTCGGGCCGGGCCAGCGTGGCGACCGACCAGGGGGCGAGGAAGTCCGCCGTCCCCCCGGGCGGGACGATCAGCCCCGAGCGGGCGGCGAGGGCGGCCGCGAAGAGCCCGTCGGCCACGCCGATGGTGGTCTCCTCGTCCACGATGCCGGCCAGGAGGGACACCACCGCCTCCTCGCCGCCGAAGAACCGGGCGGGCCCGCGGGCGGGCAGCGCGCCGACCCCGAGCCGGACCGGATGGACCCACGGGCAGAGCTCGCCGGCCCGCTCCAGCACGCGGGCGAACCGCCGGGCCTCCTCCCCCCTCGACCCCTCCTCGAGGAGCCCGGGGCACCAGATGACGACCAACCGTTCCACCACTTCTTCTCCACTGCTCCGCTTACTGGTCTCAGGCCGCCTCCGGCCCGTCTCCGGCGCCGGTCCCGGCCGGCCCGCACTCCTCCGCCCCTACCTCCACGACCTCTGTCCCCACGGCTCCCGCCTGCACGTCCTCGACCGCGCCCGAGCCGGCGGGGAGCCAGAGCGAGCACTCGCTGACCCGGCCGGCGGCGCGGCGCCCGCTGACCCGCACTTCTGCCCGGCGGCCCCGCAGGTGCCCGTGGCCCCGGCCCACGCCCTCCCAGGCGACCGCCCCGACCGAGAGCGCCAGGTCGCCGCCCTCGGGCCAGGCGCCGGGGCCCTCGAGCAGGACCACCAGCGCGGCCTGGCGGTCGCGGGCCCGGGCGGTCAGGTGGCGGGCCGCCGTGAGGCGGGCCCGGCCGGGCGGACGCACCAGGACGGCGTCGACCCCCGAGAGGAGGTCGCCGGCCGCCTCGGCCCACCCGTTGCCGGGGTGGGGGACGAAGACGACCCGCCGCAGATCCAGCCCGAGGCCGGCGGCGGCCACCACGCCGGGGTCGGGCAGGCCCACGGCGGCGCACCAGCTCCCGGCCTCCGACGCCGCGGCCAGGAGCGCCAGGGCCAGGGTGGTGGCGCCGTGGCCGGGTGCCCCCGCCACCGTGGTGGTCGTCCCCCGACGCAGGGAGCCGCCCGGGAAGAGCGGGGCCAGCGGCGGGGGCACCGGCAGGGTCCGCCCGGCCACGGGCGTGGCGGGCCGCACCCGGTCGGCCAGCCCGGCGGGGAGCTCCCGGGAACGGAGGGCCGGGTCCCCGGCAGAAAAAGCGAACATATGTTCGCACCTTAGTCAGACCGTGTGCCTCCCGCTCGGGGAGCCGAACACCCAGGTCAGAAGCTCGGGCCTCCCCGAGACCCCCCGTGGGTCACAATGCAGCCGCATGTGCGGACGCTTCGCTCTCTACACTCCCCCGGCCAAGATCGCCCGCTACTTCGGGGCGTCGCTGGCCGACGGCGCCGACGGGGAGCACGCCCCCAGCTGGAACGTGGCGCCGACCGACCAGGTCCTCGGTGTCCGGGACCGGCCGCCGCGACCGGGCCCGGCGGAAGAGGGCGGCGAGCCCCCCGGCGCGCCCGAGCGCATCCTCATGTCCTTCCGCTGGGGGCTCATCCCCTGGTGGTCCAAGGACGCCAAGGCGGGCAGCCGGCTCTTCAACGCACGCGGTGAGACCGTGGCCACCCGGGCGTCGTTCCGCGAGGCCTTCCGGGAGCGGCGCATCATCGTCCCCGCCGACGGCTTCTACGAGTGGCACAAGACCAAGACCGGCTCCAAGCAGCCGCACTACTTCGACCGCGCCGACGGCGCGCCGCTGGCCTTCGCCGGCCTGGCCGAGCGCTGGCGCGCCAAGGATGCGCCGCCGGGGTCGCCCTACGTGCGGAGCTGCACGGTGATCACCGCCCCGGGCGGGCCCGACATGGATGGCATCCACGACCGCATGCCGGTGATCCTCGACCCGGCCACCTTCGACCTGTGGCTCGACCCGGCCAACGAGGACGTCGAGGAGCTGCGCGCCCTGCTGCGGCCCCCGCCGGCCGGCACGGTGGTGCACCACCCCGTGGGGCCGCGCATCGGTAACGTGCGGAACAACGATCCGACGCTCATCGAGCCCGTGTGAGGGGCGCGTAGGGCGACGGGGAGGGCCGGTCTCGACGCGGTCGGCCGGTGCAGGTGGACAGGGGGTCGGGGGGCCCACGTGAGGGACGACACGTGAAGGAGCAACGATGAGCCTCGACCGGCCGCGCTTCGACCGCCGCACCTTGCTCGCCGCCGCGCTGGCGACGGGCGGGGCCGCGGTGCTGGCCGCGGCCAGCCGGGGCGAGGGGGCGGGCGCCGCCATGGCGCAGCTGGCCGCCCGGACCAAGCCCGCCGGGTCGGACCTCGGCGCCATTGAGCACGTCGTGTTCCTCATGCAGGAGAACCGCTCCTTCGACCACTACTACGGGACCTATCCCGGCGTGCGGGGCTTCGACGACCACCCGCACGGCTCCCTCGGGAACTTCGCCCAGGCCTGGCCGGGCGGGCGCGACCGCACGCTGCTCCCCTTCCATCTCGACAGCGCCTCGGGGATGGGCGAGTGCACCCAGGACCTCGACCACAGCTGGCAGGGCGAGCACATGAGCTGGGACGCCGGCACCAACGGCGCCTTCGTCAGCACGCACGTGCAGTCGCAGTTCCAGGGGCCCGAGCACGGCGTCCTCACCATGGGCTACTACCGGCGGCAGGACCTGCCCTTCTACTACGCGCTGGCCGACGCCTTCACCATCTGCGACAACTACCACTGCTCGGTGCTCGGGCCGACCCACCCCAACCGCCTCATGGCGCTCTCGGGCACGGTCGACCCGACAGGGAGCGCCGGTGGCCCGGTCCTCATCACCAACGAGTCGTCCCAAGCCGTCGGGAGCGCGCACTGGGACACCATGCCCGAGGTGCTCGAGGACGCCGGGGTGAGCTGGAAGGTGTACAACCCGGTCGGCACCCTCTACTCGCCGCAGTTCATCCAGCAGTACGGTCTCGTGGCCAGCGACGCCATCCTGCCGTACTTCAGCCAGTACCAGAACCCCTCGTCGACGCTGTACCAGAAGGCCTTCCTCCCGCTGTACCCCAACGACTTCACGGCCGACATCGCGTCGGGGCAGCTGCCCGCGGTCAGCTGGATAATCCCGCCCGCCGGCTACGACGAGCACCCGTCGTCGCCCCCCGCGCTCGGAGAGTGGTTCACGAGCCAGGTGCTCGCCGCGCTGACGTCGAACCCCGAGGTGTGGTCCAAGACGGTGCTCTTCCACATGTACGACGAGAACGACGGCTTCTTCGACCACGTGCCGCCCCCGGTGGCGCCCAAGGGCACGGCCGGCGAGTACGTCACCGTCTCCCCGTTGCCGAGCGAGGCCATGGGCACGGCGGGGCCCATCGGCATGGGCTTCCGGGTGCCCATGCTGGTGCTCTCTCCCTTCAGCCGGGGCGGGCACGTGGCCTCCCAGGTCTTCGACCACACGTCGCAGCTGCGCTTCTTGGAGGAGCGCTTCGGGGTGAAGGCACCCAACATCTCGGCCTGGCGCCGGCGGGTGGCGGGCGACCTGACCTCGGCGCTGCACCCGCGTTCGGCCGACGCGTCGGTGCCCAGCCTGCCGTCGACCTCCAAGGACCAGATGGCCAACGTCATGGCGTTGGGCTGCACGGAGGAGTCCATCTTGGAGGTGGCGCCCGCCAGCGCCATGCCGGTGTACCCGGTCCCGGCGCCGCAGTCGATGCCCAGCCAGGAGACGGCCTGATCGAGACGGCCCCCGGCCCTGGCACCATCGTCGTACTGAACGGGACGCCGCGCTCGGGGAAATCGAGCATCGCGGCCGCGCTGGGGGGATCCTCCGCTGCGGGTGCGCCGTGGCTCAACCTGGGCGTCGACGCGCTGGCGGTGGCGACGCCCGAGCCGTTGCGGCCGGGGATCGGCCTGCGCCCCGGCGGCGAGCGGCCCGACCTGGAGGACGCGGTGGTCGCCCTGTTCGACGCGCTCTACGCATCGGTCCGCGCGTGCAGCCAGCTGGGGCTCAACGTGGTGGTCGACGTCGGCCATCACGACGACTACTCGCGGCCGTTGGGCATCCTGGCGTCGGTGGCCCGGGACCTGCGGGGCCTGCGGGCCTACTTCGTGGGCGTGCGCTGCCCGGTGGGGGTGATCATGGCGCGGCGCGATGCCGGTCCGGCGGGTGGCGGTGACGGCGGCGGCGGTGACGGCGTTCGGCGGTACATGACGAGCGGTCCGGGGGCGCGGTCCCCGACGTCGTGTATCGCTGGGAGCGGGCCGTGCACGACCCCGGCATCTACGACGTCGAGGTGGACACCTCGACGTCGACACCCGAGGAGTGCGCCCAGGCGATCCGGCGCCGCGTGGAGGCCGGCCCGCCGACGGCGTTCGCCACCCTGGCGGCGATGGTCGGGCATCCCTGAGCGAAGAACGGCAGAATCTGTGGGTTCGCACCAATATGGTGGATAACCAATAGAATGTTCATATGTTAGCCGCATCAAGTTGACTTCCGGCTAGTACATAGTATTCTGTGTAGAGAGTCGATTATCTCGATCAATACGGAGAATTATCTATGCGGACCGCAGATATCGGACCATCGACCAATGGGAGGCCGTTCTCGGCGATCAGGTCCGCCAGGTCCGGATCGCCCAGAACCTGGACCAGGTGCAACTGGCCGAGCTCGCCGACGTGTCGGTCGGGGCCGTCTCGAATCTCGAGCGTGGGAAGGGCTCCTCGCTCCGGACCCTGATCGGTGTGCTTCGGGCTCTCGGACGAACGGACTGGATCGAGTCGCTCGCACCAGCCGTGGGCGTGTCGCCGATGCAGCTGTTACGGAGCAAGCAGAAGACACCGCCACCACGAGCCCGGGCCGGTCGGAGACGGACGCCGGGACGCCGCGCCCTGATGCCGTACGAGCCCGTCGACGTCGTCGAGGTCAGATGCTGGAACTCCCGGGTCGGCGCGATCGCACGTGACCCGACATCGGGCTTCTACACGTTCGAATACGCACCCAGATGGGTCGACCTCGGCCGTCGAGCTGGCGCCGATCTCCATGCCGACGACCGCGGCGACAGGGCCGTTCGTGTTTCCGACCTTGCCGATCGAGACGTACCGCCGACTCCCGGCGATGATCGCCGACGCGTTGCCGGACGACTTCGGCAACGCGACTGACCACGGCGTACCTGGCCAACGAAGGCATCCGACCCGAGGACATCACGCCACTCGATCGCCTGGCGTATCTCGGCAATCGTGGAGTCGGAGCGCTCGAGTTCCATCCGTTCCGCGGCCCTCGAACCCGCAAATCGACCGCGATCGAGTTGTCGGAACTGGTCGTCGCAGCCAGGAGCGCGCTGGCGGGCGACATCGGCAGCGAGGAAGGCATCACCGACGCCTTGCGGCACCTCATCGCGGTCGGGACGTCGGCAGGAGGGCGCGCGCCAAGGCGGTGGTGGCGCTCAACCCGACGACGGGAGAGCTGCGCTCCGGACAAGTCCCCGCCGACCCCGGCTTCGAGCAGTGGCTGCTCAAGTTCGACGGCGTGGGGGCAGACCCCGATCTCGGCGCGACAGGCAACTTCGGCCGCATTGAGTACGCCTACCACGGCATGGCGCTCGCAGCCGGCATCGACATGACGGAGTGTCGTCTCCTCGAAGAGGGCGGACGTGCACATTTCATGACGCGCCGATTCGACCGCGCCGGCGACGGCCGCAAGATCCACACCCAGACTCTCTGTGCGCTGAGCCATCTCGACTTCCGACAGATCGGTGCGCACGACTATGCACAGCTGTTCCTCCTGCTCCAGCAACTCGGGCTCGGACCGGACACGCGAAAAGAGGTGTTCCGTCGCATGACGTTCAACGTCGCGGCGGCCATCTGTGACGACCACACGAAGAACTTCTCCTTCCTCCTTCCGGAAGGCGATGATTGGCGACTGTCGCCGGCGTACGACGTCACGCACGCACACGCTCCGACGAGCAGGTGGACGCGTCAGCATTTGATGGCCGTGAACGGTCGGACCGTCGGCATCACCCGCGCTGACGTGATGCAGGTGGGCGACCTCTTCGCCGTTCCGGCGGCCTCGGACGTGTACGAAGAGGTACTGACAGCCGTCGCGCGGTGGCCCACGTTCGCCGACGAGGCCGGCGTGCCCGAAGTGACCACGGAGCAGATTTCCGCCGACATCGGCGCTTGGTCCAAGCCGCTGCTGGCCTGACGCAGGACGCGGATGACCGAACCCGAGCTCGGGAAGCCCGCTGGTCGCCGGCCAAGAGGACGGCGCAGCTCCACGCCGGCGGGCCCGAACACGACGATCGAGCTCCCTCGGCCTCGATTGCGTGCACGGTCGGCCCGAAGCGGAGTCCGGGCGCTCCAGGCTCGGGTGTAACCGGGCGCGCCTCCCACCGTCACAGGGAAAGAGCACTCCAGAGGGGGAGGTATCCATGCCCGAAGACGAAAGAGCCATCAGCCAGAGCGACCTGGACAGCTTTACGGAAAAGCTCGATGCGTGGGCCAAGACGCTGCCCGAGAACGAGCAGACGCTCCTGCGGGTCGTCCTGGCACAGGCCGGGAGCGGCGGCTCGTCCGAGGTCGAAGGATTCTCCGTGAGCAGCGATTTCGGCTTGTCGGCGAGTGCACTGCTCGGGCCTGCCGTCGCCAACAGCTTCACAGCAGCCGGGAGCCCTGCCGCCGGGGGCTGGGGCACCGAGTGGATACGCGACTGGACCCGCACCGGTGACGACTCGTTCGGACAACAGAACCTCTGAGCTTGGTCGCCCCACAGGAGAGGCCCGTGTGACCACACCGGCGGTCGACACCGTCGCCCGGGAGGTCACCGCTGCCATCACTCAGCGTCTGGGCGTCAGGGACGCGATCCTTTCGCCGATCGGGCGGAGGCACGACGGTGAGTGAACTGACGATGATCATGAAGGGCACCCGGCTCTGCAATTTGCGCTCCGCGTACTGCCACGACTGGGAGGAGGGCGCCGATCAGACGATGTCCTTCGAGGTGCTGGCGCGTGCGATCGCAGGGGCGATGCAGGACGACACCCACGATGTCGTGACGTTCGCTTGGCACGGTGGCGAGACCACCCTCCTCCCGATGGACTTCTATCGGCGCGCCATGGCGGTCCAGTCCCGGTTCCGTCGGCCCGGTCAGTTCGTCCAAAACATTCTTCAGACCAATGCGACCCGCCTGACTCCCCGATGGGCGCAGTTCTTCAGGCGCAACGACATCCGCATTGGCATCAGCTTGGACGGGCCCTCCGAGGTGCAGGACGACTACCGCCCAGACGCGGCGGGCAGGCCCACCTTCGACCGCGTCCTGGCGGGGATGCGACTGCTCGCGGAACACGGCGTCCCCTACGGGGTGCTCATGGTCGTGGACCAGACGACGATCGAGCGCGGCGCCGACGCGCTCTTCGACTTCATCCTCGATCTCGGCCTGAAACGCGTCGGGCTGCTCGCCGTCAATCCCAACAACCAGCCGGACACGTCATGGCTGACCAGGACGGCCCCCTACACGCCGCCCTCGACGATGGGAGCGTTCCTCTCGGATCTCTATGACCGCTGGCTCGAGCACGGTGACAAGACGATCGCCATCCGGGAGCTTGCGGACATCGAACAAGCGCTCTCGAACGGTCACCGAGGCTGCAAACTGTACGGCGATTGCATCGGGGATCTCTTCGTCGTCGATCCAAACGGCGATGTCGCCCACTGTGACCTGTTCCGCGGAGACAGCCATTACGCGTTGGGGAATCTCCTCGACGACGACTTCGCCACCATGAGGGCAGGCGCCAAACTCCTGGACCTCCGACGTCAGCACGAGTCCGACCTGGCATCCATGGCGGCCTGTCCCGACTTCGCGGTCTGCCGAGGATGGTGCCCGCACGAGCGCTATCTGTCCTCCCGGCACGATCCCTCATACTCCCCCGGGTGCTGCGGACTCCGACCCTTGATCGATCACATCCGCTCCCGGCAGGCCGGTGCTCCCACCTCGAGCAGGGAGACCCGAACGCATGCCGTGCGGCCCGGTGCCTTCGCGACGTCGGTGCCATTGCCCATGCCGAAGTCGGGACGAAAGATGACGGTGGGTACCACGTGACGACGAATCGCTGGCGAGCCCAGCCCGAGTCGATTGTCGCTTCACCCGGGTGACGAGACTGCCGCTCCTTCTTCGCCCTTTTCGTCGGGTGTAACCAGGCGCATCTCCAACCGTCACACGGACGAGAGATCCCGAGCGGGAGGTATCCATGCCCGAACATCGGCAAATGGGTGAACTGAGTCCGGCAATGGTGGAGGCCGGCGTGACTCCAGAGGCGCTCGACGCCGTCGTCCTGGAGGGCGCCGAGGCCGTGACCCAGAGTCTGGGCGTCCTGCTCGACGCATTCGCCACAGACCTCAGCGAGCTGGATCGAGCCGCGATGAACATCGTGCTGTTGCGGGCCATGGATCCGATCGACCGGACCCGCTTCGTGGCACCGGGGCTCATCACGGACGAACAGGAAGCGATCCTTTCTGCGATCGGGCAGCGGCACGACGGTGAGTGAACTGACGATGATCATGAAGGGCACCCGGCTCTGCAATTTGCGCTCCGCGTACTGCCACGACTGGGAGGAGGGCGCCGATCAGACGATGTCCTTCGAGGTGCTGGCGCGTGCGATCGCAGGGGCGATGCAGGACGACACCCACGATGTCGTGACGTTCGTCTGGCACGGTGGCGAGACCACCCTCCTCCCGATGGATTTCTATCGGCGCGCCATGGCGGTCCAGTCCAGGTTCCGTCGACCTGGTCAGCGCGTCCGGAACCAACTTCAGACCAATGCGACCCGCCTCACTCCCCGATGGGCGCAGTTCTTCAGGCGCAACGACATCCGCATTGGCATCAGCTTGGACGGGCCCTCCGAGGTGCAGGACGACTACCGCCCCGACGCGGCGGGCAGGCCCACGTTCGACCGGGCCGTGGCGGGCCTACGACTCCTCGCGGAACACGGCGTCCCCTACGGGGTGCTCATGGTCGTGGACCAGACGACCATCGAGCGGGGCGCCGACGCGCTCTTCGACTTCATCCTCGATCTCGGCCTGAAACACGTCGGGCTGCTCGCCGTCACCCCCGACAACCAGCCGGACAGCGTCATGGCTGACCAGGACGGCCCCCTACACGCCGCCCTCGACGATGGGAGCGTTCCTCTCGGATCTCTATGACCGCTGGCTCGAGCACGGTGACAAGACGATCGCCATCCGGGAGCTTGCGGACATCGAACAAGCGCTCTCGAACGGTCACCGAGGCTGCAAACTGTACGGCGATTGCATCGGGGATCTCTTCGTCGTCGATCCAAACGGCGATGTCGCCCACTGTGACCTGTTCCGCGGGAGACAGCCATTACACGTGGGGAATCTCCTCGAGCGAGCGACTTTGGCCGCCATGAGGGCAGGCGCCAAACTCCTGGACCTCCGACGTCAGCGCGAGTTCGACCTGGCATCCATGGCGGCCTGTCCCCGACTTCGCGGTCTGCCGAGGATGGTGCCCGCACGAGCGCTATCTGTCCTCCCGGCACGACCCCTCATACTCCCCCGGGTGCTGCGGACTCCGACCCTTGATCGAGCGCATCCGCTCCCGGCAGGCCGGTGCTGCCACCGCGAGCAGGGAGACCCGAGCGCATGCCGTTCGGTCCACCACGTTCGCGACGTCGGTGCCATTGCCCATGCCGAAGTCGGGCGAAAGATGACGGTGGGTCTCACGTAACAACGAATCCCTGGCGAGTACCGGAGCCACTCGTATGACCGACCAAGATGTCAATCAGGCCGATGAGTTCAACAACTTTTGTCATCGGTATCGATTTTCGAGCTGGAATGGCCCGTTCTTCGCTTGGTTCGGAGGTCACGCTTGCATCGAGCGATGCGGCGGGAGGGGACTTTTCGGCTCACTGGGTCGTGTGGATGGAGAAACCGGGCGTTCCGGATTCGCTGGGAACACGGCCGGACGACGCCCGAAATTCGGGCGACCTTTCGCTTCAGCGATGTCGATGCGGGGGTGCTCACAGTCGAGAAGCTGGCTCGGCTGATGACGGGCATGGTCGCCGGTCTCGAGGCTCACGAAGTGCTGGAGTTTGCCCGGCTCGACGACGTCTACGCGGTCGATCCCCACGGAACTCCTGCCGAGTTGCACGACATTGCACTGTTGATATCCGAGGTGATCGAGGCTGCTCCCCTAGTGGAGGGAGACACCGGCGAGCTCACCGCGTGAGGTCACCGGATCGACGTCGGTCCTGACCACTGCAACGTCGCTGGTCGGCGGGCAGGTCGATCCACAACGCCAGCATCGGGTTCGATGACCACGAACACGAGGAACCTCGAGATCCGACCACAAATCCCCAATCGTGCTCCGCTTCGTCGCCAAGCGCTCGAAGGTGGAACACATGGGAGATTGGCGAATCACCCATCATCAGACTCGCCACTCCTGTTGACTGGCAGAGCAGCCATCTTCCCGGCGAACTGGGGCATGGAGGAGCCTAGATTTGAGGCGTGCCCGCAAACCTGCGACCGCTCACCGATGAAGAGATCTCCGAGTTCGTCGAATGGCAGGTCGAGCAATACGTCGAAGAACAGGTTCGGATCCGGAGAACGGCGAGAAACTGCCCGGCGGATCGCCAACGAGCAATCGAGAGCACTGTTTCCTGAGGGAGTGCCAACAGACGGCCAACTCCTCTTCCGTGTCCTCGACGATGCGGGTACGGCCGTCGGCATGCTCTGGATCGGGCCCCAGCAACCTGCAGACCAACCGGGGGCGTTTTGGGTCTTCTACGTGAGGATCGAAGAACCCATCGGGGCAAGGGTTACGGCAGAGCGGCCATGGAACTCGCGGAAACCGAAGCTCGCTCCAGGGGAGCTTCAGAACTTGGACTGCACGTATTCGGGCACAACCAGATTGCACGACATCTCTATGAGTCGATGGGCTTCACCGCGACGTCAATCCGCATGAAGAAGGAGCTCTGAGTGGACCCCCCTCTCCCCGGTCCGGCGACGGGGGCAGTCACACCGACGGACCCTTGGGCTCGTCTTTCGATGCGGTCAACGGTGCTTGTGACAACTGGATGCCTCGCGTGTTCTGGCGTCAGCAAAACTGGTTGGCGTGATGGGCGAACACGGCGCCGAGAGGCCAGGCTCTTGGGAGTATTACGACCGTCGCGCTGCCGAGGGGACGAGAACGATCAGTCATGCTCTGGCGTATTGGAACGGGTTGGGAGTCCACGCCACCGCTGCGGACATTGAGGCGGAAGCAACAGAGGTGCGGCGACTGATTCGTTCAATGCAGCCATCACCCTTTGTCGAGGTCGGTGCTGGGCCGGGCACGTTCACCGTTGACCTGCCCGGATCGGGAGTCGCGCTCGATCAGAGCGACGCCGCACTTCGAGTCCTTCGGTCGGGCTCTGCCCATTCGCCCGTCGTTCGTGGAGATGCTCTTCGACTACCGATAAGGGACCAAGCCGTCTCCCGAGTCTTCGCGGCCCACATCTACGGTCTGCTCACCGAAGAGGAGCCAGACCATTCGTGAGCGAGGCCCGCCGGATCGCAGAGGAGTTGGTTGTCGTCGATGCAGGCCGACCACCCGGCGTTCCCGCTGAGCACTGGCAACGTCGGACTCTCGGCGGCGGTGAGACCTTCCGAGTGTTCCGACGCCATTTCGATGCAGCAGCGCTCGCCGCCGAGATTGACGGACGACCTCGGTTCTCAGGGCGTTTCTACGTGATGGTGACCGCATAAACGATCCGCCGTGCGCTCAGCAGGGCGCAGAACGCTCGCCTCGGAGCCGGCGAACTGGGCTACGCGTGCTGGTTTCCAACTCTGAATCGCCAACAGGGATCATGGTCTTTCGAGGATCACGTCGAAGTCCTTGCGCGTGGTTGCGCCGCCATCGTCGATGTGTCCCAGTGGCCCTCGATCCGTACTGGCGTGATTGTGGCAATGAAAGCGTTCGTGGAATTCTGGATCCTGTCGCAGCAGCGTCAGGGTGTCTCCGACAAACGTCGTGTGGAACACTCTAGAAGTCGGCCTCGGGTCGTGATACAGCCCCATAAGCTTCACAGTTCGGGTCAGATCTCCCGAATACGAAAGGCCAAAAGTGGCTCCCCTTCGAGGTTCGCTTCTAACTCGATGAACGCATCACCGATCCATCGGGCGCTGGCTCTCCCGAAGTCCACTTCCCAATCAGGTTATCTAGGGGCTCTAGCTATGGTGGCCGGTGGCCCCTTCGATCGACTGAACGCAACTCTTTGCAGGAGTATGGGGTCGTTCTGGGAGCATCGGCGGCCGTTCCGGCTGGTTACAAGACGAATAGGCAGTCGACGCTCTAGGCCAGTCAGGGGCGCTCGGAGCCGAGGCAATCGAGCAGAGATCCGCGCCGGGAGGCATTCGCGAGGGCAAGAACTCCAGATGCGAGTTCGCCACATTTCACTCGCGGAGCGGGATCGGAGGGAACTTGGCTGAACCACGGATGCCCCGCTACCCGAGTCCTCTACCCCGCCGACGCAGAGTGGCGGCGGGTAGCGACCGATGGCAGACTCCACGGCACCTCCGACGCCGACGTTCCCCCCGGACAGCTCGGGGAACAGAGCCGTCTGGGTGATGGGCCGGCTCCATGATGATCGTGGCCTCGCGTTCTTGATCGCCTTCCTCGCGGTCCTCCGCCATTGGTTCGCCCTTCACACGGGGGGACACTCCACGGCGGACCGGATGTCTATTACAACTTCTGGTCCGGTTTCTGCTCCGACCCCGCGTGAGGCCACTGGGATCAGCGCCGTCGGCATCGGCGTCTACACGGGCGTGCGCTAGGCGGATCGTCAGCACCAAGGGCTGCTGGCGGATCGGCCACCATCCCCTCGTCGGGACGCCGTACATCCTCTGCCGGCATCACCACCCCGAGGTGCCGAACCAGGGTGCGACGCACGACCAGAACCCCTCGCCCAGCACCACAGGTTCAAGCTGGAGAAGGTAGCGTGAGATGAACGCCTGAGCCACTCCTGCGGCGTGTCTGCGTTTGGCGCGAGTCAGACCCGTAGGACAGCGAGAGGGAACCCGTCTCGGCCTACGAATGCTCCGTGTCGCTCGGAAGACTCATCCGCTTGCACCTGCGGCGATCCCGACTGGTGATGTCCAGCGCCGGACTGCTCCTCTTTGTGAGTTGTCAAGCAAGCGCCGCCTCGAGGCCGCCCACAGAGCGCATCCACCCCTTTATGACGTTCCCGGCTTCGCTGAGAGACGGTGACGTGAAAAGCAAATATTCAATCCAGCTCCTTCGAGTTCAGGGGAACGATCGGGACGCTGAACGTCGTCGGTACAGTTTCGCAACCAGTGCAGCACGGGAGCACGAAACTGCCCACGCCAGCTTCGACGTGACGACGTAGTGGCACGCCAGGGGTCCGCTACCCGGCGACTGGTGGCACCCTGCCCCGTCCTTTGGCGCTGGCCCGTGCCCGGATACAGCCGACGGTCCAGGACGCCAACCAGCCCTACATCATTTTGTTCAAGCACGTTCCCTCAAACGCCGATTGCTCCAGGGTGGCGTATTCATTGGAGGTCATTCTGGGCCTTGTTGCCGTGGCTGGCTAAGTGTCTCTCGTGCTGGGCATCATCGAACACGTCAATACGATTGTGCTCGGGCTTGCCGGGGCCACGTTGGTGGCGGCGACTTCGCGCTCGGCCTACTCGTTGCGCCAGCAACGGGCTCTCAATGAGTCACGTCAGCATCTGGCGGCGACGGACGAGCTCACCGGGCTCGCGGTACCCGCAGACGACTCCTCGACGCCTTGAAAAGGCGCTCGTGGCCCTGTCTGATGAAAACCCACATTTCAAACAGCGTGGCCCTGCTCTTGATCGACCTGGATCATTTCAAGGAGATCCTCAACGTCGTCGGAACACCACACCGGGGACGCGGTCTGTTGCGCCAGATCGGGCCCCGTATCCGCCAAGTCGTCCGTCACGGAGACCTCGTCGCGCGCCTCGGCGGTGACGAGTTCGCCGTCCTCCTTTGCGGTGCGGACACTTTCAAGGCGACGACAGTGGCGCAACGCCTCTCAACGCTGCTTGAAGAACCCATCGACCTAGGTCACGCCAGCCTGCGCGTCGGGGCGAGTATCGTGTCTCGGTGTCGGCGCCCGAGCATGCCCTGAGTTCCACGGACCTGCTGCGTTGCGCTGACATCGCCATGTACCGGGCCAAGAACGAGCGTGGGTCTTTCGACGTTTACGAAGCCGCCCTTGACGACGAGACCGACCGCTTCGGCGTCGAGATTCGAAGATTTACGCCGGGCCATGGCTGACGGCTCACTCGCACTCCATTATCAGCCAGAAGTCGACCTCGCTAACCGGTCAGGTAGTTGCCGTGGAGGCATTCTTGCGCTGGCCCCATCCGACCCTTGGGTCTGATACCCCCCGAGTACCTCTAGGTCCTGGCCGAGGAGAGCGGCCTGATCAAGACCCTTGACCGCATGGGTCTTCGAGCAAGCGATCACCGATTGTGCCCAGTGGTGGCGTGAGGGGACGCCAGGTGGCCGTCGCGGTGAATCTGCTGGCCACCGACATCTTGGATTCGGCACTGCCCCAGCGAATGGTCGCGCTCCTACAATGGGGGCTGGCCTGGGGCCCGAGGCCCTCATTCTCGAGATCACCGAGGGGATGGTCGTGGCCGACCTGACCCGATCCAAGCGGGTCATTCAGAGCCTGGCGGACGCGGGCATCATGGTGTCGATCGATGACTTCGGCACCGGGTTCTCGTTGCTCTCGCACCTGAGCGACCTCGCTGTCGGCGAGGTGAAACTGGATCGCGCCTTCATGTCTCGCCTGCCTCCAGCTCGGTGACGCAGACATGAGGGGAGGAGAATCTCGTCCGATCGATCATCGACCTCGGCTCACGCCCTTGGACTGCGCGTTGTAGCCGAGGGTATCGAGCAGCTCGACTTCGTCAGCGTTCTGGCTGGGCTCGGGTGTGACGCGGGACAGGGTTTCGCGATTCAGGCCCCCTGTCGAGCCGCAAAGATCGATTTCGTTGGGTTGAAGGCATCTCAGCACGATGCAGGGGCCAGCAGTCCTCGTCGTTAGCTCGGGCCAAGGGCTCGCACCCGTTTGGGGTTCGGGCGGTGGTGCTTGTCTTCCATGCTTACTGTCCCACCTTCCCGGCGAACGGGGCGACCCTTGGCCACCATGAACGACGCGCATACGGGGAAAGTTTGCCGATTGACCGGGGGCCACGGCCGGAAAGGACCAGCCGACCGGGACCGATGGACAAGGCCACCAGGGCCAGGTCGCATGCAACCTGCTGCCGCCCTTCGTGGGGCCGCTCGCTCCAACGAAAGTGCTGGCACTTGCCTCGGCGCTATCCGTCACCCACCGAGAATGCCACGTTGCGGCCAGTCGCCTGTGTCCTCGGCCACAGGCGTTTTGGGGCACTCTGTCAAACGCGTGAGCGCACTCCTCACCGGCGCGGTGGACAGAACGTGCTACTCGCGAAATCCTCGTTGCGTGCCTCCGATGGCACCCACGAAAGGAGTGCTTCATGAGCTACACCGAGCTTTCCCGCACCAGGCCGGTTCCATCGGCCTGGGAGAACCTCAGCGACGAGCAGAACGATGCACAGACTGCGGCCATCTACGCGGTAATCGCCAAGACCGGCGGAGATGTCAAGGCCGTCACGTACTCACCGAGCCGTATTGCCTTGACCTCGGTGATCGAGTATCCCGACCAGCGGTCCGCCATGAAGACTGTCGCCGAGATCCTGGCCCTTGGAACTCTTGAGTACGTTGAGATCGAACCCCAGTGGGATCTCGCTGAGTTCACAGGTCTTGCACGCGCGGCGGCTCAGGCCTGAAACACACAAGTAACGGCCAGGCTCGGTGATCAAGCCGGATCCAGGCTCGCCGGAATAGACATGCCCAAGGCTGGCGAAAGTGGGGCACCCCTCTAGCTCTGACTACTTTTCGCTCTGCTGCGGAGCTGCGATCCGAAAGACGGGGAACTGGCCAGCAATGGCCTCGAACTTCTCCATAGGCGCTCGGCGATCCACAGGTAAGTGTGATCGGCCGCCGGGAGCACACTCGAGATAGCGTCGCAAGATCGGGGGTCGCTCGCCTGGAGCAACCTCTTCTAGAGCTATTGGTTCCCGACGACCGCGGCAAAGCACCGCATTGCCGCCGGCGGCGCGGACGTTGCGGACCCAGTTGGTGTCCTCGCCCAGCATCGACACGAGGTATCGCTCACCTTGATAGTCGGCAACGACGACGGGGAACAAAACCGGGTTGCCGGTCACCCGTCCGTTGACTTCCAGCTGAGCGAGGCCACGGGGACCCACGCCCCTCATGGCCAACCCTGCCCAAATCCGATTCAAGAATCGCGCCAATGCGTGCGGCCGCCCTCCCCGGTACAGCCATTGGTCAATACGGTGCGTCAGTGCCATTCGTTTCGCACCTCCAAATGGACCCTGCAGCCAGAGTCTCTCCATGTCCATCTTGTGACGCTGGATATCCCGCCGCTAGGGACGAAGGTCTCGAAGGTTCGGGGCGATCCTCGGCGCTGACGTCCGAAAAAGCTCCGCACGGGGGCCCCTCGACGCGGCGTACTGGGGCAGGGGGCTGGCCTTAGTTGTCGTCGAAGAGGTAGCGGAAGAATTGATCAGGGCTCTCCAGAAAGGCCTGGGTGAGTTGGAACTGATCCGTGTCTCGGTACTCGATTGGCACCGGTCCCTCGTTGGTCATCTGCAAGATCCCGGCCTCTGGATAGGCCAGGAGGATCGGCGAGTGGGTCGAGATGATGAACTGAGATGCCTCTGCCACACCGTCGTGGATGTGGCGTAACAATGCCAACTGCCCTCGAACTGAGAGAGCCGACTCCGGTTCATCGAGGAGATAGAGGCCACGTGGCCCAGAGTGCTTCTGTACTGCATAGAGAAATGACTCCCCGTGGGATCGGTCATGAAGTGTGGCCATGTCGGGAACATCGTCGAACACCTCCTGGTACGTCGAGGCGAGGTTGTAGAACGACTCAGCCCGCAAGAAGAAGGCTCGCTTGGGTCGTCCGCGCCAAGAGAGAAGGAGATGTACGTGCGAGGACGAGTGGGTTGAGTTTGTCGAAAAGCGCAGATTACGGCTACCCCCTTCGGGGTTGAGGCCAGCTCCCACGGCGATCGCCTCAAGCAAGGTGGACTTGCCGCTGCCGTTCTCTCCCACCAGGTAGGTGACGCCTCGATCGAGCACCAGGCTCTTGAGCGAAGCAATGGACGGGATGTCGAACGGGTAGATGGTCCGGTCCTGAACTTGATCCCACAGGACCTCGACTTCGACGAGTCGGCCGTCGATTTCGCGCACTTTCCCAGGGTAGTTCCGCCATGCCGCGGGCTCAGAGGGGGTTCCTATCCGTTCGGGGCCACCCTGAATGAGCGACGTGAATCACGTCACTCATCACGGTCGCTCGTCGACCTCCGTCACATACACCCACGAATCCACATGTGCGCTGTGGCGTTTGACGACGATGGGGCTACCTTTCGACATAGAGAGTTCGCGAGCCTTTGCTTCTGCTGTGTCGTCGCCATTGAACTCGCCAGTTCCTACAACGGTCTCGTCAGGTTCGGAGAACTGGTAGCGCCAGAGTCCTCCTTGGGATGATTCTGCATTGGTCATGCGTTCGACAATACCGACCAGCCAGTCCCGAGGCCTTAAACCTGCCGAAGGGCGGAGCCGGCTCCGGCGTGCCGCAATGCGTGGTCAATGTCCGAATCAAGAGTCGGGCTGATCGGCGTGATCGGCGTGACTGGACTGAAACTACACGGGCATGCGCTCTGGACCGGCGTATGGGGCAGCTGGAACGGCTACGGCAGTCAGGGCGAGCAGATCGAAACGGCTTCGGCCGACCCGCTAGTACCCACACTTCTTGTTCCGCCCGCTCCAACGTGATCGGTCGAACCGTTGCTCGCAGGGACTGGGGTGGCGGAGGGAGGCGCCGCAATGGTCACCCGTAGGCCAAAGTGGGTGAAGGTCAGCGACAGGGTCTCGATCAACTTGCCTCCTGAGCCGCGCTGGGTCGTCGTCACCTGAAGTATGCGATCTTGTGCCGACGTCCAGACTTCGGTCCGAATAATCCCGCGGCATTGGCCCGAATCGCCGAAGAGGTACGTCGTAGCTGATGTTCCACCGACGTCACCGGTGCCGATACCGACCAGCCTCAAATCGTCGGACGGTACAAGTGACAGGAGGCCGAAGGCGTACCCAGCCGGACTCCTGGCAAGGACCGCCATCGGTCCGGTACTCACCGGAGTTGACGCCTGTCGTGTCATCAGGCCGTCCCCGGTCTCTTCTGTTGGCGCTTTTCCGGAATCCTGGTCGTAGAAATCGCCGGACGGTGTTCTCGTCGCAGTCAAGGTGGTGCTGCCGAAGTGCGCAGGAAATCCACTGATCGTTTCCTTGATCGAGTACGAGGGAGCAGCGAAGTTCACGCTGCCCGAACCCCGGACAGCGATCACCGAAGTCTGTTGCCTGAACGTGAATGCGGCGGTACGAGCAGGGAGGGTGTGATCAACGACTCGGGACACGAAGCTCGAAGGGGATACGTCGGACGTTCCCAGCGGGACGCTCCTAGAGCCCGGAGGTCTTCCATTGGCTTTCAACGTCAGTCCCAGGCCTGTCGCGGTGGCGGCGACAGCCAAAACCGCGATACCGACGACAAGCCGGCGGTGTCGCTGCCGCCGCTGAGCCTCTCGGATAATGAGTAGCTCTGCTCCACTAGCCCGGACCTTTCAGTAACTCCGCCCAGAACCCGTCCGGCGGTTCTGGGCGACCGTCTGCGTCCTGGAAGTGGGCGCGGGGCGAGGTGGTCAGAGGCTGATCCGAATGTCCGATGGACCGAGGAACGTTTCGGGGCGTGTCTGTCCAAGGGGCCGGCGCGTGGGGAGCGCCAATGCGCTGCAGTGAGGTCAGGCGAGGGTGGTGGTCCAGCCCGGTAATCGCCCGAACGCCGCGACGATCTCGTCGGCCCACGGCCAGCCCGCCGCGATGCGCACGGTGGTGCGCCGGGCCGAGCGCACCATGAGTCCGGCGGTGTGTAAGAGCGTGTAGCGCAGCCGCTTGGGCTCGGCCTTGGCCAGGGCACCTTCGAGACAGAGTCCCTTCATCCAGGCGAGCAGGTCGCCCGCCATGAGCACCAGGGTGAGCCACACCTCGTTGAGGGCGAAACGGCCCGATGGGAAGTTCGCCAGCCCGGTGTCCTTCAGATCGCCGATGCTCCGTTCACAGCGGCCCCTCCCGCGATAGAGGGCTTCGAGGAAGGCAACGTCGGGCTCGGGGTGGTCGGTGATGAAGAGCTGATAGCGGTGCCCGTCGGCGTCGGAGAAGGTCAACTGGGCGCCGGGATGGGGCTCCTCGCGCCGCACGACCATTCGGGTGCCCTCGGGCCAGGCCGAGAGGTCGACCAGGTCGGTGATCTCAGCCGTCTGGCCCAACTCGCGCTCGTCGGTGCCGTCGGCCGAGATGGTCGAAACCCAGCGGTTCTTCGGGATCTCGAGCACCGTGGCGGCGAGCTCGGCACTGAGTCGGTGGCCCACCACGAAGCGCACGCCGCGCTCCGAGCAGGCGTCGAGGAAACCATGGGAACACCCGGCCGAGTCGGTCCGGGCGATGACCTCGGTCTCGGACGGGTCAATCGGCAGCTGGGCCAAAGCGGCGTCGAGCAGCTCGACGTGGTCGGCGGCCGAGCCCGCAGCGGCGTTGCCGGGGCGCAACAAGGCGGCTAGGGGCTCACCGGTGGCGTCGAGGAAGGCGACCATGGGGGCGAAGCCGAAGCCGTGCTTGTAGTTCGGCGCCGCCCCCTCCTTCTCCGAATGGGCGCCCACCAAGGTGGCGTCGAGGTCGATGACGTAAAAGCCCGGGTCCAGGCCCGCTGACCAGGCCGCGGCGCCTTGCCGACGCTCGGGCCTGGGAGATCCGCTCGAGTGCCGCGCCGTCGGTTGCCTCGAGGGTGCGCCACGTGGTGGCCAACGAGGCCACCGCGCCGAAGAGCTGGGGTTGGTCGGCCAGGACACGCAGGTCCGAAAGAGTCGTCGCGCCATCGGCGATAGCGACGGCCATGTCGACGAGCACCCGGCCGCGGTCATGACCGCGCCGGCGCTGCTTTGTCGGCGCCATCGCAGCCGACAACGCGCCGGTGAGTCCCAGCTCATCAGCCAGGTCGCAGAGCAGCCGGGCACCGGCATGGGCCACAACGCCCTGGCCGCCGGTGGTCACCGTCACATTGGGTCGACACGCGTTACGCTTCACTTCGGAAGTGCCCTCCTGGATCGGGTTTCTGTGGTCTCGCAACCAACAGTTTCCATCGCCAAGAGGGCTTTTCCCGTCTTTCGCCTTGCTTCAGTGGTGAGTTACTGAAACGTCCGGGCTAGGCATCGACTCCGTTAGTGGCCCCGCCTCTGTCGTCGTCACAATAGTGATACTCTGCCTGTCACCATGAAGGAAGTCAAGCTGCGCCGCAACGACCCTCTACCGCTCCACGATCAGGTGGCCGCTGAGATTCGCCGTGACATCGCCAACGGCGACGTGAAGCCGGGTCAACGGCTCCCGCCCGCGAAGGACATGGCGGCGGTCCTTGGCGTCCATCCCAACACGGTCTTCCGTGCGCTCCGGCTCCTACGGGATGAAGGGATCCTGGAGTTTTGCCGGGGCCGAGGCGTGACGGTGATCGGGACTCCGGAGAAGAGCGCTCTTCTCAGCAAAATCCGAGAGTTAGTGGACTTCGGCCGCCGACAGGGCTATCAGCGCGAGGAGATCATCGACATGATCCAGGCCATTCCTCAATGACGGTCAACCTACCATCACTAGCCACTTAACCCTTCGCTCTGCGGTCTTGCGCGTGTTGGTCTGAGACAACCCGTGCAGTTATCCGCACGCCCCATATGTGCCGAACTGCCTGACCGTCCCGGCGAACTGGTACACCCCCGTAAACGGGAACCTAGAGTCTCGGGGTTGCTGGTTCAGATGAGTATGTCGTAAGACTGCCCCCATAGGTTCAAGGCTCACAAGTGAGATACCCGCGGCAGTAGTGCCGCAGGGTGGCACCCCTCCCGGCGGACGGCGGCACCCGATCCACCGACTTCGACGCAACGATGAGCTAAGCGATGGCTGCGGCGGTGGCGTGGACGGAGCTGTGGTGGAGTGCTCGATCCGCGACGAGGGCTGTGCAGTGAGGACACGGTCAGGTCTGCAGTTGAGATGGATGCGGTGCCTTGCTCTGTCGGTCGATCGCGATACGACCCATGGTGTCCGTATTTGTACTGATGGTGGGTGGCAAAACGAGCGGGACCGTTGCGACGGCGACTCCGACCGCCATCAACGGGATCCATATGGCAATCCAGGCCATGGTTTGCTCCTTTGGGACGGTGCGGCACCAGAGGCCCCGGCCGCACGCTGTCATCCCCAACCGCCTGTTCCCATTTTTTCATGGAGAGTCTTCGAACTCAATCGTTTCAGATGAAATCCACTGCGGCGCTGGCGCCGCCTATATGCCGAACAGCCGGACCGTCCCGGCGTACTGGGGCATCACCCAGGATGATCCCCAGAGTTAGGTGGCCGAAGTCTGTAGTGAGAGGCATGGACCACGCGGGAAACTTACCGCAGGACGCGGCTCAGATCCGCCGTACTGGGACATTCGCCGACGTCGATTGGCAGGTCATTCCGGCGTTGGGATTGTCATCGGCAGAGGCCCTTGAATCCAGATGATCTTTCGCCAGGCTCACCCACGTACAGATGCTGAGCTGATCTGCACTATGCGCGCCATTCCCGAGATTGAAAAAAGGTGAGCAGGACGTCTTTGATGATCTGGGCAGGATCAACGGCCAAGTCATCTCTGTGGCAACGGGCTTTCCAGCGTTTCTGTCCCGATGCCCAGGTCGCCTCCGCTGACCCACCCCTTGGCGCACGCTGGCTACAATTGAGGAGGTCCTACATGTCCCGACACTGAGGCTGAGAGGCGTCTGAAAGGTGAAGCAGCCGTGGTGAGCACGCGCCCGCCGGGACGCCCCCTGATGAAACGTTCGCCATCCCGTCGGCCGAAGCCGAATCCGGGACGAGCCCCAACGAACCCAGTGATCGTCCCCAGCGCTGCCGCCACTCCACATCCCGGCGACCGGCGCTCACCACCCCGGCCGCCGTTGCAGTGACCATTCTGGTGCCCAGCGTGGTGGTGCTCTCCATGTGGAGAACGCTCACCGAGGCCTTCTGGTTCAACGAGCAGTGGCGGGCCTTTGACATTTCCGAAGCCAACAATTGGTGGCTCAGCCTCAGGAACGGGGCTCCGTTCCCCGCCGGGTGGTACTTCTTGGAGCGATTCCTGGGGCAGACGTTCGGGAGCACCGAGCTGGTGCTGCGCGCCCCCACGGCCTGCCTCCTACCGGTGACGTGCCTGCTCTTCTTCCTGCTGGCCCGACGCTGGGTACCCGTCCCCGTGGCCCTGGGGCTCGCCCTGGCCGGCACCCTGACTGGTGACCTCATCAGCTACAGCCTGCAGCTCTCCGAATACATCATCGACGCCGCCGCCGTCATCGGTGTGGTGCTCCTACATGACATCGCCGACGAGACGGTTGATCGGCGCACCATCTACCTGGCCTATGGGGGGATGGCCGTTGCCTGCGTCTTCAGCACCCCAGCGATCTTCGTGACGGGCCCATTGCTGCTCCTAGACGTTTTCCGCCAGTTCCGCCGGCATGACCTCGGGGCCAGGACCATCGCCGCCGCCGTGGCCGGCAGTGTGGCCCTAGCCCACATTTTATTCTTCGTCATGCCGCAGAACGCGGTGAGCAAACGGCCCTATTGGGATGGGCAGTTCGCGCCCCACAACGGCGTCGGGCCGTTGATCGCCTTCGTGTGGGACGGACTGCGGGGCTTCGTGACCGAGAGCTTCACCGACTCGTACCAGCCTCACTCCTCCGTCGTGACCATTCCCAACGTCGGCGGGATTCTGAGTGCGCTTTGGGTGGTCCTGCTGTGCCTGGCCGTCGTCGCCCTGGCGCGCTCGTCCCGGGGGCGGGCGCTGCTGGTGGCCGTCGGCGGATCCCTGGCCCTGACCCTGGTGGCTTCGTTCGTCCGTAGCTGGCCCTTCGGGTTCGCTCGGACCAACCTGTGGGTCGAGCCGCTACTGGTCCTGATGGCCGGCATCGGCGCAGTCGAGACCGCCCGGTGGTTGGCGGTCATCCCATGGGGAGGCCGGCACGGCCGGTGGCCGTTCGCCCGTTCCTCCCGCATCGCCCGGGCCCCCATGGCGGCGGTCGTCACTGTCGGCACCACGGCACTCGCGTTGGCCCTGCTGTACGACGGCGTGGTCTACGCCCAGCTGCACGGCAACCAGTCCCACCATCAATACGGGGTCGAGGAGCGAACTGCGGTGGCTACCGTGAACCGGGAGGCGCGCCGGGGTGATGCACTGGTGGTGATCGGGGACACGGCGACGGCGGGGTGGCGCTACTACCAGGACGAGTACGACGGGATGTCCACTCGGACGGGTGCCGGAGTGCCGTCGGACCGGACCATCTACCTGGCCCATCACGGCTCCCCCCGCATAACCGACCTCCTCGAGCGGGTACATCCTGGCCAGCTGTTCCTCTACCTGCCCTTCGGCTCGTCCGGCGGTGAGTTGGCATCAGACGTCGCAGAGGCCGCCAAGGGCGGCCTCTGCGACCAAATCTCGACCCGGAGTTTCGCCCAGAGCGGGCTCCTGATCACCCTCGTGCCCTCGTCGAGCTGCTCGGTCGTGCCGGCCGCCGCTGTCAGCACCTCGTAGCTACCTCGGGCGGGCGGAGCACCGCACCGGGCCGCCGGAGCGACGGCCGCGGACCCCGGACGAGCGGCTGTGGACACCAACGGGGAAAACGCTCCGAGCTTGTTGGTCGGCACTCTAGCGAATCGAACCAGCGGACTACACCAGCAATATCTCTTGTTCTGCTGCGAGAACGCCAGAATCATCGCGACGAGTCATATCCAGCCTGCCCCTGAAGTGCCGTTCAGCCACGCCCAGGTCCGGCGTTCGGGGACACAACGGCAACCCGTTCGCTCGCCGAGTGAAACACGATCGAAGAATGTGGTCAAGCTAAGAATCCGACACCCCTGGCGCCTACTCTTCTGGGATGCTTCGAAGGGCATTACGTAGGGCGCACGTGAGACTCGTCATCGGGTCGTGCTGCGCGCTGGTCATGGCAATGATTTGCACGACATTCGACGCGACATCGGCTGGAGCAGCGCCGGGCTATTGGCTGGGGGCTGACGATGGAGGAGTCTTTTCTTTCAATGCGCCCTTCTACGGTTCGACCGTCCAGGGAATAGGCGTCCTCTCACACCCCGGCGATTCCGTCTGCGCTCAGGGTTGCACGATCACCGGCCAAGCGACCTCGGAGGGCTACTGGCAACTTGGCACCTCTGCTCTGAACTCGAGCAACTTCAGTGATTCGGTGCCTCAGGGACTGGTCATCCAGGGCTTTGGCATTTATCGAGCCATCGACAACCTTTCTCAGGTGGCGACACCGATTTCGCCCGCCCGGCCGTGGCGGATTGCCGCGGTCGGCGCTGGAACAGGCGTCTGGATTGCGAACGCCAACGGCACCGTTTACTCGGCCAACGGGGCACCTAATTTCGGCTCCATGGCGGGACGGACCTTCGACGGTTCGATCGTAGGCATCGCTTCAACGCCCGACGGAGGTGGTTTCTGGCTGGTGGCGTCTGACGGGGGTGTGTTCACGTTCGGCGATGCCCAGTTCTATGGGTCCATGGGAGCGACCCATCTCGACGCACCGATAGTCGAGATGGCGCCGACAAAAGACGGACACGGCTACTGGCTCGTGGCCTCCGACGGCGGCGTCTTCGCGTTCGGCGACGCCCCCTTCTTGGGCTCAATGGGCGGTAAGTCACTGAACGCTCCGATGGTGGCGATTGCCGCAAATCCTGACGCCGTCGGCTATTGGACCGCAGCAGCCGACGGAGGCGTGTTTGCCTTCGGGGATGCTCCCTTCTTTGGGTCGATGGCAGGCGCGCGTCTCAATGCTCCGGTGACGGGGATCGCGACAAACCCCTAGCGTTCCAGACACTTCGGGGTATCCCCGTCGTGCCGCACGAGGATGGGCCCGTCTCATTTTCCCACGCTCCAAAGACCCGCCGCTCCGCTTCCGTGCGTCCCCTCCGCCCTGCTTCTCGGGTGGGTGCGTCCCGGCGCGTCGCTTGCCTTGCCGGCGTTCGCCCTGCCCGTCGCTCCGATCGGTCGGGGGCTGCGTGGCGTTTTCCCGTCGCCCCGTGCCACGCCCCTGCTTTCTCGGGGAGCGGGCGATGACCGTGCGGGCGACGGGAATCAAACCTGCGTTCTCAGACTGTGATCGCGCCCGAGCAAGCGAATCTCGGGAGCGAGCTTTGAACTCCGACCTCATGGTTCTGAGCCCGAGGATTCAACTCGGAAACGGCACCTGCTCGGCCTGGGCGAGCAGCGAGGCCCGGTCGGCGCCGAGGATGTAGCCCCCGGCGATGGCCTTGTCGAGGCTCGTGGTGTACTCGGCGATGTAGTGGCTCTTGGTCCCGTACAGGCTGGCCAGTTGGGTCGGGGTGAAGGCCACGGTGGACCCGAAGTACTGGCAGACCGTCGGTGCGCCGGCAGGTGGAGTGCCGCTGAGCGTCGACACCGGGACGTCGACGGCCGGTGTCCGGACGCCTCCGATCACGTTGCCGTGCGCGTCGAGCGCCAGGGTCGGGGGATGCGTGCTGGCCAGGCGGAAGGGCGTCGGGCTCGGCGGTGGCGTGCCGTCGACGACCCACTTGTCGAAGGCGCTGAACGCGGCCTGGACCACGATGTGCTGGGGCCCGGTGTTGATGGGGCTCTTGCAGCCGATGATGCTGGCGGGGACGTCGCCCAAAATGGACGCGTCGGCGTGCGAGGTGCCGGCGATCTCCCACGTGCGGATCCGATCGGTGTCGGGCTGTTGTGCGCCCGAGTACCCGAACTGGATCACATCGGTCTGGGTCTCCGCCATGAAGACCGGCACCTTCAGATCGGTGCGGATGCGCAGCGTGTCCGGCCCCGCACTGGAGACGAGGTTCGACCCCAGAGAGGCACCGAACCCGAAGCGGCTGTGGAGGAAGATGCCGTCGAAGGTGTCGGTCCGGGGCTGCACGGCGTCGGCGAACGTCGTGAGGTAGATGGCCGATTGGGACTCTCCGACGGCGACGACGTGCTTCGGATGCAGCCCCGCCAGCACCGCCGGGTGGGGGGCCCGGAGAGCCTGCCCGATCTGGGCGAAGATGTCCGGGGCATATTGATCGCCGGGGTGGTGGAGCGATCCGTACCGGGCCGGCTCCTTGGTGACCAGCCCACCTGATCCCGTGAGCGAGCCGATGAGGGCCTGCCCGCCGTCGATGCCAATGGCCTGGGCGGAGACGCCGACATAGGCGTAGCCGTCCCGCATCAGCATCGGGTTGAGCAAGTCCCAATCGGGGTCCGACTCCCCACTCGTCGTGTTGAACCACTCGACCACCACCGTCCCGTTGAAGCGGGCCGGGTCCCCTGGCCGGCGCACCAGGATCCTGGTCTCGTACGACGCCGACGTCGTCGGTGTGATGGTCCAGTCCCCGTCGGTCGGCATGGAGTCGGCCTTGAAGGCCATCGCGGTCCCACCGGCGAAGAACTCCTGCTCGACGTAGCCGTGGGCGGCCAGGTCGAGGGGGATGGCGGACTCGGGCTCAATGACATCGCCCGTCGTGATGGGGCCGGTCAGGGTGGCGGCGGCGTGGAAGGAGACGTCGGGGGAGGTGGCCCTGGCCGCACCCGCAGCCTGCCCGCCGGCCGTGAGGGTCAGTGGGGAGAGGACGATGAGCCCCGTCAGCACGGCCAGGGCCGTGGCCATCCTGGGCGCGAGCGCAGCGCGCCCCGCGGTCCACGACATGGCTCACCCCCTTCTGGCACGGTCCCGTCGCAGTGCGCCGGTGACTCTAGCGATACCGGGTCGTCGGCGGGCCTCGGGCGCCGCGGTGCCGGTGCAGACCCTGCGGCGCAGGGCGACGGTACGCTCCGACGATGCCTGCACGCGTCTCCCCGGACGCACCGCGAAAGGGGGCAACGCTCGCCTACCTCCCGGCCCTCGACGGGATTCGGGGCGTCTCCATGCTCGCCATCCTGGGCGTGCACGCCGGGGTCTACCTGACTGCGGGCGGGTTCTTCCTCCTGGACAGCTTCTTCGCCCTGTCGGGCTTCCTCATCACCTCTCTCTTGATCGTGGAGTGGCGCAAGAGGGGCACCATCCGGCTGGGGGCCTTCTGGGCCCGCCGCGCCCGGCGCCTGCTGCCCGCGCTCCTCGTCATGCTCATCGGCACCTCGATCATCTACGGCATCTTCGTCCCAGCCGGCACCTATCCGACGCTGCGCGGTGACGCGCTCTCCGCGCTCTTCTACGTCGCCAACTGGCACTTCATCATTTCGGGCTCGAACTACTTCCACATGACGGGCCTCACCTCACCGCTGATCCACACCTGGTCGCTGGCGGTGGAGGAGCAGTTCTACCTGGTCTGGCCCCTGGTCTTCCTCGGCGTCATGAAGCTCACGCGGTCGCTACGCGTCCTGCTCGTGGTGGCCGTCACGGGGGCGCTCGCCTCGGCGGTGGAGATGGCGCTGCTCTTCAACCCCACCGACATCAACCGGCTCTACTTCGGCACCGACACCCATGCGCAGTCCGTCCTGGTAGGGGCGACGCTGGCCGTGGGGCTGCGCCTGTGGGCCGAGCGCAAGCGCAAGGGCGCCGAGGAGGACTGGCAGGCCCGGACGCGCTGGGCGCGCGTCGTGCTGACGGTGATCGGCCTCATCGGCCTCGGCGTGAGCATCTCCTTGTACGTCTCGGTGCACTCCGACGACGCCTTCGCCTATCGCGGCGGGTTCCTGATCGCCTCCGTCGCGGCCTCCGCCATGCTCCTCAGCGTGTCGTGCGCCCAATTCTCGCCGCTGGCCCGGCTGCTCTCGTTCCGGCCCTTCACCTTCATCGGCCGGATCTCCTACGGCATGTACCTGTGGCACTTCCCGCTCTTCACCTTCATCAACGAGGAGCGGACGGGGCTGAGCCCCTGGCCCCTGTTCGTCGTCCGGGTCATCCCCACCATCGGGGTGGCGGTCCTGTCCTTCTTCTTCGTGGAACGGCCGATCCGCCAGGGCACGTTCTTCACCCGGTTCCGGGCGCAGGTGTTCACCGCCCCGGCGTTCGCCGTCGTGATCCTGGCCATCGTCCTGGCCACCTTGCCGGCCGCCGACACAATCCCCGTCGGAGCCGCCGCCACAGGCCAGCTCACGGCCACCCCGCTCCCCGCAGCCGTGCCCGCCGCCTACAGCGCGTCCCCGACCCGGGTCCTCCTGGTGGGGGACTCCCAGGCGCTCACCCTGGGCCTCGGCCTGCAGGCGGCGCTGGCGGCCCATCCGAAGAAATACGACGACCTGCACCTGCTCGACGAGGGGATCCTGGGGTGCGGCGTGGCCGACGGGACCACCGGTGAGCAGTCGGGCGGGACGTTCATCGTCGGTGCCCCGTGCACCCCGGACCCCCAGAGTGCGCAGTGCCCGCCCGGCGGCGTCTTCGGGCCCCAACAGAACGTGCCCTGCCAGGCCTGGACCGCGGCCTGGGCCGACTGGGTGCGCCAGCTGAAGCCGAACGTGGTGGTGCTGCTGGCGGGAGGCGGCGAGGTGCTGGACCGCCTCTACCGCGGGCAGATGACCAACATCTTGAACCCGACCTTCGCTGCATACGTGGAGAGCCAACTCCAGAAGGCC
This sequence comes from uncultured Acidimicrobiaceae bacterium, assembly GCA_963826835.1. Taxonomy (GTDB): domain Bacteria; phylum Actinomycetota; class Acidimicrobiia; order Acidimicrobiales; family RAAP-2; genus Bog-473. The sequence goes on from CAWGYK010000006.1 coordinate 557,979, forward strand.
GTGCGCATCGCCACGGCGGGCGGCGCGCGCATGGTCCTCATGACCAAGCCGTGCCAGAGCACCGGCGAGCAGCCCGACGGTGCGCCCTGGCCCCAGGACAGCACCGCCCGGCAGGACGCGTACAACGCGCTGGTCCGCAAGGTGGCCGCCGAGCACCCGAACCAGGTCTACGTGCAGGACCTGAACGCCTACGTCTGCCCCGGCGGCCAGTACACCCAAGACCTCGACGGCATCCCGATCCGCGAGTCGGACGGCAGCCACTTCGACATGCAGCCCGGTGGCGGCGGCGACTACCTGGCCCCGGCCATCCTCCCGTACTGGATGCAGCTCGGCCACCTGCAGGAGGCCGGCACGAACGGTGCCAGCGTCCCCCGCGGGACGCTGCCCCGGTTCTTCGCCCCGCAATAGCGCGGAACGTCTCAATCGCAGCCAAGGGCGCTGTCAACGGAGCCTGAGGCAACCGGCTCAGGCGGGTCGCTACTGCGCAGCAAGCGCAGGAGCGGTACCCCCGGTGAGAGGCGACGATCGATTCGAAGGGTGCTCGGCTCGGTGGTAGCCGTGGAAGTGCAGTCGTCCATCCCGGAGTTCCCGGATCGTCAAGAAGTCACCCTTGTACCCCTTGTGGTCCCAAGGACCGAACTGGATGTAGGTCGCGGGGCCGCCGTTGGTCGCCGGCAGCCATCGGATCCGCTCGATGCCGTTGCGCACCTCCTCGGGAGTGGCCATCGTGGAGTTGCCGATTCCGTGGATCCCGGACCGAGCCGTGTCATAGGCCAGGGCCACGACGACGTTGCGCGACACCCGGCCGAACCGCGCCTCGAAACGCTCGATCATGGCGTTGTAGTTCGGGTTGGCGCCGTCCTCACCGAGCTGATCGACACCGTGCCAACCCTCGAGGCCCTCGGCCCACTTGTTGGTGTTCGAGTAGAACATGAACGCCGTGCCCATGACCCGGGGCGGATCCCATCCGATGGCTCGGAACGCCTCGTAGAAGTGGAACGTGGCGTAGCCGTATCCCCCGTAGTAGATGGCTTCGACCCCCATCTCGCGCATCAGGGTCAGGTGCTGCTGGAGGCCTCGTGGATTTGGGCCCAGCTTCACCTCCCGGACGACATTCAGCCCGAGCCGATTCGCCTCGTCACGGAAGAAATCTGCGTAGTCACGTCCCGATGAACCCTGTTCCCAGAACATGCCGACCTCCTTGAAGCCCTGCCGCTGCATCCACTGGGCGCACATGACGCCCTCGGTCGGGATGTCCCCGTTGGCGACGGTGAAGTTGTACTCGGACGCATAGCGCCAGGCTCCGGTCCAGGCGATGCATGCGACCTTCCGCGCGTTGACGAGCTGCTGGACGTTGAGTGAGTTGTCCGAGATCATGGGGCCGAGAATCACCACACACCCCTGGTCGCAGAGCCACTCATAGCCTTGCCTCACCTTGAGGTAGTTCTCCCGGGGCAGACCGCGGGCGTCAGCGATCACCAGTTGCACGGGCCGGTCGTAGACACCCTCATTGAGCGCATCCTCGATGGCGAGGATGGTGGCGTCGATCCAGTCGGCGAGGAGCTGACCAAGCTCGATGTCGACCAACAGGCCGATCTTGACCGGTTCGAAGGCATCTCCTTGTGTGACGAGTCCCCGGGTGGGCGGATAGACGACGATGTCCCGGAACGCCTTCTCCCCGATGCGCCCGCCACCCTCGTACCACCGCTGGTTGCCCCATTCCTCCGTTTCGACGGTGTCGACCCCGGAGCGGACGCTGCATACGGCACGATCGTCCTCTGCGATGCCAGGATCAATTATTTCCGGGAACATCCGTTCCACGACGGGATTCTCGTTTCGGTCTCCCGCCTCGAGTGCCATGACCCCTCCCTCACTCCATGGTCCTGAGATACAGGACAGATCGTGGTGATCGCATCTCACGCTACCCGTTTTCCAGGTTACTGTCTCCTAATATGAGTTCGCTGAACCACTTCACGCTCCCGGGCTGGCTGGCCGACCTTGGCCCCTGGAACGCATCCGACGCGCCCGAGCGTTTTGCAGCGTTCGCCCATCGAACCGCCGATCGTCTGGGAGATCTCCCCGCCACTTTGTCCTGGCCGCTCCCGTGAAGGAGACAGTCCGCTCCTCCGAACCCGACCTCGGACACCATGGATTGAGTGCAGCCGCCCGCGTGCGCGGCCGAATATTACGGGATATAGTCTCCCGGAACAGACAGCGTGCTGGTCGGCTGGCGCGGCCCACTGAGGCCCTCGGGCGGTTGGATGGTGCCGGCAGGAGCCGAATGCGCTGGCGGGAGCGCTCGTACACAGGCGCGCAGACACGGAGGGTGTTGGAGTGAACTGCAGCAACTCACGCTGGCTCGCAGTGGCCGCGACCGCCATGGTGCTCGTCTCGACGGTGGCGCTCACCGGCAACTCCGTTGCCTCGGGCGCCGAGCGCTCCTCGGGCTCGGCGAGCGGTGTGTGGCCCGGCGTCGGCCAGATCTGTGGCCCCGGGCCAGGCGGGGCCTCGAGCGTGCGGGGCGTCTCGACCAAGACCATCAACGTCGCCGTCTTCACCGACGCCGCCAACACCGTGCAGCCGGGCCTCGACGTCGAGTTCCCCCAGTTCGCCGGCGCCTTCGCCAAGTGGTGCAACGCGGCCGGCGGCATCGACGGGCGCCAGATCGTCGTCGACACCGAGGACGGTGCGCTCTTCAACGCCGGCCAGGTCATGACCCAGGCCTGCCAGAAGGACTTCATGTCCGTCGGGGGCGGTCTCGTCCTCGACACGGCTGCGGTCCCGATCCGGGTGGCGTGTGGCCTGGGCCAGATCACCCCCTTCACCGTCTCGGACCAGTCCGTCGACGCGGCCTTACAAGTCAACCCGGGCGGCATCAACAACTCGCAGATGGAGGCCGGCTGGTACGGCGCCTTGGCCAAGAAGTACCCCAAGGCGATCAAGGACTTCGGGACCGGCGGGGCGAACCAGGCCTCGATCCTCGAGCAGGAGCACAAGGACGAGCAGGCCGCGGTAGCCCAGGGCTACAAGGTGGTCGACTTCCAAGAACCACCGCTGAGCGTCACCGACTGGGCCCCCTACATCGAAGAAGCGCAATCCAAGGGCGTCGAGGCCCTCGAGCCGGCCGCCTCCTCCAACGTCGGGCCCTATTTCGAGGCCATGCAGACGGCCGGATACAACCCGGCCTTCGTCTACATGTACGCCAACCTCTACGTGAAGGCCACGGCCCAGGCCACGGCGTCGATGCACCTGCCCCCGACCTACCTCGCCCTCGTGGACTGGCCCTTCGAGCTGGCTTCGCAGAGCCCGGGCCTGACAGAGCTCGACTCGGTCATGCACAAGTACGCCCCCGGCACCGCCATCGACCAGAACGACGAGCTGGCAGCCACCTCCTGGGTGCTCTTCGCCAAGTCGGCGACGGCTTGTGGCGCCAACCTCACGGTCTCGTGCGTGCTGAGCCACGCCGCCGCCCAGAAGAACTGGAGCGCGGGCGACATCCAGGCCCCGGTGGCCCAAGAGGCCATGTCGGACCAGAACCCCACCCCGAGCGACTGCTTCACCATGGTCCAGCTCCAAGGCGGGAAGTTCACCTGGGACAAGTCGCTGACCGACCCGAACAACCAGATCTGGCACTGCGACCCGAAGACCCTCTTCAAGGTGTCGAGCGCCGGGGGCTGACCGAATCCGATGCGCGGCGCCCCCTCGGACGGGAAAGAGCCCGGTCAGTCGGGTCGGGTTCTGTCCAACACAGCCGCGGAGACGACACCGAGCGTGCCGAGACGGGCACCGGCCTCGCCAGCGGCGGCACGGGCGGTGACCACGTCCTTGTGAACGAACTGTCCTGCCGCCCCGAGCAGGGCCTCGGCCGATCCCATGGCTGCGAGAAGCTCAAGGCCGTAGCTGGCGCCGCTGCAGCTGCGCAGCGTCTTGGCCACCAGGTCGGCGTCGACGCCAAGGGAATCACAGAGCTCCGCCGCTTCAACGGCGAGCTCCACGTGCGCACCGAAGAGCAGGTTGTTCAAGAGCTTCACCTTCTGGCCAGCACCAGACGGACCGAAGTGCACCACCTTGGTCGCATAGGCCGCGAAGAGCGGTTCACAGCGGGCCACCACGTCGCTTCCACCACCCACGAAGAGGGTGAGTGTTCCGTCTGCCACCTGCGCCGGACCCCCGCTCCCCGGGGCGTCCACCACGCCCACGTCCCTGGAAGCCGCCTGGGCGACGATGGCTTCGATGGTGCGGGGGCTGGCGGTGGTGTGGACCACGATCGTCGAGTCCGGCGCCATCGCCTGGGCGAGGCCCCCGTCGAGGACCACGCTGCGGACCTGGTCGTCGCTGTACACGTAGACGATCACGACGTCGCATCGTCGAGCGAGCGCATCCACGTCGTCCACGCATGGCACTCCCGCGGCTTCGAGCTGAGAGCGGCCCTCGGGGCGGCGGGCGAACGCGGTGATGTCCACGCCGGCACTGCTGAGGCGATCGACCAGGGGCCGGCCCATCTCGCCCGTGCCGACGATCCCAACACGCATCGGGGTCAGGCCTCCAGGGACGGGACCACGATGATCCGCGCCGGTCCGTTGGCATTACGAGCCACCTCGATCGCCGATGAGACACCTTCGAGCCCGACAGTCCAACCGAACATCGGCGTCACGTCGATGCCACCAGCACAGACCTCCCGAAATGCCTCGTTCCAGTGGGTCATGGAGGGGCCGCCACCGAACTGAATATTGAGACCTTTGCGCTTGGCCACCAACGTGTGAATGTGGTCGCCCTCGGGTGGCCCTCCGGCGGAGAAGATGCGAGTTCCCCGCTCGCAGCCCAAGACGATCGAGTCGAGCACTCCTGGTACGCCGACACACTCGAACACGACACACCTCGGGGTGTTCAGGAGCCCCATCATGTCCCGAACCGGTCCGGGGGAGCCGTAGGCGAGCTCGCGCCACGACGCGTAAGGTGAGGTCAGCGCCGGATCGACGACCACGTCAGCACCCATTGCACGCGCGGTCTCACGTCGTGAGTCAACGAAGTCCACCGCGAGGATCGGGGCAACCCCGATCCTCTTGAGCGACGCGATCACGGAGAGTCCGATGGCACCGCAACCGATGACCAGCGGGATTTCGTTGGCCCCGATGTCGGCTCGTTGGACGTACGACCAGCCCACCGAGATCGCATCCGCGATAGCGACGAGTTCATTCGGTAGGTCGGTCGGGACAACCTGGGTCATCCCCTCCGACAGCAAGAAGTACTCGCCGAAGCCGCCAGGGGCATCGGCGCTCTGCCCGATGATCCGCAGACCATCCGCCGTCGCCAGCGCGGGAATGGAGCTGACTCGCGTACCGATCGGCCATTCCTGCCGCGTCTCGGGTCCGTACGCAACGAGTTCGGCACAGTATTCATGGCCCATGACGATGTCGGCATCGGGGTCGTAGTTGGAGAGGCCGCTGTCGTCGTCGTCTTCCTCGGGATGATCCATGAAGTGGATGTCCGAGGCACAGATCCCGCAGGCAAGCGTGCGCACCAGGATCTGGCCCGCCCCGGGGACCGGATCCTTGGTGTCTCGGACCTCGATCGTCCCGCCTCGAAGCACGGCAGCCCGCATGTCGCTCTCCCTCGTTTCCTCACATCATTTTCAGGACAATCTATCCCGTAAATGAACAGACCGGCCCCTAGCCCCTGGGCGCGAGCATTCCCCGGTGCTCGGGCGTGCCGTCGAGGTTCGCGTTGACCCGCTCGGCGACGCGCCAGCCGTCGGGCGTGCGAACCCAGCGCCAGGTGTTGGCCGAGAGCCTCGCCACCCAGAAGCGCTGCGCGTCGGGGTCCCACCGGATGTTGAGGGCGTAGCTTCGACCCTCGGCCTCGTCTCCGTCGACGGCCACGTGGGGGACCGTGAGCACGTGCCCACAGCCGTTCGTAATCAGGTCCTGGTGGCCTTGGGTCCGCACCATGCCGGCGATCTGCTCGCGGCCATGCATCTCCATGGCTCCCACGGCGTCGAATATGCCATCCTCGGTCCAGAGGCCGGCGGCAGCCTCGGCCGAACCGCTGTCCACTGCCGGCCCGTACTGGGCCACCAGTTGGGTCACTGCCAGATGGTCCTCCAAGAGGCTCACTCGGGCCTCCAATGCCGCGACCACCGCACGCAGGTCGTCAATCTCACTCATCGGATCCCCTTCGATACGGGACAAGGTTTCCTGTAACCCCGGGGGCAACGTAGCATGGGGCCCATGGCGCAGGACCGGAGTTCGAGGCAGCTTGGCCGACCGCGCGACCTGAGCATCGACACACGGGTCCTGGAAGCCACGCGGGAGTTGCTCGTCGAGAAGGGCTTCGACGGCACAAACGTGCACTCCATCGCCGAGCGCTCCGGCGAGCACGCCTCGGCCATCTACCGCCGTTGGCCTTCGCGAGTGGAGATCATCGAGGAAGCGGTGTTCCCCGGACTGTCGGCCGTCAAGGTACGTCCGACGGGTGATCTTCGACGAGACCTGGGGCGTTTCGTCCGTGCCTACCTGGCTGCCTTCGGGGCCGCCGAGGCGCGGGCAGCCATGCCGGGCCTTCTGGCCAGTTACCAATCTGCCGGACGATCCGGCGCACCCGAAGTCTGGCTGGCGGTGTCAGCCCGACCGCAGTTCCTCGACATCCTCGCCGCCGCTCCGGCCGACAAGGTCGACCCTGACCTCGAGCCTGACGACGTGTTCGACCTCCTCCTGGGCGCCATCATGGCCCGGACCCTGGTGCCGACGGTCGCACAGCGCAATCGCCCGGTGGAGCGCCTCGTGGACCTCGTGCTTCGGCTGCTGCACCCGGCCACCGCTCGGTCCATCACCTCACCGTGACCTTCGGTTTCATCGGGCTCGGCCACCAGGGGACCCCCATGGCCGAACGGATGATCGACGCCGGTCTGCGGCCCTGGTTGTGGGCCCGGCGACAAGAGGTACTCGATCGCTATGAAGGAGCCGACGCCCAGCTTGCCGTCTCCCCGGCCGAGCTGGGCGCTCACTGCGACATCATCGGGCTGTGCCTCTACGACGCTGAGGCGACGGACAGCGTCGTCTTTGGCCGCGAAGGGCTCATGGCGGCGGTCCGGCCCGGGACCGTGCTCGCGTTGCACAGCACCGTGGGGCCGGCCTATGTGCAGGATCTGGCGGCCCGGGTCGCCGAGCACCGCGTCGCCGTCGTGGACGCACCGGTGAGCGGCGGCGTCGCCGCGGCAGTCGGAAAGCTGTTGGTGATGACGGGCGGCGGCGAGGAGCTGTGTGCCGTGTGCGCCCCGATGTTCGCCACGTACGCCGACAGGGTCGTGCACACCGGTCCGCTCGGTTCGGCCCAGGCGGCAAAGCTGGTCAACAACAGCCTCATGACCGCGATCACCGGTCTCGTCTTCGACGCGTTCGACCTGGGCGCCGCGCTCGATGTCGACCGCGACCGCCTAGGCGAGATCCTGGCGCACGGCTCGGCGGCCAATCCGTCCGTCGGCATCTATCTCGCGGTCGGTGCTGATCAGTTCTCGTTGGCAGCCTGGCCCACGCTCCACAAGGACGTCGCCCTGGCGAAGTCGCTGGGCATCGACACAAAGATCCTGCTGGACACGGCTGAGAACACCATTGCCGAGATGAACCGACGCCGGAAGGTGGCACCCGCCACCGGTGAGTGAGCAGCGGGATCTCATACGGCACCGACCTCAATCGGGGACCTACGAGACGGACTCAGGCTGGCGGATCGAACTCCCCTCGTCGTCAGCCCTCGTGGAGCCGGCGGGCCACGATCACGTCGGGCTCGCCCTCGGCGGCCCGGAGCCTGATCCGGTTCCCGGCCCACCCGGTGCGGGCCAGGGCGCGGTCGAAGTAGGCGCGATCGAAGCCCAGCTCGAGCCACCCGTGGGTGCGGCTGGACCACACCGAGAGACCGTCGAGCCGCGGCCCCCAGGGGTAGTCCAGGCGCTGCACCGGCTCGGAGGCGAAGAGGACGACACCACCCGGACGCACGATGTCGTGCAGGCGGCGCAGCATGGCCAGGTGGTCGGCGCAGTGGTGGAAGCTCTCGAAGAACACCGCGGCGTCGAACGGCTCGGTGGCGTCGAAGGTGAGCATGTCGCCCGGCACGACGCGCAGCTCGCCGGGTCCACCGCAGCGCTGGGTGATCAGGCGGCAGAACTTCTCGTCCAGCTCGACGGCGGTGACGTCGAGCCCCGTCGCCACCAGGTCGCCCGTCAGGTTGCCCCAGCCGGGGCCGAACTCCACGACGCGCCTCGGTCCCGCGGCCGGCGGCAGTGCGTCGCCCAGGCAGTCGAGCAGGTGGCCGCGGGCGACGAGGTCGCTGCCCACCAGCGCCAGCGAGCCGGTCTGGTACGGGTAGGGCCGCTCGAGCGCCAGCGCTAGGTCGAAGGGCGACGCCTCGTTGGCCGTCTCGTACCGCTCGCGTCCCGAGATGCAGCGGTAGAGGTCCCAGGTCCAATCCCGGTAGGCGTCCGCGAACGGGTCCTCGGGCGGCGGCGAAGGGAGCTCGACCACGATGCCCTCGAGCAGGGCCCGGGCGTCGTCCGGCGCGCTCGTCATGAGCGCGGTCGCCTGCGCCAGCACGCCGTCCAGCTGCTCCAGCGCCACCGGTCGCGGGCCGGGTCTCCCGAGGGCGGCCCGCACGGTGTGACGCAGGCGCGGCGGAAGCGCGTCGACGGCCTGCGCGCCCAGGCGCCCGAAGGCGCGCCGCGTTCCGCTCACCGCCGAGACGCTACCGGTCGCGCTGAGCCGGCATGCTCGGTGCCGTCGGGGACGCTTCGAAGAAGCTCGCCGTGGCGCCCGTGATGCGCTGCAGGTTCCGCTCCCCGAAGGCGATCTCGTGCGGCGCGGCGAGGTGCGCATCGAGCAGCGCCTGCGACTCCCAGCACTCGAAGAAGCGGAACGTGTTGGGCGCCTCGAGATCCTCGCCCCAGAAGTACTCGAGGCACCCGGCGTCACGCCGGGATGCCTGCGTCACCTCGGCGAGGCTGGCCAGCACGTCGTCGCGGTCCGAGGGGTCGAAGCTGAGCGATCCGGCGATGATGATCATCCGAGGAGGGTAGCGGCAGCCTCAGCCGTCGGCGAGGGCGGCGAGCTCGTCCTTCACGAGCGTGCCGCCCTTCATGACGGCCAGCAGCCTCACCTGGTCCTGCAGGACGCCGATGTCGCGCAGTGGGTCCCCGTCCACGACGAGCAGATCGGCCAGGTAGCCCTCGCGCACCGAGCCGAGTTCGTGGTCGCGCCCCATGAGCTCGGCGCCGTTCCGGGTCGCCCAGCGGATCACGTCGAGCGGGGCGATGCCCGCCTCCTTCACGTAGAACGCGAGCTCGTCGGCGTACCGCCCGTGCGGCAGGCCGATGGCGCCGTAGTCGTCGCCGCAGAGCAGCTTCACGCCGGCGGCGTTGGCCTGGGGCAGGACGGCGAGCGCCGCCTCGATGTCCTGCGCCATGGCGGCGGTGAACCCGAGCCCGCCGCCTCCCATCATTTCGGCGAAGCGGGCCGGGAAGAGCTGGCTGGGGACGAGGAAGGTGCCGAGCTCGACCATCCGCTCAATGGCCATGGGGTCGAGCCCGTCGCCGTGGTCGACGACGTCGATGCCGGCATCGAGCGCCATGTGGATGGCCTCGCGGTTGGCGATGTGCCCGCGCACGAGCACGCCACGCTGGTGAGCCGCCTCAATTCCGGCCGTGATCTCCTCGGGGGTCATCTCGGTCTGTTCGCTCGGGGCCACGGTGCCGTGCCCGCCGGTGACGAACATCTTGATGATCTCGGCGCCCTGCTTGATCTCCTCGCGCACGGCGCGCCGGAAGTCGTTGGGCCCGTCGGAGCGGTTGATGGCACCGCGGGCGCCGACGTCCCAGTACCACGGGAAGCTCTTGTCGCCCGCGTGTCCCGTGGTGCTGACGTCGCGGCTGCCGGCCATGAGGCGGGGCCCGGGGAAGAGGCCCTCGGCGATGGCGGCCTTCATGGAGGCGTCAATGGCAAAGGGCGCCCCCGCGCTGACGGCGCCGGTGAAGCCGCTGCGCAGCAACAGCTCCAGATGGTGCGCGGCCCGCACCGCCTGCAGCGCCGGCGGCTCCTCCAGTCCGAACGGGGCCACCTTGGAGCCGAGCTCGTGGTACGTGGCGTGGAAGTGGCTGCTCACCATCCCCGGCATGACGGTCCGCCCGGCGAGCTCGACCACCCGGTCCTCGGGCCCGGTCTCCACGGGGGCGTCGCTGTCGCTGCGCACGAGGGCGATGCGACGCTCCTCGATCACCACCGCGGTCCGGGGCCGGGCACCGTCCGCATCGAGCACGGTGGCGTCGCGCAGGACGAGCCTAGGCACGGGCGCCTGCGCACTCATGGGCTCCGGACGCGACTCCGGTACCGTTCTCGGACACGGAGGCAACGATAGTGACCCAGACGCGAGGACGGCAGTGGTGACACTCGGCGCGGGTGACACCGTGCTCTGCTCGGGCACGCTGGCGCGTAATATCCCCTTCCGGGAGCGGGTGGCCGCCGCCGCCGCCGGTGGCTTCTCGGGCCTGTCGCTGTGGGGGCGTGACCACCAGGACGCCCGCGCCGAAGGGCTGGGCGACCGGGACATCCGCCTGCTGCTGGCCGATCACGGCCTCTCGGTGGCCGAGCTCGACCCCGCCTGGTGGTGGCTCCCGGGCGCGTCCGAGATCCACGTTCCCTCCGAGTTCGACGGGGAGCGGATCTTCGCCTTCGGCGAGGACGAGCTCTTCGCCATCGCCGAAGGCGTGCAGGCCCGCTCGCTCAACGCGGTCGACGTCTTCGGGGGCACGTGGTCCCTGGACGACGCGGCGGCGTCCTTCGCCGGGCTGTGCGACCGGGCGGCCGAGCACGGGCTCGTGGTGCACCTCGAGTTCCTGCCGTGGTCGCGTATCCCCGACCTGGCGACGGCCTGGCAGGTGGTGCGCACCGCGGACCGCCCCAACGGCGGCTTGACGCTCGATGCCTGGCACTACTTCCGGAGCGGGCCCGACGGCGAGCTCCTGCGTTCCATCCCGGGCGCGTCCATCCTCGGTGTCCAGCTGTGCGACGCGCCCGCGGTCGCCGAGGCGGACCCGCTCCAGGCGACGCTGCACGAGCGGCTGTTGCCGGGCGAGGGCGAATTGGACCTACGCGCCCTCCTGACCGATCTGCGGGCGGCCGGCGCGGCCGCTCCGATCGGCGTCGAGGTGTTCTCCGACGCGTTGCACGCACGTACGCCCGAGGAAGCGGGCCGGTTGGCCGGCGCGTCGTTACGCGCGCTCCTCGGCCCGGGCGAGGACGATCGGCAACCTCCGCCCGTGCTTCAGGGGCAGTAACGACCCCAGTCGTAGGCCACGAGGCTGTGAAACGGTGCGGCCAGCAGAGGCTCGACCCCGCTCGTCGACCAGCGCCGGCGGAGCGGGGCCTGGAGCCGCCGGGCGACGGCGGGCGGCTCGTCGTCGAGGAAGAGATAGCTGATGTGCAGCCCGCCGTTGTCCCTGGTGCAGAACGGAGGGTCGAGCGGCTCGGCCCCGCCCCACCAGGCACCACCGACCCCGGGTACGTCGACGAGGTCCGCGGCGGGCTCCACTCCGCGCTCCACCAGGATGTAGGCGCCCTTGGCGGGCCACCAGGGCAGCACGTCGGCCCCGATCTTGATGCGGGGCGCGGCCGCCATCCCGTCGAGGCGGTAGGCGGCCCGCTCCACCGTCGGGAGAAGCGAGGGCGCCCGGCCGGCCTCGCGCAGGGCCACGCTCAAGGCGTTGAACTCGTCCATGGCCGCGAGGTCGGTGAAGAGGTAGGTCATGACGTGGTCGGTGGCGTCGAAGCGCGGGTCGCCGGCCGCACGGGCGGCCCGGCAGTCCGGGGTGGACACCACCCGGAACGAGGTGCGGAGTGATGTGAGCCGCTGCTGCTCGGGACGGTGGTCGAGCGAGTGCCATTCCAGGTAGTCGGCGTCCCCACCGTCGGGGTGACGTTCCGAGAACGACGTGTAGAGCGTGGTCACGTCCGTGTGCCCCGTGGCCAGCAGGTCGGGACACTCGTCCGACGGTGTCCCGACAAGGGGGGTCATCGGGACGAATCTACCGGGACCGGATCGGCGGGCGAGGGCGCACGGGCGGTCGAGTCGGGCGCCGGAACTCTTGACGACCCGAGGGGTGTCTCCTACGGTGCCCGCGCAGACGGTCGGCCCGCCACCCACTGCTTTCGTGGCGTCAGCGGCCGATCCCGAGCGGCGGAGGCCGGCCAGCGTGCTCCAGGGCGAGAAGGTCCTCATCACCGGGGTCAGCGGCAAGATCGCCTTCCCCATCGCCCGCACGCTGGCGAAGGGCAACGAGGTCTGGGGCGTGGCCCGACTGCGCGATCGGGCGCAACGCCGACGGCTCGAGAGCGTCGGCGTGCGACCCGTTCCCCTCGACGTCTCGGCTGGTGACTTCTCCGCGCTGCCCGACGACTTCACCTACGCCTTCCACGCCGCGGTCGACGTGGGAACCGACGACTGGCGCCGCTGCGTGCGGACCAACGCACGGGTCTCGGGCGACCTCGTGTACCACTGCCGCAGAGCCAAGGGGTTCGTGTACTGCTCGACCGGCTCGATCTACGCGTACCAGGGGCAGCGGCCGCTGCGTGAGGACGACCCACCGGGCGTCCCGCAGCGGGCGAACTACAGCTTCTCGAAGGTCGCAGCGGAGCAGGTCTGCACCTGGGTGGCGACGCACTTCGACGTACCGCTCACGATCATCCGGATCTGCTCGACCTACGGGCCCGAGGGAGGCGCCCCGGCCGACCGCCTGGACCGGATGCTGCGGGGAGAACCGATCCGCCTCTACCCGGACCCGCCCAACAATTTCAACCCGATTTACGAGGACGACTACGTCGAGCTCGCCATCAGGGCGATGGAGGTCGCCGCCGTACCGCCGATCACCGTGAACTGGGGCGGCAGCGAGACCGTGAGCGCCGAGGAGTACTGCGCCTACATGGGCGAGCTCGTGGGTGTCGAGCCCATCTTCGAGTACACCGAAGACGCCCACACCCCCCTGTGGCCGGACGTGACGTCCATGCACGAGATCCTGGGACGTACCAAGGTCTCCTGGAGGGACGGATTCCGTCGCATGATCGAGGCGCGCCACCCCGAGCTGCTGCCCTGAGGCAGCGCCGACGGAGCCGCCCGTCGGCCGTGTTCAGCGAGAGCGGCGGCGCAGCGAAGCATCCGCGATGGCAGCGGGGACCCAACCGACATCGGTGTCGTTGAGGTCGGTGCCGGGCGCCACGATCTCGTCGATACGGTCGAGCACGTCGGGGCTCAGGCGCAGCTCGAGCGCCGGCAGTTGCGACTCGAGGTGCTCCATGGTGCGGGGCCCGATGATGGGCGATGTCACACCCGGGTGCTCGAGCACGAAGCCGAGGGCGAGCTCAATGAGCGACAGGCCGGCGCTCTCCGCCAGCTCGGTCAGCGCCGTGACGGCGTCGAGCTTGGACCGGTTCCCGGGAATCTCCATGTCGTAGTGGTGGGGCAGGAACGTGGCGCGGCGGCTGGTGTTCTCCTTGCCCGGCCCGAACGCACCGGAGAGCCAACCTCCGGCCAGGGGGCTCCACGACAGCACGCCCATGCCGTACTTCTGGCACGTCGGCAGCACGTCCTTCTCAATGCTGCGCACGAGGATCGAATACGGCGGCTGCTCGGTGACGAAGCGCTCGCGGGCCCGGCGCTCGGCCACCCACTGCGCCTCGACGATCTCGTGGGCGGGGAAGGTCGAGCTGCCGAAGTAGCGGATCTTGCCCGCCCGCACCAGATCGGTCAGGGCGCCCAGCGTCTCGTCGATGTCGGTCTCGGGTGAGGGCCGGTGGATCTGGTAGAGGTCGATGTAGTCGACGCCGAGGCGCCGCAGGCTGTTGTCACAGGCGGCCATGATCCAGCGCCGCGAGTTGCCCTGCGCGTTCGGATCCTGGCCCATCTGGCCGTGGACCTTGGTGGCCAGGACCACCTGGTGCCGCTTGGTCTGCGCCAGCGCCTTGCCGACGATCTCCTCGGACTCGCCGAAGGAGTAGACGTCCGCGGTGTCGACGAAATTGATGCCGGCGTCCAGCGCGGCGTGGATGATCCGGATGGAGTCGTCATGGTCGGTGTTGCCGAAGGACCCGAACATCATCGCCCCGAGGCAGAGGGGGCTGACTTTGAGACCGGTTCTTCCGAGTGTGCGGTATTCCATGGCGCCGAGCGTAGTCACGGGCCTGCCCGGGCGATCGTCGGGTACCCCGCCGCCTGCACGGACGTCCTCGTCCCCCCACGGCCGGCCGGTGCGCCGGTCGTCCCAGGTCTCGGTGCACGTCCGCGCTACTGCACCACGCCCGCTGACCGAAGGGCCTCGATGCGGTCGGACCATCCGAGACCAGCGAGGATCTCGTCGGTGTGCTCGCCGAGTGTCGGAGAAGCGCCGGCCAGGGAAGCCGGAGTGGATGCGAACTGGGCGGGATGGCGGGGCAGGCGCACCCGGCCGACGACGTCGTGGCTCTGGTACTCGAACAGTCCCACGGCCAGCGCATGGGGATCTCGGGTCAGCTCATCGGGCGACAGGATCATGGCGTAGGGCACGTCCTCGGCATCGAAGCGCTCGCTGGCCGCGGCGCACGTCATGCCCGTCGCATTGGCGTAGCAGGACTCCATCAGTGGCGCGAGGACGTCCCTGTGCTTGAAGCGCTCGACGATGGTGGCGACCCGGGGGTCGTCGTAGCCCTCGACGCCGAGGGCCCGGCACATGCCGGCGAAGTCGTGGTCCGACGTGGGCGTCACGATGCCCCAGGCGTCTGCGAAGCGAAAGGGTTGCGAACCGGCGACGAAGCTCGACGGCATTGAATTGTCCGACTCCAAGAGCACCTCGTTGGCTGCCGAATCCGCCCAGAGAAAGGACACGACGGCGTCCATCATCGACACCTGGACGTGCTGACCACCTCGTCCTTGAGCTCGTGCGAAGAGGGCGGCGGTGATCGCCTGGGACGCGAAGAGGGCTGTCACCTTGTCGGCCGCTGCCTGGCGCAAGAAGACGGGGACGCCGTCAGCCGGATCGGCCTGACTGCTCGCCAGGCCACCGTACGCCTGTATCACCGTGTCATACGCGGCGCGGTCGCGATTCGGACCCTCGGCGCCGAACCCGGTCAACGATGCGTAGACGACATCCGGATTGATCGCCCTGATGTCGTCATAGCCGAGGCCCAACCTGTCCATGACACCGGGTCGGAAGTTCTGCAGGACCACGTCACTCCCCACCGCGAGCTCCTTGACGACGTCCACGCCCTCGGGCCGCTGGAGGTCAACGGCGATGCTCCGCTTGCCTCGGTTGCACACCAGGAAGAGGGAGCTCATCCCGTTGACGGACACGCCGATCCAACGGGCGATGTCCCCCCCGCCCGGCCGCTCGACCTTGATGACCTCCGCTCCCTGGTCCGCGAGGAGCGCTGCCGCGTACGGACCCGTCAGGGCTATTGAGAGGTCGAGGACGCGTACGCCCTCCATCGGTCCATTCATAAGAGATGCTCCCTCCGTCAGCGTTCAAACGGTATCGGTTGGCCACGATGCCGACGAAGCCCCTCGATACCGAAGCCGCATACCGGTGTCGGGAATCACTCCCGCCACCGGCGTCACATCCCAGGCACGAGTCTCGCCGGAGCAGGCGTGCTTCTCGACATTGCCACCCGTTGGGGCCACTTCGGCTCGGCGCCCGCAGTTGCACCGTCGAGGCAAAATCGACTAAACGTTTTGGCAATCGTGACCGGTGCCGAGGTGTGCCCGACGACGAAGCCAGGTCTCCGATGGCGAGTGCAACGGCTCGCCGGAGTTGGAGCGGGGATGGTGGGCCTGTGTCTCGTCACCGCGATCACCACGTCGGTGGTCGTGCCTCCGGGACCCGTCGCGGCCGATCAGGTGTCCAGCCTCAAGGCACAGGCGGCGCAGATCGCCCAGGATCTCGTGTTGGAGCAGCTGCAGATCAGCACGTATCAACAGCAGTACGCCGTCGACAGCGCCAAGGTCCAAGGTGACGAGGCGGAGATCGGATCGAGTGAGGACCGCATCCAAGCCGATACCGATCGGGTGAACCGCGATCGCAACCGACTCGATTCTGAAGCGGTGTCGGCCTACGTCAACTTGGACCCGGAAGTCAGCGGGTCCGATGCCCTGTTCGACCACCAAGAGGAAGTACCGACGAGAGCGGTGTACGAAGAAGTGGCGAGTGGTGACATCGCCCTCACCATCGATGCCCTTCATACCGACGAGAACGGGTTGCGGGCCGAGCGCGCCGCCCTCGAGCAACAAGAGGCACAGGACCGAGCAACCACCAACCAGGAGGCGACGCTGGCCAACTCGGCGCGCCAGACAGAGGTCCAACTCGCGTCCAAGCAGTCGCAGATCACGGGCCAGCTCACCGCGGCGGTGGCCCAACAACAGGTGGCGCAGGCCGCCGCCGCCGCCGCCGCGGTCCGGGCGGCACAGGCCAAGGCCGCCGCCGCTGCCGCCGCCGCCGCAGCGACTACGTCGACCACCTCACGTGCGCCTTCCGCCGCCGCCACTGTTGCACCGCAGGGGAGCGCCGCCGCCACGTCGTCGGGCGACCCGGCGCTGCCTCCCTTCCTCCAATGCGTCCTGCAGGTCGAGTCGGGCGGCAACTACCAGGCCGTCTCGCCGGGGGGCACCTACATGGGCGGTTTCCAGTTCAGCCAGGCCACGTGGAACGAGGCGGCCCAGCTGGCCGGCATGCCACAACTCATCAACGTTCCCCCGAACGAGGCGACGCCGGCCGAGCAGGACGACCTCGCGATCGCGCTCTACAACGCCGACGGCGAACAGTCCTGGGACGACTCCTGCCGGACGAGCTGACCTGCATCAAGCCTCCAGGCAATCCGCCAGGGACACCTCGTGACTGCCGTCGCGATGCTGGGGCAGATGCCTCGAGGAGTACGCATCCGCGTTGACCTTCACCGAATCCCTGCTCACCAACCCCGGTCGGATGCGGGCCGGAACCCCGAGCGCCATAGCTCCCGATGGAACTTCCGTCCCCGGCGAGACGACGGCGCCGGCCCCGACAAGCGAGCCTGAGCGGCAGGTGACCGCTTCGAGGACGACCGCGCCCGAGCCGACGAGCACCAGGTCCTCCAGAAGACAGCCTTCCAGGTGCGCGAGGTGGCCGATCACGCAATCGGCACCGATCCGGGTCTGGTTCGTGGATTGGGTATGGATGACGGCGCCGTCCTGGATGGAAGTCCGAGCGCCGATCACGATCGGACCATTGTCGGCACGGATGACCACGCCAGGCCACACACTCGAGCCCGGCCCGATCAGCACCTCTCCGATCAGAACGGCCTCAGGGTGGATGTAGGCCTCAGGGTGGATGCGCGGCCGTTCTTCGCCCAATGCATAGAGAGTCATGGAGACCATTCAAACAGCGCGGCGCATGCTCGGGACTCCCGCCCGGCGCGAGACCGGGGAATCAGAGGCGGGTGCAGGCGTCGGCCGCGGCCAGGAGGAGCACCGCGTCACCGCTGCGGCCGAAGCTGCGCAGCGCGGCCTCGGTCAATTTGATCGCGTGCTCGTCACCGGAGGCCACGGCCCCGTCCACCAGGGATTCGGCCGAGGGCGGCGCGTCGCCCGGGGGCGGAGTCTGCCGGTCGACGTCGTAGGCGACGTGCAGCGCGGCCGCGGCCTGCCAGACGTAGCCGAGGGCGGCGTCACGATCCTCCTGCGCCAGCCACGGGAGCAGCAGCTCGCCGGCCAGCGGCGACGTCACGGCGTGCAGAAGGCCGATCGCCCCACCGGCGTCGGCGTTGCGCAGATAAGCCACCGCCCCGCCCGTCGCCAACCGGTCGAGCAGGTCCACCCCCCCGCCGGTCCAGCCGAGCGACGCCACCGCCTGCTCGAATTCGTCGGCGATGTCAGCGACCGCGGCAACCCGGTCGCCGATGAGCGCCGGGCGTGGCGCGTCCTCCGGGAGGTAGGGCAGGTCGGCCAACGCATCGGTCACGCCTTCGTGCCCGATCAACAGCGGTGGCCCCGGTAGCTCCTGGTAGCTCGACGCCCAGAATGCCAAGCCGTTCGCCACCTCCAGGCGCCGGGGCGGTGTGTCGGCTGCGCCGAGCGCGCGCAGCGCGTGGCCGGTGCGGATGAGCCCGTGCGTGGCCGCACCGACGGCGCCGGGGAGAAGTCGCGGCGTCCACTCCCCCACCACGGCGGCAACGGGCCGGTCGGCGATCTCCCGTTCGAAGAGCGCCAGCCACTCGGGGAAGCGGGCGGCCCGCCCGAGGGCCGCGGGCCAGTCCTCCTCCGTCAGCGGTCGCGCCGGGGGCGGTGCCTCGTCGAGGCGCTTCCGGTACCGGGCGACCCAGCCGGCGATGGCGTCGTGCCGTCCCAGCTGTGCCAGCGCCTCGGCGGCCATGGGCCCGTGATTGGCCAAGCCGACCGAGCCGTAGAGGGGCGCGGTGGTGGCGAACACCGCCAGGGCATCGTCGAGGGCCTCCGTCTCCACCGTCCCCAGTATGGCCAGGTGAGGCTCCCGGTGCCCGGGCCAACGGCCGCTACGATCCGCCCTTTGAAGACGGGAGGACCAATGGTGACGACGCCGCCGCTGCACGGATTACGGATCATCGAGTGCTCGGCCCTGGGGCCGGCGGCCATCACCACGGCCTTGGTCGACCTCGGCGCCGACGTGATCAAGGTCGAACCGCCCGCCGGCGACTACATCCGCGAAATGACGTGGCCCATCGTCGAGGGCACCTCGCTCATGCACCTGCACCTCAACCGGGGCAAGCGGTCCCTCGTGCTCGATCTGCGCACCGAGGCCGGCGTCGCCATCTTGAAGGAGCTCGCCACCGGCGCCGACGTCGTCGTGGAGGCCATGCGCCCAGGCGCGCTGGCACGACGTGGCGCCGGGTACGACGACCTGCGGGCCCTGAACCCCAAGATCGTCTTCTGCAGCATCTCGGGCTACGGCATGACCGGTCCCTACCGCGAATACCCGAGCCACGGCATCGCCTACGACACCTGGGCCGGCATCGTCAACGTGGCCACGGACGACGAGGGGTTCAGCTACATCCCCGAGCACGTCTCCATCGGCATCAACGCCGGCCCGCTCTACGGTGCCCTGGGCATCCTGGCCGCTGTCATCCGCGCCCGCGAGACCGGCGAGAGCTCGTACATCGACCTGGCCCAATCCGACGCCGCCGCCGCCATGGACTGGTACCGCTCGGAGAGCTGGCGGGCCTATGAACGCCCCGAGTCCGAGGTGACGGGGAACAAGGCCGACAACTACGAGCGCCGGGCGCCGGGTACGGCGGGCATGGTCGAGGGCGTGCGGTACCAGGTCTACGAGGCCGCCGACGGGCGCTACGTCCTCTTCATGGCGTCCGAGCAGGCCTTCTGGAAGAACTTCTGCGAGGCCGTCGACCGGATGGACCTCTTCGAGCGTTGGCCCGGCTCCAAGTACGCCGATCACGCCCGGGGCAATCGGGAGCTCCAGCGCGAGCTGCGCGACATCTTCCACACCAAGACGGCCGCGGAGTGGCTCGAGTTCGGGGGGCGGGTCAACACGCCCATCGCGCCGGTCAACACACCCCGGACGCTGCTCGACGATCCCCAGTTCGCCGACCGCCTCCCGCTCCTGGCGGCGTCGGAGGTGGGCGCGGACCAACTCTTCACGCCGCTGCACTTCGTCGGCGAGGAACTCCCGCATCCGGCGAAGGCGCCCACGGTGGGCCAGCACACCGAGGCGGTCTTGCGCTCGGTGCTCGGTTATGACGACAATCAGATCTCCAACGCCCGGGACGCGGGCGCATTCGGAACCGAGGCGTAGGCGGCGCCGTCGGCCAAGGGAGGGTCTGATGGACAGGGTCCGGCTGGGCGTGCTGGGCGCCGGCAACATCGCCGCCATGAACGTTCGGGGGTACCTGGAGGACCCGCGCTGCGACATCGTCGCCGTGTGCGACACCGACGAGGAGATCGGTCGCCAGGCCGCCAAGGAATGGGGCGCCGAGGCCGCCTACGCCGACCTCTCCGACATGCTGGCGGACGACTCCATCGACGCGGTCGAGGTGCTCACCCCCACTCACCTGCACCACGACCACGTCATCGCCGCGCTCGAGGCCGGCAAGCACGTGTCGGTCCAAAAGCCGGTGGCCAATTCGGTCGAGGACGCCCTCGAGATGGGGGCGGTGGCGGAGCGGGTCGGTCGCACCCTGCGCATCAGCGAGTGCTTCGTCCACTACCCGCCGCTCGAGCTGGCCAAGCGCCTCGTCGCCGAGGGCGCCATCGGCAAGCCCTCGTCGTTGCGCATCCGCACGCTGGTCGGCCAGACCGACTCGGCCTTCCAGGCCGCCCTGCGCCCCGAGGGCTACGGCTGGCGCCTGGACAAGCGCAGCCCCGGCGGGCACCTCTTCGACGACATGGTGCACAAGTACGCCATGGCGCTCTGGCTGCTCGACCTGGACATCACCTCGGTGCAGGCGGTCGTGCGGCGGCGCGACCTCTTCTTCGAGCCCTGCGCCGTCATCTTCGAGTACGAGGACCCCGACGTGCTCGGGACGATGGAAGTGCAGTACTCGCCCAACTTCTACATGCACTCCTCCTACTACGGCGCCGACGAGTTCTTCGAGATCACCGGTGACGAGGGGCAGCTCTGGGTGACGCGGGCCACCGGCGAGATGCTGGACCTGGCCCCCGTCATGTTGTTCACGGGGACGCCGCACGAGATCAAGACAACGGAGTTCACCGAGCTGGACGCGGACTGGGGCGCCGGGTTCGCGCGATCGTCCCGGCACTTCATTGACGCCCTCGTGCACGGGACCGCGGCAGCCATGACCCCCGCCGAGGCCACCGACGTCCTGCGGCTCTGCTTCGCCGTCTACGAGGCGGGGAAGACCCGGATGCCGGTCGATCCCCGCGGCGTCACCGGCTCGGTGAGCCCGCCCGGCTGGGGGGAGTGGTAGGTCACTCCCAGGGGGGCGGCCCCACGTCGATCCGGCCGAGCGAGGAGCGCACACGCCCGAAGCGGCCGTCATCGGCCGACCATTGCCGTCTGGCCTCGGAGACCTCGTCGCGGGTGCGCCCGACGAAGTTCCACCACATCAGCAGAGGCTCGGGGAAGGGCAGGCCGCCGAGCAGCAGGGCGCGGGCCGGCGCCTCCACGCCGAACGCGCATTCGTCCCGGCCCAACCCGAGATAGGCCAGCACGCCGGGCTCCACCACCGCACCGCCCACCGTGACCCTGCCCTGGAGGACCACCAGGGCGTGCTCGTAGTCGGGGCGCAGTGGCACCACCGTGCCCGGCCCGCGCAGCGTGAGCTCCACGCCCATGTGCTCGGTGTCGCGCCGCGCCGCCGAGGCGACCCCGTCGAACGCACCGACGAGGACGGCCCCTTCGGCACCGTCGAGCCCGAGGCGCGGCAGCTCGGCATGATGCTCGAACGCCGGCGGGTCGTCGCGGGTGTCGGTCGGCTGCGCCACCCAGAGTTGGACCGCGTGGATCTCCTCGGCCCGTGCCGGGTCCTCCTCGGCATGGGACACTCCATGGCCGGCGGTCATGATGTTCAGCTGGCCCGGCCGGATGAGTTGCTCGGAACCCAGGCTGTCGAGATGCAGGAGCTCGCCGGCCACGAGCCAGGTCACGGTCTGGAGGCCCATGTGGGGATGCGGCCCGATGCCGAACGACACACCCCGTTCAACGGGGACGGGTCCGGCGTGATCGACGAAGCACCACGACCCCACGGTGCGGCGCGGCCGTTGGGGCAGGACCCGGCGCACAGGCAGCGAGCCCACCCGGGTCAGACGACCCGCCGCGATCTCGACGACTGGACCGCCGGCTTGCGCCGGCGGTCCGGGCACCGGTGTCGCGTCGTCGGTGGCGATCGGTCCGCTCATGTCCTCGTTCCTCTCCCCATAGGGTGGCACAGCACCGCAAGACCCGGAGGCCCCGCCATGCCAATCCCCACCGACGACGCTCGGGTCGTCGACGACACCGCGGCGAGCCGTTTCGTCATCCGGGAGGGCCGCACCGAGGCCGAGCTGGTCTACTTCATCCGGGGCGACCAGATGGTCCTGGTCCACACCGAAGTCCCCGAGGAGTGGGGCGGGCACGGCATCGGGGGCCGCCTCGTGCGCGCCGCCCTGGCCCGGGCCACGGCCGACAACCTCACCGTCGTGCCCTGGTGCCCCTTCGCCCGGCGCTGGCTGGGCGATCACCCCGACGAGGCGGGCGCGGTCACGATCGACTGGGATTCGCCGCGTCCCTGAGGCTTCCTCAGGCCGCACCGCTCGGTTGGGGGAGCAGCCCTCTGACCTGCGGTGAGCAACGATCCGTTGCGTCGCACGCAGGGCAACTCCGATAGCATCGCGGCGGCCAGGACGGCTCGATACCCAAAGGCAACGGGCGGGCCAGGCCCGTGCGGGGAGTGACGATGAGCGAGAGCGTTACTGCCACATTCTTGTTCACCGACCTCGTCGGATCGACCCAGCTCGCCTCCTCCATGAGTGCCGCAGAAGCCGACGAGTTGCGCATGCGTCATTTCGCTCTCCTGCGCGGCGCCGTCGAGTCGACCGGTGGCAGGGAGGTGAAGAACCTCGGCGACGGGCTGATGATTGTCTTTTCCAGCGCGAGCCGGGCCTTCTCCTGCGCCGTCGAGATCCAGCAGGCGCTCGATCGCCACAACCGTCGAGGCGACACCGCGCTCGAGGTCCGGATCGGTCTCGCCACCGGAGAGGCCATCGAAGAAGACGGCGACTTCTTCGGAGACCCCGTCGTCGAGGCCGCCCGCCTGTGCGCCGAGGCCGCACCCGGCCAGATCCTGGCCACCGAGTTGCTGCGACTCACCGTGGGCCGTCACACCTCGCTCGAATTCATCCCGCTCGGGCCCCTGGAGCTGAAAGGCCTCCCCGCTCCGGTCCCTGCGGTCGAAGCGCGTTGGGAGCCGGCGCGCGAGGACGGCCCGGTGGGAGTCTCTCTCCCCGCGCGCCTCGCCCAGTACGCGGCGGGAGGGCTCTTCGGGTTCTGCGGACGCGACTCCGAGCTGGCACTGCTGGCCGAGCTGCGCAAGCAGGCGTTGACCGAACGGCGGCTGGGAGTTGCCCTCGTCGCCGGCGAACCAGGGGTGGGCAAGTCCTGTCTGGCCGCTCACGCGGCGCGCGCGGCCCACGACGAGGGTGTGACGGTGCTCTTCGGCGAGTGCGCAGAAGGGTCGCACGCGCCGTATCTGCCCTGGATGGGTGCCCTCTCGCAATTGGTGCGCCACGCCGAGCCGACCACGCTCGAGCAGCTCTCTCCGGTCCACGCCTGGGCGCTCGCCCGGCTCCTGCCGGCCGACGCCGGATTTCTCCCGGCTCAAGAGACGGTGGAGGCCGAAGCGGACACCGAGCAGTTCCTCTTGGTCCAAGCCGTCGCCGCCACGCTCGAGTTGGCCAGTGCGAACGCTCCGGTCCTCATCGTCCTGGACGACCTGCAGTGGGCCGATTCCTCGAGCCTCTCGCTCCTTCGTCACCTCTTCGGAACCGGTGCGCACCTCGGGTGCCTGATCGTGGGAACGTACCGGCCGAGTGACCTGGGGCCGGGCCATCCGCTCGCCGTGCTCCTGGCCGATCTGCATCGCGAGACGGCGGTGCACCGGGTCGACCTCGGTGGTCTGGGAGACCACCAGATCCTCGAACTGATAGAGACCGCGGCCGGCTACGAGATGGACGAGGCAGGCGTGGCGCTCGCGCACGCGCTGCGCCGCGAGACGGACGGCAATCCGTTCTTCGTCGCCGAGCTGCTGCGTCACCTGGCCGAGTCGGGCGCCATCGCACAGGACGCGTCGGGCCGTTACTCGCTGACGAGCGATCTCAACGAGCTGGCCCTTCCTCAGAGCATCCGCGATGTCATCGGCCAGCGAGTCGCTCGTCTGGGCCCCGACGTGCATCGCACCCTGACCACGGCATCGGTCATCGGGCGGAACTTCGACCTCGATGTACTCAGCGCAGTGGCGGGAACCGACCCCGACCACGTGCTCGACATCGTCGAGGCGGCGGCCACCGCCACGCTGTTGGAGGAGTCGGACGGGCCGGAGCGCTACCGCTTCTCCCATGCGCTGATTCAGCACGCCCTCTACAGCGAACTCAGCGCGGCGAGGCGCCAGCGCACCCACCTACGGGTTGCCGAGGTTCTCGAAGCCTCCGCGTCGGGCGGCGGGCTCGACGTCGCGCAGCTCTCGGAACTGGCCCGGCACTGGCAGTTGGCGGTCAAGCCGACAGACGCGGCAAAGGCCATCGCCTACACCCGGCAGGCTGCCGCCGCGGCGATGGAGGCGCTGGCGCCGGCCGATGCCGCCCGCCTGTACTCCGAGGCTCTCGAGCTCCTCGAGCGCGACACGACGCACGACGACCGACCCGCCCGGGTCGAGATGATGTTGGAGCTCGCCCTGGCACGTCTGGCGTACAGCCACGCCGAGGGGATCGACACGTTGCGCCAAGCCGGCTCGCTGGCCCTGGAGACCGACGATCCCGCGCTGCTCGTCGCGTGCGCCCTGACCCGGGTCCCCAACCAGAACACCTCCCAGCCAGGCGACCCCATCCTGCTCGAGGTGCTGCGCCGGGCTCTCGAGGCGGTCGAGCCGAACGACCATGCCCGCCGGGCCCGGCTGTTGGCCGCCCTGGTCGACGAGACCGACACTGAACGCTGGCAGGAGCGCCGCGACTACGCAGACGCTGCGGTGGCCGCCGCCACCTCCGCCGGGGACGACTCGGTCATGCTCGAGGTCACTCTGGCCACCAGTTACGCGACCCCCATTGAGCATGCCGTCCGCTTTGCCACCCAGGCGGAGGCGGCGTTGCGCATCGCCGAGCGCGGCCACGACCCCGTCGCCCTCTCCAGTGCACTGGGTGCCTACGGGTCGTTTCGACTGGTACTGGGAGACGTCGAAGCCGCCCGCCGTGCCACTGAGCGCAACGGCGAGCTCGCCGACGCCTTCGGGATGGCTCCGCTCCACAACAGTGCAGCCAACTTTCGGTCCGCGCTCCACATGCTCGACGGGGACCTGGACGCGCTCCAGCGAGAAGCCGACTTGTTGCACGACTACGGGTTGCAGGGCTTTCCCGAGGCAATGGCCACCTACACCGCCGTCCTGTTCGAGATTCGCTGGTTGCAAGGCCGCCTGGGCGAGTACCTCGACCAGTTCCCCGACGGTGGCATCTCCTTCACCCGCTTCACCGGATTCCGGCCGGCCCTCGTCACCGCCCTCCTCGCCGTGGGCGATCGCACCCGCGCCCGCGCCGTCTTCGAGATAGATGCCGCCAACTCCTTCGTGGAGTACCCGCACGACTCCATCTGGCCGAGCGTCGCCGCACTCTTCGCCGAGGCCGCCATCGAATTGGGTGATCGCGACGCCGCGCACGCCTTGTACCTGGAGCTGGCTCCTTACGCCGAGTTCTACGGGACGTACGGCCCACTGTTCTACGGGCAACTCGGGCGCCCCCTCGGTCGCCTGGCCGGGGTCCTCGGCGACACTGTCGAGGCTGAAAGGCACCTCCGCCGCTCCCTTGACGCCCACCGCAGCATCGAGGCGCCCTTTTGGACCGCCACCAGCGCCCTCGACCTGGTCGAGCTGCTGGCAGCCACGGCTCCGGAGAGCACCGAGATCGCTGCACTCAGGCAGGAGGCCGCCCAGCTCGCCGAGCCGCTCGGATTCGGCGGCGTGCTCCAACGCCTCGGCGCAGCCGGCACTCCCACCACCTGAGAACCCGGGCCGGGCCAGCCACGCCCGGGTCTCGTGCTCCAAGTGGTCCGACCAGGCATTCAGGGCAACGCTCTTGCGCCGTCAATTCCCAAGGTGTAGTCCTTTTCCGAGCACCAGGCACCGGCGACAGAGAGGGCGCAACCGAGTGAGCGCGGCACCGCAGGACGAGCTGGACGGCGGCGCCCCGGACCGCGACGACTACCTCGACGAACAGGAGGAGGACTCGTTCCCCGCCTCTGACCCCCACTCCGACTGGTCGGGCCCCCGCCCCGAACCCGAGTAGCACTCCCCCCCGCCCTTCGCCGACGTCGACAGACACAGAGGACACCCGCCCATGGCAGATGACGCCATCGCCTTCCCCACCCTGACCGACGCCGACATGGCGGTGATGGACGAGCTGGGCACGCGTCGCCCCATCGCGGTGGGCGACTACCTCTTCCGCGAGGGCGACGTGACCTACGACTTCTACGTCGTGGTGTCCGGGGCGATTGAGGTGCTGGCCGACGACGGCACCGGGGAACACGTCGTCGCGGAGCACGGACCGGGAAAGTTCCTCGGAGAGCTCAACCTGCTGACCGGCATGCGCGTCTTCGTCTCGACCCGCGTGGTGGAGGCGGGTGAGGTGATCGTCGTCCCACGGGATCGCCTGCGCCGCCTGATCGCCACCAGTCCGGGGCTGGGCGACACCATCCTCACCGCGCTCATGGCCCGGCGCTCGATCCTCCTCAGCGGCGCGTCGGCCTCCACGCGGGTCATCGGGTCGCGCTTCTCGCCCGACTCCCGGGACGTGCGTGAGTTCCTGTCCCGCTGCGGTATCCCCTACGAGTGGCTGGACGCCGATCACGACCCCGACGTCGAGACCCTCCTGGAGCAGTTCCGCATCGACCCCGACGAGCTGCCCGTCGTCATCACCTCGGGAGCGGTGCTGCGCGGTCCCACACCCGGCAGTTTGGCCGAGTACCTGGGTCTCACACTGGAGAGCCTGCCGGATCGCTGCTTCGACCTGGTCATCGTCGGTGGCGGTCCGGCCGGCCTGGCCGCCGCCGTCTACGGTGCCTCCGAGGGCCTCCGCACGCTCGGGCTCGAGAAGATCGGAGTCGGCGGGCAGGCGGGGTCGACCTCGCGCATCGAGAACTACCTCGGGTTCCCCACCGGCATCTCGGGCGGCGACCTCACACGGCGGGCCTTCATCCAGGCCGAGAAGTTCGGTGCCTCCCTGACGGCCCCGTGCGAGGCGACATCATTGCGCGAGGAGGGCGGTCACCTGATCCTCACCCTCTCCGACGGCACGGAGGTGGCGGCGCGCGCCGTCATCGTGGCCAGCGGCGCCCGCTACCGGCGCCTCGGCGTCGAGCGCCTGGAGGAGTTCGAGGGCAACAGCGTGTACTACTCCGCGACCGAGCTGGAGCGGCGCCAGTGCGGTGCCGCGCCCGTGGTTGTGGTCGGCGGCGGGAACTCCGCCGGGCAGGCGGCGATATTCCTCTCCGATGCCTGCGCCTCCGTCACCGTCGTGATCCGCGGCGCCGATCTCGGGGCGAGCATGTCCCGCTACCTCGTCGACCGCATCGAGAATCACCCGCGCATCACCGTGCGGACGGGGGCGCAGGTCACTCGCCTCGTCGGAGAGGCGGACCTGCAAGCGATCGAGCTCACGGACACCGACGGGCAGACCGAGCTCCCCTGCTCCGGGCTCTTCTCCTTCGTCGGGGCCGATCCGTCCTCGGGCTGGATCTCCGGGTGCGCCGCACTCGACGCCCGCGGGTTCCTCCTGACCGATCGCGCCCTCGGGCCCGAGGACCTCGGCGATCGCTGGGAGGCCCTGGGCCGGTTGCCGCTGCCGTTCGAGACGAGCCATCCGGGGCTGTTCGCCGTGGGCGACGTGCGCGCCGGCTCCACCAAGCGGGTGGCGGCCGCCGTGGGCGAGGGATCGGCCTGTGTCAGCGCGGTGCACCAGTTCCTGAGCTTCACGCACTGAGGCGGCCGACGGTCCGCTCGGGCTCAAGTGCGGGCGAAGAACTCGACGAGGACGCGGGCCACCTCGTCGGCGTGGGTGAGGATGCCGATGTGCCCCGAGCCCGCCACCTCGTGGTACGCGCAGCCCGGGATGGCCTCGGCGGCCCGGCGGGCATAGCGCGGCGGCGAGTCCACGTCGTGCTCGAAAGCGAGGACCAGGCAGGGCACGCGCACCTCGGACCAACGGGTGGTCCGCGCCGGGTCGGTCGACCAGGCGAGCGCGGCCTCGTACTGGCCCAGCCGTCCGGGATTCGGCCACACCCCCAGGTCGCCCATCATCGACAGCCAGGTGCTGACGACGTCGTTGTCCTGAATGTCGGCGATCGGCAGGTAACGCAGGGTCTCGGTGGCGTAGAAGAGCGGCGGGAGGTCGTAGTCGAGCCGGGCCAGGTCCCGCTCGACGGTGGTGATGGCGATCTCCCACGCCGTCGGCGCATTGGCGCTGCCCATCAACGCGGCCGACCGGACCCGGTCGGGCTGGTCGAGCACCAGGGTCTCGGCGATCCACCCGCCCATGGAGTGCCCGGCGATGCGCACCGGCTCGACCCACCCCAGGTGATCGAGCAGCGCGACGGTGTCGCTGGCCATGCCGTCCACGCTGTAGGGGGCCGGCGGCGAGGAGGATGGCCCCACCCCGCGGTTGTCGAAGGTGGCCACGCGATACCCGGCGTCGACGAGGGCCGGTACGAGCGACAGGTGCCAGGCCACGGCGGGCTGGCCGCAGCCGGCGATGAGGAGGAGCGGTTCACCGTCCCCCGACACCTCATAGTGCAGCGTCGCGCCGTTGGCGCTGACCTCAGGAATGCAGCACCTCCGACAACAGCTTCGGTGCCACGTTGCGCCCGGTCAACAGCACCACGGTCTCCCTCCCGCCGGCATCGGGGGTCACCACGCCCGCCCGCAGGGCGGCGACCCCGACGGCGCCGGCTCCCTCCAGGACGAGGCCCATCTTGGAGGCCGAGTACGCCATGGCGGAGCGGATGTCGGCCTCGCTCACGGTGAGGACCGCGACACCGTGCGCGAGTGCGACGCCGACAGTGACGGCACCGGGCTCGAGGTTGCCCGCCAGACCGTCGGCCACGGTCGGCTCGACCTCGATGGGGACGATGGCGCCCGCGGCCAGCGCGGTGCTCATGGACGGAGAGGCCTCGGACTCGATCCCGACGACGCGCACGCCCGTCCCCTCGAGGCCCAAGGTGACGCCGGCCAGCAGCCCGCCACCCCCGCAGGGCACGACCACCGTGCCGAGGTCGGGCACCTGCTCGACCAGCTCGCGGGCCACGCTGGCCTGACCCGCGATGACATCGGTGTCGTTGTAGGGCGACACGTAGCGGCTCCCGTCGCGGGCGGCCAGTTCGAGGGCGTGCGTCTCGGCCTCGCGGTACCCCTCGCCGTGGAGGACCAGGCGCACGTCGAACTGTTGGAGTGCCGACACCTTGGCCGCCGACGCGCCCGTGGGGACGACGACGGTGACCTGGGCGCCGAGCTTGGACGCCGCGTAGGCCAGTCCGAGCCCGTGGTTGCCGGCCGAGGATGCCACGACGGCGCGGCCGGGATCCTGCTCCAGGGTGGCCGACACCGCGGCGAGGCCGCCGCGCACCTTGAAGGAGCCGGTGGGCTGGACGGTCTCGACCTTGACCGAGACGGAGCGACCCAGCTGGGGCACGCCGACAACGGGCGTCACCGCGAGGAACTGCCGCACCGCCTTCCAGGCCGCTTCGAGATGGGCCGGCCCGGGGAGCTCCACGTCGCGCACGGGTCCAGTCTGGCCGAGGCGGGCCTGGCATGCTGAACCGGTGCACACCGGGACCCGGAGCATCGACGGCGCCACGGTGCACGTCCACGCCGACGTCGCCGCCATGGCCCGCGCCGCGGCCGACGAGGCGCGGGGCCTCATGGTGAACGCCGTGGCGCACCGCGGCACGGCCCACGCGATGTTCGCCACGGGCAACTCCCAGCTGGCCTTCCTCCAGGCGCTGGTGCACCAGACCGAGGGGGTGCCCTGGGCCGACACCGTGGTCTTCCACATGGACGAGTACGTGGGGGTCGGCCCCGACCACCCGGCCGGCTTCCAGCGCTACATCCGCGAGCGCATCGTGGAGCCGGCGCAGCCCAAGGCCGTCTATTACGTGGAGGGGCTCGGTGACGCCGAGTCCGAATGCCGCCGCTACACCGAGCTCCTGCGCCGGTATCCGCTCGACCTCTGCTGCCTCGGAGTGGGCGAAAACGGGCACCTGGCCTTCAACGACCCACCGGTCGCCGACTTCGCCGACCCCCGCGACGTCAAGGTGGTCGAGCTCGATGCGGCCTGCCGCCTGCAGCAGGTGCACGAGGGCCACTTCCCGGGGCTCGACGCCGTCCCGACCCACGCCATCACCGTGACCATCCCGGCCCTGCTCCGGGCCGGACGCGTGCTCGCCATCGTCCCCGAGGCGCGCAAGGCCGAGCCGGTGGCCGCTGCGCTGACCGGCCCCATCACGACGGCGTGCCCCGCCTCCGCGCTGCGGACCATCACCCACGCCAGCATCCACCTCGAGCCGGCGTCGGCGCGCCTGCTCCCCGACTGAGTTGTTAGGGGGCCTCGCCGAGGGGGTCTCAGGACCCCCGATCCCCGGTGACGTCGAAAAGATGGTGGACTGGGTCGTGCAGCAAGTAGCGGCTGAAGCCGGCGACGGTGAAGGCGGCGCCGTCGCTACGCCGGCCGCGCCGCTGCCACTGCGCCCCCCTCACGCCGTCGAACGCGTCGGCGAGCGTCGCCGCGGCGTCGCGCAACTGAAGCGAGACGGCGGCGGGTTCCTGATCGAGGTAGCGCTCCTCGACCGCGGTCACGTCCTGGTCCCAGTTCGGGTAGAGCGGGTCGTCCTCGACCAGCATCAGCGTGAGCCGTTGCTCGTAGAGCACGCAGACGTCGCGCACGTGACAGGCGTACTCGAGCGGCGCCCACCGGTCCGCGGCGGGGCGCCGCCGCAACCAGGTTTCCGGTTGCTGCAGGACGCGCTCCCAGGCGGCGGCGTTGGCACGCAGGAGCGGGGCGACGGAGTCGGGCGGCACGGCCGACGCGTCGAAGCCGCACTCGGGGCAGGGTCGCTGCAACACCCACGTCCAGTCCTTGTCGTCGGGCACGATCGGCACGTTCACGCCGTCCCGTCGCGCAAGAGCCAGGCCAGCAGGTCGGCTGGGGCCATGGCCGCGACACGGTCGCGGTAGTGGGCCAGCTCGTCCCCGGTCAGGAGCGCCCGCCCTTCGCCCGACCTGCCCTGGCGAAAGAAGGCGGCCGGGTCCTTCAGCACGCCGAGGATGTCGGGCGCGCTGGCGCCGGCACGCATGGCGTCGAAGGTGGCGGCGCGCACGAGCGCGGGCCAACACTCCTCGTCGATGGAGATCCCGAGCAGGCGGGCGATCCGACGCATGGTGCCATGCAGGTCCGTGACGAGGTCGTCGTAGTGCACCAGCACGATATTGGGTTCGTGACGCCGGGCCCAGGCGTCGGAGAGGTGCAGCATGACGCCGGGCAGCGTGTCGAGCCATTCACGGGGGTCGCCCTCCCGGTCGACGAACCCGACGAGCCACTCGTGCAAGGGCGGGCGAGGCCCCGGCCGGACGCCCTCGGGCCTCCCGGTGAGCTCGGCCATGCGGCGGCGATCGATGTTGTTGCCGTGGTGATAGAGCGAGACGGCCATGTCGAGCGGGTGGCGTCCCACCACGATGTAGGTGACATTCGCCTGCAGGGGCACGCCGTCGAGCGGGGTGTGGGTCTTGATGACCCGACGGTGTGTCTGGCCGGCCAGACGCGCGAAGACCTCCTCCTTGGGCCGCACCAGCCAGTCCAACCAGGGCGACAGCGCGCCGAGACGGCCGGGCAGCTCGGGGGTCCCGAAGACGAGCAGGAGACAGATCATCTGGACCCAGGTTGTGCCCGACTTGGACCGGGTGCTCACCACGATGTCGCCCGGGCGGAAGGGGAAGTCCCACCAGCGGGCGCTGTCCTCGTCGGGCGAGGTGTAGCGGAAGAGAGGTGTCACCGCCGCGCCGGGGTCCGGCGCTCGGACACGTTCCTCTCCCATGGCACCAGCATTGCCCACCGCGGGACCGCCCTCACATGACACGGCCACGGCAACCACATCGAACCCGTCGGGCAACGACGGGGCAATGGCAGGTCCGTAGGTTGCGGGCACGGAGATCTGGCGCGCCGGGCGTGGCCCCGGAGCACCGGAGGAGGAGCATGTGACAACGGCAATTGCCACGGGGGAACCAGGTCTGATCGCCCTGGGCCCCGCGCCACGACCGCGCCGCCGCCTGACCCTCAAGCGGGTCCTGATCGGCACCGGGTCCGCGCTGGTCGCCCTCATCTTGTTGACGGGTTCCTGGATCGGCCTGAGCCTCTACCGGATCGACCACGCCGTGCACCACGTCGGCATCCCGGCCTGGCTGCTTGCCCGGGGAAAGAACGACCTGCTGGCCATCGTCAAGGGCCCCGACCACAGCGAGCAGGTCTTCGTGTTCCACAACACCGGCGCGCACACCAACGTCCTGCAGATCCCGCAGTCGCTCGACCTGCCCCTCGCCGGCGGCGGCACCGTCCCGCTGGGGACCCTGAGCCTCCACGCGCCGTCGACGATCATCGCCGGACTCGGCCGCCTGGGCATCCCGGTCACGCACTACGTGGGCGTGGACCTCCACATGGTGAGCCCGTCGTCGAGCCTCGGCCAGCTGGCGACGGGAAAGCTCGCCATCGGCTCCATGATCGCGGATCCGACGGGGACGACCTCTCTCATCGAGCAGGTGGCCTCGCACATCTACCTCGGGCCCGGGACCCCGGTGTCCGCGGTCCTCTCCCTCATGAACGTGCCCACGGCGCACCCCGTCTCCGTCCCGGTCGACCGGGACGTGCACGGGACCGTCGTGTTGGCGGCGGCGTTCGCCAACGTCCTGCGAGCCTTCTTGTAGTGGCGCGCCGGTAATGGGGGGTGGGCGGAAGCAGGGCGGGATGCGGCGGCGGCGCTGGCTGCATCGCGCCGCGCATCACCCCTCCGACCACCCGGTCGAGGCGCCCGGCGAGGCTGGGGCGGAGGCTGGTGCCGGAGAACAAGGTCCAGGCGGAATCGCAAACGGGGCTGGTGTCCGGGGCGGTGACGGCAGTGGCGAGCCGACCGGCCCGGACACCCAGGCCTCGCTCGACGAGGTGCTGCGGCAGGCCGCCGAGCGGCGCGACGCCGCCGACGGCCCGGCGGGTTGAGCCGAGCGGGAGCGAGCGCACTCGGGCTGACCGAGGGCAGGCGGCGTCAGTCCGGCTGATGGCCCAGCCAGCGGTCCAGGAAGGGCAGCGCCTCGGTGCCGTGCCACTGGTGACCGCCCTCGAAGATGTCGTGCTCCAGGCGGTCGCCGGCACCCAGCGCCTCGTAGACCAGGCGCGTCCGGCGCACCGACTCGATGGCCGTGGCGAAGGGGAACAGGTCGTCCTCGGTCCCGGACTCGACGAGGAGCGGGCGAGGTGCGACGAGCGCGCCGAGGTCCTCGTGCTCCAGGCGGCCCAGCATCCCGAACATGATCTGGGACCCGCACATGTTCCAGGGCATTTTGTGGCTCACGGCCCACGAGGAGAAGTAGCCGCTCACGACCGACGCCGCCACGCGGGTGTCGACGGCCGCGGTGAAGAGGGTGACGGTGCCGCCGTACGAGATCCCGACCATGCCGAGGCGCTCCGGGTCGACCAGTGGGTGCTGCGCCAACACGTCGAGCGAGCGCCGCAGGTCCCAGATGTTCTGCGCCAGCGGGTTCCAGCCCGCCATGGCGGCATGGACCAGGTTGGTGTCGCAGGCATAGTGGTCCTCGGGGTTCCAGTCCAGGCGCTCGCCGAAGCAACGGAGGTCCGGGACGAGCACGACGTAGCCGCGCCGGGCCAGCTGCAGGCCGTAGTCCGCGTTGGGCATGTTGGTGTGCTCCAGCCCGACCACCTGACCCTTGCCGGGCCCGTGGCCGTGGCAGGCCAGCACGGCCGCCCCGGGGGCCTGGTCCTGCCGGCCCTCGGGGACCAGCAGATAGGCCGGCACCGACATGGTGTCCTCGGTGTCGAAGACGACCTTGTCCCGCCGGTAGCCGTCGCAGGCCACCGACTCGAGCGTCTCGAGGTTGAGCGGGACCGCCTCGGGCTCGGGCCCGAGGAGCTCGACCAGGCGGGTGCGGCGGCGCTCCACCCAGGCTCCGAACTCGGCCGGCTCCCCCTCGGGCAGCGGGTCCTCGTGCGTGGTGGCGGCCAGGCGGGTCATCCACTGGTACCACGACGAGTAATTGCGGGCCGGCGGGGTGAGCACCAGGCTCCCCGTGTCATCGCTCATGCTCGGCCCCTTTCACACGGCAACGGCGGTCGGTGCGGGCCAATGTAGGTGGCAGGGCGGGACGATGGGGCACCGCCGCCCCGGCTCGGGCAGAATTGCCCGGTGACCCTCGCCACCTCTCTCAGTATCCACCCCCTTTCGCCCACCATCGGGGCCGAGATCTCGGGCGTGGACATCGCGCGTCCGCTGGCACCCGAGGTGGTGGGCGCCGTACGCGACGCGCTCAACACCCACCACGTCATCTTCTTCAGGGACCAGACGCTGAGCGCCGAGCAGCAGGCCTCCTTCGCCCGCCAGTTCGGCACCGTCACCGAGGCGCACCCCGTGCTGCCCTCCATCGACGAGAGCCGCGAGGTGCTCGCCATCGACGGCAAGGTCGACCGCGCCAGCTGGTGGCACACCGACGTGACCTTCCTGGAGACCCCCGCCATGGGCTCCATCCTCTACATGCTCGAGGCGCCCGAGGTCGGCGGCGACACCATGTGGGCCAGCCTGCAGGACGCCTACGACGGGCTGGCGGCGCCGGTGCGGGGCCTGTGCGACCAGCTGATCGCCATCCACCACGACCCGTGGTTCGCCGCCGACGTGGCCGAGCGCGGCGGCTACGAGTGGGACGGCACGTGGCGCGAGAAGCTGCTGCCGGCCCTGCACCCCGTCGTGCGCACCCACCCCGAGACCGGGCGCAACGGCCTCTTCGTCAACCGGCAGTTCACCCGCACCATCTTCGGGCTGTCGGACAACGAGAGCAACGCCATCCTCGAGATGCTCTACCACCACTGCGTCAAGCCGGAGTACACCTGTCGCTTCCGCTGGCGCGCCGGCTCCGTCGCCTTCTGGGACAACCGGGCCACGCTGCACTACGCGTTGGACGACTACGGGGATGCGGCGCGCTACGCGCATCGAGTGACCCTGCGGGGCGACAAGCCCTTCGGGCCCGCGATGCCGCCGCCCGCGGGCTGACCGCCTCTCTTGGCGGCCGGCCTCGGGGCCGATCTCGGCGTCGCCGCGGCGGCGTTCGTCGGGACCAACATCGACAACTGCATCGTCACCACGGCCATGGTGGCCGGCGCGCCACTCGAGCGGGCCCACCGCATCGCGGCCGGTCAGGTCTTCGGCTTCGCGCTGCTGGTGGCGGCGGCGGCCGCGGCGGCCGCTCTCTTGTTCGAGTTCTCGGCCGCCGTGGTCGGCCTCCTCGGGCTGGTGCCGCTGGCCATCGGCCTGCGGGGCCTGGCGGGACTGCGGGGGAAGGGCCCGGCCGAGGAGACGGACGAGGCCGCGGCCAAGGGCGGGCGGCGTGGTCGCCGGCGCCCGGATGGGGGGCCGGAGCGGCGGGCGGTGGGCCGGAGCTTCACCGCGGCCGTGCTGGTCACCATTTCCGCCGGGGGCGACAACCTGGCGGCCTACATCCCCCTGTTCCGGGTCGGCGGCGCGTCCAACCTGGGCGCCCTCGCCGCCGTCTTCGTGGTCGGGGAGGTCCTGGTGACGTGGCTGGTCCTGAGCGGCGGCCGCCACCCCCGCACGCGGGGGGTCATGCTGCGCCTCGGCCACGTGGCCGTCCCCATACTGCTGTGCTGCATCGGCGTGCTGGTCATGGTGGAAGCGGGGACCTTCTCTCTCCTGTGAGCGGCAGCGCGACAATGGGTGCCGTCATGCCCGAGCCAGTCGACGCCCTGATCCTCGACCTCCTCGAGTGGGTCGGCCCCGGTCGACGCCCCTACGACGAGGTCATGGAGGCCTGGCGCACGTCGTGCCCGCGCCTGCCCGTCTGGGAGGACGCCAACGCCCGGGGCTTCATCGACCGGCACTCCGAGCCCGGGCAGGGCTCGCTCGTCTCGGTCTCCCCCGCCGGCGCCGCGCACCTGCGGCAGGGGCGCGCCGCCGTCTCCTGAAAGAGTCCAGAGGGGTGCCATCCCCCTCGGTCTTGTCGTCGCGACGTGTGGTTGCCGCCCATGGTCGGCCGCCATTTCCCGCGTGCCCGGGCAATCGGCCGAATCTGACCGGCCGGATCAAACCAACCCGCGACCCGGTTCGCCCTCGAGGCATGCGGCGAGGCGGGCCAGGGTGAGGCTCATGGTTTTGCGGTTTCGCTCCGTTCGGTCATCCACGCCCGAGGTCTGACGGCTGAACTCCATGACGGACTCGGGACGCAGGTCCTCACTCCATTCCGTGACACGGCTGCCCGACTCGATCGGGTCGATGCGGTAGCCCCACGTCGAGAAGTGAAAGTCCATCATTGAGCACGCGAAGGCGAAGGCTCGGCCAGGGTCGGCCTCAATGACCTTGCCCTGCGTGGTCCACTCGTGCTCGCCGTTGCGGTTGTGGCCGTCAAAGGTGGCGCCGACGACGGGACCGCCGTAGCCCTCGTGCCACTCGCAGGCATGGCACTCCTCTGACCACTCGCCCATGCGTGTCACGTCGGAGATGGCGGCGTAGACGCGCTCGGGCGGGGCGGCAATGTCACGGGAGATCTCGAGTCTCTTTGTCATGCATCGAAGTTCACTACAGCGCCCGAGAGGTGTCGAGCCGGATCAGCGCCCACTCCCCGCTTGGTGTTCCGCCGCGGTTGTCGCCTGTGCTCGCCGTCCTGATTGCGCCGACGCGGAGGTCGTCGGCAAACTGGTGCCGTCATGGTCCCCATGCACGACCAGGAAGTCGAGGTGAGCGAGCAGCTCGTCCGAGACCTTCTCCGCTCGCAAATGCCGGCACTTGCCCAGCTGCCTCTTGTCGTTGTGGAGCCATGGGGCACCGACAACGCAATCTGGCGGCTCGGCACAGACTTGGTAGTCCGTCTACCTCGGATCCACTGGGCGGCGGGACAGGTCGAACTCGAAGCGCAGTGGTTGCCACGACTGGCTCCGCACCTTCCTGTGCCGGTACCTGAACCCGTCGCCATCGGTGGGCCAGCCGATGGCTACCCGTTTTCCTGGGCGGTCCACCGATGGATCCCCGGCGAAGGCGCGTCACTCGATCGAATCGACGATCCGGTCGAGTTCGCTCTCGCCCTCGCCGAGTTCGTCCGGATGCTCCACAAGGTGCCGACGACCGACGCGCCGTTGGCGAAGAATCGCGCCCGACCGCTCGTCGACTATGACGTGGCGACCCGATGGTGCATCGATCGCGCCAGCCACTTGATCGACGCCACGGCAGCCCTCACCGTGTGGGAGGAGGCGCTGGCATCGCCGCCACACGAGGGTGCTCCCGTCTGGGTGCAGGGCGACTTGGAGGGCAACTGCCTGGTCCAAGAGGGTCAGCTCTGTGGCATCGTCGATTGGGGATCGGCCTGCGCCGGTGATCCCGCCGTCGACGTCCAGGTCGTCTGGTCACCGCTGTTCACCGACGGGTCTCGCCGCGCCTTTCTTGCTGCTCTCGAAGTCGACGACGCCACTGTCGCCCGTAGTCGCGGTGCTGCCATCAATCAAGCCTGCGCGGCTCTGCCCTACTACCTGCACACCTATCCGCGCATCGTGGAGCGCTCTTGGTACAAACTTGCCGTGCTCGGGGTGCGGCCAACGGCGAGCTGACTGGACCCGTTGTGGCCCTGGCCCCCCTTCTGTCCCGACATCTCGAGATGAAGGCGTAGACTCGGAACCAGGCGTGCCGAACCGGAAGAGGGGCCCATGAAGAAGCTGGCGAGTTTGTCATGGCGGGCTCGAGGTTCCGGGGCCACCTGCACGGCCGAGGTTGACCAACCGATTCGCGGATTTCGGATCAAACCGAAGTACCGGTCCAACGCTGCCGCACTCACTGCACCCGAGGGGTCACCCCCTACGGTGTCATGGATCTCCTTCGACGGGGACACCTATTGGGTCCGACTCTCCGTTGCCGAGGGTTGGCCGCGTTCGATTCGAATAACCCAAAGCGATGTGGACGGAGCCAGGGAGTAGAAACTCCTGACATCGCGGGCGACAAGGCGTCGTCTGTCGCCCTTCGTGCTCGTTTCACGCCGTCCCGATCCCGTCAATTGCGGACCGACAATCGTCGCAATATCGTCTGCAGACGGCGTCACATGCGGGTGTGGCCAACCAGTGGAGGTGTCAGATGGCCGAAATTCCACCAGCGGAAGACATTCTGCTGACCCACTTCATCGTCTCGGACGACGTCGAGCGCTCTCGGCGCTTCTACACCGAAGTACTGGGGGGCAAGGTGGCCTTCCGAGGAAACGACACAGGCCCGGTCAATGTCAAGCTCTCCAACAGCTGGATCGTCATCAATGCCGGCGGAGGCCCGACCGACGACAAGCCTGCGGTCACCCTGGAAACGCCGCGCGATCCCGACCGGGTCAGCAGCTTCCTCAATATCCGGGTCAAAGACATCCAGGCCGTGTACGCCGAATGGAGTGCCCGGGGCGCTCAATTCCTGACGCCGCCGAAGCAGCACCAGTTCGAGATCCGTTGTTACATCCGCGATCCCGACGGTCATCTGATCGAAGTGGGCCAGACGACGGACCCCGAGGGGGACTGGTCGCCCGCTCACTGGCCGTCGACGACGTCCGGCGAGGGTCCGAGTGAAGGCTGACACCACCATTTAGCGCGGCAGATGTGCCGATCGGTGGAGGGGAAATGGGGCGCCTCTGACCTGGCACTCTGGGACGGGCGCGTCCACCGGGTCAAGGTCGAAACGCGCTGAGCGCCGCCGTGACCGCCTTGGCGACCATCTCCGCGTTGACGTCACCGGCTGTATCCACCCGGATGAGGGTTCCCAGGCCGATCGGCCGATCGAATTCGGCAAGCAGGGCGGGATCGAGTTGGGGTGTCACATGTGCGGGGTGGTGATTCGGATCCGCCGCTCGCTTGGCGTACCGCTCCGCGGCCAAGGTGTCTGGACACCGGCAATACACCTCGACGAACCGGTCTGAAAGGTCCGCCAGCCTTCGCTGCTCATGGTCGCTGTGAGGACGGAAGTTGGCCTCGAGGATCACCCGGGGACAGTGTGCCGCAAGGGCCCACAGCACCTCCATTGCGGCGCCCCCGATCCGGCGCGACCACTCCAGGTCAGCCGTCGGGGGCTCGAGGGCATCCCACAGCGACTCCTTGATGACGTCCTTGCTCAACAAGGCGATGCCCGTGATCACCGAGAGCTGGCTGGCCAAGGTGCTCTTCCCGGACCCAGGAGCGCCAGAAACCAGGACGATCTCTCGATGCACGAAGCTGGAGTCGCGATTCCCCACTCTCAGGCTCTGTCGTCGTCACCGGGCCAGGTCCAGAGAGGAACCTCGCGCAGTGGATGGAGCTCGCCATCGCTGTTGGCATTCGAGTTCTGCATCGCGACCTTCGAGCCGAATTCGACGTGTGACAGGACCGCCTCACGGAAATCCTCGTCGTCGGGAAGATCCGACGCCTCGAGCGCCGCCACGTAGAGCTCGACAAACCTCTGTCGCTGCTCCTCGGTGATCCGAAGATGTCGGTGGACGTCGATGAGATGGGCGAAGCCGAGCTCCCGGGTGAAGCGGTCGGGACCACCGAAGGATTCGCCGGTGAAGGCGGTCAGGTGATCGACGTGCCGAGGCTGGCCAGCCCCGAAAAGTGGCTGCAGGAGGGGATCCTCGAGGACGCTGCGGTAGAACGTGTCCTCGAGCCGATGCACTGCCTCCTCGCCACCTGCGAATTCGAAGAGCGACGGCACTCGCCAATGGTAGGACGAGGACGCCATGGGTCCAGCGAACGAGAACCCCGAACTATCGATCCGCATGCCCAGTGCCTGCCAAAGGAACCCACCCCGCTACGGTCGGTCTGTACCCGTCCTTCGAGGGCTCGACCACGACGAGAACGCTCGAAGACCTCATGGTCGGACCACGATGAGAGGAGCACCGAGAAATGACCGTGACGCTCATCACCGGAGCCAACAAGGGTCTCGGCTACGAGGCAGCCCGACAATTGATCGAGCATGGGCACACCGTGTACCTCGGAGCCCGAAACGCCGAACGTGGAGTTGCGGCCGCACGCGAGATCGGGGGCCGGTTCGTGCATCTCGACGTGACTGACGACTCGTCGGTCGAGACCGCGCTGAGTGTCATCGCCAAGGACGAAGGTCTGCTGGATGTCCTGGTCAACAACGCCGGCATCAGTACGACGGCCGAGGTCACCGGACCCGTCGCACTGGAAGTCTTCGATACCAATGCCATTGGTCTCATCCGTGTCACCCAGGCCGCGCTTCCGCTGCTCGAGCAGTCCGAGAACCCCGTGGTGGTCAATGTCTCGAGCGCCCTCGGCTCGTTCTGGGCCGTCACGAATCCAGAGCGGCGCCAGTTTCACTTCCCGAGCATCGTTTATGGCTCAAGCAAGGCCGCCGTCTCGATGCTCACCGTCCAGTACGCAAAGACATTTCCAAGAATCAAGTTCAATGCGGTGGAGCCCGGCTTCACTGCCACCGACCTCACCCCGTTCAGCGGGGCCGGGCAGCCGGTGGAGAAGGGTGCAGAGGTCATCGTGCGCATGGCTTCCATCGGCAGGGACGGCCCGACCGGCACCTTCCAGGAGGGCGAGGGCGAACTCGCCTGGTGATGCGGAAGGGAGTCGCAACACCGCGGCACCGGTCTCGGTGGCACGCGCTCGGCGAGCTCCTTGTGCACCACCTCGCTCTCTCATTCCAGGTACGGCAACGAGTCCCCTCTGCTTGGGGACGGTGAGGTGGAGAGCGCCCCGATCGCCGCAACTCTTTCGGCTGTCTTCGGACACCGCCACGAAGCTGCGCCTGCGACGACGGCCGGCTCCAGAGGATGAGAGTTCGGATGGAAGGGACACTCGGGCCAGGTAGCAGGTCGACCTCGGTTCCACAGCTCCTCCACGGCCCATTCCTGGACCTGGTCTGCCAACTGTGCGAGCTCATCCGGCTCACCCTCTCCGCGGAGCTGAACGCCTTGCCCCTGGCCGTCCCGGTTGAGGAGCATCACCCAACTATCCCGCTCTTCTATGAGGGGCCGCAGTCCAGACGTGCGTTGGAGCTCCGGCAGGAGCACGTCGAGGGCATCCCGCAACGCCTTTTCCATGAGACGAGGCTACCTGTGGGATATGCAGCCCACGTACGTGGCATGACCGTGGTCCGGTGTCGCCCGGCGAAGCCCATGGGCGTCAGGGTGTGACGTGGGCGGCCAGGAATCGACGGATCTCCTCGGTGAGCTCATCGTCCTCGGGGGCACCGAAGAACCCGCCGTGGGGCATCGCCTCGAACACGTGCAGTTGGGCGTCAACCCCGCCTGCACGAAGCCGTCGGTGCATCCGAACGGTGTTGGACAAGAACAGGTCCCGAGTTCCAGTTTGCAGAAAGGTCGGTGGAAAGGGGGCGGTGAGGTCACCGAACAGAGGAGACAAATACGGGTGTCGCAAATCGTGGTCACCGGCATACAGGGCAATGGAGTCGGCCAGGCTCTCGGTCAGCACGTTGTCGATACCGAGATTCGTTTGGAATGAGTCGCCGGACTCAGTCAGGTCGGCTTCCGGCGTCAGCAGGATCAGTGCGCTTGGAAGGGGCAGCCCTTCGTCGCGCGCACGCAACATCAGAGCGGCGGCCAAGTTTCCACCTGCCGAACCCCCTCCCACCACGATCTGTTCGGGCGCCCGAACATCGAGTAGGCCGCGGTAGACGGCAAGGATGTCATTGAGCGCAGCGGGATAGGGGTGGTCGGGGGGCATCCGGTAATCGACGGACCACGTCTGCATCTGCACCTGGGCCGCCATCCTTCGTCCCATCACTTCGCACGCCTGGCCGCCGCCCATCAGCAGCGACCCGCCGTGGATGTCCAGGTAGATCGGCCGACTCTCGCCGCTCTCATCCACACCCTCCGGGGTGACCACGAAGACGGGCACTCCGCCGACCGATCTGGATTGAACGGACGAGCGGAGGTGCTCAATTTGTGCACCCATGACGGCCACGAGCAACTCGTCAGTTTCTTTGATCAGTGCCCGCCACGCCGCGACGTCCTTTGGGGCGAGTCGCCCAGCGGCGCCGCCGAACAAGTCAGTGCCGAGGAACTGCCGGGCTTGCTCGCTGACCGACGTCGGCACCGGAATGAACCGGACGACCTCACGCCCGACGCTGCTGCGCCCCTCGTCATTCACTGTCATCGATTGCTCCCCTCCTGAATCTCCTCAGGCCTGGGCCTCGGCGTCGATGCGTCCGATCGACTGGATGTACGCCCGCTCGAGCGCAGACGCTCGGGGCCAACCGGCGTAGTACGCGAAGTGCAGGACGAACTCCTGCATCTCCTCGCGGGAGATGTCGCCGCTCACCAACGCGGCGTACACGTGCTGTTCGATCGGGAGGTCGACCGCGGCGGCACCCACGCAGGCGAGGGTGATCCACCGCCGGTCCCGTCGGGACAGCCCGGGCCGGCTCCAGAGCTCGCCGAAGACCGAGTCGACGACGCCCTGTGACAGGTACGGCGTCATCGGCGGGGGTGCGTCCGACACCATGACCTCGCGGTAGCGGCTCCGTCCGGTCGCTGTGCGCGACTCGGCGAGCTCACGCCGTACGTCTTCGTCGTCCTGCTCGCTCACTCGTTCTCCCATGCTCGAACTCTCACCTCTCTGCTTGCCGGTGGCTCATCGCGGCGACCAGGACCACACCGGTCCACGGGCGCCGGTCACCACCAACACCCTGCTCGGAGCCGTCATGCTCCGATCTCCGACGCCAGACTCGGTCCACCGTTCGATCCCCCGATGGCTGCCCGCTCCTGGCGCAACCGGGGCTGGGCGTCCTCGGCGTGCGCGTCACCCGGGCGGGGCGGCAGTGCAAAACCGGTGTACGCGACACGGCGCTCCTCGGTGGTGGGGTGGGTCGAGCGGTGCAGCGTGCAGGACATGTGCACGGTGAGGTCGCCGCGTTTGGCGCGCAGAGTCACGGCGGGCAGGTCGAGCGAGTCGATCTGTGCCCGGGCGATGTTCGCTCGGTGCGAGCCGGCCATGACGTCAAGGCCGCCGTGGGCTTCGTCGACGGGCGTGAGACACATGCCGATCGTGAGACCGGCACAGAACATCGAGTGCCCGCCGCGATCGCAGTCTTTGTGCCATGGGAGGCAGACGAGTCCGTCGACGGAATCCACCCGCTTGACGAGCCCCTCCGCGGTCACGTCGGCGAAATGCTCGCCGAACGGATCTCCCGGACGGTGACCATCCCCCAGCAGCTCACCGATCGCGATGTACCGGTCATCCGCGAGAAGCGCTCGAAGCGCTGGTGACTTGGGCGCGAAGTCGAGGATCCGGCAGGGATAGCGGTCGCCGGTGCGGGTCGTCGCCCACCAGGACGAACCGTCCTCGACTCGCGCCCCGTGAACGGCGCGGGCAAGGTCGTCGTCGACCTCGTTCATCTCAGCCTCGGAATAGACGTCGTGCAGGAGGAGGAACCCGGTCTCGCCCAGGAAATGGGCCGCCTCCGCGGTCTGCTCGCCGAGCCGGAACCGTTGGTCGAGCTGGAGCGGGGACCCGTCCGACGAACGCAGCGTCACCGCACCGGTCTGATACACGGGCCGGCCGTCGAGCAGAGAGCGCAGCACCGGGTCCCACGCACAGAAGGCCTCGCAGGAGGCCGGGTCGCCGGTGACCCGGCCTCCGATGAGCAGTCCCAGCGCGGTGCGTCGTTCGCAGAAGAGGTCGGCAAAGGCGGCGCGATCGAG
Source organism: uncultured Acidimicrobiaceae bacterium (assembly GCA_963826835.1). Classification (GTDB taxonomy): domain Bacteria; phylum Actinomycetota; class Acidimicrobiia; order Acidimicrobiales; family RAAP-2; genus Bog-473. Next base: position 601,652 of record CAWGYK010000006.1, read on the forward strand.
CGTGATACACGGCTCGGTCTCGACGTGTCCGCGAACGACGTTGATGGTCTTACCTCGGGGCTCAAGCGTCCAGACATCACCGTCCACCCGGATGGAGAGTGGACCGAGGGCGAGCCGTGCTGCATCGGTCGCGGCACGGCGGCCGTTTCGGGCAACGGCGTCTCGCCAGTCGATCTCGAAGAACGACTCGGGATCGGCCGGTCCCACTGCGTTGATCGGCCGGGTTCGCGTGTCCACGCTCATGCCGATCCTCCCTTCGCCTCCTGCCCCCTTCCGACAGCTTGCCGAAGCGATCGGCGGCCCGCAACTCTCCGTCACGAGTCGGGCGCTTCGATCTCTCGCTCGCGAGCTTGGCTTCAAATACGCCGGTACGGGGCCATCTGATGAGTCGACCTCGGAAGCCAGCCAAACACCTTGCGCACGTCACGGCTCTCGGCGCCCGAGACGCTCTTCTCTTGTGTTTCGAGCGATGGACAGCCGGACGAAGCCGATGCGAGCGACGGTCGATCAGGCTGCCCGATAAGTGATGGCCGAACTGCACCACCGTCCCGAAGTGGACGGCGGTGAGAGAACAGGAGTCGGGGCGAGATCACAGATCGTCCAGGGGCTCAGCTCAGAGAACCGCCAAAACAGCGATCAAGGCGAGGCATCCAGCCAGAACGCAACCCGTCAGCACGGCCTGCCGCCATAACGTGCACGTGGCTTGGCTCAGGATTTCTGCATCCGAGTCGAGATCCATGCTGAAACATCGTCCGTGACGGACAACAGCTTGAATCTATTCTCGGCTCGCCGGACTCAGCTACGGACTCGCCACCCGTTGCAAACGAAGCCGACTTGAGGCCGGATCTCCGTCGCTTGAGGCCTGAAGTCTGTTCAACGATCGGCTGCTCGATCAAGGCGCATCAAGACAGCCCAACCGCGAGCGGCTCAACTATCTAACCTGGAAGAAAAGAGCGACGGCCATGACGACCACCACGGCCACTGCTGCCGGGAGCAGCACGCGTCCGATGTTTCGCCTCTGGCTGCTCTCGACAACCCGTCCAGCCGCTTTTGGCGTGTTCATCGAGTCATGGATCCGTTGGGCCAGGTCCGCCGAGCGGAGGCGGGCGGTTGCCGTCGCCGCAACCCACCCGACCGTTGCCGTCGCCAGAGGGAGAAAGATCAGGAAGAGCATCGCCACGTTGGAGAACGCCTCGCTCACGCCCCCGGCAACCCCCGCCCCCGGGTCGCGCTGTCCTCCGTCGATCGCCACGACCGCGATGGTCGAAACGAAGAACATCGCCAGCCCGGCACTGGCGCCGGCCAGCCGAGCGGCGCGCCGGCCTACCACGCCGCTCTCGCTGCGCCATGCGCCACCCACTCCCACGACCAATGGCACCCCGATCAACACCGCCGGACCGGACCACGCACCTATCGAATAGATCGGGCTGATGATGCCTTGCCATGTGAATCCGGAGACCACCAACCACGCTGCGGCGACGAAGAGGCCCCCGACCAGCCCCAGACGCGCCACACCGGGCCGGCGCAGCTGCACGCTCACGGCGACGACGGAACCAATCACGAGGGCGGCCAGGATCACCAGCATCACCCAGTTCCAAGGGTTCGCGGTCAGTCCGAAGTGGACGAACCCAAAGCCGAACACCAGCGCGCTGCTCAGCGCAACAACTGCCAGTGCTGCCATCGGTCCGACCGGCCCCCACGGGGGCAGCAGCACGACGCCGGCCACGCATCCGAGGGCAAAGCGCCACCGCCCCGAACGACCTTCGATCCGGTCCAACTCGCCGAGCATCGCCTGGCCCCAATCGACCCGGTCGGCGGGGAGCAGTCCGACCGCCCATCGCAACAACCGGAGCGGCACGTCGTCTCGCACGGTCTGCGTGTCCGGAGGTGGGTGCTCGCGACTCCACAGCACCGCCCCTGCGCCAGCCAGCAGCAGGATCGCGAGGACCGAGGGTCGACCCCCGCCAATCAGCAGCAAGATTGCCGCGACTGAGGGCACTACGCCCCGCTCAAGCCCAAGCGCCGGCGCGGCGCGGATCGTTCGGGCCGGCCGACGTCGAGAGTCGCCACGTACTCCCGCCCCGTCGGGGTGAGTCGATACAGGTGGCGAGGCGGGCGGCCGGGTGGGCCTGGCTCCCAAGACGTTTCGAGCACCTCGCGGTCGGCCAGTCGGATCAGGATGGGATAGAGCGAACCCGACTTCAGGTGGACTTCTGTGGCCAGGTCGTAGCCATAGCGCCACCGCGTGGGATCTGCAGCCAGTGCCTGGAGAACTCTGATCACCTGCGGAGACGGACTTCGCGAACGAGTCACGACGATAACTCTACCTATGTAGCAAATTATGTCAAGCGCTGGCAGTGGCCGAAGCGGCGAAACAAACTCACCTCCGGAATGTCCGGCGTGGCGTGCTCACGCGTTTGTCAACTCTCGACCGCGAAGAGCCTCCATTCGTCAGGTACTCCCTTCAACACGTACGTCCCGTGTTCAGCAACAGCGATATCCGCGCCGACGAGGTGCAGCTTCACAGCCTCGGAAACAAGCACCTCACCGGGGCCTGCGAGATCACAGATGCGCTTGGAGATGGCGACGGCCAGCCCGACCACATCATTCGGTCGGACTTCAATCTCGCCGTTGTGGACACCAGCGCGAACCTCGAGGCCCAGGGTTCTTGCCCCGGTCACAATCTCCCGCGCGGCATGAACCGCTCGGGTCGTCGAGTCAAAGGTGGCGAGAAATCCGTCCCCGGTGGTCTTCACCTCACGGCCCCGGTAGCGACCAAGAGTGGCCCGAACCATTGCGTCGTGGTCATCGGTGAGATTGGTCCATTTGCGGTGTCCCATTCGGGCCGACTGCTCGGTTGATGAAACAATGTCAGTGAACAAGATCGTGGACGTGACGACGTCGCCTTCGGGCGCCTGGTGCGTGCCGGTCAGGAACTCCTCGATCTCGTCGACGAGGGCGTCAACGTCGCCGACGAAGAACAAGTGGTCATCGCCGGGCATTTCGACATACTTGGCACCGGCGATGTGCTCGGCCAGATACCGACCGGCTCCGGCCCGTATGAACCGATCCTCTTCCCGGTGGATGACAAGCGTGGGTAGCTGAAGGGTGGGAAGTAGATCCCGCACATCTCGAAGAAATCTGGCCCGTACGGCAGCGGCGATACCCTCAGGAGAGGCGCCGAGACGCTGGGACCTCGAGTCCCACGCGCGAAACCGTTCGTCGTTCGCCTTACTCGGAGCAAGAGCGTCCAGGGCTGCCCCCGACCCCCATGCTTCTCTCACCGCTGCGACATGTCGGTCGATCGCGGATCGAGGCATGCCCCAGGGATAGTCGTCCTCCCTCATGTAGTAGGCGTGACTATCGACAAGGACCAAGGTCGCCACCCGTTCGGGGTGGGCGGCTACGTACTGGATGGCGACTGGACCGGCAGAGCCATGTGCAACGAGCACGACCTCCTCGCACCCGATCGCATCCAACACCGATGTCAGTCCGTAAGAGTGCTGGCCGTCATCGTTCTCATCGACTGCGCTCTCGGCGAAGTCGCCTCCCGAGGCTCCAATCCCCCTGCCTTCGAGCCACACCGTCCGGGAGAATCGGCTGAGGCGCCGGGCAAAGTGGGCGAACCCGGTGTCTTCCCAGAGCAGGTCGATGGGGAGGGCGAGTCCCGGAAAGAAGACGAGATCCGGTGGCCCGCCGCCGATCACCTGATAGGCCAAGCTCACCCCGTCGGGCGCTGTCACATATTTGGTGACGGGCCTCTCTTCCATGGCGCAAGTCTTAACCGAGAACCGGCTTGATGCATCTATGCCGTCCCGCTTCCCACGGCGCCGGTATTGGAGGTCGTGTTTGTGGGGCTTGGGGCACACCCGCTGTGAGCGGCAGAAAGGATGGCCGGATGTGCCAAAGTCACTCCCCAGTCCACAATGGTCGTCGTGCGCCGCTTCCGATGGCTTGCCGTCGTAGCCGTCACCCTGGTCGTCTTCGGGGCGGGCCTGGCCGCGTTGATCAGCACCGGAGACGGGACGGGACAGGCAACGGCTGAGGGCTGCGCCGTCACCACCTCCACGCTTCGGCCGGTCGTTCCGACGAACCCAGCGCCGTCGCTGAAGACACCGTCGGTATCCGGCACTACTGCCGTTGTTCCCAACGTCGTTGGAATGGCGGGTCAGTCAGCCGGTCCAGCCAACCTGCGGTCGCAGCGATTGCTGCAGCCGGCCTGAGAGCAAAGCTGTCGACGGAGACCGTCGGCGGGAGCTGCGCAAAATGGTCGGTCGTGTCACAGAGTCCTGCTGCCGGGTCGAGAGTCCCGACCGGGAGCGCAGGAATGCTCACGACGCGGTACGGCTAGCCCGTGGCCCCTGGGTCCTCACCGACCTTTGAGCGGCGTTCGGAAAACGGGATGGCTTGCCTGAGCGTGAGACCGTGCCGACAGGTCGAGGACGAGGAACTGTGGCCGAAGGCGATGCGGTGTTCGCCAGGTTCGACCCTCTCGTCACCCTCCCTGAGGGGAGCACAACGTCTCTCCGCACGATCGCGTACGACCTCATCGTCGATGGCACGATCGCGGTGAAAGACATGCTGTCTGAACCGAACACGAGGGAGCTCTTCGGATCGCTGCCGGCACCACCGTCTGACTGACGTTCCCAGAATCCCTGATTTGGCGTCCCTCGACGCTCGGCGAACGGCGCCGAGAAGTTGTTGGCGTTCTCGCTGCGCCGCCACCCTTGGCGATCGGCCTGGTCGCGGGCGCTGGTCCGCGCCGGCGATGCGGTGCTTGACTGCGACCACGACAGAGGAAGGGAGGGCCCATGGAGGACCTGCGGGGCAAGGTGGCGGTGATCACGGGCGGGGCCAGCGGCATCGGCCGGGCCGTGGCGGAGCGGGCGGCCGCCGAGGGCATGAAGGTCGTCCTCGGTGACATCGAGGAGGGGCCCCTCAAAGAGGCGGAGCACGAGCTCACCGCCCAGGGGGCCGAGGCCCTCGGCGTGGTGACCGACGTCGCCGACGTGGTGTCCGTGCGGGCGCTGCGCGACCGGGCCCTCGACCGCTTCGGCGCGGTGCACCTCGTGCACAACAACGCCGGCGTCGGTCTGGGCGGCCCCATCTGGGAGGTCAGTGAGGAGGACTGGCGCTGGATCCTCGGCGTCAATCTCTGGGGCGTGATCCACGGCGTGGCCACCTTCGTGCCGCTGTTCATCGCCCAGGGCGAGGGCCATGTGGTCAACACGGCGTCCATCGCCGGCCTCACGACGGCCCCGTTCCTCGGCCCCTACAACGCGACCAAGCAGGCCGTCGTGGCCATCTCCGAGACGCTGTTCAAGGACCTCCAGGCCGTCGGTGCGCCCGTCGGCGTCTCCGTGCTGTGCCCCGGCTTCGTGCAGACGCGCATCGCCGAGTCCGACCGGAACCGCCCGGCCTGGGCGCCCGACCACGAGGTCGGCGGAGCGGCGGAGCTGCGCAGCGCCGTGCAGGACATGGTCGACAGCGGCATCCCGCCGGCGACGGTCGCCGACCGCGTCATCGACGCCGTCCGCACCAACACCTTCTACATCCTCACCCACCCTGAGCTCGACGACGCGGTCAAGACCCGCTTCGACGACATTCTCCAGGGCAGGCCGCCCAGCCCGACGCTAATCGCCTGACGCCCACGACCTATTCGTCGTGCAGGACGAGCGCGGCGGCGGTGCGAGCAGCGCGGCGACCGGGGAGCACCGCGGCGGCGTTCGCCAACACGAAGGCGCCGACCGCGGCGAACAGCACCGACCACACCGGCACGGTGGGCAGGGGCACCGCGCCGATCTGCTCCGCGAACAGGATCCAGAGCCAGCGGCCCAGGACGACACCGAGGGGGATGCCGACGACCACCCCGAGGGCGGCCGCGATCGACGAGTGCCACGCCACCGTCGCCGCGAGCTGGCGTTGGGTGAACCCCAGCACCCGGAGGAGGGCGAGGTCTCGGCGACACCGCCGCACCGACGCCACCAGGGCGAGCCCGAGAGCGACGAGCGCCGCCAGAGCGAGCCCGCCGGCGAGCAGGACCGGGGTCGACCCCATGGAGCGGTAGTTCACGATCTGGGCGGGGCGCTGCACGGAGAGGGTCGTGGCGACGTTCCCCCCGCAGACAGAATTCGGTGCCTGCCGGGCAAGGACCTGGTTCGCCGCGTCCGCCAGGCGCTGCGCGATCGCCTGACCCTCCGGCGCGCCCAATCCCCCGCGGACGCGCACGAGGACCATGTTGGGCCCGTTGCACGACGGCGAGTAGCCCTGGGGGCCCAGGGCCACGGTCACAGGACCCGCATCGGCGGGCACCAGGGCACCCGTCCCCATGGAGGTGTGCAGCCCCTCCGCGATTCCGATCGCCGGCATGGTGGCGACGCCGGCGACGGTGAGCCGGATCGGGCGGCGCGGGTAGCCGGGGACGTACTGGAGGTCCACGGTGTCGCCGATCCGCTTGTGCAGCTGCGCCAGTGTCGCCGCGCCGAGAACGATCTGGCGCGACGTGGCCAGCCCGTGACCCGAGATGACCGGTGGTGCCACGGCCGACCCCGGAGTGGCCAACAACGTCGGGACCTCGACCCCGTCGAGCTGCATGGTCGCGAACCAGATGCCCGAGAACGACTGGACGGCAGGGTCGTGACGCAGCACGGCCAGCGCCTTGTTCGGGACGGGCCCGTACCCGTCCGAGCTCTGCACCGCGTCGTCCCAATTCCAGCCGTAGAGCGCGGGCCGGGACACCAGCGTGTGCAAGCTGGCCCCAAAGGTCAACGTCGTCGTCAGGACGACCATGGCGATCACCGCCGAGAGGAGCGCCCAGCGGTAGGGGCCGGCTGCCCTGCCGCTGCGCGAGTCGACCGCGAGCGATGCGCCGGCGACCGCGGAGGGCGGGAGCCCCGAGCTGGCGGCGAGCTGCACGGTCGACGAGCGGCGCACGCGCAGGCGGGTGCGCCGTTGGGCGCGATGCGGCGCCTCGAGCCAGGCGATGGCCACGGCCGCCGCCGCCAGAATGCCGAACAGGGCTGCGAACCCGACCCCGAGCACCGTCCAGTCCGCATTGACGCCGGGGTCGGGATAGACAGGTCGGACCGGACCGATCGGGAAGAGCGGCGACAGGGACAGGGCAACGCCCACGGCGACCACCGATCCGATCAGGATCGATGCGACGATGCCGATGAGCCCATCGAGCGCGGTCGTCGCCGGATCGGCCCCGACCGCCCGCATGACGACGAGGTCACGCTCGCGGGCGCCCAGCTGCCGGGCGATGAGCTGCATCCCCAGCAGCAACGCAGCGAGGGCGGCGATGGCGCCGAAGACCCCCAGTGCGAGCGCCTCGGGCCGTATCGACTGCTGGGCCTCCGCCTCTACCTGTGCGGCGACCTGGAAGTCGGTGAAGTACCGCTCGGTCGAGTTCCACCGCCGCTCCACGGCGGGGACGTCGGCCGCGCCACCCCGCAACTGCACGCCCAGATAGACGAGGCTGGCCGATCCCACCGACTTCGTGAGGGCGGGCGTCGCCACGATGTAGGTGGGGTACTTGGCAATCTGGTCCTGCACGACCTCTCGAGGAAGCAAACCGATGCCCACCACGACGAGTGTGAGGCGTCGCACCGTTCGCTTATCCGTCGGGATGGCCACCGGAATGCGCGAACCGAGGCGCAGGCCCATTGCCGCGGCGGCGTTCTCGGTGACCATCACTTCGTCCGCCCGCGCCGGATCGGCCATGCGGCCGCTCGTGATCGCGAAGCGGTCCTGATTGAAGAGCAGGCCGTCGACGCTGCCCACGAGGATGACGTTGCTGCCCAGGCTCCGCGCCTCGGCTCTCCCGCCCTTGACGAGTGACGCGGGCAGCCCCACGTAGCTCTCGACCCGTGTCACCTGCGGATAGGCGCGCACCGCGTGAATGAGGTTCTGGACATGATCGGGTTGCCCGACACCCGGCCCGCCGCCCGCCGGCTCGATCATGAGGTCCGACGGGTTCGATGCGGCCAGGAAGGTCGGGAAGGACGAGGCGGTCCGGCGGGCGGCCGCCAGCGATCCGAGCGCGACGCCTCCCGTGAGGCCGATCAGGAGGACGAGCACGAGATAGCTCGAGCGTTGTCGCCTCCAGCCGACCACGGACCGGTACCAGGCCGTCTGGAGCGCCGTGGAGGTCACGGCGTCCCGGCCCCGGGCGGGTGCCTTCCCCGGCCCCTGCTGTTCCGCCATGGGGCGTCCATGTCTCCAGCCTGCCCGAACGTCAGTCGATCGCCAATGGGGTCAGCAGGTGCCGGAGCCTCGTGGTACCACGAGCACGGCGGGCCTGGCCGCCGGGAGCGGCCAGGCCCGCCGATCTCAGCCCGACGTCGGCAGCGGCTTGAACGGCTCCACCGTCACCCAGCACGTCCCTTGCGGCTTGTGGTTCGTCTTGAGCTTGCACTGTGACGACGGGGGCACGTTGTTGTGGATCTTCACCACCTGGTACTGGGTCGGGCCGTAGAACTTGTTGGGCCCGAAGGTCCAGACGGGCGAGAGCGTGCCGGGGTAGTTCGTGATCTTCGACATGGCCTCGACGAACGTGCGCCGGTTCAGGTTCTTGCCGGCGTCCTTGGCCGCCGTGGCGAAGAGCCGGATGGCCCCGCACCACCCCTGAATGGGCCCCTGCTCCTCGATGTAGAAGCTCGTCGTTCCCGCGATCGGCTTGGGGTGGTACGCGTGCCATGTGTTGTAGCAGGAGCGCACGCCCGGGTCGTAGCCCCCCTGGGCCTCGGGCCGGTTGTCGTCGAAGCCGCCCAGCGTCTCGGTCGTCACGCCCTCCTGCCCGTTGAGCGCCTGCTCATAGGGCACCGGGATCAGACCCAATGCCGCCTCCACCGTCGACTGGTAGTCGCTCAGGAGGAGCTGGGGGTAGTACTGCTGCGCGTTCTCCGCCGCGACATAGGGGAAGAGGACGTTCTCCGCGATGAGGGGGATCACGGACTGCACGCCGGCCGACTTGAACTTCTCCACGGCCAGCTGCGCGTCCGAGTTGGTGGCGGCGGTCTGGTCCGCGCTGCCGGCCACGGTCTGGACCATCGGCGTGATGCCCGCCTTCTTCAGGTCCGGCAGCAGGAAGTCGTTGAGTGCCGCCTGGTCGGGCGCCTGGTCGGAGACGACGACGCCGACCTTCTTGCCGTGGCCCAGGCGCCCCGAGCTCTCCCCCCACTGCACCACGGCCGACAGGACGGGCGCCATGTCCGGGCCGGTCCACCACAGGTAGGGCGAGCCCAGGTTGGTCCAATTGGTCGTGGTGGACCAGGCGCTGATGAGCGGGGTCTGGCCCTGCTGGGTGACGCAGAGCTGTTCGTCCCCGATCCAGGTGCCGATGCCGTCGACCACCGCGAAGACCGCCGGGTTGCCCTGGGTCCACTGCTGGCACAGCGACTGCATGTTGGCGTCGTTGGTCGGGTCGAACTGGACGATGATCGGGTTGATCTTGCGGCCGTTGATGCCGCCGCTGTTGTTGATCTGGTTCACGTAGAGATGGATCGCCGTGATCTGCTCGTTGTACTCCTTGTCCTCGGCGAAACCCAGCTTCCCGGCCAGGCTGTTGATGGCGACGACGGGGAACACCACGTTGATGCTCGTGGCGCTGACTCCCCGGTCGCTCGTGCTCGCCTGGCTCACCGGCGTCGCCGTCGTGGCCGACGACGAGACCTCCGCCGCGCCGGCGTTGTCCGACCCGCCGGGCGTGCCTGCGGGGGCCAGGACCAGCCAGGCGACGAGCCCGATGACGATGGCGACGATGATCAGCGCGGTGCGCACCTGGGTGGCCCGGGGGCGCCGGCGCAGCCGGCGCCAGGACCGGCCCAGCGAGGCCAGGGGATGGAATGCCTTCCGATGCGCGGCAACTTCCATGCTCGCTTCCATGCTCACCCTCCTTGGTGGCGGTCTGCACCGCCGCCCTCCCCGACCGGTCCCGATGCCATCAGGGCCTCGTCGCTGGCACCAAGGTAGGCCGCCAACGCCTTCGAGTCAGCGCGGACCACCTCGGGGGGCCCGGAGACGACCACGCGACCGAGCTCCATGACCACCACGGTGGAGCAGAGCTCGAAGACCAGGGGCACGTCGTGCTCGACCAGGACGATGGTCGTGTCGGCCACTTCGTGGATCCGGCGCAGCAGCGGAATGAACGCCTCGGCCTCCCGCTGGGCGATGCCCGCCGTGGGCTCGTCGAGGAGCAGGAGCCGCGGCTTGGCCAGCACGATCGAGGCGAGGTCGACCACCCGGCGCGTCCCGGTGGACAGCTCCGCGGTGCGATGGTGGCGGAAGCGCTCCAGGCCGAACGCGGCGATCGCCTGGTTCACAGCCTCGAGCTTGCGGCGCTCGGACCGCCGGGCCCACGGGAGCCGGAGGGTGGTCGAGAGCACCGCCACTTCCTTGCGCGCGTCCTCGCTCAGGAGCAGCACGTCGAGCACCGTCAGCTCGGGGAAGAGGCGGCAGTCCTGGAAGGAGCGGACCATGCCGATGCTGAGTCGCTCCTCGGGCAGGTACTCGCCCAGATCGATGTCGTCCAGCCGGACGGCGCCCGCCTGCGGCGTCACCAACCCCGAGATCACATCGAGCGTCGTCGTCTTCCCCGAGCCGTTGGCCCCGATCAACCCCACGATGGAGCCCGGCTCCGCTTCGAAGGTGACGCCGTTGAGCGCGTGGACGCCGCCGAACTGCACGGTGACACCCTCGACCTTGAGGCGCGCCGGGTGCACGGACGCGGGGCTGTCGGTGGCAGCCGTCACTGTTCGCCCCCGTCGGCGACGAGCGCCGGGGCGACGGGCGGCCCGGCCCGCCGCGAGGTCACCCGCCCGTGCGCGGCTCGGATGCCGAGGGTCACCAGGTCGCCGGAGCGGTGCAGCAGCTCGGCCAGCCCGCCCGGCAGGTACAGGATGAACGCGATCAGCCCCAGCCCGCTGGTGATGAACTGGATCGTCTGGTTGGCGCCGAACAGCGCCGGCAGGCCCTCCAGGTAGATCGCCCCCAGGATGGCCCCGGGGATGGAGCCCAGCCCGCCGATGACGACCATCGAGATGATGACGAACGACGTCGTGGGGTCGAAGGTGATGTCGGTGTTGTTCAGCTGCTGGGTGGCGAAGGCGAAGCAGACGCCGGCGTAGCCGGCCATGAAGCCCGAGAGCCCGAAGGCCAGCAGCTTGGTGCGCAGGATCGGGATGCCCATGGCCGCCGCCGTCAACTCGTTGTCGCGCACGGCCACGAGGCGGCGCGCCACGCCTTTGTCGCGCCAGATGCGCACCATGAAGATGGACAGCAGCAGCACGCCCAGCGAGAACCAGGCGAACGACTGCTGCGAGGCCAGGCTGAGGCCGAACAGCGAGGGGCGGTTGATGAAGGTGTAGCCCGGGTCCGGCAGGCCCGTGCACAGCGTCTTGTCGAGGCCGGGCACGCTGAAGCACGGGGTGGCCAGCACCGCGCTCTGCATGAAGATGGCGAAGGCGAGCGTCGTCACGGCGAGGAAGAGCCCGGGCATGCGCAGTGCCGGCAACCCGACGATGATGGCCACGAGCGCCGTCACGGCGCCGCCGTAGAGCATCACAATGGGCAGCGGCAGCGACGTGCCCAGGTGCACCGCCACCAGCGCGCCCACGGCGACGAGGGCGAACTGCCCCAGCGAGACCTGGCCCGCCCACCCCGTGAGCATGGTCAGGCTCAGGGCGATGACCGAGTAGATGCAGATCTGGCTGAAGAGCACGTTGTTGCCGACGGAGAGCGTGAAGGGCAGCAGGATGGCGATCCCGATGGTGAGCCAGATCCCGGTGACCGAGACCCGTCGGCGCAGCTGGTCGACCCCGGACCGCATGGTCGTCGCCGCGCCGTGCTGCCAGGTGCTCCGCTCCCCCGTCCTCGCCCCCTTGCGCAGGGCGCCGACCCGCACCAGCAGGACGACCATCACGATGACGAAGATGATGAGCTGCTGCTTGGCCGGCGAGGGGACGTTCCACTCGAGCAGCTCGAGGAAGACGCCCATCCCGACGCCGGCGATGAAGGCCACGGTCAGGTTGATCATCGCCCCGATGAGGGCCGCCGTCAGGGCGTACAGGAGCAGGTCGGGCGACAGCGCCTGGGTCAGCGCGCTGGTCTGGTTGGGGGCGTTGAGGATGGCCGTGAAGGCCGACAGCGCGCCGGCCACCGTCCAGGTCAGGGTGGAGGTGCGCCGGATCCAAACGCCGGAGAGGCGGGCGGAGTCCGCGTTCTCCGACATGGCGCGCATGGCCAGGCCCCACGAGGTGAACCGGACGGCCAGCACCAGGATGATGGTGACGATGGGCGCCACGATGAGTGTGAGCACCTCGGTGGGCGTGATGATGAACGGCCCCAGCGAGAAGGACAGGTCGAAGGGCACCGGCACCGGCTTGTAGAGGTTGGCCGGCCTGATGAAGGGCAGCGCCGTCAGCGCCAGCAGCACGTAGCTCAGCCCGATGGTGGCCACCATGACGAGGACGCGGGGGCGACTGAACAGCCGGCGCAGCACGAGCTCGGAGCCGGCCCCGACGGCGGCCGCCAGCCCGATGGAGAGCACCAGGCCGAACCAGTAGTTGAAGTGGAAGTCCGCCGTGAGCTTCACCAGGAACACGGCCGCGATGACGCCGATCTGCCCCTGGGCGAAGTTGAGCACCCGGTTGGTGCGGTAGACGAGCACGAGCCCGAGGGCCAGCAACCCGTAGCCGAGGCCGTAGAAGACTCCCTGGATCAGGACGAAGTTGGGAGCCGAGAACGCGAGCACGTGCGCCTAGGTGAGCCCGGCGGCCGCGGCGCCGAGGAAGACCGGGCGCAGCAGGTCGTCGCGGGCCATCAGCTCCGCCGTCGGCCCGTCGAAGCGGATCTCGCCCCGCTCCATGAAGAAGCACCGCTGGGCCAGGCTGAGGGCGCGGTTGAGGCTCTGCTCCACCAGGATCACGGTGGTCCCGGACTCGTTGATGCGCCGCACCATCCCCATGAGCCGCTCCACCGTCATCGGCGCGAGCCCGAGGGCCAGCTCGTCGATCATCAAGAGGCGCGGGTTGGTCATCATGACCCGCGACAGCGCCAGCATCTGCTGCTCGCCCCCCGAGAGCGTGCCGGCCGGCTGGTCGAGACGCTCGGCCAGCTCGGGGAAGGCGGCCAGCGCCTCGTCGTGGGCGGCCAGCGCCTTGACCCGGTCCCGGCGCAGGGTGTGACCCCCGATGCGCAGGTTGTCGTGCACGCTCAGGCCGGGGAAGGTCATCTTCCCGCCGACGAGGAGGGCCACCCCCTCGTCGATGATCTGCTCCGGCTCCAGGTAGGTGACGTTCATGCCGAAGATCCGGATGACCCCGCGGTGCGGGTGGGACAGGCCCGAGACGGCGCGCAGCAGCGTGGACTTGCCCGCCCCGTTCGTGCCGAGCAGCGCCACCATCTCCCCCTCCTCGATCTCGAGGTTGACGTCGAAGAGGACCTGGTTGGTGTCGTAGAAGAAGTCGAGGTTGTGGACCTGCAGGGCCGGGATGTCGCCGCCGGCCTGGCGCCGCTTGCCCTCGGTGTAGCGCTCAATCACGTCCTCGATGACGAGCGTGATGTCGCGGCGCACGCTCCGCGAGCCGATGATGAGCAGGAGCCCGCCCACCGCGCAGACCGGGAAGATCAGCGTGAGCGACACGACGATCCCGTGCAGGCCGCCGATGGCGTCGGAGACGGCGCCGACGAGCACCGTGCCGGCGAAGCCGCCGAAGACGAGCGAGTAGACGCCGAACATGGCGAAGCAGATGGTGCGCATCTCGGGCGGGGCCGTGGCCGCCAGCGTCAGGAAGATGCAGATGGCCAGCGGCGACACCGCCGCGTTGGCCAGGAACTGCAGCACCACCACCATCCAGAGCTGGGGCACGTAGAGGGAGAGGACGAAGAACCCGCCGTAGGCCGTGATGCAGATGCCCGAGATGACGAGCGGGCGCTGGGGGGCGCGCCGGAAGTAGCGGTCTCCGAACACGTAGGCGATGGGGAGCCCGAGGAAGGCGGCCAGGCCGATGATGGCGTACACCTCGCTGCGCGACGCCGTGTCGAGGCCGAACTTGTCGATGAAGAACAGGTTGCCGAACAGCCCGGCGCCCGTCCCGGCGAAGCCGAGGATGGCCACCGCCACCAGCTCGTAGTACAGGGAGCGCACCCGCAGCAGCCTGGTGACCGCCGAGCCGAGGAGGACCCGGGGCGCCTTCTCCTGTTGGGACTGGACGTCCATGCCCGAGGCCTTGAGGATGTGGCTGCTCTCGTTGGCCCCCTTCTCCGGCTCCTTCAGCGTGAAGAGGGCGAGGCCGAGCGGAATCCCGACCAGCGCCACCAGCAGCCCGTAGCGCCAGTTGTGGGCGATGGTCACGACGTAGCCGAAGATCAGGATCCCGATCGTCTGCGACAGGGGGTCGGAGAGGTTGTGCCAGCTGAAGACCCGTCCCCGCCCCTCGGTCGGGTAGGCGTCCGAGAGGAACGAGTTGTGCACCGTGTTGTTGACGCCGGTGCCCACCGAGGCGGCCAGGTAGAGGAAGGCGAACCACCAGACGTTGGGCGAGAGCGCCATGAGGGCACCAAAGCAGGCGAAGACCAGGAGGGCGACGGCCGCCACCACTTTGCGGCTGCCCCGGTCGGCCCACAGGGCCAGAGGCACGGCCCAGAGGAGCTGGGAGACCTGGGCGATGAAGGCCACCGCACCCAGCGACGCGTTGGACATGTGGAACGACATCTTGAGGTTGTTGCCGACGAGGGAGATCCCGTTGCCGAAGGTGCCCGGCACGAGCGCCGCCGCGGTCAGCAGGATGAGCGGCGCGTAACCGGAGCTCTTCAGGATGCCGATCAGCGGCGGTGGCTTGCCCTCCCCCGTGCCCGGCATCACCTCGAGGTCCGCCACGACGTCGGGATCCTTGACCTGGGAGACCGCTTCGCGCAGGAGATCCTCCGGAACGGCGAAGTCGAACAGCGGATCGTCGGTCACCGGCTGGGGACTCTATCTCTGACACCGGCGTCAGGGATGGGTGCCCGCTCTCATGGGTGGCGCGAGACGGTGGCCACCGTGAGCGGTCCCTCGGGGATGACGGCGACCCGGGCCGCCGGACCGAGGCGCTCCAGCGCCGCCGCCACCGTGCCGTCGAGGTCCGGTGCCGGGACCAGCAGCGCGTCCGCGATGGCCGCCGCGTCGAGGCCGTCGCTGTGCAGGTGGACCTCGGCCCGGGCCAGGACACGGCCGAGCACCTGGGCCTGCCAGCGGTCCAGCTCGGCGCCGCCCGTCGCCGCGGCCAGCGCGGCGGGGGTGGCGGCGCCGGCCAGCAGGCGGGCGAAGGCACCGCCGGCGGGCACCCCGTCGGCGCAGGCCGCCGCCATGACGACGATCCCGCCGTCGCGCACGATGCGCTCGGCCGCGGCCATGCCCTTGACGGCCTGGTAGAGGTTGCGGTCGAGCGGGTACCCGCCGTTGGTCGACACCACGAGGTCGAAGGGCGCCGCCACCCGGCGCACGGCCGACGACGCCACGTGCGCGCACGCGGCGTCGTGCGCGGCGGGCAGCGGGCCGGCGAAGACCGCCGTCACCTGGCGATCCCGGTTGATGGCCACGTCGAGCGAGAGGTGCGGTGGCGCCAGCGCGGCCGCGGCGCGCACGAAGTCGTGCACCGGGTTGCCGGCGCGGGTGACGAAGGTGGCCCGTTCGTCGGCGATGCGGCGGGGATGGTGGGCCTCCAGGATCGTCGCCAGCGCCGCCAGCCCCGGGCAGACCGCCTTGGGCCCCCCGCTGAAGCCGGCGAAGAAGTGGGGCTCGACGAACCCGGTGATGATGCGCACGTCCGCCTCCACGTACTCGCGCTGGAGCAGCACGGGTGTCCCGTCCACCGCACCGACGCCCACGTGTGCGCCCGCGTCCGTGGCCTCGTGGTCGACGACGCGGTAGCGGGCCACGAGGTCGGGGCCGATCAGCTCCTCCATCTCCGCTGCCGTGGCCTGCCGGTGCGTCCCGGTGGCGCACAGGAGGGTGACGGCCCCGTCGGGCACCCCGGCGCGGGCCAGCTCGGCCAGCAGTGGCGGCAGCACGGTGCGGTTCGGCATGGGGCGGGTCAGATCGGGGAAGACCACGGCCACCCGGCCCGCCCGCTCCGCCAGCGCGGCCAGCGGCGGCCCGGCACGCGGACGGCGCAGCGCGTCGGTGATCGCCCCCGCCTCGTCGTCGAGACCGGGCTCCTCGAGCGGGACGACGACCTCCGCGCTCTCGGGCACCTCGACCGACGTCCCGTGGCGGCCGTAGGCGAGGTCGACGCGCACGGTCAGCGCGCCGGGTGGTCGGGTGCGGGGAGCGACTCGGTGGCGGCCAGCACCGACTCGGCGACGTGGTCGACGCGCCGCCGCAGGCCGCGGTACAGCTCGACGGCGGCGGGGTCCGGGGTGATCACCGCCTCGATCGGGTCGAGCTGGTCGAGCGTCAGCCCCATGCCCAGGGCCCTGCCCGCCAGCAGCGCGGCGCCGGCCGACGCCGCCTCGCCGGAGCGGTGGCGCAGCGCCGGCACGCCGAGCACGGAGGTCAGCACCTCCACCCATACGGGCAACCCCGACCCAGCGCCCCCGAGCGTCACGCCCTCCGCCGTCGAGCCGCCGAGGCGCCCGACCGTCACCACCTCCATGACCCGCAGCACGTCCCAGGCCACGGACTCCACGACGGCCCGCGCCATATCGGCGGCACCGTGCGCCGCGCCGAGGCCCAGGAACCCGGCGCGGGCGTCGTCGCGCCACCACGGGGCGCGGGCGCCGTCGAGCCACGGCACGGCGACCACGCCGCGCGCGCCGGGACCGCTCTCCGCCGCCAGCCGCCCCAGCTCCTCGGTGCTGCTGCCGAGCAGGCGGGCCAGCCAGGCCAGGAACGACCCGGCGGTGGACAGCCCGCCCTCGAGCAGCCAGCCCACGTCCGCGGCCCGGGTCACCACGGCGCCGGCCGGCGACGGCACGGGACGCTCGTGCACCGGTACCGAGACGTTGCCGGTGGTGCCCCAACTCACCATGGGGTGGTCCTCCGACGCGCCCGAGCCCAGCACCTCGCACTGGCGGTCGCCGGCGCCGATGACCACCGGGATCCCCGGCCGCAACCCGAGCTCGGCGCCCTGCACGGGCTTGAGCTTGCCGACGATCGTGTCGGACGGCACGACGCTCGGCAGCTTGCCCAGCGCCGGCCCGGCCAGCTCGCGCACGGCGTTGCCGTCGAAGTCGTAGAGCCCGCTCCGCGAGGCGAAGGTGGCGTCGGTCACCAGCTGGTCGGTCATGCGGTACACGACGAAGTCGCGCGGGGAGAGGATCACGTCGGCGGCCTCCAGGCGCTCGGGCTGGTGCTCGGCCAACCAGGCCAGCTTGGCGGCCACCGCGCCCGCGTCGAGCGGGATCCCCGTGCGGGCGCGGTTGATGTCGTCGCCGCCCATGCGCTCGGCCAGCAGCCG
This sequence comes from uncultured Acidimicrobiaceae bacterium, assembly GCA_963826835.1. GTDB lineage: Bacteria > Actinomycetota > Acidimicrobiia > Acidimicrobiales > RAAP-2 > Bog-473. Next base: position 619,090 of record CAWGYK010000006.1, read on the forward strand.
GGCCTCGAGCGCGGCGCGGTGGTCGGACCACAGGATCCCCTTGCCGATCGGGTCGCCCTGCGCGCTGACCGGGACGAAGGTCTGCCGGGCGCCCGAGCACGAGATCACGTCGACCTCGCCGAAGGCGCGGGGCGCCTGGGCCCGGGCCTCGGCGCAGGCGATGACCAGCGTGGTCCACCAGCGCAGCGGGTCCTGCTCGGTCCAGCCGACCTGGGGATGAGTCGTCGTCACCTCGGAACGGGCCAGCGCCACCAGCCCGTCGTCGCCCCACAGGCCCACCTTGGTGACCGAGGTGCCGAAGTCGATGGTGAGGATCACCGGCCGTGGACCAGTGCGTGGACCAGGCCGGCCACCTCGGCCGGGTCGGGGTCCTGGTAGATGGTGCGGCCCATCGCCATACCGGCCCCGCCGCCCTCCATGACGTCGCGCACCTCGTCGAGGACGTGGTCACGGCCGGCCTCGGTGCGCGGGCCGCCCAGGAAGAGGACGGGCACGCCGACGCTGGCCACGACCCGGGCCACGGCGCGCTGGCGCTCCGCCCCGGGCGCGGCGACGGGCACGGGGACCTTGATCACCGGCGCGCCCATGTCGTGGGCGATGATCGACGCCATCACGATGGCGTCGGTGTCGCGGCGGATCCGGCCCTGGTCCCACACGAGCGGTTCTACGAGGGCCTCGAGCCCCACCTGGCGCGCCTGCTCGAGCACCTGGCCCAGCAGCTCGAGCGCAGAGGCCGTGATCGGGTCGTCCATGTCGATGCGCGTCATGTGCTTCACGCCGGTCCAGCCCTCCGCCGCCGCCCGCGGCACGCTGGCCACCAGGCGGTCGTCCAGCTCGAAGACGGAGCCGGCCAGGCCGGTCCGGTTGATGGAGAGATAGGTGCGGTGCAGCGCCGTGAGGTGGCCCGCCCGGGCCAGCCCGTCCAGCGGCTGCGCCGTGGCCAGGATCCCGTCGCACGACGGCAGTGCCCGGGCCAGCGCGTCGAAGAATGCGGCCCAATTCTCGGTCGTCAGCACCGCACGGGCGCGGTGGTCGGCGGCCAGGATGAGGGCCGGCGTGGGCAGCGGCGCCGGGCTCGTCACGTGGCGCCGGACAGGGCCAGGACGACCTTGGCCACCGCCGAGAAGTCCTCACGGCCGTAGCCGGCGGAGCTGGTCGCCGTGAGCAGCTGACGCGCCGTGGCCGTGGTGGGCACGGGGACGCCCCGGCCGCGCCGCGTAGGCCATGGCGAGGTCGAGGTCCTTGGCCATGAGGTCGGTCATGAAGCCGGGCTGCCAGCCGTTGGACGCCGGGCTCTCGGGGATGACACCGGGCACGGGCAGGCGCGTCCGCACGGCGACGCAGTCGCCGGTGGCGTGGGTCAGGACCAGCAACAGCTTCTCCATGTCCACGCCGGACGTGACCGCCATGGCGGTGGCCTCCGCCGTCGCCGTCATCTGCGCGGCGTAGATCACCTGGTTGCACAGCTTGACGACCTGGCCCATGCCGGGGCCGCCGACGTGCACGACGAGCCCGGCGAAGGGCTCGAGCGCCGGCTCGGTGGCGGCCAGCGTCGCCGCGTCGCCCCCGACCATCAGGGTGAGCGTGCCCTTGTGCGCGCCGGCCGTGCCGCCCGAGAGCGGCGCGTCGAGGTAGCGCGCTCCGGTCCCGGCCACCCGGGCGTGCTGGGCCCGCTCCACCTCGGGGTCGATGGTGGAGCAGTCCACGACGGTCTTGCCCGCGCCGAGGGCCGGCAGCATGGCGTCGACCACCTCCACCACCTCGGGCGAGTTGGGGACGCACAGCACGATGACCTCGGAGGACTCGGCCACCCCGAGCGGCGAGCCGCCGTCGGCGGCGCCCTGGGACAGGGCCGCCTCGATCGGTCCCCGCCCGCGCGAGGCGACGGTCACCTCGTGGCCGGCGGCGACCAGGTGGCCCGCCATGGGCAGTCCCATGGCGCCCAGCCCGATGAATCCGATGCGCATGCCTCTTCCTCCCGACGTCCGGCTCAGCGTGACGCGAACTGCGGCAGCCACTCCGACGTGCCCGAGAGGAGCTCGTCGACCATGGCGTCCGTGGTGCGCAGGTCGCCCCGGCCCGCCAGCGGGTCCAGCGCGAAGGCCTCGCCCGCCAGCGTGCGGTCGCCCCGCAGCGCCGCTTCGACGGTGAGCTCCTGGGTGGCCACCTGGCGGCGGACGATCTCGTCGTAGGGCGAGGGGAGCGCGGAGCGGTCGCGGCCGCGGATGCCGTCGCCGTCGATGACGCAGATCGACTCGATGACCGCGTCGGCGGGCAGGCCGACGGCCTGGCCCGTGTTGGGGATGTTCACCGGCGCCTCGAAGGGCTCGCCGGTGAGCATGGCCTGGATCATCGGCGAGGGCAGCTCGCCCGACTGCCAGGTCTGCAGGTCCTTGGTGCCGGCCAGCCAGGCGTCGACGTCGGCGACGTACTCCGCCTGGTGCCGCTCGCGCCGCTCAATGGGGCTCAGCTCGATGTTGTAGGCCGCGCCCCACTCCGACTCGGCCGTCAGGGCGAAGGCGACGAACTCGGCGATGTGGCGGTCGCCGGCCGCGGGGAAGGTGCCCCAGCGCTCCAGCAGCGTCAGCTTGAAGAGGTGCCGCTCGGCGAAGTCGAGCTTGGAGAACTTGTCGGCCTTGGGTCGCCCGGGGTACGGGGCCAGGGCGGCCAGGCCGCCCACCTCCTCGACGAGCGTGCGCAGCGCGTCGAAGCCGTCGGCGCCGTCGACCTCGAGGGAGGTCAGGACCGGGAAATGGTTGATGCCGGTCACCGAGGCCGACACGGCCTCGAAGGGACGGCCCAGGGCGATGGCCAGGTCCATGCAGAAGTTGCCCACCTCGTGGCAGAGGCCGACGGTCTTGATGCTGGTCTCCCGGCACACCGAGCGGGTCAGCGCCGTCATGGGGTTGGTGATGTTGAAGAGCCAGGCGTCGGGGCAGCGCTCCTCCATGGCCTTGCCGATGCCGACCAGCACCGGAATGTTGCGCAGGGCGCGGTTGATGCCCCCGGGCCCGACGGTGTCGCCCACCGTCTGGGTGATGCCGTGGGCGGCCGGCACGTCGAGGTCGACCGCCATGGAACGGAAGCCACCGGTCGAGATGCACACGATGACGAAGTCGGCGCCGTCGAGGGCGGCGTGGAGGTCGGTGGTGGTCGCCACGGTTGCCTGGGCGCCCATGGCGTCGTTCAACTTGTGGGCGAGCGCCTCCATCTTGGGCAGCGGCGCGGGGTCGATGTCCTCGAGCACGAGGTGCATGCCGGCCAGGGCCGGCGTCCCGAAGAGGTCGGCCATCAGCTCCGGCCCCCACTGATAACTCCCGCCGCCGACGATCGTCACTTGGGTGCTCACGCCGCCACAGTACAGTCCCGGTCATGGCTCGCCTCAGGCGTCGCGCCCCCGTCGCCCTCGCCCTCGCCTTCACCGGCAGCGGGATCGTGCATCTGGTCCACCCGCAGGTCTTCGCGCCGATCATGCCGCGTCCCATCCCCGAGGAGCACCACACCAACCTCATTTACGCCAGCGGCGTGGTCGAGCTGATCTGCGCCGCCGGGCTGCTCCGGCGCACGCGCTGGGCGGCCGCCGCCAGCGTGGCCACGCTGGTGGCCGTGTTCCCCGCCAACGTGCAGATGGCGCTGGACGCGGGGACGGGGCGCAACGCCGGCCCGTCGGACAAGCGCGCCGTCGCCTGGGGTCGCCTCCCGCTGCAGCTCCTCATGATCTGGGCCGCGCTGCAGGCACGCCCGGAGCCTCGCTGAGCGTGGAGATCCGGGTGTGCCGCCCCGGCGACGACGGACTCGTCGCGGCGGCCTCCCACCTGTTCGACGGCCCGGCTCGGCCCGACGCGGTGGCCCGCTTCCTGGCCGAGGACGGCCACCATCTCCTCGTCGCCTCCGAGGACGGGCGGGCGGTGGGCTTCGTGAGCGGGGTGGAGG
>CAWGYK010000007.1:0-225046 GCA_963826835.1 uncultured Acidimicrobiaceae bacterium
CTACGCCGCCAGCGCGGCCAGTCGCACGAAGAGCGACTGCACGAGGAGCGTCTCGTTCGGGTTGCGCGGCAACGCCTCGGCCGCCTCGGTGATGAGCCCGACGGCCTCGGCGGCGCTCCGCACATCGTGGTCGCCCGCAGGCACGGTGCCGTGCGCCGCCCGGACGACCCGCCCTCGATACGCCCGGGCCAGCACGCCCAGACCCGCCCGCAGGGCGTCGGTGCGGAAACGCCGCTCCTCCCGCTGGTGCTGGTCGACGATCTCCTTGCGGCCCGGGAGCCCGCGCTCGCCCATCTCCTTGGCCGCCGCGGTCAGCGACTCCAGTTCCCGGGCGTGGGCGGCCCGCAGTGGCTCGACCGCGCGGTCGGCCGACTCGAGCACGCGCCGGGTCAGCCCGGCGGCCGTCATGCCCGCCGCGGACAGCTCGTCGGGCACCGCCGTCCACAGCGCGACACGCGCCGCCACGTCGGGATCGTCGACCATGACCCGGGCGCGCTCGGGGTTGCCGCCGCTGCTGTCCGCCACCACCGCCGCCATGTCCGGGGCCACGCCCGACCCCGTCAACCACTCCACCAGGTCCGCCCGCGGGACCGGCGGGAAGGCGACCTCGACGCAGCGGCTGGCCACCGTCACCAGCTCGGGCAGGATCTCGTCGGCCAGCAGGATGAAGACGGTGTCCCCCGGCGGCTCCTCCAGGGTCTTCAACAGCGCCGGGGCCCGCAGCGCGGCCAGATGGACGTCGAGGACCACGATCACCTGACGCGCCGAGTGCAGCGGGCGCCGCTGCGCCAGGGCGACCACCTGGCGGAGGTCGGCGATGGAGACGGAGGCGCCGCTGCGGCGGACGATGTGCAGGTCCGGGTCGGTCCCGGCCAGGGCGGCCCGGCAGGTGGCGCACACACCGCACCCGCCCTCGGGGCACAGGAGCGCGGCGGCGAACCCGTGGGCCGCGGCGAGGCCGCCGTTGCCGGGCGGCCCGCGGAACAGGTAGGCGTGCACCGGGTTGGCGGCCGCGGCGCGCAGCGCGGCCACCGCCGCCTCCTGGGACACCACGCCGGCGAAGAGCTCGGGGGCCGGAACCTCCGCGGTCACCGGCCCGGAGCCGGCGCGTCACCCAACCGGTCGCGCACGGAGGCCACGATATGCGCCGTCACCATCGCGCTGTCCGCCGCGCCGTCCACCACGACCCAGTGCGCCGGGTCCGCCGCCGCCTGGGCCAGGAACCCCTGGCGCACCCGCGCCGCGAAGTCGGGCCCCAGGCGCTCCATCCGGTCGGCGCCGCCCCGGCCCCCGGCGGCCAACCGCGCCGCCGCGACCTCGACGTCGACGTCGACCAGGACCGACACGTCCGCCGCCAGGCCGCCCGTGGCCCAGCCGACGAGCTCGCCCAGCGCGGCGGGGTCGAGACCCCGCCCGTAGCCCTGGTAGGCGATGGTGGAGCCGGCGTAGCGGTCGCTGACCACCCACTCGCCGGCGGCGAGGGCGGGCTCCAGGACGAGCGCGACGTGCTCGGCCCGGTCGGCCGCCATGAGGAGGGCCTCGGCCCGCGGCGAGGGCAGGCGGCGCGTCGGGCGCCAGGAGCAGCTGGCGCAGCGCGCGCCCCGACCGGCGTCGCCCCGGGCTCGAAGGTCAGCCGGGCCCCGAGCGCCTCGGCCAGGGAACGGGCCTGGGTGGACTTCCCGCAACCGTCGATGCCCTCGAGCGCGATGAGGCGGCCGCGGTCGGCCATCTCAGAACGGTTCGGTCGGCGCAGCCCTCATCGCAGCGGGATCGGCCGGATCGGACGACGCGGCCGCCTTCTTGGCCGGCGCCGCCTTCTTGGCCGTGCTCTTCTTCGCCGTGCTCTTCTTCGCCGTGGCTTTTCTTCTTGGCGGTGGCGTTCTTCTTGGCCGGCGCCGCCTTCTTGGCCGCCTTCTTCTTGCGCGTCGAGGGGCCGGCGGCCCGGCGCTCACCGAGCAGCTCGGAGGCCCGGGTGATGTCGATGGACTCGACGGCGTCGCCCTTGCGCAGGCTGGCGTTGGTCGTGCCGTCGGTGACGTAGGGCCCGAACCGCCCGTCCTTGACGACCACCGGCAGATTGGTGGTCGGGTCGGTCCCCAACTCGCGCAACGGTGCCGCCGACGCGCGGCCGCGGCGCTGCTTGGGTTGGGCGAACAGCGCCTGCGCCTCGGGGAGGGTGACGCTCAACAGCTGGTCCTCGCTGCCCAGGCTGCGCGTGTCGGCGCCCCGCTTGAGATAGGGACCGAACCTCCCGTTGTGGGCCACCACGTCCTCGCCCGTCTCGGGGTCCGTCCCGACGACGCGCGGGATGCGCAGCAACTCCAGCGCCTGCTCGAGCGTGAGGGTGGTCGGCTCCATGGACGAGAAGAGCGAGGCCGTGCGCGGCTTGTCGCCCCCCTCGATGACCTCGCCCACCTGCACGTAGGGCCCGAAGCGCCCGGCCTTGACCTGGACGTCGAGCCCGCTCTCGGGGTGGGTGCCGAGCACGCGGTCGTTGGACGGCGCGGCCAGGATCTCCTCGGCCCGCTCGATGGTCAGCTCGTCCGGCGCCATGTCGTCGGGAATGGAGGCCCGGTCCTCGCCCCGCTGCAGGTAGGGGCCGTAGCGGCCCACCCGGGCCACGATCGGCTCGCCGTCGCTCCCGTCGCCGAGCGGGATGGAGTTGATCTCGCGGGCGTCGATCTCGCTGAGGTGCGTCGCCACCGAGGCCTTGAGCCCGACCGACTCGACGTGGTCGCCGTGCCCGTTGCCGGCACCGGGCACGGCCGTGCCGAAGTAGAAGCGGGTCAGCCAGGGCAGGGACTCCTCGCGGCCGGCGGCGATCTCGTCGAGGTCGTCCTCCATCGACGCGGTGAAGCCGTAGTCGACCAGGTCGCCGAAGTAGCGCTCGAGCAGGCCCACCACGGCGAAGGCGGTGAAGCTCGGCACGAGCGCCGTCCCCTTCTTCCACACGTAGCCGCGGTCGAGGATGGTGGCGATGACGCTGGCATACGTCGACGGGCGCCCCACGCCGAGCTCCTCCATCGCCTTGACGAGCGAGGCCTCGGTGTAGCGGGCGGGCGGCTGCGTCGTGTGCGAGCCCGGCTCGAACGCGCTGCCCTCGACCACGTCGCCCACGGCCAGCGCCGGCAGGACGACCTCGCGGTCGGCCAGCTCGGCCTCCGGGTCGTCCTCGCCCTCGACGTAGGCGCGCAGGAATCCCGGGAATGCGATGACGCGCCCGCTGGCGGAGAACTCGGCCTCCTGCCCCTGCGCCACGCCGTCGGGCACCTCGGCCGTCAGGCGGATCTGCGCGCTCGTCCCGGTGGCGTCGTTCATCTGGGAGGCCACCGTGCGCTTCCAGATCAGCTCGTACAGGCGGAGCTCGTCGCCCGACAGCTCGCGGCCCGCCTGCTCGGGCGTCCGGAACGTCTCTCCGGAGGGGCGGATGGCCTCGTGGGCCTCCTGCGCGTTCTTCACCTTGCGCTCGTAGCGCCGCGGGGCGTCGGGCACGTAGGCGTCGCCGTACATCTGCCGGGCCTGGGTGCGCGCCGCGGTCAGCGCCTCGTCGGAGAGGGTCGTCGAGTCGGTGCGCATGTAGGTGATGAAGCCCTGCTCGTAGAGGCGCTGGGCCACCTGCATGGCGCGCTGCGCGCTGAAGCGGAGCTTGCGGCCCGCCTCCTGCTGGAGGGTGGAGGTCATGAACGGCGCCGCCGGCGAGCGGCGGAACGGCCGCTCGGTGACGGCGCTCACCGTGAAGGACCGGCCGGCCAGCGCGGTGGCGACCGAGGTCGCCTCCTCCTCGCCGAGCACCCGCACGTCGCCCTTGCCGGTCCGCTCCCCGTGCTCGTCGAAGTCCTTGCCGGTGGCCACGGTGGCCCCGCCCAGCCCCACCAGCGTCGCCCCGAAGCTGGCGGCCGTGTTCGTGAACGTCCCCTCGACGCCCCACCAGGTGGCGGAACGGAAGCGCATCCGGGCCCGCTCCCGCTCGACCACCATGCGGGTGGCGACGCTCTGGACCCGTCCGGCCGACAGCCGCGGCATCACCTTGCGCCACAGGACCGGCGACACCTCGTAGCCATAGAGGCGGTCGAGGATGCGGCGGGCCTCCTGCGCGTCGACCAGCCGCCGGTCCAGATCGCGCCACTCGTCGACGGCACGGGCGATGGCCGCCGGCGTGATCTCGTGGAAGACCATGCGCTTGACGGGCACGGTCGGCGACAGCACCTCGGAGAGGTGCCACGCGATCGACTCGCCCTCGCGGTCCTCGTCGGTGGCGAGATACAGCTCGTCCGCGCCCTTGAGAAGCTTCTTCAAATTGGCCACGACCGACTTCTTCGGCGACGACACCACGTACAGCGGCTTGAACCCGTTGTCGACGTCGACGCCCAGCCGCGCCCACGACTCGCCCTTGTACGCCGCGGGAACCTCGTCGGCGCCGCGCGGCAGGTCGCGAATGTGGCCGACCGACGACTCGACGATGAAGTCGGGCCCCAGCATGCCGCCGATGGTGCGTGCCTTGGCCGGCGACTCCACGATGACGAGCGCCTTACCCATGGCGCACCCCGCGGGGCAGCGATCGGAGGAGGGAAAGGGTGGTCATGGTCACGTCAGAGTGCGGGTCCGCCACCCCACCTGTCAAGGGCACGGTGCGCCACCACGGCGACAAGGGGATGGTCCGCTATGCGCCTGAGCTGGTCAATCGACCGAGGCGGTGACTGCCGGAACCGGCGTCTCGTCGGCCGCGTCCGGGGCGTCCATCGCCTCGGACCCCCGCTTGGAGAAGGCCAGCGCGGCGAGCAGGATCACCAGGGAGACCCCGGCGATGGCCAGGCGGGCGCCCGTGTCGTTCCGCAGCGCGATGACCGCGGGCAGGATGAGCAGCGACACCAGGTTCATGACCTTGATCATCGGGTTCAGCGCCGGGCCGGCCGTGTCCTTGAACGGGTCGCCCACCGTGTCGCCGATGACGGCGGCCTTGTGGGCCTCCGACCCCTTGCCCCCTTCGTTGCCGTCCTCGATGTACTTCTTCGCGTTGTCCCACGCGCCACCCGAGTTCGACAGCGTGTTGGCCAACAGCTGCCCGGTGAGGATGGTGCCGGCCAGGAAAGCCCCGAGCGCGAAGTAGTTGATGCCGAACCCGATGATGACCGGGGACAGGATGGCCAGCAGCGCCGGGGTGGCCAGCTCGCGCTGGGCCGCCGCAGTGCAGATGCTGATGACCCGCCCGTACTCGGGCTTCTCGGTGTAGTCCATGATCCCCGGGTGCTCGCGGAACTGGCGGCGCACCTCGAGCACGACGGTCCCCGCCGAGCGGCCGACGGCCCGGATGGCGAGCGACGAGAAGAGGAAGCCGATCGACCCGCCGACGAGCAGGCCGATGAAGGTCTTCGGGTTGGACACGTTGATCTGGGTGAAGGGCGACACCAGGAGCTCGTTGGCCCGCAGGTGCAGGTTCAGCTGCGAGTTGATCGTCTCGATGAAGGACGAGAAGAGCGCCACGGAGGCGATGACGGCCGAACCGATGGCCACGCCCTTGGTGATGGCCTTCGTCGTGTTGCCCACGGCGTCGAGGCTGACCATGACGCGCTCGGCCTCGCCGGTGAACTCGCCCGACATCTCGGCGATGCCGGCCGCGTTGTCCGACACCGGGCCGAAGCTGTCCTCGGAGACCACCATGCCGGCGGTGGCCAGCAGCCCGATGCCGATGAGGGCGATCAGGTAGAAGGTCAGCTCAATGTTGCCGTCGCCCAGCCCGATGGCCACACCGATGGCGATGGCGATGGCGATGATGGCCCACACCGACGATTCCAGGCCGATGGAGAAGCCGGAGAGCACCGTGGTGGCCGGTCCCGTGCGGGCCGACGCGGCGATCTCCTTGACCGGGCCGCGCTCGGTCGAGGTGAATTGCTCGGTGATCTGGCTGGCCACCAGGGAGAGAATGACGCCGGTCAACACGGCGTAGAACACCTTGAGATCGTGCACGTAGTACTGGGCCACCAGGAACGCTCCCACGACGGTCAGCAGCGCGGCGAGCCAGAAGCCGCGGTTGATGGGGGCCAGTGCGTTGCGATCAGCCTTGCGTGCCCTCACCACGAGGACCCCGATGACCGAGGCGAAGATCCCGATCGCCGGGACGATCAGCGGGAAGAGGACGGCGGGCGTCGGGTTCTTGTGGATGGAGGTGAAGGCCGAGAAGCCCAGGATGATCGACGAGATGATGGTGATCTCGTAGGACTCGAAGAGGTCGGCCGCCATGCCGGCGCAGTCACCCACGTTGTCGCCGACATTGTCGGCGATGGTGGCCGCGTTGCGCGGATCATCCTCGGGAATGCCGGCCTCGACCTTGCCCACCAGGTCGGCGCCCACGTCGGCCGCCTTGGTGAAGATGCCGCCGCCGACCCGCATGAAGAGTGCGAGGAGAGAGGCGCCGAAGGCGAACCCGATCAGCACCGCCGTGGCCGAGTTCTGGAAGATGAGGACGATGGTGGTGGCGCCGACGAGACCGAGGCCCACGCAGAGCATGCCGGTCACCGCACCGGTGCGGAAGGCCACCCGCAGGGCCTCGGCCATGCCGCCGCCCCGGGAGGCGGCCGCCGCCGTGCGGACGTTCCCCCGCACCGCGATGCTCATGCCGATGAAGCCCGTCAGGCCCGAGAAGGCGGCGCCGAAGAGGAAGCAGATCACCCGGTAGATGCCGTCCTGCTGGAAGGTCAGTGCGACGCCCCCGTCCGGCTTCACCACCTTGGTGGCGGTGAAGAAGATCAGGATGGCCAGCGGGATGATGATCATCACGATGGCCCGGAACTGCCGGGCCAGGAACGCCTGGGCCCCTTCCTGGACCGCCTGGGCGATCTCCTTCATCTTGGCTGTGCCCTGGTCGAAGGCCAGCACGTTCCGGGCGAGCAGCAAGCCGGCGACGATGCCGACGACGCCGGCGACCAGGCAGATGTAGAGCCAGGTCTTGTCCGTCCCGCCGAGGTGGAAGGGCTGGTAGCCGCCTTCGGCTGCGAGCAGATTGATCATTCCCGGTGTGCCCTTTCTGTTCCTGTCCGTCTGGCGAGGGGGGGACGGAGGCCCCCTCCTCCGTGCGGCGCGGCAGCGCTCAGCACCATTGCATTCGATGTCATCGCCCGGGGCCGAGGGCGCGCCGACGAGGTCGCACCCGACGTCGGGCCGGGGGGGACGTTAGCGACTGGCGACCGGTCGGGCAATTTGGCGGTCGCCGCACCCGCGGTCGACCAGGGACGACGGCTCAGGGCTCCGCCGGATCGCTCGGCGCCCCCTGGACCAGCTCGAAGGACGGGTTGAGCATGGCGGGCCGGCGTCCCCAGGTGCCCACCATCCCCTCGGCCACCAGGCGGGAGCCGGGCTCGATCCCGGCGATCTTGGGCCGGCCCTGGAACACGAGCAGCAGGCCGCCCGTCCCGTCGCTCAGCACGCATTCCAAGTTCGAGGTGCCGGCCCGGGGCTGGACCCGGACCGACTTGACCCTCCCGGCGACCCGGACGCGCCGGCGTGGCACGACCGAGGCAATGGGCGTGGTGGCCCCGGCCCGCAGTGCCAGGGTCTGGTCGGCGGCCAGCACGGCCCCGGGGCGCCGGGGCCCGTCGCGCCGACCCATGCGGTCCACACCGGTGCGGGCCTCGGCGTCGATCGGCGCGGAGCCGTCACCGTCGGTGCCCCGCAGGCGCGCCCGCTGCACCGAACGGCCGTAGGAGCGGACGCGCTCGCCGAAGCGGCCGCCCACGGCGAAGGGGACGATGGTCGCGCTGACGTGCGGCACCTGGCCGAGGACCGCGGCGATCTTGTCGGCCGTGCGATCGTGCAGGAAGCGCTGCCACACCCGGGCGTAGCTGCGCCGCGGCAGCAGCACCGTGCACTCGGTGTCGCCGTCCAAGGTGGCGTCGGCCACGAGCTCAATGGCCGCTCGGCCCAGTCGACGATCAGGAACCTCGATGATGTCGAGCGGCAGGCGGCCCAGGCCGAGGCGGCCCCACTCGGCCTCGAGCTCGCGCGCCGCCTTGGTGTCGATGTCGAAGTGCACCGCCCGCAGGTCGTCCGGTGCCAGCGTGCGCGCGTACTGCAGGGCACGCACCGTCGCCATGTCGAGGCGGTCGACGAACACGACCACCACGTGGCGCCGCAGCACCGGTGCCTCCGACGCCTCGGCCACCCCTGATTCGAGCATCTCGGCCTCGGTCACGTACTGCCGGTGCAGCCGGATCAGGCCGATGTAGAGCAGCGGCCCGACCACGAAGATCAGCCACGCGCCCTCCTTGAACTTCGCCACGGCGAAGATGACGACGACGGTGAACGACAGGAAGGCGGAGAACCCGTTCACCGCGACGCTGCGCCGCCAGTGCCCCTCCCGCGCCGTGAGATGGTGCTTCACCATGCCCGAGCCGGCCATGGTGAAGCCGGTGAAGACGCCGATGGCGTAGAGCGCGACCAGCCCGTTTACCTGTGCCTTGTACACCAGCACGAGGGCCAGCGCGACCCCCGCCAGCACGAGGATCCCGTTGGAGAACGCCAGGCGGTGGCCCCGCCGGGTCAGCTGCCGCGGCAGGAAGCGGTCGCCGGCCACGAAGCTGGCCAGGTACGGGAAGCCGTTGAAGCTCGTGTTGCCGCCCGTATAGAGGATGAGCATCGTGGCCAGCTGCACGACGTAGAACGCGAGGTGCCCCGCCGGGCTGGTGCCGAAGACGGCCTTGGCCTCCTGGGACACCACAGTCGGCGACCCGATCTGATAGGGCACGGCGTGGGTCCACCGGGCCAGCAACGTGACGCCGAGGACGAGGAAGGCGAGCGTCGAGCTCATGGCGACGAGCACCTGGCGGGCGTGCTTGGCCTCGGGACGCCGGAAGCTGCTGACCCCGTTGGAGATCGCCTCGAGCCCCGTCAGCGACGACCCGCCGTTGGCGAATGACCGCAGCAAGAAGATGAAGGCGAGGCCCATCAACCAGCCTTCGCCGGGGGTGCCGATCTTCCCGCCGTAGACCTGGCTCGCGGGTGGCAGCGGGATGTAGTGCAGGGTACCGAGGGCTTCTTTGATGAACCCGAGCACGATCACGCTGGTCAAGGACAGGATGAAGAAGTAGGTCGGGATGGCGAAGTAGCTCCCGGCCTCGCGGATGCCGCGCAGGTTGCCATAGAGCAGGAGAAGCACCACTGCCACGGTGATGGCGACGGTGTCGGTCGTGTTGGCCAGGCTGGGCACGGCGCTGGTCAGCGCGGCCGTGCCGGCCGACGTCTGGACCGCAACGGTCACCGTGTAGTCGATCAGCAGCGCAACCGCCGCGATCTGCGCGATCCGCGGTCCGAAGTTGTCGCGGGCCACGACGTAGGAGCCCCCGGCCTTGGTGTAGAGCTGGATGACCTCGAGATAGGAAAGGGTGACGAAGAAGAGGACGGCGAGGATGGCGAGGGTGATCGGGACGACCAGGGCGAAGGCGGCCAGGCCGACGTAGGGCACGAGCTGGGTCAGCATCTCCTCGGTGCCGTAGGCCGACGACGAGATGCAGTCCGGCGCCAGCACGCCCAGCGCGATGGGCTTGCTGAGGCGCTCCGAGGCGAGCTGCTCGGTGACGAGAGGCGGCCCCAGCAGCTTGTTCTTGAGGCGATAGCGCCGGGTCTCGGGGATGTCCTCCCCCGCGATGCCGGGCAAAGGGACCGGAGGCCGGCTCGCCGTCGTCGGGGTCGCCACGAGCCACACAGTAGAAGGAATCACCTCCCGTGCCGGTGCGCTTTTTGCACGACAGGGCGCGGCGTGTTGCACTGTGGCGTGCACGTCATCGTCGTGGGGTGTGGCCGCGTGGGGTCCGGCCTCGCAATCTCACTCAGCGCCGAGGGCCATTCGGTGGCTGTCGTGGACCGCTCGGCCAAGGCCTTTCGCCGCCTCAAGGAGTGGGACGGCCCCTGCATCGTGGGGTCGGGCTTCGACCGGGACGACCTCGAGAAGGCGGGCGCACTCGAGGCGGACGCGCTGGCGGCGGTCACCAGTGGGGACAACACGAACATCCTCACCGTGCGCATCGCCCGGGAGAACTACAAGATCCCCAACGTCGTGGCCCGCATCTACGACCCCCGCCGGGCCGAGATCTACCAGCGCCTCGGGATCCCGACCGTGGCCACGGTCACCTGGACCATCGACCAGGTCCGGCGCCGCCTGCTGCCCGACGCGGACGTCGGGGACTGGTCGGACCCGACGGGGAGGCTCACGCTGATCGACCGCTCGCTCCCCGATGCCTGGGCCGGGCGGCCGCTGTCCGAGATCGAGCAGCCCGGGCACCTCAGCCTGGTCTCGGTCACCCGCTCGGGCGTCCCGCGCCTCGACGCCCGCGAGCTCGTGGGCCAGGAGGGCGACGTCCTGCACATCGCCGTGCTCGACGACGCCCTGCGCAAGTTCGACGAGACGCTGGCCCGCAGCGAGGGTACGAACAAAGACGCGGCGCAGTGAGGGTCGCCATCGCCGGTGCCGGAAGTGTCGGGACCGCCATCGCCTCCGATCTGCACGCCAACGGCCACGAGGTACTCGTCCTCGAACAGGACCCCGAATTGGTGGAGCGGCTCCGGCCCAGCCTCGACATCACCTGGGTGGCGGCGGACGCGTGCGAGGTCTCCTCGCTCGACGCCGCCGGCCTCGCCACCGTGGACGTCGTCGTGGCGGCCACCGGTGACGACGAGGACAACCTCGTGATCTCTCTGCTGGCCAAGCAGGAGTTCGCCGTGCCCCGGGTCGTGGCCCGGGTCAACCACCCCAAGAACCAGTGGCTCTTCAACGAGAGCTGGGGGGTGGACGTCTCGGTGTCGACCCCTCAGCTCCTGACCGCCCTCGTGGAGGAGGCGGTCTCGGTCGGCTCGCTGGTCCGGCTGCTGCAGTTCAAGGGCGGCGTGGCCCACCTGGTCGAGATCACCCTGGCCGAGGATTCGCCCGCCAACGACACCCCCATCGCCGATCTGGCCTTCCCCCGCGATGCGGTCGTCGTCGCCGTCGTCAGGGCCGATCGTCTCGTGGTCCCGCGGGGCGACACGACGCTGCAGTCCGGCGACGAGGTGCTCGTGCTGGTGACGGCGGACGCCGAGGACGCCGTGCACGCGCTGTTCATCGCGGAGCAGCAGCCCTAGCCGCAACCAGTCGGCAACCCCCGTAACGTCCCTGTTCACGGGCACCAAACGTTCGCGGGTTCGCCTTCCAATTGTCACGGGCGCTCAAGGCCGAGGCCTGGTCACCCGTACCATTAAAGATATGGAGGCGGCCTTCTTCGATCTCGACAAGACGGTCATCGACCGCGCCTCCATCGCCGCGTTCGGACGACCCTTCCTCAAGGGTGGGCTCATCAACCGGCGCATGGTGGCCCGGGCCGCCATGTCCCAGCTGATCTATCTCTACTTCGGTGCCGACGAGGACCGGCTGGTCCGCGTGCGCGAATCGATGCTGGCGTTGACCAAGGGATGGGATCGGGCCCAGGTGCGCCAGATCGTGCGCGAGACGATGCTCCAGACGATGGAGCCGATCATGTACGCCGAGGCGCTCGAGCTCATGGAGCTGCACCGGGCCGCCGGTCACCGCGTCTATCTCGTTTCGGCGTCGCCCGAGGAGATCGTGCTGCCCCTGGCCGACCTGCTCGGCGTGGACGGGGCGATCTGCTCGCGGGGCGAAGTCGACGAGCAGGGTTGCTACACCGGCCGCATGGCCTTCTACGCCTACGGCGAGTCCAAGGCCACGGCGATGCGCGAGCTGGCCGAGCGCACCGGACTCGACCTGGCGGCCAGCAGCGCCTACTCCGATTCGGCGACCGATCTGCCGATGCTCGAGGCGGTGGGACGCCCCGTGGCGGTGAACCCCGACCGGGCCCTGGCCAAGGTGGCGCGCGAGCGCGGCTGGGAGGTGCGCAATTTCACCAAGCCGATCCGCCTTCGCGACCGGGTGGGCCGCACCACGCCCGTGGTGACGACGAGCCTGGCCGTCGCCGGCGCGGCGCTCATCTTGTGGCGACGGGGCCTCCGGGGCCGCCACGCCGCGGCCAGGCTGGCCGGGCGCGCCGCGTAGCGCAGCGTCTCTGAGGTTCTCTACGCCTCGCGCAGGCGGCGGGCGGCGATGACGCCGATGGCGACCAGCAGGGCGAGAATGATCAGCTTCTTCATGGCTGAAGAGCCTAGGCGCCGCTAGACGGTCAGCAAATCACGCGCCCCGGTGTCCGAGGACGGGTGGCGCAGCTTCGACATGGCCCGGGCTTCGATCTGGCGGATGCGCTCCCTGGTGAGGTTGAAATGCTCACCGACCTCCTCGAGCGTCCGGGGCTCGCCCCGGTCCAGCCCGAAGCGCAGGCGCAGGATCTCACGCTCACGCTCGTCGAGCGGGGAGAGGAGCCGGCCGATCTCGTCGGGCAACAAGGAGACGGCGGCCACCTCGAAGGGGGACTCGGCCGAGCGGTCCTCGACCACGTCGCCCAGCTCGGCATCCCCGTCCTCGCGGAGCGGCTCGGACAGCGACAGGGGCTCGGCCCGGAAGCGCAGGGCCTCCACGAGCTTGTCCTCGGGCATCTCGACCTCGATGCCCAACTCGGCCAGCGTGGCCGGGCGGCCCAGCTTCAGCTCCAGCCTGGCCTGGGCCTTCTGCACCCGGGCCAGCGTGTCCCCGGCGTGCACGGGCAGGCGGATCGTCCGCCCCGTGTTGGCGATGCCCCGGGTGATGGCCTGGCGGATCCACCAGGTGGCATAGGTCGAGAACTTGAAGCCCTTGCGCCAATCGAACTTCTCGACGGCGTGCATCAGCCCGAGGTTGCCCTCCTGGATCAGGTCCAGCAGCGGCAGGCCCGAGGCCTGGTACTTCTTGGCGATGGACACGACCAGCCGCAGGTTGGACTGGACGAAGGTCTGCTGCGCCTGCTCGCCCTCCATGACGGCCCGGCGCAGCTCGCGCTTCTTCGCCGTGGTGAGGCCCTTGGGTGCCTTGGCCACGTCCACCTCGGCGGCCCGTCCGGCCTCGATGGCCTGGGCCAATCGGACCTCGTCGTCCTTGGTCAGCAGGGGGTACTGACCGATGTCTGTCAGGTAGAGCCGGACGAGATCCTCGTCGTCGCGCTCAATTCGTTCCTTGGCCAAGATCTTCGCCAAACCTTCCCGTCCCACGGCCACGGCGAGGGGGACCTGGCCGGGCTGTTGCGCTCCTAGAAATGCAGCCTGTGCCCGTTCCAGGCGTACGAGGGCTGCGGAGACAGTGTAATGGCACTGTCAAGATGGGGAACCAGCAGGGAAAATGCGTGTCGCCTCAAACGCCTGTTTAAGGGCCCGGTCGAGCGCGCCCTCCCTTGTCAGCCCCTCGGGAGAGCCCTCCAGGAGGACCCGGCCGCTCGCTATCTCCCCGCCCAGGACCCGGTCGGGCCCCCTCCAGGACCTCCAGGACCGGGGCCTCGGCGACGGGCGAGGCAGTCCGCAGGTGGGCGCCGTAGACACCCAGCAGCCCGGGGAGCACCGCGCCGACCAGCGCCGCCACCCCGACCGGGGCCGGCCAGGCGGCCAGCGTGTCGAGCGCCCCGGCCAGCGGCCCGGGCGGTGCCGTCACCAGTGCGCCCGGATCGACCCCCGCCCGCACCGGGAGCCGCTCGGCCCAACGGGAGGCCAACGCACCGTGCCGGACGGACACCCCGGCACACCAGACCCGCAGCGCAGGGTCGAGGAACGCCGTGGCCACGTCGTCCGCGCCGCTGGCCCAGGTCCCGCTGAGCTCGAAGATCCGGCTCTCGACCCAGCAATAGGCGCCGACGAGGCCGGCCAGCTCCTCGATCCCCCGCCAGGACCGGGGCGCCACGGCGGCGTCAGCCGCCACCGGACTCCTCCAGCGACGAGGAGCGGTAGCGGTTCGTGATCGGCATGCGCCGGTCCTTGCCGAAGGCCTTGGTGGTGATCCGCACTCCGGGCGGCATCTGGCGCCGCTTGTACTCGGCACCGTCGACCAGGCGCACCACCTGGTCGACCACGGCGGGGTCGAAGCCCTCCGCCACCAGCTCGGCCGCGGTGCGGTCCCCCTCGACATAGCCCTGGAGGACGGGGTCGAGCTCCTCGTAGGGCGGGAGCGACTGGTCGTCGCGCTGGTCCGGGCGCAGTTCGGCCGAGGGTGGCTTGTCCAGCACGCTGTCGGGGATCGGTCCGGGCAGGCCCTCGAGCACGGCTTGGGTGTTGCGGTAGCGGCACAGGTCGTACACCAGCGTCTTGGGCACGTCCTTGATCACGGCGAACCCGCCCGCCGAGTCGCCGTAGAGCGTCGAGTAGCCCGTCGCCATCTCGCTCTTGTTGCCCGTGGTGAGCACGATCCATCCCTTGGCGTTGGACACCGCCATCAGCAGCACGCCCCGGAGACGCGACTGCAGGTTCTCGTCGGTCAGGCCGAAGGGCTCGCGCCCGAGGACGGGCGCCAGCATGGCGGCGAAGGCGACGTGGGCCTCCTCGATGGCCACCGTCTTGAGGTCGATGCCCAGCCGCTCGGCCAGCACCTCGGCGTCGTCACGAGAGCTGTCGCTCGAGTAGCGCGACGGCATGGAGATGCCGTGCACCCGCGACGGGCCCAGCGCGTCGACGGCGACCGTCGCCACCAGCGACGAGTCGATCCCACCCGACAGGCCGATCACGGCCTCGGAGAAGCCGTTCTTGGCCAGGTAGTCACGGGTGCCCAGGACAAGGGCGGCGTAGACCTCGGCGTGGTCGCTCAGGGCCGGGCGCGGCGCGGCCGGTGCCAGCGCGGGCCGGTCGGCCCGGCGGGGTTCGGTCACGGCGATGCGCGGCAGGAGCTCGGTCACCGTGCGGGCCGGGTGGGACCCGATCGGCAGGTCCACCACCACGAGGTCCTCGGCGAATTGGGCCCCCGATCCGATCAGCGTGCCGTCGGCGTCGACGATGAGCGAGTCGCCGTCGAAGACGAGCTCGTCCTGTCCGCCCACCTGGTTCACGTAGGCGATGGCACACCCGGCCTCGGCCACCCGGCCCGAGAGCATGGCGAGACGCTCGGCCCGGCGACCCCGGTTGTAGGGCGACGCGTTGAGGTTCACCACGACGTCGGCCCCCGCCCGCCCCGCGTGCGCGACCGGGCCGTCGTCGAACCACACGTCCTCACAGATGGAGACGCCGACCCAGGCACCGGCCACGCCGAAGAGCGGCGGCGGCTCGTCGCTCGGCACGAACCACCGCTGCTCGTCGAAGACGCCGTAATTGGGGAGGAAGCGCTTGCGGTACACCCCCACGACCCGCCCTCCGGCGCACACGGCGGCGGCATTGGCCAGGCCGGCCCCGCCCGGGGCGGCACCGACGAACCCGACCACGACCGCGCACTGCCCGGTGGCCGCCGCCACTTTCTCCAACGCGGTCACGTTGTCGGCGATGAACCCGGGCTTGAGGAGGAGGTCCTCGGGCGGGTAGCCCGGGATGGCGAGCTCCGGCACGACGCAGAGGTCGGCCCCGGCCGCCTCGGCGGCGGCCAAGGCGGCCAGGACCCGTTCCACGTTGCCCGACAGGTCGCCCACGACGGTGTTGAGCTGCGCGGCGGCGAGGCGCAGATGCGGCATCGTCCCAGATTACCGGTGCCCCCGGCCGGCCCGATGGGGGCCCGCCCGCCCGGGCCCCGAAGGAGGCGGGTCCCCGGGCATGCGAAGCTGGTGCGGTGCAAAGTCAGCGTGATTACGTGCTCCGGACGGTCGAGGAGCGGGGCATCCGCTTCGTCCAGTTGTGGTTCACCGACGTCCTGGGAACGCCCAAGGGGTTCAACATCACCTCGGCCGAGCTGGAGAACGCGCTCGACGAGGGAATGACCTTCGACGGCTCGGCCATCGACGGGTTCAGCCGGGTCCAGGAGGCCGACGTCCTCGCCCGCCCGGATCCCACGACCTTCCAGCTGCTCCCGTGGCACCACGACGACGCGCAGGTGGCCCGCGTCTTCTGCGACATCGCCAACCTCGACGGCACCCCCTTCGGGGGCGACCCCCGGCACGCGCTGCGGCGCACGCTGGAGCGGGCCCGGGCGGCCGGCTTCACCTTCTTCGCCTCGCCCGAGGTCGAGTTCTTCTACTTCGCCGATGCCGACCCGGCCCACGGCCCGGTCACCCTCGACTCGGGCTCCTACTTCGACCTCACGGTGGCCGACCTGACGAGCGACCTCCGGCGGCGCTCGGTGCTCATGCTCGAGGAGATGGGCATCCCCGTCGAGCACACCCAGCACGAGGACGCGCGCAGCCAGCACGAGATCGACCTGCGCTACACCGACGCCCTCACCATGGCCGACACCGTCATGACAACCCGCATGGTGATCAAGGAGATGGCGCGCCAGGAGCATGTCTTCGCCTCGTTCATGCCGAAGCCGTTGGCCGGTGTGCAGGGGTCGGGCATGCACACCCACATCTCGCTGTGGGAGGGCGAGCGCAACGCATTCGTCGACGAGAACGACCAGTACGGGCTCTCCGAAGTGGCGCGCCGCTTCATCGCCGGACTGCTGCACCACGCCCGCGAGATCACCGCGGTGACCAACCAGTGGGTCAACTCCTACAAGCGCCTCATCGGCGGGTACGAGGCGCCCGTCCACGTGAGCTGGGCCCGCAACAACCGCTCGGCGCTGGTGCGGGTGCCCGTGGTCAAGATGGGGAAGACGGAGTCGACCCGACTGGAGTACCGGGCCCCCGACAGCGCCTGCAACCCCTACCTCACCTTCGCGGTGATCCTCGCCGCCGGGTCTGCGCGGCCTCGCCGAGGACTACCCGCTGCCGCCGGAGGCCGACGACAACCTGTTCACCCTGACACCCAAGGAGCTGGCCAAGAAGGGGATCGAGCAGCTGCCCTCGAGCCTGCACGACGCCGTGGACGAAATGGAGGGCTCCGAGCTCCTGGCCGACACGCTCGGGGACCACGTCTTCGAGTGGTTCATCCGCAACAAGCGCGAGGAGTGGGACGACTACCAGGCTCAGGTGACCCAGTTCGAGCTGGATCGCTACCTGCCTCTCCTCTGACCCCGAGCGGACCGATGGACCCCCTTCTCTGCTTCCCCAGCGACCTGCCCGCCGAGGTGACCCTCGGACTGCAGAGCGCGGGCCTCGGGCACCAGAGCGTGTCGGGCCCCGACGACGTGGCCGCTCCGGGACCGGACGGCCGCATCACGGGCTACTCGGGCGCTCTGGTGGTGGCCGGCGACGACATGTCCGCCGCCGTGGCCTTCTGCCGCCACCTCCGCCTGCGCGAGGTGCCCATGACCCCCCTCCTCCTGGCCATCGGGACGGACCAGGTGGGCGAACTCCTGCTGCGTGACGACCTCTACGACGACTTCTGCGTCCTGCCGGCCCGGCCCGAGGAGCTCGTGGCGCGCCTGCAGCACCTCTTCTGGCGCACCGGCCAGAGCATGCGGCCCGACCTCATTGAGTACGGGCCCCTGATGCTCAATCTCGAGACGTACCAGGCCGCCGTGGCCGGCCGGGTCCTCGACCTCACCTACATGGAGTACGAGCTCCTGCGCTTCCTGGCCGGGCACCCGGCCAAGGTGTTCACCCGCGAGACGCTGCTCAGCCGGGTGTGGGGTTACGAGTACTACGGCGGGGCCCGCACCGTCGACGTCCACATCCGGCGCCTCCGGGCCAAGCTCGGCGAGGAGCACGCCCACCTCATTCAGACCGTGCGCTCCGTCGGCTACCGCTTCGGGCAGGTGGCCTGGCACCCCGGCGTGGCGCAGCGCAACGGGGCCAGCGGCCCGGCCCCCGCAACGGGGCCCGCCCCGACGACCGCCCCGTCCGCTCAGACGACGGGCACGTAGGCCCAGGCCTCGACCTCGACCCGGGCCCCGATCGGGAGCGCCACCACCGCGACGGCCGAGCGCGTCGGCCGGTTCTCCGTGAAGAACTCGACCCAGACCTCGTTGACCGCGGCGAACTCCGACATGTCGACGAGGTACAGCGTCGTCTTCACGACGTCGCCCAGCGTCGCACCCTCGACGGCGAGCAGCTCCGCCACGTTCTGCAGGGCCTGGCGCAACTCCGTCAGGGTCCCGCCCGCCACCAGCCCCGCCACCCCCGCGCCGTCGGTGGCCAGGCCGACCTGTCCCGAGGTGATGACCCAGTCGCCGACGCGGCGGACGGGGGAATAGGGACCAACGGCAGGGCTCATGCGCGCTCCTCTCGACTGCCCGATGGTGCCACGCCGCGGGACGGCGCGCGCACGGCGTCGCGCCGCGTCGGCCAGCGCCGGGGCAACCCTTCGGCCATCCACGCCGCGGCCAGCGTGGCCACGAACACGGCGTCGGAGCCGTTGACGGGCCACCCCTCCCCGTCGTGCAGACGGACCGTGACCTCCGGCATGTCGCGGGCGCCGAGAATGCCGAAGGAGCGGATGGTGAGGTCGACGGGCTCACCGGCACCGTCGACGGCGATGCCCTCGCTCCACACCAGTCCGAGCGCCTGGTGCACCGCACCGAGCGCGTACGAGCGCAGCGTCACGGCGCAGAGCACCTCACCGGCCCACACGTCGACCTCGACGTGGCCACGCGTCCCCGCCGCCAGCTGCAGCTCGACGCGGGCGCTCCCGGCCCCGGGCACGGCGACGTGGACCTGACCCGTGCCCGGCGATCCGGTCGGCGCTCCCAGCACGGCCTGGGCCGCCAGGACCTCGGCCCAACCGGCCCCACGCAGGTCGGGCGACACGGGCGGGCCGACGACGTCGACCTGCTCGACGCGTACACCGGGGCAGCGCGCCTCGACCGTCGCCGCCAACGGCGCCAGGTCGGCGGAGCCGGGCGTGCGGCCGACCCGGACGAGACCGGATCCGTCGTGCCGCAGCGCGACACCCAGGGGCGGGCGCTTAGGGCCGCGGCGCACCACGTCCTCGCGCCGCCACAGGACGCGCACGACCTCACCGCCGCCGTCGGCCAGCTGCTTGGCGCGGGCGGGAACCGGGCTGCGTCGCTTACCCCCGAACGCGCCCCCGTTGGCCAGCGGGGACGCGGGGGCATGGTCGGGCCGGCTCCAACTGGCGTCGGGCTCGACGTAGGCGGGCTCGACCCAGGTCGTCTGCAGCGTGAGGGCCCAGTCGCCCCCGGGGACATCGACGGGATGCGACAGCGGGACCGTGCTGTTGCGGCCCTGGATGCGTCCGCCGCCGGCCCTGGCGGCGCGGATCCCCGGGGCGAGCGGCGCGTCGGCGCCGAGCTGGAGGAGGGCGCCGGTCGGCGCCGAGTCGTCGGCAAAGCCGCCGCCGCCGAGAACCACGTCGGGCCCCGAGCTCTGGAAGGCCGGCCCCTCGACCTGGGCGCGCCAGGCCGCCAGCACCGGATTGCGCGGGCCGCCCGCCGGCGCCCCCGTGGCCTCGTCGATGCCGAGCACGCTGCACGCGGCCTCGACGATGGACTGCCACCCCGTGCACCGGCACAGGTGGGCGCGCAGGGCCGCCTCGACGTCGTGGCGCGAGGGCGGCCTTCCCGCCGCGGTCCCCTCGAGCGCGGCCAGGCGCAGCACGATGCCCGGGGTGCAGAACCCGCACTGGCTCGCCCCGTGTTCGCACGAAGGCGGACGCCCAGCGGTCGCGCAGGTCCGCCGGCGCTCCCTCGAGCGTCGTGACCTGACGGCCGGCGATGCGCCGGACCGGCGTCACGCAGGCGACACGGGGCGCTCCGTCGACCCACACGGTGCAGCACCCGCACTGGCCCTGCGGACTGCAGCCGTCCTTGACGGAGCGGCAGCCGAGCTCCTCGCGCAACGCGTCGAGGAGGCTGATCCCGTCGCCGACCGAGACGGACCTCCCGTTGAGCACGAAGGAGACGGGCTCGGCCGCGGATGCGGGCGCGCCGAAGGCGAGTTCTTGCTCGGGGGTGGTGCTGGTTCCGCTCAGGGGGCGGGGGGCCGGGAGTGGCCGGGGCTCAGCTGAAGGAGGAGCCGCAGCCGCAGGTGCGGGTGGCGTTGGGGTTGGAGATGTTGAAGCCGGCGCCCTGCAGACCGTCGCTGTAGTCGAGGGTCGAACCGGTCAGCAGCTCGGCACTGGCCGAGTCCACCACGACCCTTGACCGTGCCGAACTCGCGCACCACGTCGTCCGGCATGACCTCGGTGTCGAAGAACATCTCGTAGCTGTAGCCCGAGCAGCCGCCCGGCTTGACGGCGACCCGCAGCGCGAGCTCCTCGCCCTCCTCCTGGGCCAGCAACTCGGCGACCTTGGCCGCGGCGTCGTCGCTGAGCGTCACCGGTGCCGGCTTCTTCCCGATGTTGACCGAAGTGGACATCGTCGTCACTGGTTCCTCCTCGTTGCGCCACACGCCTGGCGACCGACAGTCCTGGGTGCACGGTGCGCCGCGGACGTCCTCCATGTTACCGGCGCCGGACGAACACCGGCACCAGGGCCGGCCCCGGCCGGAAATCCCCGACACGCAGGTACAATGGTCTGCGATGACCCCTCCCGCCACCGTCACTCCGCCGTCGGGGGAGCCGCCGCCGCAGGACCCGGAGGAGCAGGTCCGCGACTGCCTGCGGGCGGTGGTGGACCCCGAGCTGGGCGACACCATCGTGGACCTCGGCATGGTCCGGGGCATCACCGTCGAGGGCGGCGACGTCATCGTCGACGTGGCCCTGACCATCGCCTCGTGCCCCCTGCGCGGCCAGATCGAGCGCGACGTGGTGAACCACGTGCGCTCCCTGGACTGGGTGCGGTCCGTCGACGTACGGGTGGCCGCCATGGACGCGGACGAGCGCGCCGCCGTGATGGCGCGGGCCCGCTGGAAGGCCCGCGAGGACGCCCCGGACACGGCGATCGCCGCCTCGACCCGGGTGCTCGCCATCGCGTCGGGCAAGGGCGGCGTCGGCAAGTCGTCGGTCACGGTGAACCTCGCGGTGGCCCTGGCCTCTCGCGGTCTGGTGGTCGGCATCCTCGATGCCGACATCTGGGGCTTCTCCGTCCCGCGCCTCCTCGGCATGGAAGGCGACGTCGAGGCCAGGGCGGGGAAGATGGTCCCGCTGGAGCGCTCCATCGGACCGGGCAAGGTGCGGGTGCTCTCCATGGGGTTCCTGGCCGACGAGGAGCAGGCGATCATGTGGCGCGGGCTCGTGCTGACCCGGGCGGTGCAGCAGTTCCTGCAGGACGCCCACTGGGGTGATCTCGACTACCTGCTCATCGACCTCCCGCCGGGCACCGGTGACGTCCAGATGGGACTGGCCCGCCTCCTCCCGCGCACCGAGCTCCTGGTCGTCACGACGCCTCCCGTGGCGGCCCAGAAGGTGGCGGCCCGGGCGGCCGACATGGCGCGCCGGGGCTACCTGCGCGTGGCCGGGGTGATCGAGAACATGAGCGACTTCACCTGCGAGCACGGAACCACCTACGCGCTCTTCGGCTCCGGCGGTGGGGAACGCCTGGCCCGAGGTCTCGGGGTGCCGCTGATCGGCTCCATCCCGTTGCACCCGGACCTGGCCGCCGGCGGGGACATCGGCGTGCCCGTCGCCCTGGCGGGCGCCGCGAGCGAGCTGGGAGCCGTCTTCGAGGAACTGGCACGCGTGGTCGCCGAGGAGGTGGCGCCGATCGTCGACGTGCAGGGGTGCTCGGCCCGCCTCCTCGAACGGGTCGAGTCGGCCGTCGCCCAGGGGGACGCCGTGACGAGCTGAGTCGCCCAGGCGCCCGCCGATCAGGCGCCCGGCACTCAGGCGATGGCCCAGCGCGGTCTCGACGGTGTCCTGCCCGGCGACGGCGCCGGTGGGGACGGCCCTGCCCTCCTGGCCCAACGCCCGCAGATGGGCCCACAGGGAGAAGCGGGCGACCGGGAGCTGGCGCTCGGTGACGTCGCCGTAGACCTCGGGGAGCAACTCGTCGACCGTTCCCTCGCCGCGTCGGGTGAGCGCGGCGGCGATGGTCTCGTGGCGCCCGAGGCGGTGGGCGACCAGGGCGTCGACGACTTCGGGCACCTGGCCCATCAGCCGGCCGTGACCCGGGGCCAGGGTGCGGATCGCCGGCGTGGCGTCGCGCAGGCGGGCCAGGCTGGCCAGGTACTGATGGAGGTCACCGTCGGGCGGCCGGATCACGACCGTCGAACCGTGCATGACGTGGTCACCGGTGAGGAGGAGCGCGTGCTCCTCGACGAGCCAGCACAGGTGGTCCGAGGCGTGGCCGGGCGTGTGCAGGGCGCGCAGGGTCAGGTGCTCGCCGGCACGGGCCCCGGGACAGGACAGGGTCCACCCCTCCCCGGCGAGCTCGTCGGGCGCGAAGCCCTCCGCCGGGCCGTAGCCGACCACCCGGGCCCCGGTGGCATCGGCCAGCGCGGCGGCACCGGGTGCGTGGTCGACGTGGGTGTGGGTGACGAGGATGGTGCGGACCGCGCCCAGCGGGGCGGCGGCGGCCGCGATGGCGGCGGTGTGGGCCTCATCGGCGGGTCCGGGGTCGACCACCACCAGGTCGGCACGACCCACGAGGTAGGTGTTGGTGCCCGGCCCGGTCATGAGGCCCGGGTTCGGGGCGGTGAGCCGCAGGACGCCCGGTGCCACCTCGTCGACCCGGCCCGGCTCGGGGGCGGGGCCGAGACCGAAGTCCGGCACCGCCGGGATCACGGCCCGCCGGGTCGGGGCCCCGGGCGCGGCGTCGGGACCCTCCTCGTTGGCTCGCATGGACACCGCGCGCACGGCCTCGTTGAAGTCCCCCCGCGCCCCGCCGTCGGCGGGGTCGGCCACCGCTCCCCGCTCGTAGGCGGGGTCGCCCGGCAGCACGATGCGCATCCCGCTGCCGTCGGGCACCACCCGCGGCTCGATCGCCGGGACCGCGCTCGAGGCCTCCTCCGCCGCGGCCAGGAGCGCCGCGCTCGTGTCGAAGCGGCCGATGGCCTGGAGGTTGCGGATGGTCGGGAAGATGATCTCGATCTCGCCGGCGCGGTGGCGGGCCAGCGCGTCGTGCGGCGAGATCCACACCTCGGCGATCGTCTCGCCGGCGTCGTGCGCGGCGATCTGCCCGGGGGGCGCCGCGCAGACGAAGAACCGGGTGTCGTAACGACGGGGCGCGCCGCGCGGGGTGATCCAGTGGGCGAAGTAGTGGATGTCGCCGACCGTGAGGCGCAGGCCCTCGTCGCGGCACAGGTCGAGGAAGCGGCGCGACCCGGCGTTGACCGCGACGCGCGCGGCGGCGAAGCGCGCCTCCTCCTCGTGGTCGCCGGCCAGCAGGTCGGGACCACCCTCGCGCCGGGCCAGGAGGAGGCCGGCCTCCTCGAACGTCTCGCGCACGACGGCCACCCAGTAGGCCAGGCCGCCCGAGTCGACGCCCAGCAGCGTGCTGGCCCCGGCATCGGTGCGCCCGGCGCAGAGCGCCTCCGCGGCGGCCCCACCGTCGAGGGGGTCGACCGCGCCGCCGGGGAACACGTAGGCACCGCCCACGAAGTCCGAGCGCAGGTTGCGCCGCACCATGAGGACCTCGAGCGTCGTCCCGCCCGACGGTGCCGGTGTGTCCCGCACCAGCATGACCGTGGCGGCGGGGCGGATCTCCACCGGGGCCGGGTCGGGCCCGGCGGCTGATGGCGGTGGCGTGGGCGGGAGGGGAGGCCGATGGAGGCACGCCGGAGAGGGTACCGGCAGGAAGGGGCGGCGCCCCCGGGACGGGGGCACCCCTTGGCTAACCTGACCCGGTCCATGAGCCAGCCCGACCACGAGCCCGCGTCGGCGCCCACGTTGCGCCACATCCCGCGTCGCTATCTCGCTCTCGGGCTCATCATCGTCGCCATCTGCCTGCTCGGCGCGCTGGTCATCGTGCGCGACGACGCGGGGCCGAGCACGTCGTCGACGGTGGAGACCTTCAACGCCGCCCCGTCCTCGCTCGTCTCGTCCCTGGCGCGTGCCCAAGTCGGTCTACGACGCCGTCGGGGTGAGCTCCCCGGCCAACCCGGTCCTGGCGCCGCGGCCGGCCGGGAGCGGCAGCTCGCCGCTGTGGCTGGCCACGGTCGACGGCGGGCCGCCCCAGCCGGTCGTGTTCTTCTACGGCGCCGAGTTCGCCCCCTACGCCGCCGTCCAGCGCTGGCCGCTGATCCTCGCCCTGTCGCGCTTCGGCACGTTCGGACAGCTCGGGTTGATGCAGTCGAGCCCGAGCACGGCGTTCGCCGACGTGTCGACCTTCACCTTCTGGAAGGTCCAGTACTCGAGCAAGTACCTGATCCTCGAGTCGGTGGAGCGCTACAGCTCGCTGGACCCCACCGGGGCCCGCTACCTCAACCTCGAGACCCCCGATGCCCGCCAGGCCGCCGCGGTCGCCAGCTACGGGGCGGGCGCCAACACCTTCGCCCTCCTCGACGTGGCCAACCGCTACGTCCTCAACGGGGCGAGCTTCACGCCCAGCGTCCTGGGCGGGCTCTCGCAGAGCCAGATCGCCGGGGACCTCACCACCCCATCGAGCCCGCTGACCCAGGCCGTCGTCACCGCGGCCAACGAGATCACGGCCACCATCTGCGCGGTCGACGGCGACAAGCCCGGTGCGGTGTGCGAGAGCCGCGGCGTACTGGCGGCGGATCAGGAGCTGAAGATCACACCCCCGCACTGAGGCGGGGGTGGTGGTGATGGGTCAGCTCGCCCTGCGGTCGAGCATGAGCTTGCGCTCCAGCTCGTTCAGGCCACCCCAGATGCCGTGCGGCTCGCGAATCCTGATGGCGTAGTCGAGGCACTCGCCGCGCACGCGGCACTGGTCGCAGATGGTCTTGGCCCGCATCTCGCGCAGGGCCTTCTCCTCCTTGCGCTCGGCGTGCGACGGAGGGAAGAACACCGCAGCCTGCGGTCCCCTGCACGCTGCCTTCAACTGCCACATGTCTTGTCCCTGGCGCATCAAACCCCCCGATAGGGCCCTTCGGATCCCCCCGCGAGGTCAAGCTACCGCCGGGAATGGTCGCTTTCAAGGGGTGTGACCAGGATCTTTGGGCGGCGATCGATCTGCGGCCGAGGCCCGGCAACTACGCTCGGCCCAGCATGGACGTGGAGACCTTCTGCGCACAGAGCCACGTCCTCGTCATCGCCGGCAAGGGCGGCGTGGGCAAGACGACGATGAGTGCGGCGCTGGCCAAGATGGCTGCGGGGGTGGGCCGATCGGTGCTCATCGTCGAGCTCGAGGGCAAGTCGGGGATCACCGCCGCCTTCGGCCGCCACGGGGACCTCGGCTACGAGGAAGTCCTCCTCGCACCCGCCGCGCCGGGCGGCCAGGGGGGTCAGACCGGCTCGGTGCGGGCCCGGCGGCTCACGCCCGACGACGCGCTGGTGGAGTATCTCGAGGACCACGGCCTGAGGCGCGTGTCCAAGCGGCTGGCCCGCTCGGGGGTGCTCGACGTGGTCTCGACCGCCATCCCGGGCATCCGCGACGTGCTGGTGCTCGGCAAGGTCAAGCAGCTCGAGCGGGACGCCGCCGCCGACCTGATCCTGGTCGACGCGCCGGCCACGGGCCACGCCATCACGTTCCTGACCTCGGCCAGCGGGATGGTCAACGCGGCCCGGGGCGGGCCACTGCGCACCCAGGCCCAGGACGTGGTCGACCTGCTGAGCGACCCCGCCCGCTGCCGGGTGGTCCTGGTCACGCTGCCCGAGGAGCTGCCGGTCTCCGAGACGATCGAGTCCGCCTACACCCTCGAGGACAAGGCCGGCGTCCAGCTGGGCCCGGTCATCGTCAACGCCTGCGACCCCGAGCCGGTGGGGCTGGAGTCGGCCGGCGGCCGCGGTGGCCGGGGCGGCCGGCGTGTCGGTGGCGCCGGCGCACCTGGCGGCGCTGGAGGAGGCCCGGACCTTCCGGCTGGCCCGCCACGCGGTGTCCACCGAGCAGATCGAGCGCCTGCGCCGGGACCTGCCTCTGCCCCACCTCCTCGTGCCGGCGCTCGACGCGGCGTCGATCGGCCCGGCCGAGACCAGCGTGCTGGCCGAGGCGCTGGCGGGCGCGGTGGGGACGCTGGTGGCGGAGGGGGCGGCGTGAGCGCGACGCAGGCGGCGGGCGCGGCGGGCGCGGCGGGCGCGGACGAGGCGACGGGAGTGGCGGGCGAGGCCAGCGCGACGGAGAGCCCGGCACCGGCGACGCTGCCGGGCCTGGTGACCGAGCGCTCAGTCGTGGTGTGCTGCGGGTCGGGCGGCGTGGGCAAGACGACGGTGTCGGCCACCTTCGCGCTGGCGGCGGCGCGGGCCGGCCGGCGCTCGTGCGTCGTGACGGTCGACCCGGCGCGGCGGCTGGCCGATGCGCTGGGCGTGGAGTCGCTGCCCAACACGCCCTCGGAGGTGAAGGGCGACTGGCCCGGGCACCTGCACGCGCTGATGCTGGACTCGAAGGGCACGTTCGACGACCTCGTGCAGCGCTACGCGCGCACGCCCGAGCAGGCCGAGTCCATCCTGGCCAACCGGCTCTACCAGAATCTCGCCGGAGCGCTGTCCGGGACGCAGGAGTACATGGCGATGGAGAAACTCTACGAGCTGGTCCAGTCGGGCGACTTCGACATCGTGGTGGTCGACACGCCCCCGACGCGCAACGCGCTGGACCTGCTCGACGCGCCGCGCCGTCTGACCCGCTTCCTGGAGAACCGGCTCTTCCGCGCCATCCTGGTGCCGACCAAGATGTCGCTGCGGGCCGTCGGCGTGGCCACCCAGGCGCTGCTGCGGACAATCGCCAAGGTCGCCGGCGCCGAGATCGTCCAGGACGCCGTCAGCTTCTTCCAGGCCTTCGAGGGGATGGAGGACGGGTTCCGGAGCCGGGCCAGCGCCGTGCACGAGCTGCTGGCCGACCCGGCCACGGCCTACGTCCTCGTCACCTCGGCCCGGCCCGACGCCATCGGCGAGGCGGGCTTCTTCGCCGAGAAGCTGGCCGAGCGCGACGTGGCGGTGGCCGCGCTCGTGGTCAACCGGATCGCGCCCTCCTTCGGGGACGGCGGCGGGGACCCGCCGCCGGACAGCGCGCCGGAACTGGCCGCGCTGGAGGGCAACCTGGCGCAGTTGAACGCGCTGGCGGCCCGCGAGGAGGCCGCGCTGGCGGGCCTGGCGGCGGCGGTGGCCCCGGCGCCGGTCGGCCGGATCCCGCTCTTCGGGCAGGACGTGCACGAGCTCCACGGTCTGCAGCGGGCGGCCGATCACCTCTTCGTCTGAGCCGGTGACGCCTGGCGGCGCGGCGCCGACGCGCCGTCGGTTTCCGGCCACTCCGGCCGGTCGGATAGTGTCCCCGCGGTGCAGACCATCCTGGTCGCCAGCGACGCCCCGACCCTCCGCAAGGACGTCGAGGCGGTCATCAGCGGGCCCGACATCGAGGTGCGCGCCGTGACGTCGGGTCCCGAAGTGGTGGCGTTCGTCGCGGAGGAATCGCCGGACCTGCTCATCGTCGACATGCAGATGGGGAACATGGGTGGCATGGCGGTGTGCCTCGAGCTGCGCCTGCAGGAGTCCTACGACGCCCTGGACCACATCCCCGTGCTCATGCTCCTCGACCGGCGCCCCGACGTCTTCCTGGCCCGCCGGTCGGACGCCGAGGGCTGGCTGGTCAAGCCCCTCGACCCGCTCCGCCTGCGGCGTGCCGTGGCGGCACTGCTCGACGAGGGGACCTTCGCCGACGACTCGTTCACGCCCGTACCCGTGCTGGTGGGTGGCGGAACCCAGCTGCAGGCGGGACCCGAGCTGCGACGCTGACCCGGCCCGGCCGTGTCGCAACGCACACGACGTCTCTGGCGCCGCTCCGCTGACGCCGACGGGCCCGGAGGGGGGGACCGCCAGTCCCTGGAGGCGGAGGCCTCCGAGCAGGAGCGCTTCATCACCGAGGCCCTGGCCGATCTGCGTGACATGGACGTGCGCGAGGTGATGACGCCGCGGGTCGACGTCACGTACCTGACCATCCCCGTCCACGCCGAGGACATCGCGCAGGCCGTGCGCACCTCGGGGCACAGCTGCTTCCCCGTGGTCCACGACGACCTCGACGACCTGATCGGCATCCTCTTCGTCAACGACATCTTCCGCACCAACCGGCCGGGGACGCGTGGCCGCGGCAACGGCGGCGGCGGCGAGGGACGGCGGCGAGCCCAGGGATGCCACCGACCCCAGCTCGCTCGAGATCTCGCGCAAGGTGCGCCAGCCCTACCTGCTGCCCGAGTCGCTCGGGGTCCTGGAGGCGCTGGCGGACATGCGCAAGCACCGGCGGGCCGTGGCCGTCGTCGTCGACGAGTACGGCGGGGTGGCCGGGCTGCTCACCGTCAAGGACCTCCTGGAGCCACTGGTCGGCGATCTGCACGACGAGTTCGACGAGGAGGAGGAGGCCCACATCGTCCGGGTGGACAACACACGCTGGCTCATCGACGGGCAGACCAACGTCGACGACGTGCGGGAGCGCATCGGCATCGAGATCCCCGACGGCGAGTACGTCACCCTCGGCGGCCTCCTGTTCGAGCGCTTCGGCCACATCCCCGCCGAGGGCGAGGAGGTCCGCGTGGGCGAATGGGACCTGCGCGTGGTGGAGATGGAGAAGCGAAGGGTGGCGCAGGTCCTGGCCTCCTTCGCCGGCGGCGAGCCGGGACCCGGCGAGGCGGCGGTCGGCGGGCGCCGCCCCGCCGAGAGCGATCCCTCGGCCAACGGCACCGGGGAAGCGGCCGGCTGAGGCCGCGGTAGTGTGGCTGGCTGCTCCCCCCGGGGGGCGGACGGGCTGTGGCGCAGCTTGGTTAGCGCGCTGCGTTCGGGACGCAGAGGTCCCCGGTTCAAATCCGGGCAGCCCGACTCCAGAGTCCCAGGTCAAGGTGTTGAGTCCCCGACCTGTCGAAGTTGCCTCACGACGTTTGGCGCGATTTTGGTGCGAACGAAATGGTTCGAACGGCGCCGA
Source organism: uncultured Acidimicrobiaceae bacterium (assembly GCA_963826835.1). GTDB lineage: Bacteria > Actinomycetota > Acidimicrobiia > Acidimicrobiales > RAAP-2 > Bog-473. The sequence continues at coordinate 28,760 of CAWGYK010000007.1, forward strand.
TCACCGAGTCGCGTCACCGAAGAACGTCTCGCCGAGGACGTCGGCGGCGGCCCGGTCGGCCGAGGCCGGAGCAGATGCACAGACCGCCAGGGTCATCAGCGGATCGGCGTGGCCGAGACGAACCTGCGCGGTCTTCATGTCGACACCACCGACGGTCAGTGACGTGGCATTGAGGCGCCGGAGGTCATGAAACCCCGCACCACGGCATGCGGCGGCCTCGGCGGCCGCTAGCCAGACACGCCGGCGCCAATTCGGGTACCGAAGCGGGCCCCCGGCACGCGTCCGACCTTGAGGAATGGAATTCGTCGCTCGGCGACAAGTCGCTGGATGTGTCGTCGGGTGACGTCCAATACGTCGGCCAGGTCGCGACCGTCGATCAGTCGTCCATGGTCGGGTGACCTGTCTGGAATCGATGAGGCAACTTCTTCTGTGGATGACCGGGTTCGGAAGCATCCGTGGCCGCCACCTGGATAGGGCTGAATGTGGGTAGACCCGTACGCCAGCTCGGTGGGACACTCGGCACTCGCGGGCCACCCCGAAGCTGAAGTAGTGCCAACACCACCCACTTGCCGAGAGCTGCCTTCCTGGCCACAACTCTCACGGCGGTATCAAATGTCATCCATGGCGAGTAGAAGGGATCGGTGAAAATGCGGCGGCCGTGGACCACGGCAACGGCGATCCTGACTGCGGCGCATCACGGCTTCGAGCTGTCTAGTGGGGTCGGACTGGTGCTGCAGCCTGAACTCGGACTCGGGTTTGCAGGCGCACTCTGGGGAACTGGTATCCCGGCGTGGATCCGCATCGGGGCGAAAGATGACGATACGAGGTGGGATCCCCTCCTCGCGGCGTGGTCTGGGGCGTCGCTGGCGGGCGTGGTCGTCCATTTCAACCTTTGGCCCTGGCAGTACAACAAGCTGGGAATACCAGTTCTCACCGAGGCGGAGGCTCTTGCATCCACAAGTCTTCCTGCTTACAACGCGCTGCTCTATGTCTGGGCAGCCGCTTCCGCTCTTTCGATCATTGGCGAAGTTCGCCCTGGAGCCCGGCGTTGGGCCTTGGTCGGGCTAGCCACTATGCCGTTGTTGCGGCGGTCGGCCCAACACCATTTCTCGTGGCTGAAACAAGAGGCCCTCACGAACCCGGCGTGGTGGAACAGGGGCGCGGCCTGAGCCGAGACATGGCGACGACCTCGTCTTCGATACGGGGTTCAGGAGTAGCCCCTACCGCCGGATCTGGGCGCGCTCTTTGAGATCAGCAAGCGTGGCCAGGATTCCGCCATCGGCCGATTGCGCCGCCACCGCCGTTGTTCGGGCCGACAATGTCACAAGCTCGTTGATGGCGCACTTCTGTTCTTCCCCGTTCAGAGCACGAAGTTTTGTGCTCGTGCGATCGTCCGATGGTGCCGTGTATCGGTGCCAGAAGTCTCTGAACTCGTGCAACAGATCGGATGTGAGGCATGGCTTCATCCAGAGCATCTGTACGTGGTCGTCCCACGTCGTCTGAAGGCGTTCCTGAAGTGGCCGTTCGCTACGGGCCAGGGACGATACGGCAGCAACCAAATGGTCCGATGCGTATTCGAGGCTCACCGTCGAGAGTTTCGCGCAGCGCATGGGCATCTGCCCCCAACCGCCGGTACTGAGTCATGCCCGTTGAGCGGGCCAGGCACCTACCCAAAGCTTGGCTGGCTACTCCGGTTAGCGGAACTTAGGGCCGGCTGAAGAAGGACCGCAGCATGGGCTCATAGTGCTCGAGCGGGGGCGTGGCGTATGCGGGATCGAAGGACGGCATGTCGTAACAGCGCACGAACTCCTCGGTGAGGTCGTAGTGCTCGTGCCCCCTGAACTTGTCGCGGGCGTCTCGGTCCCCGCCTACGTAGTGCCAGAAGTAGTAGCCCTGAAAGACGCCGTGCTCAAGGACCATGAAGTGGTTGGCCTCGCTCACCCATGGCTTGAGAATGGCGGCGGCAATGTCGGCGTGATTGAGCGGTCCGAGCACGTCACCCACATCGTGCAGAAGGGCGCAGACGAGATATGGGTCGTCGCGGCCGTCCACCTCGGCCCGGTGAGCCGTCTGCAAGCTGTGGGTCAGGCGGTCGACGGCGAAGCCGCCGTGCTCGTTGTCGAGCAGACGCAGTAGCGCCAGCAGCCGATCAGGCAAGGCGCTCAGCTCCTCGTCCTCCATGGCCAGCATGGCCGCCCACTCCTCGGCGGTGGACTCGTCCATTCGCGTGAAGCGCGCTCGGTACGGGGTGGTCGCGGGCGTCACACGCTCATTGTACTGTCCTCGTCACTCGGAGCGCCACGGCGGTCAATCTCAACCAACGGTTGAAATGTGTCGCCACATATACTCGCCATCTGTGAGTTATTCCGTTGATTTTGTCAATGTATCGACCGTCGGCCTGGAGTCGTCGCCCGTGGTGGCCGCGTTGGCCGGCCTGCGGGCGAACGAGGCTCGTTACTTCAAGAACAAGTACGACCACGTCTTCACGGTTGAGCCTGCCGTCAAAGCCAAGAAGGACATCGACCTGGTGCATCGGATCCTCAAGGAGGAACGTGAAATCGTCATCGCGTCGCCCCCGCTCGAGGCAACGACGTTCCAGGTCGAGAACATCCGCTGGACCTACGTGTTCTACGAGAGCGGGCTCTCGATCAACGTCCTGTACACGCTCGACGGACCGGATCCGAAGCGGGCGGTCGGGTTCAAGCTCTCCGAAGGGATGGACGTCCCCACCGAATTGAGCTCGTTCAAGTTCGCGCGCCAGAAGTCGAAGCTGGCAGGGACCATCCGAGGCTCGTACTTCGTGATCAAGGGCCAATACTGAGCCCATCAGGCGTCGGATCCGCCAGCATTCGTTCCCCATGGCGCTACCAGGCCCGAGGGCCCGGTCGCCGCCAATCTCTGTGCCCCCATCGTCGGGACTGGGTCATGTCGCTTGGCGCGATTTTCGCCACTGACCCCACCGTCTGGTCCGAGGCGGCGGATAGTGGCACCGAGACGGAGGAAAGATCGATGGAGGAGACCGACGTACTCGAGCTCTACGCGCTCTTCCGCTCGCACGATCTCGACGTCGTCGTCGACGGGGGGTGGGGGGTCGACGCTCTGCTCGGCTACCAGAGCCGGCCTTCACTGCGACCTCGACGTCGCCCTCCGTCACGAACAGGTCCCGCTGCTGCGCAGAGTCCTGGCCGATCGGGACTACGTCCCCGTGGATCGACCCGACACCACCGAATGGAACTTCGTCCTCGGGGACAGTGCGGGGCGACAGGTCGATGTCCACTCCTTCACTTTCGAGCCCCCCTTGGATCTCGCCGAGGTCGATCCGTCGGCGGTTCCTGACGACAAGTCCGTCACCGGGGTCGACTATCCGCGCCTGTCGCTCTACGGATTCGGCATGATCGCCGGCACGGTCGTGCGCTGCGTCCCGCCCGAGTACATGGTGTTGTTCCACACGGGCTATCCGCTCGATGAGGACGACTTCAGGGACACGAGCGCACTGTGTGCCAAGTTCGGCATCGCGTTGCCGGCGGAATACGACCCGTTCGTGCAACGAGACCTCGAGGAGCGTCGCTGAGGCCGGCCGACGAGCTCGCCTCCGTGTCGTCACCGTCACCGCCGAAGAAACGCTCACCCACCGGCGTCGGGTGGAGTTAAGCGCAGCCGTCAAGGGTCGGCTACCGCCAGCCTGCCGCTGCCCTTGACCGCCGCGTGTCACGGGTCGAGACCCCTCGGCCCAAAAGTTCGGTCACCTGTAGAAGCCTGACACCGTCTGGCAGAACGGTGCTCGCCCTCAGCCTCTCCTCACTCGCGCGTTTTGGGATACCCAGGCCGAGGCCCGGCGTCGACCCTCGGTCCTGATCCCGCTTTGACGGATGACATGCGAGCGGGATCCGTCAGGACCCACTGCTCGCGGGAGTTGGCCTCACCACGTCCGGCCCGATGAGGGCACCTTCCCTCGAAGTCGTGCATGTCGCTGGGGACTCAGCTGTCGGGCGTGACCGCATCCAATCGGCGCCGAACCTCTGACGTGTTCACGCCGAGAGCGCCCAGAAGCACCGCCGCAGGATCTGGTGATTGGAGAGTGAGGATCCGGGCCAGCACCTGCTGGGCCGTGACCTGGGTCTTCCGGCGATTGGGCTTGACCGCTTCCTCAAGCACTTTCTTTGCCGCGGGCGTCATGCGGAGGCGATCTTTTTTCATGACGTCTCTGATCGTCGGCTTCTTCGGCACGGCGCGCATCGGCAGTGGGGGAGCGTCGGTGCCGGACCCCAGGCCCAGGGCGTCCAGCGCTTCGTGATCGAGCGACTCGAGGGCCTGGCGGCCTTGCTGCAAGCTCACGCCCAACACGACTTCGATCGAGGGATCCTCCAACAAGCCGAGCAAGATGTGATCGGTGCCAGTTCGGCGATCACCTCGGCGACGAGCCTCCTCACTGGCCCGCATATAGATGGCCCAGACGTGAAGCACCTCTGGCACAACGGATTCGGTGGTCATGGTGACTCCTTGTTGTATTTGGTGTGCACCGATTGGCGGGTGACGCCCAAGGCGTCTCCGATCTGCTGCCACGACCAGCCCTTTTCCCGGGCCGACGCGACGTGGTTCGCTTCGACCCTCTCAGCCAGTCGATGGAGTGCCAAGGAGGCGCGAAGCCCAATTGCCGGGTCATCCGACGAGAGATTCACGCGGAGTTTCTCGATGTCCATGCCGTCAGTTTAGGCTGACCCTCTGCTGTGTCAATCTAAACTGACACTGCAGATATGCCCCAGATCGCCCGCCTGGCGGCGTGTGGAGCGCCGCCTTTCTGTGATTCCCGCGCCATCCCGGTGACCCCGAAATTCGGGCAGGCTCTATTCGGGACGCAGAGGTCTCCGGTTCAAATCCGGGCAGCCCGACTCGACTGTTCCAGGCCAGGTGGTGAGGCGATCGCCCGGCGCCCGACACCACCGCGCGTAGCCTCGCGGTGCATGACGGTGACCCGGTACGAGAGGCGGCCATGACCCCGAGCGGATCGCAGAAGAGCAAGTCTCCTTCGCAGATGATCGACGCCAGGATCAAGGAGCTCGGCGACTGGCGGGGCGAGACGCTCAGCCGGCTCCGCGCCCTGGTCAAGGAAGTCGATCCCGACGTCGTCGAAGAGTGGAAATGGCGCGGGGTGCCGACGTGGTACCACGACGGCATGGTCTGCACCGGAGAGACCTACAAGACCATCGTCAAGATGACCTTCGCCAAGGGGGCGCTCCTGAAGGATCCCTCGGGCCTCTTCAACTCGAGCCTCGAGGGGAACGTACGGCGCGCCATCGACTTCCACGAAGGCGAGAAGATCAACGAGAAGGCGTTGAAGGTACTCCTACGCGCCGCGATGGCCCTCGAACGCGTCCGGAGCCAAGGGCTGAATCCACCGGCCGCGCTCCTCAGCGTTCTGGTTCCCGCTCCCCGCGGATCCGGGCCAGGATGCGCGTCAGCGCCTCGAGTTCCTCGGCCGGCAGGTCCGACAGGCCGGGCGGGGGCCGGTGGAGGATGTCCTCGGCCCGCTGCGCCAGGGCCGCTCCCTGCGCGGTGGCGACCACCAGCTTGACCCGTCGGTCCGTTGGGTGGGCCTGTCGCTCCACCAGTCCCGAGCGCTCCAGGTCGTCGATCACCGCGGTCAGGTTGGGCGGATCCATGCCGAGCAGCGCGGCCAACTCGCGCATGGGCATCGGCCGGACGGCGATCCGTCGCAGCGCCTTCATCCTTCCGAAGCTGACACCGGTCTGCTCGGTGACCTCTCTCCGGCGCTGGTTGTCCAGCACCAGATCCCCCATCGCCTGCCATGCGGCGCGGGCCGAACGGTCGTGTCGCGCACTCGGCTTTGTCATGCGGGGTTCCCTTCGAGAAACTCGTGGTTGAGCAGCTCGGCCGTCCGCCGAGCCGTGCGTTGGGCCCAGGCCGACGTCGCCACCAGGCCGAGGACCAAGACGACGGCGCCGCACCCGGCAAGGACCCACCAGCCGGCCCGGCTGGCCAGGGCGAAGTCGAGACGATTCGACTTCTGCAACGAGGCGGACACCAGTGAGCCGACCACGGCCACACCCAGGGTCTGACCGATCTGGCGTGAGGTCGAGGCGATGGCCGACGCCACGCCGGCCTGGGCCCGCGGCATCCCGGAGACCGCGGTGTTCGTGATCGGCGCGTTGACGAAGCCGAAGCCGATGCCGAAGATGACATAGGCGGTGAACAGCCAGGTGAACGGGGTGGTCGCGTCCAGCTCGACCAGCATCAGGCAGGACGCGGTGAGCGCGATGCCGGCGACGACCAAGGGGACCCTGCCTCCCCGGCGACCGACGATCCGGCCCGAGAGAGGTGAGAAGAGCATCGTCATTACCGCCATGGGCAACGTATCGAGCCCGGCCCCCAATGCGGAGAGTCCCTTCACATCCTGGAGATAGAGGGTGTTGAGGAAGAGGAATCCGCCGAGCGTGGCGAAGGCGGCGACGGCGATGAGGGCGGCGGCGGAGAAGGGCACCGATCGGAAGAAACGCAGGTCGATCAGCGGCTCGCTGGCGCGGTGCTCCCAGACGAGGAGTGCGATCAACGACACGGCGGACATGACGAAGGGTCCGATGATGAGGGGGGACGACCACCCCCGGTTGGGCGCTTCGATGATGCCGTAGGTCAGCGACGCCAACAGGGTGATCACGAGGACCTGCCCGGGGACGTCCACCTTCCTGGCCACCGATGCCTTGGACTCGGGGATGTACCGGCGAGCCAGGACGACCGCCGCCAGAGCCACGGGGATGTTGATCCAGAAGATCGACTGCCATCCGACCGAGGTGACCAGGACCCCACCGACCACCGGACCGAGGGCCATGGAGATCCCCACCACGGCGCCCCAGACGCCGATGGCCTGGGCCCGCTCGCGGGGGATGGTGAAGGTGTTGGTGATGATCGACATGGCGACGGGGTTCAGCATCGAACCGCCGACGGCCTGGAGCATGCGGAAGACGATGAGCAGGGACAGGTCCGGCGCGAGGCTGCACAGCAGTGAGCCCAGGGCGAAGGTGAGGAGCCCGATCACGAAGGTGCGCCGGCGCCCCAGCCGGTCGGCCGTCGAGCCGGAGAGCATGAGGAGGCTGGCCAGGACGAGGGTGTACGCGTCCACCGTCCACTGCAGCCCCGAGAGCGGTGCGTCGAAGTCGCGGCCGATGGAGGGCAGGGCGACGTTGACGATGGTCACGTCGAGCCCCACGATCAGGAGGCTCATGGAGCAGATCAGCAGGATGCCGATGCGCCGCCGGCGGCTCAGCTCGTCGATGAGCGGCGGGGGCGCTGTGCTCACGGGCGGGGCCATACTTATGCTTATATCATTATTATTTTTTTTGGCAACACCCACCACCGACCCGTGTCGACGGGGGCTGTGGCCGGGCCGATCCCGAAGCGCGCCCAAGGCAAAGAGCGAGAGCGCGGCAAAAGCAAATCTTCAGGACAGGTTTCCGACCGGAGGAAGGACGAGCCTCGCCCGCCCCGATCGGCGTCCGGCCGTCACCGAGCTCACGGAGTGAGCGCAAGTTCGTAACACGCGGTGACCGAGTGCCCGAAGCCCCCAGGGAGCGCCGGGCGTCGCAACCGACTCCACATCCCGGCCCCCGCGCGCACAGCCCGGTCGACGGCATGGAAGGTGCCCGATGCACGGATCGGACGCGCGTCAGTCCGGCGGAGCCCTATGCGGTCGAGGTAGCGCTGGCGCAGGTAATTGGCCCGGTGGTACGGGGCGATTTCGTCGTGGTCGAGACCGACCAACGAGATGTCGAACAGCGATGAGAGCTCGGACATGCACCGATCCGACCACTGGGTCAGGTGATGCGGGGGCAGATCGAGGATGCTGTTGAGTTCGACGCCCATGAAGCCATCGTGCGAAGGCACCGACACAATGAGCCGTCCGCCGGCCCGCAGGCATCGTCGACATTCCCGTATGAAACTGCCCACGGCTGGGACGTGTTCCAGGACCTGGAAGCTCACCACGGCGTCATACGACCCGGCCCCAGACGTGGCATGGTCATGCAGTGACTCTGGCCGAACGTCGAGTCCGGATGCCACCGCACGGTCGGCCGCAGCAGCGTTGAGCTCCAACCCGACGTAGGTTCGGTCCGAGACCAGCCGCCCGAAAGCGCCCGCCCCGGCACCGATCTCGAGAATCCGCTCTGCGCCGTCGAGATGGTCGATTGCGACATCGAATTCTGGCTTGCTCGAGGTAGTACCAGGGGAACCTCTCCAACTCCCGATACATCTCTTCCGGTCCCGCCAACGCATCGTCGAAGTACCGCAGGTCACAGGCAGCACAGTGCTGGTAGTCGATCGTCGGCGTCGAGATCCACTCAACCGGGTCGATTCCGAGGTCCCGCATCCAAATCTTCCTCAGGTCGCTCCGAGCCAACTGACCAACCACGGCGGCGCCTCCCGACCCGCACAGAGGACACGCTTGCGACATCGACTTCCTCTCTCGACGAAGCCCGGGCTTGCGTGCCCGAGTCCGGATAGTTCTTGCTCTTCAGCCGGATCCCAGGGTCAAACCCCCGGACGATCGACCCGGCTGCCTTCATGTTGACTCAGTCGCCGTAGCGGGCGACCAGGCCGTCCATCGCCGTCCGGTAGGCCCGGCCCATCTCCTCGAACGACGCGTGGAGGTCGACACTGCGGCCGCGGGAGCGGCGCGCCAAGCTGAACTGCAACGCTTTCGCCGTGACTGCCAGCGTGCGGAACGCCTCAGCGACGACCACGAGGTCGTCGCAGTCCGAGGCCGCCGGATCGTGCGCCGCCAACCAGTCGACGAACGATGCCGCCAGCTCGGCCGTCGCACCGCACTGTCGACACGTGCCGAAGGCGTAGAGGTGGAACGTCTCGATGTCCTGGGTTCCCAGCCAGGCGGCGTCGTGCTCGAGGCGCTGCTCGAAGCGGAGCATGGGATCGTCGACGGGTCGTCGGGCCACGTGCATCCTGGTCAAGCCAACGGCCCCGGACACCAGCTGGCCGGGATCACGACGGATGCGGTCGAGACGGACGGTCTCGATGTAGGGCGCCAGCGCAGCGGGGTCGCCGTGGGGGCCGAGCCGGAACACGCCGTCGAAGTCGTCGCCGTCGAGCTCGAAGTACCCCGCGTTGTGGAAATACCCGAGCCGGCGGCCGGCCGGGTCGATGCTGTTGGGGACGATGGCCGTCTTGGTGTGGGCGATGCCGTAGGAGACTCCCGCCGTGTCGGGCAGGAACCAGGCGTCAGCCTCCATGATGAGCAGCCGTCCCAGTTCGAGCTGTTCGACGGTGTGTTCGAGGGTGGGGCGCCAGACGTTCATCTCGGCCACCTCCAGCCCGAAGAGCGCCCGGAGATCCTCGGGAGGGAACTTGAAGAAGGTCCACTGATCGCCTTCGAAGTCGGTGCTGATGGTGAAGGCACCGGCGGCCAAGGGATCGAGATCCAAGGCATGCAGCAATTCGATCCAGAGATCGACGTAGCAATTGGTCTCGGTCCACGTCCGCTCGGTGGCGTGGAGCGGATGCGGTTGGTAGCTGGCCGCATCGACCGCCACCACCCGCAGCCCGGTGTCCGGGCTCACGGCCAGAGTCGGTCCCGGGCCGCCGCCGGCCAGTCTGCGGGGTGCATCCCGTGCGCGCGGAAAAGGGCCAAGGTGATGCGGTCGAGGCCGAAGCCGAAGCAACACGAGTGCGCCACCTCGCCGTCGGCGGTCACGATCCCGAAGGGTTTCCCGAAGTGATCGAGATGGCAATTGGACGACGCGATCGCATTGGGACGGTCGAGCGAATCGATCGGCGACACGATCTCGTATTTGAGGGTCTCCGCCCGCTGGTTGTCCGCCAGGATGCGGCCGACCCTTCCGAAGAACGGGTCGTTCGCCACCACGGTCTCGACCTCCAGACCGAGCGAGGCCAGGATCTCGACCCCCTGCTGCAACCAACGATCCCTGTGCTCGGCGGCCCCGGCCGCATCGCCGACGTAGACCAGCTCGTGCATGCGGAACGCCTGCATCCGGGCTGCGTGCACACTGGGCTCGTGGCGGTAGCACCAACCGGCCACGTCGTACCGCCTTCCGCCCTCGGGCATGGTACCGGCGAGCGTGGGGTACAGCGGGTGACAGGCAGCGGGGCACAGATTCACTCCGGCCGCGTCGAGCAGCTCGGTCCAATCCCCTCCCGACTGCGCTACGTCCATCAGCTTCCGGTGGTCGGCGTTGTCCCCCGTGAAGGTCGACACCGAGCCGATGAGGTCGGGAAAGGACGAGAGGTAGCCGGTCCGTTCGAAGACGTGACGGGGCATCACCGGCGGGAACCGGTAGGGCACTGCGCCTTCGGACGCCGCCTCCTGGACCGCCAGCCGGTCAACGGCGGCCACGATGTCCTCGTAGGCCGAGGAGCGACCGTAGATCCCGTCGGTTCCCGTGACGATCAGGTGCCCGGCCGCCACGAGCTCGTCCCGGAAACAGGCTTCGTCAGTCACGGCGACCGTCAATCGTCCTTGTAGATCAGCAACATCTGCGCGGTGTTGCTGTTGATCCGATCGTTGTTGACCATCACGGCCGCACCGTGGGCGTCGCGCAGGATCCGTCCGAGGCTGTACGGGGAGTCCTCCTTGTAGCCCGCCATGCCGCAGATGGCCATGGCTCGGTTCACGATGTCCACGACGAGCGTGGACGTGGAGACCTTCAGGGAGTTCATGGCGATGGCAAAGCCCATGCTGGCCAGGACGTCGGGGTCCTCGCACTGCCGGTCGTAGCGCCGGGCTGTTCCCCGGACCAGCTCCTCCATCCGCTGCAACTGGGCGATCAACTCGGCCAGGCGCAGAGCGGACGGCGGGGTCACGCCGGGCTTCTTGCGCGCCTCGGTCCGGACGAAGTGGCGCGCCTTGTCGGTCGCCGAGGTGGCCAGGCCGAGCCAGACCGAGCTCCAGAGGATGTGGGACACGGGCAGCATCGTCTGGCTCGAGATGTCGCCGTAGGCATCGTCGAGGATGAGATCGGCCTCGCCCTCGGCGACGAGCCGAAAGCCGAGGCTGCACGTGCCCCGGAAGCCGAGCGTGTCCCAGCCGCTGGTCGGCTCCAACGTGAGCCCAGGGGCCTGGCAGAGCACGAGCACCTGGTCGTTCGGCGGGCTCTCCGGCGCGCGTCGTGCGGTGGCGAGAATGCCGTCCGCATGCGCGCCGTAGGAAATGACGGGAGCCAGCTTCTCCAGGTGGATGTGACCGGCCTCATCGCGCTCGACCGTGCACACGCTGGTGCGAACGTCCCCGCCCACGCCGAGCTCGGTCGTCGCCGAGGCGAGCACCAGCTGGCGCTCCGACACCTCGGTGAGGTAGTTGCGGAAGAACTCGGAACGGCCGTGGCGCACGATGCTGGCCACCTGTATCTGGTGCATCGCGAAGATCATGGCGGTCGACGCGCAGTGCCGGCCGAGCTCGAACACGACGTCGGCGACCTGCTCGATGGTGGCACCGGCGCCTCCGAGCTCGGACGGGATCAGAATGGAGAGGAAGGAATCCTCCCGCAAGGCGTCGACTGCCTCGGTGGGGAACCGGGCGGCGCGGTCGACGTCGTCGGCGGCGGGCCCGGCGACGTCTGCACCGATGGCCTCCGCTCGGCGCGAAAGGTCGCTGGCGGGCACGTCCACGGCGGTCATTGTGCCTGCTCTGCTGACCTAGGACCCGGTCAGTTCGCTGAGGGCGACCCGGATCGCGGAAACTGACTCGAAGGTGCTCTTGCGCAGCATCGCCTCGGGGAATTCGACGTCGAACTCGTCCTCGAGCGCGAGCATGACGTTCACGCTGGCGTGCGAGGTCATCCCCGCCTGGTACAGGTCGTCCTCGTCGCGGACCTGGGTCATGTCGACGGGGAGGTGGCCGAACTCGGCCAGAATGGTGCGGATCGTCTCTTCCATCAGTTGCTCCCTCCAGAGCGGTCCGTTTCCCGTGGCGCATCGGACGGGTCGGTCGGAACGGCCTCACGCTCGCACAACGCGACAACCACGGCTGCGGCCACGTCTCCTTCGTGGGTCAGGCTGACGGCCAGCTCGGCGATGCCCGCCTGCTCGGCCAGCGTCGCCGCGTAGCCGGAGAGGGACATGGTGCACCAGCCCTCGGGGTGGCGGCGCACCTCCAGGGAGCGCCAATCAGGCTGATGGCCGACGGGGCGCAGGACCTTGATGGCCGCCTCCTTGGCGGCGAAGCGGGCCGCGAGGCGGGCGGCCCGGACCGTCGGCGAGCCCGCGCAGGAGTAGTCGAGCTCGTGGTCGGTGTAGACCCGCTGCAGGTAGCGGGGGCCGAAACGGGCGACGCTGTCGGCCACCTGCTGCACCGCAACGACGTCAGTTCCCACGCGCAGAGCCGTCCCCGTGCTCATTGAGCTCGTCCTCTTCCGCGAGAGCTCTCTGGTTCCTGATGACACCAGGGTGCCAAGGTCTTTCCCCAATCTGGCCGCGAGCTTTCCCAATCTAAACGCCTGAGTCGCCGCCACTGAGTTTCTCGGCAGAGCGGCGCCTGTTGTTGAGCAATTGCTACGGGGTTTTCGTGCGGCCGTGTGCTCAAATGGCGCGATGGGACCGGCACGGGCGGACGCGGCCTCGGAGGATCTCCTGGCGGGATCGATCTGGGAATGCCGGCGTGCAGATCCCGGCTCGGACGTGGGCCAGACCGCGATGTCGGTGGACGAGGAGTCCTGGCTCCCGGCAACGGTGCCCGGGACCGCCGCCGGAGCGCTGCGGGAGCTCGGTCAGTGGCGTTGGGGGGATGACGACCGGGACCTCCTCGATGGGAGCGAGTGGTGGTACCGGTGCCGGTTCGCCAGCCCGGAGGGCTCCTCCGGGGGCCCCTGGCGACTCGAGCTCGATGGGCTCGCCACCCTCGCCGACGCCTGGCTCAACGGCGAGCACCTCCTCCATTCGGAGAACATGTGGATCGCCCACCAGCTGCCCGTCGACCACCTCGATCCCGACAACGTGCTGCTCCTGCGGTTCTCGGCCCTCGCGCCCTCGTTGGCCCAGCGCCGGCCTCGCCCCCGGTGGCGGAGCCTGCAACTCCGCTCCCAAAACCAACGCTGGTACCGGACCACGCTGCTCGGCCGCGTTCCGGGTTGGGCGGCCTGTGGGGCGCCGGTCGGGCCATGGCGTCCCGTCCGCCTCCGTGACGCGGCGCGACCGCTGGTGGCGGATCGCCACGTGGCGGTGCGCTGCGAGGGAGCCGACGGCTCGGTCGACATCCGGCTGCTCCTCGAGGGGGTCGACGCCGGGACGGAGGTCGAGCTCCGCGTGGGCGAAGCGCGCCAGACGGCCACCGCGCTCGAAGCCGGGGGAAGCACCTTCGTCGACGCCACCATCCGGGTCCCCGGGGCCGAGCGGTGGTGGCCGCACACCCACGGGCCACAACCGCTCTATCCCGTCCGCCTGACCGTCGACGGCGTCGACCTGGATGCGGGGGCGGTCGGATTCCGGTCAGTCGAGGTCGACCGGGCGGACGGCGGGTTCAGCCTCTCGGTGAACGGCGTCCCGATCTTCTGCCGGGGCGCCTTCTGGATACCCCCCGACGTGGTGACCCTGCGCTCGACCGAAGCGGCGCTGCGAGAGTCCCTGCGGCTGCTCGTCGACGGCGGCATGAACATGATCCGGATCGGCGGCTACGTCTCCTATGAGGACCGGCTCTTCTGGGACCTGTGCGACGAGATGGGAATCCTGGTGTGGCAGGACTGCATGCTGGCCGGCTTCGACCCCCCCGAGGAGCCCGAGTTCGTGGAGAACCTGCAGGTCGAGCTGACCCAACAGCTCGGCGCGCTCCAGGGCCGGCCCTCCCTGACCGTTCTCTGCGGGAGCAGCGAGACGCATCAACAGGCCTCCATGTTCGGGCTCCCACCCGATCGCTGGCGCAGCCCGCTCCTCGAAGAGACCATCCCGGGCATGGTGGCCGACATCCTTCCCGGGGTGCCCTATGTGGTGTCGTCACCGAGCGGCGGTGACCTCCCGTTCGAGCCGGGCCAGGGCGTGGCGCACTACTTCGGCGTCGGCGCCTATCTCCGGCCCGTCACCGACGCGCGCCTGGCGGGGGTGCGCTTCGCGGCCGAGTGCCTCTCGTTTGCCGTCCCACCGGAGCAGTCCACCGTCGAGCGAAGTTTCGGTGGGGCGAACGCCGCCGGTCACCATCCGGCCTGGAAGGCGGGCGTGGCGCGCGACAGCGGGACGTCGTGGGACTTCGAGGACGTCCGCGACGACTACGTGCGCCGGATCTTCGACGTCGACCCCTTCCGCGTCCGCTACACGGATCCGGAGCGCTACCTCGATCTCGGAAGGGCGGTCGTCGCCCACCTCATGTCGACCGTCGTGGCGGAGTGGCGCTGCGCCCAGTCGCCCTGCGCGGGGGCCCTGATCCTCAGTTGGCACGACCTCTGCCCAGGGGCCGGGTGGGGGCTCCTCGATTCCTTCACCCTGCCCAAGGCGCCCTGGTACGCGCTCCGGCGGGTCCTCGCACCCGTCGCGGTGCTCATCACCGACGAAGGTCTCGCCGGCCTGCGGACCCACGTCCTCAACGACCACGAGGCCGCGCTGTCGGGCACGCTGCGCCTCACTCTCTTCAACGCGGGTGGCTCGGCGGTCGAAGAGGCGGAATGCGCCGTTGAGGTCGACGGGCGCTCGGAGGGGCAGTGGAACGCCGCCACGCTGCTCGGGGGCTTCCGAGATCTCACGAACGCCTATCGCTTCGGGCCTCCCGCCTATGACGTCGTCGGAGTCAGGCTCGAGGCGGGGGGCGTCGTCAGCGAGGCCTTCCATCTTCCGACCGGTGAGGGACGACCCCGGGAGTCGGACCTCGGGCTCGAGGCGCACGCCACACCTGCCGGCGACGGGTGGCAGCTCACCATCCGGACGCGCCGGTTCGCGCAGTGGGTCGCCATCGAGGTCCCCGGCTTCGCGGTGGACGACTCGTGGTTCCACGTGGCACCCGGCGGCGAGCGCACGGTGGGCCTGCGGTCGCTGGGCGGGAGCGCCGGACCAAAGGGCCGGGTGCGGGCCCTCAACGGCCTCTACTCGACCCCCATCACGTTCGAACAACAATGACCGCGCCGCGCCGCGGGAGGGGGCGGCACGTTCATCCGTTGCTCACGGCGCCCGCGACGTTCCGGATTCTGCAGGTGCCTCGTCGAACTCGAGCCTGATGGCGTCGTCGATCTGATCGCGCGCCGCGGCCAGCTCGGCCACGGTCTCCACGGAACCGAACACCTCACACACGTTGGAGCGCCCGCCCATGGCCCAATCGAGCGGATCTCCCTGCCGCTGGTTCCGCACCACACTGGCGACGTGGGACAGAGCGGCCACGTCGTCGAGGCCTTCCACACCGGACAGCCGCGTGGCCGACATCGGAGTCTGGATCCAGGCGAAATAGCCCACCCGAGGCCAACGGCCCCCGAGGATGCGCGCCAACGCAGGCTCGACGCTCATGTCGTGGCCCAAGGCCAGCCCGAAGACCAGGGGCATGATGGGCGGCCCGCCGGCCAGCTCGATCATGACCTGCACGTTCCCGCCCAGACGACCGTTCACCTCCACGATGCGGGGACCGTCGGGGGTGACCTTGATATCGACATTGGCGAAGCCGTCCGTGACGCCGAGCGCATGCACAGCGGCCTCCGCCACCCCGAAGAGCTCCGCCTCGGTCCAGGGGTCGACCTGGCTCGGCAGAAAGCACCCGCGGCCGCGGAAGGGCGGCGCATGCCGGAACTTGCCCGTGGTGGCGAGGCGCCACACACGACCTCGCTGCACCAGCAACTCGACGGCCATGTCGTCAGCGAAGGGACCACTGCTCGTCGCGGTCGGCCAGGTACTCCTCGACGAGAAGCCCGCCTTCCCGGGCACCGAAGCGGCCCAGCAGGTCTGTCAGCTGCCGCCTGTCGTCGGCGCGTCCGGTCGCGATGCTGCTGGCCCCGCGCCTGGGCTTGACGACCACGGGGAAGGTGACGCGGTCGGCGAGCGCTGCCACCTCCCGGGCGTGCTCCTCCGGCCCCAGATCGGGTGAGGGCGCCGCCCACACGGCCGGTCCGGGCACGCCGGCTTCGTGCAGTGCGAGCCGCTGCAGGTATTTGTCCGCCAGCCGGTCGGCCGTGGGAACGGAGTGGTAGGTGAGCGACAACTGCTGCGCCAGTGCCGCCGTCAACGGCATCTGGGCCTCCGAGAACGTGAGGATGCCGGCAGGCTCGTGCGCTTCGAGAGCGGTCGCAATCGAGCGGGTTCCGATTCCTGTCGTGTCGACCACGTCGCCGATGCGGCGGAGCAGGCGCACGAGCGGAGCCATGACGACGTCGCTGCCGTCGACCACCCAGACCAGCCGACACGTCCCGCCGGCCGCCTCGGCGAGCACCATCGGGCTGAAGGAGGCGGCGTCGTACACGACGGCGACACGGGGGAGCTCGCCGACCTCAATGACCCCTTCGTCCACAACTTCTCCCGTCACTCGGCGACGAATTCGCGGCCACCGTAGCAATGATGCTGTCGAGACCATCCGGATGGGCCAGCGGAAGAGACGCTGATCATTGGGCCCGAACGACGTCCGCCGGATCTTCGATGAGCGTGGCGTCGAGCCATGACTCGATGGCGGACACCATCGACCCCCGGTGCCAGTGCCGGTGCATCGGGTGGTCGATGCCGGCCACCGTGGCGGACCCGATGAGTCCACCGCGCTGGACTCGGCGCCAACTCCGGCCGACACGGTCCTCGAGGAACTCCAGACCGTCGTCGCTCTCGGCGAACACGGCGAGGATCGGCACGTGGCGACGTTCGAGATCGCGCAACCACACCGCGACCCGATGACGCGCGCCGAGGGCGTCGAGAGCCCACCACAGCCCCGTGGACCGGAGCCTTTTGTACCGGCGGATCTCGGGCAGGCGGCGGACCCTCGTCTCGGACACCATGTCGGCCTCCACCGGGTCGCCGGGCTGCCAGTACATCTGGGGATTGATGGCGACCACACCCTCCACGTCGACGGTCAGGGCGGCCCGCAGGGCGATCCAGGCCCCCGCGCACAGACCGGCCAGGACGATGCGCTGGTGTCCGAGCCCCCGCAGCGCGCCGACGACCTCTCCCACCTCGCCGACGCCGTGCTGGTCATACGGCCGGCCCGGGGCGTGACCCCGGTCCGGGCTCTCACCCCAACCGGAGAAGTCCACCCGCACCGACGTGAAGCCGGACAACGCCAGCTCCCGGGCGTACTCCACCCAAGCCCGTCCGGGCCCGACATGGGGTTCCGAGCCCGAGTTGAGCCACACCACCGTGCCCCGGGAGTGCCCCGAAGGCCGGGTGAGGACCCCGACCAGCCCCCGGGCGCCGAAGTGCAGAACCTCCTCCTGGACCGTGCCGCCGTGCCAGCCGAGCGTCGCGGCCGTCGGGGGGTCCGCCGAAGCCGGAGCCGTGACGTCGCCCGGCCCGACCCAGCGGCAGATCTCGTCCACGATGTCATTGGCCACCGTGGCGTACTCGGTGGGCCGATCGAGCGCCAGGTCCGTCCCCCCGCCGACGACGTGGTCCGGCTCGACCCCCAAGACGCGGAGGCGCTCGAGCAGAGGGGTGCTCGCCGGTTTGTCGTCCCGGTCGACGATCAGCACCTTCGGTGCCGGGCGGTCCGCCAAGGCGGCCAGGTCGATCGCCCCGAGGTCGGTCAGGGTCTCCGTCGAGAAGACCGACCCGGCCTGGACGACACCCCCGGAATGCTCGGGAGCGCCCAGTGCCCCGGGTACTGGCAACCCGAGCAGTTTCAATTCGCTGACGTAGCGCCGTCCCCGGACCACCGGGGCCCAGGCGACCACGGCATCCGCGCGCAGGGCACCGGCCTGCATGAGGGCGAGCGTGCCGCCCACGCGCAGTCCCACGAGGACCAGCGTCGTCACCCCCCACCGGCGCAGGGCGTCGGCGGCATGACCGACCCCGCTCTGCCAGGCGCGCACCCGTGCCGGATCCCACTGGTCACCGGCCGAGTCCCCGGTGCCGTCGAAGTCGAACCGCAGCGCGCAGCACCCCTGCTCGGCCAGGCGCTCAGCCAACGTCCGCAGTGTCCGATGCGAGCTCCAGTACTCGTAGCCGATCGGCGGCACGATCACCACCCCCACCGAACTCGCACCTCCGCCGGGCGCGGTGAGCCACGACATGAGCGGTCGCTCCGGAGGCCCGATCCACCTTGCGGAGGTCTCGACCGGACGGAGCACCGTCGTCGCCTCTGTAGCGTCCGTCATCGTGGTCTCCACAGGCCCGGTCGCGTGGCACGACGATGTCCGGTACCACAGTCCGAGCCGGTCCATGTCGCGACTGCGCCGACGTTACCGCGGCTCAGCCGTCGAGAGGCATCGCACGCAGCCGGGCCACCTCACTCGCGCCCCTCCGCGTACCGCGCCACCTCCGCCAACAACCGGCGGGCATCCTCTTGGGCGAGCCAGGCGAGGGCACCACCCGAGAACCGATCGTCCCGGGTGACGTCGGCGAGTGCACCCGCAGGGGAACCCAGGAGTCCCTCATCGGGCTGCAACTCGATTTCGGCGAGAACCAGTCCCTCGAGGTCAGCATGGAACACGTCCACCGACAACCGGCGATCGGCCCACGCCCAATGCCAGCGGGTCTTGCGCAACGGTGCCCCGTCGAGCGACGCCAAGAGGTGGTAGCCGGGCTCGGCCAGGTAGATGTTCGTCATCGCGACGGTCTCGGGTGACTCGGGGCGCACCCGAACCTTCTGCCCCAGCTTCCAGATCACCTCGCGTGACGACTGCATCCGGCGCAGACGGAGATCCGTGCCCCGCACATAGAGGTCGTCGATCTCGACCGGATCGACGACCTCCGCCGGGACGTCACGCAACACCCACCGCTGCTCCCGCTCGAGCCTCGAGTATCGCCCTCCTGCGGTGGGACCCGCCGTCAAGGAATCGCCCCAGCCGTCTGCCGCACGGAAGGATGGACCCGGTCAACCCACGGAGACGTGGGCGGAACCAGGCACGGTGGCGCACATCAGTCGGTCACGTTCGCTCGGTGACCCGCGGGTGGTGAGGGTGGTGACGGCGAGCCACGCGCTTGGCCTCGTACATCGCCTCGTCCGCCAGCTGCCGGACCCGCTCGACGTCGCCGTTCTTTCCGCAACAGGCATACCCGACGCTGACCGAGGTCCGCACACCGAGCACCGCGATGCGGGACACGGCTCCGGTGATGCGGTCGGCGACGCGACGGGCAATCGCCTCGTCTGCGTCGGCCACGACGGCGAGGAACTCGTCGCCCCCGGTGCGGGCCAACAGGTCGCCCCCGCGCAGGACGCCCGAGGCGGCCCGTGCCACGGCGACGAGGATCTTGTCCCCGACGTCGTGGCCGTGTGCGTCGTTGATCGCCTTGAGGCCGTCGATGTCCAGGACGAGGATGCTCATCGGGTTCAGACTGCGGTCTCCATCGAGATACAGCGAGAGACCCCGGCGGTTGGCCAGGCCTGTCAGCGGGTCCGTGTTGGCCTGGATCTCGAGCTCTTGATGGGCGATCGCGTTGCCCAGGGCGAGCTCCACGACATTGGCCAGAGAGCGGCAGCGGGCCAGGACGTCCTCGGAGAACGCCGTCCCCTCACTGTCGATCTGGAACATGCCGTGCAGCTCGTCGTTCACGGTGATGGGAATGAGGGCGGCCTCAGTGACACCGATCTCATCGGTGACCGAACGGAGGCTGGCGCCCATGGCGGTGCGGTCCAACCGGGTGACGAGCGGCTCACCGCTCTCGATCACCCGCCTCACGTACGGATCGTCCTTCAGCAGGTAGCTGGTCGGGATGGTTCCCCGGTCGTCCGCGACCGACACCTGGGTGACGACGCCGTCGGACACCCGGAGGTAGGCGGCGCCGCGGAACCCGACACCGGCCAGCTCGGACATCGCCAGTGTTCCCTCTGCAATCACGTCCTTGGGATCGCGCCGCGAGGTGAGCGATTGGGTGGCGCCGTTCATCAGCCGGCCCAGCCGTGCCAACTCCGCCGAGTCCCGGACCTTCCCCTCCAGGCTGGCGCGGAGGTGATGGACGGTCACCGCCAGCACGGCGGCGACCGCGGTCCACAGGAAGAGGCGGCGGATGTCGGTCGCCTCCGTGTTCTGCACGGCCACGCCGACGGCCGTGAGGCTGAGCACGGAGCCGCAGACAACGATCGCCGTGTAGGAGCTCGGGTAGTAGAGGGCCATGCCCAGGACGGGAAGCAGGACAAGCGCCGAGAGCCCGCCGGCCGTGCTCTGGACGCTCGGGTCCGTGCCCCCCGAGATCAGCAACAGGGTGACCGAGACCAGGTAGCCGAGGGTCGGGATGAGGATGGCCCAACGGGGGAAGCGCCGCCATGGCAGGAGCACCGAGCCGGCGCACAGCACGAAGACGGCGAGGCTGGCCCAGTACAACCCGATGTTGCTCGGCCCGGGAGGGAGGGCGACGCTGGCCTGGGCGAGCGCGGCCAGTCCGATGAAGATGGACGCCCGCACGAAGAACCGGCGCCGGCCTCGAGGGGCCCGCGCCTGACCTCCCTGCTCCTCCATGGCGTCCCCCGATGGCGATCGATCCCTCTGCGTCACTTCAGAACTTCGGTCGATCACACTGTCCCTAGTTATAGAGCCAAAAGTACTAATTGTGCGGAACTCCCGCTGCAGCGGCGGTCTCCCCCATCGCTGGCAGCGCCCCCACCTGGGGATCTTCGGTCAGCCGGGCGGCGGTACCGATGGCCCGTCGTCGTCGCCCGCGGCAGCGATGGTCGCCATCAGGACGTCCAAGAAGGGTGCCTGGCCCCGCAACAGCTTGTGCCGGGCGCGATCGAGCGGGACCCACTCGACCCGGTCCACCTCGGGGAACTCCCGGATCCTGCCCGAGCCCCTCGGCCACTCGAGCTCGAACGTGTTGCTCGACGCGTGGGTCACGTCGAGATCTCCCTCCAGTGCCCACACGCTCACGCGCTTGCCGCCGGGCTGGCGGCGCTCTCCGAGGAACACGGCCTCGCCGTCCGGTACCCGGAGGCCAACCTCTTCGCCGAACTCCCGGTAGGCGGCGGCGAGGGGATCCTCGTCGGGCTGGTGCTCGCCCTTGGGGACCGACCAGGCGGCGGCATCCTTCCTCGCCCAGAAGGGCCCGCCCGGGTGGGCGATCAGCACCTCGACCTCCCCCCGGGGGGAGATCCGGTACAGCAAGAGGCCTGCACTCGTCGCGCCCATGGATCCCGTTCATCCTCCCATCGGGCTGCACCCCGCACGGCGCCCCGATGGCGAGGCGTCGGCCTGCAGCCCGGGTTGCGGGAGCCGGGAGTCGGCTGCTCCCGCGCGCCGCCGCCGATCCGTGACCGGCCTCTGCTGGTGGCGCTCGCTAGGCTGTCGTCTCGTTCCGGCCACCCAACCGGAACCACTCGGGGGCACGGGCGTCGACCGGAGCACCCGGTCGCGCGTCTTCGATCTGAAAACTGCGCCATGAGTCCTCCCAATCTCGAGAACGACCCCGTCCACAAGGGCCTGCACCAGTTGGGCCAGCAGATGGGCGAGGGGGAGACGCCGCCGGCCTCGGCAACCGAGCCGGGCCCGAGCTCCGTCGAAAAGGGGTTGCACGAGCTCGGCCGGCAGATCGACGAGGCCAACGGCAGCCGGGGACGCCGGAAGGCCGACAAGGCACGGGGTGACGCGGTGCGCCAGGGTCCGGCACACGCCGCACCCAAGGCCCGTTCCCGGAAGCGCACTGCGGCCTGGATCAGCGGGACGTTCCTCCTGGTACTCGTACTCATCGCCGGTGCGGCCGCCGGGTACGGCTGGTACCTCAACCACGAGATCCATCGCATCGACCTGAAGAACCTCACCTCGGCCCCGGTGAAGGGCGACGACGCGGGCACCGAGAACATCCTCATGATCGGTTCGACCGACCGTTGCTCGCTCAAGGTGCAGAACCCGGCCTACGGCCTGTGCTCGCAGGGCGTCAACGGCGTCAACAGCGACGTGGTCATGATCCTGCACCTGAACCCGGCGAACCATTCGTTGTCCATCCTGTCCATTCCACGCGACCTGTTCGTGCCCAACGCCCGCTCCGACGGCGCGAACAAGATCGACGCCGCGCTGTACCAGGGCCCCGACCAGCTGATCGCGGCGATCGAGGAGGACTTCGGGATCCCGATCCAACATTTCGTGGAGCTGAACTTCGACAGCTTCATCAACGTGGTCCAGGCGCTCGGGGGGATCAAGATGTACTTCCCCGAGCCGGTCTACGACGCCTACTCGGGCCTGAACATCCAGACGACGGGCTGCCTCCCGTTGAACGGGACCCAGGCGCTCCAGGTCGTACGGGCCCGCCACGTCCAGTACAAGGGGCCCGGTGTGACCACCGACGATCCCAGCTATTGGCCCCAGGAAGCGCAGAGCGACATCGCGCGCATCCGGCGCGACCACGAGTTCCTCCGGGTGCTCGCGTCCGCGGTGCAGGCCAAGGGACTGAGCAACCCGATCACCGACCAGCAACTGGTCGCGGGCGTGGCCGGCCAGCTCACGGTCGACTCGGGGTTCTCAGCCACCGACATGATCAACCTGGTCCTCAACTTCCACGACGTCAACGTGAACAGCGCGCCACAGCTGACGCTTCCTGTGGCGGTGGACCAGTTCGGTGACTACGTGTACCAGGGCGGCAGCTATGGGGACATCGAGTTCCCCGCCCAGCCGGAGGATCACAGCGCCATCGACCAGTTCCTCGGCCTCAAGTCGAGCAGCGAGGACACCTACTCGGGCGGAGCGCTGCCGGCGCCGTCCTCGGTGACGGTGTCAGTGCTGAACGGGTCCGGCGCCTACAACCAGGCAACCACGACATCGCAGAGCCTGCAGGCGCTCGGGTTCCACATCGGCACGATCGGCGACAGCGATCCGGTCGGCCAAGAGGCCGAGACGGTCGTGTACTACGCGGCCAAGACGGCCGACGACCTGGCCGCGGCACAGGCCGTGGCGAACTCCATGTCGGGAGCCGTCATCATGGCGCTCGACCCGTCGCAGGTGAAGGCGGGCTCCCAGGTCACCGTCGTCACAGGCACCGATTTCACGGTCAACGCGCCGCCCACGACCACCACCACTGCGCCGACCGGTGGGACCGCGCCCAGCACCACGACGACCACGTCGGGTAACACCGGCAACACCGGGAATGCGGGCAACTCCGGCGCGTTCCAGGCACCGACGCCGACCGTCGAAGGGTTGCAGCCCTGGGATCCCCGCTCCTGCACCCCGAGCGGGGGAGAGGGCACGTAGGGCTTACAGGTACTGTCCGGCCCGCACGGCGTCGGCGTCGGCCCGCACCGGACCGGTGCCGTCACGCAGCGCGATCAAATCAGCCAGGGAGTAGCCGTGCGCCCGTGCCGGGATGTCGCGTCCCAACCATGCCCGCGCCTCGGCGTCCGCCAGGTTCCCCACTTCGATCTGGGCGATGCAGCGGCCCGGGCGGACAATGGCGGGGTGCAACGTGGCCAGGGGTTCGTTGGTCGTCACCGCGACGAGCAGAGACAGGCCCTGACCCAGGAGCCCGTCCGTCAGATTGAGCAGGCGCGCCAGCCCCTGACCTGAGCGCTCCTTGGCGCTCGATGCAATCAGCTCGTCACAGTCCTCCAGCACCAGGAGTCGCGACCGGCCGGCCCCATGTCGTTCGTCATCGTCTCCCAGTGCAATGTCCAGCAGGTACGCCGAGACGTCGAAGAGCCGGTCGGGATCGAGCACGTAGTCGACACCGCACCATGGCCGCCAGGCTTCGGCCAGGGCGCGCAAAGCCGTCGTCTTGCCGGTGCCGGGGGGGCCGTGCAGCAGCAGCAGCTTGCCGGGCAGTTCATCGCGCGACATCGTCATGAGGGCGTCGAGCGCCGACGCGGCGCGGGTGGTGTAGTTGGCGCGGATCTTCTCCCATGCCGAGACGGAGAGCGACCGCTCGGACCGTGTCGGACCGCGCGGGCCGAGGTGCCAGAAGCCCACGTCCACCTTGCTCGGGTCCACCGTCGGCGCGACGCGCACTCCATGGGTGGCCAGGGCGAACACCTCTTCCACCAGCTGCTCCGTCTGGGCGACGACCGAGACACGCGCGTCCCCGCGATTCCATCGAATGGCACAGAGGATCCACCCCGGTCCCGACGCCATCACCGATCGGGTGCCGTCCTGGACGGCCACGCGGATCGGCTGGGTACCGGGAGGCAAGAGGGTGGCATCGTCGCGGACGCGTCCAAGGAAGGCGCTGCGCGCGAACGGGTGGCTGCCTGAGATGTAGTGCTCGATGAACAGCAGGTCGATGGCATCGTTGACCGAATCGGAGTCATCGAATGCCGCCATCCGCTGCGACGAGCTGGGGATGTCGCTCATGTCCGTACTTTCTGTGCCCTCGGGGGCGCGTCTCGTCTGGGGGGACTCTCAAGTCCGCCCGGCCCTTCGTCAGGTTTCGTCGTCTGGCGTCGCTGAGCGCCGCCGACGGATCAACCTCCGGCGAGCAGGCGCGATGGCATGCGATGCCTCATGCTTCGGTCCCGCGGCGCGGGCAGCGTTGTGGTCGCATCAGCCATAGTCCGACAACATTGACGGTGCCTCGTCGCGATGTCAACAATTCCGATGGGCCACGCAACGACGTTGCGTGACGGCATCAGGCGAAGATCTCGCCCCCGTTGGTGTCGAGGGCCTGGCCCGTCATCGCGGACGAGAGGTCCGAAGCGAGATAGACGATCGATCCGGCCACGTCCTCGTCGCTCGGGATCGCGCCCAGCGGAACCCGCGCGTTCAACTCGTCGACTACGACCTGCGCCGGCACGCCCCGGCCGGTCGACGTCATCTCCACGTAGATGTCGACCGACGGCCCGGCCATCCAGCCGGGGACCACGGCGTTGACCCTGATCTTGGAGGGGCCCAGCTCGTACGCCAGCACCCGGGTGGCCGTGAGCAACGCCCCCTTCGAGATGGCATAGCCACCCTGCACCGGCTGCGGCTGACGCGTCACCATGGAGGCGACCATGACGACGGACCCGCCACCGCGCTCGCGCATGGACGGCAGTGCGGCCCGGGTCATCTGCAGCGATCCGAAGAGGTTGGTGTCCATGATCTTGCGCCACCGGGCCAGGTCGACCTCCTCGAAGGTCTGGAAGGCGTCGAAGCGGAACGCGTTGTTCACCAGCACGTCGATCCCGCCGAACTCTTCGGCTCCGGCTGCCATCAGGCGGGCACAGGCTTCAGGATCGGTGATGTCGGTGGGCACGGCGATGGCCCGTGCTCCCATGCCTGAGACCTCGGCGAGGACCTGGTCCAGGGTGGACTGGCGGCGGGCCGCCAACACCAGGTCCGCCCCGTGAGCCGCGAGTGCCCGCGCCGCCTGTCGGCCCAGCCCGGGGCCGACGCCTGACACCACGCACACCTTGCCCGACAACAGCCCGGACCTGGCGGTCGCCGCCTCTTCGCTCTTTCCAGTCGTCATAGGCGCAGCGTAGAGCAGGCCGGGCTTCGTTGAGCCGGGATATCCGCGCCGGTGTCACACGGGCCTGAGATGATCGGCGGCACGGTTGGACAAAGGAGAGTCATGGCCATTTGTTCGCACTGTGGCGGCGAGATGACCGAGGGGATCAGTTGCCTGACCGATCCCGTCGTCATCGACGGCAGGGCGTATTCTCCGATCCCCTGGGGTCAAGAGCTGCGACCACGGCACCGCTACGAGCCGGAGGACTGCCGCGACTGCGGAACACCGCTCGGCGGGGTCCACCATCCGGGCTGTTGCATGGAACGGTGCCCGGCCTGTCACGGCCAGGCGATCGGGTGCGGCTGCGTCACCGAGCCGGACTGCTCCTTCGTGAGCGGGCGGACGGAGCGCTGCCGGGCACACGTGCTGCGCCGCGTCGGTTGGCGCTGATCAGTCGTCGGACCCCGGCGCTCTCCCCGAGCGCCTGAGAATCGCCTCCCAGGGCCGTAGTCGGGCTCCCAGGGGAACAAGGGCCGCCGCCACTCGACCCTTCACCCCGCCTTCGGCGGCGGCGATGCAGGCGCCCGACGCCGCGTAGAGCGTGGCCGGGTCGCGAGGCCCGTACCTGCGGCCGCGAGCGCGGGCCAGGTCCCACGTGTGAAGGTGCCACTCACAGGCCGCCACTCCGGCGTGCAGCCCGGCGGTGACCGTGCCGCGCGGATAGCCGAACGGAAGGTCCCACACGGCAGGCAGGCGGTCGCCGTAGGCCCGGGCCCGGTCGACGAACTGCGCCACCGCGCCGGGTCCGTCAAGGTCTCGCAGCCCACGCAGTGCCTCGGCGTTCCTCAGCGCCAGATCCTGCGCGCCGAAGGCAGGTGCGGGATCACCGCGCCCGGCCCGGTCCAGCCAATCGTGAAACCAGCCGGCGACGACGAGGACGTGCCTGGCCAGCTCGGCCGCCGTCCACTCCCCACAGGCCACCTGCTCCCACCCGGCCGGTGTCAGCCCTTCTGCGGTGGCCGCGAACGCCTCCACACCCTCGTCGTAGAGGGTGAGCACGTCCTCGTGGGGGATCTGGGCCACGCCAGGACTCTTACACCGGAGCGCCGCGGGATCGAGCCGGCTCCGCTTGACCGACCCGTGGCCAGTCACAAAGGTGGGGCTCCATGACCACCGCTACGCGAACATCGAGAGGGAGCTGAGACATGGGACCGCTCGAGGGTGTCCGGGTGCTCGAGGCCGGACTGCTCGTCCAGGGCCCACAGGCAGCGTTGACCATGCAGGAATGGGGCGCCGAGGTCATCAAGATCGAGTTGCCCGGATTCGGCGACCAGAGCCGATGGCTCCCGATCGATCGCCAGGATCGCCGATCGGCGTTCTTCATGGCCTACAACCGGGGCAAACGAAGCATGACGATCGACCTGCGCCTGCCCAAAGGACGCGAGGTCTTCCTCCGCCTAGTGGAGGACGCCGACGTCGTGATCACCAACTTCAAGCCCGGCACCATGGATGCGTGGAGGCTCGGCTACGCCGACGCCGCCGCCCGTAACGAGCGGATCATCTATGCAATGGGCTCCTCCTTCGGGCCCAAGGGTCCCGATGCCGCTCGCGAAGGGGCGGACCTCGGTGCGCAGGCGGCCGGGGGGCTGATCAGCACGACGGGTGGCAAGGGCGAGGGCCCGAGCGCGATCGGCGCCACCGTGGCCGACCACATCGCTGGGCAGAACCTCCTCTCGGGCATCCTGGCCGCGCTGTACGCCCGCGAGCGCACGGGACGGGGGCAGCTGGTGGAGACGTCGCTCCTCGGAGGTCAGGTGTGGGCCCAGGCCGGCGAGTACACCCGCTACCTCCTGTCAGGGGAAGTCTCGGGCCCGAGTGGCCGCAGCCACCCGATGATCCCGGGCATCTACGGCGTGTTCCCCACCGCCGACGGCTGGATCGCCATCGTCGGCACCGCCGGCCCCGCCCGGGACATTTTCTACCGGACCATCGGGCGGCCCGACCTGATCGAACGCTTCCCCACGCTCCTCTACTTCGAGGACGACAAGGCGGCCCTGTGGCCCATTCTCGACGAGGTCTTCGCCACGAAACCGACGGCCGAGTGGTGCGCGCTGCTCGGTGCCGCCGGCCTGCGCTTCGCCCCCGTCCGTGACCACGCCGAAGTCGCGGCCGATCCGGGCGTGAGGGCCAATGGCTACATCGCCAGTGTCGAGGACCCGGACGGGGTGGTGGTCGAGGTGGTCAGAGCTCCGGTTCGATTCTCTGACGCCACGCCGACAGCACAGCCCCGTTCCCCCGAGCTGGGACAGCACACCGAGGAGGTGCTGCTCGAGTCCGGCTACTCCTGGGACGAGATCGCCGGGCTCTCCGAGGACGGCGCCATTTAGGAGCTCGGCTCAGGACTCGTACCCGCTCGGCACCTCTTCGAGAATGACGGTCTTGGTCTCGAGGAAGGGCAGCAGGCCCTCGGTGCCACCCTCACGGCCGATGCCCGATTGCTTGAACCCGCCGAAGGCGATGCCGAAGTCGGTGCGAAAAGCGTTGTGCCCCACGGTCCCCGAACGCAGCCGGCGGGCGACGTCGCGGGCCCGATCGACCTCCACGGTGAACACCGAGGCGTTCAGGCCGTAGATGGTGTCATTGGCGATCGCCACCATGTCCTCCTCGTCGGCCGCCGGAATCACGCTCAGGACCGGGCCGAAGATCTCCTCCTGGGCGATGGTGGAGGCGTTGTCGACCCGGGCGAACACCGTCGGCTCGACGAACCAGCCCCGGTCGAGATGGTCGGGGCGGCCCCCGCCGGTGACCAACCTCGCCCCCTCCCCGACTCCCTTGGCGATGTACCCCTCCACCCGGTCGCGCTGGCGAGCCGACGTCAGAGGGCCGAGCTGGGTCGACGGGTCGAAGGGATCGCCGACGCGCACCGAGGAGAAGGCCGCCGCCAACGCGTCGACGAACTCGTCGTGACGGCGCTCGGACACCACGATCCGGGTGAGCGACGAGCAGACCTGGCCGGCCAGGAAGCACTCAGATCGGGCCAGGGTCTGGGCAGAGGCTTCGAGGTCGGCGTCGTCGAGGATCACCGCGGCCGACTTGCCTCCCAACTCGAGGGTGCAGCGGGCGATCCGCTCCCCGCACAGCGAGGCGATGCGGCGCCCCGTCGCAGTCGACCCCGTGAAGGTGATCTTGTCCACTCCCGGGTCGCGCACCAACAACTCCGAGACGTCGCGCTCGGCTGTGATCACGTTGAGGACGCCGGGCGGCAGGCCGACGGCCTCGGCGGCCTCTGCCACCAGGTAACCCTCACCGGGCGCCTCCGGGGACAGCTTGACCACCACCGTGCAGCCGGCCAGCAGGGCCGGACCGATCTTGTGGGAGATCAGGCTCAGGGGGGCGTTCCACGGGATGATGGCCCCCACCACGCCCACCGGCTCGCGCACGAGCAGGCCGAAGGCGCCACCCATGGTCGGCTGGGCCCGCTCCTCGAACGGGAAGGTGTCGGCCAGAGCGGCATAGGCGTCGAATGGCATCCCGGCGAACTGCCCGGCCGCCACCGCCGTTGTATAGAGGGCGCCTGATTCCCGCGGCCAGATCTGACCCAGGTCCTCGGCCCGGGCTGCCACCGCCTTGCCCAGTTGGCGCAGATAGTCGGCCCGTTCGGCATGGCTGAGCGTGGGCCAAGGACCGCGGTCGAAGGCGTCACGGGCCGCGGCCACCGCTCGGGCCACATCAGATGCGCTGGCAGCCGGCACGCGCAGGAACCGCTCCTCGGTCGCCGGGTCGATGACGTCGATCACCGCGTCCGAGCCGGGCTCGACCCATGCGCCCCCGATGAAGAGGCGATCGACGTGCTGGAGCGGCACCGGCTGCCGGTCGACGATGGTCATGACAATCCTCCTGTTTCCCCGATTCGACCCGAAACGGTCTGAGGCCCGGCGCATCGCGCGACCCCGGGCAACCATTCTGCTCGGGTGAAACCGGCGGCGCTACCCGACCGCTGTGCCCCCGCGTTCGAGGGGCACTCGCCGTGGTGCCGGCGGTCAAGCGTGGCCCCTCTGGCGACATCGTTGAGGTGAGGCCTGAGGCCCCCGAGTCCAAAGGCACGATGTGCCAGCGATTGCCTGTCCCGGATCCCCGACTCGGCGGCCCATCTGCCTCGTCAATCGAGTTGCGCACGAGCATGCGGAAGCTCATGCACGACGAAGTCCAGAAGGTCCTCAGCGCTCCTCGTGACGACTCCGTCAAGCCATGCGTACGCGATGCATTCATGGAACCCGATGGCGTAGAGACGCCGGACGACCTCGGCCATCTCTCGGGGTGTCGACGGCGAGAGCTGTGGGTTGAAGTCCAGAAGGGCCGATCGATTGATCTCCTCCGAATCACGCCCCATGGCAGCGCAGCGTTGGGTCAGCCGGTCGCTTTGCCGCTAAAGCGCCTCGAAGACATCGCCGCCTCCCGCTCTCGTCCCGTACGTGTTCCAGCGATCGGCGTACTTGGCGGCGAGGTCGAGTGCACGCGGACCGTGTCCCCCGACTACCAGAGGGACCCGCCCGCCCTGAGGAGAGATTGTGCTCAACGCGATGTCGGACGGCCCCGGCCGACCGAAGAGCACCGGCGCCAGGGGCACTGGGATCCTTTCACCGTTCAGCAATGCGAGCGTCTCGACGAGACCGCGCTCCAGTCTCTCGGCCAAGACGCCGAGCGACTGGTCCGGGATTCCACCAAAGGCTCGATCTATCGGTGCACCACCGGTGCCGACTCCCAGGTCGAGGCGGCCGTCCGACAAGGCGTCGACCGTGACGATGTGGCGAGCCATGGCAAGAGACGAGTGGTATTGAAAGGTCGTCACGAGCGGACCAATCCGACAGCGGTGGGTTATCCCCGCCTTGGCTGCCAGGAGGTCCCAGCCTGAGTACCACGGGTGGTCAACATCCTGAGCAAGCGCGAGGTGATCGGCGACCCAAGGGAATCGACGCCGGCGTCTTCGAATCGGGCCGCCCAGTGAAGGAGGTCTCCCACCGGGCGCTCTTGCATGAGCAGGATTCCGAACGTGAGCGGTATGACACACCATACGAGGCGTCCCCAACTCGGTCTTCCAATGCCGGAGGGGTGGGGCCGACGCACGCCCTGGCGTTCAGCTGGACTACGACGTGCTCGGCAAGGGTCTGAACGCCTCGTAGACGGCGGGAAAGTCTTTTTCGCCCTGGCCGAGTTCCACCGTGCGGTTCAGGCTCTCGAGCAGCGCCCGAGGAAGAGAGGCACTCACCCCGGCATCGTCCGCGACGTGAACGAGCGTCTCCGCCCATGCGGCCCACGTGTGTACGGACGCATTACCCGAGGAGACATCGTCGGTGGCGACGCCGTTCGTCACCCGTTCGACGAAACCGTCCTTGAACGGAGTGCCCAGGGCGAAGAGCTCCTCGAAGGGAACGGACTCGGCGGCGCACGGGCCATCGCGTGGAAGAGCACCACGGAGCAGCCGGCCGAGAGCTCGAGTGCCGCGTGATCGAGGGCGGCTGCTCGACCAACCTCCTCACCACAGAAGGAGGGATCTTCTGTGAGTGCCTCGAAGAGCTCGATGTTCTGATCGAACACGCCGCGTGGACCGGAGACCAAAACCTTCGCTTGGTCTCCTCCGACCATCGACGGGGAGCCCAGGATGGCGCCGTCGAGGTAGGCGGCACCACACTCCTGCGCCCAGGCTGACGGGCGCCTCGCGTCGGCTGGTGATCCCGTCGACAGCTGGATCAGCACCTTCCCCGAGAGCATCGACTCCGGAGCGGGGTCGAACATCGACGTCTTCCTCGGGTAGGAACGGACCACAGAGGGACGCTGCTACCAGAGGAAGGGTTGTGATTCCGACAACGACGTGGAGGTGAAGGGACTCGAACCCTCGACCTACGGCTTGCAAAGCCGCCGCTCTTCCAGCTGAGCTACACCCCCGGGAGAGACCGAGACAACCAGAACCTCAACGCCGCTCTTTGGGGCCACCATCGTAGGCCCGAACATGCATGGGTGAGGGCCGCGCACGGCGGCGTGTCGATCCCGTCGATCCGCCCATTTGCCGAAGTGGAGCCGGCCACCGGTAGGGTGCGGCCCCGTGGACGCACGGACCTTCCTCGGGATGGAACCTGTCGGTGACGACCTGCACTGGCGCATGGGGGTCGTCCCGCAACTCACGACACCCGGGAACTTCCTCTTCGGCGGCTGCGCACTCGGTGCGGCGCTGGTGGCGCTCGAGGCGGCCTCCGGACGCCCGACCGTCTGGGCCAGCGGTCACTACCTGTCCTACGCGCTGACCGACGCCGAGTTGGTCTGGGACGTCACGCTGGCCGCGGTCGGGCGTCACGTGACGCAGGGCCGTGCCGTGGGAAGCGTCGAGGGGAGGGAGATCCTGACCGTCAACGCCGCCCTCGGGAAGGACGAGTTGGCGGTCGGGGGCGTGTGGGTGGTGCCACCCGACGTACCTCCACCCGACAAGTGCCCACCGAGGTTCCTGCCCGAGCTGTTCCGCAACACCATCATGGACAGCGTCGAGGTCCGATCCGCCAAAGGGCGGACTTTCGAGGAGCTGGACGGTTCCCCCGGGAGTCCAGACTCTGCCCTGTGGGCCCGGGTGCCCGGTCATCTCACCCCCTCCGCCGCCACCCTGGCCATCTTCGGCGACTACGTCTCGGGCGCCGTCTCCCAGCCTCTCGGGCGCCACGCCATGGGGAGGAGCCTCGACAACACGTTGCGGATGGTCCAGGTGAAACCCACGGAGTGGGTGCTGTGCGACATCCGGATACACGCCGTGGTTGGCGGGTACGGCCAGGGAATCGCGTACCTCTGGTCCGAAGACGGGGACCTCCTGGCGACAGCGAGCCAGTCGATCGGTGTGCGTCTGTGGCCGGAGGGCGCCGAACTGCCCCGATAAATGGGGGTGCGACGAATCGCCGCCCGTCAGAGCCGCGAAACTGTTCCGGATGCCCCGCCACGCGAGCACTGGGAGATGGCGACCATCCGGCAAGGTCGTCACTGCCGCGGTCGCACTCGTCGCCGTGCTGGCCGCCGTGGCGGCCTTCCTTGTGCTCGAGACCTCCGCCACGTCCTCGCCGGCGCATCACCTCGGCGCGCCCCCCTCCAAGGCGACGACGACATCGTCGTCAACGGCTCCGACGACGACCACGACGACCACCCGCCCGGTCGGGCCCGGGTTCAACGCCGGCCAGGTGACTGCCGTCGGTGACTCGGTCATGCTCGACTACCAGGACCCGCTCGAGGCATCCATCCCGGGCATCAACGTGAGTGCCGCCGTCAGCCGGCAGTGGTCCGACGGGGAGTTCATCCTCCAGACCCTGAAGGAAGAGGGCCAACTCGGGGGGGACGTGATCGTCGGGCTGGGCACCAACGGGCCGATCACCGACACTGATTTCGACAACATGATGTCGATCCTTGCCGGAGCGTCGCGGGTGGTCTTCGTCAATGTCCACGTCGATCGCCCATGGCAGGACCCGAACAACGCGGTCCTCGCCAACGGCGCCGCCCGGTACCCCAACGTCGTCGTCGCGGACTGGGCGACGCTGGCCGCGCAGAACCCGCAGTGGTTCGGGCCCGACGGCACCCACCTTGCCATCGACGGGCCCGGGGCCGATGCCCTCGCGTCCTTGGTCGTGTCGACCCTCTCGAACGGGTGAGCGGGGACGCTGGTGGCGTCGCGGCCCGCCGGAGACGGTGGTGTAGCCTCAAACGTCCTCCAGCCCGGACTTCGGGGGCTATAGCTCAGTCGGTTAGAGCGCAGCACTGATAATGCTGAGGTCGCAAGTTCGATTCTTGCTAGCCCCACCACCCGTCTTCGCCCTCGTCAGAGCCCATTTCTTGGTGTGGCGCCTGCAGCCTGGCGCCAGCAGCTGATGGCCTCGGCGAGGTGGATGAGTTGGGTTGTGTCGATCCGGTGGCGGGCAAGTTCGCCCACCCTGGACCCGGGACGTCGCCGCAAGGGTCCTCCGGGACCTCAGCCACCTGGCGGTGAGTGCGGGCTCGGCGGGTAGGACCCGGGTCCTCGTGCAAGGTGTTCTGGATGAGGGCGTGGGCAAAGTTGTAACGGCCAGCGGCCGGCTCCCGCCCGAGCTCGAAAATCGCTACTCGGTACTCGGTACCTGTTACCCGGGATCCCTTAGCATGACCGGAGCGAGGCTCACCTCCTTCGGCCCGCTCAAGACGAGAAGGGGCTGGGTCGATGTCCAGGCGAAGAATAGGCGACGTTCTGGCGCTCGTCGTGGTTGCCGTGCCTGTGGGAGCGACGCTCTCTGCCGCCGTGACGGTGGGGGCGCAGGCGTGGAGCACCAACCACGACACCCGTCCGTATCCTGGCCCCGGGCCGGGCGCGGGTGGATCACGATGACAGAAGCCACCGTCCGTCCTCCCCACGGCGACGCCCGACCGGTGGACTCCTCGGGGCGGACGCGCTGACGATGGACCTGTCCGACCGTCGCGCAGTGCTCGGCGCCTACCGGCGCCACGTCAATACCGGTTTGGCCCGCCTTTCACAGATGTTGGCGGCTCCGATCGAGGCCCGTTCGGCGGGACCATTTGTCATCACCGCGGAAGGTGAGGAGTATCTCGACTGCGGCGGCTATGGCGTCTTCATCCTCGGACACTGTCACCCGAGAGTGGTCGCGGCGGCTCAGGGTCAACTGGCTCTTCATCCTGTGGCCACGCGACTCTTGATCAACCCGTGGCTGGCCGAGGCGGCGTCAAAGCTCGTGGCGCGCTGTCCCGGGGACCTGCTGTACGCCTACTTCGCCTGCTCGGGGACCGAAGCCGTCGAGGCGGCGCTGAAGCTCGCTCGACTGGCCGGCCGTCGCCGCGTCATCACCACCGCGGGCGGTTACCACGGCAAGACCCTCGGCGCGCTCAGTGTGACCGCAAACCGCGTCTTACAGGAGCCGTTTCTCCCGCTCCTTCCCGATGTCGCGCAAGTGCCCTTCGACGACGTGTCGGCCCTGCGGGACGCCCTTGCGGCGGACGAGCGTCCCGCTGTTTTCATCGTCGAACCAGTCCAGGGGGAGGGCGGCGTGCGGATCCCGGCAGGCGACTACCTCGCCGCGGCCAGCGCGCTCACGAAGCGCCATGGCGGGCTGCTCGTCGCCGACGAAGTCCAGACGGGCCTCGGACGGCTCGGCGCCTGGTGGGGTGTCGACCGGGCCGGGATCACGCCGGACATGCTCCTGGTGGGCAAGGCCCTCGGCGGAGGCGTGCTCCCCGTGAGCGCGGTCGTCGCCACCCCAGAGGTGTTTGACGGTCTCAACCGTGACCCCTTCATCCACACCTCGACGTTCTCGGGGTCCCCCCTCGCCATGGCGACAGCCGCCGCCACGCTCGACGTGATCGAGGAAGAAGACATCGTGAAACGGGCGGCGGACCTCGGCCACCGGCTCGCCCCCGCCCTCGTGGACGCCACGGCGACGCCCGGGTCACCAGTCCGTGAAGTCCGGGCGGAAGGGCTCCTCTTCGGCCTCGAATGCGGGGACGGCCAACGAGCCGGCGAGTTGGTGCTCGAACTCCTCCGCCGGCGCGTCCTCAGCTCCAACTCGCTGAATGCCGCGTCGGTCGTCCGGCTCCACCCCCCGGCCATCCTCGAGCAAGCGGAGGTCGAATGGCTGGTGGACGCGGTGGGGGACTCCTGCCGTGTGGTGGCCTCGAGACTGGGAGATTCACCCGTTTCGCGCCCTTCGCCGCTCCACCAGGTGCAGGCAGGAACCGAGCAGAAGGAGGTGCCTCAATGAGGCGAGTCGCCGTGACCGCCCGCAGTACAGGCATGAGCCTCGACGAGGTGTTCGCCCGAATCACCGACCTCGAGCGCTATCCCGAGTTCTGCGCCGACGTGCATTCCGTGGAAGTGGCGGAGGATGCCGACGGCACCACCTCGACATGGTCGGTCGAATTCCGCGACGGGATCCTTGAGTGGACCGAACGCGACCTCGTCAATCGAGCGGCTCGTTCTCTGACCTTCGAGCTCATCGACGGCGATTTCGACCACTTCGCGGGGGACTGGAAAGTCCATGGTGAGGATGGCGCCGCGATCGTGGCTTTTCAGGCGGAACTCGACCTCGGCATGGCCTCGCTCGCCGACATCGTCGACCCGATGGCGCAGCGGAGCCTGGAGGACAGCCTCGTCACCATCTTCGTGGCTCTGTTGGGCGACGGAACCGCCATCTCGATCGAGGGACGCTGACGTGAGTCCAGTCGAACGCACCCGACAGTTTGGTCAATACCAGCCTTTTTCGTCCAAGGAGCTGGCGGAGGCGCTCGAAGGGCTGTGGTCGACACTCGATGTTCAGGAAGGAAGTGTGCTCTTCCACGAAGGTGACGACGTCGACGCGTTGTACCTCGTGGACGAGGGCGAGGTCCTCCTCGAGGTGGCGACCGATGAGATCGACACAGACGCGACGCTTGGCTACGCCAGGGCGGGCGATCTGCTCGGCGATGTCGGGCTGCTCGGCGGCGCACCCCGCGCCGCGACTGCACGAGCGCGCACTCCCGTGCGACTCCGTCGTCTCGAGGCAGGCATTCTTGTCGGGCTCGAAGAAGACGATCCGGCACGTGCCGCACGCATTTACCGACTACTCGGCGCGGCGGTGGCTGCTCGGGTGCACCAGAACAACGCCGCAATGGCGCCCTCCATGTTCAAGGAGGCCGACGACGCCGTCGTAAACGAGATCATGGAGGCAGCCGTGGCCGCCCAGGCCAGCTTCTCCGCCTGGCCCGAGCCCCCGGTCGATGCTCTTCTCACCGACCTCGCCCAGGCGGTGGCTGCCCACGCCGTCGAGCTCGGTCAGGCGACGGTGGACGAGACCGGGCTCGGGGTCCCTGCCGACAAGGCCCAGAAGATCCGCTTCGCCTCCCTGGGCGTGCTCGGCTCGCTTCTCGGTCGAGTCGGGACGGGGGTCCTCGGCGAGGAGTCCCCCAGACGAGTGACCGAGATCGCGGCACCGGTCGGCGTGGTGTTCGCGGTGTCTCCCATCACCGAGCCGGTCAGTACGTACGTCTACAAGGTGCTGATCGCGCTCAAGGCTCGCAATTCGGTCATCGTGAGTCCCCACAGCGGATCAGTGGGCTCTGCGACGATGGCACACGATCTCGTGCGCACGGTCCTCCATGCTCACGGTGCCCCGGATGGGCTGGTGCAGCTGGCCGGAGACCGGCTCAGCCGACAGCGGACGGCACGATTCCTCGCACACCCCTCCGTCGGACTGATCCTCGCAACGGGTGGCGAGACCCTCGTACGGGCGGCGTACCGCTCAGGGCGACCCGCCATCGGGGTCGGGCCCGGCAACGCCCCGGTGTGGATCGCCCCCGACGCCGATCTCGAGCGGGCGGCTCGCTGTGTGGTCGAAAGCAAGAGCTTCGACTACAGCCTCATCTGTGGGGCCGAACAGCACCTCATCCTCGACAGATCGATCAGTGTGCCGTTCGTGGCGGCGCTCGAGGCCCTCGGGACACGCGTCCTCGGTCCTGAAGAGCGGAAGACGGCTCTGCGCTCGGCCTTCACGCCTGCTGGGCGGCTTCGCATCAAGCTCGTGGGCCGGTCCGCCAGAGAGATCGCCGACGCCCTTGGCCTCCCCGTCGACGAAGACGTACGGTTGCTCGCCTTTTGGGACGACCCAGAGGAACCCTCACCCGCGGGCTCGGGAGAGCGACTGGCGCCGATCGTCACGCTCTACGAGGTGCCGACAGAGGACGCGGCGATCAGCCTCGCGTGTCGGTTGCTCCACCACGAGGGCATCGGGCACACCGCTGTCGTTCACAGTGAGGACGACGATCGCGCTCTTCGCTTCGCCGAGGCGGTCCCGGTGAGTCGGATCCTCGTCAACGTCCCGGCGTCCCACGGTTGTGGCGGTGCGCTCACGGGACTGGTGCCGTCGATGACCCTTGGGTGCGGCACCTTCGGAGGGAACTCGACCACCGACAACGTGGGCTTGGCCAACGTCCAGAACCTGCAGCGCGTTGCCCGGCCCTTCTTGGGCAACCTGATCCCGGTGAAGCGGCTTGCGAAGTAGGCGGGAGCAACAGGCCGTGTGTCGAGACCGAGAGCTTCGCCTCGCGTGTGGCAGCCACTACCACAAGCTCACGAACTGGAGCGTGCCCAACGTTCAGGCGCGCCGGCAGATTCGCGTCCCGACTCCCTCCCCACAATTAGGTCCCGGTGACGCCGGTGGAATTCAGCAAGGAACTGCGAGACGACATCGCGGCAGGCGACATCACCCTCACCTTCCGGCTCTGGCGCCGGCCTCACGCCAAGGTGGGCGGGCGGTACCGGGTCGGCCGCGTCGAGATCGAGGTCGACAGCATGGAGCTGGTGCCGTACTCGGGGATCTCCCAAGCGGACGTCCGCCGGGCCGGTGAGCCGGACCGCGAGACACTGCGCAGGCGGACCGCGCACGCCGGGCCGATCACCGATGACACGTTGGTGTACCGGATTGCGTTCCACGTGGTCGGGTAGTAGACGGAAGATCGGGGGCGGTGACCCTCGCGGCTCGCCGCGCCACACCACCACGAGGAGGACCACATGCAACAACGTCCCATCGGCAACCGGACGGTCAGCGCCATCGGGCTGGGCGAGATGCCGCTCTCCATCGAGGGACGACCCGACCGCCGCCAGGCGATCGCCACCATCCACGCCTCTCTCGACGCCGGCGTCACCATCATCGACACCGCGGACGCCTACTCACTCGGCGTGCAGGAGCACGGCCACGGCGAACGGCTGGTCGCCGAGGCCCTCGCGACCTACGGCGGCGCCACCGACGACGTGCTGGTGGCAACCAAGGGGGGGCACCGGCGCCCGGGCGACGGCAGCTGGACCGTGCACGGTGACCCGACCTACGTGAAGCAGGCCTGCGAGGCCTCGCTCAAGGCTCTCGGGGTCGACGCCATCGGCCTGTACCAGTACCACCGGCCCGACCCGACCGTCCCGTGGGCCGAATCCGTGGGCGCGCTGGCCGAGCTGCTGGACGAGGGCAAGATCCTGATGGCCGGCGTCTCCAACGCCACCGTGGCGCAGATCGACGAAGCGCAGCGGGTGCTCGGTGGACGGCTGGCCAGTGTGCAGAACGAGTTCTCCCCCCGCTTCCGCTCGTCGGAGGGCGAGCTCGAGCACTGCGAGAAGATCGGCGTCGTGTTCATCCCGTGGAGCCCCATGGGCGGCATCGGGCGGTCCGACCGGATTGAGCAGAACTTTCCTGCCTTCGCCGAGGTGGCCACCGAGGTCGGCGCCACCCCGCAGCAGGTCAACCTGGCCTGGATGCTGGCCAAGGGCTCCCGGGTCATCCCGATCCCCGGCAGCAGCCGGCCCGAGACCGCGGTGGCCTCGGCGGCGGCGGCCGACATCACGTTGACGCCCGAGCAGGTGAGTCGCCTCGACGCCTCCTGACCCGGGCCGTGGCGCTGGCGGCCGGGTGCGGAACAGAACGGGCCCGTCCCGTGTTGGACCTGTGACCGCGTCGCGTGGCCACGGCCGTCCCGGCCGGGTGCCGCGCCCGCACCAAGACGCAACGGAGAGTGAGGCCGCCATGCCCGCAGTGACCGTCCCCGACAACCTCGTCCTGCCCCGTATCGCAGCGCCGGAGCCCGGCGATCTGCGTCCCGTCAGGGCAGTCACCGACGCGCCGTTTGGACTCGAGGGGGAGGGGTTCCCGGTACGGAGGGCGTTCGCCGGCGTCCCAGCGGCCGACCTCGACCCCTTCATCCACATGGACCAGATGGGCGAGGTGGAGTACGCCCCGGGGGAGCCCAAGGGAACGCCCTGGCACCCGCACCGGGGGTTCGAGACCGTCACCTACATGCTCGACGGCACCTTCCAGCACCAGGACTCCATCGGTGGCGGGGGGCTCATCACGAACGGTTCGACGCAGTGGATGACCGCCGGCTCGGGGATCCTGCACATCGAGCGCCCCACCGAGCAGCTGATCGCCAGCGGGGGCCTGTTCCACGGGATTCAGCTGTGGGTGAACCTGCCGGCGGCCGACAAGTGGATCGACCCGCGCTACCAGGGCATCGAGGCGGACGACATCCTGCTCCTCACGTCCCCGGACGGCGGCGCGCTGGTCCGGGTCATCGCGGGCGACGTGGGCGGCCACGCCGGCCCCGGGGCGACGCACACGCCCATCTCCCTGGTGCACGCGACCGTGCAACCGGGCGCCGAGCTGGTGCTCCCCTGGCCCGGCGACTACAACGCACTCGTGTACGCGCTCTCGGGGAGCGGGAACGTCGGTCCGGAGGCCCGCCCCCTGCACAGCGGCCAGCTGGCGGTGCTCGGTGCCGGCGACGCGCTGGTCGTCCGGGCGGATGCCGCCCAGGAGTCGCGCCACCCAGCGCTCGACGTGTTGATCCTCGGTGGGCGTCCGATCGGCGAGCCCGTGTACGCCCACGGGCCCTTCGTCATGAACACCCGGGCCGAAATCATCCAGGCCTTCGAGGACTTCCAGGCCGGCAAGCTCGGGACCGTCCCGGCCGACCACATCGGCAACGCGTGACACGGATCCCCGGCAGCGAGGTCACCGGCGGCACCACCTGGAGCGCCGCTGACATCGGGGACCTGACCGGTCGCGTGGCGCTCGTGACCGGCGCCAACAGCGGCATCGGGTACGAGACGGCCCTGGCGCTGGCCGGCCACGGCGCGCACGTCATCCTGGCCTGCCGCGACGACGAGAAGGCGCGCCGGGCCCGGGACAAGCTGGAGAGCGAGCTCGACCGCTCCTCCCTCGAGCTCGTGCACCTCGACCTGGCCGACCTCGTGTCGGTGCGCCGGGCCGCCGACGAGGTGCTCGCCGGGCACGCCCGGCTCGACATCGTCGTGAACAACGCGGGCGTGATGGGGACCCCGTACCGCCAGACACCCGACGGCTTCGAGCTGCAGATGGCGACCAACCACCTGGGCCACTTCGCCCTGACCGGGCTGCTGCTCGACCGGGTCCTGACGACCGAGCGCTCCCGCATCGTCACCGTCAGCTCGCACATGCACCGCCTGGGCCGGCTCCGGCGGGACGACGTCGCCGGGACCGCCTTCCACAGCACGTGGGTGGCCTACGGCACCTCCAAGCTCGCCAACCTGCTCTTCACCGACGAGGTGAGCCGGCGCCTGGCGGCCGCCGGGCTCGCCACCGGCGCGCTGGCCGCGCACCCGGGCTGGACGCGGAGCAACCTGGCCGGGAGCGGTGCGGCACTCGGCAACAACCGTCTGCGACGCAAGCTGGCGCGGGCCGCGGGGACCACGCTCGGCCAGTCCGCCGCGGGCGGCGCGCTGCCGATCCTGTGCGCTGCGACCTCGTCCTCGGTCCGGTCGGGCCAGTACATCGGACCGGCGCACCTGGGCGGGCTGTACGGCCCGCCCCGGGTCGCGCGCCCCTCGCGCCCTGCCCGCGACCAGCAGGCGGCGGCCGACCTCTGGAAGGCGTCAGAGGAGCTGACCGGCGTGCGCTACTCGGTGGGCGCCGCGGTCTGAGGACAACGCTCAGGCGGCGTGCCGGCGCAGGAAGTCGGCGTGGCACGCCGAGCGATCGGGACGCAGCACCCGGCCGAGCGGGACGATGAGCGTGGAGCGGGCCCCGGCCCGTCGCAGCGCCGCCGCCGCGCTCTGGGACCGCGCGCCACTGACGTAGGTGTCGTCGAACAGCACCACGCGCCTGCCGCTCACGGCGGTCCTGTCCTCCCGGCGCAGGCGGAAGGCCGCCGCGTCGGGCCGCATGTGCGCGACGGGCGGCGGCCCGTCCGAAGCCTCCGCCGGTTGCAGCAGTCCCGGTGCCCAGCGGGTGTCGGGAAGGGCGGCGGCCACGTCCCGTGCGAGCCCCTCCACCCGGCCCAGCGGCGCAGGGCCGGGCCGCCGCGTCGAGGGGACCAGGAGCGCGAGGTCGAGTGGGCCACCCGCCGCCGCCGCCAGCCGGCCCGACTGGTGGTCCAGGAAGTCGGTCAGGAGCGCACGCACCATGGCGCCGTAGCGCAACCGGGCCTCGTCCACCGGCGACTCCTTGTACCCGAGCAGGACCGTGTAGAGCGGGCCGGGCAGGGGACACAGTCGCACGGGGACGACAGGCGTGAGCGGCAGGCCGAGGCGACGGGCCACCCAGCGACAGGCGAAGCAGGCCCCTTGGACGCCGCACGTCGGACCACGGCAGATCAGGCACACCCCCGGCCCGGGAGCGGGCACGCGGAAGGGGTCAGGCGGCGGGGTCGGGGTCGGGTCGATGCAGGAGAAAGGTCCCCGTGGCGCGGCTGACCACGAGCCCCGCGGCGTCGCGCACCGTGGCCTCGCCGTAGGCCACCTGCTTGGCCAGGCGCACCGTCTCCCCCCGGAGGGTGTAGGCCTCGCCCTTGAGGGCGGGACGCATGCACTCCGTCTTCATCTCGAGCGTCCCCCGGGTCCGGGCCTTGCCCGGCAGGGCGGCGTTGATGGCGAAGTTCATGCACGCATCGAGCACCAGCGAGTGGATGCCGGCCTGGGTGATCCCGTGGGGGTTGCAGGCCAAATCGGTGGGCGTGAACGTCCCGGCGACCCAGCCCAGGTCCTCTCCGTCCACGCCGTAGGACGTGAAGGCGCCGCCGACGAGGTCGATGATCGGCATGCCCCCGTCGCCCAGCCAGCGGTCCATGTCCTTGCCGGTGCGGCTCATCGGGGGCAGACCCTACCGGGCGTTCAGCGGGCGCTCCGGAGCCCGGAGGCCAGGTGGCCCGCCAGGCGGCACCGGGTAGAATGTCCTCCGATCTGAACCGGCGGGGCGCCGATCGCCGCCGCCGGGTTTGGGAGGAGACACCATGACCACCGCAGTGATCGTCGACGCCGTCAGGACCGCCGGCGGAAAGCGCAACGGGAAGCTCCGCAACTGGCACGCCGTCGATCTCGCGTCCGAGGCGCTCAAGGC
This sequence comes from uncultured Acidimicrobiaceae bacterium, assembly GCA_963826835.1. Lineage (GTDB taxonomy): Bacteria > Actinomycetota > Acidimicrobiia > Acidimicrobiales > RAAP-2 > Bog-473. Next base: position 71,071 of record CAWGYK010000007.1, read on the forward strand.
CCTGGCCGAGCGCAACCAGCTCGACCCGGCCCTGGTCGACGACGTGATCATGGGCTGCGTCATGCAGGTGTCCGAGCAGTCGCTCAACGTGGGCCGCAACGCGGTCCTCGCCGCCGGCTGGCCCGAGTCCGTGCCCGCCACGACGATCGACCGCCAGTGCGGGTCCTCGCAGCAGGCCGTGCACTTCGCCGCCCAGGGCGTCATGGCCGGGGCCTACGACATCGCGATCGCCGGTGGTATCGAGTCCATGACCCACACCCCCATGGGGTCCTCGGTCGTGCGCGACTTCGGCTTCCCCTTCGGACCGCGCATGATGGCCCGCTACACCGACGACGAGGGACACAGCCGCCTGAAGGGTCAGGGCATCGGGGCCGAGATGATCGCGGACCAGTGGGGCATCTCGCGGGAGGACCTCGACGCCTTCTCCGCCCGGAGCCACCAGCGGGCCGCCACGGCCACGGCGGAGGGCCGCTTCGAGAACGAGATCGTGCCGGTCCATGTGCACGACGACGAGGGCAAGGACACCGACGAGATCTTCGCCGCCGACGAGGGCATCCGGCCCGACTCCACCGTCGAGACCCTGGCCAACCTCAAGCCGGCGTTCAAGGAGGACGGGAAGGTGACGGCGGGGAACTCCTCGCAGATCACTGACGGCGCCTCGGCCGTCCTCATCATGAGCGAGGAGAAGGCGAACGCGCTGGGGCTGCGCCCCCGGGCCCGCTTCCACGCCTTCGCGCTGGCCGGCGTCGACCCCGTGACCATGCTGACCGGACCCATCCCGGCGACGACGACCGTACTGGAGCGGGCCAAGCTCACCATGGACGACATCGACGCGGTGGAGATCAACGAGGCCTTCGCCTCGGTCGTGCTGGCGTGGGAGAAGGAGCACCACCCCAACATGGAGATCGTCAACCCCAATGGGGGCGCCATCGCCCTCGGCCACCCGCTCGGGGCGTCGGGCGGCAAGCTGACGGCCACGCTCCTCAACGAGCTGGAGCGCACCAACGGCCGCTACGGGCTGTTGACCATGTGCGAGGGCGGCGGGCTGGCCAACGCCACCATCATCGAGCGGCTGGGCTGACCCTCCCGCCTCCGGGTCGCAGTCAGCGATATCTGGTCGCCAGCAGGAAGCCGGCGAAGATCATGGCCAGGCCGGCGACGAGACCCCACGGCGAGCCGTGGGCCGCGAACGGCAGGTGGGCCAGGTAGTTGACCGTGATGACGGCGACGCCTCCGATGAGCAGCACCAGGATGAGCGCCCCGAACCAACGCGGGCTGTGGCGCACGGACTTGGGGATCGGCGCGGTGTAGCGGCCGCTCTCCTCGGCCGACTTGGGGCGGCCGACCTTGGAGGTCGAGACGCGGCCCGCGGCCGACTTGCCCTTCTTGGAGGCACCCCCCGGTCCCTTGGTGCTGGTGGCCACGGGGCAAGAGGATAGCCACCGCCGGCGGGGGCCTCCGGGCACGCCGGGTACGATCGTCGGCCCATGGGACCACGGGTGCTCCTCGTCGACAACTACGACTCCTTCGTCTACAACCTGGTCCAGGAGCTGGGGGAGCTCGGTGCCGACCCGGTGGTGTTCCGGAACGACGCCATCGACGTGGCCGGCATCCGGGCTGAGCGGCCCGATGCGGTGCTCATCTCGCCGGGACCGGGGCGGCCCGAGGACGGGGGGATCAGCCTGGAAGCCATCCGCGAGCTGGCCGGCGAGATCCCCCTCCTGGGTGTCTGCCTCGGCCACCAGTGCATCGGCCAGGCCTATGGCGGCAGCATCGAGGGGGCGCCGCACCTCATGCACGGCAAGACCTCGGAGGTACACCACGACGGCCGGGGCCTCTTCGCGGGTCTGCCCAACCCCTTCGTCGCCACGCGCTACCACTCACTCGTGGTGCGCCCCGATTCGGTGCCCGACGAGCTCGAGGTCACAGCCACTTCGACCGACGGCGTCGTCATGGGGCTGCGCCACCGGAGCCTGCGCGTCGAGGGGGTGCAATTCCACCCCGAGTCGGTGCTCACCGTGTCGGGCCCTGCCTTCCTGGCCAACTTTCTCGCCCAGCTCGGCGCGGCTACGCCAGCCTGACCGGCGCGCCCGGGCGGCTCAGCCGCCGTGCTTGTGCAGGTGGCTCGTCGTCGTCACGGCGACCGTCGACGTCGTCGTGGAGGAGGGGGTCGTAGTCGTGGTCGTCGTCGTCGTCGTGGGCTGGCAGACCGAGATGTTCACCGTGGACCCGCTGTTCACCTGGGTGGTGGCCGCCGGGCTCTGGCTGTCGACGTTGCCCGGTTGCGCCCCGCCGGGGCACGCCGTGTCGAAGGTCGTGTTGGCCACGAGACCTGCACCCGTGATGGCGGATGTGGCCGCGTTCTGAGTCTGGCCGACGACGCCGGGGACCGTGGCGCAGGGTCCGCTCGAGACGACCAGGTTGACCGCGGTGTTCGGCGGGGCGCTGACGCCGGCGGCCGGGTTCTGCGCGGACACCACGCCGTTGGGCTGGCCCGAGCAGGCGGTGGTCTGGCTGCCGACGTTCAAGTTGTCCCCGCGCAGCGTGGCGCCGGCGGCGGCGGGCGACTGCCCGACCACGCTCGGGACCGACACCGAGGTCTGGTTGTTGGACACCGTGAGGACGACCTTGCGTGTCTCGAGGATCTTGGTGCCCCCCGCGGGGTTCTGCGCCAGCACGGTGCCGACGGACTGCGTGCTGCTCACGTTGTGGACCGTGTACCCGAGGTTGTCGGCCTGGAGGAGCGCGATGGCCTGGGTCAGCTGCTTCCCGGTGACGGACGGGACGACGACGGTGGGGATGTTCGGGCCGCCGCTGACGACGAGGTTCACCGCGGAATTCTTCGCGACGGACGCACCCGCCTCGGGGTTGCTCGACAGGACGTCGCCCTTGGTGGTGTTGCTGGTCCGGACGGTGCTGGTGCCCACGGTGAGATGGTCGTTCTGCAGGGTCTGCGTGGCCTGGCTCACGGAGAGACCGACGACGTCGGGGACGCTGACGTTGCCGCCGAAGACGCCGACGGAACGGAGCAGGAAGTAGGCGATCACCCCCAACGCCACCAGCAGCAACACCAGGAGGATGATCAGATTGCGGGTGCGCTTCTTACGCTCGAGCTCCTCGCGGCTGGTGGACGGCGCCGGACCGGCGGGGATCGCCATGGTGCGTCCCGTGCTCGTCGCCACGGCCTGGGTCACGCCCACCGCGGCCATCATGGAGGTGACGCCGGGGTCGCCCGCCTCGACCGGCCGTCCGTCGGCGAACCGCAGGAGGTCGGCCCGGAGCTCCTCCGCCGACGCGTACCGGTCGTCGGGATTCTTGGCCATCGCCTTCATCACGACCGCTTCGAGCGCCGGCGGCACCGTCGGGTTGGCCTCCCGGGGCAGGACGGGCATGTCGCGCACGTGCTTCGAGGCCACGGCCACCGGTGAGTCGCCGGTGAAGGGCGGGCGCCCCACCGCCATTTCATAGAGCACCACGCCGAGGGAGTAGATGTCGCTGCGCGAGTCCACTCCCTTGCCCTCGGCCTGCTCGGGTGAGAAGTAGGCGGCGGTGCCCATGACGGCACCGGTCTGGGTCAGGCTCTCCTCGGTGTTCACCGCCCGGGCGATGCCAAAGTCGGTGACCTTGACGTCGCCCTCGGGCGTGATCAGCACGTTGCCCGGCTTCACGTCGCGGTGGATCACGCCGTGCCGGTGCGCGAACGCCAGCGCGGAGGCCACGCCGGCCCCGATGGTGGCGATCTGCCGGGGTGGGATCGGCCGGGGGTCGCGCAGGACGGCGGAGAGGGGCCGACCCTCGACGTACTCCATGACGATGAAATACGAACCGTCGTCCTCTCCCCAGTCGAAGACCGGGACGATGTTGGGGTGGGAGAGGTTGGCGGCGGCCTGCGCCTCCCGGCGGAAGCGCTCGACGAAGGTGCGGTCGACGGAGAGCTCGGGGAAGAGCACCTTGAGCGCGACCGGTCGTTCGAGCTGGCGGTCCATGGCCCGGTAGACCTGCGCCATGCCGCCCCGGGCGATCAGGTGGGTCAGCTCGTAGCGACCCGAGTAAATCCGCGGTGTGTCGACCGGTTCCATGGCGCCCTGAGCCTACGCTGAGGGCCTTCGCCGACGCGGTACGGACGGGTCGGTCATGGCGCAGCCGTCGTCGTGGTGACGGGGACGGTGGTCGTCGTGACCGGAACTGTGGTGGTGGTCGTCGCGGGAGCGGGCGGAGGGGTCGTGATGATGCGATGCGGGAGCGTCGTGGTCGTCGTCGTGGTGGTCGTCGTCGTGGTGGTAGTGACCACGCTGACGACGTAGCTCTTGGCGGACTGCAAGGAGGGCTTCTGAACGCCCGCCCTCACCGGCGCGATCGCGGCGGGGAGGATGTCATCGGTCGTGACGCCGGTCCGGTCCACCACCCTCGGATGGAACCAGAGCACCCCACCGGGCTGACCCTGCTTGACCACGATCTGGTCGCCCTGCGCGGTCACGATCCAGTTGTCGTAGGCGTACCACTTGAGCACGTAGTAGGCGGCGACAGGCACCGCGGCCACCAGAAGGATGAATCCGACCACGCGCGGCGTGATGCGGCGTGGTATGCCCAACCGGCGCCGTCGCGCGCCCCGGCTCTCCTTCCCCGGAGGCTTCTCGGCTCCTCGCGGCGCGGGAGGTGGGGGGACACGGGCGGTCGAGCGGGCCACCGGCACCGAGGCGGCGGTGCCCATGAAGAATTCGTCGCTGCGCGGCCCCGTCTCGGCCAGCGTGGCCGGTTCGTCGCCGAAGACGAGGCGGGCGCCCGGCGCCAGCGTGTCGTCCCGTCCGGCGGCGGCGGGGACGACGGCGGTCTCGTCGGACGGCTCGGGCTCCGCGTGCTCCCCGTCGGACTCCTCGGGGGCGGACGGTGAAGCTGCCGGCGCCCCCGGTGCCGGCTCGACCACGGCGACCGCCGCGGTGGCCGCCGCTGTCACGGCGGCGTCACCCAGCGCGAGCGGCGTCACCCTGGAAGACGCACCGTCGCCCTTCTCCCCCACCTGCACGTCGACCACGACCACGGTGATGTTGTCGGCGCCGCCGTGCTGGTTGGCCGACTCGACCAGCCGCTCCGCCGCCTCCCCGGGGTCGTCGACCTGGCGCAGGATGTCCTTGATCTCGTCAACCCCGACCTCATTGGTGAGGCCGTCCGAGCACAGGAGCACGCGGTCGCCGGTGCCCAGAGCGAGCTCCCACATGTCGGCCTCGACTTCGGCGGAGACGCCGAGGGCGCGGGTGAGGATGTGGCGCTGGGGGTGGACGGCCGCCTCCTCCTCGGTCATTTCGCCGTGACGCATCCGCTCCTCGGCCAGGCTGTGGTCGTCGGTGACCTGCGCCAGCTCGCCCCCGGAGAAGACGTAGGCCCGTGAGTCGCCGACGTTGGCCAGGGCGAGCACGTCCCGGCCCTCGTCGCCGCCCACCAGCGCCACCGCGGTGAGGGTGGTCCCCATGCCGCGGAGGTCGGTGTTGGCCTGGCTCTCCTGCCAGACCGCGGTGTTGGCCTCCGAGAAGGCCTCACGCAGCCCCTCGACGGTCGGTACCCGCTCGAACGACTGCTCGAGCGTCTCGACTGCGACCCTGGCGGCCACCTCACCGCCGACATGACCGCCCATGCCGTCCGCGACCGCGTAGAGGTTGGAGCGCTCGAGCGCCAGGTCCTGGTTCACCGTGCGAACCCGCCCGACGTCGGAGGCCGAGCCGGACCGCAGGACGGTCAACGGGAGACCTCGAAGACGGTGGAGCCGATCTGGAGGAGATCGCCCTTGCCCAACCGCGCCGCCTGCTTGATCTGCTCGGAGTTGACGAACGTCCCGTTGGTGGAGCCGAGATCCTCGACCCAGAGCTGATCGTTGCGCCGGAAGAGGCGGGCGTGCAGCGTCGAGGCGTAGATGTCGCCGGGCATGGCCACCCCACAACCCGGTGAGCGCCCGATCGTCAGCTCGTCGTCGAGGTCGTAGGTTCGCCCGATCTGCTCCGGCGGCTGGACGACTTTGAGGTAGAGCTGGCGACGGCGGGCGGGGCGGGGTTGGTCGGCCGGTCGCACCGCGGCGCGTTCCTCGCGGCGCTCCCGCCGGCGGACGGAACGCGGCTTGCGGATGGTGGCCGGGCTCATCTCGACCCAGACCGCCCGGATGACCCGCAGGAAGAACAGGAAGATCAGCACGATGACCCCCCATTGCATGATGCGGAGCACCGCATTCAGGTTCTGGGTGGCGATCAGGACCGCGCCCGGACCGGGTGCGGTCACGACATTTCGAAGACGAGCTTCGTCGAGCCCACACTGACCTCGTCGCCGCTGGCGAGGAGTTGCTCCCGGACCGGGGTGCCGTTGACCCTGGTGCCATTGGTGGACCCGAGATCGGTGACGAACACGCCATCACCTTTCCGCCGCAGCTCGGCATGGCGCCGGCTCACGTTGGAATCCGGCAGCACCACGTCGCATTCGGGCAGGCGGCCGATCACGAGGGCCTCCGAACCCACCGTCACCCGCCTGCCGTCCGGGAGGACCAGCTCGGCCAGGAATCCACCGTCCTCGCTCTCGTGCACCTCAGCCGTGACCGTGAACCGTCCCGGCTTGAGGCTGGAGCCCTCGAAGATCTCGACCTCGACCGGGCCGACGAACGAGTACCCCTCGATCCGGGCATGTTCGCGGGCGGCATCGGCCAGCTCGCGGGACAGCGCATCGATGAAGTTCGAGAAGCGGCTCACGTCGGCCGGCGACAGCGTCACGGCGAAGGCGTTGGGCGCGATGAGGCCCCGGACCCCCACCCGCCGGTGCAGGTCCATCTCGCGGGTCAAACGGCGGCCGATTTCGACCGGCTGGAGGTTGCTTCGAAACGGCTTGGCCAACGTGCCCTCCACCAGACGCTCGAGGCGCTCCTCAAACTGCTGGAGTCCCATGGTCCCCCAGAGATTACCGGTCCGGTGCGCTCGGCAGGGATTCGGCAGGCGTCTGACCTGGTCACCTGTGCCTGGAACCGGCGGTGGCCGAACCTGGGACGCCCGCCCAGCGACTACTGTTGTCCGGTCACCCGGGCGAGTGGCGGAATTGGCAGACGCGCAGGATTCAGGTTCCTGTGTCCGAAAGGATGTGGGGGTTCAAGTCCCCCCTCGCCCACGCACACTCAACGAGATACCTCCCGTACCTGGCAACCGGGATCCCCGGCGGCTCCCGGAGCGTGCCATCGGGGCCGGCAGTGGGCGACGCCGCACAGGGCGGGCCGCCCAGTTCACCTCCCCGTCACACTGGTCCGGCGCGGCGCCCGCCTCGCCCAACCCCAGCTCAGGGGAACCCGAACCGATTCGGTCGACGGCGTGGAGGGCGACGCATGGGGGCCTCAGCGCCGCCGACGGGCCCTGCGGGTGGATCTCCTGGCCCGCGCCGCCAGCCAAGTACCGTCTCCTCACAGAGTCCCACCGTCGGCGACGCCGACCCGGTGTCCCAGGAAGCGCTCGCCATTCTGTTCAGTTCGTCGATGCCAAGCGTGAGGCGCCCGGTCCGTGTCGTCTACTTCGTGGAGGGCTATTCCTTCGGCGGCGTCGAGCGTCACCTGCTCCACCTCGTCGATGCGCTCGACCGGCAACGCTTCGAGCCGGTTGTGCTCGGTGTCATGGCCGACGAGCTCGAGGAGGAACTCAACGCTCGCCATCTCCCTCCCGTTCGCCTGGAGCGAATACGTGGCAACGCGGACCTCCCGGGCTTCGTCCGGGCCTTCCGCGCCATCCGCGAGGCTCGCCCGGTGGTGTTCCACGCGATGCTCTCCCACTCCTTCGCGGCTCAGTACGCCCTGCTCGCGGCCATTGCGCTTCGCACCCCCGTTATCGTCATCACCGCCCACCTGCCGGTGCCGTCGGAGAACCACCTGCGACGATTTCTTCGCCGTCTGATCCTGCGCGGGGTGGACGTCGAGGTCCTGCCCTCCGAATGGACCAGGGCCGAGCTCACCCGATTGGGCCAGCTGCACGTCTCCAACGAGATCGTGGCGAACGGGATCGCCTTGCCCGTGTTGCTCCCACGCGCGGAGGCCCGGGAGCAACTGGGCATCTCCCCCACCGCGACGGTGATCGGCGGCTCGATGCGCCTCGTCGACTGGAAGCGCCCTGAGCTGATCGTCGACGCCGCTCGCTCGCTGCCCAACGCCGTCGTCGTGATCCTGGGCGAAGGTCCCGAGGAGGGGAGGCTCCGCGCCTCGGCGGAGGGGGTGGACCTTCGCCTCCCCGGGTTCCGCCCCGATGCGGTCAGTCTCCTTCGGGCACTCGACGTCTTCGTGCACCCCTGCCCGACGGACAACCAACCCTTGGCCATTTTGGAGGCCATGGCGGCGGGCCTCCCGGTGGTCGTCGCCGACAAGGGCGGCGCCGCACTGATGATCGACGACGACCGGACCGGGCTGCTCGCGCCCGCCACCGCCGAGGGGATGTCCGCCGCCGTGTCGCGCCTGCTGAACGAACCGGAGCTCGGCCTGCGGCTGGGCGCGGCCGGTCGCGCCGAGATTCTCGCCCGGTTCACCACAGAGGCCATGGCGCGACACCTGGAAGAGCTCTACGAGCGCTTCCTCGCCGAATAGTCGGCGCATCGTCCTCGTCAGCAACGCACCGCTCGCCGTTCAACCGTCGCGGGCGCGATCGGCCTCCGCAGGCATGTCGCCACCAGCCGGGCCGCCCATGCCGAAATCTTCCAGTGAGACGACCTTCGCCGACCGGTCGGGGTACGGGTCGGGGTAGTCCACGACGCGCACCAGCCCGGTGGGCTGGTAGCGGCCGCTGGCCATGACCTCCCGGGGCACGTAGGGATGGAGGCCCATGCTCCGGAAGAGCCGCGTCGTGGGCTCCCAGATGGCGCTGCGCTCGTGCCAGCGCAAGAGGTCGAGCTTTCGCAACAGGACGACCAGGGTCACCAGCGTGCCCGCCAGGGCACCCGCGATCAGCGCTCCCAACACGGTGCCGCCCGGCAGGACCACGATGAGCGATATCAGGATCAACAGGAGGAGGAGCAACCCGAGCCATTCGATGGTCGACAGGGATTGCCCCGTCGTCGCCTCGATCAGGGCACGATTCGCGGTCATGTCGATGCACGTGTGCAGGAGGCTCCGATAGGCAATCTCCTCCTGGCGCGTCTGGGGGTCGAGGTTGAACACCGCATCGTTCAGCGCCAGATGCGACGGCGTCGAGAGGTGGTTGTCCACCAGCCGATAGTCGATCTGGCTGGTCAGCTGCCGGTCGATGAGCACGCGCACGCGCACCGCATCCGCTTCGGGGAAGACGGCCATGAGCTGATAGATGGACAGCATTGAGGAGTTGCCCCGGCTGAGCAGGTTCTGCACGACGGCCAGTCGCTCGGTGGTACGGGCAATGGTGAACGCGATCAGCACCCCGAAGAGGAAGGTCGCCATGCTGGCCAGCGCCACGTCCACCTCGAGATCGCCACGGCTGTGCCCAACGGCATAGGACGCCATCGCCACGATCAGACCGACAGCGAGGGCCGGCCACACCGTCGTCTCTCCCCGCAGGACCGACTGGGCCGCTTGACGGACCTTTTGCGACATGAGCGAAAGGTAGCCGGGCCGTCCCGCCGCCCGCCGTGCCCGGGGCGGCGGTGTGAACGTTGGGTGAACCGAATAACACCGAGCTCTAGGCCACCACGCCCGCCGGCCGTCACGCTCCTGCAGATCGCGGCCTCGCCAAGCGGACGTCGCTCGGGTACCCGGCCTCCTACAGCCGGTACAACTTGGCGGCGTTCTCGCCCAGGATCTTGCGCTGGACCTCGGGAGCGAGTTGTGACATCTTCTCGGCCACGGTGTCGAGCGGCTTCGGGTAGAGGCACGTCGGGTGCGGGAAGTCCGTCTCGAAGAGGATGCTGTCCGCGCCCACCGACTCGACGAGGGCGGGGACGTTGTTCTTCTCGAACCAGAACGTGGCGAACAGGTTCCGGCGGAAATACTCCGAGGGGAGCATCGACAGGGCATCGAGCTGCTTGGGGGCATTTTCGGACATCTCGTAGTCGAGGGCCTCGAGGATGAAGGGGATCCAGCCGACGCCGCTCTCCACCGACACCATCTGGAGCGCAGGGTGGCGGTCCAGCATGCCGCTCAAGATGATGTTCGTCACCACGCGGGCGTTGCCGATGAACAGCAGGGTGCCGCCGATGGCCAGCTTGGTGTCCTCGTCCTGGGACTCCCAGGGGTAGGTGCCGAAGTACGTCATTGTGGTGAGGCTGGCCCCGATGTGGAAGTGGACCGGGAGGTGCTGGCCCGCGCACACCTCCCACAGCGGGTCCCAGGCCCGATTGGCCAGGTCAGGACCGCCGACGTCGTTGGGGTCCGACGTGATGTTCACCCCGCGCAGGTCCATGGAGGCGACGCGCTCGGCCTCGGCCACCGCGGCGTCGACGTCCCAGGCCGGGAGAACCGGCATGGGCAAGAGGCGGCCACCCGATTCCGCCTGCACGTCGGCCATCGCGTCGTTGTAGATCTGCACGCACAGCAGACGCAGCTCGGGGTCCTTCACCACGTCGGAGATGCCCTGGCCGCCCAGGCCGATCGAACTGGGGAAGCAGACCTGCGCGTAGACGCCGGAGTCGTCCATCACCTCGATGCGCGCCTTCACGTCGAACGCACCCAGGTGGATCTGGTCCTGAGTCCACTCGAAAAGCGCCTCGGCGGCGCGGCCCTTGCCCCCGTCGCGGTCGATGACCCCGCCGCCGCCGGCAAAGCCGAGCTCGGCACCGTCGACGTACCACATGGGCTTGCCCTCGACATCGACCACGTGCGGGACGCGGTCCCTGTATTTGGCCGGGGCGCGCTTGGTCCACAGGTCGTGGGCTTCGGTCAGATGCGTGTCCGCGTCAATGACACGGAGGCCGTCAAGTGCAAGAGCCATGTGTTCCTCCCCGCTCAGCGTCGATGGGCAACCCTACGGCCTGGGTTACGGATGCGCCCAGCGTGGGGATGGCGGCGGGCGCCGCCTAGGCCACCGGGGCAGGCTCGTTGACCAGTTTGGCCAGCTCCTCGCTGACCATCCGATCGTGCTCCTCGAGGTCGCGCCGGGCCGCCCGCGGGCTCCAGCGGCCCTTCATGAAGAAGACGAGCACGGCAAAGACCAGCTGCCCGAAGAGGCACACCGTCCACCAGCGCTTCCACTCGCCGGGCGAGGTCTTCTGGGCGGGCACCAGCTTCTGCTCGGCCACCAGCAGGCTCGCCAGGTTCTGCGAGTGCACCCCCACCTTGGCGGTGATCTCGGACTGGCTCACCGGCTGGCCGTTCTGAATGGCCTTGGCGAGCGGGTTGTAGGCCAGCAGTCCCTGGACCTGCGGGTTGCTCAGGCCGCCGGCGACGGTCACCGCCTTCAGGAGGTTGTGCGTCGCGTTGCACCCCTGCAAAATCCGGGCCAGCGTCGCCGGGCCTGCCTCGGCCGTGGCCTGCAGGCCGGTGATGACGGAGACCGGTGCCGGCGCGGTGGCGCAGCCGGTCGTCGAGGGGGCGTAGGGCTCCGCCGCCTGAATGGCCTGCAGCGCAGTCGCCGCCGTCTGGTTGTCCACCAGGACCGTCGAGGTGGTGATGACGTAGGGCAACACCAGGAAGGAGAGCGCCACCGTGATGCGGAGGATCCAACCCCACACCGCCAGCCCCGAGGCGGTGAGCGCCGGGTTGTGCGACTCGACCTGCTCCGTGTAGTTCGCCATCCACGGGGCGTAGGCGAGCGCAATGGAGACCGCTAGCAGGACGATCACGAGAACGTTGGAGTAGTAGCCCGTGTGCGGGTGACCCGTCTGGACGATGAGGAACCCCATCATCACCATGGCGCACACCGCTCCGAAGAGCATGAACGGCTTGCGGACCCGGACCAGGTCGGACAGGAAGCCGGCGAGGACCAGTCCCCCTGACAGGAAGGCGGCGTACCAGACGTTGATCCCGTTCGCCTGCGGCGTGGAGCGGTTGAAGGTGACCACCCAGTAGATGGTGAGCACGCTCACGGAGGCGTAATAGAAGAGGAGGAACACCGAGATGGCGACGGAGGAGGAGATCAGGTCGAGCCGCATCATGGACCGGATCGGGTGCTTGGTCGCCGCTTCCACGTCGATCCCCTTCGCACGCGCCTCGACGAGGGCCCGTTCGCGCTCGCTGACCATGAGCTGGTCGCGCAGCTGCGGTGACAGCTCGCGCAAGAAGAAGAACGCGATGATGACGACGCCCAGGCAGACCAGACCGGAAATGATGAACTGGTCCTGCCACGGCTTGAGATGGTCCAGCGTGTGGGTGGCGACCAGGCTGGCGGCCAGCGCGCCCATGGTGGGGCCGAGCGCCCAGAACCCCATCGCCACACCACGGCCCATCTGTGGTGAGAAGTCACGCATGAGCGCCGGCGTCGAGACGAGGATGACTCCTTCGACGAAACCGATCACGCAATACGCCGCGGCGAAGCCCCACTTGTCGTGGATGTGGGGGATGGCCAACAGCTGGACCAGCGCGACGACCAATGTCCCGTAGATGGTGAGGTTGGCCCGCCCGATCTTGTCCGAGAGGCCTCCGATGAACGCGCTGAACGCACCGATCGCGTTCGAGACGACCAGGAGGTACAGGAAGAATTGAAACGACATGTGGTAGTAGGGCAGCAGTAGCGGCGTCACCGCCCCCTCCACGTAGTAGAGGTAGTAGAGCATGATCGTCGTGAGCACGACGATGGCCAGGTACCCGAGCCGCGGCCACGTGTCGGGGTACTTCTGGAGCTGGCGCTTCCCGAGGGCGTTGGCCAGCCCTCGCTTGGGGACGGGCGCGGTCACCGCTGTCGTCGACATCTTCAATCCCCTTTCCAGCAATCCATCGGCCCCCGTTCCCCCGCGACGGTCCAGCGCGGACCGGTCACGACATCAGTGGCCACAGCCGATGCTAGGAGCAGGACCGGGACTCCGAGGGATCCCGGAGCATCTCAGCTGGGTCCCGGGGTCCTGCTCAGGGATCGACACGCGGATCGGCCGCCCGTCCGAGGCCTGCCACGTACCCGCTGAGGAGCTCCGCCACACGGTCCCGGCCCGTCCGCTCGAAGAGGGAATGGTCCAGGTGGGGGACTGTCTCTGCGTGGACGCCTCCCGAGGAGACCAGGGCGCGGAACCGCCGATGTTCGCCGCGATAGACCCGCCGCGTCTCTTCCCTGCTGGCCACGATCAGGACGTCCACGCCGGATTGGCTCAGGTGCTCCAGGGTCCGGACCGGGCTCCCCGACATGAACCACCGCTTCACCATCCACCAGCCCCAGTTGGGGATCCACCGCGTCAGGCCTCGGTACCGTTCAAACCGCACCAACACACGCGAGAGCCAAGGCCCGGTCGCACCCCACGACCGGGGGTCGCCGGACCCGGCGGGGGCGAGGTCGGAGCCAGGAGCTCGCCAGTCCCGCCCCCACTGCTGGTAGGAAAGGGCCGGATTGACCACGCAGAGGGATGCCACCGGTTCGGCGAGAACCGACTCAATGGCGTGATCGGCGCCGGAGCATACACCCACGAGGACGAGGTCTGCCCCGTCATCATGGGTGACAGCCCGGCGGATGTCGCCCATGTCCTCGAGAGCATCGACGGGAAACGGGCGCAGGTCGGTCCGGCCGGGCCGGGTTGGGCTATCGCCCATCCCGCTCAAATCCACGCGCAGGCACCGGATGCGTCCGCCGCCCGCCCAGGCCCGGGCCAGTTCCACCCAGAGCCGCGCCGGCCCGTGATGGCTGAGCAGACCCAGGTTGAGGAAGATGACGGTCGGGGCCGATGGGTCGATAGGCCCGTCCGGTTCGCTCAGGACCCCGAAGAGGCGCGCCGGCCCGAGTTCCACCGCTCGTTCTCGTACGTCGCAGGGACCATCGGTCCGGTGGACGGCGACTGCGTGTCGATCCGGCACCGCCATCTGCACAACCGGTCCGCCGGGCTCGGCGAGCCAGGTGGCGATCCGGTCCAGCGTGGGCAACGGTGTCACGGGCTGGTCCACAAAGAGGGCTTCCTGTCCATCGACCTCGGCCAACTCGACATGGGGCAGGGTCAGGCGCTCGGTCACCGCACGCGCGAGCCCCCTCCCCTTGCGGGCCAGCACCAATTCCCGGGACGCCAAACTCTGGTCGCTACCGCTGATGGCGATGGGCCCCAGTTCCGAGACGGTCGCCGCGGAGAACACGGCTCCCGGAGGCTCGAGCGACCCGTCCGCGCCGGCCTCCGCCGAACCAGGGATCTCTCCCTCGCCAGGGCTTCTCTCCCCGGCCGACCCATCGCTTCGGAAGGCCGCCAGCGCGATCTGCTCCCTCACAAACGCTCTCCCGGTGGCGCACGGGTCCCACATCACGAAGTCGTCCACGGGCCCCCCGCGGGCGAGCTCGGCGGCGGCCAGGGTGGCGCCGAGCCTGAGCCCCACCACGGCGGTCCGCGGCCCGAGCCCGCGGACGTAGTCGATGGCGACACGGATACTCCCGAGCCACTCCGCCACCAGGTCGGGATCTGTCCAGAGACCGGCCGAGTCGCCGGTGGCCGCATAGTCGATGCGAAGCGCTGCCCACCCGGCGCCGGCCAACCGATGCGCCAAGTCACGAAGCGCACGCACCGAGTACGCGGCCTCCAGACCCATCGTGGGACAGAGGACTGCGGCACCGGCGATGAGACCGTTGTCAGGAAAGTCCAGCCAGGCGAAGAGCGGCCTGTCCGGCGCCCCCAGCCAAAGAGGGATCGATTCCACCCCGTTCGGAAGGTCGGCCTCGTTCGTCAAGCTACGAACTCCGAGATCGCAACGCGTGACACCTGGTCGCATCTCACCCCGCCGACACCGGCGACAGCCCCCCCACGGCCGCAGACACTACTGCTGGCGGGCCCTGAGCCCGCCCACCCAGGTTCGCGAACGGGCGAGGAGTCGATGCCGCTGGTCGGCCGGCAACGACACCAGAAGGACCGCGTAGAAGACCGCCATGAGGACGGTTCCCGCGACGGCAACCACGGTGAGCCCGACGATCCGTCCGTGAGTGTCCGTGAACAGGTAAAGCGGGCCGCCGCCGCGCCCAATGAGCCAGGCGAGGCCACCGGTGGCAATTGTCGGTAGGGCCAGTGTGCGCACCGTGCGAAGTGCCCGGAGCCCGAACGAATCGCCCAGCCGCCTGTAGCCCAGTGGGAGCACGAGCATCCCCTCCGTCACGACCACTCCGATCAACGCCGCCTCGGCCATGCCCAGCGCGCCATAGCGCGCGGTGAGTGCGATGCCGAGAGCCACGTGAAGCACAGCCTCGATCCCGTAGAGAACCGCCATCAGCGTTGGACGACCGGTGCCGTTGATCGCCTGTCTGAGCGTCTGCGCCCATGCCTGCACGACCGCGGCGAGACACAGCAACCCGATGATCGGCGCCGCCTGACGGTAGAGGGGCCCCACCCATGCCTCGACGGCGGGACCGGCCAGGAACCCCAGCGCGATCGCGGACGGCACGCTGAGGAAAAGGACGAAACGCACCACCTCGTCGGTTTCGGCCCGCAGTCCCGCTCGATCGCGCCGGGCCATCAGCTGTCCGGCCTTCGTGAACAACAGACCCGTCCGCGGTTGAACGATCCTGAGCGGAAGCAGGGCCAGCCGTTGCGCGACGGCGTAGATCGCAGCTGCCGCCACACCCGCGACCGCACCGACGATGAGGACATCGGACAGCGAAATGACGGCATCGGAGATCTGCACGACTGAGTACCAACCCGATGCCGAGGAGAACCTGCGGATGATGCTGCGGTCGAACCGGCGGAAGGAAAGATGGAACCAGGGCAACAGCCGGCGCACCATGACGAGGCGTGCTGCCTGGCCGACCAGGCTGATGGCGACGGTGACGATACCGAGCGCAACGAGCCCGCCATGGAGCCACAAGACGACGACCCAGCCGATCGCCTGCGATACGACGACCGCGAGCAGACTGTAGTTCAGAAGATCGAATCGCTGCAGGGCAACGAGCGCGCCGCCGAACGTGTCCATGGGGATGGAGAGCGCCATGTCGAACGCGAGAATGAGCACAAGGAACTGCGCTTGCCCCACCAGGCTCTTGGGAATGCTCGTGACGAGGTCGGGGAGGAAGATCGCAAAGACCACGACACCGGCGAAGGCGAGGACCCCGAGGACCGAGAGACACACGAAAGAGGTATTGAGAGTCGACTCGACCAGATCGTTGTCTTCCAGCTCCAGATGCCGGCTGACGAACGCAATGGTGGCGCTGGCGAATCCCAGTTCGAGGATCTCGAGGAACGGGATGAGCGAGCCGATGAGCGACCAGACCCCGTAGCGGAGGATGCCCAGCTGGTGGGTGAGGATGGGCGTCGTGATGAACCCGGCCACCACGATGGCCACCGACACCACGTAACTCGTCGTGACGTTGCGGCGGACGCTCGCCCTCTTGGGCCGCCCACCCGCCGAGGTGCCGTCGGGGGGCTCCGATTCGCGCAGCACGTCCCTATTGAGATCGTTGGAGCCAGCGGCGCTTCGCCTTCGAATCGGGCGTCTGTGGCACCCCGTAGTAGCCGTAGGCATCGTCCTGCCTCCGCCGCCGCACGCGGTTCAACACGACACCCGCCACATTGGCCCCCGCTGAACGCAGTTGTGCCAGGCCCTGTTCGAGGCGCTGGGGGTCGAACTTCCGGGCATCCACCACGAAGAGCACGGCATCTGCCTTGGCCACCAGAATCCTCGTCTCCGCCACGCCCGCCAGCGGCGGGCAGTCGAGGATCACCGTTCGCTCCGATTCGTGGAGGGCATTGAGCAGGCGGGGGACGTCGGCCGTCACGATGTCCGCCGGGTGCCTCTCCGGCACACCGGCGGGGATCACCTCCAGGTTGCGGTTGCCGGTGGCGACCAGGAGACCCCCGAGGCCGGCGTAGGCGAAGTCGCTGACGCCCGGTGACAGGTTCACCCCGAAGATGTCGTGGAGCGTGGGCTTGCGCAGATCGCCGTCGACCGCCACCACCGAGCGTCCCGGCATCGCCAGTGCCCAGGCCACGTGGGACGCCACGGACGACTTCCCCTCACGCGCCTCGCCCGAGGTGACCGCGATGACCGGGTTCGACTCGGAGAACATGAGAAGGAGAGAGCTGCGGAGCTGCTGGAACGCCTCGAGGGCGCGCTGGTCGCCGGTGGACTCGAAGATCTCGGCCGGACCGGCCCCCGGGTGGACCAGCACGGGCACTTCGCCCAGGACGGTCAGTCCGACGCGGTCCCGGATCTCGTCGGCCGTGGCGAATCGTCGCCGCAGCGCCGCCGCCGCCAGGGCGGCGAACACGGCCGCAATGAGACCGAAGGCGACTGCGGCCACCAGGATCGTCTTGCGGGGGTTCGTGGGCGAGGTCGGGAGTGGGGCCGGGCCCAGCTCTGACAGGACGAGGGTGGTCTTGGCCTCACGGTTCGTCACGTTGAGGACTGCGGTGGCCGCGGCGTTGGCGTAGGCCTGGGCCACCACCGGGTACGGGCTCGTGGCGGTGATGGTCACCGAGTTCGAGGCAGGGTCCCCGGTGGCGGCAATTTTCACGGAGTCCGGGCGGAATCGATCCGGCACGCGTTGGCGGGCCTGGTCGGTGATGATCGGGTTGTCCGCCTCGACCACGATCTGAGGAATCTCTATCTGAATCGCGGTGACATCGGATCCCGGGTCCGCCGAACCCGCCGGCGGCTGCGCCAGCAGGACGACGGTGGCCTGGTACTGCTTCGCCGGCAGCACTGCGAAGGCAAGACCGGCCCCCACACAGACGATGAAGGTCACGGCGGCCACGATCCAGTGAGCACGCACGGTGCGCACGATCTGCCTCAGGTCCACGCCGTACCCCTTCCTTGCAGCTCCCGGACGACCAATGCGAGTGACCGCTCCCTCTCAACCACGACCCGGTCGAGCGAGAAGTCGTACCCCGGGCGAGCCCGGCAAGAAGCGGCCGGCTTGGGCGCTCGCCCGGTCCAGCCTACGAGGCTCTCCGGCGCGGAGACGATCATTCCGGCAGAGGCCCGGTCGCTGGCTAGGTCCACCGCGCACCTCCCGCCGCGATGCTCGGGCGGACCTCCTGCGCGCGCCAACCGGGCAGCAAGGGCGATCCCGCCATGGACGTGACGCAGGCGCGCAGCATGCCGAGGCTCACCCCGAACAAGGTGGCGAACCTGTACTCGTCCAGCAACGGCTCGAGGAGGGCCGTGGCGACGAGTCCCCCCAGTACCGCCACCAGTGCCAGGGCCAGGGTGGCTAGGAGCGGGTCGGGATGTCGTCGCCACACCGCCAGACCGCCGCTGATTGAGGCCCACATGGCTGCAACGAAGAGCAGGAGGCCGACGAGGCCGAGACGGAGCCACAAGTCGAGCACGATGTCATGTGCGTAGGAGATCGTCTGCACCTGACGGGTACCGGCTTCGTAGAACTGGAGCTGCACCCCCAGTCCCCAGCCGATGAACAGGTGCTGAGGGATGAGAGCTTCCGCCTCACTGGCGAGGTTCAGGCGATCCTGTGCCGATTCCGCCTTCCCCTCGTTGTGAAAGAGGCTCTGGAAGGTCGAGGCAAGCGGGACCTTGACGGGCTGCTGGTCCACCGCGGCCGGTACGACCACGATCGCGATGGAGACCGCGACAACGGCCAGGAGCGTGAGCACCACTTGGCCGGACCTGACATAAAAGCGCCGGGCGATGCCGTGCCGGTGCCCGATGAAGAGTGCGAGCACGATGACCGCCACGACCACGCCGAGATTCACCAACACGGCGCGCTGGTCGGCGAGCACCACGCACACGATCAAGGGGATCAGCGCCACGACGTCACGGAGCCGGACGGGCCCCGACGCCAGCCTGACAAGGAAGCACATCGCCCCAATGCCCAGGAAGAGTGCGGCTGACTCCGCACCGATTGCTCCGAAACTCTGGAGCGGGAGCAGCGGCAGGTTGACGTTGATGTTGACGTGCCCGATCGTCATCAGGTCGAGCAACGTCGCGCACCCGACGCTCAGCGTTCCGAGCCTGAGCAGGTCACCGCTGTCGAGGTACCGCCGCACAGGGACTCCCGCGGCCAGGGCGTAGGCCCCCACGACGTACCAGATGGCCTTCGCCTCGTAGATGTTCTGCGAAAACGGATTGTGGTAGAGCCCCCCCTCCACCCCGCCCACCGCCAGCCAGGCGCCGAAGGCCAGCCACAGACCCGCCGGAAGGCCGATCCGTGTTGGCTTGCCCCGCGCGATGAGGCGGGCCACCAGCGCCAGGGTGATATAGACCTCGGGGAGCCGCAGCTGCGTCGTGCCTGACCCCGGGTGGAAGATGCCGCGGGGAACGGCGTTCGGGTCGAAGTACAAGGTGGCCTCGACGACCAGCAGGCCGAGGAGGACGAGCGGGACGCGCTGGTCGTTCCCCTCGCGCTCCCAACGGACGAAGAGCGAGACCACCCCCACCGCCAGTCCCAGGAGGATGAGGACGACGATCGCGATCAACACGGGCGCACCACCTCGAGCAGCGGTGCCAGGGCGGCGTCCCAGGTGTGGTCCGCCGCCACGGCGTCATGGCCGGTGTGCCCGAGCGCCGAGGCACGGGCGGGATCGACCAGCAGGCTCACGATGGCGTCGGCCAGTCCCTCCGCCGTGTCGGCCACGACCACGCCCCGGCCCACCAGGTCGTCCATCCCCTCGCAGCCCACGGAGGTGGCCACGACGGGGCGGCCCGTGTCGAGCGCTTCCATGATCTTGAGTCTTGTCCCCCCGCCCGCCCGCAGTGGTGCGACCACCACCCGCGACCGCGCCAGGTAGGGGGTGACGTCGGAAACAGTGCCGGTGACGTGGACCTTCTCACCCGCCAGGGCGCATACGGCCGGGGCCGGCTCCCGCCCGACGAGTAGGAGCTGCGCCTCGGGCACCGCCGCCTGCACCAGGGGCCAGATCTCGCGGCCCAACCACACGGCGGCGTCGACGTTCGGTGCCCACCCCATGGTGGCCACGAAGGCCACGGTCGCCTCCGGTGCGTCGGGCAGCACTGCCGTCGGCTCCCGCCCGTTCGGGCAGACCAGGACCGATCGGGCGCCAGCGGTCAGCCTCGCCCTCTCTTCCTCGCTGACGACGACGACGTGGTCGAAGTCCCCGATCGTCCGCCGCTCCATCCGCTCGAGGGCGACCGCCTCCGCGCGGAGCAGCCCGGCGGGGATCCCCCGCCGGGCGTGGGCGTAGCTGGCGACGAGAGCCGACTCCACGTTGTGGAGGTCGAGGACCGAGATCTTCGCCGGCACGCCGCGCACGAAGGGCACCAACTGCTGGTACTCGACCTGCAGCAGGTCGACGGGCATCTCCGCGGCGGCGCGGCGGACGGTCTCGAGCATTGCCGCGCTCCAGAACCGCCCCGACGAGACGCTGTGCGTCGTCGCCACCCCGCGGGCAATGCCGAGAGGTGTGACTCGCCACGGGACAGCCCGCACGTCAATGCCGAGGTCGCGGAGACCTGATCTGTCGGCGCTGCCGTCGTCGTATCCGCACAGCACGACATCGCCCAGACCGGCGAGGCGGCGGGCGATCGCCAGCGACCGCTGACGACCCCCGTTGTTGTCCGGCAACGGCAGGAATTTGGTGACCATGAGGGTTCTCACCGCGCTGCCGCTGGCGTTGCCGCCGCCGTCCGGGGCAGCGGTGGACGACGCGCGTCACTGTCGGTCATCGTTCGACAGTCGACCACTTCGTCTGTCGGTCACCGCGCAGGAACCGCGCCAAACCGCCCAGAGCCACCCCCTGCAGAAAGAGGGCGTGCCCCGCACCGGCCGACGCAGCGGCCAGCGGGTGGCGACCTGCCGGGGCTTCTCCTTGTGACGCCTCTCGGGGTGACGCCTCACGGGTCGCCGCTGCCCGCGCCTCGGCCACCAGTCCCGCGCCGGCACACAGATGGGCCAGGAGAAAGGCACGGGCCATTGCGCTCGAGCGCGTCTTCGTCGCGGCGAGCACCACCAGGGCGAGATGGGACAGGGGGCTCACGGTGTAGCGGACCAGGCGGTGCCCCCACAGCTCGGCCGCCACGAGTCCAGCGGAAGGAAGCAGCTGCCGGCGCCGGCGCGCCGCCACGTAGAGGGCTCCGGACACCATGCGGGTCCGGCGCTCCCACTGGGCCGACAGCGACCCCGCGGCGGGATCGAGCGCCCGGGCTCTGGGCTCGTAGGCCACCCGGTACCCCTGCTCGTTGATGTCGAGTGCCGTCCACAGGTCGTCGCTGGCAACGTCGGCGGGGATGGGTCGCCAGGCCGCGGACCGGACGGCGGCCAGCTCGCCGACGAGGCCGATCGTCGTGCCCAGCTGGTCCTCACGCCGCTTCAGCCACGACTCGAACTTCCAGTACAGGCTCTCGCCGCCCCCCCCGTCGTCCTCGAGCTTCTCGCCGGCCACCGCCCCCACGTCCGGGTCGGCGAAATGCTCGACCGCCGCGGCCAGGGCACCCGCAACGAGGCGGTTGTTGGCGTCGCTGATCACCACGACCGGAGTATCGGCCTCTTCGAAGCCCCTGTTGAGGGCCTGGGACTTGCCCAGCCGCTCCGGGCCGGTGAGCGCACGGGCGCCGGCCCGCTCCGCCGCCACCGCCGTCTCGGGATCGCCGTCGGCGACCACCAGGATCTCGAGGTGGCCCGGGTACCCGTTGGCCCGGAGATCTTCGACCTTGGCGGCGATCACCCCGGCTTCGCGGTAGGCCGGCACGACGACCGTCAGGTCGGGCCACGTTCCGGGCTCCGCCGGACCGGGGCCGTCGGTGACCCTGCCGCGCCCTCCGCGTGTGCGCCAGGCCAACCAGGCGGGATAGAGGACGTGCCCGGCGGAGGCACCGGCGACCAGCGCCGCCACGACAACGCTCGTCCCCAGGCGAGTCCCCCTCACCGTTCTCCCTCTTCGATCAAGTCCGAGCGAGGAACGCTCGTGGGCTGAGGGAACCTCGAGCCGCCCCACCGGGCGGCGTCACGCACCTTCGCCTCATAGAGGCGCAACGTTAGCGACCGTGGTCGTCATTCTCGTCCGAGGCGTGCGCCGGGCTCCCCGACCCCGTCCTCGGGGCTCCCGTCGGGCGACTGTTTAGTCCCGGACCTGCCTGATCACGGCACCCGCGGTCCGGGCCAGGATGAGCAGGTCACCGCCCACCGACCAGTTCTCGATGTAGTGGTTGTCGAACCACGCCCTGTCCTCGATGGAGGTGTCGCCCCGCAGCCCGTTGACCTGGGCCAGCCCGGTCAGTCCCACCGGGACCCGGTGCCGGTCGCAGTAACGGGGCACTTCCTTCTCGAACTGGTCCACGAAGTAGGGCCGTTCCGGACGGGGGCCCACAAGGGACATGTCGCCCCGCAACACGTTCCAGAGCTGCGGCAGCTCGTCCAGCGACGTCTTGCGCATGAATGCCCCGAGCCTCGTGACCCGCGTGTCCTCGTCGACGCTCCACTGGACGTCGGACTCGCTGTTCACCCGCATGGAGCGGAACTTCAGGACCTCGACCTCATGCCCGTTCTTCCCGATCCGCTGCTGGCGGAAGTAGACGGGACCCGGACTGCTGAGCTTCACACCCAACGCGAGCAGCCCGTAGATCGGAGCGACGAGAGCCAGCATCAGGCCGGAGAGGCCCGAGTCGAAGGCCCGCTTGGCCAGCTGGCCCGAGGACCGCAGGGTCGACCGACGCAGGCGCACCAGGGGGAACCCCCAGACCACGTCGACGTCGCGCGCCGCTGTCTGGACCCCCAGCTCGAAGAAGCGGGGGATGACATACATGTCCACGTCCGCGTTCTCGCAGGACCGGATGACACGGACGAGGTCGGGGTCGCGGTTCACGCCGAAGGCCAGCACCACCTGGTCGATGCGATGCCGGCGCAGGACGTCGTCGAGTTCGTCGATCCCGCCCAGCATCGGGTGGGAGAGGGCCTCGTCGGCGCAGTCGTCGAGCAGCCCCACCGGGTGCAAGCCGTAAGAGGGGTGCTCCTCGAGGACATCGGCGAAGCGCTCCGCCACCTGTCCGGCTCCCACGATGAGGACCCTCCGGCTGAGCCCGCCGTTGGTCCGGGCGCGGCGGATTCCGGCGTAGGCACCTGCCCGACCGAGGACCAGGAGGGCCAGCGACACGGCCGCCAACTCGGCGAACGGGCGGACCCGTGCGTCGAACCCGTCGAGGGTGGCGATCGCCATAAGGGGCACCGTGACCGCCAGGGCCAGGGTTCCGAGGTCCTTGCTGATACTCAGCGTGATCCGTGACGCGTACTGGCCCCGCAGCGCGCAGACCCCGAGCACGCCCAGGACGAAGACGGCGACGGGCCACCGCAGCGCCTGCGGTGCGAAGGCCACGGCGGCGAAGGCCAGGACCATCATGTCCGTGCCCGCCACGACCTCGCCACTGGTGCGTGCGGCAAACCGGCGGCGCGTGCCCGCGGCCGTCCGGGACTCCGCCTCCGGGTGTGCCCACTGCCAACGCTGTAGGTCTCTGCCGAGAGTGACAGACGACATCCGATGCTCCCTCGCCGAGCTCTACGAGGTTCAGGCGGTCCGGCGACGACTGCGGACGACGAGCAGCGTGCCGACGCCGATGGCGGCCGCCCCGATGACTGCCATCTCTTCGATGTCAGCTCCGGTGAAGGCCAATCCGCTCGAAACCGGGGTCGTCCCGTCGTTCGTGGCGGCCGCTGTCGTGGTCCCCGCCGTGTTCGCCCCGGAGGTCGTGATGACGACGGGCGCCGTGTTGGTGCAGCCTGTGTAGCAGCTCGAGTCCGCGCCCGCCGCGCCGGCGAGAAGCCCGCCAACGGGCACCGCCAGCAGCACACCCAGGGCGGGACCGCACGCTGCGGCGAGCACACGCTGAGCCTTGGTCCTTTTCATTTTGATCTCCTCCACAGGTTGCTCGACGATCCTCAACGCCAAGAGCCACTGGCATCCCGCAAACGCAAACCCGCAGGACGTCAAGCCGCCGGCATCATCTTCACAGGGAACCAGGTCGGCGGTACAGAGCCAAAGGTCACAATGCCCGGGAAACACGGGACAATGGCGGGACAATTCCGGGTTTGCCCGCGTCCGCGCGAGGACAACGCACTGTTGGACCGGTCGCCGTTCCGACAGGGTTGGAAGGTCGCCGGCCCGGGTGGGACCGTCTTGGGGCGATGCGGCCCGACAAGGGTTCGATCGGGTGGCGGGCGGATCGGGTGGCGGTCAGCCCAGGTCGGACTCGAAGGCGGCCAGGCTGTCGGGGAACGACCCCCCGGTGATCTGGGAGTTCAACCCGCTCTGGTCGTAGTCGAAGTAGGCCTCGAAGGCGACGTCGTTCGAGGCGGTTCTCATCCACGAGATCATCTGGTTGACGTAGTACGGGTCGTCACCGAGCCCGTGGCCGTCGCTCCGGATGATCACGCCCCATTCGGTGAACGCGAGCGGCTTGCCCTGGGAGGACGCGAACTTCTGCGCCGCCGTGAGGGCCGGCAGCATGGTGGAGGACCAGGCGTTGCTCGGTGTCTGTGGCGTGGCCCACGTGGCGTCATAGGCATCGAGTCCGATCACGTCGACGTAGGCGCTGCCGGGGTAGGCAGCCTCCACCGAGTACCCCGACTGCGTGAAGGCGGTCGCATCGGGATTCCACACGAACTGGAAGTCCTCGCCGGGCACGGACCGCATGGCGGTCACGATCTGCTGAAAGTAGGCGGCGTAGTTGGCCTCGGCGGAGGCCGTCGTCGCGTTCCAGGCGAACCAGGAGCCGTCGAACTCCCAGCCGATGCGGAGGTAGGCATCCGCCTCACCCCCGGCGACCAGCGTCTGCGCCAAGGACACGAAGTAGGGGTTGTAGGCCCCCTTCGCGCCGTCGGCCAACGTGCCGACAGCGGTCCCGCTCGAGTTGGTCGGGATCATCGGCACTC
Organism: uncultured Acidimicrobiaceae bacterium; assembly: GCA_963826835.1. Taxonomy (GTDB): domain Bacteria; phylum Actinomycetota; class Acidimicrobiia; order Acidimicrobiales; family RAAP-2; genus Bog-473. The sequence continues at coordinate 95,913 of CAWGYK010000007.1, forward strand.
CCAACGACAGCCGGTAGCCGGTGCCCTTCCAGGCTCCGGTCATCCAGTCCAGGCTGCCACCGGCCCCGTCCATACCCGTCCACCCGTCGTTGTTCGGCAGGTAATCGGCCGCGACCGTCGGGGAGGTCTTCGTCTCGGCGGCGAACGACGCGATCCCCGAGGGGTCCGCGGCACCCACGTACACACCCTCCATGAGCGTGGTCGCCGACGGCATGGCCGTGGCGGGCCTGGTCGTGGTCGTGGTGGTCGGCGGGGGCGCCGTCGTGGTGGTCGGCGGGGGCGCCGTCGTGGTGGTCGGCGGGGGGGCCGAGGTCGTGGTGGTGGCCTCCGCGGACGTGGGCTGGGCACCGCCCTGCGTCGGCGGTGGCGGCTCGAAGAGGGCGGCCGAACCGTTCGTCGTCACCACGCCGTAACCCAGGCTGGGCGGGTCGACGACCAGGCCGAGGGCGCTCACCCCGGTCCCCGCGGTCGACCCGTAGTACCCGGCGTCACCGAACGTGAAGATCCCGCCGTCGGCGGCGACGAGCCAGTAGCCGTGGCCGTCGACGGTGGGTGCCATGCCCACGATGGGCTCGTTGAGGCGGATGGCTCCCGTGGAGCCGTAGAAGGTGGCGTCGCCGTAGCTGAAGATCCCGCCGTCGGTGGCGACGAGCCAATAGCCGTGCCCGTCGGGCGTCGCGGCCACGCCCACGATGGACCGGTTGAGGCGGATGGCTCCCGTGGAGCCGTAGAAGGTGGCGTCGCCGTAGCTGAAGATCCCGCCGTCGGTGGCGACGAGCCAGTAGCCCCGGCCGTCGGGCGTGGCGGCCATCCCGACGATCGGCCGGTTCAGGTGCATGGCGCCGGCGGAGCCGTAGAACGTGGCGTCGCCGTAATTGAAGATGCCCCCGTCGGAGGCCACGAGCCAGTAGCCGTTGCCGTCCGGGGTGGGGGCCATGCCGACGATGGGTCGGGCCAGCGAGAGCCCCGACAGCGCCGGCGACCCCAGGACCGGGGCTCCCGCGTGGGGCGAGATCGCGCCCGCTGCGCTGGCCGTCCAGTAGCCACCGTTCGGGTCGGCGGCCATCATCTGGCCTCCGCTGTAGCCGGCCGTGCGTACGGCGGCGCCGGCATCGACACCGGCCGACGATCCCATGGCGAGACCCGAGGCGAGAGCGCAGACCAATCCGACGAGCGCCAAGACGGGCGTGTGCGCCCGACTCCGCCGGGTGTGACGCATGGTGTCCCCCTCGCACCCGGTGAGGCCGGGTCGCGAGACGACGAGCAGTGCGCCCGTTGCGAATTCGGCGGCCCGGCGAACTCAACGAGTCCCGTAGCTTTGCGTCCCCCCCTCACGGGGGGTTTGCCTTTTCGTTTCAGTGAGTACCTTGCACCCAGGGCGGCCCAGGAGCAATGGTCCTTTTGGACCATTGCGCCCTTACGAGCCCCTGGCCAGGGGCTCGGCGGTCAGTTTGGGGCGCCGGCGCCCGCCTCGGCGGCGCCGAGGGGCACGTGCCACGTCAGCCGGGTGCCCCCCTCACGGGAGGTGCCCAGCTCCACGTTCCCGCCCAGACGCTGGGCCCGGTGGCGGAGGTTCTTGAGGCCGAGGCCCGCCGCGGTGACGTCGCCCATCCCGACCCCGTCGTCGGCCACGACCAGGCGCAGATCGTCCCCGGCGGCGATCGTGATCACGACCTGCGAGGCGTGCGCGTGCTTGCCGACGTTGGTCAACGCCTCCCGCAGGACGGCGAGGACCTCCTCGGCCAGCTGGTCGCCGACGACGGTGTCGACCGGGCCGCTGAGCGAGACCTGCGGGAGGAGGCCCAGCACGGGGCGCAGCTCGTGGACGAGGTCGAGGACCTTCGGGTGCAGGCCCTCCTTGTTGATGGTGAGCTCAATGTCGAAGATCGCCTTGCGAAGCTGGCGGATCGTCTCGTCCAGCTTGTCGATCGCCTCGCTGATGCGCATGACGGCCTCCGGCCGCTCGACCAGGCGGGCGGTCCCCTGCAACGACAACCCGATGGCGAACAGGCGCTGGATCACCGAGTCGTGCAGGTCGCGGGCGATCCGGTCACGGTCCTCGGTGAGCGCCCGGTCGCGCACGAGGCCGTGCAGGCGCGCGTTCTCAATGGCGATGCCCGCCGCCATGGCGAGGGCGAGGACCAGCTCCTCGTCGTCCTCGGAGAATTCCGGGGCGGCCCTCTTGTTCGTCAGGTACAGGATCCCGTAGACCTCACCGTGCACCCGGACCGGGACGCCCAGGAACGACGTCATGGCGGGATGCCGGTCCGGGAACCCGAAGCTCTCGGGGCTGGCCGCCAGATCGGCCAGGCGGAGCGGCCTGTCCTCCGCGATCAGCGTGCCGAGGACGCCCCGCCCGGTGGGTCGGGCCCCGATCGCCCGCTCCTCTTCGTGGCTCAGGCCGACCGGGAGGAACTGGTCCAGGGCCCGCCCGTCCTCGGTGAGGACGCCCAGCGCCCCGAACTGCGCGTCCACGAGGTCGCGGGCCTCCTCGATGATCCGCCGCAGGACCACCGGCAGGTTGAGCTCGGCGTCCAGGATGAGGATCGCCTGCACGAGCCGGCGCAGCTTGGCGGGATCATCGATCCGATCGAAGGGCTGCACGGGGAGTCAGGATAGAGGGGGACCAAACATCGGTGCGGCCCCCGGGTGCAGGGGGGTTGCGCGCACACGCCCGATGGCTGAAGCCGCCCGGGAGCGTGGCAAGATTGCCACGATGACGATCCGGGTCTTCGTGCTCGATGATCATGAACTCGTGCGTACCGGCTTGCGCACCCTGCTCGAGGCCGAAGACGACATGGAGGTCGTCGGCGAGGCGGGGACGGCGGAGCGGGGACTGCAGCTGATCCGCGAGCTGGAGCCGAATGTGGCCATCCTCGACGTGCGGCTCCCCGACGGCAACGGGATAGAGGTCTGCCGGGAGGTCCAATCGGTCGCTCCCCAGGTCCGCTGCCTGATGTTGACCTCGTACTCGGACGACGACGCCCTCTTCTCCTCCATCATGGCCGGTGCCTCGGGCTACGTCCTCAAGGAAGTGGGCGGCGGGGACCTGCTGGGTGACATCCGTCGGGTGAGCCAGGGCATGTCCCTGCTCGACCCGGTGCTGACCCAGGAGCTGTTCGACCGTCTGCGCAAGGACCAGGAGGCCGAGTCGCGCCTGACCGTCCTGACGCCCCAGGAACGCAGGGTCTTGGAGCTGATCGCCCAGGGACAGTCGAACCGCCAGATCGCCGAGCAGCTCTTCCTGGCCGAGGCGACGGTCAAGAACTACGTGTCCAGCCTGCTCTCGAAGCTCGGGATGCGTCGCCGCACCGAGGCGGCGGTGTACGCCGCCGTCCTGGCCGAGCGCAAAGCCGTCAATCCCAAGCCCTGAGCGGCGTCGCCGGGCCGGGTGCCGCCGTCAGGCGACTTTGACTCGGCGGTGGTCGTCGAGGGTGCGGAAATCGACGCCGAGAGCCCGGAGCTGCTCCTCGAGACGCTCTCGCTCGGCCAGCGGGTTGCCGAACCGAGAGGGCTCGCTCTCGATCCCCATGGCGGTGCACAGGCGCAGCAGCATGCGGTCGTGGTCGAGCTCGAGGGCCAGGTCCTCGGCCATCATGTGCCCGCCGTCTTCTGCGTGGCCGTTCATCCGACGACGGCACTGCAGCAAGATCACCACCAGCTCGTCGCGGGAAACCGGCAGGGGTAACGGGTCCACGTCTGCACACAGGCCGGAGAGCAACTCGCTGTACATGGACATCGCACATAATTTTGCCGGAATTGAGCGAGACCAATAGAGCCGATACTCCTGTTTCGCATAGAGCCGATACTCCCTATCGACTCCCTCTCGCTCCTCCCCCGGTACTCCCTCTCGGTACTCTCTCTCGGACACCGTCCGGGCAAGAGCAGTTGCGACGTACCCTCCCTGCGGGTGGATCAGTGCCGGGTGACCCGGGTGGATCGGTCGGCCCGCGCCAGGACGTCCTCGGCCGACTCGGTGTCCTCGGCGACGGCGACGCCCAGGGAGGCATACAGGCGGATGCCCGTGCCGCCCACCGTGACCGGCTCGTCGAGGGTGTGCTGCAGCCTGCGCAACAACGGGCCGACCGCCTGTTCGTCGGTGACCGCCACGACGACGACCAACTCGCTCCCGCCGACGCGGCCGATCGTGTCCTCCGCCCGCAGCACCGACGTCAGCCGCCGGGACACTTCGCACAGGACGGTGTTCCCGGTGGTGTAGCCCAGATCGAGGTTGATCTCGCCGAGGTTGTCCAGATCGATGTGGCACACGACCACGTCGCCCCCGTGCCGCCGGCGGCGCGCCAGCGCCTGGGTCAGGCGGTCGAGCAGCAGGAGCTGGTTGGCCAGGCCCGTATGGGGATCGGCCATCGACAGCTGCCACAGCTGGTCGTACTGGCCGGAGGGCGCCCGGCCCGGTGCCGGTGGGTCAGCCCCGCTCGAACTGAACTCCTGCAGCATCGACTCGACACTCTTGGCCCTCCCGCCCTGCGCCTCGCCGACACCCCCCGGGGTGGTCGTGCCGACGGCCGGCCCCGGTGTGTCCACAGGCTCGGCGGAGCCGACCTCGCCAAGCTTCTTCTTGGCCTTCTTCACGCTGTCCCCCTCCCATACCGACGCGTCACTCTTATCGGAATGTCGCGTGCCGGAACAGAGCCGTTAGTCATGTGGATGGGCTCCAAACGCTCGTGCACCGACCGGACAGCGGTGTCGGCGACCGTCCCAGTCTAGCGAGCGCGGGAGGAACGACGGGGTCTTGGAGGCACCCACGGCAGGCCCCGGAACGGCCGTGACCAGGGGCGACAGACAAACCCGGCGGCCGGGTGGGGCAGCTGCCGCGCTAACCTCACCCTCGGGCTCCGGGGGTGCCGGACCTCGGCAGGGCCGCCTGGGCCGCCTCGGCCCAGCACGATCGAGAGGCAACGGGTCGGGACCATCGAGCATTCCTCACCAGCCGCCATGACGAGCACCCACGGGGCCCCGACGGGCGCGGGCGCCTGCCGATGACCGCGTCGGCGACCATCGTGGTCGACACCGGGGCGCTCGAAGCGCTGGCGGCCGAGGTGGCCTCGGAGGACTTCTACGGCTTCGACACCGAGTTCCACACCGAGCGCACCTACGTGCCCGATCTGGCGCTGATCCAGATCGCCTGGGCCGACAAGGTGGCGCTCGTGGACCCGCTGGCCGTCGATCCCGCGCCACTGGCCGCCGTCTTCGGCGGGCCCGGCATCGCGGTGGCCCATGCGGCGTCGCAGGATCTCGACGTGCTCATGGCGGCGTGCGGGACCATCCCGGCCACCGTCTTCGACACCCAGATCGTCGCCGGGTTCCTCGGGATGTCCACGCCCTCGCTGGCCCGCCTCGTCGATCAGATGCTCGGCGTCTCGCTGCCCAAGGCCGACCGGCTCTCGGACTGGCTCGTGCGGCCCATCTCGGACAACCAGGTCTCCTACGCCCTCAACGACGTCGCCCACCTCCTGGCGCTGCGGGAGGTGCTCACCGAGCGGCTCCGGGCGTTGGGGCGCCTGGAGTGGGCCCTGAACGAATGCGACCAGGTACTCGGTGACCGCACCCCGGCACGTGTGCCCGAAGAGGCCTGGTGGAAGCTGGGTGACATCCGGGGCATGTCCCGCCGCTCGCGCGCCGTCGCCCAGGAAGTGGCGGCGTGGCGCGAGCGCACCGCGGCGGAGACCAACCGGCCCCGGCGCATGGTGCTCTCGGACCTGGGGCTGCTGGCGATTTCGCAGCGGCCACCACGCAACGGCGACGAGCTGCGCGGCACACGCGGGGTGGACGGTCGCCACCTGGCCCAGGGCCGGGCCGCCGAGATCCTGCGCGCCATCGAACGCGGCCTCACCCTCCCACCGGACCAGGTCCGGATGCCCTCGGAGGGCAGGGACGCGCCGGCCCCTCCCGCCGCCGTGGCGGTGTGCTCGGGCGTCGTCCGTCAGATCGCCGACGACCTCAACTTCGACCAGAGCCTCCTCGCCACGCGGGCCGACATCGCGCAGCTGCTCTGCGGCGAAGCGAGCCGGCTCGACACGGGTTGGCGCCGCACCACCGTCGGGGACCCGCTGCGCCGGCTCATCGCCGGCGAGGTCGCCGCCGCCTTCGACGCCCGCGGGCACCTGGTCATGGAGGAACGCTCGGGCCGGGCGGTCTCGCCGGCCGGGGAGGACTCGCGGCCGGCTAGTTGACCAGCTTCTCCCGGCCCTCCCAGTAAGCCTGGCGCAGCTTGTACTTCTGCAGCTTGCCCGTCGCCGTCCGGTCCAGCGCGTCACGCAGCTCCACGCTGGTCGGTGCCTTGAAGTGGGCCAGCCGGGCGCGGCAGTGCGCGATGAGCTCGCCCTCGGTGGCCGTTGACCCGTTGCGCAGGACCACCAGCGCCTTGATCGTCTCTCCCCACTTCTCGTCCGGCACGCCGATCACCGCCACCTCCGCCACGTCCGGGTGCTGGTAGAGGCAGTCCTCCACCTCGATGGACGACACGTTCTCGCCCCCGGTGATGATCACGTCCTTCTTGCGGTCCGAGATCACCAGATGCGCCCCGTCGAGGTGGCCCCCGTCCCCGGTGTGGAACCACCCGTCGCGCAGCGCGGCTGCCGTCTCGGCGGGCTGCTCCCAGTAGCCGGCGAAGACGTGGTTGGAGCGCGCCAGCACCTCGCCCTCCTCGTCCACCGCCAACGCCACGCCGAGCGCGGGTGCGCCGGCCCGCCCGAGCAACTGTGACCGCGCCGCGGCATCGAGGTCGTCCCACTCCGCCGGCGCCCGGTTGATGGTGAGCAGCGGCGCCGTCTCGGTGAGGCCGTAGATCTGGATGAACTCCCACCCGAGCTCGGACTCCACCCGCTCGATCGTCTTCGACGGCGGCGGCGCCCCGGCCACGACGATGCGTACGGTGCCGCGCCCGGGCACGGTGCGCCCCGCGGCGGCGCGGGCTTCCGCCGCGCCCAGGATGGCGGCGACGACGGCGGGTGCCCCGCAGAGCAGCGTCACGCCGTGACGCTCGATGCGCGACAGGATCTCCTCGCCGTCGACCTTGCGCAGCACGATGTGCGTCCCCCCCATCCCCGTCACCGCGTACGGCATCCCCCAGCCGTTGCAGTGGAACATGGGCAACGTGTGCAGGAGCACGTCGCGGTCGGTGACGCCGGTGTGCCAGCCGAAGGTGGCGGCGTTCAGCCAGCAGTTGCGCTGGGTCAGCTGCACGCCCTTGGGCCGGGCCGTGGTCCCCGACGTGTAGTTCACCGAGCAGGCGGCGTCCTCCCGGGGCTCCCAGGCCGCCGGCTCGGCACCTGCGGGCGCCGGTGCGAAGAGCGCGGCGTCATCGGCGCCGTCGAGACAGAACCGGTGCGCCACCTTGATGGTGTCCACCTCGCCGGCCTGCTCGGGGTCGTAGAGGAGGACCGACGCCCCGGAGTGCTCGACGACGTAGGCGATCTCCTCGGAGGTCAGCCGGAAGTTGATCGGCACCAGCACGCGCCCGTAGCCGCTCACGCCGAAGAAGGCGGTCAGGAACCTCCCCGAGTTCGGGCTGACGATGGCCACCCGCTCCCCGTGCTCCACCCCCAGTTCGTCGAGCGCGAGGGCCATGCCGCGCGCCCGCGCCTCGAGCTCGCCGTAGGTCAGGGTGCCGTGGGAGCCCGGCACGGCGGGCTCGTCCACGACGGCCACCCGGTGTCCGTAGACCAGCGCGGCCCGGTTCAGGAAGTCGGCCACCGTGAGTTCGACCCGCATGCGACCCCCGATCTCTCCTGCTCGGCTCCAACCTGGGGGGCGACCCTACCGGACCATCGGGCCGCTTCCTAGAAGTGGCCCAGGACCGGGTGGGGCACGTAGGGCTTCTCGAGCGCGGCGATCTCGTCCGGCGACAGCGTCAGCTCCTCGGCGGCCAGTGCATCCTTGAGGTGCTTCTTCTTGGTCGACCCGACGATCGGCGCCGCCACGCCCGGCTTGGCCAGCAGCCACGCCATGGCGACCTGCGCCGGCGTGACCTCCCGGGCGGCCGCGACCTCGACCGCGGCGTCGACCACGTCGAAGTCCGTCGGCTGGTCGTAGAGGTAGTCGGTGAACGCATCGGTGCTCGAGCGGGTCGTGTGCCGACCGCCGTCGCGGGTCCGGTTCCCCGCCAGCATCCCCCGGGCCAGGGGGCTCCACGGGATGCAGCCCACCCCCTGGTCGAGGCAGAGCGGGATCATCTCGCGCTCCTCCTCGCGGTAAATCAGGTTGTAGTGGTTCTGCATGGAGACGAACTTCGTCCACCCGTGCGCCTCTGCCGTGTACTGGGCCTTGGCGAACTGCCAGGAGAACATGCTGCTCGCCCCGATGTAGCGGGCCTTGCCGGCCCGGACGACGTCGTGCAGCGCCTCCATCGTCTCCTCAATCGGCGTCCGGGGGTCCCAACGGTGGATCTGGTACAGGTCCACGTAGTCCAACTCGAGGCGCTCGAGCGACGAGTCGATCCCCGAGAGGATGTGCTTGCGGCCCAGGCCGCCACCGTTCTCGCCGGGACCCACGGGCATGAAGACCTTGGTGGCGATGACGGCTTCGTCCCGGCTCAGGTACTTCGGCACCAGCTTCCCGGTGGCCACCTCGCTCGCGCCACCCGAGTAGGCGTCGGCGGTGTCGAAGAACGTGACGCCGCCCTCGACGGCGGCCCGGACAATGGGCTCCGCGGCATCCTCGTCGATGACCCAGGGCCGGTCACTGCCGTTCCCGAAGCCCATCATGCCCAGGCAGATCCTCGAGACCCGCAGTCCGGACGTTCCAAGATTGGTGTAGTTCATGGTGGACCTCGCTCGTGTCGGGACGCGACAACACCGACATCCGCATGCTTACCAGCCGAGGCCCCCGCCTCGCGCGCCCGGCGCCGTGGTCCTGCCTCAGGCGCTACCGCCGATCGTTCAGGAACACTTCGGCAAGGTTGGGTGGAGCTGGCAGCCGGGCGCGCTTCCGTTGGTGCCGTGCCCGTTGCCGGCGTCGCCGCTCCCGTGACCGTCTCCTTTGACGCCCGTGCCGGTGCCGGTCCCGGTGTCGCCGGTATTGCCCGTCCCGGCACCGGTGCCCTTGCCGGTGGTGCTCGTGCCGGACCCGTTCTCCTTGCCTTTGCCCGAGCCGCTTCCCTTGCCACTGCCACCGCCCGGGGGCGGACCGCCCGATGCAGACGAGACCGGAATGGTCGTGGTCGTCGTCACCGTGGTCGGGGGCGTGGTCGTCGTCGTGGTGGTCGATGAGGGCGCCGTCGCGCCGGCCCCGCCCGCGGCGGAGGAGCCCGTCCCGACCACGGTCAAGGTGGCTGTGGGCGCGGACCCGCCGGACTCCGACGTCGGTGCGTGCGCCGCGACGGCCTCCGCTGTCGGCGTACCTCCGGTCGACGAGGCGACGACGCCGTTGGCCGCAGTCCCTGTGCCGGCCCCGCCCGCGTTGGCGGACCCGCTCGTCGGGGTCGTGCTGGCCGGTGGCGTTCCGGCGTTTGGCGAGGGGGCGGAGCCGGCCGACTTGGCTGCGATCTGGGGCAACGCCGTCGGGCCCGCGCCGAGGTTCAGCCCGGCCACGATCGACACCGCGGCCGCTGCGACCGAGGCGGCCGCGACGAACCGGTTGTGGACGAAGTACGGCTTGGCCGCGGTGTGCGCCTCGGGCGGAACGGCGAGCGCCGGAACCTCGTGGAGCGTGTGCCCGAAGGCGCGCGACGCGAACACCTCTTCGAGAGTCGCGTAATCGCTTGCTCCACCCGCGTCGGGTGCCGAACCCCCCATGATCCTCCGTAGAGATCGTCCGTCGGAGGGGTTTCTGCAGCCCGGTCCCCGCGTGCCGCGGTTTCCGAAATTCCTACACTCCCCCTCCACGTCAACCATATAGCGGTTGGATGCGGTGTGGAACCAGGACACCGGAATTTGGCGGCAAATACTTCGAACTGTTGTTTCTTTCTTGGAAACCAAAGTTCTGCTGCACGCGCGGTGCACCAATCTCGCGGTGTTTCGCGTGGTTGTCGTGACGTTGTCGAACTGACCGATTGTGTGACTCCGACGACGTCCGTCGCGACGCCGTTGCACGCGCCGGTGACCGTCACAAGGGACGGCAACGAACTTGCAACCGCCGGCGACGAACTTGCAACCCGGCCGGTTGTTGTCAACGTGCTGACACTCGCGATCGTGCTTTCAAACGCCGAGGCAACCGGCGCCACCGGTTGTCACCGCCCGCCGGGGAGATGGCGCGGTCGAACCAGCACCCGCGCCCTGCGCGTCCCTGGGATGTTGGACGAGTTGTCCGAACGGAGTGTTCCGTCCGCGGGCACGGCCGTGGTCACGCGTGCGTTGCCCGGGATGACGCCATCGACGGGCGCGCTCTGGCTCGCGCCGTTTGTCGGCAGGTCGTTGACAGTGGGAAGCCGGCGTCGGGCGTGCACATGCCGGTGGCGGCGCCGTCGACCTCGACGAGGACCCGCACCGGTTGTGCGTCCGGGCGGGGACTAACCCCGTGTGCGACGGAAGTAGCGACTGAGCGTCTCTTCCTGCTGCTGGTACGACGATCCGATGCCGGTCCCGTAGAGGGCGGTCGGCTCCTCGAGCATGCGCTCGAAGGTCAGCTTGCACACCGCCTGGCCGTTCTCGACCATGAACGGGACATCGTGGGCGCGGACCTCCAACGCGGCGCGCGAGCCTCGGAAGCCGCCGCTGGGATCGAATCCGAAACCGGGGTCGAAGAACCCGGCGTAGTGGGTCCGCAGCTCGCCGCTCGTCGGGTCGTAGGCCGTCATCTCGGCCGCCAAGTTGGGCGGAATGCTCACCGCCTCGTGCGACATGAGGAGGTAGAATCGCTTGGGGGACAACACGAGACGGTCGCCGTCCTCCCGGAAGACCGGGTCCCAGAAGGGAAGCGGATCGACCTCCCCCCCGACGTCAGGTCGAGGAGCGGCGCGCTGTCGCGGGTGCTGTGCCCGACCTGCCCGTGCTCGTCACCGTGCAGGTCGAGACCGAGGAACAGGCCGTTCGACAGCGCGAGCTCGTCGACGGGAACCGGCGCGCCCGACTTGTAGAGGATCGGCTGCTCCAGGTGGGTCTGGCGGACCTCGTCGTCGGACAGCCACGGCCGTCCCATGGAGAGCCGGAGCTGATTCAGCGTCAGGTCCTCCCGCACGCGGACGGCGAACGAGAGGGGCACGACCTCCAGGTAGAGGGGTCCGTTGTAGCCCGGTGCCACTTCGTCGAAGCGGTCGCTGTGGTCGGTGATGACCCGGGTGAACACGTCGATCCGACCGGTCGAGCTCTTCGGGTTGGCCTTGCCCCGCAGGCCGGCCGGGAGGTCGAGGCGCTCCTTGAGCTCAATGAGATAGGGGCAGCGGGCCTCGAGCATCGCACCGCCCCCCCGCAGGTCGATCTCGTCGAGGATGTAGTCCTTGAGCTTCCGCTCGACCGAATCGGTGCCCGGCAGGAAACTGCAGCGGATCCGCAGTGCGCGTTCGCCCAGACGCAGGTCGAGGCTGGCGGGCTGGACGTTGGCGTCGGGGATGTTGAAGCGCCCGGCGTCGATGTAACCGGCCCGGATGGCTCCCTCCAGGAGCTGGCCGGGTAGGACCCCCTCGGCGGAGGGGTGGAGGTTCAGCACGGCGGGGACCACGTGGCGTCGCGGGGGTGGGGTGCACGCACCGAAAGAGCAAAGCACGTGGTGGCGCGGCGGGAAAGACCCAGGGTGGGGACGGCGTCGGGCACAGGCTGTGGATGACTTGGGGACGACTCGGCCCACACAGGGGTTCGTCAGGAAGGAACCGGTCGTCCACAAGGACGGTCGAAAACCGCCCGCGCCGTTCGCCCGCTCGTCACTCGCAATAGGCATTGCGGCCCACTCATGCCCCTGCTGTGGCGCCGTTCGTGGTAGAGAAATGCACAACGAAGGGTCAACTCGAGGAGCCCCACGGGTGGAGAGGGGAGTGTGATCCGGTGCCATCAGTTGCCGCGCCCCGGCCCGACGGCCCCTATACGTGGGGGCTGTCCCTGCCCGACCGCCCCATCCTGTTGGTCGACATCGACCACCTGCTCGAGACCTCGGCCGATGTCGAGCTCCTGGGCCGGAGTGGACCCATCAGGACCTGGCGGGATGCCCTGACCGTCGTTCTGGAGTTGCTGATGTACGCCCGGACGATCCTCGCCGCCGACGTGGCGATCCTGCGGGACCTGCCGGCCGGCGAGGGGCGGGGCGGGCACAGCCTGGTCGACGTGCTCCCGGTCATCCTGGCCGACGAGCGGGACGACGACTGGTCCGAGCCCGACTGGTCCGAGCCCGACTGGTCCGAGCCCGACTGGGACGCGGACGACATGGAGCTGGACGCGAACTTCTTCACCTGGTCGGAGGAGCTGACCTCGGCCCATCGGGCGATGGCCGGGACGGACCTCTCGGCCCCTGCCGATGTGGCTCGGACCCTCGCCGCCGTGGAGGAGCAGCTCGCGGCCCTGGCGGTGAGGCAGGACGCCGTCGAGGCCCGGCTGCACCGGATCCGGCGAGCCATCGTCCGCGCGTTCCAGGAGGAGGCGGCGCCGGCCCGGGACCGGCCCGCGTGAGCCGGCCCCACGAGCCACGCCTCGCCACGACGCCACGACAGTAAGCTGACGGGTCGTCAGATTTCGGCCGCCTGGCGCCTGTCGCGCTGCGCCCGCCCCCGGAGGTTCCATGCTCGACCACGTCATCCGATCCGGCACGGTCATCGACGGCACCGGAGAGCCCGGTCGGCTCGCTGACATCGGCATCCGGGACGGCCGCATCGTCGCCGTGGGCCAGATCGACGAGCCCGGGGAGACCGAGTTCGACGCCGGCGGTCTCGTCGTGATGCCCGGGGTGGTCGACCCCCACACGCACTACGACGCCCAGCTCTTCTGGGACCCGCTGGCCTCGCCCTCCAACGTCCACGGCGTGACCACGGTCATCGGGGGCAACTGCGGGTTCACCCTGGCCCCGATCAACGCGGAGGACGCGGACTACATCCGCCAGATGATGGCCAAGGTCGAAGGGATGCCGCTGGCCGCCCTGGAGAACGGCGTGCCGTGGAACTGGTCTACCTTCGCCGAGTACCTCGACGCCCTGGACGGCCGGCTGGGCGTCAACGCCGGCTTCCTGGTGGGTCACTGCGCCCTGCGGCGCAAGGTGATGGGCGCGGCGCGCGGCGAGGAGGTGGCCTCCGACGAGGAGATCGCCGCCATGCGGGCCCTGCTGGCCGAGTCCCTCGAAGCGGGCGGGCTGGGGTTCTCGTCCTCCCAGTCCCGAACCCACTCCGACGGCGACGGCCGGCCGATCAGCTCGCGATACGCCGATCGCCGCGAGATGCTCGCGTTCTGCGAGGAGGTGGCGAACCACGAAGGGACGACACTCGAGTACATCACCAACGGCTGCCTGGACTCGTTCAGTCCCGATGAGATCGACCTCATGACCACCATGAGCGTCACGGCCCGCCGGCCGCTCAACTGGAACGTGCTGACGGTCGACGCCCGGTCGGCCGACCGTATTGAGCATCAGCTCTCCGCCTCGTCGGCGGCGGCGGCCGCTGGCGGGCGCATCGTCGCCCTCACGATGCCGACGCTCGTCCCGATGAACATGAGCTTCCGCACGCACTGCGCGCTCTTCCTGATCCCCGGGTGGGGCGACGTGATGGGGCTGCCGGAGGCGGAGCGGATGCGCCAGCTGGCCGAGCCGGCCGTCCGCGCCCTGCTCGACGAGCGCGCCCGCAGCAAGGAGGCCGGGGTGTTCCGTGGGCTCTCCCGCTGGGGCACCTACACGATCGGGGACACCTACGCGCCGGCCAACGACGGCTGCGCGTTCCGCAGCGTGGCCGACATCGCAGCCGAGCGAGGCACCACGCCCTTCGACACCCTCCTCGACATCGTCCTGGCCGACGGCCTCCGCACCGTCCTGTGGCCCAACACCGACGACGGCGAGGAGGCCTCGTGGGGGATGCGCGCCGCCATCTGGAGCGATCCGCGCGCCATGGTCGGCGGATCCGACGCCGGGGCCCACCTCGACCGGATGTGCGGCTCGAGCTACCCGACCGCGTTCCTCGGTGACTGCCTGCGCGGTCGCAAGCTCGTGCCCGTCGAGAAGGCGGTGCACATGATGACGGCACAGCCGGCGCAACTGTTCGGTCTGCGCGAGCGGGGTCTGGTCAGCGAGGGCTACCGCGCCGACCTGTTCCTCTTCGACCCCGAGACGGTCGGCTCCGAGCCGGCACGGCTCGTGCACGATCTGCCGGGCGACACGCCGCGGCTCTACGCCGGCTCGCACGGTGTCGTCCGCGTCCTGGTCAACGGGATCGAGACCGTCCGCGACGGCGCCCCCACGGGCGCCCTGCCCGGCACACTCCTGCGCTCCGGACGCGACACCGCGTCGGTGGTGCCCACCCCGGCCTGAGCCCCCGACCCCGTCACCGCCGTCTAGCCTGCCTCCGGTGACCGATCCGAACGAGCCGGTGCTCGCCCTCGAGGATCCCCCCTCGGACGGGCCGCCGGGGATCGAGGACAGCCCCGGGGCGCCGCCGGCGAACCCTCACTCGACGCGCTGGATCAAAGAGGCGGTCATCGTCGTCGTGGTCGCCGTGCTGGTGGCGGTCCTGCTGCGGGCGTTCGTCGTCCAGACCTTCTTCATTCCCTCCGGGTCGATGGAACCCACGCTGCAGATCGGCGACCGCATCCTCGTGAACAAGCTGAGCTACCACCTGCACGGCGTCGACCGGGGCGACATCGTGGTCTTCTCACGGCCACCGACCGAGAACTGCGGTGGGCCCCAGGTGAACGACCTCGTCAAGAGGGTCATCGGGCTTCCCGGGGACGTGATCTCGCTGTCCGATGGCTACGTCGACATCGACGGCAAGCGCCTGGACGAGTCGTGGCTCCCGGCCTCCGAGCAGGGGATCACCGTGCCGGGACCGCCCGGGAACAGCTCGAACCTGGGCCGTCCCTACAAGGTCCCCACCAACGACTACTTCGTCATGGGTGACAACCGGACCGACTCGTGCGACAGCCGCTACTGGGGCCCCATCTCGAAGTCACTCATCGTCGGCAAGGTCGAGCTGCGCGTCTGGCCGCTCTCGTCGCTGCACATCTTCTGAGCCCGGGCCGGCGACGCGTCGCCCCGGCGCGACCTCAGCCTTCCTCGGTCTCCGCCGACACGCGGGCCACGGCGGCCACGCTCTGACCCTCGTCGAGGTTCATCACACGGACCCCCGTGGCGTCACGGCCTTGTGACGCGATCTCGCGGGCCTGGGTGCGGATGACCACGCCGCCCGATGAGACCAACAGGATCTCCTCGTCGAGCGCGATCATGAACGCCGCCACCACCGTGCCGCGCGTGCCCGTCAGCCGGATGCCGCGCACGCCCTGTCCCCCGCGTGCCTGACGGTTGAAGCGCTCGAGCTTGGTGCGCTTGCCGTAACCGGCGTCGGTGACGATCAGGATGTCGGTGTCGTCCGCCGCCACGTCCAAGGACACGACGGCGTCCCCGGCGCGCAGGCGGATGCCACGCACGCCGGCGGCGTCGCGGCCCATGGCGCGCACGTCCTCCTCGTTGAAGCGGATGGTCATGCCGTTGCGCGTCACCTCGAAGAGGTCGTCGGAGCCCGACGTGGCGACCACCCGGACCAGCTCGTCGCCCTCGCGCAGGTTGATGGCGATGAAGCCCTCGCGGCGCGACTTGTCGTACTCGCTGAGGGCCGTCTTCTTCACCTGGCCCAGCGCGGTGGCGAAGACGAGGAACTGGTCGGGTGCGAACTCCCGCGTGGCGATGATCGCGGTGATGGACTCGTTCGGCGCCAGGGGCACCAGGTTGATCGCCGCCGTCCCCCGGGCCGTGCGGTCCTTCATCGGGATCTCGTGCCCGCGCAGGCGGTAGACCTTGCCCTGGTTCGAGAAGAGCAGCAGGAAGGCGTGTGCCGAGGTGTGGACGACCTGGCTGACCAGGTCCTCCTCCTTCAACCGGGCCCCCTGCACACCCCGGCCGCCCCGTCCCTGGGTGCGGAAGGCGGCCGCGGCCACGGACTTGATGTAGCCCGCCCGCGTCATCGTCACGACGATCTCCTCGTCGGAGATGAGGTCCTCCACGCCCATCTCACCCGGGTCGTGGGTGATGATGCTCCGGCGCGGGTTGTCGAACTTGTCGCGGATCGCCGTCATCTCGGTCTCGATGACGCCGCGCAGCTTGGCGTCGTCGGAGAGGATGGCCTCGAGCTCCGCGATGGTGGCGCGCAGCTCCTCCATCTCGGACTCCAGCTCGGAACGCCCGAGCCGGGTGAGGCGGCCCAGTGTCATGTCGAGGATGTGGGTCGCCTGCACCTCGGTGAACGAGAAGGGCTCGGCCATCAGTGCGGTCCTGGCCTCGGGCCGGTCGGCCGACCCCCGGATGGTGGCGATGACGGCATCGAGCATGTCGATGGCGCGCAGGAGGCCTTCGACGATGTGCGCCCGGTTGCGCGCCTTCTCCAGGCGGTACTCCGAGCGCCGCTGGATGACCTCGATCTGATGCTCGATGTAGTGCGACAGCGCCTGGGCGAGGTTCAACGTGCGCGGCACGCCGTCGACCAGCGCCAGCATGTTGACACCGAAGCTCGTCTGCAGCGGCGTCTGCTTGTACAGGTTGTTCAAGACGACATTGGCGTTGGCGTCGCGCTTGAGCTCAATGATCAGGCTCGGCTGCTGATTGGCCGAGGCGTTGCGCATCCCGCTGATCCCGTCGAGATCCCCGGCCCGCACCAGCTCGGTGATCTTCTGCTCAATGACCTCGACCGACGTCTGGTACGGCAGCTCCGAGATCACGATGCGGTCCCCGGAGCGGCCCTCCTCGATTTCGGCGACGGCGCGCATCTTGATGGAGCCGCGACCGGTCCGGTACGCGTCGAGGATGCCCTGCCGGCCGAGAATCTGCGCCCCGGTCGGGAAGTCGGGTCCCTTGACGAACTCCATGAGCTCGTCGGGCGTGGCCTCGGGGTGGTGCAGCACGTGGATGGCCGCGTCAATGACCTCACCCATGTTGTGGGGCGGGACGTTGGTCGCCATGCCGACGGCGATCCCCTGGGAGCCGTTGACGAGCAGGTTGGGGAAGCGGCCGGGCAGCACCACCGGCTCCTGGGACGAGCCGTCGTAGTTGGCCACCATGTCGACGGTCTCTTCGTCGATGTCGGCCATCAGCTCGAGGGCGAGCGGGGCCAACCGGCACTCGGTGTAGCGCATGGCCGCCGCGCCGTCGTCGGGCCCCCGGCCACCGAAGCTGCCGTGGCCGTCGATCAGCGGGTAGCGGAGCGAGAACTCCTGGACCATGCGGGCCAGCGCCTCGTAGATGGCCGAGTCGCCGTGGGGGTGGTACGTCCCCATGACTTCGCCCACGACCTTGGCGCACTTGCTGTGCGGCCGGTCGGGACGCTGCCCGTTGTCGAACATGGAGTAGAGGATCCGGCGGTGCACCGGCTTGAGCCCGTCGCGCACGTCGGGCAGCGCGCGGGCGACGATGACCGACATGGAGTACTCGAGGAACGAGCGCTCCATCTCCTCTTGGATCTCAATGGGCTCGATTGACCCGCTGACCGGCTCCTCGCCCGCCGGCGGGGTCTCGCTCCCGCCGCCCGAGCCCGCTCCACCGCGGCCCGAGCCGCGTGTCGACTGTGGCATGTGCTCCCTACTCCCGGTCCGGCCGCTCAGATGTCGAGGAAACGGACGTCTTTGGCATTTGTCTGGATGAAGTGGCGCCGGAGCTCCACGTCGTCACCCATGAGGATGGAGCAGACCTCGTCCGCCGTGGCCGCCTGCTCGACGTTGATCTGCAACAACGACCGCTTGCCCGGGTCCATCGTGGTGTCGCGCAACTCGGCGTAGTCCATCTCGCCGAGGCCCTTCAGCCGGTTGAAGTCATGCTTGTGGTCGGGGTGCTCCGCCAGGAAGGCCGCCCTGGCGGCGTCGTCCTTGAGGTAGATCTTCTCTTTCCCCACCAGCGTCGAGTACAGCGGGGGCTGCGCGACGTAGACGAAGCCGCCCTCCACGAGGGGTTTCATCTGACGGTAGAAGAACGTCAGGAGCAGCGTGCGGATGTGGCTGCCGTCGACGTCGGCGTCGGCCAGCAGGATCACCTTGTGGTAGCGGATCTTGTCGACGTCGAACTCCTCGGCCAAGCCGGCCCCGATGGCCGAGATGAGCGCCTGGATCTCCGCGTTCTTGAGCATCTTGTCGATCCGGGCCCGCTCGACGTTGAGGATCTTGCCCCGGATGGGGAGGATGGCCTGGGTGTGCGGGTTGCGCGCGTCCTTGGCCGAACCACCGGCCGAGTTGCCCTCCACGATGAAGAGCTCGGACTCACGCGGATCGCGCGAGGAGCAGTCGGCCAGCTTGCCCGGCAGGCCCGCCCCGTCCAGCGCCGACTTGCGCCGGGTGAGGTCGCGCGCGCCCTGGGCCGCCAGGCGCGCCCGGGCCGCCTGCATCGACTTCTGCACGATCTGGCTCGCCTCGCGTGGGTTCTCCTCCAACCACTCGGTGAGCTTCTGGTTGGTCGTGCGCTCCGTCAACGACCGGATGGACGTGTTCCCCAGCTTGGACTTCGTCTGGCCCTCGAACTGCGGGTCGCGCAGGCGGACCGACACAATCGCCGTCAGACCTTCACGGATGTCCTCACCCTTGAGGTTCTCCTCCTTCTCCTTGAGGATGTTGCGGGCGCGGGCATAGCGGTTCACGACGTTGGTGAGGGACTTGGAGAATCCCTCGACGTGCATCCCGCCCTCAATGGTCGAGATGCCGTTGGCGAAGGAGTGGATCGACTCGTGGTAACCGGCGTTCCACTGCAGGGCGATCTCGACCTCCTGACCCTCCTCCGCCTGCTCGAAGTTCGCCACCTTGCGGAAGAGCGACTCCTTCGATGCGTTGAGGTGCTTCACGAAGTCGACGATGCCGCCGTTGTACTTGTAGGTCGTCTTGCTCACTGGGTCGGTGCGCTCGTCCACGAAGCGGATCTCGAGCCCCTTGTTCAAGAAGGCCATGATCTGCATGCGCTCGACGATCGTCTGCGCCCGGAACTCCGTCTCGTCGAACACCGAGGCGTCGGGCCAGAAGGTGACCGTGGTGCCCGTCCTCGGCTCGCCCGTGGTCCGGTCGACGGGGGAAGGCCCGGTCGCGGTGATCTTCTTCTTGAGCTTGCCACCCTTCTCGAACTCGGCCTCCCAGTGCTGGCCGTCGCGGTCGACCTCGAGCAGCAGCCGGGTGGAGAGGGCGTTGACGACGGAGATCCCGACGCCGTGGAGGCCGCCGGAGACCTGGTAGCCCTTGCCGCCGAATTTGCCGCCGGCATGGAGGGTGGTCAGGACGATCTCGGCCGTCGACTGCTTCGGGTGCTTGGGATGGGGACCGACGGGGATTCCCGCCCCGTCGTCGGTGACCCGCACCCCGCCATCGGCCAGCAAGGTGACGTCGATACGGGTGGCGCGGCCCGCCATGGCCTCGTCCACCGAGTTGTCCACGACCTCCCACACCAGGTGGTGGAGGCCGGTCGGACCGGTCGAGCCGATGTACATCCCGGGCCGCTTGCGCACGGCCTCGAGGCCCTCGAGGATCGTGATGTCGTCCTCGGTGTACGACGCAGCGGCCCCATCAGGTCTCTCGTCAACCTTCACTGCCACAGGCGCGCCCTTTCAGAACATAGGTCTTTGCGGTGCGAATCGAATCCCCGAACGGTGACCTCCGGCCTTTCGATGCGAACGCACCATTCTACCCGACGGCGGCTCCAATTCGGCACTCATGAACGGTCGCCGTTGCGCCGGGTCGTGACACCGTCACGCGCGCTCGACGACCACCTCCAGCCGCTCGATCGACGTCTCTCCCAACGCGTGCAGCCGGGCCAGGATCTGCCCGGACTCCATGCGGGCGCGGGTGGCCCAGGCCGGGTGTTCCACCGCTACCACCAGCGCGCGGCCGTCCACGCGCAGCGGGCGGATATGCCCGCCGAGCTCCGCGCCGACCAGCTCGTCCCAGCGGGTGAAGACGGCTTCGAGGACGGCCGGCGTCGGTGCCGAGCCGAGCCGGCTGAGCAGCCGGGGCATCGACTCGCCGACCCGGCGGGGGCCGCGGTTGCCGTCTCGCCACGGCCTCATCGCGCCTGCAGGCTCTCGACGGGGAGCACGCGGGCGACCGCGATGCCCTCGGGCAGTGGCGCCGCCGTGGTGAGGATGGCCTGGCCGGGCGGGAGCACGGCCACCAGGGCCCGGCTCCGGGCCGGATCGAGCTCCGAGAAGACGTCGTCGAGCAGCAGCGTCGGCACCAGCGCCGTCCGGGACCGGATCAACCCGTGCACCCCCAGACGCAGCGCCAGCGCGAGGCAGCGTTGCTCGCCCTGTGAGGCGTGGGTCCGGGCCTCCCGGCCGTCGATCTGGAGCACGAGGTCGTCGCGGTGGGGTCCGACCGTGTTGACGCCCCGGCGCAGGTCGTCGGTCCGGTGGGCGGCCAGCGCATCGAGGAGGTCGCCCTCCCAGCTCCGGGCGTAGTGCTGGTCCATGACCACCTGCTCCCCCGCGCCGGCCAGGTGACCGTAGGCGGACGCCACGAGGGGGTCGAGGTCCGCCACGAGCCGCTCACGGGCGGCCACGAGCACCTTGCCGGCGTCGGCCAGCCTCTGGTCCCAAACGTCGAGCGTCGCCGTGACCTCCTCGCCGGCCCGGCCACCGGACTGGCGGAGCAGCGCGGCCCGCTGGCGCAGGACCCGCTCGGTTTCGTCGGCGGCCCGGGCCCCCTCGGCATCGAGGATCGCCAGCGCGTCGTCGAGAACCTCGCGCCGCCCCTTGGGGCCGCCGCTCACGATGACGAGATCCTCGGGCGAGAAGACCGTGCAGGGGGCGGCCGCCGCCAGATCCCTGGTCGCGCTGACCGCCTTGCGGTTCACCCGCACCCGGCTCCGCCCGGCTGGCATGATCTGCGCCTCGACCAGCATCGGACTGTCGGGCCGGTCGATCTCCACCCGGACGATCGCGCTCTCGGCGCCCGACCGCACCAGGGCCTCGGGCGGCGCGCCACGGAAGGAGCGGCGTGTGCCCAGGTAGGCGAGAGCCTCGAGCACGCTCGTCTTGCCGGTGCCGTTCGAACCGGTGATGACGGTGGTCCCCTCCGGCTCTGGTTCTAGGGCCGCGACGGCGAAGATGCGGAAGTCGGCCAGCTCCAGATGCCGGACGCTCACCGCGACCGCGGGCCGCTCAGGAGACCCGGACCGGCATCAGGAGGTAACGGAATTCCTGATCCTCGGCGCCGCGCACCGTCGCCGCACGTGACGCGTCCGCCGTCTCGACGATCACCTCGTCGCCGGCCACTGCCTCGACACCGTCGATCAGGTACGCCGGATTGAACGCGATCACGAGATCCTCGCCCGTGTAGTCCCCGTCCACCGACTCCGCCGCGTCCCCCACGTCCTGACTCTGCACGCTCAGGTCGACCCCTCCCTGACGCATGGAGAGCCGGACCGGCGTCGTGTTGTCGCGCACCAGCAGCTGCACCCGGCGCAGGGCGGCCAGGAAGCTCTCTTTCCCGAGATGCAGGCGGTTCGGGTAGTGGTCGGGGATCAGCTGCTTGTAATCCGGGTAGCGCCCCTCGAGCAGGCGGGTGCTGATCTGGACGTTGCCCTGCCAGAACGTGATCTCGTTGCTGCTTGCCGCCACCCCGACCCGGTTGGTCTCGGACCCCTCCGAGATGGTGCCCGTGGGCAGTCGTTGCAGCTCGGAGAGCGCCCGCGCCGGCACCAGGAGGTCCTCCTCGCCCGGGAGCGAGTCGGCACCCGGGAGGTCCCGCATGGCCATGCGGTACGAGTCCGTGGCCACCAGGCGGATGGAGCCGTCGACCCTCGCCACCAGGACACCGGTCAACAGGGGCCGGCCGTCGTCATGGGACGCCGCCCGCACGACCTGACGCACGGCCTCGCCGAGCGCAGTCTCGGACAGCTGGGTCGTGGGCTCGCTCGTCTTGCCCACCGGTGGGAATTCCACGACGGGGTACGTGTGGAGTTTGAAGGTGGAGCGGGCCGCGCTGATCGTGATGTGGTCGCCTTCGTCCGCGAAGGTCACCGCACCGGGCTCGAGCCGTCGCACAATATCGGTCGAGAGCCGCGCCGGAATTACACAACTCCCGTCGTCGATCCCGATCACCTCGTCGGTCACCTGGATCGTCAGGTCGAGATCTGTCCCGGTCACACACAGCGAGTTTCCGGTGCAGCTGAGCATCAACCCGAGCAGCACCGGTGAGGACCCGCCGCGGCCTCCCACGGCACGGCTCGCGGTGCCCAGCATGTCGACGAGTGCATCGCGCTCGGATCTGAACTTCACCGCCGCCTGTCCTTTCGGGAGTTTCCCCCATGCCTTGTCGCGTAGGGAAAGGTATACGTGTCTTGTAAAGGTAGTAAGGGGTGTGGATTGTGGACGACATGGTCCCGTCCCTGCTCGGGGGCGGCGGCACTGTCCCCACCACGTTGTGGCCCGGGGGCGCCTGCGCGGGGGCGGATGACCGCAGGGACGGTCCCCTGGGGACAACGCAGGCGGCGGTCCCCAGAAAGAAGGGTGCGGGTCCACAGCCTTTGCCCCGGGCGAACCACAGCTTGAGGGACGGCGCGGGCGGGGCGGGGACGGTCAGGCCGAGCCGGCACGGATCTTCTGGATCAGCTCGGTGACCTGCTCGTAGATCTGGCGCCGCTCCTGCATCTGGCCGGCGATCTTGTCCACCGCATGGATCACGGTCGTGTGGTCCCGTTTGCCGAAGACGCGGCCGATGGCGGGGTAGCTGTAGTCGGTGAGCTCCCGCGTCAGGTACATGGCGACCTGGCGGGCGGTGACGAGGGGCCGGGTCCGGCTGGGGCCGCAGATGGCTTCGACCGAGAACCCGTAACTGGCGGAGGTGGCATCGAGGATCATCTGGGGCGAGATGCGCCGCGGCTCCCGCGCCAGCACCAGATCGGAGAGCACCTGCTCCGCCTGGGCCAGGGAAATGGGCTCCTTGTTGAGGTTGGCGAAGGCGCAGATGCGGGTGAGCGCGCCCTCGAGCTCCCGGATGTTGTCCTTGACGTGGGACGCGATGAACTCGAGGACGTCGTCGGGGACTTCCTGGTGCTCGCTGAGGGACTTGGAGCGGAGGATGGCGAGCCGGGTCTCGAGGTCGGGTGGGTCGATCTCGGTGATGAGGCCCGAGAGGAACCGGCTCCGCAGGCGATCCTCGAGGGTCTCGATCGACTTGGGGGGACGGTCCGAGGTCAGGACGATCTGTTTCGAGGCACCCTTGAGGTCGTTGTAGGTGTGGAAGAACTCCTCTTGGAGGCCCTCTTTGCGCTCCATGAACTGCACGTCGTCGATGAGCAGGACGTCGCAGTCCCGGTAACGGCGCTTGAAGGTCAGCGTCGTGGAGGTCCGGAGAGAGTCGACGAAGTCGTTCATGAACGTCTCGGTCGTGACGTAGAGGACCTTGCGGCGGGGGTAGTTCTCGGTGACGTAGTTCCCGATGGCGTGGAGGAGGTGGGTCTTGCCCAGGCCCGAGTCGCCGTAAATGAAGAGGGGGTTGTAGGAGCGGCCGGGCGTCTCCGCCACCGCCTGGGCGGCGGCGTGGGCCAGGCGGTTCGACGAGGCGGCCACGAACGTCTCGAAGGTGAATTTCGTGTCCAGCTGCACCGCCGGCGACTCGCGGCCGGGCCGGGTGACCGGGGTGGGCTGGGGCTGGGGCTCGGGCTCGGGGGCCAGGCCGAAGACCTGCTCGACCGTGGGCTCGTTCTGGGCCGGCCCGGGATTCTGGACCTCGAGACGCCCCCGGACGGGGGATCCGACCTCATTGGCCAGGGTGTCTTCGATCATGGGGAGGTAGCGCGACTCGACTCGCTCGCGGATGAGCCCGTTGGGGACGGAGAGCACGAACTCGCCGTCGGCGTAGGTCACGGGCTCGATGCCCGAGAGCCACAGCTGCCAGGTGCTCTCCGACACCTGGTCGCGTAGGGACCCGGTGCACCTTGTCCAAAGATCTCCTGCCTGAGTCACTGCTACGTCCGAACGCCCCTTCTCCCCCCTCGGCGTCCAGCCACCATGTTCGGAACGATCCTCGGTACGGGTAATTGGTTGAACGTACACCGTGCCAGCCGGTGCGACTAGAGCCGATCCCCAAATCGCGCCTAACATGGGAGGACTCGCCGCCGGCGGCCGGAATCGACTCGAAGGCCGAGGCATGGAACCAGCGACACACCGGCTCCGGATCCCGCAACAGCGTCGCGAAAGGCTGAATTGACGTGAAGCGCACATATCAACCCAACACCCGGAAACGGGCCCGTACCCACGGGTTTCGCAAGCGCATGTCCACGCGGGCGGGACGGGCCATCTTGAAGTCGCGGCGGCTCAAGGGGCGCCACCGTCTCACCGTCTGAGAGCCTCCGGTGCCTGCACGGACGGTCGGACGCATCACCCGCCGCGCGGCGTTCGCGGAGCTGCAGCGCTCACGGGCGCGCGGGGCCAGTGGCCCCGTGCGGGCAACCTTCGTGCCCGCCGCCGACGGTGATCCAGGCGTGTTTCCCCAGGTGGCATACGCAATTGGCCGAAACTGTGGTGGTGCAGTGGTACGGAATTCGCTCCGACGCCGCGCCCGTGAAGTCGTTCGGGCAGAGGCGCCGCAGCTGCTTCGGGGCACCTATCTGGTACGCCTCGAGCCCGGGGCCTCGGCCCTGGCGCCGGCGCCCTTCAGGGAAGACGTGGCGGCCGCGTTGCGGCGCGCCGGGCGGGTGCGGGTGAGGGCGTGAGCAGCACGGACACCCGCCGGAGCCGCCCCGTGCGGGTGGCAATCGCCCTGCTCACCGCCTATCAGGGGGCGGCCTCCGGCCGGATCTCGCCCTGCCGCTTCTACCCGAGCTGCTCCACCTACGCCGTGGAGGCGTTCACCGAGCACGGCTTCTGGCGCGGCCTCGTCCTGAGCGCCCGCCGGCTGGTGCGCTGCCGCCCCTTCGGGCCCCACGGCGTGGACCTGGTCCCGGTGCGCGTCCATGCCCATGATCGGAGCCGCCCGTGCTGACTCACCCCTTCCTGGCTGAGAATTCCCTGTTCAAGCTGGTGGGCGAGATCTTCCACCCTCTCTTCGAGCTGTTCGGGTACATCCTGGCCGCCCTCTACTCCGTCTGGCCCAACTACGGCTTCGCCATCACGGGCCTGACCATCCTCATCATGCTGGCCCTCACGCCGGTCACGGTGAAGAGCACCAAGTCCATGCTGGCCATGCAGCGGCTGCAGCCCGAGATGAAGAAGCTCCAGGCCAAGTACAAGGGCCCGGAGAACCGGGAGCAGCTCAACGCCGAGATGATGCAGCTGTACAAGGACAACGGCACCAGTCCCTTCGGGGCCTGCCTGCCGAGCCTCCTGCAGATGCCCTTCCTGATCGTCCTGTATTCCCTCATCCGTGGGCTCTCCTATGTGGTGCCCAAGGGTCAGACCTATACCGATACTGCCGGACAGACAATCAAGTGCATGGCAAAGGCCGGATGCGCGTCCCCGCGTTACATCCCCACCGATTCTTCGATGCACCAAGCATTGGTGGCCAGTAATGGCCAAATGCATTGGTGGTTCGGGATGGATTTGTCGTCCCTTCCCCTCTCCAACCACGCCACTCCGGGCAGCGCCAGTCAGGCGGTATTGATCCTCCCCTACCTGGTGCTCATTGGCGCTGCGATGTTCCTGCAGTACTACCAAATGAAGCAGATGAACAGCCGTAATCCTCAGGCTGCCGCGGCCAATCCACAGATGCAAACGATGCAGAAGTTTTTCCCCATTATTTTCGGGGTCATTTACCTAAGAGTGCCGGCCGGAGCAACCATTTACATGGTGGTGTCATCGGCCATGCGGATCGCGACCCAGGAAGTGATGTTCCGGACCGGGATGGTCACGCCGGTCGTCGCCGAGCGCGAGATCGGGTCGGCCAAGGAGGACAAACCGCCCCCGAAGCCACCCCCGAAGCCGATCAAGAAGACGTCGACCGCCACGGACGGGACTGCGGCGGCCAAGGCGACACTGCCGCCGGCCAAGAACGGCTCGAAGACCAATGGCCGTGCGCCCACCAATGGCAAGAAGCCGCCGGCGGGGAAGCGGACGACGAACGGCCAGGCGGCGAGCGACGACGTCGAGGATGCCCCGGCCCCCAAGTCCCATCCCCGGTCGCGCTCGAAGCGGACCAGAAAGGCTCGATAGCGCGTGGAGTGGGTTGAGGTGGCGGGCAAGTCCGTTGAAGAGGCGACCGAGCAGGCGCTGGACCAGCTGGGGGTCGCCGTGGGCGACGCCGAGGTGATCGTGGTGTCCGAGCCCAAGACCGGCCTCTTCGGCCGGATGCGGGTGGAGGCCAGGGTGCGGGCGCGGGTCCGCCCGGTCGGGCCCCGGCCCCGCCGGGAGAGGACGCGGCGCAGTGGGGGCAAGTCGGGCCAGGGGAGCCGCCAGGAGGGCCAGGGGAGCCGGCAGGGCGGTCAACGGGCCTCCTCCTCGTCCGATGGCAACGGCGCTCCGAGTGAGAGCCCCCGGGGGGCCTCAGGCGGATCGGGGACGACGACCGGAGGAGGGTCCGGGACGAGCCGGTCCGCCCGGCGACGCCGCAATCGCAGCAAGGCGACCGCCACCAGCGTGGCCGTGGTGGAAGGTTCGAGGAACGGCTCGGAGGGGCGGCCCGCCGAGGCGGCTCCGCAACGATCGACTGAAGCGAAGGAGACAGAGGACATGGCCGAAGGAATGACGCTCGAAGAGCAGGGCGAGGTCGGGCGGGCCTTCGTGGCCGGCCTCCTGGCCGAGTTCGGCATGGAAGGGACGGTGGAGTGCCGTCTCATCGACGAGGACACGGTCGAGGTTGCTGCCCTCGGCGAGGATCTCGGGATCCTCGTCGGACCGAGGGGATCGACGCTGACAGCTCTGCAGGACCTCACCCGGGCGGTCGTGCAGCGGCAATGCCCCTCGCGCACCGATCGGATCCTGGTCGACGTGGCCGGGTACCGGGAGCGGCGCTCGGCTGCCCTGAAGCGCTTCAGTGTGCAGATCGCCGAAGAGGTCCTGGCGTCGGGCCAGGAGAAGGCGCTCGAACCGATGAGCCCCGCCGACCGCAAGGCCGTGCACGATGCCATCAACGAGCTGTCCGGGGTCGAGACCCGTTCCGAGGGCGAAGACCCCAACCGCCACATCGTCATCGCGCCCGCGAGCTGATTCGGCGCCGGTGCCCGGCGCCGGAGTGGGGGGTCACTCCCCCGCCGCCCTGCACGAGCTCCTCGCCGAGGCACGTGCCGCGGGTTTCTTGGGACCAGGGCCGCTCGAGCCCCAGATCCACCATGCCGAGGGGTTCGGGGCCGTCGCCCGGCGCCTTCTCCCCGCCGGCCGAGTCAGCCTGGTCGATCTGGGGTCGGGAGGCGGCCTGCCCGGCCTGGTGGTCGCCGTCGGCTGGCCCGACGCCGAGATGGCGCTGCTGGAGGCCAACGGGCGCCGGGCGGCCTTTCTGCGCCGGGCGGTGGACCGCCTGGGGCTGGCTGGCCGGGTGAGGGTCCGGGAGGAGCGGGCGGAGGTCAGCGGGCGCCTCGAGGGACTGAGGGCCGGGTTCGACGGGGCGCTGGCCCGTTCTTTCGGGCGGCCGGCGGTGGTGGCCGAGTGTGCCGCCCCCCTGCTGAAGCCGGGCGGCTGGCTGGTCGTCTCCGAGCCTCCCCCGACAGGTGCCGATGAGGGTGGTGACGTCCGGTGGCCCCCCGAGCCGTTGCGCCAACTGGGCCTGGAGCCGGAGGAGGTCGTCCACGGGGACTTCGAGTTCCGGACGCTGCGGCAGGTCGGGCCCTGCCCCGAGCGCTTCCCTCGGCGCAACGGGGTCCCAGCCAAGCGTCCCCTGTTCTGAGGGGCGGTTCCCGGGGGACCGTGCCGGGGGGCCGTGCCGGCGGGAGGCTGGTAACACGAGTGTGACGGGAAGAAGTGTTCCACGTGAAACCCGCGACCAACCCGGGGCTTACAAGGGTGAAGTTTCACGTGGAACAATCTCAACTCTTGACCACGGGACGCCGGCAGGCCAGGATAGGCCCGTGCGGCGGCGATTCGGAGTTCCCACCTGATGCGCATCAGGCGCAAGGAACGGGACCTTCCCGAGACACGACAAACAGCGGTTTCGGGCGAGCTCCCCTACGACTACGACCAGGAGGGGGCCGCCTCACGGGATCCCGCGACGGCCCTGATCTCCGAGCCGGCCCACGCCGCCCCGGAGGCTCCAGAAGCGACCGAAACGGTGTCCGCTCCCCCGCCGGCACGGGACGCCGGAGCCACCTCCTCCGAAGCCGAGCCCGCCGACCCGCCTGCCGCGGTGTCGACCGACACCGCTGCCGAGCCCGCCGCCACTCCCCCGGCGGCCGAGCCCGCCGCCGGGGTCCCCGAGGTCCCGCCCGCCGCGGCCCCGGTCGCAGAGACGGTGGCTCCGGTGGCTCCGGCTCACACCGCCCCGCCCGAGGCGCCGACTCAGCCGGAGGTGGCGGACCAGATCCCGGCTGCGGGGAAGCACGCCGCGGCGCGCGCACCCTCGATCAAGGGCGATGCCACGGCGCTGCTCAACGGGTCGAAGCCGACGCGCCGGGAGCTGCCGCGGGTGATCGCCATCGCCAACCAGAAAGGGGGCGTGGGCAAGACCACCACCACGGTCAACCTCGGGGCCGCCCTGGCCGAGCAGGGCTACCGGGTCCTGGTGATCGACCTCGACCCCCAGGGGAACGCCACCACGGGACTGGGGGTGGACGCCCGCAACTTCGAGCTGTCCATGTACGACGTGATCATGCGGGACCAGCCGCTCGAGGACTGCATAGAGCCGACCAGCGTCAAGAACCTCTTCGTCGCCCCGGCCACGATCGACCTGGCCGGTGTCGAGATCGAGCTGGTCCCCGCCTTCAGTCGGGAGCTCAAGCTGAAGCGGGCCATCGAGACCGTCGTGGACGACTTCGACTTCGTCCTCATCGACTGCCCGCCCTCCCTCGGCCTCATCACGGTGAACGGCCTGGCGGCCGCCGACGAGGTGATGGTGCCCATTCAGTGCGAGTACTACGCCCTGGAGGGCCTGAGCCAGCTTTTGCGCAACGTCAACCTGGTCTCGACGAACCTCAACGCGACCCTCGAGGTCACCACGATTGTGCTGACCATGTTCGACGCCCGGACCCGGTTGTCCGTCGACGTGGCCAACGAGGTCCGGGAGCACTTCTCCGAGCGCGTGTGCCGGGTCGTGATCCCACGCACCGTCCGCCTCTCCGAGGCGCCCTCCTTCGGGCAGCCCATCACGGTGTTCGATCCTGCCTCGCGGGGCGCCGTGGCCTACCGCGAGCTGGCCAAGGAGGTGAGCGATGGCGCGCCGCAGCGGACTCGGTAAGGGACTCAGCGCCCTGATCCCGAGTGAGGCGACGGGGGAGTCCGACTCCCTCCTCCGAGTCGTCCCCATTTCGCACATCCGGCCGAACTCCTTCCAGCCGCGCAGCCACTTCGACGAGGAGTCCATGGCGTCCCTGGCCGCCTCCATCCGCGAGGTGGGCCTCCTCCAGCCGGTGCTCGTGCGCGAGCTCGAGGACGAGACGGAGACCTACGAGCTCATTGCGGGGGAGCGGCGCTGGCGGGCGGCGCGCCGGGCCGGGCTGCAGACCATCCCCGTTCTGGTACAGGTGGCCGACGACGTCGCCAGCCTGGAGCAGGCGCTCGTCGAGAACCTCCACCGGGTCGACCTCAACGCCCTGGAGGAGGCGGCCGCCTACCAGCAGCTCATCGACGAGTTCGGCCTGACCCACGAGCAGGTGGCCACCCGGATGGGCAAGGGCCGGGCCACCGTGACCAACACACTGCGCCTCCTGCAACTGCCGGCGGGAGCCCAGCGGGCCCTGGCCGAGCGCACCATCTCCGCCGGCCACGCCCGCGCCCTTCTGGGCACTCCCGACCGCACCCTCCAGGAGAGGATGGTGGAGCAGATCGTCGAGGAGGGGTTGACGGTTCGAGCGGTGGAGGACCTGGTCCGCCAGGGCGGCTCGGAGTTGCGGGTCGTGCCGGACGAGTCGGCCGAGGTGAGCGAACCGGTGCCCACAAGGAGTACCACCTCAGGTACCACCGAATCGAGCAGCCGCCGGACCCCGGTGCGCAAGCTCCCCGAGCCGGGCGTGCTCGAGCTCGAAGACCTCCTCTCGACCTATCTGAACACCCGGGTCAAGGTCGACATCCAGAACCGGAGGGGCCGCCTGGTGGTCGAGTTCGCCACGCTGGAGGACCTCGAGCGCATCTACCGGGCCATGGTCGGTGACCCGGGCGTCGCGTAGTTCACGCAACTGTCAAGGGGGGGTACAGCTTCATCCACAACCTGTGCATGACGTTGTGGATTGTCACTTGGTTCATCTGCCGGAAGCATTGATCGCGCAACCGTCGCCGGGGGCGCGGGGGTGCGAGATCGGCCACGCCGGAGTCGATCCGGCGTACTTTATTACTGGTAATCACTCCCAGGAGGCGTCGGCCCAGCGGCCCAGCGCGGTCGACAGCGCGGCAGCGAGGGCAGGGGTCCCCTCGACCACGGTGCTGGCCGGTCCCACCTCGACGAGCACCGCGGGCATCTGCGTCTCGCGCAGGAGGGGCACCGACATGCCGTGCACGCCGGCGTCGGTGACGCCCAGGGCCTCGGGCACGGCGGCCTGGACCAGCTCGGCCAGGCGGCGCCCGCCCGGGGACTCGTCGTGGCGCCCCGACCAGAAGGCCGTCCTGCAACCTGAGGTCGAGGGATTGAGCCGCAAGCCGATGAAGACGTCGACCCCGAGCTCGTTGGCCTCCTTGGCCTGGACGGCGTCGTCGGGGTGGTGCAGTTCGGTGACCCGGATGCCGCCCCAGCTCAACCTGCGGTGGAGCGCCCCGGTGACACTGCCGAGCCCGCCGCTCTCGCCCACGGCCACGTGGCGGCCCCGCAGGGTGGGGGGAGCGTCGCGCAGGGCGGCCCGGGCCCGCACCGCGGAGACCAGCTCGGCCTCGTGCTGCCGGCTCTCGAGCCGCACCAGCTCCTGGAGGGTGGCCCCGCCCACGATGCCGTCGACGGGCAGGCCGGCGTTGCGCTGGAACTCCCCGAGGGCGCGCCCCGTGGCGTCGCCGAAGATCCCGTCGACGCGCCCGGTGTCGAAGCCCAGCGTGCACAGGCGCTGCTGGAGCTCGGCCACGTCGTCACCCCGCAGCATGGGGGTCCGGCGGAAGAGGAAGCGGTCACCCATCCGGAAACCGGCCTCCACCAGGGTGTTCCAGGTCTGGGGACCGCAGATGCCGTCGACGCGCAGACCGCGCAGGCGCTGGAAGGCCTCGAGGGCGGCCCGGGTCGCCGGGCCGAAGATGCCGTCGGCGTCGACGGGCGCGCCGGGGAGGATGGCGGTGAGGCGGTGCTGGACGTCGGAGACGGCGTCGCCGCGGTCACCCACGGCGAGCGGCAGGCCTACAGGTAGGCCGAGATCTCCTCGAGCAGCTGGCCCTTGGGCTTGGCCCCGATCAGGCGAACCTGGGGCTCCCCGTCCTTGAACAGGATCAGCGTCGGGATGCTCATCACGTCGAAGCGACGCGTCACGTCCAGGTTGTCGTCGATGTTGAGCTTGCCGATCCGGATCTTGCCCGCGTGCTCCTCCGCGATCTCCTCCAACACCGGGGAGATCATCTTGCACGGGCCACACCACTCCGCCCAGAAGTCCACCAGAACGGGGACGTCCGAACTCTTGACATGCTCGTCAAACGTAGCGTCGGTCAGGGTCTCGATCTTCTCGCTCATCGCATCTCCTTGTCAGCGGGTGTAACGCCGTCCCACCCCGTTCTGTTCCCTGCTACTCGCCCCGCGCCTCGAGCCAGCGCTCGGCGTCGATGGCGGCCATGCACCCCGACCCGGCCGAGGTCACCGCCTGGCGGTAGAAGTGGTCCTGCACGTCGCCGCAGGCGAACACCCCGTCCACGCTGGTCCTGGTCGTGCCGTCGAAGGTCTTCACGTAGCCCATGTCGTCGAGCTCGAGCTGGCCCTTGATCAGGACGGTGTTGGGCTCGTGGCCGATGGCGACGAAGAGGCCGGTGGCATCGAGTTCGGACGCCTCCCCGGTGACCGTGTCCCGCAGCACCAGGCCGCTCACCTTGGTGTCCCCGACGATGTCGGTGATCACGGAGTTCCAGGCGAAGTCGATCTTGGGGTTGGCGAAGACGCGCTCCTGCATGATCTTGGAGGCCCGCAGCTCGTCGCGCCGGTGGATGACGGTGACCTTGGACCCGAAACGGGACAGGAAGAGCGCCTCCTCCATGGCGGAGTCGCCCCCGCCGGCGACGGCGATGTGGTGGTCCCGGAAGAAGAAGCCGTCACAGGTGGCGCAGGTGGAGACCCCGTAGCCCAGCAGGCGGGCCTCGTTGGGCACGCCCAGCATGAGCGAGCGGGCCCCGGTCGCCACGATGAGCGTGTCGGCGACCACGGTGGGCTCGTCGGCCCCCTCGTCGCCGATCCAGACGCCGAAGGGCCACGACGCGACCTCGACCCGGCTCACCTTGGCCGTGCGCAGCTCGGCATCGAAGCGCAGGGCCTGGGCACGCATGGCGCCCATGAGGTCGGGCCCCATGATGCCGTCGACGAAGCCCGGGTAGTTCTCGACGTCGGTGGTCAGCATGAGCTGGCCGCCCGGCTGGTCGGTGGTGGAGGAGGGCTCCCCCTCGATCACGAGCGGCGCCAGCTGGGCGCGGGCGCTGTAGAGGGCGGCGGTGAGGCCCGCCGGCCCGCTCCCGATGATGACGACCTGGCGGCGCTCAGGCATCGGGCGGCACGCCGCGGCGCGAGTAGAGCACGGCGCCGACCGCGCAGAAGATGAGCCCGAGCACGAGATAGGAGGCCCAGATCCGGTGCCCGGCGATGGTGGTCACCCGGATGAAGCCGACGCAGAAGAGCACGACGACGGTGATGCCCACCACGGCGATGACGACGCCGAAGACGATGCCGCGGGCGGCCACGATGGCGGGCCGGATGGCCTTGTCGTTGACGGTGGCCACCACCGTGTCCACCGCCTCGAGGGCACGGTCCGACAGTACGTCTCCAATATCGTTCTCAGCCACGGCGTGAGATTACCCGGCGGTCCCGGGTGCCCTGGCTGGCACGATGTAGCAGACGCCCACCGTGTTGGGCCCGGCGTGGGTGCCGACGACCGGGCCGAGGTCCACGGGCACCAGGGGGTGCTCGGTGACGATGCCGGCCACCCGGGCCATGACGTCGCTGAAGTCGTCGCAGGCGCCGTCGGCCACGGCCAGCCGCTCGAGGGGGGCGTCGGCGCTGACCTTGGCGATCATGTAGGCCAGCGCCTTGCCGCGGGTGCGCTGCTTGGACTCCTCGGCCACTTCGCCGTCCTTGAGCTGGATCACCGGTTTGATGCTGAGCAGCGAGCCCAGCAGGGCGCGGGCGCCCCCGATGCGGCCGCCCCGCTGCAGGTGCTCGAGGCCGCCGAGCACGCCGTAGATGCGGGTGCGCGGGATGCGGTCCTCGGTGGCGGCCACCAGCTCGTCGAGGCCGGCCCCGGCCGCGGCCTCTTCGGCCGCCGCGATGACGAGCAGGCCCTGGCCCATCGTGAGGGAATAGGTGTCGACGACGCGCACGGGCACCGCCGTGAAGGTGTCGGCCGCCGTCACAGCGGAGCCGTAGGTCCCCGACACCTTGGAGGAGATGGTCAGGCAGAGGACGGCGTCGGCGCCCTCGTCGGCGGCCTGCTGGAAGGCGGCCTGGAAGGCACCGGGGGAGGGCGCGGCCGTCTGGGGCAGGTCTCCCTTGCCGTGGCAGCGCTCCCAGAACTCGGCCGGGGTGAGCTGGCGGCGGTCCTCGAGCTCCTCGCTGCCGAAGCGGATGGTGAGCGGCACCACGACGACGTTGTGCTCCTTGACGAGCTGGTCGGTCAGGTCGCAGGCACTGTCGGTCACGATGTGGACGCCGGGCATTGAGGGAGTCTGCCACGGGGAGCCCTCGAGGCGGGTGGTACCGCGGGCGTCGGGGCGTCGGGGCGTCGGGGCGTCGGGGTGCCGGGGCGTCGGGGTGCCGGGGTGCCGGGGTGCCGGGGCGACGGCGTGTCGGAAGTCGGGAGAGCCTCGGGGGGATGTCCCGAAACTACAAACGAAGGTGTTTATACCCCACCGGGGTCTCAGGCCCGCCGGGGTCTGGAGCCCGCCGGGTGGCGCCGAGCGGCCTGACGGGTCCGCCGGGCCCGCCCGGGCCGACGGGCCGCGCCGGTGGGCGCCGGTGCGTGTCGTGGCGCCGCCCGAGCCAGATGACCACGGCGGCGAAGGTCAGCCCGCCCGCCAGCATGGCGCCGACCACCCGGACCAGGAGCGCCGGGATGGTGGTCGAACCCGAGAGGTTGGACACCACCAGGACCACCACGCCCATGGGCACGGTGGCCACGACGACGCGGCCCAGCGGCGCCCAGGTCTCACGGTCGGCCAGCCGGCCGAACCACTGGCGGAAGACGGCGAGAGCGAGCAGCGCGGCCACCGTGTAGGCGATCGACAGCGAGAGCGCGAGGCCGCGCACGCCGAGCGGGTGCACCAGCAGCAGGGCCAGCACGATGTTCAGCGCGTTCTCCACGAGGTAGAGGTAGAAGGCGACCCTGGTCCGCTGCATCGACTGCAGCACGCGCACCAGGTAGAGATAGGTGCAGAAGCCCGGGAGGCCGAGGGCGAACATGGCCAGGGCGGCGCCCGTGGTGGCCGTCTCGGCGGGGGTGCTGTGCCCGACGCCGAGCAGCAGCGCGACGGCGGGACGCGCCAGGAGCAGCATGCCGACGGCGGAGGGGATGATGAGCGCGAGGACGGCGCGCAGGCCACCCGCCATCCGGTGGAGGAAGGCGGCCCGCTGCCCCGTCGACCAGCGGTCGGCGAGGTCGGGGGTGACGACCGACATCACCGTGACCGCGATGATGCCGTAGGGGAGCTGGAAGAAGGCGTAGGCGTAGGTGTACGACGAGACCGGGTCGGGCCCCACCACGGTGCCGGCCAGCACGGTGACGACGAAGAGCGCCACCTGGTTGGCCACCACGAAACCGAAGGTCCAGCCCCCCAGGCGGGCGACGGTCCGCAACGCCTCGTCGCGGGGATTCCAGTTCCAGCGCAGGAGGCCGAGATCGGCCCGGCGCAGGCTCGGCACGAGCGCCACGCCCTGGAGCACCACCCCGAGCGAGGTGCCGAGGCCGAGCAGGACGAGCTGGCCCCGGTGCGCGTCCACGCTGGCGAGCGAGGCGCCGTGGCCGGCCCACAGCCCGAACCAGACCAGGATGCCGATGCAGACGATGTTGTTGACGATCGGGGCCCAGGCCACGGCCACGAACTTGCGCCGGGTGTTGAGGAGTGCGGCGCCCAGCGCGAAGAGGCCGTAGGCGGCGATCTGGATCACGAACCAGCGCAGGAACCCCGTGGCCACCTGGCGCTCGAGCAGGACGCGGTGCAGCTGCAACGGGTGCGCGTGCGTATCGAGCGCGGTCAGCGCGTCGATGATGTACGGCGCCGCCACCAGTGCGGCCACCGTCGTGGCGGCGAGGACGGTGACGGACACGGTGACGACGGCGGAGATCGAGTCGAACGCCTCGCGCTCGGTCCGGTTGGCCAGCCGGTCGACGAAGACGGGGATGAAGGTGGCCGAGAGGACACCGCCCAGGACGATGTCGTAGAGCATGTTGGGCGTCGTGTTGGCCAGGTTGTAGGCGTCGGCCAGCGGTGTCTGGCCCAACGCCCAGGCCAGGGCGACGAAGCGCAGCAGCCCGGTGACCCGGGAGACGCCTGTGCCCACGCCGACGTAGGCGGCCGAGGTCCGGAGCGACAGCGTCCGGGCGCGGCGGGGAACGGCCACCCTCAGTGCGCCCGCGGGCGGGCGCGGCGGGAGCGCCGCCAGGTGCGGACCCACCAGACCAGGAGCACGGCCCCGGCGAGGACGGTGAGGGCCACGCCGACGAACGAGATGGCGGTCGCGTGGACCGTGAGCACGGTGTGCGCGATGAGGACCTGGCCGTCGGGCGTGTGCAGCGTCACCTCGATCGGGAGGCGGTCGCCCGAGGTGCGGGCCTGGGCCGTCATCCGCACCGAGGTGGTCGGGCGGTCGAGGGTCAACTGGCGTGAATTGCCGTTGGGGAAGGTGAACTTGTCGCTGACGAGGGTCACGACGACGGTGACCGGGTACGGGGCCGAGGAGAGCACGGTGACGGGGATCGCGGCCCGCTCCGAGGTGAAGGTCACGGTGCGCTCGGTGGCGAGGGTGATCTGGCCCGTGGTGCCGTCGAAGGACCGCGCGTAGGCGTTCAGCGCGCTGTCCCGCGCCGAGGAGCTGAGCCCACGGGCCTCGCTGGCGAGGAGCGCGTCGGCGAGGGCGGTGTAGTCGGCCGGGTGCCCGCCCACGGCGGCGGTCGACCCGCAGCACCACGATCCCAGCTGCTGGCGGTCGACCGCGATGCGTGCCGCGGCGCCGGCCGCGATGCCGCGGCTGGCGGGTCCGGCCTGCAGCTGGCGCACGGCGGGCTCGCGATCGTCGGGCCCGCCGCCCACCGGGACCTGGGTGAAGAACTGGGCCAGGGTCACCGGGCTGAGGGCCGGGTTGGCGGTGAGCCCGCCGAGCAGGGTGTCCATGAACGCGGCAGAGGGCCGCCAGCCCGGTGGCGGGACGACGACGACGCCGCGGGGGTCGGCGAGGAAGGCGTTCTCGAAGTGCACGAAGGACAGCCCGGCCAGCAGTTGCTCGGCCCCGAGGACGGGGTCACCCGGGTCGGCGGTGAAGCGCGTGCTCAGGGTCGAGTCGGCCGCCACGGCCGGGACGGTGGAGCCGTGGCCGAGGTCGAGGGTGAAGGGCTGGGCGAACGTGTAGTTGTTCAATCCGCCCGAGGCCAGGTCGTCGTCGCTGATCACGGCCTCGGAGGCGCCGGCGACCTGCAGGCCCGAGGCGAGGTCGCCGGCGTCGCCCTGCGCGAACGAGGAGGCGGTGTCGACCCAGGGGCCGCCGTCGGGTTTGAGGCCGGCGCTGCGCAGGACATCGTCGCCCCGGAGCACCTGGGCGCCGATTTCGCCGGCGATGCCCGCCTCGGAGAGCGCGGCGACGTTGATCGGAACGTAGGGCTGGTCGATCAGTTGGTCACTGCTGAGCGCGGCCAGCTGGTCCAGCGCGCGCAGGCCGTCGCGCGACCGCGTCGCCTGCATCGCGTTGACCGCCGCCGGGCTGACGGCGAGGGTGGCCGCCACGTCGCGGTGCTCCGTCAGCGCGTCGGCCATGGTGGGCACGCTGCCCGCCGTGACGGGGACCACGACGCCGACGCGCAGGGGTCCCCCCGTCGCCGAGACGGCGTTGGGCTGCTGGTAGGTGAGGAAGGTGGTGAAGCGGGCCAGCGGGGACGAGGAGCCCTGGCCGGACGAGGGCGACCGAGACTGGGTAGACGTCTCCGCACTCGTCGGCGAGCGGCATGCAGCCCAGCGTCAGGGTCGATGCCGGCGCGCCGGCGGCGCAGGCGCCGGTGCCCGCTGGAGGGCGCGCTGGCGTCCGCGTCGGGCAGGACGGTCACGCAGGCGGCCGCCGTGAGGCCGCCTGCCGCGGCGGTGACGGGGACGTCGGGCACCCGCAGCAGCGGCGTGGACGTCGGCGTGCCCGAGAGTTTCCTGCTGCAGGTCGGAGGCATCGTTGACGCGCCCGTAGAAGGACAGGCGTGACCCGCAGATCGGCGGCGGCCCCCGCGTCCGGCGACACGCCGAGCATGATGTTGAACCAGGGCTGGGCGGCGGTCACCCACGGGGTCTGGGACATCAGGACGAGGGGCGGGCCGGACGCGCGCGCGCCGGCACTGCTGCGCCGGCGGCGCCGGCTCCCAGCGTGTTGACCAGGGCTGCGACGGCCACCGCGAGCGTGCAGAGGGCGGTCCTGGCCCGGCGCGTCGACACAGGGAGAGGCTAGAGGGCGCACTACCGTGGGCGGGTGCAGTCCACGTCCGTTCCCGAGCGGTTCCGCCCCTACGTGAGCGCCACCGAGGAGGTGGCGCGCCGCTTCGCGGCGGCGGGACGGACGCTGTACTTGGTGGGCGGCTCGGTCCGCGACGCCCTGTTCCCGGGCCCGGCGGGCACGGCGGACCACCACGACCTCGACCTGACGACCGACGCGTTGCCGGCCGAGACCGAGCGGCTGGTGCGGGGCTGGGCGGACGACGTCTGGACCCAGGGCGAGCGCTACGGCACCATCGGTGCCCGCAAGGGCACCCAGGTCTACGAGATCACGACGCACCGGGCCGAGGTCTACGCGCCCGAGTCGCGCAAGCCCGAGGTGACCTTCGGCGACGACCTGGCCGTGGACCTGTCGCGGCGGGACTTCACCATCAACGCGCTGGCGCTGCGCCTGCCCGACATGGAGCTGATCGACCCCTTCGACGGGCTGGGCGACCTGGCGGCCGGCCGGCTGCGGACGCCGCTCGACCCGGAGATCTCGTTCGCGGACGACCCGCTGCGCATGCTGCGCGCCGCCCGCTTCGCGGCCCGCTTCTCCCTCGAGCCCGACCCGGCGCTGACGGCGGCGGTGGAGCGCATGCACGGCCGGCTGTCCATCGTCTCCGCCGAGCGCATCCGCGACGAGCTCGACAAGATCGTCATGGTCGACGTGCCGTCGGTGGCGCTGTGGTTCGTTGTGCGCACCGGGCTGGCCGGGGAGTTCCTGCCCGAGCTGCCGGGCCTCGCGCTCGAGCAGGACCCGATCCACCGGCACAAGGACGTGCTGGCGCACACCCTGGCCGTCGTCGACAAGACCTCGCCCGACCGGCTCCTCCGCCTGGCCGCGCTGTTCCACGACGTCGGCAAGCCGCGCACGCGTGCCATCACCGACGGCGGCGTGAGCTTCCACCACCACGAGGTCGTCGGCGCGCGCATGACGCGGACCCGCATGGAGGCGTTGCGCTACTCCGCCGCCGACGTGGACACCGTGGTGCGCCTGGTGGAGCTGCACCTGCGCTTCCACACCTACCGGCTGGGCTGGACCGACAAGGCGGTGCGGCGCTACGTGCGCGACGCCGGCCCGCATCTCGACCTCTGAACGAGCTGACCCGCTGCGACTGCACGACGCGCAACGCGGCCAAGGCCAAGGCGCTGGCCCGGCGCATGGACGAGCTGGAGGCCCGCATCGTCGAGCTGGGCGAGCAGGAGGAGCTGCGGGCGCTGCGCCCCGACCTCGACGGCAACCAGATCATGGAGCTGCTGGGCATCGGGCCGGGCCGCGCCGTCGGGGAGGCGCTGGACTTCCTCATGGAGCTCCGCCTCGACGAGGGCCCCCTGGGCGAGGAGGAGGCGGCGGCCCGCCTGCGGGCCTGGTGGGCCGCAGCGCCCGTGCAGCGGCAGCCGGCGGTAGCGTCGCGGGCCATGACGAGGATCGAGGCACCCGAGAGCGGCATGGGCGAGCACATCGACTGGGCGCTGCTGCGCCCGGAGATGGCGGCGGGCATGGGGAAGCTGTCGGCGGCCGTCTACGGCAACTCGCAGCTCTCGGTGCGCGAGCGCGAGGCGGCCCGCTGGACCATCGCGCTGATCAACGACTGCGCCGTGTGCCGCGACACCCGGGCCCGCGACGGTGAGGCCGTCGGTGCCGGCGAGCCCTTCTACGCCGAGGTGACCGACTGGCGCGCCGCGACCGGGCTGAGCGTGCGCGAGCGGCTGGCGGCGGAGTTCGCCGAGCGCTTCGCCATCGACCACCTGGCCATGGACGACGAGCTGTGGGGCCGGCTGCACGACGCCTTCGCCGAGGCGGAGCTGGCGGACCTCACGATCTGCTGCGGCTGCTTCCTCGGCATGGGGCGCACGCTGGCCGTGGTCGGGGTGCGGGCCCCCGAAGAGCGCATCCTGGTCTGAGCCGGCTGCGACCGGCCGGCTGCCGGCGTGGGCACGGCAGTCTGTCCGTCGGTCGCGGAGTCCCGGTGTCAGTCGGCGCGGCCAGCTCTCCTGGGGCTCGCCGGCGGCGAACGCCTCGACGAGCTGGTGCGCCACGTCGTCGTGGTACTGCACCGGCGGCGACTTCATGAAGTAGGCCGACGGGCCGAGGAGCGGGCCGCCGATGCCGCGGTCGAGCGCCAGCTTGGCGCAGCGCACGGCGTCGATGATGACGCCGGCGGAGTTGGGCGAGTCCCACACCTCGAGCTTGAGCTCCAGGTTGAGCGGCACGTCGCCGAAGTTGCGCCCCTCCATGCGGATGTAGGCCCACTTGCGGTCCTTGAGCCACGGCACGTGGTCCGACGGCCCGACGTGGACGTCGTCGGCGTCGAGGACGTTGTCCTCCAGCTGGCTGGTGACGGCCTGGGTCTTGGAGATCTTCTTGGACTCCAGCCGCTGGCGCTCGAGCATGTTCTTGAAGTCCATGTTGCCGCCGAAGTTGAGCTGGTAGGTGTGGTCGAGCGCGACGCCGCGGTCCTCGAAGAGGCGGGTCAGGATGCGGTGGACGATGGTGGAGCCGACCTGGCTCTTGATGTCGTCGCCGACGATCGGCACGCCGGCGTCGCGGAACTTGCGGGCCCACTCGGGGTCCGAGGCGATGAAGACCGGGATGGCGTTGACGAAGGCCACGCCGGCGTCGAGGCAGGCCTGGGCGTAGTGGCGCTGGGCCTGCTCGGAGCCGACGGGAAGGTAGGAGACGAGGACGTCGGCCCGGGCCTCGCGCAGGGCGGCGGCCACGTCGACCGGCTCGGCCGGCGACTCCTCGATCAGCTCGCGGTAGTAGAGCCCGAGCCCGTCGAAGGTCGGCCCCCGCTGGACCGTGACGCCGAGCTCGCCCACCTCGGCGAAGCGCACCGTGTTGTTGAGGCCCGGCCCCGATGGCCTTGCCCAGGTCGGTGCCGACCTTGGTCTGGTCCACGTCGAAGGCGGCGACCGGGACGCAGGTCGCGCACGTGGTAGCCGCCCAGCTCCACGTGCATGAGGCCCGGGCACCACGTCGTCGGGGTCGGCGTCGCGGTAGTAGGTGATCCCCTGGACGAGCGAGCTGGCGCAGTTGCCGACGCCGGCGATGGCGAGGCGGATGGGGCTGGGCATGGACGTGTCTCCTTCGGGTGTCGGTGCGGCGTGGTGTTCGTCAGGCCACCGGCTCCGTACCGGCGGTGGCGAGGGCGGCGCGTTCGGACGCGATGAGGGTGTCGAGCCAGCTGATGTCGCGGGCCACGCCGTCGGCGGTGTGCTGCACGACCGAGCGGGCGTAGACGTCGAGGTCGGTGCGGGCGGCCTCGGCCTCGCCGAGGCGCTGGACCAGCAGGGCGCGCCGGCGCTCCAGCAGGGTCAGGCGGGCCTGGGGGGCCAGGTGCCGGGCGAAGGCCAGGCGCAGCCCGAAGCTGCGGGCGTCGTCGGTGGCGCCGCTGCCCGCCAGCAGCTCGGCGAAGAGCCGCGGCCGGCGTCGGTGATCCGGTAGACCTTGCGGCCCCGCCGGGCCCGGGTGGGGGAGTGCCGGCGGGCCCGCAGGACGGCCAGCTCGCCGCTCAGCGAGCCCGTCGGGGGTGCCGCGGCGGCCGGCGCGCCGTGCGCTCGGCGCCCGCCGCCCTCGGTGGCCACCACCGCGCCGGACTTCTCCAGGCGGGTGAGGGCGGGGTAGATGGAGCCGAACGAGACATTGGCCAGGAGGCCCAGGTGCTCGCGCAGTTGGCGCCGGATCTCGTAGCCGTGCAGGTCGCGCTCTTCGAGGAGGCCCAGGATGGCCAGATCCAACATGACGGATGAGTATATCGGTTCGATATAGCGGCAGCAACGATTCCCGTCACGCAACCGTCGCGTCCGTGCCTGATTTGCGCTCGCAATTGGTCCCGGTTTCCGGGCGCGGGGGGTAGCCTGGCCGCCGTGTCCGTCACCTCGGAGCCGAGGTCACCATCCCGTGCCGTGAGCCCTGACGTCACGGCCCAGGTCGAGTACCGGATCGTCCGCAACGGCGCTGGTCCGGGAGGTCGAGCGGGGCAAGGTCCTGCAAGACCGACGTCTGCGACGCCCACCCCGAGCTGCTGCGGGCGGCCCGCAACGTGGGCCGGCCGACCAAGGAGGTCTGCCCCATCTGTGACGACGGCCGGCTGGTCACGGTGACCTTCGTCTTCGGGGCCAAGCTCCCGCCGGGCGGGCGCTGCCCGGGCACCGCCGCCGAGCTCAAGGCGCTGTGCCGCCGGCCCGAGCCGGTGCTCTGTTACGAGGTCGAGGTCTGCCCGGCCTGCGCCTGGCACCACCTCATGCGCAAGTACCCCGCCGGCGGCCGCACGCCGCGCCAGAAGAAGGCGGCGCCGGCCCGGTGAGCGAGCGCCGGCCCGTCACCGTCCCCTCGCTGCGGTCGCGCAAGCGGCGCAACGGCGACACGCCCATCGTCATGGTCACGGCCTACG
Organism: uncultured Acidimicrobiaceae bacterium; assembly: GCA_963826835.1. Lineage (GTDB taxonomy): Bacteria > Actinomycetota > Acidimicrobiia > Acidimicrobiales > RAAP-2 > Bog-473. Next base: position 138,246 of record CAWGYK010000007.1, read on the forward strand.
ACGAGCCGGGCGCCCGCATCGTCTCCGAGGCCGGCGCCGACATCATCCTCGTCGGCGACTCGGTGGCCAACACCGTCCTCGGCTATCCCGACACGCTGCACGTCGACATCGACGTCATGGCCCACCACACGGCGGCCGTGGCCCGCGCCGCGCCGCACTGCCTGATCCTCGGCGACATGCCCTGGATGAGCTACCACCTCTCGCCCGAGGAGGCGGTGCGCAACGCCGCCACGCTGATCCGCGCCGGGGCCCAGGCCGTCAAGCTCGAGGGCGGGCGGGCACGCCTGCCGGTGGTGGAGGCGATCATCCGGGCCGAGATCCCGGTCATGGGGCACCTCGGCCTCACCCCCCAGTCGGTCCTCGCCATGGGCGGCTTCCGGGTGCAGGGCAAGAGCGTCGACGCCGCCAGCGCCCTGCTCGACGCGGCCAAGGCCCTCGCCGCGGCCGGCTGCTTCGGTTTCGTGATCGAAGGGGTGCCCGACGTGCGTCGGCGCCGCCGTCACCGAGCAGCTCGACGTGCCGACCATCGGCATCGGGGCCGGGCCCGGCCTGCGACGGCCAGGTCCTGGTCTTCCACGACCTGCTGGGCCTGGGCAAGGGCACCCCGCCCAAGTTCGTGCGCCAGTACGCCGACGTGGGCCGCATCGCCACCGAGGCGATCGCCGCCTTCGCCGCCGACGTGCGCAGCGGGGACTTCCCCGGCGAGGCCGAGACCTACCACGCCCCGGCCGGGGCTGGGCGACGCCCTGAGCTGACGCCTCGAGCCGGGGGCGGCTAGCATGGCTGCCCGCAACAGACCCTGCTCCTGACCGTCAGGGGCCCGGGCTCGTCCCGGTCCAGAGGGAGGTACGCCGCATATGCGGCCTTACGAAGTCATGGCCATCTTCGAGGCCACCACCGAGCCCACCGTGATTCAGGGCGTGCTCGACCAGGCCCTCGACGTGATCCGCACCACGGGCGGCACCCCCGGCGCCATCGACCGCTGGGGCAAGCGCACCTTCGCCTACGAGGTGAACCACAAGCGCGAGGGGTACTACGTCGTGGTGGAGTTCACCGCCGAGCCCGAGACCGTGGCCGCCCTGGACCGCATGCTGGGCCTGGCCGACGAGATCGTCCGCCACAAGGTCGTGCGCCTGCCGGACCACAAGGCCCCGGCGGCCACGGCCGAGCCCGCGGCCAGCTGAGCGGCCGGCGAGAGGAGCAGAGATGGCGTCAGACAACAGCGTGACGCTGGTCGGGAACGTGACCCGTGACCCCGAGCTGCGCTTCACCAACACCGGGCAGGCGAACGTGACCTTCGGGCTGGCGGTCAACCGCCGCTGGCAGAACCGCCAGACCCAGGAGTGGGAGGAGGCCACCTCGTTCTTCGACGTGGTCTGCTGGCGCGAGATGGCCGAGAACGTGAGCGAGACCATCACCCGGGGGGCCCGGGTCATGGTGGCCGGCCGGCTCGAGCAGCGCAGCTGGGAGACCCAGGAGGGCGACCGGCGCTCCAAGGTCGAGGTGGTGGCGGACGAGATCGGCCCGTCGCTGCGCTGGGCCACCGCGCAGATCACCAAGAACGAGCGCCGCGGCCCCGGGGAGTACACGGGGCGGCGGCGGCGGCGGTGGGGGCGGCCGGCCGGCCGCTCCGCCGGCACAACCCCAGCCCGCGGCCGGATGCCGGCCGCGGCTACGGATTCGACGAGGAGCCCTTCTGATGGCACGGAACAACCAACGCGGCGGGACGACGTCACGGCGCGCCCCCAAGGATCTCGGCCGCCGGGTCAAGAAGAAGCCCTGCGCGCTCTGCCGGGACAAGGTCGAGTGGGTGGACTACAAGGACGTCCCCATGCTGCGCAAGTACATGAGCGACCGCGGCAAGATCCGCTCGCGCCGGGTGACCGGCAACTGCGCCCAGCACCAGCGGGCGCTGGCCATGGCCATCAAGACGGCGCGCGAGCTCGTGCTGCTGCCCTACACGCAGCGCACGGTGACCGAGCGCCCGGGCGGGCGCGGCGGGCGCGACCGGGGCGAGCGCACGCTCGACTCGGTGCCGACCGAGGCCCCGCGGCACCGGCCGTCGCCGATGCGCCGGCCGACGGCGTGCCGGCCGAGGCTGTGGCGGACGCCGAGGCCCTGGCCGTCGTGGACGCAGGCCGTGGCGGACGCCGAGGCCGGGGCTGTGGTCGAGGTCGTGGTGGAGCCCGCCGAGACGGGGGCGGACGCATGAAGGTCGTGCTGCGCGACGACGTCGCCGGCGTCGGCCGCCGGGGGGACATCGTCAAGGTGGCGGGCGGCTTCGCCCGCAACTTCCTCCTGCCCGAGGGCCGGGCCATCGTGGCCACCGAGGGAGTCGAGGGCCAGGCCGAGCAGATGCGGCGCGGCCGCGACCTGCGCGAGGCGCAGGACCGGGGTGCGGCGGAGGCGCAGGCCACCGTGCTGGCCGGCGCCGTGATCCCGATCGCCGCCCGGGCCTCGGGGGGCGGGCGCCTCTTCGGCTCCATCGGCCCGGCCGACGTGGTGGAGGCGATCAAGGCCGCCAAGGGGATCGAGGTGGACCGCCGGCACATCCTGCTGCCCGAGCACATCAAGGAGACGGGGTCCTTCGAGGTGACCGTCGAGCTCTTCCGCGACGTGGCCACCGTCGTGACGGTGGAGGTCTCGGCGAGCCTCCTGACCAGGGCGGCATCCGCCGCCGCTGTCACACCCCGTGCCCATGATGGGGGCGTGCCGATTTGCGTTCTGCGTGGTCCACAGTCCCTGACCACTCGTGCACGGCTTATCCACACGCACGGCGTGCCTTACCCACACCTATTGGGGCCTTACCGTTCCCCAGCGCGCGACCGGCAGAGTAGGTGAGCCGTGGTCCAAGCCTTTGACGACACCCGCCCCCGTCCGCTGCGGACGGCCCCCGCCCCGTGCCGACCGGCGCGCGGGTGCCGCCCCACGACGTGGAGGCCGAGGAGTCGTTGCTCGGGGCCATGCTCCTCTCCAACGACGCGGCGTCGGTCGGGATAGAGAAGTGCTCGTCGGCCGACTTCTACAAGCCGGCGCACGGGCACATCTTCGGCGCCATCCAGGCGCTCATGGAGCGGGGCGAGGCCATCGACGCGGTGACGGTGACCGACGAGCTGAAGCGCTCGGGGGTGCTCGAGGCGGTCGGCGACCGCTCCATCTTCATTTCGCTGCTGGCCAACACGCCGTCGATCGCCAACGCCCGGCACTACGCCGAGATCGTCGAGGAGCACGCGCTGCTGCGCAAGCTCATCGGCGTCGCCGGCGACATCGCCGACATCGGCTACTCGGTGCCCGAGGACGTCAAGGCGGCGGTCGACGAGGCGGAGCAGATGGTCTTCAACGTCGGCGAGCGCCGCACGGTCGACACCATGCGCCCGCTGCACGAGCTGCTGGGCGCCGGGCTGGACCGCATCGAGGAGCTGGGCCAGCGCGGCTCGAGCATCACCGGCGTGGCCACCGGCTACCACGAGCTGGACAAGATCCTGCTCGGCTTCCAGCCCTCGTCGCTCAACATCGTGGGCGCCCGCCCCGGCATGGGGAAGACGAGCTTCGCGCTCGGCGTCCTGGCCAACGTCGGGCTCCAGGTCGCAGCGGCCGGCCCTGCTCTTCTCGCTGGAGATGGGCCACCTGGAGCTGACGCAGCGCCTGCTGGCCTCGGAGGCCGAGGTGAACGGGCAGAGCCTGCAGACGGGCCGGATCCGCACCCAGGACTGGAGCAAAATCGGGATGGCCGTCACCCGGCTGTCGAGCGCGCCGATCTTCATCGACGACAACCCCAACGTGACGGTCATGGACATCCGGGCCCGGGCCCGCCGGCTCAAGAAGTCCGAGGGCGACCTCGGCATCGTCGTCGTCGACTACCTGCAGCTGATGACCGGCCGGGGCCGGGCGGAGAACCGCCAGACCGAGGTGGCCGAGATCAGCCGCGGCCTCAAGATCCTGGCCCGCGAGCTCGAGGTGCCCGTCGTCGCCCTCTCGCAGCTCTCCCGGAACCTCGAGTCACGCCAGGACAAGACGCCGCAGCTGTCGGACCTGCGCGAGTCGGGCTCGCTCGAGCAGGACGCCGACGTCGTGCTGTTCATCTACCGCGAGTCCGAGTACAACGACGAGGTGCCGATCGACCGGGCGGACGACGCGCTGATCGAGGTGGCCAAGCACCGAAACGGCCCGACCGGCAAGGCCAACCTGCTGTTCTTGAAGCAGTACGCGCGCTTCGAGAACCACCGCGGCGTCTAGGAGGGGAGGAGCGGCGGCCGGCAGCACGAAGTGCTCGACGGCGTAGGCGAAACCCTCCTCCTCGTTGCTCCGCGTGACCTCCTTGGCCGCTTCCTTCGCCTGGGGGTCGGCGTTGCCCATGGCGATGCTGAGGCCCGAGTGGTCGAACATCAGGATGTCGTTGGGCTGGTCGCCGATGGTGGCGATCTCCTCGGGCTCGAGCTTGTAGCGCTGGGCCAGGTAGAGGGCGACCGCGCCCTTGTTGGCCTGCGGGTGGGTGACGTCGAGGTAGTAGGGCTGGGAGGCCGCCGCCGTCACGTGGTCGCCGAACTTCTCGACGGCGGCCTCGGCGGCCTTGTCGATGGCGTCGTGGTCGTCGCTGACCCCGACCAGCTTGACGACGCCGTCGGTCAGCCCGTCGAGGCCCGTCCATCACCTTGGGCGTCGAACTTGACCGTCCAGGCCTCCCGGTCGACGTGGGGCCCCTTGGGGTCGGGCACGTACCAGTCCGCGCCGCGGTAGAGCCACACGGCGAGGTCGAAGGACTTCATGAGGTCGGCCACGGGGACGACGAGGTCCTCGGGGATGACGCGCTGCTCGAGCACCTGCATGTCCTTGTCCACGAGCAGGCCGCCGTTGAACGCCGCGATGGGCGTGTCGAGCTGGAGGGGCTCTACGAGCATCTCCATGCCGCGGGGCGGGCGGCCGCTGGTGATGGCGAAGAGGACGCCGGCCTGGCGCAGGCTGCGCACGGCGGCGACGGCGTCGTCGGTCAGGATCTTGTCCTGGGTGACGAGCGTCCCGTCCACGTCGGCCAGGAAGAGGCGGATGGGTGTCGTGGTCGGTGGCGATGGGCCGATGGTAGGCGCCGCCGCCGCCGGGCCGCGCATCCGTGCCGCCGAGCCGGGTATACCCACCGCATGGCCCACAACACCATCCCCGACAGCCACCGCGACCTCCTGGAGGGCGACGTGCTCACGCTGGCCACGGCCGGCGAGGACGGCTACCCCCAGCTGTCCGAGGTGTGGTTCGTGGCCGAGGACGACCAGATCGCCATGTCGCTGAACACGCGGCGCCAGAAGGTGAAGAACATCGAGACCGAACCGGCCTGCACGGTGTTCCTCCTCGACCTGCAGAACCCGTACCGCTACCTGGAGATCCGGGGCACCGCCGTCGTGGCGCCCGACGAGGACCGCGCCTTCGCCGAGAAGGTCGGCGCCAAGTACCACGCCGACCTGCGCGAGCACGACGCGCCCGGCGACCGCCGCGTCATCGTGCGGATCGTCCCCGTCCGCGTCAACGCGGTGGACATGAGCGGCTAGGCAGGCCGTCGCCGGCGGCGCCGGCGTGCGCCGGCGGACGCGGCCGGCCGCCGCCGGCTGCCCCGAGCAGGACCAGCGCCAGGGCGACCCAGGGCGAGAGGACGGCGGCGAAGGCGACCGCGACCGCCAGCTCGCAGGCCACCACGACGCCGAGCACGACGGGCCCGGCCCGCGGTGAAGCGCCGGTGGAACTCGGCGAGGGTGGCGGGGCTGGCGATGCCCCGGCCGAGCAGGACGGCCAGCCCGCGCACCAGCCCGAACAGCGCGCCGATGGCCAGCGCGGTGGCGGGGCTGGCGGTCAGGGCGGCCAGCACGATCATGAGGTAGAGCGCGGCCGTCTTGATGTAGGTGACGAGGCCGGCGCCGATCTGCCAGCCGAACCCCGCGCCGTAGACCCACGGGCGGAACTGGTCGAGCCAGCGCTCGTTGACCTGCCGGGAGTGGAAGGGCAGGCGGAAGCCGCCGAGCCGGGTGTCGCTGGCCGCGGCGACGACGGCGACGGCGCAGGCCACGGCGGCGAGCGCCACCGTCGACGGGGCGGCGGCGCGCACGCCCAGCGCCAGCGCGGCCATGACGAGGCCGAGCGTCGCCCCGCCCGCGGTCCCGCCGGCGATGAACCAGGCCGCCGTGGAGCGGTAGCGGTGGCCGCGGCCGCGCTCGGCCAGCGGCGTGACCGTGGCCAGCATGGAGACGCCGCAGGGCGACCAGGTCGAGCGGGCCGCCGCGGCCACGGCGACGACCACCGCCGCCACGGTCAAGAAGCGCGTGCATGGGTTCTCCCTTCCCGTCATGCCGGCGAACCGAGGAAGGGTGCGCCGCCGAAGGCGAAGATCCCCCCGTCCTTGGCCACCAGCCAGTAGCCGGCGTCGTTGCCGTAGGGCGCGATGCCGACCACGGGTTGATTGAGGTGGATGGACCCGGTCGATCCGTCGAACACGGCGTCGCCGTAGGCGAAGATCCCCCCGTCGGCGGCGACCAGCCAGTAGCCCCGGCCCGTCGGGGTGGCCGCCATGCCCACGACCGGTCGGTTGAGGTGCTGCCCGCCCATGGAGCCGAGGAACACGGCGTCGCCGTAGGCGAAGATGCCCCCGTCGGCGGCGACCAGCCAGTAGCCCTGCCCGCTCGGGGTGGCCGCCATCCCGACCACCGGCGCATCGAGCGGCCGCCCGCCCATGGAGCCGTAGAACAGGGCGTCGCCGTAGTCGAAGATGCCCCCGTCGGCCGCGACGAGCCAGTAGCCCTGACCGCTGGGGGAGGCGGCCATCCCGACCACCGGCGCGTCGAGCGGCCGCCCGCCCATGGAGCCGAGGAACGGCGCCCCGCCGTAGTCGAAGATGCCCCCGTCGGCCGCGGCCAGGAAGTAGCCCCCCGTCTTGCAGGTCGCGACCCCGACGATCGGGGCGTCCAGCGCGAGCGCCGAGGCGTCGCCGTCGTCGGGGAAGTCCCCGTACCCGAACAGCCGGCCGAACGCGGTGAGCACGGCGTAGCCGCCACCGTCGGCACTCGGGACCATGCCGACCACCTGGCAGTTCGTGGCGGGTGAGGTGCACAACGGGGCCGGCGGGGCCGTGCGTCCAGCACGGCTCGTTCTGCTCCGCCGTGCCGTTGTCGACGGCGACGGCGGTGGTGCAGGAGGGGTCGACCGTCCAGGGCGGCACGCAGGCGACGACCCGGCAGACGATGCGCCCCATGCAGGCCACGTCCTGGTTGCACTGCCCGTAGCGGAACTGCAGGCACCCCGTCAGGTAGGAGTCGCAGCCCAGCGGGCCGCAGCCGCAGTCGGTCCCGTCGCAGCCCGTCTCGCAGAAGGGGAAGCCGCCGCCGCAGCCGCTGTCACACGAGCAGGTCGCGTTGCAGTCCATGTAGTAGCGGGGGCCGCCGCAGTACGACGAGTTGTCCGCCACCCACCAGCCGCCCATGACGGTGTTCTCGGGGCAGAAGTTGGCGCCGCTGACGGCGCAGCAGAACTCCGAGAACCCCGAGCAGCAGGTGCTGCCGCAGCCACAGCCGGCGTTGCCGCACTCGCAGATCGGGCCGTAGGCGGTGCCCGGCCTGAGGGCCAGGTCCAGGCCGGAGCCGACGGCCACGGCGCTGCCCACGAAGGCCGACCGGTTGATGAGGCTGCGCCGGGACAGGCGTCCCTCGAGAGCCCGGGCCGTGCGCGCCACCAGCGCGGTGGAGATGCTCACGACGACCGTGCCGGCAGGGGGCGGGCCAGGCGGCGCGCCGCGGTGAGCGCGGCCAGGGCGGAGAGGGCCAGCGCGGTGAGCCAGAGACCCACCGCGCTCGACGAAGAGCAGCGGGAAGCCCGGCCCAGGGCTGGTGGGCCAGCTGCGTCACCAGCGTGCCCCGGGACGGGGCGCCGGCGGCGACGGCCGCCGCGGCGGCGGCCAGCACGAGGTCGATGACCAGGTGGAGCGCGGTGGGCGGCGTGTCGGGGCGGCCGAAGCAGCCACAGGTGGCGAGGGGCCCGCCGCGCCGGCGGGCGTAGGCCACGACGCCGAGGAAGCAGAGCGTAGGAGAGCGGCGACGAGGGCCGCGGTGGCCGGGCGGGGGAAGGCGAGGGCGACGGCACCGAGCGCGGCCTCCGCCAGCGCGCCGACCCGGACGACGCCGCGCAGCAGGCGAAGCGGCGGCGAACCCGGCAGCAGGGCGGCCATGGCACGGGCCGTGTCGTCGGGCCGCGCCGCCTTGGCCACCCCGGCCACGACCAGCAGGCCGGCGGCGATCAGGTAGAGGCCGATCAGTTCCATTGGGGCCTCGCGGCGGGAAGGTCGCGACACGGCCGGGCTCAGCGTCAACGACGACAGCAGCGTGTTGACGCGGGGGACCAGCGCCGGGCGCAGGGCATGGCTGCCGAGCACGGCGTAGAACGAGAAGGGCCGCCCGGCCTCGGTGAAGAACCACTGGGTGCCGGACTGACCGGGGATGCCGCGCCGCAACGTCATGGGGGAGAAGTCCGCCTCCGAGAAGCCGGCGGGCCGGCCCTGCCGGGCGAACAGCGCGGTGCCCAGGCTCTCCGGGCCGTACTCGAACAAGGTGGCGAACACGTCGGAGGGCCCCATCAGGGTGACGGCCCCGCTGCCGAAGTCACCGATGTCGTCGGGGATGGGGAACGTGGCGAACTGGCCCACCGGGTAGGTCACGCCCACGGTGGCCGGGCGCACGAAGATCCGGCCCTCGAAGCCGTCGGGGAGGCGAGCCGTGATGCCGTGGGCGCCGATGGTGGCCACTACTCGGCCGGCACGGCGCGGCCGTGCGGGAAGACGTCGTCGAGCGTGCGCGGGTAGAGGCTGGGGTCGCCCGGGAGGATCCCGGCCGCGGCCAGCACCTCGTCGGCCGCCGCTTCGCGGGCCGGGCCGCCGAGCGATCCCTCGCCGCGCCCGCGACCGCGCCGCGCGGCAGGCTCCGGTCGTGCTCGGCCCGCCGGACCAGCTCGGCCAGCTGCCCGACCTGGCTCGCCACCCCCTGCCCGACCTTGCGCCCGGTGGCGCCGTCGACCAGGACGAAGAACGGTGAGCCGGGGACCTGGTAGTCGAGCCAGGCGTCGGTGGACATCACCACCGGGACCCGGCCGGTCGCTCTGCGACCGCACCTCGGAGGGGACCTCGCGGTCGGGGCCCTTGGTCACGATCACGACGCGGGTGCGGTCGGGCAGCTGCAGGCGCCCGGGATCCTGCAGCGCATCCCAGAAGGCGGCGCAGCCGGTGCAGCCCGAGGAGAGGAACCCGAGCAGCGTGAGGTCGTCGCTGTTGTCGACGGCGACCGCCCGCGCATCCCCCGTCGGAGTGACGCCGGCGACGGCGGGAGCCGCGCCGAGCGCGGGACTCGACGCCGGGGTGCTCAGGGTCACGGGGGCGGCGACGGCGGGAGCGGTCGAGGGGTCCCCGACGCCGACGCCGAGCTCGTGCAGGGAGCGCAGGATGTCGGCATGGCTGCGTAACAGGCCCGCCACCAGGATGCCGAGCAGCAGAACCACGAACGTCGAGACAATGACCAGTGCGACCACGCCGCCTCCTTTTCCCGTCGGTCCCAGTATCCATCCGCGGCCCGTCCATGTCGCGGCACCGGCGCCACGGCGCGCAGGAGATCCTCGGGCATACTCCGGTCTGTGCCGGCCGACGATCTGTTCCTGCCCGAGCCCGAGCCGCGCGAGGTGCGCTACACCGTGATCTCGGTGGACGACCACGTCGTGGAGCCCGCCCACACGTTCGAGAACCGGCTGCCCGCCGCGCTGGCGGACCGCGCCCCGCGGATCGTCGAGACGCCGGAGGGGCATCAGGTGTGGGAGTTCGAGGGTCAGCGCTACACGCAGGTGGGGATGAACGCGGTGGCCGGTCGCCGGCCGGAGACCTACGGCCTGGAGCCGTTCCGCTTCGACCAGATGCGGCCGGGGTGCTACGACGTGGACGCCCGCGTGCACGACATGGACATCAACGGCGTCTGGGCGTCGGTGAACTTCCCGTCCATGATCACCGGCTTCTGCGGCCGGGTCTTCTTCGACGCCCAGGACCGCGACCTGGGCCTGGCCTGCGTCAGGGCCTGGAACGACTGGCTCTTCGAGGAGTGGTACTCGCGCCCACCCCGAGCGCATCGTCCCGCTCGGGATCACCTACCTCGCCGACCCGACGCTCGCCGTGGCCGAGATCCGCCGCAACGCCGAGCGCGGCTTCACGTCGGTGACCTTCCCCGAGCGGCCCGCACGAGATCGGGCTGCCCTCGCTGTGGGACCGGGCGCACTGGGACCCGATCATGGAGGCCGTGGTCGAGACCGACACCGTGGTCTCGCTCCACGTCGGCAGCTCGGGCCTGACCCCGGCGCCGCCCGGAGCCGGCATGGACGCCCTGCAGCTCGGCGCCACGCTCTTCGGCCAGCTGTCGCTGATCGCCTGCGCCGAGTGGCTGTGGTCGGGCTACGCCCTGCGGCTCCCGACGCTCAAGATCGCCATGAGCGAGGGCGGGCATCGGCTGGGTGGCCATGCTGCGTCGACCGGCTCGAGAACATCGTCGACCGCTCCGGCTACGGGCTCGGCTGGGACGTGCGCCCGGCCGATGTGCTGCGGCGCAACTTCTGGTTCTGCACCATCGACGACCCGTCGACCATCGACACGCGCCACGCCATCGGGGTCGACCACATCATGGTGGAGGTCGACTACCCGCACGGCGACAGCACCTGGCCCGACACCCAGGACGTCATCGAGAAGTGCTGGGGCCACATTCCGGCCGACGAGCTGCGCGCCATGTGCTGCGAGAACGCGGCCGCGCTCTACCGCCACCCGCTCCCGGACCCGTCCTGCCGCGCTGAGAGGAGCCGACCGCATGTTCACGCCGACCGCCGAGAAGCTCATCCCCGACCTCACGCCACGCGAGGAGCTCGTCGTGCTCGCCCGCGCCCTGTGGCGGGAGGGCTACAACGACCACCTGGCCGGGCACATCACGGTCAACCTGGGCGACGGCACGCTGCTGTGCAACCCGTGGCTGCTGACGTGGGCCGAGCTGCGCCCGTCCCAGGTGCTGCGCATCGACCTCGACGGGCGCGTGCGTCGAGGGGGACTGGCCCGTCCCGCTCGGGATCCCGCTCCACCTCGAGCTGCACAAGCTGCGGGCCGACGTCGGCTGGGCGGTGCACAACCACCCGCTCTTCGGCACGGTGTGGGCCGACCTGGGCGAGCTGCCGCCGATCCTCGACCAGAGCTCCGCCCTCGGCGGCGGCACGCTGGTCGCTGGTCGACGAGTACGAGGGGCCCGTCAACGACGCCTCGAGCGCCCGGCGGGCGGTGGAGCAGATGGGCGACGCGCGCCATGGCGCTCCTGGCCGGCCACGGCGTGTTCGTGCTGGGCGGCTCGGCCCGGGCCGTGCACCAGCGGGCGGTGGCGCTGGAGCAGCGCTGCCAGCACGCCTGGTACGCCCGGGCGGCCGGCGGCGCCGGGGTGTCCCGGGTCCCGCAGTCCTTCATCGACCTGGTGGCCCGGAGCGACGGCGAGGGCTTCATCGGCTTCTGGGAGGCGGCCGTGCGGGCCGAGCTGGCGCGCCGCGACCCGACCTGCTCGACTGACGGGGCAAGGGGACCTTGGTCCCTGGACGGCCTCCGAGGGGGCGGTGGATAGCTGGAGGGATGAAGACCTCGTCGTTCATGCGCCAGAACGACGCCTTCACCTGGTACATGGAGAGCGATCCCGAATTGCGCTCGACCGTGGTCGCTGTGGCCTGGCTGGACTCGGTGCCGGCGTGGGAGGACCTGGTGCAGCGTCTGGAGCGGGCGACCCGCCAGATCCCCTCGTTCCGGCAGCGCCCGGTCGAGGTGCCCGCCCACCTGGCCACGCCGCGGTGGACGACCGATGCCGCACTTCGACATCGCCTGGCATCTGCGCCGAGTCGACGCCCCGACGCCCCACGGCCGTGACGAGGTGCTGCGCCTCGCGGCGCTCGCCGCCATGAGCGGCTTCGACCGCACACGCCCGCTGTGGGAGTTCACGCTGGTCGAAGGGCTCGAGCACGGCGGGGCCGCCATCATCATGAAGATGCACCACTCCCTGACCGACGGCGTCGGAGGTGTGCAACTTGCCCTGACCCTCTTCGACGGGACGCCGAGGCCGACCACACCGTCGGCGGTCCCCTGCCCCCGGCGCCGCGCGGTGAGCAGCTCGGCGTCCACCGTCTCGTGGTCCAGGCGCTGGGCGACCGGGCCGCCCGTCTGCGCGACGGGTTCCTCGAGGCCGCCCGGCTCGGTCCGGGCGCGGCCGTCAGGGCCCTGCGCCATCCCCTGGGCACCGGCGCCGACGTGCTGGAGACGGCCCGCTCCATCGGACGCACGGTGCGGCCGCTCCCGGAGGTGCTGTCGCCGGTCATGACCGAGCGCGGGCCCGGACGGATCCTGCACACCATCACGGTGGGTCTGGACGAGCTGAAGCAGGCGGGTGCCGCCGCCGGCGGGACGGTCAACGACAGCTTCATGGCCGGTGTCACGGGCGGCCTGCGCCGCTACCACGAGCGCCACGGCGCCACGGTCGCGGAGCTGACGGTGACGCTGCCGATCAGCATCGCGGGCCCGACGACCCCCCGGGCGGGAACAGGATCACGCTGCAGCGGTTGCGGGTGCCCCTCTCCGTGGCGGACCCGGTCCAGTCGCATGGCGCCATCGGCGCCCGCTGCCGAGCCGCTCGGGCCGAGCGGTCACTGGCGTTCACCGACGCCATCGCGGGCGCACTGAACCTCGTGCCCACGGTGTAGTCGGCAACATGCTCAAGCACGTGGACTTCCTGGCCAGTGACGTCCCCGGGTTCCCGGACCCGATCTTCCTGTGCGGGGCGCGGGTCACGGGGTACTACGCCTTCGGCCCGACCATCGGGGCCGCCCTGAACGCCACCCTCTTCTCCTACGACGGGTCGTGCTGCATCGGCGTCACGATGGACACGACGGCGGTGCCCGACGACGAGCTGCTGACCGAGTGCCTGTCGGAGGGGTTCGCCGAGATCATCGGCGCGGGCCGTCCACGCCGCCCGGCGCACCCGCCCGCCCCTTACCCGTCCCGAAGACCTTGGCCAACTCGAGGGGACCGGGGTGTCGAGCTGGTCGTAGGTGCACGACGCCGGCGTCGCGGTCGGGGCGCCAGCGCACGAAGGAGGTGGCGTGGCGGAAGCGGTTCTCCTGCAGGTGGTCGTAGGCGACCTCGCACACCGCCTCGGGCCGGAGCGGCTCCCACGACATGTCCTTGCCGGCGTTCCAGCGGTTCATGGCCGCCCGGCGCCCGGCCCGCCGCCTCGCCTCGGCCCAGCCCGCCCACGGGTGGTCCTGCCGCGGCGTCCGTCCGGTAGGGCTCGAGCTCGTCCACCAGCTCGCGCCGGCGGGCCACGCTGAAGCCCGAGGCCACGCCGACGTGGTGGAGCGTCCCGACGCGTCGTACAGGCCGAGCAGGAGCGACCCCACGCCGGCCCCGTCCTTGTGCGTCCGGAAGCCCGCCACCACGCAGTCGGCGGTGCGCTGGTGCTTGACCTTGAGCATGGCCCGCTTGTCCGGCAGGTAGTGCAGGTCGGCGGCCTTGGCGACCACGCCGTCGAGCCCGGCGCCCTCGAAGCGGGAGAACCAGTCCGCGGCCACGTCGGGGTCCTCGGTGGCCGGCGTCAGGTGCACCGGCGGACGGCCTTGGCCAGCAGCTTCTCGAGGCCGCGCGCCGCTCGCGCGTAGGGCGTCTCCATGCAGGAGCGTGTCGTCGTGGGCCAGCAGGTCGAAGGCGACGAACGAGGCCGGCGTCGACTCGGCCAGCTGGCGGATGCGCTTCTCGGCCGGGATGGATGCGTTGGGAGAGCGCGTCGAAGTCGAGGCCCGTCGGCCCGGCGATGACGATCTCGCCGTCGAGCACGCAGCGGCTCGGGGAGCTCGCGCCGCAGCGCCTCGACCAGCTCGGGGAAGTAGCGGGTGAGCGGCTTCTCGTTGCGGCTGCCGAGCTCGACGTCGTCCCCGTCGCGGAAGACGATGCAGCGGAAGCCGTCCCACTTCGGCTCGTAGAAGAGCCCGGCGTCCCGGGGGAGCTCGCGGGTGAGCTTGGCCAGCATGGGGGCGACCGGCGGACGGACGGGGAGCGTCACGCGCGTCCGGCCCTCGTGGCGAGGCGGCCCAGGCCAGGAGGTCGTCGACCGGACCCGCGGTTGACGATGCGCTCGGGCGGCACCTCGGCGGCGACGGCGTTGCGACAGCCGCGGCCGAGCCAGCCGAGCTGGCCCGGCGCGTGGGCGTCGGTGTCGATGGCGAAGGAGCACCCGAGGCCGACGGCCAGGCGCAGCAGGTCCTCGGGCGGGTCCTGGCGCTCGGGCCGCGAGTTGATCTCCACCGCGGTGCCGGTGCGGGCGCAGGCGGCGAACACCGCCTCGGCGTCGAAGGTCGACTGGGGCCGGCCCCGCCCGGTGATGAGGCGCCCGGTGCAGTGGCCGAGGATGTCGGTGTGCGGGCTCTCGATGGCGGCGAGCATGCGCTCGGTCATGGCGGGCGACTCCATGCGCAGCTTGGAGTGGACGCTGGCCACCACGACGTCGAGCTCGGCCAGCAGGTCGAGGTCCAGGTCGAGCGAGCCGTCCTCGAGGATGTCGACCTCCATGCCGGTCAGGATGCGGAACGGCGCCAGCTCCTCGTTCAGCTCGGCCAGCACGTCGAGCTGGTCGCGCAGCCGCTCGGCGTTGAGGCCGTGGGCGACGGTGAGGCGGGCGCTGTGGTCGGTCAGCACCAGGTACTCGTGGCCGAGGTCGCGGGCCGCCTCGGCCATCTCGCGGATGGGGCTGCCGCCGTCGGACCAGTCCGAGTGGGAGTGGCAGTCGCCGCGGAGCGAGCCGAGGAGCTGCCGGCGCCGGCGCCGTCGAGCTCGAGGTCGTCGGGCAGCTCCTCGAGCTTGGCCAGGTAGGCGGGCACCTTGCCGTCGAGCGGCCTCGGCGATGACCTGGGCCGTGGACTTGCCCACGCCCTCGATGCGTCTGCAGCCGCCCCGCCGCGGCCAGCGCGGCAGCTCGTCGGGCGGCACGTCGGCGACGGCGCGGGCCGCGTGCCGGAAGGCCCGCACCTTGTAGGTGTCGGCGCCGCTGCGCTCGAGGAGGAAGGCGATCCGGTTGAGGGCGTCGAGCGGGTCCACCGGCTCAGGCCTTCTTGGCCCGGCTCGGCGCCACCCGGGGCGGCTCGTCGGGCATCTTGGGGTACTGCGGGCGGCCACGGCGCGTCGTGCAGGCCGGCCTCCTTGTCGCGCTCGGCCAGCGCCAGCAGGGGCTCGAGCGACTGCGGGCGCGGCGGCGATGTCGGCCCACGGGTCGCCGCGCCGGCGCACCAGGTCGGGCACGGTGCGGATGGTGAGGTCGTCGGGCACCACCGTCTCGACCTCGTCCCAGGTGAGGGGCGTCGAGACCTGGCCGCCCGTGCGGGGCCGGGCGAACCAGGCGCCGAACACGGTCTTGTGCGGGCGCGTTCTGGTTGAAGTCGACGAAGACGCGGCTGCCGCGCTCCTCCTTCCACCAGTTGGCCGTGATCAGGTCGGGGAAGCGGCGCTCGAGCTCGCGGGCCAGGGCGACGGCGGCGGCGCGGACCTGCACCGAGTCCCAGCGGGGCTCGAGCCGGAGGTACACGTGCAGGCCGTTGTTGCCCGTGGTCTTCGGATAGCCGCGCAGGCCGAGCTCGTCGAGCACGTCGCGGCAGAGCAGCGCGGCGGCGCGCACCTCCTCGAAGCCGATGCCGGTCGTGGGGTCGAGGTCGATGCGCAGCTCGTCGGCGTGCGCGGGATCGGCGGCGAGGTACGGCCACAGGTGCAGCCCGAGGCAGCCGATGTTGACGGCCCAGACCACGTGGGCGATGTCGGCGACCACGAGCGCGTTGGAGGTGGTGCCGTTGGGGTGGAGACGGTGGTCGACTGCAGCCAGTCGGGGGCGCCGGCGGGGATGCGCTTCTGGTAGAAGGACTTGCCGGTGGCGCCGTCGGGGAAGCGCTGCAGCATGGCGGGCCGGCCGCCGGCGGTGTTCAGCAGGTGCGTCGCCGACGTCGAGGTAGTACGAGACGAGGTCGAACTTGGTGGCGTCCAGCGCCGGGAAGTAGACCTTGTCGGGCCGCGAGATCGCGCACCTCGCGCCCGTCCGACCTCCACCGTGCGCTCGTCGTCCCCTGGCACCGCCGACGACTCTACCGAGGGGCCGCCGGGCGCTGGCCCGGGCGTACGCGGGCCCTCCAGGTCAGGCCGGGTAGCTCCGAGGCACGGGCGTCCTCGTCGGGGTGCCGGTGGCGAGGGGCGAGGTTTGAGGACAGCGTCCTGGAGCTGTGGTGCGGGAAGCAGGATGCCGCGACGGATGAGCTCGCGCTCCAGCCGGGCCCGCTCCCGCCGGGGCAATCGAACCAGGCGGGCGTGGCGCGGACGTCGAGGGATGCACACAGCCGGATCAGGGCGCCGTCGTAGGAAAGCTCCCGGGCCAGTGCCTCCGCAACAGGGGCCGCCCCACCCGTGGCCTGCAGCCTGGCCCGGGAGTCGACGAGGTCGGCCAGCAGCAGGTCGTCGGACCTGCGCCCTTCCTCGCCTTTGCGAAGGGCCTGCGTGAGGAGGTCTCGGTACATCACCACGTCACCAATCGTGCGCCGCCGCTCGGGCGGCACCGGTAGGGCTGAACGTACCGGTTCTGGGCGTTCGGCTGGGCGAGACCTGATTCCTACCTGAGGAGGGAGTCGAGTCCTGGTCGGTTCGGCTGGGCCACGTTGTGACTTCGCGTGGAATGACGTCGAGGGCGGGCAGCACGGTAGGAGGTTTCGTGCGCTCACCCGCCGAGACTCGCCGTGTGAACTCTGGTCCCGACCGCTTGTTCGCGGGGCCGGCCGAGACCAGTATCTGCTCGGTCAGGATCGCCGGTTCCCTCATCACCGGCGATCTGACTAGCGGACAGCGCCTCAGCGGAATCACGGTTCCAGTCGACGGCCCGCCCGACCCCCCCGGGCGGGCCGTTGCGCGCCGGTGCCTAGATGAAGTCGGCCAAGCCCTTCCCAGCCCGGCGGCGGCGGGGCCAGGTGCCAGAACTGCTCGGGGACGCGGCCCTCCATGCGGGCGCGTGAGCGCGTGGTCCTGCTCGAGCGGCGGGATCTGCGACGTGTAGCACCAGATGGCGCGCCGCTTGCGCTCCTCGTCGGGCACGTGCGGGACGATGGCGGGGGTCGGCCACGGCTGCGAGCGCAGCAGCTTGGCCACCCGCCAGGCCAGCAGCCCGGGCAGGTGCTTGTAGCCGTGGTCCTCGTAGCAGAACCACTCGCGATCGGGTTGCTCCTGGCGTACCAGGAGGCAGGCGTCGTGCACCATCACGTGGTCGGGGTTGCCGAGCCCCATGGGGAAGAACACCGAGGTCGGGATCGAGCTCGGCGATGGTGGCGGCGAGCACGGGCGCCACCTCGGCCGGCGTCGGGCGGTCCGGCGGCGCCAGGTACTGGTGGTCGGCGAACTCGAGCCACTCGTAGGCGGACTCGAGGACGGCCATGGCCGCCGACGTCCTCCTCGCGGCGCACCGCCACCACGTCGTCGCCGGCGACGAAGCCGCCCAGGGCGTCCCACTCCGAGGGCACGTCGGGGTAGGCGGGGGGACGCCCGCCCAGCACGGTGACGACCGTCGTGTCGTCGTAGCTGGCGATGAGATGGCCGGCTCCCATGGCGGCGTCGTCGAAGTGCGGGGAGACGACGAGGATGCGGGCGAGCGCGGCGGGGTCGACCTCGCCCCACGTCGGCTCGGCGAACGTGGTGGCTCATGCCCGGATCATACGGGCACGTCGTCGATCTCACCGGCGACGTGGCGTCGGAAGACCGGCAGCAGCGCGCCGATGACGGCGGCGCCGACGATGCAGGCGAGGCCGCCCGAGACGACCGAGAACTCGATGCTGGTCAGCGTGGCCACGGTGCCGGACTCCATGTCGCCGAGACGCGGCCCGCCCTGGACGACGGCCATCTGAATGGAGGACATGCGGCTGCGGAAGCGCTCGGGGATGGAGCTCTGCAGCATGGTGTTGCGCAGGACGGCGGAGATGACATCGGCCCACCCCGCCACGGCCAGCAGGACCAGCGCAACCCAGAGCGTGTCGGTGAAGCCGAACAGCGCGATGGCGGCGCCCCAGACCGAGACCGCCACGATCACCGCCCAGCCCTGACGGCGCAGGTTGGCGACCCAGCCCGTGGTCACGGCGCCGATCAGCGCGCCGACGCCCGGCGCGGCGTAGAGGAACCCGAGCGTGATGGTGCCGCCCCCGAACACGGCGCCCGCCATGGCCGGGAAGAGCGCCCGGGGCATGCCGAAGACCATGGCGTTGATGTCGATCAGGTAGACGCCCTGCAGCGCCTGGCGCGAGCGCAGGTAGCGCAGGCCCTCCTTGGTCGACTGCCAGGGCGAGAGCCGGCCGGCGCCCTGGGCCGGGGGGATCGGGCGCAGCATGGCCGAGGTGATGGCGGCCACGACGAACGAGGCCGCATCGAGCCCGTAGACGAGCGGGAGGCCGATGCCGAGCAGGAGGCCGGAGAGCGCCGGGCCCGACGATGACGCCCACCTGGAAGACGATCTGCGTCATGGCGGCGGCGGCGGCGATCTGACGCCGCTCGACCATGCCGGGCACCGCCGCCATGCGGGCGGTGTTGGAGAAGCCCGTCAGGCCGGCCGCCAGCGCGCTGACGACGTAGAGCACGGCCAGCGAGGGATGGGCGACGGCGGCGTTGACCGCCATGGCACCGCTGGTCAGGATCATGGCCGCCGCCGTCCACACCATGATGCGGCGTTTGTCGACCGAGTCGCCGATGGGCCCGGCGGAGAGGGCGCCGGCGAGGAACGGGAAGAGCTGGGCCAGGCTGATCGCCCCCACCTGCAGCGTGGAGTGCGTCATGGAGTACACCTGGTAGGGGATGGCCACGACGGTCAGCTGCGTCCCGATGACGGAGATGAGCTGACCGGTGAAGAGGAGGCGGAAGTCGCGGCTCTCCCGCAGCGGGGTGGTGTCCACCAGGATCCGGCCCGGCATGGCGGCAGCCTACGGTCGGCGCCGGCCGGCGCGGACCGGCCGCGGCGCGCTCAGGAGAGCTGCCGGCCGAGGTCGCGGACGGAGATGTCCCAGGCCGCGGGCCAGTCGTTGCGTGCGCAGCAGGGCGTCGCTCCCGCCGTCGCAGAAGACGACCGATCCGCAGAAGAACGCGCCGTCGGGCCCGAGGAGGAACTCCACCAGCGCGGCGATCTCCTCGGGCCGGCCCGGCCGGCCGACCGGGATGGGCAGCATGTCGAGGAGCGGGCCGGCCTCGGGGTCGGCCCGCATGCCCGCGACCATCGGCGTGTCGATCATGCCGGGGGCGATGGCGTTGAGCCGGAGCCCCGCCCCGGCCCAGTCGGGCCCCGTGGCGTTGCGGCGCACCCAGTGGGCCACGGCCAGCTTGGTGGCCGGGTAGGCCACCAGGGAGCCGCGGGCGTCGGCGATCTGCGCGCTCAGTTCCTCGTCGTGGTCCAGGCAGGCCTCGACCAGGTCGGCGGGGACGGCGGGCTGCACGGTGGTCGAGTTCGAGCTGATGGCCACGGCGGCGCCGCCCGGGGCGAGGAGCGGCCGCAGGCCCTCGAGCACGTCGACGGTGCCGAAGTAGTTCACCGAGGCCAGCAGCGAGCCGGCGCGGCCCGGGGAGGCCGGCCAGCCCGGCGCAGGTCACGATGCCGGCGAGCGCGCCGCCGCAGCGCTCGCGCCGCCTCGTCGACGGCGCGCGCGGCGGCCCGCGGGGGTGGCCAGGTCGGCCACGACGTCGGTCTCGTCCTTGTCGACGCCGATGACGTTCCAGCCCGCCGCGCCGAGCCGCGCGGCGGTGGCGGCGCCGATGCCCGACGCGGCGCCGGTGATGACGACGGTGCGCGTCAGGCAGCGTGGCGCGCCTTCAGGAGGGCGAGCGCCTTGTCGGCGTGCGCACCCATGGAGACCTCGGTGTGGATGACGTCGAGGATGGTGCGGTCGGTGTCGATGACGAAGGTGGTCCGCTTGACCGGAGGAAGCTCACGCCGCGCTTCGCGCCGAGCTGGGCCGCCACGGCGCGGTCGGGGTCGGAGAGCAGCGGGAAGCCGAGGGACTCCTTCTCGTCGAACTGCTTCTGCTTCTCGACGGCGTCGGCGCTGATGCCGACCGGCTGCGCGCCGACGGCGGCGAACTCGCCGGCCATGTCCCGGAAGTGGCAGCTCTCCTTCGTGCAGCCGTAGGTCATGGCGGCCGGGTAGAAGAACAGGACGACGGGCCCGTTGGCGAGGAAGCCGCTCAGCGTGCGGGGCGTGCCCGTCTGGTCGGGGAGCGCGAAATCGGGGACGACGTCGCCTTTGTGCATCCGCTCAATGTAGGGCGAAGCGCCGCGTCCGTGCCCGGCTACGCCTCGAAGCGGAAGCCGACGCCCCGGACGGTGACCAGGTGGCGGGGGTTGGCCGGGTCCGGCTCGACCTTCCGGCGCAGCCGCTTGATGTGGGTGTCGAGGGTGCGGGTGTCGGTCAGCTCCTGGTCCCACCAGAGCCGGTCGATGCACCAGTCACGGGTGACGACCTGGCCGCTGTGCGACATCAGGAGGGCCAGAAGGTCGAACTCCTTGCGGGAGAGGTCGACCGGGCACCTCGTCGACGGTCACCTCGCGGCGGCCGGCGTCGAGGCGCACCGGGCCGACGGCTGAGGACCTCCTCGTGGTGCTCGGCGACGGCCACCCCGCGCCGCAGCACGGCCCGCATGCGGGCGACGAGCTCGCGCAGCCGGAACGGCTTGGCGACGTAGTCGCTGGCGCCCGAGCTCCAGCCCGAGCACGATGTCGACCTCGGAGTCGCGCGCCGTCACCATGATGATCGGCACCGGCTTGAGGCTCCGCATCTGCTGGCAGATCTCGATGCCGGACTGGTCGGGGAGCATGACGTCGAGCAGGACGAGATCGGGATGCACGCGGTGGAAGAGCCGCAGCGCCTCGTGCCCGTCCCCGGCGGACTCGACGGCGAATCCCTCGCGGGTCAGCCCCGAGGCCAGCGCCTGACGGTAGGACTCCTCGTCGTCGACGACGAGGACCAGCGGTCGGTTGTCCCGGGTCGGGCCGACCGAGGGGGCCGGCCGCTCGTCGCCGGTGCGTTTGCGATCGCCACGCTGTGTTCCGCCTCAGGCAGCGTCGTGGGGGACCCGGGGCGGCGTGAACGGGAGAGGGGCAGGCGACGACGGTGGACGGGGGGTGGATCGCACCGACGTCGCCTGGGCACGCGGGGAGGCGAATACCCGCGCCATGGTGACCAACGATCCGATGAGCCCGGTGCGGTGTGAGCGCGCCGGTCGGATCATGATGACCTCGGCCAGGGCTTCCTGGCCGCGATGGCGGCCGGCGCCGGGAGTGGAACGAAGGTCCCGGCCGGTGTGATCCATGTGCTGATCCACGGTCGCCATCGGCCCTCACGCTACGGAGCCGAGGTGAACGTGCCGTGAAACCGTTGCAACCAACAAGTGTGCTGAAGATGAACTCTTAAGGCTGCGGTCCTGCTCAGGGCGATTACGCTCCCTGACACACGAGTGGGAGGTGCCGGATGACCGAGGCCATGGGCCACGGCGTGAACCAGCGCAAGGCCATACAGATGACGCCCGACGAGGTGGACGCGTTCCTCGCCGAGCGGCGGACCATGACGATGTGCTCCATGTCCCCCGACGGCTCCATCCACGCCGTGGCGATGTGGTACGGGTTCCTGGACGGCTGCGTCACCGTGGAGACGAAGGCCAAGTCGCAGAAGGTCCAGAACCTGCGCCGTGACCCCCGCCTCACGCTGCTCTTCGAGGACGGCGACTACTACGAGGAGCTGCGCGGGCGTCGAGCTGGTCGGGAAGGCAGAGATCGTCGACGACCCCGACAAGCTCTGGGAGCTCGGCATCAGCGTGTACGAGCGCTACAACGGGCCCGTACTCCGACGAGCTCAAGCCGTTCCTCGAGATCGATGCTGCACAAGCGGGTGGCGGTGAAGCTGAACGTGGAGCGGACCGTCAGCTGGGACCACCGCAAGCTGGGGCTGCCCTCGACGCGCCCGACCACGTGAAGTTCGCCGTCCGCCAGGCGGTCGCCGTGCCGCCGGCCCGGGCGATCGCCGCCTACGGCTCGCCCGCGTTCTACGAGGGGCGTCCCGCGCCGCGACGACATCGAGGTGGTCGAGGTCGTCCGTCACGACGACTCGGGCGACCGCATCCTCATCGAGGTCCGCTTCGCGTTCACGGGCTCGGTGTCGCCGGCCGTGCGGGCCGTGATCGACCCCGCCAAGATGTCGTGGATCACCCGGACCGAGGTCCTGCTCGCCGAGGCGCGCACCAGCTGGGTGGTGCTGCCCGACCACTATCCGGACCGGCTCAGCGCCAGCGGGGCCTACCGCTTCGAGGCGGGCGACGACGGGCCCGGCAGCACCGACGTCGACGTCGAGGGCGAGCTGAAGGTGCACGTGCCCATCGTCGGGCGCTCCGTCGAGCGGGTCATCGTCGTCGGACCTGCGGGCGTACATCGAGGACGAGGTGGCGGGCATCTCCGGACTGGGCGGGCTGAGGCTCAGCCGGCGCCGGCTGCTGGCCGACCTTGAGCATCTGGGTCATCCCGTCCTCGATCCCACCGGCCAGGACGTCGATGTCCGCGGTGGAGTCGTAGTCACCGGTGATCCCGAAATTCACCTCGCCGTCGTAGGAGAAGATGGCGATGCCGAGGCGCATCTGCCCGCCGAGCGGGACGTAGGGGAAGGCGCGGATCATGCGCCGCCCGGCGGCGTAGAGCGGGAACTGCGGGCCCGGGCACGTTCGTGGTGACGGTGTTGACGTTGCGCTGGCCCGCCCTGGTCGCCAGGCGCATGCCCAGGGCCAGCAGCATGGGCGGCGCGAAGCCCGACATGGAGGTCAGTGCCTCGCCGGCCAGCGCCTGCTTGGAGTCCTTGAGGTCCTTCATCTGCTCGGTGATGGCGTGGAGCCGGAGGACGGGGTCCTCGATGTCGACCGGGAGCTCGGCGAACATCGCCGAGACCTTGTTCTCGTACGTCCCGTCGCCGACCGCCTTGCCCGACGCGTCCCGCGGCCGGACCGAGACGGGCACCAGCGTGCGCACGACCCGCTCGACGTCCTCGCCGCGTGACGAGCAGGAGCTCGCGGAACCCGTTGGTGATGCTGGCCAGCACGACGTCGTTGAAGGTCCCGCCGAGCGCCCTGCGCACCCGCTTGATGTCGTCGACCGACGTGGTGGCCCAGGCGTAGCGCCGATGGGGGCCGAGCGGGCCGTTGAGGCTCGAGAGCGGGCGTCGGGCGGACCAGCCCGCTGAGGGAGAAGAGGCCACCGGCGACCTCGAGCACGTAGCCCGCCATCCGGCGGACGGCGCGGGCCTGCGCCCGCGCCGCGCGCAGCTGCTCGTAGGGCGACCGCACGATGTTCTCCAGCGCGTCCACCACGAGCTGGAGGCCCGACGGCTCGGGCCGCGGCGTCCACTCCGAAGGCTCCGGGCCGCTCGGCATCCGGGCTCCGGTCCATGATCACCGCCAAGAGGTCGGTACCCGGACACGCCGTCGACCAGCGCGTGGTGCGTCTTGGCCAGCATGGCCCAGCGTCCGTCCTCGAGTCCCTCGACCACCCAGATCTCCCAGAGCGGCTTCGAGCGGTCGAGCTGTTGCGCCATGACGCGCCCGACGAGCTTGCGCAGCTCGCTCTCGCCCCCGGGGGCGGGCAGCGCGGTGTGGCGCAGGTGGTACTCGATGTTGAAGTGCGGGTCGTCCACCCAGACGGGGCGCCCGAGCTCGAGCGGGACGAGGCGGACCTTCTGGCGGTAGCGCGGGACGAGGTCGAGCTTGGCGTCCACCATGGCCACGATGTCGGCGAACGGTGGCGGCGGGCCCTCGAAGATGGCGACCGAGGCGATGTGCATGTGCGACACGTGGTCCTCGATGTGGAGGAAGGACGCGTCCAGGGGGCTCAGGCGATCAGGGCTCATCGACCCTCCCTTCAGAGGCGTTCCCGCCTCCGAACGCTACTACCGGGTGGCGCCCGGCTCTCCCGGGGTCAGCCGGCGGTGGCGGAGGCGAGCGGGCTCGCCCAGCGAGGCGAGGAACGGGCGTGGCGAGGATCCGCTCGCGGGTCTCCTCGTAGGCGGCCTCGATGACCTGCGGGGCTCCGGTCCTCCGCCATGGCCCGCAGCCCCATGGCCCGGCGCGACTCGGCGCCGGGCTCCAGGCTGATCACCGCGGTCCCGGCCTCCTCGAGCCGTGCGATCTCGCGCTCCATGCGGCGGTGCACGGTGCGGCGCAGCCAGCCGTCGGCCCCATTGGCGCTGCCCTGGGCGGCCGACATGGACGAGACGATGAGCACCAGGTCGAGCCCCTCGGAGCGGAGCACGTCGGCGTTGGTGGCCGAGTGGACGCCGCCGTCGACGTACTCGGTCCCCTCGATGGTGACCGGTCGGAAGTAGCCCGGGATGGCGCACGAGGCCAGCACGGCGGCGGCCAGGCGGGCCGGGGGGGCGCCGGGCCGGCCGAAGACGACGCGGGCGCCGTCGGAGCGGCGCACGGCGCAGATCCGCAGGCCGTCGGGCCAGCGGGCGCCGATGTGCTGGTCGAGGCCCCGAGCCCGCTCGGAGATGTCGATCTGGCCCCGCGGCATCAGCGTCATGGCCGCCACCTCGGGGCGGAAGGCGAGCGGCCGCCGGGCCACCCGGGTGATGAGGGCGGGCGAGGGCAGGTTCCAGGGGCGCAGCAGCGAGCGCGACCGACGGGGTCGGCAGCGGCCCGGCGTCGGAGGGGAGGATGCGGCGCAGGATGGCGCCACCCCGTCGCGAGGTGGGCACGCCGTAGAGCGAGGCCGCCAGATCGGTGGCGGGGACCCCGACCCGCAGCGCGGCGCCGGTGACCGAGCCGGCCGAGGTGCCCGACGATGAAGGCGGCCTGGCGCGGGTCCCAGCCGGTCTCGCGCTGCAGGGCCGCCAGGACGCCGGCCTGGTAGGCCTGGCCGACGACGCCGCCGGCACCGAGCACGAGCCCGATGGACGGCAGACTTCCGGCTCCCGAATCCCCCGCGGATCACCTTCATCACCCTCCCTTTCTACCCGCCGGCGCGGCAGTGCGCGCACGATTCCGCTCATCACTCGATCTGCTCCTGACGGACGGCCGTCGGCGAGCCGGGCGTGCAACAGGCATGGCACGTCGCTGTTCTCCAGGGGGCGTTCGCCGCCCGTATACGGCGCGGCGGTCTGACCGCTCACGACTCCAGGAAGCGCAGGACCGCCAGCACCCGGCGGTGGTCGTTCTCCGACACCGGCAGGTCGAGCTTGGCGAAGATGTTGGCGACGTGCTTCTCGACGGCGCCCTCGCTGACGACCAGCGCGTTGGCGATGGCGGCGTTGGACCGCCCCTCCGCCATGAGCGCGAGGACCTCGCGCTCACGGGCGGTGAGGACGGAGAGCGAGTCGGTGCGCCGCGTCGCGCCCAGGAGCTGGGTGACGACTTCGGGGTCCAAGGCGGTACCTCCTATGGCGACCCGCTCGAGCGCCTCGACGAAGTCGCTGACGTCGGCCACCCGGTCCTTGAGCAGGTAGCCGATGCCGGCGGCGTCGTCGGCCAGCAGGTCGGCGGCGTAGCGGGTCTCGATGTACTGGGAGAACGAGCAGGATGCCCAGCCCCTCGTGGCGGGCGCGCAGCTCGAGGGCGAGGCGGAGGCCCTCGTCGGTGAAGGTCGGCGGCATCCGGATGTCGATCACCGCGACGTCGGGCGGGTTCTGGGCGACCGAGCTGCGCAGCGCGGCCGGGTCGCCCGACGGCGCCGGTGATGGCGAAGCCCCGGTCGACCAGGAGCTGGACCAGGCCGTCGCGCAGGATGGCCGAGTCCTCGGCGATGGCGATGCGGAGGGCGCCGACCATCACGGCGACAGCGGGAGGTCGACGGTGACGACGGTGGGGCCGCCGGGCGGGCTGACGAGGTTGAGCCGCCCGTCGACCGCGTGCACCCGGTCGGTGAGCCCGGCCAGGCCGCTGGAGGAGGAGCCCGACCGTGGAGAGCTGCGCCCCGCCGCGTCCCGTCGTCGCGCACGACGAGGCGCAGCCACGTGCCCTGCTGGGCGCAGGAGACGGACGCCCGCGAGGCCTGCGCGTGCTGGGCCACGTTGGCCAGCAGCTCGGCCACGCAGAAGTAGGCGATGGCCTCGATGGCCGGCGTCGGCCGCGTCGTGCAGGTCGACCGAGACCTCGGTGGGCACGGCGCTGCGGGCGGCCAGCGTGGCCAGCGCGCCCTCCAGGCCGATGTCGAGCGCCGGCGGGTGGATGCCGCGGGCGATGTCGCGCAGCTCGGCGATGGCCTCCTTGGCCCCCCGGTGCGCCTCGTCGACCAGCTCGCGCACCCGGTCGAGGTCGACGTGGTCGGGGTCGTCCTCGAGCTTCTCCTTGGCCATGCCCAGCCGCATGGCCAGGGCCACCAGCTGGGCCTGGGTGCCGTCGTGCAGGTCGCGCTCGATGCGGCGCAGCGTGGCGGCCGAGGCGTCGACGGTCTGGGTCCGGGCCTGCTCGAGCGAGCGCACCCGGGTCGCCATCGGGATCGGGTCCGAGCAGGCCGCGGATGAGCAGGCGGTCGACGTTGACGAAGCCCCGCATGACCCACGGCGCGGCGAAGAGGAAGATGGCGCCGAGGATGAAGATGGCCACCTCGTGGAGGAAGCCGGCCGGACCGGTCGGAGAGTGCCGGGGAAGAGGCCGCGCGCCAGACCCCAGACCGGCGGGCCGCCGCCGTTCCGGCCGAAGAGCGGGTGGATCAGGCAGGCGAAGGCGTCCCACCACAGGCTGAACGGCCACGAAGACGCCGAGGAGGGTCCACGGCACCTTGACGGCGAGGTAGCCCACGGCCCGCCAGCGCCACCCGGTCGCGCAGGCGACGACTGCAGCCAGCCGAGGAAGCCGGGCCGGCCGGCGAAGGGCTCGGGGTCCTCGACCTGCCTCGCCGAGCAGGCTGCGGGCCAGGCCGCGCTGCCAGCCGCCGATGCCGCGGGCGCTGCGGAGCGAGAGGGCCAGGACGGCGAGGCCGAAGAAGGTGATGGCCAGGACCAGGCCGGCCACCATGGTGACGCCGACGAAGGCGAGCCCGAGCACCGGCCAGGCCGCCCGACAGCAGGAAGAAGGCCAACTCGGCCCAGGGCCGCTTGGTGAAGGGCTCGTGCAGGATGCGCCGGGCCAGCGATCCTTGGCCGACGGCGCCTGCTCCTCGGTCATGGCGAGCGAGAGCTCCCGGCCCACGGATGCGCACGCGCACGCCCGTGTCCTCGGCCTGCTCGACCGTCATGCGTCCCGCCGGTCAGCAGCGCGGCGCCGACGGCCAGGCAGCGGCGCAGTAGGCGACCATGAGCACGAGGCCGACTGTGCTGGACAGCGCGTCGGATTGCCGGCACGACCGCGGCCACCGAGTTGGCGAAGATGAGCTCGGGCGTGAAGCGGCCCGGGTTCCCGGCCACGTTGTGGAGGAGGACGGGAGCAGCAGCGTGATCCCGACGAAGACCGCGATGGCGCCGGCCGTGTGGCGGATGACGCGCCGAGCCCGAGCCCGAACAATGCGAAGAGGGCCAGGAAGACGCCCGACCGAGCGACGAGCCCGCAGCACACCCGGGCTCGCCCGAGCGAGGCCGTCGGGGCGCCGCCCGACGAGCACGGCCTGGCCGACGAAGAACGACAGCGAAGCTGAGCACCTCGCCGATGACCAGGGCGCAGAGCGCCGACGACGAGCGACCTTCGCCGCAGCAGCACGCCGCGGCGTGGCATGGCCGCCAGGGAGGAGCGGATGGTGCCGGTGCCGTACTCGCCGGTCATGGACGAGCACGCCGAGGACGCCGATGGCGAGCGAGCCGAGGGCCAGCCCGGCCAGAGACTGGTTGGTCGGGTCGAAGCCCTGGTACCAGCCGGCGCGGATGGTGCGCGCGCTCCGGGCGGCGAGGAAGGTCACGAGCAGGGTCCCGACGACCGTGACGAGCAGGGTCCATTTGGTCGAGCGCAGCGAGCGAGCTTGGTCCACTCGGCCCGGATGGCCTGGCGCGAGCCCGGCCCGCCAGTGGCGGGTCGTCGGTGGGCGACGGCGATGGTCATGGTCGCGGTCCTCTCAGCGGGTGCTCTTCAGCGCGCGACGGCGCGTGGACGCGGCGTCGGTCGGGCGTGCGAGCGGTACTCGACGGACGTCGCTGGTGAGCTCCATGAAGACGTCCTCGAGCGACGCGCGCACCGGGGTCAGCTCGTGCACGGTCAGCGCCTGATCGGCCGCCAGCTCGCCGATGTCGGCGGAGGGCAGCCCCGACGACGATGGCACCGTCGCGCGTCGACGGCGGGCCGGGCCCCGGCCCGCGAGCAGCGCGGAGACGAATCGCTGCGGCGTCGGCGTCACGATCCGCACCGACGTCGCCGCTGGTGTCCGCGCGAAGAAGTCGTCGACGCTCGTCTCGGCGATCAGGCGTGCCGCGCCCGATGACCACCAGCCGCTCCGCCGTCAGGGCCATCTCGTTGATGAGGTGGCTCGACACGAGCACCGTCCGCCCCTCCGCGGCCAGGTCCCGCAGCAGGTGGCGGACCCAGCGGATGCCTTCGGGGTCGAGGCCGTTGACCGGCTCGTCGAAGAGCAGCACGCCCGGGTCGCCGAGCAGGGCGCTGGCGATGCCGAGGCGCTGGCCCATGCCGAGCGAGAACTTCCCGGCCCGCCGGTCGGCCACCGCGGTGAGGCCGACGATGTCGAGCACTTCGTCGACCCGCGCCGGGGGGATGTCGTTGGTCTGGGCGAGCCAGCGCAGGTGGTTGCGGGCGCTCCGGCCCGGGTGGAAGGCCTTGGCGTCGAGCAGGGCGCCCACCTCGCGCAGCGGCCACGCGCAGCTCGGCGTAGCGGCAGCCGTTCACCAGTGGCGCGACCCCGAGTCGGGCGGGTCGAGCCCGAGGATCATGCGCATGGTGGTGGACTTGCCCGAGCCGTTGGGGCCGAGGAAGCCGGTGACGACGCCGGGGGAGACCGTGAAGCTGAGGTCGTCGACCGCCACGGTCCTCCCGTAGCGCTTGGTCAGTTCGTGGGTGACGATCATGGGTGGCTCCTCGCCGGGCCCGGACGTCCGCGGCCGCGTGCCTCCAGCATGAGGCGCCGCGGCGCGCATGAGAATGCCGCTACCGGGCGTCAGGCGCTGGTGCTACCCCCAGTCTTTTCGTCGCCGAGGGCAGAAGGGGCTGGGCCTCCCGGGGCTCAGCGGGCGGGTGCGCGGGGCAGTGGCGTGTGCGGTACACGCGTGTACTCGAGCCGAGCGTGTTCTCGGCGGACTTCCGTGGGTTCAAGGCAATCGTGGCGGCACCGGCGGCGACCTCTCCCGAACAAGCATTTGCTCGCCGTCCCAAACGACCATTCAGTAGCGTTTCGAAATGACTACTGGGAGACAAATCTGGGCCTGCCACGAGCATTTCACCAGGGCGAGACTTACCATCGCGGACATGCGGGGTTCCCCCGACCCTGGAAAGGTCGGACGCCGAGCGGGTGGCGGCGGTCCGGTCCGGCGACCACGCGCGTTCGCCGATCTCTACGCGGAGCACGTCGACTCCGTGCGACGGGTGGCCTACCACCTGGTGGGCAGATTCGGATGCGACGGACGGATGCGGTGCAGGACACCTTCGCCCGCGCCCTGCAGCATCTCGACGACCTGCGCGAGCCCGACCGGTTCCGGCCCTGGCTGCTCTCCATCGCGCGCCACTGCCGCCACCGACCAGCTCCGGGCACGCGCAAGCGGTTGACGTCGCTCGACGAGTCCCGCGACGAGCTGCTCGCCTCGACCGGTCCGGGTCCCGAGTCGGTGGCCGAGGTCCGCGAGCTGGCCGATCAGGTGCAGGGCTGCGTGGCCGGCCTGTCCAGGCGCGACGCGGCCGCGGTGACGATGGTCACGCAACTGGGCTTCACCCCCTGCACAGGTGGCCGATGCGCTCGGCGGGTCACCCAGGGGGCGGCCAAGGTCATCGTGCACCGGGCGCGGCGGCGGCTGCGCAACGCGCTGGCGCTGCAGCTGATGGTGCAAGCAGCCGTCGCTCGCCTGCGACGACCTTCCAGAAGCTGATGGAGGACGACCTCTTGGGGGCGTCCAAGCACATCGAGCAGTGCGAGACCTGCCTGGACCGGGCCGGCGCGGAGGTCGTGCCCTTCGATCTCAGGGCCGCGCAGCCCGAGCCGTCCGCTACAGGGGCCGCCGCCGTGAGAGCAGGTCTCACCCTCGGCCAACCCCTCGACCTGATGGCGCGGTCCCGGACCGCCTCGGCCAGTGATTCCGGGAGGGCGGCGGGGCGCCAGTGGACGTCGGAGCGGAACCGTCAGCTTAGTCGTCCCGGTAGGCGGCCACCCTGGGCGCGACGCAGCGCGGCGAAGAGCGTCGCTTCCTCGTCGGTGAGCTGGTCGGCGACGAAGGTGCGGATCTTGGCCAGCAGCGTGTCGGCCGCGGCCCGGTTCGTTGCCGGCCTCCTCTAGCCCATGAGCCACAGTCCCTCCGACGTTGCAGCGCCCTTCGTGGTTACACCGGTTCGTGCCCACAGTACGTAACCAGGTGTGTCGGGGACCGTCACACTGAAGAGCCCGAGCATCGAGAGGATGATCATGGCCACGCAGATACCAGGGACCGTCGCTGCATCGCTGGTCGCCAAGCTCGACACGCTCGAGCTGACGGAGGAGGAGCACACCGCCCTGGCGTTGATGCCGCCGGCGGGCCTATTCCCCGCCGCGTCTTCAGCCGGCGCGGACGCGGCCGGTGACCCGGGCCAGGCCGGGTAGGAGGGGGCGCGGTCGGGTGGTGTGGCGTAGCTGGTGACCGAGCCCGCCAGCGAGAACATCGGCACCGGGCCCACCGGGACCGTGCCCGCCTTGTAGCGCGCGCCGCCGTTCACGTAGCGCATGAGCCCGCTCCCCTCGACGCCCTCCTCGTCGGGCCCCTTGGCCGTGGCGTCGTACCAGAGGAAGGTGTAGTCGGCGGGCGACGAGTAGCTCGGGTGGGGGGCGGCGCCCTGGTAGCCGTACGCTTCGAGGGGCGACGTCGGTCCACCGCCGGTCGGCGGGGCGCGGAAGAGGCCGGTGGTGAACGTGTAGGGCGTGAGGTCGGGCCCGGCCAGTTGCACCCCGGTGAAGAGCTGCTCGATCGGCGGGATGATCGCCGGCGCGGCCAGCGAGGCGGGGGAGGCGTCGGGCCCGTACCACCAGTGGTAGAGATGGTCGGCGTCGCCGGCGCTGACGGGGACGGGCACGCCGAGGCTGGTCACCCCGAAGGCGTGCGACCACTCGCTCTGGTCGTAGTAGCGCCCGAGGGCCGAGGTGTCGGTGAGGACGATCCCGGTGATGATCCACTCCGGGAAGTAGCCGATGTTGGCGGCCGCCTTGGTCAGGTAGATCGGCATGATGGGGTCGCCGGCGAAGATCACGCTGGTGGCGCCGGACGCCTTGAGCTTCTCGGCGATGGTCGCCGCCTGGGTGGGCAGCGTGGTGAGGTCGAGCGTGTAGGTCAGGTCGATGGGCGACGCCAGGTTTACGTGGCCGGCGTGCAGCTTCTGGATGACGGACGCCGTCAGCTCGGCGAACCCGGGCGCGGGCGGCTCGGACGTCTCGCTCACCACGATGAACTTTCGCTTCTGGGTGTGCAGGGTGGGGTCGCCGGCCCAGACGGCGTCCTTCCCGTTCAACTTGGCGATGAGGTAGTCGATCGTCTCGTAGAGCGAGGTGTCGGCGGTGGGCAGGTTGGCCCACAGGAACGGTGCGTTCTGCTGGATCTGGGCGTTGGTGGACGAGTCGCCGCACACCAGGCACAGCACGTGCAGGCGGGCCAGCTCCTCCTCGTAGGCGGTGGTCTCGCCCGGGCCGTTGATGGACGCGAAGGCGTGGAGCTGCTGGGCGACGGTGACCGCGTCGGCGTGGGCGGCCACCGGATCGCTGTCGGCCCCCGAGGCGGTGAAGGGAATCAGGTTCACGTGCCGCCCGTACAGCGCGTAGATCTGGTTGAACATGGCCACGTAGGCCTGGGCGGTGGCGAGCGCCTGGGCGTTGGTGCCGGCCGCGCTCGAGACCGCGGACGCCAGCCCGCCCGGCTGGGCCTGGTAGTAGACGACGTTGATCGCGCTCCCCGTCACCCCGCTCGAGGTGGCGCCGCCGTTGGCTCCCGTGAAGACGGGGACGCACGGCGGGGCGTACACGCTCGGCATCTTCAGGCGCCCCGTGGCGTGGTCGCACTCGGAACCCCAGTCGTAGGCGGAGGTCTTGCCCACCTTGGCGGCCGCCGCGTAGGTGAGCGGCACCGTGGAGTGGGCGATCTGTTCGCCGCTCCCGGTGCTCGGCGGCGCGGCGGACGTGGTGCCCTTGTTCTCGTGCACGGTGGCGGAGACGCCGGCCGCGATGATGGCGGCGACGATGAGGACGACCGGCCCGGCCCGGCGCAGCCGGCTCACCGCCGGCCAGGGCCGCTCGGCGCGGCGCGGGGCCGCGTCCGGATCCGGCTCGGGGTCGCTCATGACGGGTCCACCTCCGTGGTCGTGGGCGTGGTCGCGGGCGCGGCGGCGGCGCCCGAGCGCGAGAGGGCGAGCGGGTCCGAGCCGAGGAAGGCCTCGACGACCACCGGCGACTCGAGGACGTCACGCGGCGGCCCGCTCGCGAGCACGGCGCCCCGGTCCATGGCGACCAGGCGGTCGGCCAGCTCGGCGATGAAGGCGATGTCGTGCTCGACGACGAGCATGGTGGCGTCGAGCCGGTCCCGCACGTTGCGCAGCAGGCCGACCATGGCCTCGACCTCGCGCTGGGCCACGCCCGAGGAGGGCTCGTCGAGGAGGACGACGGAGGGCTGGTGGGCCACCACGGCGGCCAGGTCGACGAGGCGCCGGGAGCCGGTGGAGAGCTCGCTCACCAGGTTCTCGGCGTAGCGGTCGAGGCCGAAGAGGTCGAGGAGCTCGTCCACCCGCTGCATCACGGCGGCCTCGGTCCGCACCTGGAGGGGCAGGCGCAGCATGGCGTTGAAGGGATCGCTGACGTCGGTGAAGCGCTCCAGCGAGACGGCGACGGCGTCGCGCACGGTCAGGCCGGAGAACAGGCGCGAGTCCTGGAAGGAGCGGCCGAGCCCGAGCCGGGCGCGGGCCGAGGCGGTGCGGTCCGTGACGTCGACGCCGGCCAGCTCGACCCGCCCCGCGTCGGGACGGAGGAACCCGGACACGACGTCGAACAGCGTCGTCTTGCCGGCGCCGTTGGGCCCGATGATCCCCACGATCTCGCCGTGGTCGGCGTGCAGGGACACCTCGTCGAGGGCGTTGTTGCCCCCGAAGCTGAGCGAGATCCCGCGCACCTCGATCTCGGCCCGCCCGCCGCCGTTGGCCGCCGCCAGCCCGTCGGGCTGCGGGGACCCGAGCGCATCGGAGGCCTTCTGCAGGTAGACGGACCACAGCAGCTCGGGGTGGGCGGCCAGCTCGGCGGCGGTCCCCGAAAAGCGCACGACGCCGGTCTCCATGACGTAGACGCGGTCGGCCACCGCCACGGCGACGTTCATGGACTGCTCGACCAGCAGGATGGCGGTGCCGCCCTGGCGCATCGACTCGATGGCGCCGAGCAACTGCTCGACCACGAGGGGGGAGAGGCCGAGCGAGAGCTCGTCGATGAGGAACAGCTTGGGCCGGGTGATGGTCGCCATGGCGAGGGCGAGCATCTGCTGCTGGCCGCCCGAGAGGTTGGCGGCCCGCTCCTCGCGCCGCGAGGCCAGGGTGGGGAAGGCGGTCAGGGCCTCGTCGATCATGTCGGCGTCGTGCTCGCCGCGGCGCCGGCCCTGCCAGGCCGCCACGCGCAGGTTGTCCTCCACCCGCAGATTGGGGAAGATGCCCTCGCCGCCGGGCACCTGGGCCACGCCGAGGCGGGCGATCTCGTCGGGGGGCAGGTGGGTGATGTCGCGCCCGTCGAAGACGATGGCCCCGTGGTCGGCTTCGACCACGCCGCCGATGGCCCGCAGCAGCGTCGACTTGCCGGCGCCGTTCGTGCCGACGAGGGCGACGATCTCCCCCTCGCCGATCTCGATGGCCACGTCGGCCAGGACGACGACGCCGTCGTAGCCCACGTTGAGTTCGCGCACGGCCAGCAGCGGCAGCCGGCCGGCCTGCCGGTCCATCAGCATCTGGTTCCGTGCGCGCATGGAGGTCCACACGTCCTGCACGTCGCGCCCGATGAGGCTGCCGGCGCTGGCCACGATGAGCCCGCCGATGACGAAGATGGGGACGAGGATGAGCAGGCCGTAGCGGAACCCCACGGCGTCGCCCACCGCCCCGACGATCGGGAGCACGAGAAAACCGGGCAGCACGAACAGCGCGCCGATGGAGAAACCCACGGAGCGCACCCGCGACGGGATGGCGAGCGAGAGCGAGGCGAGCACGCCCGGCCCCACGATGGCCAGCGAGAAGTCGATGCCGGCGTTGCCGACGAAGGCCAGTGGGACGTTGGGGGCCAGGGCGAACAGCACGGCGAAGGCGGAGGCGACCAGCGACGCCACCGCCAGCATGCGGAAGACGAGGCCGATGTCGCGGCGGGCCAGGCGGGTGGCGATGACGGCGCCGACGGCGAGGCCGAGGAGGTCGAAGAGCTGAATCGGCGCAATGAGGTAGGCGCGCTCCAAGGCATCGAGGTGGAAGGTCTCCTGGTACTGCAGCGAGGCCAGGGACGTGAACCCCGCGATGGCGGCGGCGAGGAAGGGCAGGGCGATGAAGATGCGGCGCAGCACGCCGATCTTCCAGACGGTCCGCCAGGCCTCGCCGAGCGAGGGCGGGGCCTCGACGGGGAGTTCGAGGGCACCGTCGGCGTCAGGGGCGGGGGTCGGCACGTCGCCCAAGGGCACCGGTTCGCCGCGTTCGGAGGCCAGCATCTGCTCGCTCAGCTCGAGCTGCTCGTGGCGGCCCCGGGGCGGCTCGCGCAGGCGCAGGCCGATGGCGACGACGATCACGATGGGCACGGCGAAGAAGAAGAAGGGGGCGCGCCAGGTGAAGACGGAGGCCAGCCCGGCGCCGAGCAGCACACCGATGATGGCGCCGATGCTGATGCCCGAGCGGTGGGCCGAGTAGATCCGTGGCCGGGCCGGGACGGGGTAGTAGTCGGCCAGCAGCGAGTTGTGCGTGGGGAAGATCACGGCCTGCCCCATGGAGATGCCGACCAGCATGATGGTGGCCACGACCACGCCCTGGGCGACGCCGAGGCCGATGGAGAACGCGGCGCCGACGAGCGCGCCGACGAGCGCGATGCGCACCCGGTTGGTGCGGTCGGCCAGGACGGCGATGGGGAGCGTGCAGGCCAGCGCGGCCGCGCCGGCGATGGCGACGATCAGGAGGATGCCGGCGTTGGTGAGATGGAAGGCGTCGCGGATGTTCGGCGTGAGCACGTTGAAGGCGCTCTGGGTGGCCTGGTCGAGCAGTTCGATCCCGAAGAGCACCCCGAGGGGGAAGAGCGAGGCGCCCGCGCCGAGCTTGGCCAGGCGGCTCACGGGACCAGCGCTCCTTCGACCGGGCCGGCGACGCCCGGCGCGGCGCCCCGGTGACGCCGGGCCAGCCGGTCGAGCCCCCAGTCGCGCAGGTCGTAGCAGAGGCCGGCCAGCCCGCGGGGGAAGAGGATGAGCACGAGGAGCACGCCGAGCGCGGACGGGAAGAGCTGCCAGCTCGGCGGCAGGTAGACGGCGCTGCCCTCGACGATGGCGGCGCCGAGGATGGCGCCGAAGGCCGACCCCAGCCCGCCCACGGCGGTCGAGGTGAACACGACGAGGCTTACCGGCACCAGGAACGACGTCTCCTGGTACGACTGGTTCACCACGAGCAGGAGGCAGCCGCCCAGGCCGGCGATGAAGCCGGAGACGGCGAACGCTGTGAGCTTGGCCCACAGGACCCGCACGCCGTAGCCCGATGCGGCGCGCTGGTTGGCCGGCAGCGCGCGCAGGACACGTCCGGTGCGGCTGTGGCGCAGGCCGTGCAGGGCGAGCAGCACCAGCACCAGGACGCCCAGGCAGACCTCGAACACCGCCGTCTGCGAGGTGAGCGCGAGGCCGAACAGGTAGGGGACGCCGAGCTGGGTCTGGGGGATCCAGGAGAATTCCTCCCGGACGAGCAGGTAGCCCGAGGCGGCCAGGGCGAAGGCCAGCGTGGTGACGGCGGCGAACATGCCGTCGAGGCGCAGGGTGGGGATGCCCACCACGACGGCCGCCGCGCCGGCGGCGGCGCCGGCCAGGAGGAGGGCGAGGCTCAGGTCCCAGTGCCAGTCGAGGAGCGCCACGGCGCCGACGGTGGCCCCCACGGCGGCGAAGGACATCTGGCCCAGGCTGACCTGGCCCGACCAGCCGGTGAGCACGACGACGGAGCAGCCGACGATGGCCAGGACGACCAGCGCCGAACCGCGGATGAGCTCGCCGGGGCCCATCCACAGCGGCA
The DNA here is from genome assembly GCA_963826835.1 of uncultured Acidimicrobiaceae bacterium. Taxonomy (GTDB): domain Bacteria; phylum Actinomycetota; class Acidimicrobiia; order Acidimicrobiales; family RAAP-2; genus Bog-473. Next base: position 174,693 of record CAWGYK010000007.1, read on the forward strand.
GCGTGGCGGCGGCGGCGAAGGCGACCAGCGCGCCCACCGGCGTCCCGACCCGCACCTCGGTGAGGTCGCGCAGCGACGCCGGCAGGTCGCGCACGCTGCCGGTCAGCGCCAGCGACGATTCGACCTCGCGGTCGGTGCGCGTCGCCAGCAGCTGGCGCACGACGATGGCGGCGAACACGACGCCGGCCAGGACGGCCAGGCCGAGGGCGGGATTGTTCGGGTCGTCCCACGCCACCCCCTGTTCGAGGATGCCCAGCGCGACGGCCGAGGCGGCGATGACCGGCAGCTCGCTGAAATTGCCCAGTGCCAGCGCGGCCAGGGCGGTCACGAGCGCAGTCAGGCCGTAGGTGGGATCGAGCGGGAGGCCGAGGATCGCCGCCTGGAAGAAGATGCTGACGAAGGACAGGGCGCCGGCCACCACCCAGGTCACCGACTGCAGGCGCCCGACCGGGATGCCGAGCATGGAGGCCCGGTCGCGCCGGTCGCCGACGGCCTGGGTGGCGATCCCGACGTCGCTGCGGGTGAACCACACGGACACCGCGGCCAGGCAGGCCACCGAGACGATGACGGCCACGAGGTCGTTGGCGTCGAAGACGACGGGCCCGACATGCCAGGTGAGGTGCCAGGGGAACGTCACCACCGCGGTGGCGATGGGCGTCTGGCCCCAGATGCGCGGGATGAGCAGGCTCAGGACGACCAGGAGCTGGGAGAGGCCGATGGTGGCCACGGTCAGGATGAGGCGGGGCGAGCGCCGGAAGCGCCGCACCACCAGGATCTCGACGGTGGCGGTGAGGAGGAGCGACGCCACGAGGCCGGTGGCGAGCCCGAGGAAGTAGTTGACGCCGGAGAAGGCGATCAGGCCGACGGCCAGGACGGCGGGGGCCGTGCCGAGGTCGCCCTGGGCGAAGTTGATGACCTTGTTCAGGCGGTAGGTCAGCCCGAGGCCCACCGCCATGAGGGAGCCGAGCAGGCCGAGCACGGCGCCCTGCAGCCAGACCCCGAAGGGGATCGGGAACAGGAGCAGCTGGACGGCGAGCACCGCGGCGACGGAGACGACGGCCGCCACCGTGGTCGGCGTGCGACCCGGCAACCGCAGATGGGTGCTCAGCGACTCATGCCCTTCTCTTGGCGTCCTGCCGCATGGCGAACTCGCCCCCCCGGGTAGCTCACTTGCTCAGTTGTGCACCTGCCGGCCCTGCTCGTGGCGGGCCTCAGGGTAGCGGGCAACCGAAGGCGCGCCAAGGGTCCAATCTCTCCGCCGCACACCGCCGTTCCTCCAAGAGGACACAGGCCGTCGGTCTGGCGCGGACTCAGGGACATCCCTGAGTCCTCAACGATGCGCTGAGGGTCGGACCAGGGTCATGCCGGATTCACGGTCGGGCCGGGTGCCGCCAGGCTGGCAGCATGGAGTCGGCCGTCCACCGGACATCGACGAAACGAGGCAGCGTGGCGCTCACCGAACAGGAAACCACGGCGGCGCGGGCGGCGACCCCGGCCGCGCACGCTGTCGAGCTGCGCAAGACCTACGGCACCGGGCAGGCGACGGTGCACGCGCTCGCCGGCATCACGGTGACGTTCGAACGCGGCCGCTTCACCGCCGTCATGGGCCCGTCGGGGTCGGGAAAGTCGACGCTGATGCACTGCATGGCCGGCCTCGACCGTCCGACGTCGGGGCACACGTTCGTCGGCGAGCTCGACATCGGGAACCTCGACGACAAGGGCCTGACCCAGCTGCGGCGCGACCGGATCGGCTTCGTCTTCCAGTCGTTCAACCTCGTCCCCACGCTCACCGCCGGCGAGAACATCACGCTGCCGGCCGACCTGGCCGGCAAGAAGGTGGACCAGGAGTGGTTCGACTACCTGGTCGACCAGCTGGGCATCGGGGACCGGCTGACGCACCGGCCCAGCGAGATGTCGGGCGGGCAGCAGCAGCGGTGCGCCTGCGCCCGGGCCCTGATCAGCCGGCCCGACCTCATCTTCGCCGACGAGCCGACCGGCAACCTCGACTCGACCTCCTCCGCCGAGATGCTGGCCTTCCTCCGGCGCTCGGTGACCGAGTTCGGACAGTCCATCGTCATGGTCACCCACGACCCCCGCGGCGCGTCCTACGCCGACCGCGTCATCTTCCTCGCCGACGGCAACATCGTCGACGAGCTCGCCGATCCCACGGCGGACTCGGTCCTGGAGCGCATCCGGACGCTCGGCGCCTGACATGTGGCGTGTCACCATCAAGGGTCTGCTGGCCCACAAGCTCCGCCTGGCGCTGACCGCGCTGGCCATCGTCCTCGGGGTGACGTTCATCGCCGGGACGTTCGTCCTGACCGACACCCTGCACAACACGTTCGACACGCTGTTCGGGAACATCTACCAGAACATCGACTTCCAGGTGCGCGGCGTGGCCCAGTTCGGCAACGGCGGCACGGCCACGCGCAACCCCGTCCCCGAGTCGCTCCTGTCCAGCGTCCAGTCCGTCCCCGGCGTGGAGGCGGCCGGTGGCTCGGTCACCGGTTACGCGCAGTACGTCGCGCCCGACGGCAAGGCGATCTCGACCGGGGGAGCGCCCACCCTCGGCCTCTCCTTCGACCCCAACCAGCAGATCTCCGAGCTCCGGCTGGTCCAGGGCACGCGACCGACGACGCCCGACGACGTCGTCATGGACCTCGGCACGGCGCAGAAGTACGGCTTCAAGGTGGGCCAGCGGGTGCGGATACTGCTGGAGGGGCCGACGCAGACCTTCACCATCACCGGCCTGGCGCGCTTCGGGACGGCCGACAACCTCGCCGGGGCCACCCTGGCCGCCTTCGACACGCCCACGGCCCAGAAGCTGATGGGCGAGGTGGGTCGGTTCGACGACATCAACGTCGTGGCCGAACCGGGCGCCGACCAGGCGACCGTCCAGCGCGCCATCGCGCGCGTCCTGCCGCGCGGCGTCGAGGTCGTCACCGGCCAGACCGTGGTCAACGAGGCGACGAGCGCCATCGGCCAGGCCCTGGGCTTCCTCAACACGGCGCTGCTCGTCTTCGCCTTCATCGCGCTGTTCGTCGGCGGCTTCACCATCCTCAACACCTTCTCCATCATCGTGGGCCAGCGCACGCGGGAACTGGCCCTCTTGCGCATCGTGGGGGCGAGCCGGCGCCAGGTCTTCCGTTCCGTGCTCGGCGAGGCGCTGATCGTGGGACTGGTGTCGTCGCTGATCGGCCTCGGACTGGGGGTGCTGGCCGCCATCGGGCTCGAGAAGCTGCTGAGCGGCTTCGGCGTCACGCTGCCCTCGGGCCCCCTCGTGTTCGAGGCGCGCACCGTCATCGTCTGCCTCGTGGTGGGTGTCGGCGTGACGATGGTCTCGGCCATCAGCCCGGCCCGCCGCGCCGTGCGCATCGCCCCGGTGGCGGCGGTGTCCGACCGGCAGGCCGAGGAGGACGTCCCCATGCGCCGGCGCTTCATCCGGGGCGGCGTCATCACCGGGGTGGGGGTCCTCCTGCTCGCCCTGGGGCTGACGCAGCCGGCCATCGCGCTGGTCGGCCTCGGCGCGGTGCTGATCTTCGTGGGGGTGGCGATGCTGGCGCCCGCCGTGGCGCGGCCGATGGCGAGCGTCATCGGGCGGCCACTGGCCCGTCTGCTCGGCACCTCGGGCCGCCTGGGCCGGGAGAACTCCATGCGCAGCCCCCGGCGCACGGCGCAGACGTCGGCGGCTCTGATGGTCGGGTTGGCGCTGGTCTCGGCGATCGCCGTTTTCGGCGCCTCGCTGTCGCGCTCGGCCACGAGCAGCGTCGACAACGCCATCAGCGCGGACCTGATCATCTCGACCATGAGCACCGGCGGGTCGGGCTCCTTCAGCACCACGGTGCCCAAGGTGGCGTCGGGCGTCCCGGGCGTCACCGCCTCGAACACCGTCTACGGCGACCAGTTCGAGGTCCGGGGCTCGCTCGAGTCCCTCCTGGGCCTCGGGACGCAGAACCTCTCCGAGACCGTCATCTTGAACATGACGTCGGGCAGCAGCCGGGCGCTGGCCGCCGGCGATCTGCTGATCGACACCAACACGGCCAACTCGGACCACCTCGTCGTGGGCGACACCGTCCCGGTGCGCTTCGCGCTGACAGGGCGGACCACGATGCGCATCGGCGGGATCTACCAGCCCAACGCCCTGGCCGGGAAATACCTCGTCAGCGACGTGTTCTTCCTCCGCCACTTCCAGAACCCGCTCCCCGGCGCGGTGCTGCTCAAGACCGACGGGAGCCCGGGCGTGCAGCACGAGGTCGCCAGGGCCCTGGGCGCCTACCCCAACGTGCAGGTCCAGTCCCGGGCCCAGTTCGAGGCGTCGCAGTCGGCCCAGGTCAACCAGCTGCTCGGCCTCGTCTACGCCCTGCTGGCCCTGGCCGTGCTCATCGCCCTCATCGGGATCGTCAACACGCTGATGCTGTCGGTCTTCGAGCGCACGCACGAGATCGGGCTCCTGCGGGCGGTCGGCATGCGGCGGCGCCAGGTCCGCGCCATGATCCGCTCGGAGTCGGTGATCCTCGCCGTGTTCGGCGCCGTCATCGGCATCATCGTGGGGACGGGACTGGGCATCGCCCTGGTGTCGGCGCTGCACTCGCAGGGCATCACCAGCACCGTGGTGCCCTTCTCCAAGCTGGTGATCTTCCTCGTCCTGGCCGCGCTGCTGGGTCTGCTCGCCGCCAGCTGGCCGGCCCGGCGCGCCGCCAAGCTCGACGTGCTGGCCGCCATCGCGGCCGACTGACGCCGCTCAGTGGCTGATGCGCCACCTGATGGCGACGCGCTCGAAGGGCTGGTCGGCCACGATCGAGACGGTCTTGCGCAGCTCGGGGTCGAGGTCGTCGAGCGCCTCGTGGCGCGACCCGCGCGTAGACGTCCACGTAGAGCACGTCACCCCAGCCGGTCCGCGCGATGGTGTGGGTCACGCGCAGGCGCTCGTCGCGGTCCGCGACGTCGCTCACGGCGCGGCGGACAGCGCTCTGTATCGCGGCGTCTGCGTTCACGGACAGAGGTGGCCGCTCGGCGCGGCGGCCGGAGCCGGTGTCACGGGGACAGTATAAGTAAGGCCCGCCGACCCCTCACATCCCGGCGCCCCAAAACGGCGGTTCGGTACAGTACGGGGGTGACGACGACCGCCAAACCCCAGCCCGGCGCCTTCCGGCTCCCCGGATACCCCGTGGCGGTCGGGCCGTTCACCCACGTGGCGGCCGAGCGGGACCGCCTCGGCGCGCTGCGCTGGCGCCACTTCGACGCCCGGCCGCTGGGCGCGACGGTGGGCGCGGAGATCACCGGGGTCGACCTCACCGCAGCCCTGTCCGACGAAATCGTGGCCGACCTGCGCCGGGCGCTGCACGACTACAAGGTCATCTTCTTCCGGGACCAGCCCCTCGACCCGCACCAGCACGTGGCGTTCGCGCGGCGCTTCGGCGAGCTGGAGGTCCACCCGTTCCTACCCTCGAACACGGGTGAGCCCGAGCTGGTCCGTTTCGAGAAGACGGCGGAGGTCAGCGGCTACGAGAACGCGTGGCACCACGACGTGACCTGGCGCGCCTCCCCCTCCATGGGGGCGATCCTCCACGCGCTTTCGGCGCCCGACCGCGGGGGCGACACACTCTTCGCCGACATGTACGCCGCCTACGACGGGCTGGACCAGGCGACGAAGGACGAGATCGACGCGCTGGTGGCGGTGCACGACTTCACCCAGACTTTCGGTCACACCTTGTCCGAGGCCGACCGCCGCGCCGCGCAGGCGCAGTACCCGCCGGTGCGCCACCCCGTGGTGTGCACCCACCCCGCCACGGGGAAGCTGCACCTCTACGTCAACCGCCCCTTCGTCAGCCACATTGAGGGGATGGACCCCGACGCCAGCCGGGCGCTGCTCGACCGGCTGTGCCGCCAGGCCGACGCCCCCGAGCACCAGTGTCGGTTCACCTGGAGCACCGATGCCGTGGCCTTCTGGGACAACCGGGCGGTGCAGCACTACGCGTCGAGCGACTACTGGCCCCAGCGCCGCACCATGGAGCGCGCCTCGGTCATCGGGACGCCGCCCGCCCGCTGAGGGCCTACGGAGCGGTGGGGACCTCGGCCGGCGGCCGGCGACCGGGGAAGGCGGACGGCCCGAGGGAGGAGTGGGCCATCAGGACGTAGGCCGACGCCAGCATGACGTAGATGAGGTCGAGCAGCATGGCCAGGGTGCCGCTGCGGCTGGAGCCGAAGCTCCCGAAGACGCCGGGGGCGATCAGCGCGAAGACCAGGTAGATCGAGACGGCCAGCGACGTGATGAGCTGCAGCAGGTAGATGAAGCCGACGACGCCGGCGTAGGACTGCATGACGCGCAGGTTGGGCCCCGTCGAGCGCGCCGTCGCCGCGGGCGGTCTCGATCCCCCGGCCGAGGTGCAGCAGCAGCATGGAGCCGAAGAGGACGATCAGGAGGCCGCCGATGACGACCGAGCGGGCGATGGAGTTCGTCAGGGGAACGACGTGCGGCGCAATCACCGAGAAGATGGACGTGACGATGAGCACGGAGCCGGCGAAGGTGAGCTGCAGGGTGACGAAGCTCATCCCGAAGAGGTAGACGCTGTGCGACCGCTGCCCCGCGGGTCCGGTTCCGCCCGGTTGGCCACGATGAGGATGATCGGGACCAAGAGGACCACGGAGAACAGCGCGATGGCGATGGCGACGACGGCGACGATCCCTCCGGCGAGGCCCGCGAACTGGCTGCTCGCCAACTGGTTCGGAATCTCGGTCACGACGACCCCCCGTTCCGGCGCCCCCGCGGGTGCCTTTTCGCACGGTAGGCCGCGCCCCGGCCCGGGGGGCGGATGCCTGCCCGGTCAACGAAAGAACCGATCCGCCGCCGACCCTGCCTTAAGCTCGTCCAATGCGCATTGCGATCCGGAGGTGGTCGGTCCGCCTGCTGGTCCTGGCGGCCGGCGCAGTGGCGCTCGCCGCCTGCTCGAGCAGCCCGTCCCCGTCGAGCTCGTCGACGACCACCACCTCGGCCGCCACCGCCACGACGTCGCGGTCGACGACGTCGAGCACGGCGCACAGCACGACGTCGAGCACCGCGCAGACCTCGGGGACGCTCGTCCCGCAGACCTCGACCGGCACCGAGTTCTTCTCGCCCTCGAAGAACATCAGCTGCGAGATCGACTCCAACTTCGGCCCCAGCGCCATCACGTCCACGCTGTGCCTCACCGTCTCGCCGCCGAAGTCGGTCACGCTGGGCGCGGACGGCACGCTCACCGAGTGCACCGGGGTCACCTGCCTCTCCAACGCCGGTGAAAACACGCCGACGCTCGGCTATGGCATGTCGATCACCCTGGCGCCGTTCACCTGCTCCTCGTCCACGGCCGGCATCAGGTGCACGCTGGCCAACGGCGACGGCTTCCTCATCTCGAGCGCGGCCGTCATGGTGCTGGGGAACGCCAAGGTGGCCGCGGCGACGACCACGACATCGACGACCACGACATCGACCACAGGCTGAGCCGGGACGGCCCGAGCCGGGTCAGGGCCGCGGGGCGAGCCCGCCGATCGTCGACGACGAGAAGTTGACGTCGAGATTCGGGTTCGAGGAGAAGTCGACGAGCTTCACGGCGCCGGTGCGCACGTCCACGAGATAGTGGTTGTAGGTGCGGTAGTCCGACGAGAACGTCCCGGCCAGGACGCTGGTGCCGCCGGGGAGCCAGCGGGCCCAGCCGATCGACTCGCCGATCTCCCCCTGCACGCCGGGGATCAGCTGCAGTGATCCCGTGCGGGCGTTCACGATGGCCAGCTGCATGGCGGGGTTGACGGCACCCGAGTTCGTCTTTACGAAGACGGCCAGGAAGGACCCGCCGGGGGAGAACGCACCGCCGATGTCGAAGCCGTAGGGCAGGGGGCTGTGTACCGTGAGGGTGCGGCCGGTCGCGGTGTCGGCGATCTCCAGCGCTCCGCAGCCCCGCCCGTCGTCGCAGGTGCTCGGGAGCCAGGCCAGCAGACTCGAGTGGCCCTCGGGCGCGGTGTGGGCGTCGATGAGCCCCCAGTCACGCCCGAGCGCGCGGATGTGGCCGGTCGCCGGGTCCCACAGCCCGAAGCGGGCCGGAGTCGCGCTGACCCCGGGCCGGGCCGACTGGACCAGGATCCCGCCGGCCACGCTGATGGGATTGGAGAGGCCATCGCCGGCGTTCACGTACCAGCCGGAGGGCACCGAGAAGACGCGGCGCGGACCGCCGGCTGAGAGCGGGATCCGGACCAGCTGCTCGGCATTCGGGTCACAGGGCGCCGCCGCCGCCGCCGGACAGTCGAGGTTCTGGCGCTCGACGAAGATGCCGCGCCCGTCGGCGGCGGCGAAGACGGCGTCGCCGCGGCCGAGGGACAGCGTCGTACGGGTGGCCGGGTCGTACTCCTTCACCTGCGAGGGGATGACGCCCCCGAAGTCCGAGTACGGGCACTTGCTGATGCCGGCGTACGAGCACCCGGTGCCCACCCAGAACAGCCGGCCGCCCAGCGAGACCAGGGGGGTGGTGGGGTCGGCCTTGGCTCGCGCCACGACCGACTGCGTCCCGGTGGTGGCATTGCCGATGTGGAGGTTCCCGAGGTAGTCGACCCAGGCCAAGAGGGGAGCCGTCCTCACCGCCGCGCTGGGCGTTGCCGTGCGGTGGGCGGCCGTGACGGGAGGCGCCGTGGTCGACCCGATCGTCACGACACTGGCCACCAGGGCGGCGCCGAGGGCGACGACCAGGAGCAGGACGCCGAGCAGCCAGCGGTGCCGACGACGGGCCCGCGCCTCGGGGAAGAGCGCCTCGGGGGACCCGCCCGGCGGCGCGCCACGTGGGGGGCCGGCGGCGGGCTCGCCGGGCGGCGGGACCAGGGAGGACGGGCTGGTTACCGCACCCATCCGGTCGCCGTACTTCCCTCGATCATGGAACTAGTATTACTAGGACCATGCTCGGCGTCAACATCGACCACACCGAGCCCGCCCGCCTACTCGGTGCGCAAGAGCAGCGCCGCCGGCGTGCGCGCCGCGATGCGCCCCGGGATGGCGGCTACGAGGTTCCCCAGCGCCAACGCCAGCAGGGCGATGCCCGCGACGAGGGGCACCGGTACCGTCGGGCTGGGCACCACGAAGATCCGGTCGGCGAAGAGGTCCCACAGGAGGCGCCCGAGCACGATCCCGAGCGGCACGCCGACCACCAGGCCGATGCCGACGGCCACCGACGCCTGCCAGGCCACGGCACCGGCCAGTTGGCGACCGGTGAAGCCGAGGGTTCGCAGCATGGCCACGGAGCGACGCCGGCGGCGGACCGAGGCGATGAGGGTCAACCCGAGAGCGGTCACGGCTCCGGCGGTCAGTCCGAGGCCGAGGATGAGCGGGGTGGCGCCCATGGACCGGTAGTTCACGATCTCGGCCGGGCGTTGCACCGACAGGACCTGCGTCGCGTAATTGGTGGGCAGGGACATCTTGGTGGCGATGCGGTCGAGCGACCGCATCGCGGCGGGCGAGTGCACGCCGGGCTTCAGCCGCACGAAGACAACGTTCGGCCCGGTCGGGGTGACGTTGAACTGGTTGCGCACCGACGCGGGGAGGAGCGTGTAGGGGACCACCGCCCCGGTCCCCATGGACGGGTGGCCTGTCACTCCCGCGACCCCCACCGCCGGCAAGGTCGCCGTGCCGACGATCCGGAGCCGGTGCGCCGCGGTCGTCCCGTAGCGGACGGTCACGACGTCGCCGACCTGCTTGTGGAGCTGTTCGAGCGTGCCAGGTCCGAGCACGATCTGGTCGGTGGCGTCGTAGCCGTGTCCGGTCAGCACCGGTGGCGCGACGACGGCCTTCGGCGTCGTGCCGAGGACCGGGACGGTGCGGCCGTCGATCTGCAGGTTGCCGAACCAGTAGCCGGACCAGGCCGCCACGGAGGGGTCGCGGGCGAGAAGCTCCGAGGACATGCCGGCGGGGACGTCACCGGGACCGCCGCCGGCGAGCAGTGCGTCGCTCCAGTTCCATCCGTACAGGCGGGGATGCGAGACCAGCGAGTTCAGGCTAGAGCCGAACACGATGGTGGCGACGATAACGGTGAGGGCGAGGGCGGCTCCGAGGATGGCGGAGCGCACGGGCACGGCCTCGGTCTCGGCGCCGGGTTCGAGCGCGAAGCGGATGCCGGCCACGGCCGAGACACCCAGGCCTGCGTTGGCGGCACCGCGGGCGAGGTGGGACGGCGTCCGGGGCCTGCGTTGCCGGAGAGCCAGCCGGTGCGGGTCCCGCAGGACGGCCAGCGCGACGGCCAGGACACCCAGGACGAGGATCAGCGCCAGCATCCCGAAGCCGATCACGGTCCAGTCGACCGCCACGCCGGGATGGGGATCGTAGGGACGTACTGGACCGAGCGGGGCGAGCGGGGAGAGCACGACGGCGACTGCGCCGGCCAGCAGCGCCCCCAACAAAACCGCCGCCAGAAGCCCGGCGGTGCCGTCCACCACGGTCATGGCGGGGTCGGCGCCGAGGACGCGCAGGACCCTCTCTTCGGTGGTCCAGAAGCCCAGTTGGCGTCCGATGACCTGGCCGGCGATGAGGATGGTGGCCAGCGCGGCGATGAGCCCGAACACGCCCAGCGCGATCGCCTCCGGCTTGATGGCGTTCTGGGCCTTGGTGACGTCGATCGACGAGTCATAGAAGTCGTAGGGGAGGTTGGCCGGGATCACGTGTTCGATCTCGTCCTCGACGGTGGCCACATCACGGCCGCCGTGCTGCAACTGCAGGTAGGTGAAGGAGAAGTTCGAGCAGCAGTCCTGCAGTCGCTTCGTGAGGGCGGGCGTCAGGATGACACTCGTCGGTCCGTTGGCGTCGATCTCGTCCTGGACCACGCTGGTGTTGAGGACCACGGTCCCCACCAGGGTGAGCCGCTCGCGCACAGCCGGTGCCGGTATGGCCGCCGACGAGAACTGCGTGGTGGCGTATGTCCCCCACGGCACGGTCTCGCCGACGCGCAGACCTAGTTCGTGGGCGGCACCCACGGTCATCATGATCTCGTCGGCATCGGCGGGGTCAGCCATCCGTCCCTGCACGACGGTCACCCGGTCCTGACTGAAGAAGAGGCCGCCGACGCTGCCGAGGACGTTGATGTTGGCGCGGTTGCCCGCCGCCGTCGGTTGGCCGTCGGCCTGGATGGGCACGCTGTAGACGTCGGAGTAGCTCGCGGCCCGCGTGACGTGGGGCAGGCGCGAAATGGTGCGGACCAGGGGCCTGTCGTAGCCGGTGGTGTACCCGAGGGGCGGGCTCCACAGCGCCGTGCCAAGGCTCAGGTCGGATGGGTTGGTGCTGGCGAAGAAGGTCGTGAACGACGAATCGGTCCGCCGGGCCGCGGCGAGCGATCCCATGGCGAGGCCACCGACGAGCCCGGTCAACAGCACGATAGAGAGGTAGGCGCCCCGGCGCTGTCGCCAGGTCGCCCGGAAGCGGTACCGCCCTAGGCGGAGGGCGTCCTGGTTCACCGCCCGCTCGTCCCGTCTCTCCAGAGTCCCTTGGCAGTCATCGCGCCGCGCCTTCGCCTCCTCCGCCTGGAGTCTGCCCGAGCGCCCCCGCTCGACCAAGGGCGCTAGCCGCGCCGGCGCCGTCGTGCCACCACCACACTCGGGCCCCGGCCCAGCGCTGCGGCCTCACTTCGGGCGAAGTACGGGGATGCGGGGCTGGCCGAGGGTCAGTTGTGCTGAGGCTCCATCAAGGCCACTCCTATAGGGTCGCCCACGGGAGTGACCGTCGGGTCGAACGGACCACCGACGGCCGTTCCGACAGGCCCGCCTGGTGCCGTTGCCACGAGGATCTGATCCCGGCCCCCGGCCTTGGCGCTGAGCAGCGCGGTATCGGCCAGTGCGACCACCTGGTCGAAGTCAGCGGCCTGGTCGGACGAGGCGAGGCCGAAGCTGACGGTGAACCGCGGGAGTTGGGCGATGACGATGCGTTCGCCCATGCGGTCGCGCACCCGTTCCAGCACCTGGCGCGCCTCTTCTACCGGACACTCGGGGAGCACGATGACGAACTCTTCTCCCCCGTAGCGGCCGGGGATGTCGGCGGGCCGGAGCGAGTCGCGGAGAACCTGGGAGAAGGTGCGCAGGGCGCGGTCTCCGGCGGCGTGTCCGAAGACGTCGTTCAAGTCCTTGAAGTGGTCGAGGTCCCCGTAGGCCACCGAATACGGCGTGCCCGTGGCGTGGAGGTCGCGGACCGCGGTCTCCAGGCTCCGCCGGGTCATGAGGCCCGTGAGGGAGTCCCTGTTGGCCTGGGTCTGCGAGACCTCGAAGGCGCGCAGCATCGCCAACCGCTCCGATGTCCTTCGTGCGACCACCTCCACGTTCTTTTCGACGGCGTCCGGCGGCGGCGACCCGTCCTCGGTGGTCACATGGAAGACCCCGGTGGAGTTGCCGCCGATGCTCATGGGAACGCACAGGGCGGAGCACCCTCGGCCCCGAAGGTGCGGACAGGCATCGAGCGCCGTGCTGTCGGGGAACACCATGGTTCGCGCCCTCGATGCGGCGGGGCATTCGTCGGGGGACATGACCCGGCAGCCGGCGTCGTCGGCCTGGGCCGTGCTGACCAGCACCTGTCGGAAGTGGGCTTTGCTGGAGTCGGCCAGGAGCAACTCGGACCGCATGCCCGGAGCAGCCTGGCTGAGAGCCTCGGCCACCAGATCGAAGACGGACGGTTCGGCCTTCGACATTTCCAGTGCGGTCTGCAGAGTCGCCTCGAAGGCGATCCTCTGCGCGATGTCGAACTGTGCGGCCTCCAGCCGGGACTGCTTGCGCTCGACCCGTAGTGCGTGTCGACCGAGGACCGTGATCACGGTGACCGCGATGGCCAGGCCGATGGCAATGGACCACAACAGGTCGACCCGGGCACTGTTGGCCGCGGCCCGGGCCTGATCGGCCGTCGTGTCCACCCGATCGGAGATGGTGGTCTGCAGGGAGGCGAGCGTCGCGTCGAGGTCGGCGGCGGCCGCCTTCTCCGCGGCGGCCAGGTGTGTGGTCTCCGCCGTCTGCGGTTCACCGGCCAGGAATGCGCCGAGGCTCGATTGCGCGGCGACGTAGGTGGCCATCCGGCCGGCCAGACCGGGGGCGAGTGCGGCAATGCCCGGTAACGCGAGGAGATGCTGCAGGGTCAGGTAGGCCTTGTTGATGGCGTTCGAGTCGCTGACCGCCCCGGTCACCACGGAGGGGGCCGCCGTGGTGTTGGTGAAGGCCTCTTCCGCCAGGACCTGGAACGCGTTCAACGATGTCCGGATCTGCGTCACCGGGGGGAGCAACACGAGATAGCGGTCCGTGAGCCGGCTGTTCAACTCTTCCGCCCGCGCCGCGTTGACCACGCCCAGGGAGGCCCCGCCGAGGGCGATGAGGACGAGCACCACGCCCAGGAGGACGATGGCCCGGTGGGGCAGGTACCAGCCCCAGGGGTCGCGCTCGTTCAGTTTGGACCCATCGCTCACGGCAGTACATATCGGCGCGTTCGGGCCTCTTCATGAGATGCGACCAGGTTGTCACTCCGTCTCTACGCCACAGGCCGCGGCCCGACCAGGTCGTCCTTCCACGAACCGGGCCCGCCGGGCGTAACCTCCGGTCATGGCTGGCATCGGCCCCATCTCCCGCCGACTCCGTGATCGGCCGGACGACCAGCTGCCGCTTCCCGCCGGGCCCGTCTCCAACGGCGAGTTCGTCCCCGCCGCCCCGGGCCCACGCGACCGCATGGTCAACGAGCTCGTCCGCGTTTCCATCGACGAGTCGGCGCGCCGGGGTGGGGTGGACCGGCGCCGCTTCCTGCAGGGCGCCGGCGCCGTGGCGGCCAGCCTGGCCGCGTTCGAGTTCGCCGGTTGCGCCTCCTCGGCGTCACACCCACAGGCCGCCTCCACCACGCAGGGCCGGGGCGGACACTTCACGGTGCCGCCGCCCGAGGACACCGCCGCCTGCCAGGACGCCCTGACCGGCGCGGAGTTCATCTTCGACGTCCACACCCATCACGTGATCCCGAGCGGGCCGTGGGCGCAGAACGCCCCCGAGACGGTGTCGCTCGTGCTCTCCATGCTGCCCGCCGGCTGCACCGACACCGATCAGCTGGACTGCGTCGACCGGGCCACCTATCTGCACGACCTCTTCCTGGCCAGCGACACCACGATGGCGATCCTGACCGACGTGCCCAACTCGGGCCCGTCCAACGCGCCCATCCCGTTCCCCGAGGCGCTGAGCACCAAGGAGATCACGGCCGGCCTCGCCGGCGGGGGCGCCAGCCGGCTCCTGGTGGAGAACGTCATCGCCCCCAACGTGGGGCCGGTCGCCGCCACTCTCGAGGAGATGTCGAGCGCGGCGTCCGCCGGCCCGCCGGCCGCCTTCAAGGTGTACACGGCCTGGAGTCCGACGGGCGACTCCGGCTACTCGTTGGAGGACCCGACCATCGGTCTCCCCACCGTGCAGCACGCGCACGACCTCGGGGTGAAGGTCTTCGTGGCCCACAAGGGGCTGCCGCTGGTGAACTTCGACCCGGCCTTCAACCACCCCGACGACATCGTGGCGGTGTCGCGCCAATTCCCCGACATGCAGTTCGTCGTGTACCACGCCGCCTGGGACCCCAACCAGGTGGAGGGCCCGTACGACCCGAACGCCACCATCGGGATCGACACGCTGCTGGCCGCCCTCGACCGTCACGGCGTGCCGCCCAACGACAACGTCTGGGTCGACACGGCGACGATGTGGCGCCAGCTGCTCACCACGCCGGACCAGGCCGCGCACGCGCTGGGGAAGCTGCTCAGCCGGGTGGGCGCGCAACGGGTCATGTGGGGCACCGATGCCATCTGGTACGGCAGCCCCGAGCCGCAGATCATGGCCATGCGCACCTTCGAGATCACGCCCCAGTTCCAGGAGACCTATCAGTACCCGGCGCTCACCCCCGAGGTGAAGGCCGGCCTGTTCGGCCTCAACGCGGCGACGCTCTTCGGCGTGGACCCCACCGCCACGAGGTGCGGGCTGACGCAAGATCCGCTCACCGCCAACATCGCCGAGACCGCCTTCCTGCGCGACGAGGGCGCGCTGCCCTCCGCCTGGCGGCCGCACGGCCCGACGACGCGCCGCCAGGTCCTCGACTGGCTGCGCTCGTCCGCCACCCACTGGGTGCCGTCGTAGCCCCAGGTGAGCGGCTTTTCTGGGGGTTTCTAACCCGAAAGTGAGAAGACGGGGGCCGGCAGGGGCGCCGTCTCGGCTCCCGGGGTTCCGGCGACGGCGGCCGAGCGGGCCGGCGCCCGGTTGGGGAAGAGGGCGAGCGCCAGCAGGACGAGCAGGGGCCCCGTGTTGGGGTCGGTGGCGATGCCGCTGAAGGGCTGTCCGAAGGCCTCGCCGAAGATCCAGTAGTCGAGGGCCAGCGCGGTGCCGGCCACCAGGAAGACGGTGCCGTGCCGGGTCAGCAACGGGCCGAGCCCGATGACGAAGGACAGCAGGGCGCAGGCGACGGCCACCGAGCCGCCGCCGTTGCCGACGGCGTGCGCCACCGACAGCTGCACGTGGGCCAGCCAGCTGGGCTCGCTGCTGACGGCGCCGCTGATCGCGCTCGAGATGCTCCCGCCGGCCCGGTTGGCGGGGAGGAGCCACAGGATCCCCATGCCGCTCCACACGGCGGCCCAGATGGCCTTGCCGCCCCATTCGCCCAACGGCCCTTCGGCGGCGGCCGGACCTTCGTCCACCGGAACGGCCGCCCGCGGCCACACCAGCAGGCCGATGGCGGCGTAGAGGAGCGCGCCGCCCGGCGCCCCGGTGAGCGGGGACGCCATGCCGGTGAAGAGCATGCCGAAGCCCTCGCCGAGCGCCCACACGCCGAGCGCCCAGACGAACGACAGCACGAGCGCCGGCTTCACGGTCTCGCGCACGAGCAGGCCGACCCCGATGAGGATCTGGACGGCGGCGAACACGCTGTTGGTCAGCGCGGGCTGCGCAGCGATCAGGTGCGCCATGTGGGTGATGGCACCCGACAAGAAGCCGGGCTGCCCCTGGGCCGTGGGAAGGATGACGTTGTGGGCGAAGGCGGGGCCGAACATGTTCGGTTGCAGCTGCAGGAGACCGTCCAGCAGCCAGATGATGCCGAGGCCGATCTGGATGGTGCGCGCGCTCACCCTGGCTGCCCGCGGCGCCAGCCCGGTCCGCTTGCTCACGCCTGTCCCTCAATGATCGGCGCCAGCTCGGCCCGGGTCAGGTCGGGCTGGAACTGGTGGGTGGCGGCGAGGGTCGGCTCCGTCCAGACGTGGAGCATGAAGTACGTGTTGGTGTTGTGCACGCCGGTGGCGCACGTGCCCGCCGCCGACGTCTTCCCCACCACCTGGCCGCCCGCGAGACAGAGGTCGTCGTGGGCGTGCCACTGGGTGAGCGAGCCGCCGATGTCCGGCCCGGGCGTGCAGGGGGCCGGCCCGAGGTACATGGCGCCCATGAGCTTGGGTCCGTCGACCGTGTTGGCGTACATCAAGAACGCGGGGCTCGTCGGGTCGAAGCCGTCCGTCTTGGCGATCTGCCAGTTGGCGTAGTGGACCAGGTACCCGTTGGGGTTGGTGGCCGGGGTGTAGCCGGCGGTGGTGGCCGACGAGAGGTTGGTGTACTTGGTCAGCGTGGCCTGCGTCTCGGCCACCAGCTGGTTGGCCGCCGCCTGCTGGGCGGCGGTCGGAGGACCACTCGGCACGGGCGCCATCACCATGCCGTTGGACATGGTCGTCGCGCCCTTGACGTTGGCGCACACGGTCGAGGTCGTCGGCGTGCCGCTCGACGCAGACGACGCAGACGGCGCGGAGCCTGATCCGGCAGTGGAACTCGAACCTCCCATGGCCATGCCGGCCATCGATCCCGAACTGCCGCCCGCAGCGGAGCCCGAACCCGTTCCTGATCCTGTCGTGGCGGCCTTCGCTGCCGCCGAGGTCGTCGAGGCCGGGTGCGACGACGCGTCGGAGACGGTGGTAGCGGCCAGCACGAGGACGGCGGCCACGCCGACCGTGGCCAGCCCGGCCCACCACAACCGGGCCGCCGGCCCCAGCGCGGACCAGCGGTCCCGCATCGACGTCTTGAGCTGCTCCATTGCGCTCCTCCTCACCCATCTGTTCGTTTCCAGTGTCGGCCCGAGATGTCAGCGCTCGGCAATGTGGGTGTGAGGGAACTGTGATCGTCGCCGCGTGCGGATCTCCCGCCCCCCACCGTTGACCGCCTGACGGCTTCTGGCATCCGACCGGTGGCGTGGTGCCGAATACCTCCCGCGGCCATCCCCATGGCGCTTCCTTGCGACCGGGGATGTGGCCACCCGATGGAACCCGACGTGGCCACACCGGCCTGCAGTGCGACGCCACCGCGTCGGGTTCCCTTTACGAAAGGTGTACGCAGTGAGGCAACGCTTCGGTCTGATGCGGTTCTCCCTACGAACGGTGACGGCCATGCTCGCGTCGCTCTTCGTGGTCGTCCTCGGGGTTTCCGGCGTGGTGGGCACCCAGCTGGCCACGGCCGCCGCCACCTCGCACGCGGTGCAGGTGCCCCCACCTTCGGGCGACAGCGGGACGACGGTCGACCCGCTGCAGTACAACTGCGGCAACGACGCTCCCACCTGTGGCCAGGTCGGCGAGTCCTACGGCTACTACAACGGGACCAACGTCGACCTCCTCTACAGCGAGGACTATTACTGCGACACCAACGTGAGCTCGAATGCCGCGACCGGCTGCGAGGCCGGTGCCGCGCAATCGGGCTCGCCGAGCGCCAACTCTCCCAACGGGACCTCGCTCGGGAACACGACCCACCAGGACACCCTCTACATTCCGGTACCGCTGTTCTCCAACCCGCCGCCGACGCAGTGCACGGCGACGGCCACCTGTATCGACCATCCCCCGACCATCGACCTCTCGCGCATCGCCGGTGCCCTCCCCGGTAACCCGTCGCCGAGCAGCGTGGAGAACGTGCCGATCCCGGCGCACGACCACGTCGTCGGCACCCGCAACGGCGGAGTCCCCGAGTGGTGGAACGTCGAAGTGGTGGCGACGACCGACCCGGCCACGTTCAGCACGCTGACGAGCACGGCCGCCATCACGGCCGCCGTCAACGCCTCGAAGGCGATCGAGGCGCCGACCAACGTCTCGCTGTTCTTCCAGGTCCTTCCCGGGACGGTCCCGGCCGCCCAGGCGGCCAACCTGGCCGCCACGGCTCCCCCCGGGGCCCCGGTCGCGACCGCCCCCGACCCCGACCCCTCCGTCAACCAGACCGAGCCGGGCAATGTCATCGACAATCTGCAGAACGACTGTGGCGCCACGGCCCCCAACTGCCAGAACATCGGCATCAGCCATGACTGGATCGACGGGCAGGATGTTGACGCGCTCTACACCGAGCCCTTCTTCTGTGACACCACGGTCTCCGCCGCCTCGGGCACCGGCTGCGAGGCCGGCGCGGCGCCGAACAAGGTGCCGCCGGGCGTGGCCGACCAGACGCCCCCGTCACCCACGGTGACCAACGGCAACATCGACCCCCTCTACATCCCGGTGCCGCTGTACTCCTCACCGCCGGTGACGTACAACCAGTGCTCGAGCGCCATCACCTGTATCGACCACCCGGCCACCATCGACCTCTCACGGCTGGCCTCGGTGCTCGGTGCGCCGGCTGCATCGCTGGACAACGTCCCGCTGCCGGGTCACGACCACCTCCTCACGACCCGCAACGGCGACCAGCCCGAGTGGTGGAACGTGATCGTCATCCCGGTGACTTCGGCGGCCGGCCTGAACTCGGTCGAGACCGCGAAGAGCTACTCGGCCGTCAAGGCGCTGGAGAACGCGCCGAACAGCGGCATCGGTGTCGACGGCGTGGGCGAGGTCCCGACCAACGCCTACCTGTGGTTCCAGACGCTGCCCGGCGCCGGTCCGGCCACGCCGGGTCCCGTCCAGACGAGCTGCCTCTCGACCCTGCCTTCGGGCACGGTGGTCGGTGGCGCCGCCCTCGATGACGGCACCGGTTACTACGAGGTCGACGCCGCCGGCGATGTGGCGACCTTCGGCGCGGCCACCTGTTACGGCTCGCTCACGGGCCTCAAGCTGAACCAACCGATCGTCGGCATGGCCGTCGACCGCGCCACCGGTGGCTACTGGCTCGTGGGGTCGGACGGCGGTGTCTTCGCCTTCAACGCCCCCTACCTCGGCTCGACCGGTGGCATGCACCTGAACAAGCCGGTGGTCGGCTTGACCGCCACGCTCAACGGGACCGGCTACTGGCTGGTGGCTTCCGACGGGGGTGTGTTCTCCTACAACGCCCCGTTCTTCGGCTCGACCGGTGGCATCCATCTCAATCAGCCCGTGGTGGGCATGGGACTCGACCGGATGACCGGCGGGTACTGGCTGGTGGCGTCAGACGGGGGTGTGTTCGCCTACGACGCACCCTTCGAGGGCTCGACGGGGAGCATCCACCTCAACAAGCCGGTGGTGGGCATCGCACCGGTGTCGGACGGGAGCGGCTACCGCCTCATCGCCTCCGACGGCGGCGTGTTCTCCTACAACGCCCCGTTCTTCGGCTCGACGGGAGGCATCGTGTTGAACAAGCCGGTGGTCGGTGGGTTCAACAACAACTCCTACGACGGCTACTACATGGTGGCCTCCGACGGTGGGTTGTTCACCTTCAGCCCGCCCGGTGAGGGCATGCCGTTCTTCGGATCGGCGGTGTAGCTCTTTCGTCTCAGGCGGAGAGACGCAGTGGGCGGGGCTTCGGCCCCGCCCACTTGCAATTGCCGACGAGTGAGTCAGGTGGCTCGCAGCACCCAGATGCGTGCCGTGCAGACCGTGGTGAGCGGCCACGCCAGACCCTGCTCCATCAGGTCGGCGCCACTCCATGGCTCGGCCGCCGCCGCGTCACCTGCCGCGAGGTCGACCGTCGTGACCTCGTACACCTCTTCCGCCCGGAGACCACCCAGGCGTACCGGCCCCGCGTCATCGGAGCCGTCCGCCAGCTGGAACCCGAAGACGACGGCCGCGTCGCCGTCGGGGGACACGTAGGACAGGGCGGCGCGCCCTTCGGGCGGAAGCAACCGCCACAGATCGCCCTGTTGCACGAGCGGCCGGATCTCGCGGTACAGGGCGACGGCGCGCCGGCACACGTCGAGGTCCTCGTCGCTGAGCGCCTCGAAGTCGACGTCGAAGCCGAACCGCGCGCTCATCGCGACCGCGCAGCCGAAGGCAATGGGCCGGTCTCCCAACTCGGTGACGTGGGCCGCCACCACGTTGGCGGGCAGGAAGTGCGAGGCGCCCCACTGCATGCGGACCCGGTCCACCGGATCGGTGTTGTCCGAGAGCCAGACCTCGTGGAACCAGCGCAGCGAGCCGAGGTCGACGCGCCCGCCGCCGGAGGCGCAGAGCATGAGGGTCTGCTCGGGGTGGCGCCCGGCCACGGTCGCCATGAGGTCCCAGGTCGCCCGCACATGGTCGACCCCGTAGTTGGCCTGCCGGTCGCGGGCGAGGGTCGGTGACCCCGGATCGGTCAGGGGGCGGTTGGCATCCCACTTGAGGTAGCTGATGCCCGGGTTCTCGGCCAGGGTGCGGTCGACCACGTCGAGGACGAAGGCGGCGACGGCCGGCTGCAGGGTGTCGAGGACGAGCTGCTGGCGGAACTCACGCGGGCGCCGCGTCGGCTGGCCGACGACCCAGTCTGGATGCTCGGCGTACAGCGTCGAGTGCGGGTTCACCATCTCGGGCTCCACCCACAGGCCGAATCGGATCCCGCGCTCGGCCGCCCGCGCCATCACGGGACCGAGGCCCCCCGGCAGCTTGGCCTCGTTCACCTCCCAGTCGCCCAGGCCGGCCGTGTCGTCGTCGCGGGGATGCGACGTGCCGAACCAGCCGTCGTCGAGCAGGAACAGCTCGGCGCCGAGCTCGGCCGCCTCGTCGATGAGACCGAGAAGTCGCTCGGTGTCGAACTTGAAGAAGGTGGCCTCCCAGTTGTTGACCACGATCGGGCGCAGTGCGTCGCCGTCGCGCACCGCACCCGCCCGCACCCACCGGTGCAACCGCCGGCTCAGGGGGCCCATCCCCTCGGTCGACCAGGCCCAGATCTGCTCGGGAGTGGTGAACGTCGCCCCGGGGTCGAGCACGTACTCGGCTGCCACGGGGTTGTGCCCGCACCAGGCCCGCACCGTGGGCGCCGTGGTGCGCTCGAAGGCGAAGCGCGTGTTGCCGCCCCAGGCCAGCGCACCGGCGAGGACCGTCCCGTCCTCCTCTTCCGGGGCGCCGTCCGGAGACAGCAAGAAGAAGGGGCACGACTGGAGGTGCGGCCGGACGCCACCGCGCGACTCGACGAGCTTGGTCCCCGGCGTCAGCGCCTCGGTCGTCGTCGTCCACTCGGCCGACCAGTCGCTCCCTCCGAAATGGGTCAGATGCGGCGAGCGGGTGGCCAGCAACGGCGAGGCGGCGGCGACCTCGAAGAGGGTGACCGGCCCGGGCTGGCGGTTGGTGACCCTGACCCACTGCCGCAGCACGCCGTGGTCCTCGGCCCGAAAGCACAGCCGGACCTCGAGCGGGCAGTCGGGGTCGGCCAGCACGATCTCGGTGTCCGGTCCGGACGCTTCCACGTCCACGACACGGAGACGGGTCGTCGTGGTGCCGTCGCTGTGGGTGACCCGCAGCGACGGGGCCCGGAAGATGTCCTCGTCGTAGGCCGCATAGGCCAGCGGGTACACGCTCGCAGGCACCCTGGACGAGAGCTTCTCCATGTGCCGCTCGATCCCCGGCCCGAACCCCGCCTGGTGGAGCTCCCCGTGCTCGTCCACGAGGAAGCCGTAGCCGTCGCCTCCGGACGCCACCACCACGCTGCGCACGTCCTCACCCTTGCAGAAGCCGGCACGGGCCGGCCGAGGATGGCGCTCTCTCAGCTCGTGGCCGGCCCCCGCCACAGATCGATGCCGGCCTCGACGGCGTAGACGTCGATCTCCTTGAGCTCCTCGGCCGTGAACTCCATGTTGTCGAGCGCCGCCACGTTCTCCTCGAGCTGGGCGACGCTGCTGGCCCCGATGACGAGCGAGGTGACGCGGGGGTCGCGCAGGGCCCAGGCCAACGCGAGCTGCGAGACCTTCTGGCCCCGCCGCGCCGCGATCTCGCCCAGCGCCCGCACCCGCCCCAGGTTCTCCTCGCTCAACATCTCGCGGAACAGCGTCGTCCCCTCCGACGCCCGCGACCCCTCGGGGATGTCGTGCAGGTAGCGCTCGGTGAGCAGCCCCTGGGCCAGTGGGGAGAAGCCGATGCACCCGACGCCCTCCTCGCCGAGGACGTCGAGCAGCCGGTCCTCGATCCAGCGGTTGAACATCGAGTACGACGGCTGGTGGATGAGCAGCGGCGTGCCCAGGGAGTGCAGGATCGCCACCGCCTCCTTCGTGCGCACGTCGGAGTACGACGAGATGCCGACGTAGAGCGCCTTGCCCTGGCGCACGGCCGCGTCGAGGGCGCCCATCGTCTCCTCGAGCGGTGTGTCGGGGTCGAAGCGGTGGTGGTAGAAGATGTCCACGTAGTCGAGCCCGAGGCGGGCGAGGCTCTGGTCGAGGCTGGCCAGCAGGTACTTGCGGGAGCCGTGGTCGCCGTAGGGGCCCGGCCACATGTCCCAGCCGGCCTTGGTGGAGATGAACAGCTCGTCGCGCCGGTGGGCGAAGTCCGAGCGCAGGATCGATCCGAAGTTGGTCTCGGCGCTCCCGTAGGGCGGCCCGTAGTTGTTGGCCAGGTCGAAATGGGTGATGCCGAGGTCGAAGGCGCGCCGCACGATCGAGCGCTGGACGTCGAGGGGCCGGTCCTCGCCGAAGTTGTGCCAGAACCCGAGTGAGAGTGCGGGCAGCAGCACCCCGCTCCGGCCGCAGCGTCGGTAGGCCATCGACCGGTAGCGATCGCGGGCCGGGTTGTAGTGCGGCATCGGGATGCACCTCCTGCGCTGGTTCGGCGGTCCCAGTTCGGCTGTGGCCGCGAACTTAGCGGCGGGGCGGGAGTCGCCGCCCAGGTGCGATGATGCCCCCATGACAGAGAAGGTGAAGAGGGTCGTCGTGTGGGGGACGGGGTTCGTGGGGAAGATGATCATCCCCGAGGTGCTGCGCCACCCGAACTTCGAGCTGGTCGGCGTCGGCGTCCACGACAAGGACAAGGTCGGCCAGGATGCCGGCGACATCTGCGGCATCCCACTGACCGGCCTGCTCGCGACCGACGACCTCGATGCGCTGATCGCCCTCCAACCCGACGCCCTGGTGCACTACGGGCCCACCGCCGGCCACGCCGACGCCAACATCCGCGACCTGGGTGCCTTCCTGCGCGCCGGCATCGACGTGAGCTCGACCGCCATGACGCCGTGGGTCTGGCCGTCCATGAAGCTGAACCCGCCCTCGTGGATCGACCCCATCACCGAGGCCTGCGCCGCGGGCGGCGCCACCTGCTTCACCACCGGCATCGACCCGGGCTTCGCCAACGACCTCTTTCCGATGACGCTCATGGGTCTGTGCGCCGAGGTGCGCCAGGTGAAGGCCCTCGAGCTCGTGGACTACATCAACTACACGGGGGCGTACGAGGACGAGATGGGCATCGGGCGCCCACCCGAGTTCACGCCCCTCCTCGAGCACACCGACATCCTCGTCATGTCATGGGGCGCCACGGTGCCGATGATGGCCCACGCCGTCGGAGTCGAGCTCGACGAGATCACCAGCACCTGGGACAAGTGGGTCACCGACGTTCCCATCACGACCGCCAAGGGCGTCATCAACCCGGGCGAGGTGGCCGCCATCCACTTCACCATCAACGGGATCTACAAGGGTGAGCCCCGCATCTGCCTCGAGCACGTCAACCGGGTGGGCACCGACGCCGCGCCGGACTGGCCCCGGGGCACCCAGGACGACGTCTACCGGGTGGAGATCGAGGGCACGCCGTCGATCACCCAGGAGACGGCCTTCCGCTTCACCGACGGCTCCGGGCGCGACGCCGCCGCTGCGGGCTGCCTGGCCACCGGGCTGCGCGCCCTCAACGCCGTGCCCGCCGTCAACGAACTGCCGCCCGGGTGGGCCACCGCCCTGGATCTGCCGCTCATCCCCGGGGCGGGGACCATCCGCTGACCCCCATGGCGATCAGCTACGAGGAGGCCTACACCGAGCTCACCGGTCCCGGCCGGACCTTCGAACTGGGTGAAGCGGACATCGACGGCGTCGCCTACCGGGTCTTCAAGAACGCACCGTCCACGCTGGTCGACGTCTTCGCCCCCTCCCGGAAGGACGAGTCGACGTTCCTCGTCTACGAGGACGAGCGCTGGTCGTTCCAGGAGACGGCCCGGCACATCGACGCCCTGGCGCACACGCTGGTGCACACGTTCGGGGTCCAGAAGGGCCACCGGGTGGGCATCGCCATGCGCAACCTGCCCGAGTGGATCGTGTCCTTCGCCGCCATCCTCTCCGTCGGCGCGGTGTCCGTCTCCTTCAACGCGTGGTGGACGGAGAGCGAGCTCGACTACGCCCTGGAGGACTCCGGCAGCGTGGTGCTCATCGTCGACGGAGAGCGGGTGGATCGGGCGCAGCGTCCTGCGGCGCAACGCCAGGTCCCCGTGATTGCGGTGCGTCTGCCCGCAGGAGAACCGCTCCCGGGCGGCGTGCGGCGCTACGAGGACGTCGTGACCCTGGGCGATCCGATGCCGGCTGCGGTGGTGCTGCCCGAGGACGACGCCACCATCCTCTACACCTCGGGGACGACCGGGTTCCCCAAGGGAGCGGTGTCCACCCATCGGGCGGTGACACAGTCTCTGATGGCCTTCTGGGCCCGCGCCGCCATCGACGCGGCGCGCCAGGGCCAGGAGAGGGACACGAACGACGCAGAGCCCGCACGACCCACCTTCATCCTGATCGTCCCGCTCTTCCACGTCACCGGCTGCGTGCCCGTGATGCTCTCGTGCTTCGGCCTGAAGATGAAGCTGGTCATGATGTACCGCTGGGACCCCGCGGTCGCCCTCCGGCTCATCGAGGCCGAACGCGTGACCGCCTTCGTCGGCGTCCCCACCCAGAGCTGGGACCTGCTCGAGAGCCCGGCCTTCTCCACCTACGACACCTCTTCACTCGCCAGCATCGGTGGCGGGGGCGCACCGGCCCCGGTCAAGCTCGTCGAGCGGGTCGAGGACTCCTTCTCCGAGGGTCGGCCCAACATCGGCTACGGCATGACCGAGACCAACGCCTTCGGCCCCGGCAACACCGGCGACGACTACGTGACGCATCCGTCCTCCACCGGTCGGGCCAAGCTGACCATCGTCGACATCGAGATTCGGGACGGCGCCGGAGCGCCCGTGCCCACGGGGACCCGGGGCGAGATCTGGATGAAGGGCCCCAACCTCTTCCGCGGCTACTGGAACAAGCCCGAGGCGACCGCGGAGGTGCTCGTCGACGGTTGGCTGGCCACGGGCGACCTGGGCCGGATCGACGACGAGGGGTTCCTCTACATCGAGGACCGGGCCAAGGACATGGTGCTCCGGGGTGGCGAGAACGTGTACAGCGCGGAGGTCGAGAGCGCCATCTACGAGCATCCCGACGTCTACGAGGCGGCGGTGTTCGGTGTGCCCCACGAACGCCTCGGCGAGGAGGTCGCCACCGTGATCACGCCGCGACCGGGGTCGACCCTCGACGCCGACGAGCTCCGGCGCTTCCTCACCGGCAGGATCGCGCCCTTCAAGATCCCGAGCCGGATCGCCTTCAGCGAGGAGCGGCTGCCGCGCAATCCCTCGGGCAAGATGCTCAAGCGGGAGCTGCGCGAGACCCACTTCGCATCCGGGGAGTAGGTCGTCGCAGCCTTGGCGCCACCCGCTCCCGCGTCCGCTGCGCAACTCGTAGGATCGCCTGATGCCGGCCGGCGCGCGCAGGACGTCTGACGCCGCGCCGCGCACTGGCCCGACCGACACCCGGACCACGTCCGCTCCGTTCGGTCCCGGGTCCGTCTCCCTCCGGCTGTACCCGCACAACGAGTTGTCCGCCGACGCCATCGTCCGCGAGCTCTGCGCGCAGGCCGGCCTCGCCCTCGACCACGGCTTCGACGGCGTCATGACGAGTGAGCATCACGGCGGCTTCGCCGGCTACATGGCGCAGCCCCTGCAGATGGCCTCCTTCGTCCTGTCGGAGCGACCGACGGGGTGGGCCGCCGCGGCGCCGCTGCTGCTCCCCCTGCGTTCGACGGCGCTCGTCGCCGAGGAGGTGGCCTGGCTGCAGGCCCGCCATGGCCGCCGGGTCGGGCTCGGCGTGGCCGCAGGCGCCCTGCCCCTGGACTTCGAGGTGGCCGGCATGCGCCAGGCCGATGCGGTCGACCGCTTCAAGGCGGAGCTCCCCCGACTGGTGGCCATGTTGCGCGGCGAGGAGTTGGGCCAACTCGACGGGGACCCGGCGCTCGTTGCCTGCCGGGCCGCCCCCGTCCCGGTGCTCAGCGCAGCGGTGTCAGTGGCCGCCGCCGTCCGTGCGGCGCGCTGCGGCGCCGGCCTTCTCATGGAGGGCATGTCCGCGCCGGAGCGGCTGGCCCGTCTGACCGCCGCCTTCGACGAGGGCGGCGGAACGGGTTCGAAGGTCCTGATCCGCCGGGTCTGGCTGGGCCGGGTGCGCGCCGAGCTGGTGGAGGACCAACGGGCCGTCTACGAGAGCTATGCCCCGGACGCCGGCGCGTTCGGTGAGGATCAGACCATCGCGTCCGACGAGCCCGGCGAACTGGTGGAGCGGCTGGCGGCCGTCACGCGCGAGGTCGGCGCCGACGCGCTCAACCTCCGGGTGCAACTGCCCGGCATGGAACCCGAGCACGTGCGCGACCAGATCGAGCGGATCGGGACGACCGTGGTGGCACCGCTGCAGACACTGCTGGCCTCCCCCGAATGAGGAGCCTCGTAGCTACCGGATCGGCGTCCAGCCGCTCGAAAGGTGGTTCCCGGCGTCGACGTCGAGGGTGATCCCCGTGATCTGCCGGGCGTCGTCGGAGAGCAGGAAGCACGCGGCCGCGGCGATGTCCTCCGCCTCGGTCAGCCGGCCCAGCGGGAGGGCTGAGCCCGCCGCCGTGCCGCCGTCCGCCTTCCAGATGGGCCGGGTCGCCGTGGTGCGCACCAGCCCCGGACTGACCGCATTGACCCGCACGCCCTGCTTGGCCAGGTCGGCCGCCATGGTGCGCGTCATCGCGTTCAGCGCGGCCTTGGCCGCTGCGTAGGACACCATGGCCGAGGTGGTCTTGCGCGGTGAGCCGCTCGAGATCGTGACCACCGACCCGGCGTTGTCACCGAGCCCCCGGGCCAGCGCGGCCCGGATCAGCGCCAGGCCGGGCCAGGTGTTGAGCCGGAAGGTCTCGAGCAGCTGCTCCTCGCTGATGGCATCGAAGGAGAGCGGATAGGGGGCGCCCCCGACGGTGCAGACGAGGTGGTCGATGCGGCCGAACGTCTCGATGGCGCGGTCGGTCAGCCTCGCCACGGCCGCCTCGGTGTCCATCGACCCGGCGACGCCGACGGCGTCCAGCCCCTCGGCGCGGAAGACGGCCTCGGCCGACGCCACCCGGTCCTCGTCGCGGCCGTTGATCACGACCGACGCGCCCTCACGGGCTAGACGGAGTGCGCAGGATCGGCCGATGCTCGGATCGGCCGTCGATCCCGTGACGATGGCGACCCGACCGGAGAACCGCTCGGCTGAACCCATGCGCTGCATCTTGTCCCACGACGTCAGTGGGCGCCACGCCGCGGGAGCCCGGGATCGGCATCCCCGGCCGCTGCGACCTCCCTATCGCGCTGAGCCACCACGTAGGGTGTGGCGTGGACGCCTGGCAGGTCCAACGCTACGGGCCACCTCGCGACGCGCTCGGACGCGTCGACGTCGACGAGCCGGTCCCGGGCCCCGGTGAGCTCCGGCTGCGGGTGCGCGCCGCGGGCATCGGACTCCCGGATGCGCTCATGTGCCGGGGGACCTACGCCTTCTCCCCGACGCTCCCCTTCGTCCCCGGCCAGGAGGTCTGCGGCACGGTCGATGCGGTGGGCTCGGGCGTGCCGGTGCCCCTCGGGACCCGGCTCATGGCGGTGACGAGCTTCTTCGACGGTCACGGCGGGTTCGCCGAGGCGACGATCGCCCGGTCGGACACCGCCTTCCGGGTGCCCGAGGCCATGCGCGACGAGGATGCGGGCGCCTTTCGGATCGGGTATTCGACCGCCCTCATCGGGCTGGTCCGGCGCGGCGCGTTACAGGCCGGCGAGTGGCTCCTCGTGCTCGGCGCCGCGGGCGGCTCGGGTCTGGCCGCGCTGCAGCTCGGGGCGGCGCTCGGCGCGCGCGTCATCGCCGTCGCCGCGGGGGAGGCGAAGCGGGAGCTCTGCGCAGCGGCGGGCGCGGACGTCGTCATCGATCGCACCAAGATCCCGGTCCACGACGCCGTGCTCGAGGCGACGGGGGGCGAGGGCGTGGACGTCGTGTACGACCCCGTCGGGGGCGACCTCGCCGCATCGGCCGCGACGTGCCTGCGGCCTGGTGGGCGTCTTCTCGCCGTCGGGTTCGCCAGCGGGCGCTGGGTCGACGCCGACATCGCGAACCTCGTCCTGCGCAATGCCTCCCTCGTCGGCGTCTACGCCGGCGGGCAGACCCGTGTGGAGGCAGAGGCCGATCACGAGCTGTTGCTCGGTCTCTTCGCGGACGGCCGTCTGCGCAACGTCACTCGGACGGTGTCGTTCGACGCGTTGCCCGAGGCGCTGAGTGCCGTCGACCGGGCCGAGGCCGTGGGCAAGCTGGTGCTCGGCGTCGGCGGGGCCCGCACCTGAACGGCAGGCGGCTCCTGATGCCGCCTCGGCGCGGGCTGGCCTCGTGAGCCCAATCGCCGCTCAGGGCTCGATTCCAGGGAGGGCGAGGGCGGCGCGCACGAGTTCTTCGTCACAACCGGGAGCGGAGGAGAGGTAGCTGATGATGGCCGAGTCCTCGAGGCCGTGCGACTCGCGCAGGCCGCCGATCAACATCGCCAGGTAGCCCGGAGCGGGCGCGGCCGGTTCGACGTCGGCGAGCGACCAGGGAGCGGTGAAGGTGACGACGGGATGCCCGGCGTGACGGCCGACGCACAGGAGGTTCTCGTAGCGGTCGGGGCCGATGCACCGTGAGAAGCCGTCGTCGAGCTCGCTGGGTGCGATCTCGATGGGCGCGCTGCTGCGGCCGTTCTCCTGCGCGACGACGTCTTCGAACTGCTCCCAGGTGATCCGGTAGGCGCGGGCCAACGCACCGCCCTCGGGCGCGGGAGTCGTGTCGACGAAGGCCGGGGCACCCCCCCACAGCTTCGAATGGCCGGTGAAGTAGAGGCGGTGCGCAATCGTCAGGGCGACCGAGTCGGACGGCAAGGCGTGATCGCGGGCGCCGACGCAGGCGCGGCTGGCTCCCGGCGGGCGCCCACCGCGGAGGTAGCAGGCAAGACGGGCGGCGTACAGGTTCGACCCGTAGGAGGCGTAGTAGACGGTGCGCGCATTCATGCGGTACGGGCTGAGTTTCCCTTCTGGCGAGCCGGCCTCAGGCCGGGAACGGCTCGTCGATCAGTGACGTGCCGCGCTGCAGCGCGGCGAGCGAGAAGCCGGCGGTCGTGCGGTACCCCTCGGTGACCGTGGCGATCTCCTCGGGCGTGATCACGTCGGCGATGTCGGCGAACCCGTCGGGCGCCCGCTCCTCCACCAGCTTCATCGGGAGCTCGGGGCCGAAGCCGCGGTTCGCCTGCACGATCGCCGCCGTCGCCGGGCGCCGCACCTCCTCGTAGCGCTGCAGGGCCCGGTCGAGGTCGTCGCCGTGCCGGCGGATGCAGCCGGCGAGCACCCGGGCGTCGAGGATGGCCTGGGACGCGCCGTTGGAGCCGATGGGGTACATCGGGTGGGCCGCGTCACCCAGGAGCGTGGTGCGCCCGAACGTCCAGCGCGGGACCGGGTCGCGGTCCACCATGGGAAACAGGAACGTCTCCGGCGCCGCCTCGACGATGCCCGGCACGTCCAGCCAGCCGAAGTCCCAGTCCTTGAACTGGGGCAGGAAGTCGTGCCGCGACCCGCGGCGGTTCCAGTCCTCCCCGGTCGCCAGGTCGGAGTCGGGTCGGCGCAGCTCGGCAATGAAGTTGAACGTCTGCCTGCCGTCGGGCAGGTCGCCGATCGGGTAGCCGACGAACTTCTGCTCGGGGTGTCCGGCCCAGATCATGGAGCGTCCGTCGAGGACGGGTTCGACCTCCGCCACGCCTCGCCACAGGAGCGACCCGTTCCAGAGCAGCGGCCCCTCGTCGGGGTAGCGCTGGGCCCGCGCCGCGCTGTGGATGCCGTCGGCCGCCACGACGAGGTCCGCCTCGACCTTTCCGTCCTCGAACTCCGCCACGGGGCGCCACGGCGGGCCGCCGATCCGCACCAGCCGCCGCCCGAGGTGGAGCGCGTCCGGCCCCAGCCGGTCGACCACGGCCTCCCGCAGGACCTCCTGCAGGATGCCGCGGTGGATGGAGAGCTGGGGCCAGGCGTAGCCCGCGGCCAGCCCACGCGGCTCCCGCCAGATCTCCTCTCCCCGCTTCGTGCAGTAGACGAGGAGTGAGGGCGCGATGGCATGGGCGCGCAGCTCGTCGAGGAGGCCGAGGGCGTCGAGCTCGCGCACGGCGTGTGGGAGCAGGTTGATGCCGACGCCGAGGGGACGTATCTCGCGCGTCGACTCGAACACCTCCACCTGCACGCCGACCTCGTGGAGGCTGAGCGCCGTCGCCAATCCTCCGATGCCCGCGCCGATGACCGCGCCGTGCAGGGCGGACGCGGCCTCGCTCACAGGACCTCGTGCACGTGGATGCGGACGGTGCTGCGCTCCCGCTCGCCCGTCGAGACGGCGAGGATGTCGTTGCACCACGCCAGGCGCGGCGCCGCCGTCGACAGCCGGACGAGGGTCCGGAAGTAGTACTCGTCCGGATCGACGAGGTCCCCCTGGGCCAATCGCGCCGCCACCGACTCCGACGCCTTGCGCACGCCCTGCGAGTGCACCTCGACCGCCTCGCCCGCATCGGTCTGCAGCGTGTAGTGGGCGTCGATCTCGAGCACGCCGTCCGGGCGCACCGTCTGCCAGTCGATGCCACCCTCGAGGACGGTGCCGGCCAGGCCGTCCCGGCCCTCGAAGGTCCCGCTGGCGAAGGTGACGTACCTCCGCCCGCCTCCCAGGTCGGTGATGGGGCGCACCTGGATCGTGATCAGCATCAGCTCGCGTAGTTCGACCGGCCTCATGGGGGTCCGCACGTCCCTTCTCTGTCTCGCACCGGGCGCGACGGACATCGTCGGTCCGTCCGGCTGGCCCGGCGATGGTAACAGCGGCCTCTCCGCCCCGAGCCGCCGCGCCACCGACTCATTCAGTTGCCTCGCCCAGTTGCCTCACCCAGCTGGCTCGCTCAGCTGGCGCGCTCGATCATGAACGGCACGAGGCAGGCGATGAAGCGCCGCGCCGGCGTGTCGTCCAGTCCGGCGAAGGCGGCATCCATGGAGATCAGGGCGGAGCGCGCCACCCCGGTCGCGAACTCGTTGGCGAAGGCGATGCTCCCGTACGACTGCATGAGCTCGAGCACCCGGACGGCGTCATGGGGGTACCGCTCCGTCGGCGCGCGGCCCAGGTAGGCCACGAGCCAGACGCGGTCGGCCGGATCGGCGCAGGCCAGGAGGTGGATGAGCATCAGCGTCCGCTTCCCCTCCAGGAGGTCGCCGAGCTGCTCCTTGCCGTAGAGGTCGGGGTCCCCGACCAGGTTGAGGATGTCGTCGCGGATCTGAAAGGCGGCCCCGAGGTGGAAGCCGAATTCGATCATCGGATCGAGCTCGGCCGTGCCCCGCGAGCCCACGAGCGCGCCCACCCGGAGGGGGAGCACCGTGGTGTACCAGCACGTCTTCTTCATGATGAGGTCGAGGTAGTCGTCGGGCGCCAGGTCGGTCCGGTTGTCCCGGCACCACCCGAGCTCGAGCGCCTGCCCGGCGACCGTCTGCTGGCTCATGAAGTCGAACTCCACCATGATGCGGTCGGCGAGCCGCGGGCCCAGCAGCTCGATGTTCTCGCGCAGCGTCGCCATGGCCTGCAGGGCGAGGCCGTCGCCGGCGTTCAGCGCGAGCGGCGTGCCGTAACGGCGGTGCAGGGTGGGCTCCCCCCGGCGGAGCAGGCTCGCGTCCTCAATGTCGTCGTGGACCAGGAAGGCGTTGTGGAGGAGCTCGATCGCCAGGGCCGAGGGGAGCGCGTCGCCGAGCGGGCCGCCGAAGGCCTCGCAGGTCGCCAGGCACAGGCTCGGGCGCAGGGCTTTTCCGCCGCGGCTGGGGTAGTCGCTCATCGGCGCCGCGAGGTAGGGCTGGTCCGCCACAGCGGCGAAGCGCCCGCCGAGATCGTTGGCGACGATGCCGCCGTAGTAGGCCAGACCGGCCGCCGGCTCCGTCCCCGCGGTCACGAACCGTTCGACGCGGGCAGCACGCGGGCGCGCAGCGGGAACACGACGTCGGGCAGGCCGTCGACCAGGAGCTGTCCGTGGTAGGCGCCGGGCGCCGCGTCCTCGCCGACCGCCACCGTGACGAGGATCTCGCGGCTCTCGTCCGGGCCGAGCCGGTCGATGAGGTCGGGCGCACACGTGACCGCGCTCGTCGGCAGGGACGCCCCGGTGTGGTTGGCCAGTCCCGGACACCACGGCCGGAGCTCGGCCGCCGGTGAGGCCGTGGTGTTGTGCAGCCACAGCCGGGCGCTCGCCCGGCCGCCCGGAGCGACGTCGGGGAGGCGGAGGTCGCCCTGCTCGGGTACGGCGGGCTCCCACCAACGGGTGGCGTCGAGGAACCGGAGACCCGCCTCGTTGAGTTGACCCAGGACCGCCACGTAGGCGTCGGCGGCCCGTTGCATGTCCGACTGCAGCGCCCGCATCGATGCGTCGGGTGCTCCGTAGCGGTACGGCCGCCCCCCGCCGCCGTTCGGGCGTGGGCCGTCAGCGCCGCCATTGCCGCTCGTGGTGGCGAACTGGGCGAAGATCTCGACGAAGCGCTCGACGATGGTCCGGGCGGTGTCGAACCCGAGGTCCTGCACCACCTTGGCCAGGCGCGCCGCCTCGACGGCGCCGGTGGTGAAGGGGTCGCCGTCCGTGCTGCTCATGTCCCGCTCCTTCTCTGCGCCCCCGCCAGCTGCTCGAGCACCGCCACCGCGGCCAATTGCCCGGACCGGGTGGCCCCTTCCACGCAGCCTGCGTTCAGGCCGTTGTCGGTCCAGTCGCCGGCCAGGGCGAGATTCGAGAATCCGCTGCGACCCGGCTGCAGGCGGTACTGGTCGGTGCCCGGCAGGGACTGCACGTAGCGGTCCGAAGGGTCGATGTTCGCCCGCCAGTACTGGCTGCCGAGCCGCTCGGCACCGTTCGCCGTTTGCGGTGCGCCGTCGCACAGGAGGGACCAGCGGAAGCCACCGTCCTCCGTGGCGGCCGGCCACAGCGTCGCCATGTCGCGGTCCAGGAAGGTCTGCCGCGCGCTCCCGCACGGCCCGATTCTCGGTCTCGGGGTCGGGCGTTCCGTCCCGGCCGTCCGGCGCGTCCAGGACGCTGCAGAAATAGGCGATCGCCCGCGGCCGGTCCGTCTCGGGCCAGTCCTCGGCCGGCAGCACGTGGGCCATCGACGCCCAGGTGTCGAAGGGCTTCACGAACCCGCTGACCGTGGCCCCGGAGGGGCCACGCCATCCGAGCGCCGCCTCGTCCTCGGACAGCCAGAGCTGGAACGCCTGGGTCGCCACCGTCCCCACGTTGTCCACCATCGACCGCCAGGGCGGCGCCGCCGCCAGGAGTTCGCCGCAGACGTGCGGCACCATGCCGAGGGAGATGGCGAACACCACGACGTCGAAGTCCTTGCCCGCCTCCAGCGTGCGGCGACCGACGTCGCGGCGCGGGGACCAGAACGACTCGAGGTCGACGCCCGCCAGCGGCTCGGTGGCGCGCAATTGGGCACCGAGTGGCGCGTCAGGCCAGCACGGGAGGCCCTTGACCCGGATCAGGGGATCGTAGGCGGTGACCCCCTCGGCCAGCTCGGCCTGGATGCCGAGGTCGACGGCGGCGACCGACCGCCCGTCGTCCGCGAGCCTGAGCGCATCGACGCGGTGGAAGAAGCGGAACTCCACGCCGCGGTCGCGCAGGGCCTCGTAGAGAGGGGCGAAGATCACCTCGCCCATGCCGGCCTGCATCTTCCAGAAGAGGGCGCCCGAGTAGCCGAGCAGCATCTTGGTCGCCAGCTCCAGACCGAGCCCGGCGCTGAAGCGCGGCCGGTCGGGATCGCCGTCCTCGTAGCCGAAGACGAGGTCGTACATGCCCCGGAGGATGGGCGACTCGAGCGCCGCCGGGTCGATGTCGTGCCCGAGCAGCCACTGGCGGTAGTCGAGGTGGTTGATGGCCCCGAAGCCCTCGGGACGCGTGAGGAGGCCGTCGACCATGATGCCGAAGAGGTTGGTGGTGACCAGCTCCACCAGCTCGTAGCTGCGCCGCGCCGCGGTCTGTCCGCGCAACCCGTCGCGCAGACCGCGCCGGAGCGGCTCGATCAGGGAGGGCAGGACGAGCGCGAGGTCCGGGTTGCCGGTCCGCGCCGTGGCTTGTCGCAGGACCCGCTCCGACCAATTGAGCGGGAGGATCAGACCGAGCAGGCCGGCGCCCTGCACGGCCGCGGCCATCGACGCCACCGGCGTCCCGGCGCGGGCGGGCGGAGGGGTGGGCGAGGTGCTGAACCCGATGGAGCCTCTCTGCGCGATGCGGGGAACGGGAGCGACGCGAAGAAGTCGACCAGGAGGCGGAGGGACCGGACCACGAAGTCGGCCACGGCCAGCGGCGACGATCCGGCGGGCCCCTCAGCGCCCCCGCCGGGGCGGCCGGCAAAAGGGCTGAACGTCGCCACCCACGGCTCCCACGCGCCGTCGTGCCGGTCCACGACGCCGACGAGGTTCGAGGGGGCGACGGCGTCGTCCCACGTCGGGATGGGGCAGGACGGGTCCGACCGGCCGCGGTCGAGCGCCTCGTAGCACCGTCGCATGACGTCGAAGGTGTGGTCGTAGTAGCCGAGGAGGACGTGGAGCCCGTGCTCTTCAATGCGGCCGTTCGGCCCCCGACTGCTGGCCCCCTTGCCGCCGAGGCGCCATCCCCGCTGGTACACGGTGATGCGGTCGAACCGGTCGGTCCAGTTCCCTTCGCTGAGCTCGAACGCGGTGGTCAGCGCGCCCATGCCGCCGCCGAGGATGGCCACCGAGCCCCGGGAGTGCGCCACGTCAGACCCCGAGGAGATCGAGCGCCTCGGCCAGTTCGGGGCTCGAGGAGTTGGGCGGGAACCGTTCGAGCACGGTGCGGAGCCGGTCGTTCCAGTCCGGCGCCCGGTCGTGGGGAAGCCGGGCCAGGTCGTTGGCGGCCCGCAGCGCCAGGACGAGCGACCCCTGGGCCAGGCCGATCTCAATGGCGGCGACCAGGTCCTTGACGGCCTCGTCCGTACGGTCGGGATAGGCGGCTGTCATGATCTCGGCGCGCAGGCGGAGCAGGTCAGGTTGATGGACCAGCTCCCCTGACGTGACCGTGCGTTCCATGGCCTCCGCGAGCTTGTCGAGGGCCGGGTCGGGGTCGCCGAGATAGTGGTGGTTCTGGGCGATGATGCCGAGGTGGGTCGGGCGGAACGCGACGTGGCCGACGAGATCCATCCCCAGTCCGTACTGTTCCAGCTCCGTCACGTCACAGGGCCGACCGGGCTCGGGCAGCAGGACGTACTGCGTGCCGAGCATCTGGAAGTAGTCGAAGCGGCACCGTTCGGCGATCTCCATGGTGCGCCGCCCGAAGTCGCGGGCCTCCTCCCGGTTGCCCGTGATCATGCGGATCCAGGCCAGATAGACGGAGACGAACGCGGCGCTGAACGGCCCGGAGGGGAAGTCGAGCTCCTCGGCGGTGGTCAGGGCCCGCCGCTCCCACAGCGCGCTCTCCTCGGTGGAGCCCTGCAAGCCGCAAATGCAGGCCAGCGCGACCGCGGTGATCGGCACCGCATCGTGCGGGAGGGGCCAGAACGGAGAGGACGCCGCCTCGATCGACCGCGCCCGGTACCCCTCCCACGCCTCGACCAGCCAGCGGTGCGCCTCCTCGAGCCGGCCCTCGTAGAACGCGCCGTAGCCCAGGCACGACTTGATCTCGGGCGCGAACCACGCCGTCGCGGGGTCGTCGAGCACGTCGCTCAGGGGTTCGAGCACCACGTTGGCGTCGCCGACCAGGCCGCGTACGAGCAGATAGCTCCAGATCCCCACCTGGGCCGGCATGATCTCGGGGCGGTTCGTCAGCCTCCGGCAGATCTCCTCGGCGATCTGGAAGTCCTCGAACACGTCGGGGTAGCCGTACCCGAACTGCGAGCTCGTGCTGATGGTGCGTTGCATCCGGATCATGAGCTCGGTCAGGTCGCGCTCGTCGCCCTCGGGCATCGTCGACGCCAGCTCCAGGGCGCGGTCCAGCAGTTGGCGCGCCTCCGTGTGGCTCGCCGCCCCCTGGGCCGCCTGTGCCGCCGAGATGTAGGCCTGTAGCGACAGCGCGACGTCCCCGGCCAGGTCCCAGTGTTGGGCCACGACGGCCAGATCGCCCGGTGACGTGGCGCCCGACCCGAGGAGCGCCGCGATGGAGCGATGGGTCTGCTGGCGCGCGGGCAGGAGTTGCGTCTCGTAGGTGGCGTCGCGCAGGAGGCCGTGCCGGAAGCGGTACCGACCGAGTCGGACCTCGGCGACCCGCTCAATGATGGCGGCGTCCTCCAGGCCCACCAGCGCCTCGTCGACCGGCCGCCCGGCCAGCTGCCCCAGTGGCTCCGCGTCGAACTCGGCACCCAGCGCGGCCGCCAGCTGCGCGACATGCAGGTCGATGCCGGGAGCCCGGAGGCGCGCCGTGAGGATCTCGTGGATGCGCGGGGGTAGGACCTCACCGGGACTCGCGGTGACGGCGCTGCGGGTCAGCTCCTGCAGGAAGAGCGGGATGCCGGCACCGCGCTCGACGATCTGGCGGCACTGCGCCGGATCGAGCTCGCCGTCGGTCAGCGCGGCGACCAGCCCGGCCGCCTCCTTCTCCTTCAGCGGTTCCAGTTCGATGTCGACGACCCCCGGGGCCCACGGCGCGTCGAGGGGGAACCGGCTCGTGATCAGGATCATGGTGCCGGGAATGCGCTGGGTGGCCAGGAGTCCCAGCAGGTCGACGGTGGTCGGGTCGGCCCAGTGGAGGTCGTCGGCCCACACCAGGGTGGGCGTCGTGGCCGCCGTGTGCGCCAGCCAGGTGACGAGGGCCTGGAGCGTCTGCTGGCGGAGCGCCAGTGCGTCCACCTCCGGGCGTGACCACCGTTCGTCGGTCTCGAGTCCGAACAGGGGAGCCAGCAGAGGCACGGCATCGGTCTGCAGACCGGCACCCTCCAGTTGGGCCTGCAATGCGGTCAGCCGCTCCTCGGGTGGTTGGTCGGGGTAGAAGCCGAGCAGCTGCTCGAGCATGCGCCCGACCGGCCACAGCGCGACGTTGCCGTGGTACGGCGAGCACTTGGCCTCGAGCACGAGACCACCTTCGACGTGCACATGGCCCGCCAGCTCGGCGGCCAGCGCCGACTTCCCCATGCCGTTCACGCCGCGCACGACCACCACCGTCTCTTCGGGACGGGTGGGGTCCTCGGCGTCCTGGACGACCTGCTTCCACCGGAAGCGGAGGAGGCGGCTCTGGCCCTCGCGGCCGACCAGGGCCACCGACTCGGGCAGCCCGCGCCCCGACGCGGAGACGGCCAGGTTCGAGCGCACCACCTGGTGCAGCTCCATGGGGCGCGCGATCCCCTTGAGCGAGCGCGTCCCGACCGGCTTCAGCTCGAAGTGTGGTTCGACGAGGTGTCGTGTGGTCTCGCTGATCACCACCGTGCCGGGCTCTGCCTCCCCCTCGAGGCGCGCCGCCACGTTGGGCACCGAACCGGCCAGGGCCGACCCGTCGATGGCCCCCGAGGCCAGCCCGGAGATCACGACGGTGCCCGAGTGGACACCGACCCGGATGGCGGGGTCAATGCCGTACCGACGGCGCAGCTCGACGGATGCCTGTGCCATCCGCTCGACCAGCCGCAGCCCGGCCTGCACCGCCCGCCGGGCGTCGTCCTCGTACGCGGTGGGGTAGCCGAAGCACGCCACGACGCCGTCGCCCTGGAACTGGAGCACGCGGCCCCCCAGCTCCTCGATGGTCTCCGAGGCCACCCGCCGGTACAGGGCGAAGACATCCTGAATGACCTCCGGTTCGGCCACCTCGGCCATGTCGGTCGACTGCACGATGTCGGCGAAGACCAGACTGACGAAGGCTCGCTGCCCCCCGGGCAAGGAGCGCTCGAGCGTCGCCCGCTCCTTCATCGACCCGGCGCGCCGGTTCGCCGGGTCGACGGCGAGCACGTCGTCGGCCAGCTCGACCACGCGATCCCAAGCACCGGTCGACGCCGCGGCGTCCATGGACGCCAGGAGCCGATCGATCAGCTGCGACAGCCGGTCTTCCGCCGATGCGGCGGGCCGTTCCGGGGCCGGCGTCACCGCGTGTGCCTCCTCAATCCCCCGCAGGTTGGGCGTGGCTGACGTAGAAGAGCGCGGGAGCCTGCTTGCCGCCCTGGCCGGCCACGAGCTCACCCTCGTAGAGGCCGGTGGGCACGTTGCACGTGTCCGCCTGGATGGTGACGTAGGCCCGGCCGGCCTCCTCGATCACCGCCGGCGTCACGGTGATGTCGGACGACTTGATGACCGCCGGCGTGCCCCCGATCCGCGTGAGATCCGAGATGCTCACCCGCGCCTTGTCAGAGCGGGCCTTCACCATCAGCGTCGTGTGCTCAATGGTGTGCGCGCTCCGGTCCGGGTCCGCGCCGGCCGTCGGTCGGACGGTGACCTCGGCCCAGTTCGACACGCTGTCCATGCCCGCCTGCCAGGCGACCGACCAGTCCCGGGCGAGGCGCTGGAAGAGCCGGCTGGCGTCGTTCGCCGCGTCGACGCGGCTGTAGCGGCCCGACCAGAGCCGCTCGGTGACGTCGGAGGTGAAGGGCGCGTAGAAGTCGACCATGTCCGTCACCGTGCCGATCCACTGCTCGGCCACCCCGCCGGTGAACCCCGCCGCGCCCGCCCTGGAGAACGAAACCCTGGGATCAGCGTCGCCGACCGAGCCGGGTGTCGGGTCGACCGAGCCCCCGGCGGCCTGGACCGCGCCCACCTGCGTGGCCCGCTGCACCCAGGTGCTCCACTCTGGGCACATCTGGGTCGCGACGGTGTTGAGCAGGGTGTTTGTGAAGCCGACGACCTTGAGGGCCTTGACGTGGCGCCGGCCCCCGGCACTGACCACCATGAGGTAGCCGCGGTCGACCTGGAGCATGTCCCCGATGCTGCGGTCGAGGTCGAAGCTCATGGCAGCCCACTTGGGGGCGGACTTGACCTCGCAGCGCAGCTCGGTCTCGAGGCGGTGGCCGCCGATCTCGACGACCTCGAGGTAGTTGGACTGGGTCTCTTTCGCACCACCGTGGGCCGGGCGCAGGTCGAGCGAACCGATCGGCCGCATCTCCTTGAACATCTCGCCGCCCCACTCGGGCCAGTGATCCGGGATCAGCCACTCGCGCAGAGTCTTGAGCGACTCGCTCGTCTCGAACTCCGTGAAGATCCAGACCGCCTGCTTGCCCTCGACGTCCACCGGCACGGCCGCGCAGGTCACCTCGGAGCTGCTGAGCGCCCCGTCCCCTTCGCCACCCTTGGCCATGCCGCCTCCTGCGTGTCGGGCTGACCGCGTCTGTCTCTGAACCGGGCACGATACCTCAGATCTCGCGGGCAACCCCAGTGGCGATCACAACTGGCGGACAACGAACGCACTGACGGTCGAAGAGATTCGGACCGCATGGTCGTGTCGGGTGTCGCTCGGCTCCACACCGGGTGGGCCACCGCCGACGATCTGCCGCGCATCTCGAAGGCGGGGATCATCCGCCGCGCCAACCGGAGGGACACAGCGCGTTGCACACGCTGACTCCGCTGCAGATCGCGTCCACAGTGCGTTCCTCATGAACACCCGGGTCTACAATGAGCGTCACTTATCCAGACGAGCTGAGACACCTGGGTCGACGACGCTCACCAACCGGCCGCAAGGCACGGTGGCAAGGCCAGGATCGATGAGGAGACCACGATGGTGTCGAAGACACTGGCGTCGCTCGACGCATGGCTCGAGCTGGCAGAAGAAGTGTTGGCTGAGCAGAACGTGCTGCGGGAGAAGGAGCGACAGCCGGAAGACCCCGGCGGTTCCGCCCCCACGTGCTCTTTGTGCGGGGCCCGGGTCGAGCGAGTCGACGACTCCTCGGCACGGCTTGCCCGAGATCAATAGGGTTCCTGCCAACTGATCTGAAGGGGTGGGAAATGGCAACCGTCGAGACCGTCCGGGGTGCGATCGACACGGCCGAGCTCGGGCCGACCTACATGCACGAGCACGTCTTCGTCCTCAACTCCGACGTGCAGCAGAACTACCCGGCCGAGTGGGGCAGTGAGGACGACCGCGTGGCCGACGCCGTCGGCAAGCTCAAGGACCTGGCCGCGCAGGGGATCCGCAGCATCGCCGACCCCACCGTCGTGGGCCTGGGTCGGTACATCCCCCGCATTCAGCGCATCGCCGAGCAGGTGCCCGGGCTCAACATCGTCGTCGCCACGGGCTGCTACACCTACGACCAGATCCCCTTCTTCTTCTACTTCCGGGGCCCGGCGCTTTCGGCGGCGCTGGGCACGGAGGTGCCCGACCCGATGGTGGACATGTTCATCGGCGACGTCACCGAAGGCATTGCGGGCACAGGGGTGAAGGCCGCCTTCCTCAAGTGCGCTATCGACCACCAGGGCATGACCGACGGGGTGGCCCGGGTCATGCGAGCGGTGGCCCGGGCACACCGCTCCACCGGGGCACCCATCACCGTGCACACCCACCCCGGCACCCACACCGGCCTGGCCGTGAAGGCTCTGCTGTGCGACGAAGAAGGAGTCGACCCGACCCGGGTGGTGCTGGGACACTCGGGCGACAGCACCGACATCGACCATCTGAGCGCCCTGGCCGACGACGGCTTCATCCTCGGCATGGACCGCTTCGGGCTCAATGTGGAGACGACCTTCGAGGCGCGGGCCGACACGGTGGTGGAGCTGTGCCGGCGCGGCTACGCCGATCGCATGGTGCTGGCCCACGACGCCGCGTGTTACCTCGACTGGATCGACCCCAACGTGCTGGCGATGATGACCCAATGGAACTACCTGCACATTCACGACGACGTGCTGCCCTACATGCAGGAGCACGGTGTGACCGAGGCCCAGATCGACACCATGCTGGTGGACACGCCTCGCCGTTACTTCGAGCACAACAGCGCCTACTGAGTCGAGCTCCTTCAGGTCACCCGACGGTCAGCGGACGACCCGGTGCCGCGTCCTCGATGGGAGGAAGCAGGCTTGCGCACTGGTCGAGCCACTCCCGGAGCGCCGCCGTGGCATGGACGTCGTCCTCGTTGTACTCGAGGATCCACTGCTGCGCCGCGGTGCGCAGAGCGGGTTCAGGGTCCGCCGTCGCCTCGAAGTAACGGACCATGGCCAGGACGCCGCCCACATCCTCGTCGCGCCAAGAGAATCCCGTGAGCGGGGCGACCGTCTTGAGGCCGTAACTCGGCAGCCCCGTGATGAGCTGATCCCTCACGATCGGGAGCAGGTCGACCCAGTCTTCCGATCGGATGAACTCGTCGACGTCCTCTTCGAGCCCGCACAGCGCGGCGAGGCGCCGCAGCTGCCCGTTCTCCGCCGCCTGGTGGTAGCAGTAGGCGCGGAGCATGAGCCCTCGCCGTGCCGCCTCGCGCCGCAGCTCGGAGAACCACTCCCAGAAGGCGAGGAAGGCCTCGAGCTCACCGACGCTGATGTCGGCGTTCCAGGAGACGAACGGCACGAAGGTCGACGACTCGGGCCCGGCGTCGCCGCGGACGTTGAGCAGCGTGCCCCAGAGATAACAGCCTTCGTTGACGCTCTCCATGTCGACGTCGACCTCGATGTCGGCCCGGGGCACCACCACCTGGTCGACCCCGCGCCGGCGGTAGGCGGGTGATGGGCCGATGCGGGCCCGGGCGTTGTCGATCTGCTGGACGAGGTCGCTCAGGCCCGCATCGCCGAAGCGTGCCGTGAGCGGATGGAGGCGGGCCACATCGGCCGCGGTGCTCATGCCCTCTTCGACCAGGCGCTCAGCCTGCTTGGGTCGACCGGCCAGCAGGTCGGTGACGGGAGTCGACGGGTCGGCGGTGCGTGCCATCCCTTCGAGGTGCGCCACATCGACTCCCGCCGCTACGAGCCGGGCGGTGACGGAGTCCAAGGAGGCCAGGTCGTCCAACGTGGTAACGCCGCGGGCGAGGTACTTCCGCCGCTTGGCGATCGTCATGCCCGGCAGGAGGCTGAGGTCGCCCGACGCCTCCATCCGCTCGAAGCACCAGTCCTGCCACCCACAGCCGTCGCACTCCTTCACGGCGATGGGCTCGGCCAGGAGGGGTGAGGCCGGATCCTCCAGGTGGAGCAGCGACGCTTCGATGACGGAGAGGCGATGGGCGAACTCGAGGTCGTAGAGCTCGATGGTCGAGAGCGGACGATCCGGCGGATCCTCGATGTACTCGGATGGTTGCCATTTGGGCAGGTCGAGGTCGTACCAGACGAGCCGCTCCTCCCGGCCCACGATGCCGCCCCAGCGCCCGAGCCGAGAGGCGCGCCCGCACGACTCGAGTAGGCGTTGATAGTGGGCCACCTGCAGCAGATCGTTCCGCAGCCACCGGGCGTCCAGTGCGAGGTCCAGCTCGGCGGGCAGAGCGAAGAGCGTGTCGAGCTCGGACAGGAGCACCCCCTCTGCGTCCTCTTTGGTCGTCAGGTCGAGCGTCTTGTGGTGCTTGATGTCGACGGGCAGGTAGCCGCCGTTCGCGGGGCCCTGGGGAAGGACATCGGAGCGCACAAGGAGGTCGGGCTCACCAACCCGAAAGGCCATCCGGTCGACGGGCAGGCGGCCACCGATCACCAGCGGTACTTCGTCGTCCATCGCAGCGAGGGTGGTCGCCTCCCGCTCGTTTCTCGAATGGCCCTCGTCGACGACCACGGCCCCGGGGATGTCTTCGGCCAACCGCTCGAAGATGTCGGCCTCGTATTCCTTTCCCTCGTCCCCGAGCATTGTGACGAAGGCGGAGGTGGGCAGCGGCTCACACGGATGGAGCACGTCGAGTTGCAGCCTCTCCGGGCAGCGCCGGGCCATGTAGGCGCCCTGTGGGTCCACCTCGGTCACGGCGTTGTCCTCGGATGCAGCATGGAACGAAGGCTACGCGCCGCCTGTCTCATCGCCCTGTGATTCACCGCCGCTTTGGCGCAGGAACTCTTCGACGGCGTCGAGCTGGCGGGGCAACAGCCCGGTCCGTGTGTCGGGAGCAATCAGGAGGCTCGGCACCGGGATGCCGTCGGCCCGCTCCCTGGGGAAAGGCCATCGTCCATGTCCTCCTCGATGTCGGCCATGGAGCCGCCGCGATCGACCACGAGGGTGAGCAGCGTCCAGGTGGGGCTCTCTGCGGCTATCTCCGATGAGCTCATGCTTCGCCTGTCCGAGGGGACCGTACCGACCGCCAACCGCTCTGTTACGGGGCCGGACAGCGCGAGTGACTTTCTGCGGATCCTCCAGGACAATTTTAGAAAGTGTGAACTGGTGGCATCAGTCCCCCGACGCCGCCCGACGCTCGTCCTCGGTGTACTCGAGGCGCTGCGTCTCGCGTTTCCGCAGCCGTCGATAGGCATCTGATGTCGACCTCATGGCACCGGTGACCCCTTGCGCCGACTTGTCGAAGGTGAGCGACGCTGCGGCGTCGACGCCGAGACCCCTTCCCTCCTGGACCGCGTCCTGATCCGCCCCGAGGAAGGTGAAGTGCCAGCCCTCGGCGGTCCGGGCCTTGACCGAGTCCATCACCTGCAGCCGCGTCCATTCCTGGCTGGCGTTCTCCATGCCATCGGTGATCACGGCGAACAACACGTTGGCGGGGCGATCTGCTGGGTCCATGCTCTCGATCCGGGCGTGGACCATCGCGATGGTGCGGCCGATGGCATCGAGCAGCGCGGTCATGCCCCGCGGGACGAGCCGGTAGGGCGCCATCCCGGAGGCCGGCACGCCGTCGGCGATCACCTCGTAGTGGTCGTCGAACTGCGCGAGCGTGACGAGGCATTCGCCCTCCTCACGGGCCTGCTCCTCGATCAGCGTCTTGATGCCGCCCTCCATGTCGTCCTTGATGGGTTCCATGGAGCCGCTGCGATCGACCACGAGGGTGAGCAGCGTCGTCTCGGTGTTCTTTGCGACCTTCTTTGCTGCAGCCATCATCTGCCTTCTTTCTGGCGATTCGATGATCGCCGCTTTGTCGGCTTGCCCTCGGGGGGGCTCGGTCTTGCCTCTTTGATCAGCTGGTGCGCCCGGGTCGGGCTCACACCCAGATCGCTCGCCAGCCCGCGCACCGAGCCGGCGGTGTCGTACGCGTCCGCTGCCGCAGCTGCCCGCACGGACGACAGCTCCTTTACGGCCCTCTGGTACTTCTCG
Organism: uncultured Acidimicrobiaceae bacterium; assembly: GCA_963826835.1. Taxonomy (GTDB): domain Bacteria; phylum Actinomycetota; class Acidimicrobiia; order Acidimicrobiales; family RAAP-2; genus Bog-473. The sequence continues at coordinate 219,218 of CAWGYK010000007.1, forward strand.
AGCTCGTTCGTCGCCCGGCGGTAACGCTCCCGGGGATCGGGCACGCCTTTGAGCCAGTTCAAGAAGGCCTCGTTGTCGTCCGACCCGGCGGTGACCCCGGCCAGCACCGCTTCCTCTTCGTCATCCATGTCCAGGGGGACTGTACAGGGAGGCTGTTGTCTCTGTCAAGGGGGGCTGAACAGGGGAGGCGACTTTCCGCCAATCCCTTTTAGGCGGTGTCCGGCCAAAGGGACTCTGGTTCCCGCCCCTTCGTTTCTGGGAGCAGCCAGAAAAGCGACGCCGCGGCCACCATGGGCAGGAACACCACGTCGGCCGCCAACGCGAAGCGGTTGCCGACATCGGCGACAGCCCCGAACACCACGAGGCCGCAGACGGCGCCGACGACACCGGCCGTCACCGACCACCCGGTCGCCGACGCCCGGACGGACGTCGGGAAGAGCTCGGTGAGCAAGGCGCCGAGCGATGGCGACAGCAGCCCACCGCCGAGCGCACCCAGGATGTATCCGGCGACGAGCGCATTCCTTGCGCCCGAGTAGGCGAACGCCGGCGTTACCGCGATGGCGACCATGGCCACGCTGCACGTCGGTCGCCGGCCGATCCGATCGCCGAGCCATCGGCCCACCAACAGGCCGATCCCGCCGAAGGCCCCGGCGGCCACGACCATCAGCGCTGTCACGTAGCCGGCCAGGTGCACGACGTCCTGTGCGTACAGGAACACGAAGCTGGTGGCCGGACCCGTGACGATGGAGATCGCGAAGAAGATGGAGCACAGGATGACCACCCGCCGCCGATACCGGGGACCGACCGCACCCAGGACAGGGGTCGGATGGTCCGCGGCGGCCTGCGCCACCAAGAACCGGCCGGGTTCTTCGACCCAGCTGCGCAACGCGTACACCACGGCCAGAGGCACGACTGCCAGCGCAAAGATCCCACGAAAGCCCAGTGCCCCGGCCGCGAGGCTGTGAATGACGGCTGAGAGCCCGGCTCCGGCCGCGTAGCCTGCCGCGATCAGGGCGATGGCGGCTGTTCTGTCGCGAGTGCCGGTCTCCTCCGCGGCCATCACCTCAGCCAGCGCGTTCGTGGCGCTCAGCAGCGGGCGCCCGAAAGCGAAGATGACGACGAACCACCAGTAGCCCGGGCTGGCCGCGGCAGCAACAGTCAGTGCCAGGCCGGCCATCGTGACGGCCAGGATCACGCGGCGCCGCCCGAAACGGTCCGCGATGCCGATCAGGGGGAGGCTCCCCAACGAGGCGATGCGAATGATCGCCAGGCCCGCGCCGAGACTGGTTCCGGACAGCCCGACCTTGTCGGCAATCGATCCACCTGACGCGACATGACCGAGCTGGGTGGACACGTCTCCGAGCGCGGCCACCACGCCGAATTGGCCGAAGCCTGAGGCGAGGGCCATGATCGCCACGGCCACGATCGCACGGTCGAACCACCTGTGCAGGCGCAGGGGGCCGGCGGCATCGGCCGGCTCCCCCGCAGGGAGCACCGACATCTAGGGAGCGCCTACCGCTGACCCGAAGAAGCCGACGTCGCAGTATCTGAAGACGCAGCCGTCGGATGCCACGAACGGGTATCCCGTGCCGCCGGGGGTGGCCGCCATGCTCATGTTTGCCTTGTGGAACGTGATTCCGCTGAGTACGGGCCGAGCGGCGATGCCGGAGATGGTGGGATGTCGGTGAGGCGACTTGATGGCGCGCTCCATGTCCTCCTTAATGCCGGCCATGGAGCCGCTGCGATCGACCGCGAGGTTGAGCAGCGTCCAGCCGGGGTTCTCTGCGACGTTTTCCGATGAGCTCATGATTTGTCTGTCCAGGGGGACCGTACCGACCGGCTACCCCTCTGTTACGGGACCGGACAGCGCCGGTGGTCTCTTCCGGTATCGAAGTGTCAGGCAGGGCGGCCAAGACCTGCCGCTAGTCGGCATCACCCGCCCGACCTTTCAAGTGGGCCAAGCGCCATGCCAATGGGCAGGGACTGAGCGTTGACACCATGGACCGATCGGTCTAGGTTCCCGGGCTGTGGGTGAACCCCCGATACTCGGCACGTCTCGCCCTACGCAGTAACGGTTCTGCACGACCGAAGTGAACACATCAGGATGAAAGTTGAGGCCAGATGACCGAGATTGCCGGCAAGGTGGCACTGGTGACCGGTGGGGGCGCCGGAATCGGACGAGGACTCGTCCTTGCGCTCGCAGACGAGGGAGCGTCAGTAGTCGTCGCCGACATCGTCCAAGATCGCGTCGACGAAGTCACGGAGGAGGTGCGGAAGAAGGGTGGAAAGGCCGTCGGCGTCGTCTGCGATGTGAGCAAGCGCGAGGACATTCGCAGGATGAAGGAAGAGGCGAACGATGCATTGGGAGAAGTCTCGCTGCTGTTCGCGAACGCAGGAGTCACATGGTTCGATCGACTGAGTGAGATGTCCGAGAATGACGTGGACTGGGTGGTCCAGGTGAACCTGATGGGCGTGGTGCATTGTCTTCAGGAGTTTCTTCCGGATATGGAACGCTCCCAAGATGGTCACGTTGTCGCGACGGCTTCAAACGCAGGGCTGATTGCGGGCTGGGTTCCGCACCATTCCGCCTATTCGATGGTCAAGCTGGGGGTAGTGGGACTGATGTTCGGACTCAGGCAAGAGCTGGAGGAGGTAGGTGTCGGTTGCACCGTGTACTGCCCGGGCGGGGTTCGTGGACGCATCAACGAGAGCTTCGCATTGCGCCCGAGTCAGTTTGGGGGTCCGACCGACGCGACGGTCACGCTCAGCGCCGATTGGGCGAGAGAGAACGTCGGGGCAATGTTTGAAGCGGAGGATGTTGGCCCGATGGTGATGCAGGCGGTGAAAGCCAACGCTCCCATCGTGGTCGATCATTCAAACCAGCGGCAGTACTTCCAAAAATGGTACGCCGAGCCGGTGCTGGCGGCGTTCGATGCGGCGGAAGCATGGGAGGAGTCGCTTTCGCTCTCTCCCATGCAGAAATGACTACGACCTAAAGACGGAATCCGGGGGCAGTCGAACGGGGAGCTGAGTCGGTTCTGGCCATCACGTCGTCATGAGGACTGCACCTCGGGAGCGAAAATGTCGAAGGAGGTTCTCCGCAGAACCATCGGGGCTGACCGGTCAATCCCGGTCTCACCCGGAAATCCGCCGGCACATGGTTGGACCACGTGCCGGGTGCGCGCGCGGAGCTGGTTCCCCGAACCGCTCACCAAAGTGAACGCATGTGTGGGCTCGCTTGAATTGATAGACCGATCAGTCTATAGTAAAGCCTTCATACCGCAGCGGTATGCGAATTGGGCATAGGGGACCTGTGGGGCTATCGAGTCGATAGACGTAGGTCGTCCGCCCTCACGGGCAGAAAGAAAACGTTCGGTTGATCGGGAAGTATGGGCTTGGATCAAGGAGGCACGCACGTGTTTGAGGGCCTGAAAATTATCGACAACGACACGCATTGGGCTGAGCCCATCGACATCTGGACATCCCGAGCGCCTTCGAAGCTGAAGGACGAAGTCCCTCAGGTGAGGGAAAACGCAGATGGGGGACGGGGCTGGATGTTTCGGGGAAAGCAGCTGTTCCCAGTCGATGCCATGGGCTCTGGGAGCTACGTGGACAAGGGCGGCAACATGATGCCCCACTGGGCTTGGCAGAAGATGGGGGATGACCAGGACATGCTGGCGAACACCGCGCCGCTTGAGATGGTCGCTCAGGCTTCATACGACCCCGTGGCGCGGTTGGAGATGATGGATCAGCAAGGCATTTACGCCGAGATCGTGTATCCCAACCTGCTCCTCTTCGCGATGGGACATTTTGTCCGCTGCGACGACCCTGACTTCGCCACGGCCTGCATTCAGATGTACAACGATGCCTCCGCCGAGTTTATGGAGGCGGGCAAGGGGCGCCTCTTCCCGATGGCTCCGCTACCCATTTGGGACGTAGAGGCCTGCATCAAGGAAGCGCAGCGGATCAAGGGCATGGGATTCCGGGGGGTTGTAATGCCGGGCCAACCCCAGAAGGGCGGATTGCCGGATCCGGCTGACCACTCATGGGATCCGCTGTATGAGGCTTTGTCGGATCTCGATCTTCCGATCAACATCCACATCGGAGCGAACGTGGTGTCGGACATTTACGACGAGATGGGAAAGCCACAAGGCCCCAGTATTCGGTGGCAGCGACCTTTGGCGGAAGACGGGCGCGCCGGCTTCGGCGGCGCCCAACTCTTCGGCGACAACGAGATCTTTGTGATCAACCTGGTGCTGAGCGACCTTCCGCTGCGATTCCCGAAGTTGCGCTGGGTGTCGGTCGAAAGTGGGATCGGCTGGATCCCGCACTGCTTGGAGAGTATCGACTTCCTGTATCGGATGGAGTATGAGGCCTATCCGGACGGGCCGCCCGTCGCGCTCCCGAATGCACACGAGATGTTCAAGCGGTCGACGTACGCGTGCTTCTGGTTCGAGCGGTCCGCTCCTGCCCTCCTGCTCGAGGAGATCGGTGTCGAGAACGTGTTGTGGGAGACTGACTTCCCTCACAGCACGGCACTGCACCCGAACCCCGTCGAGAGGGTGGCCGAGAACCTCAAGGGCGTGCCGGACGAGCACGTCAAGAGGATCTTGCAGGACAACGCGGCAGAGCTCTACAAGATCCCGGTGTGACCTTCGGGCCTGAGGCCCGAACCGCAGCAGGGTTGCCGATCGCCCACCAGCCTTTGGGGTGATTTCGAGCCGCCTTTGGAGAGAAATGGTCGAAACGTCTCGGATGTCCGATTCCAGGACACAGGACACCGCCTGTAGAGCGGGCACTAGAGCGGGCCACGGTAGAGAGCGGGTGTGGAGTTCAGGGACCCGGGCGACGGAGAGCGGGCGACGGAGAGCGGGCGACGGGAATCGAACCCGCGTTCTCAGCTTGGGAAGCTGATGTTCTGCCTCTGAACTACGCCCGCGAGAACGCGCACACACTACACGCTGGGTAAACGCAAAATCCCGGTGGCCGAGAACCGCCAGCTGACGGCAAAACGTGGCGCGGTGTGGCACGGAAATGGCACGCGGAGCCTGTTGCACGCTGTGGCACGGCGTCCTCAGTTACTCAGCTGAGGACGTGAACAGGGGCGTTTCGGGGCGACCCACCCCGGCCATCCAACGGGCGTCGCCGAAAGCAGGGCAAAAGCCGGCGGCGGACCCCCCAACTACGCCCAGATGTGGCGGCCCACTATCCTCTGGGCCGCATCGAAATCCCAGGTGGCGCTCGCACTCCGCCACCTTCACTGTTCGACGATCCGAGATAGGCGAGGAGCATTCGTGCCCGTCAGAATCATCATTGGACTCCTGGTCACGGTCATCGGGTTCGGCATTGCAGCCCGCCGTTTCCACTGGCTGTCCAAGCTCATCCGTTCCGGGAAGAAGGATCCCAACCGGTCCCGGGGACCAATCAGGTTCAAGGTCGAGGCCGAGACCGTCGAGGTCGCCGGCCAGCGCAAGCTCCTGCAGTGGACGGTCCCCGGCCTGGCCCACTTCTTCACGATGTGGGGCTTCACCATCCTGTTGCTCACGATCATCGAGGCCTACGGCCTCCTCTTCGACAAGTACTTCCACATCCCGCTCATCGGGACCTGGGACTGGGTCGGTTTCATCGAGGACTTCTTCGCCGTGGCCGTGCTGCTGGCCCTCATCACCTTCTCCGTCATCCGCCTGAAGAACGCCCCCAGCCGCCTCGAGCGCAAGTCACGTTTCTACGGCTCCCACCTCGATGCCGCCTGGGTCACCCTCGCCATGATCGCCGGGGTGATGATCACGCTGCTCCTCTACCGCGGCGCCCAGGTGAACACGGATCCCA
>CAWGYK010000008.1:0-364644 GCA_963826835.1 uncultured Acidimicrobiaceae bacterium
TCTCACGTCGACAGATCAGCAGACGGCGAAAGAGGAGTATCCCGAAGGCGTCGGGCACTGCCGTCGACCCGGATGAGGAGATGGCCCGGTGGATGACCTGGTAGGCATGACCCGGGGAAGGCATGGGACGGCAGAGAATGCGCGTCCCACGCTCAGCGCGCGAAGAGGTGATAGCCGGCGAACAGCCATGCCGCGATGAGAGCGACCTTCGCCACCACGGAGGTGGACACGAATCGGATGAACTCCTCGGCGTCCGCCCGGCGTCCGTCCGAATGCCGAGCCGTCAGGTCGATCAGGACGGCAGCGATGGGGACCGCCACCCAGAACGCGACACCGACCGGTGGACTCTGCGGCAGGAGAAGGGCCGGCAGGGCGTGGTGGCCCCCGAACGGTGTCATCGTGGCGGCGAGCGCGGTCCCTGCTCCGGGAACATCGGGATCTCCTGCGTCCCGCAGGGCTCTCACCTCTTCGATCGGCGCGCGGGCGCGGGCGACCTCGTAGCCGATCCCGACCAGCACCCACACCAGCAGGAGGGCGGCGTTCAGGGGACGGTAGGCCTGGGCCAGCGCGCTGACCGTGAGGTGGTACTGGTGCGGGCCGCTGTCGATGCCGAGGATCTCCCAGGCGACCACGACCACGATGAGGGTCAGCCACGGGGCGACGCCGCGGAGCGCCGGGCCGCCGCCTCCGTTCCCGGGGCGCGGCCATGGGTCGCCCACCGGTTCGAGATGCCAGCCGGGACGCCGACCCGATTTTCCGCGCCGGAGTGCGACGCCGATGAGGAGCACCACCGCCAGGGTCAGGATCCACGTGAGCTCCGCGGCGAACGTCGTCCGGTGGTAACCGCTCAAAAACCCGCACCAGGCGGCGAGCAGCGCCACACCGGCGAGCGCCAGAGCGATGCGATGACCACGCACGGTACCGGTCTATCCCACCCGGTTGACACGGGGGGTGACGTCCTGCGTGCGCCCGGCGGTGGTCGCCGGAGGCGATGCGGCTCCGCGTTATCGTCCGCCGATGGACAAGGGCGGGCTCCTGCGCCACCGCGACTTCCGGCTGCTCTGGGGCGGCGAGACCGTGAGCGAGTTGGGGTCGCAGGTCAGTCTTCTCGCCATCCCTCTCCTGGCGGTGCGCACGCTGCACGCCACGACCTTGCAGATGGGGCTCCTGACGGCGGCGTCGACGGCGGCCTTCCTCGTCGTCGGCCTCCCCGCCGGTGTGTGGGTCGACCGGATGCGCCGCCGCCGCGTGATGATCGGCGCGGACCTCGGCCGGATGCTCGCGCTGGGCTCGGTGCCGATCGCCTACGCGTTCGGTGACCTGACGCTGGCCCAGCTCTTCGTCGTCACGCTGGCCACCGGCATCCTCACCGTCTTCTTCGACGTCGCCTACCAGTCGTACCTTCCGGCGCTGGTCGGGCGGGAGCACCTGGTGGAGGGCAACGCCAAGCTGACCGGCAGCGCGCAGGTGGCGGCCGTGGCCGGCCCGAGTGTGGCCGGCGGTCTCGTCCAGGCCATCGGCAGTTCTGCCGCGGTGGCCATCGACTCGGTGAGCTTCGTCGTCTCGGCGGCGGCTGTCGGAGCCATCCGCACAGCCGAGCCGAAGCCGGTCGTGCCCGCGGGAGGACACCCGAGACTCGCGCACGGGATCGCCGAAGGACTCCGCTTCGTGTTCGCCAACGCGCTCCTCCGGGCGATCGCCGCCACCACCGCCACCGCCAACCTGTTCAGTGGCATCGCCGCCGCCGTCGAGATCGTCTTCCTGGTGCGCCAGGTCCACGCCTCGCCCGGGGTGATCGGCCTGCTCTTCACCATGGGTGGCATCGGCGGCGTGATCGGCGCGTTCGCCGCCGGGCCGATCGCCCGCCGCTTCGGCGGGGCGCGCGCCACCATCATCGGCATCGCCGCCAGCGTCGGCGCCCTGCTCATCCCGCTCACCATGACCGGCGCGGGGTTGCTCTTCTTCGGCTTCGGGATGTTCCTCGTCGGATTCTCCGCCGTGGTCTACAACGTCAACCAGGTGAGCTTCCGCCAACGTCTGTGTCCCGACCGGCTCCTGGGGCGGATGAACGCCACCATGCGCTTCGTCGTCTGGGGCGTGCTCCCGATCGGCGCTCTGATCGGTGGCCTCTTCGGCACGGCCTTCGGCCTCCGCACCACGCTGTGGGTTGGTGCGATCGGCCAGGCGCTGGCGGGAGTCTGGCTGCTCGCATCGCCGATGCGCCGCCTGCGAGACTTCCCCGACGCACCCCCGGAGGCCGACGGTGAGCCCTGAGTCGTGGGCGCCCGCGGGCAGCCTCCCCTTTAGCGGTGGTGTTCGGTGACCCCGACCGCCGGGAGCGCCTCGATCTCGTGCTTCGACAGGTTCACCGTGATGCCCTCGTCGATCTTCTCGACCGCGTCGATCGGGATGGCCACCTGCTTGCGACCCCACAGGTGGCCCTCCTGGAGCAGCACGTGCGTGACATGACCCTGGGTCGAGTCGACCACCAGCCCCTCCACCTTGCCGATCTCACCGTCGGTCGCGTGCACGGGCTCACCGCGCCGCATGCCGATTTCGCCCGGCGGGAGCATGTCGCGGGTTTCGACAGCACTGGCCAAGGCGAGCTCCGGGTCGGCGCCACCCTCCAGTCCGAAATAGGGCCAGTAGTAGGCCTCGTGCGCTGCGTAGGCGTCGTAGCCGCTGCCGCCGGGCAGGAAGTCGGTTTCCTCCGCGGTGGGCAGCTTTTCGAACTCGTCGAGGGTGTACCGGAGGCGGACATCGCCTGCGCCCGCCTCCACCTTGTCGATCGGTACGAGGCGGCCCAGACCGCTGCGGTGCTCGGGCTCGACCACCAGGTGGGTGAGCTCGCGGGCCACGGGGTCGACGACCACCCTGCTCACCGCGCCACAGGGCCCGTCGCTGCACTCGGCGGCGGCCCCGATCGTGAACGTGGTGTCTGCCATAGCGGCCTCCTTTATCGGGCAAGACCCTAACCGGGCGCCGGAGCCCCTCCGAGTCCCTCCAGCCGCAAGGTCGGCGCGTCTCACCAGCCCCGCAGGTCGACGTCCCATCGCTCGAGCACATCGTCACCGTCCACGATGAAGAGGTGGTCGTGGTACGCCACCGTCGGGTCCACGTGCGCGGGCAGGACCTCGATGCGGTCCCCGACCCGAAGCGGCGAGCCCGGGACGAACGTCAGGTGCTCGTCCGAGCAGAACCACACCTCGGCCCCTTCGACGGACGGGTCGCCGTGGTCCATCCCGAGCGCCTTGAGCCCGCAGTCGGCCACGACCCAGCCCGCCGACACGGAGATCACGGTGGCCAGGACCGAGAGCGCCTGGACGAAGGGCAGGCCGAGCTTGCCGTAGGCCGTGTCCATGAGGGCATAGGAGCCGGCCTGAATCTCGGTCGCCCAGGTGTTGAGGTCGTAGGTCCCGGTGCCGCCCGCCGAGATCACCTCGCCACCGACCTGGTCGGCGGCCAGGACCAACTGACCCATGGAGTCCTCGAGCATGCTCGGCACGGGTCGACCGGTCCTCGAGGCCGACGATGTGGCCCTCGTAGCCCATCACCCCGCGCACGCTGAGACCGGCGGCACGGGCGCGCTCGGCCAGCCGGCCCGCCTCCTCGGGCGGGCAGCCGCAGCGGGGGAGGCCCACGTTCACGTCGATCAGCACCTCGGGCACGCCGGCGCGTGCCGCCGCGTCGATCGTCGTGTCGGAGTCGACGGCGACGGTGATGCGGGCGCCCGCCCGGGCGAGGACGCCCAGCCGGGTCGCGTCGACCACCTCGTTGGCCAACAGCAGGTCCTCGCCCAGCCCGGCGCGTGCCATCCCCTCCATCTCCCGCGTCGTGGCGCAGGTGAACCCGGCGTGGCCCGCCGCCGCCTGGCGGGAAGCCAGCGCGGTGCACTTGTGCGCCTTGACGTGCGGGCGCAGGCGTCGGCCGGGCAGCGCTTCGGCCATGGTGCGGATATTGGCCTCGAGCCCGCCGGCGTCCACGAGGAGCGCCGGTGTCGTGAGCTCCGACGTCTTCATTCCCGGCACGCTACCGACCGCCACGGCGGGCGCGGCGACGAGCCGCCGGGTACTCTCCGCGCCGTGGGCACGCCATGGCTCGGAGACGCCTGCGGCCTGGTCGACGCCTTCCGGGCCGGGGAGCTCTCCCCGCCGGAGGCGCTCGAAGAGTCCATCGCCGCCATGGAGGCGTCGCCGCTCAACGCCTTCAGCTTCACCGACTTCGAGCGGGCCGCCGACGCCGCGGGCCGGGCCGACATCTCGCTGCCCTTCGGGGGGGTGCCGTTCGGGGTGAAGGAGCTCGAGAAGGTGGCGGGCTGGCCGTACACGGAGGCCTCGGTCGTCTTCCGGGACCGCGTCGCCGACCACGACGACACGTCGCTCTCCCGCCTGCGCGCCACCGGAGCCGTGCTGAGCGCCCAGACGACCGCTCCCGAGTTCGGCGGCATCAACTGCACCTCGACCGAGTTGCACGGGACGACGCGCAACCCGTGGAACCTCGAGCGAACACCGGGTGGGTCGTCGGGTGGGACGGCGGCGGCGGTCGCCGGCGGCCTCCTGCCGATCGCCACGGGCAGCGACGGCGGCGGATCGATCCGGGGCCCGGCCGGGTTCAGCGGCCTGTTCGGCCTGAAGGCGACGTACGGGCGGATCCCGAAGGGACCCGACGGCACGATCGAGCCCATGACCACGGTGCTCGGGTGCCTGACGCGGTCGGTACGCGACACGGCCCGTTACTTCGACGCCTGCAACGGATTCGACCCGCGTGATCCGCTGAGCCTGCCCCGGGTGGAGGGATGGGAGGCCGGGCTCGGTACCCACGACCTCTCCGGCATGACGGCCGCCATCGTGGTGGACCTCGGGATCGCCGAGGTCCGGGAGGAGGTTGCCGCGCTGGTCGCGGTCAGCGCCGCCCACCTGGCCCGGGCCGCCGGCCTCCGACTCGTCACCGTGGCGCCTGCTCTGCCGCCGTTGCGGGGTGCGTGGGCCATGGCGAACCAGCCACCGTTCGTGGCTGATCTGGGCGATGCCTATCCCGACTGCGTCGGCCAGCTGTCGCGGGAGGTGGCCGCCGGGCTCCAGAGCGCCCGGGAGCGCTACAACCTCGAGCGGGCCGCCTCCGTCGAGCGTTACCGGCGGCACCTCAACGGCGCCATGGCCGACCTCTTCGACGAGGCCGACTTCGTGTTCTGCTCGACCCATCCCGACGTCGCCTTCGAGGCGGAGGGGCCGCCGCCGTCCACCATTCCCGGGCGGGACCTGATCCATGAGATCGGCTTCGCCCGGGCCATCATGAACAACGCCGCGCTCACGGCACCGTCCAACCTCAACGGCAGCCCCGCCGTCAGCATCCCCGCCGGCCTCGTCGACGGGTTGCCCGTCGGGCTGCAGGTGCTGGCCGGGCACCACCGCGAACAGCTGCTCCTCGACCTGGCGCTGGTGGCCGAGCGCGAGATGCCCTGGCCGCTCGTCGCGCCGGGTGCGCCCCTGCGCACCGGTTGAGGGGTCAGCGCAGGGCGTCCCTCCAGGGGGTCATGTCGAGGCCGGGGTAGCGGGCCTGGACGCCGGCCAGCGTCGCCTCGTCCCAGTAGGGATGGCCCGGCGGGGGCACTCCCATGAGCGCCAGCTGACGCGGCGTCGCCTGCTGCACGTACTTCGTGAGCTCGGGGGAGAAGCCCCGGAAGGGCCAGGCCTGGTAGCCGCCCCAACCCGGCCTCGCGGTGACGGAACGAGACGTGGAGCATGACGCGGTAGCGGGTGGGGTCGGTGAAGTCCGCCGACCGGTGGTACACGTCGGGCCGGTAGGCAACGATCGATCCCGCGGGCGCCGAGGCGTCCGACGGGTCGTCGTAGAGGTCCGCGTAGTCGACGTAGTTCAGGGTGTGCCGCTCGACGGGAATGCCCTTGGTCTTCTGCCACGAGACGAACCGGGTGGCGCCGTCCGCCGCGGTGACGTCGGTGAGGTAGACGAAGAACTCCACCTGCTGGTAGCCCGGCTCATGGCGGGGCACGACCAGCATGTGGTTCGGGTAGTCGGCATGCAGGAGTTGGTTGTAGCCCGAGGCCTGGTGGGCGTACTTGGCCGTCACGATCCCCATGTAGAGCGCCAGGTCCGTGGTGCCGAGCAGGCCCTCGGCGAGGTCGACGACATTGTCGTGGAGAACGAGCGCGTTGAGGCGCGAGCTGTGGAAGGGGAACTCGGGCCACGGTGCATCCCAGGTGTGCCATTCGCCGGCCTCGCTGCCACCGGCGTCGGCCATCTCGGCTGGAGTGGGGAAGTGCCGGTGCATCGCGTCCTGCGCCGCCGCCAGTTCGAGGGGCGGGATCACGCTCGGCACGACGCACCAGCCGTCGGTGTCCCACCGGTCCTTCAGCTCGGGCGTGAGCGCGGGCATGACGGCAGGCTAATCCCGGCGTCTGCTATGATGGCTGTGCCCCGGGCGTTCGCCCGGCGGGGCCCGTTCGAGAAACCCGATCGAGTAGGCCACCCTTTCTCGATCGGAGTCTTGTCATTTCTTCCTTCTCAGACCTTGGCGTCCCCGCGGCGTACACGGAGCGCCTCACACGCCAGGGGATCACCGAACCCCTCACCATTCAGTCCGAGACGATCCCCCCTGCGCTCGCAGGCCGGGACATCTGCGGCAAGGCGCCCACCGGCTCGGGCAAGACGCTGGCCTTCGGGCTCCCTCTCGTCGTCAACACGGAGCAATCGCGCCCGCGCTTCCCGAGAGCACTGGTCCTCGTGCCGACCCGCGAGCTGGCCTCGCAGGTGCACGAGGTCATCGGGGAACTCATGGGGCACGATCGCAAGCGGGTCGTGTCCATCTTCGGCGGCACGGGATACCGCGACCAGGTGCGGGCCTTGCACAAGGGCGTGAACATCGTGGTCGCCTGCCCCGGCCGCCTCGAGGACCTGATCGAGCGGGGCGATGTCCGCCTCGACGAGGTCACGACCGTCGTGCTCGACGAGGCGGACCGCATGGCCGACATGGGGTTCCTCCCGGCGGTGCGCCGCCTGCTGGACCAGACCGCGGCGAACCGCCAGGTCCTCCTCTTCTCGGCCACCATCGGGCGTGAGGTGGAGGCGATCATCCGCAACTACCAGCGGGACCCGGTCAGGGTCGCCATCGAGGCCACGGAAGAGGCCAAGGGGGACGTGGCCCACCACTTCTGGAAGGTCGACCGGGCCGAGCGGGTGGCCATCACGGCCAAGCTGATCGCGCACCACGGTCAGGCCTTCGTCTTCTGCCGCACCAAGCGCGGGGCCGACCGGGTGGTCCGGCAGCTCCAGGCGCATGGTGTGCGTGCCGTACCCATGCACGGCGACCGGACGCAGGGGCAGCGGGAACGGGCACTCGATTCGTTCGCCAAGGGGAAGGCCGATGCGTTGGTGGCGACGGACGTCGTCGCCCGGGGCATCCATGTCGACGCCCTGCCGTGCGTGGTCCACTTCGACCCGCCGACGGACCACGTGGACTACGTGCACCGTTCCGGCCGTACCGGCCGGGCCGGCCACACCGGCACCGTCGTGTCCCTGGTCACTCCGGAGCAGCACCAGGACGTCCGCGGCGTGCAACGCGCGCTGGGCCTGGAGCCCGGGCTCCTGGCGCCGTTCTCGGCACCGACGCCACCGCCGCCCGCATCGAGTGGGGGCGCACCCCGCGCGGCGAAACTGACGGGGACGGTGAAGTTCTTCAACGCGGCCCGCGGGTTCGGGTTCGTGGAGCACCGTGGGGGTCAGGATCTCTTCGTGCACCACTCGCAGGTGCAGGGAGACGTACGCCGCGGCATTGCGCCGGGGTCGACGGTGGAGTTCACCATCGGCGCCGGCCGCCGGGGCGAAGAGGCCCAGAACGTGAAGGTTCTCTGAGCTGAGCTGAGGTGAGCTGAGCTGAGCTGAGCTGAGCAGCGGGCGGACGGGGCCCGGGCGCTAGGTGACCAGGACCAGCGCAGCCCCCAGGGCCATGAAGAGGCCGAAGGGGAGCGCGGACCTGCGGTCGGCCCGGTGGGCCACGATGAGGACCAACCCGGTGAACAGCGCCAGCAGGTTGGCGTAGAGGAACGCCTCGAAGAGGTCGATCGGGCTCACCCAGGCCAGGCCGAAGCCGAAGACGAGGGAGAGGCGCACGTCGCCGAAGGCCATCCAGCGCGGGTTCATCAGGTTGACGACGAAGAAGAGCGCCAGGGACACCAGCCCGCCCAGCGTCGCCAGAACCAGGCGCTCCCACTCTCCCGTGCCCACCGCCACGAGCACGCCGCTGGCCACGACGGCCACGGTCAGCGCGTAGACCAGGGTCTTGGGCAGCAGGCGGCTGGTCAGGTCGCAGTACGCGAGCTGGACCAGACCCACGAGCAGAAGCAGGGGCGGCAGCGCGTTGAAGGACCAACCGACCCGGTACAGCACGTACGCGAGGAGGAGGCCCGACACGGCGGCCAGGGCGACCCGGTGGGTTCCGGCGATCCGGGGCGCCGACAGCTCGGTGGTCGCCACGGCCGCGTCGGAGGGGGTCGAGCGGGCCACGGACGCCGCCAGCTCACGCCGGGTCAAGGGGACCAGGAGTGACCCGGCCGCCAGGCCCAGGGCGGCACCGGCGAAGAGCGTGAGCGCGACGTTCATTGGACGAGGGCGACGGAGCCGCAGTTGCTGCTCAGGTCGGTCACCTGGGCGCCGCCCACGGAGACCCCGGACACCTGGAGGATCGGACCGAGCACGCCCTGCAAGTTGGACGTGAGCAGGGTGTAGAGGGCGCTCGGGTTGGTGACGGTCAACCCGCTCCAGGTGGGGTTCGGCATGGTCGAGCCGGCACTCTGGGGGTTGGTGCCGTTGGTGACCGTGGTCGCCGTCGGCGGGACCACCCCCGTCGCAAAGGGCAACGGGCTCGTGTTGAGGGTGGTCAACGCCGCCACCGACAGCGTGCCGACGCCGTTGCCGGCAACGCTGGCCGTGCCCGTGACCGCGTTGGTGATCGGCTGGATGTCGGTCGCGCTCATGGCGTTGTAGGCGCAGGTCAGCGTCGTGAGGCTGGCGGTTCCCTCGGCGACCGAGAGCGGGATGTTGACGAGGCCCGATCCCGAGACGTTCAGCTGGAGGTCACTGCTCACCTGGGCCGTGGACGCCGTCGTGCCGACGGGACCGTAGGCCACCTGGGGGGGCTGAATCAGGTCGAGGGTCACCTTGGCGTCCGTGACGCCGGGGAGGCCGAGCGCCGTCCCGAGGTCGAGTGCGTTGGTCCCGTTGGCCAGCTCCGCCTCGGTGGTGAACGTCTCGAGCGCGTTGAGGTTGGCCGAGAGGGCTGGGGTCGAGAGGTTGCCGCCCGTGCACGTCGAGCTGTTCGTCGACGTGGTGTTGACCGACACGAGCTTGCAGAGCTGGACCTGCGTCTGCGCCGAGGAGCCGAAGTTCAGGGCGTTGGTGCCGCTGAGCGCCGAAGCGGCCGCGCACGGCGCCGGCGTGGGCGTCGAGCTGCAGTTGAGCTGGGCGACCTGGTTGGCCACCGCAGCGTTCCAGATGGACTGCCACTGGGCGGCGTAGAGGGGGGTCGTCAGGACGTTCGACGTCGTCAGCAGGCCGCCGGACGCGGTGATGAGCTGGTTGAGCGTCACGTTGGTGTTGGCCAGGCCCTCGTAGCCCGAGGGCGGTGACGTTGGCCGAGCCGCCGAGCGTGCCCATCAGGGCGTTGAGGACGGTCGTCTGCTGCGCGCCGATGGTTGCCAGGTAGGAGCCGATGGAGAAGCCGGCCTCGGGCGCCACTGCCGCAATGGAGGACCGGGTCACCGAGGAGTGTCCCCCGGCGAAGATCTGCGGGACGGACTGCGTGGCCGTCACCTTGATGGCGTTGCACGGTTGGGGGAGCACGGGCTTGTAGTTCCAGCAGTACACCGTCTCGGTCGATCTTCCCGACGACGACCTTGCTCAGCTCCGGCGTGAAGACGCCGTTCAGCCAGACGCCCGGCGTCTCGCTGAGCGTGGCGTTCGAGCCGTTGTCGGTGTCGGCGTAGGGCAGTTTTCCGTTCAAATACGTCGTGCTCTCCGCTTGGTCGATGGATCATGCGAGCTCCAGTCGGCGACGTTGACGTAGCGGGCCATGTCGAGCGCCGCGGTGTCCGCGATGGCCTGTACCTGGCGGCCGTCCACGACCGTCAGTCCGAGGTCGATGCCGAAGGCTCCGCCCCACAGCAGGAGGGTCATGGAGATGGCCACGAGGACGAGCGTTGCGCCACGCTCGTCACGTATTCGGATACAGCGTCTGGGGAATCGAATCTTGGGCATCTATGAGCTCGGGGTCGAGATCTGCAGCGTGTTGCTGGACGAGATCGTCGACGGTGTGATGACGCCCATGCCGGGGAGCTCGGGGAAGAGCGGGCTGGCGGCGTAGTTGTAGTTCACCGTGACCGTCAGGCACTCGTTGCTGGCGTTGGACGGGCAGGGTGCCTCGGTGGACACGCAGGTGATGGTCGTGCTGGCGGTCCCGCAGGTTCCCTTGTCCATCCACCCGATGTCCGTCGCGGCCTGAGACTCGCTGACCGTACAAGCAGAGGTCGTGCAAGGCGGACCGGTCGACCCCCCTGTGGACGCTGCGACGATTCCGGAACGCGCCCCGTCGGCGGCGGCCTGGGTGATGGTGGCCTGCGCGGCCAGGATGAGTCCGTACGAGATGATGCCGTAGAGCAGCGCGATGAGGAGCACGACGACGAAAGCGAACTCGACCATCTCCGCCCCACGCTCGTCGCATCGTCGCCTGAGCTGCATCGGCATCCTCCACCTGTGCGGTCTCAAGGCGCAATCCCTCCTCTGCATCTCGGGCGGCCGTACCAACTTCTGAACCACTTTCCGGTTGCTCCGTCGCTGCGATACGTGCGTTTTGATTTTGGGCTGCCGTTCGGTTGCCGGTACATAGGACATATGGACCATTTGGTGGTTTCACCAGGGACGCTGCACCGGAGAATGGTTCAAAAGGACCTATGTACCTCTCGCTACACGCGTCGTACCCTCCAACGGAGCGAACGGCGGGAACCGCCCCCAAAAGGGGTGGTCCAAGTTGTCAGCCGGTTGAGGAGGGGGAATCTTCTGTGAAGAAGCAGACGCTGATATTGGTCTTGATCGGGGTGATCCTGTTCGTCGCCGGAAGCGCGATCGCGTATGCCAGTGTCGAAGGCGCGAGCAAGCACGCGGGGTCGGGAGCGAACGTGCAGGCGCCCGTCAGCACATCGGCCGTCGTCGCCAAGAGCACTATCCCGGCCGGCACGACTGGGCAGGAAATGGTCTCGAGCGGCCTCGTCGCCATTGAGCTGATCCCGACCAAGACGTACACGGCAACGGATCTGGGTTCGGTGTCCGGCCTCACCGACGAGGTCCTCACCCAGTCGGTGGCCAAGGGCCACGCGATCAGCTCCACGGAGCTCACGGCGAGCACGTCGTCGATTTCGCTTCCGACGGGAATGAACGCCGTGACCGTGACCCTGACCGGGACAGATGCCCTCGCCGGCTACCTCCAGCCCGGCAGCCGGGTCGACGTCTACGCCAACATCAAGGCTCTTTCGACCGCGACCAATGCCAGCGCCTCGGCCAGCGCAACGCTCCCGGTTCCGTGCACCGAGTTGGCCATGGCCGACATCCAGGTGCTCGACGTCCAGAGCACGGTGCCGTCCTTCTCGAGCCACCCGTCGGCGGACGGCCGCACCATCCCCGCCAACGAGACGCTCCTGCTGGCCGTCAGCCCGTCCAACGCCCGGACGCTCGAGTTCCTGTCGCAGAACGAGACGGTCTCGGTTGTCCAGACGCAGAAGGACGCCTCACCTCCGCCGGTGGGGCAGTGCATCGGCACGGACCAGACGACGTCGGCGCCATGATCACCCGCCGGATTCTCGTCATCAGCCGCTCGCCGGCGCTCAGCCGGGCCATCCAGGCCTCGCTCGGACCGGGCTACCAGGTCGTCACCAGTGCCAACGTCATCGACGTGGTCGACGAGGTGCGGGAGCAGGGCCCTTTCGACGTCCTCGTCGCCGGACCCGTCTTCGACAGCCACGCCGGCATGGCCCGTCTGGCCACGCTGCGGGCGGCCGGAGCCGTCCCCGCCGTCGTGCTGGCTCTCGGGCCGAAGCCCAAGGCCAACCTGAGTGACATCGTGCGGACCGGGGCCGTGGAACTGGTCGAGTACCCCACCAGCAAGCGTCAGCTTGCCGCTGCGCTGAAGCGCGCCTTCGACATCGCCGACATCTCGGAGTCGGGCTGGTGACGCCACGCTTCCCGTGGTCGCCCAGGGAGTCGTGGTCGAACGGCCCCAATTCGCCGAAGTCTTCACCGTTGCGTCGTCGAGCGGTGGGTGTGGCAAGACCTTCTACGCCACCAACCTGGCCTGCTACCTGGCGGCCCAGACCGGTCAGCGCGTGTGCCTGGTCGACCTCGACCTGCAGTTCGGCGAGGTCTCCACCGCCCTGCACCTGCGGCCGCGGTTCACGATCTCGGACCTGCTCTCACGGGAGCCGGTGGACGAGGACGACCTGGAGGAGCACGTCGAGGAGTATCTCGAGGAGCATGAGCTGGGCTTCTCGGTGCTCGCCGCACCCTTCAGCCCGGCAGATGCCGACATGATCGCGCCCAAGGACGTCTACAAGGTCATGGGTGCGCTCCGCCGGCACTTCGACTACATCGTGGTGGACACCCCGGCCCAGCTGTCCGAGATCGTCCTGGCGGCGTTCGACCATTCCACCCGGGTCCTGTGCATGGTCACCCTCGACCTGCCGAGCATCCGCAACATGCGGGTGTTCCTGACCACGCTCGAGAAGCTGCGCATCAACAGCGAGAGCATCGGGGTCGTGCTGAACAAGGTCGAGGACGACATCGGCATCGACATCAGCGACGTCCAGGAGGTGCTCGACAACAAGATCGTGTCGGTGCTCCCGTACTCGAGAGAAGTCATGAAGTCGATCAACAAGGGCAAGCCGGCGCTCGTCTCGGCGGCAAACACCGAAATCGGCAAGAAGTTGGCGGGGGGCATGCACCAGTTCCTGTCCGACGAGATGACACCGGTTCTGGAGACAGGGACGAACAGCGCCGAGCTCGGGGAGCCGCGCGGGTTCTGGCGGCTGAGGAGGAAGGGTCGCACCCACAAGGTGCCTGAGCTCGAGAGGGCCTGATCGACATGAATCTGTCCGAGAAGCTGGCCGCGGCGGACGGTCCCGCCACGCCACCGCCGCCTCCGGAGGAGACCTCCGCCGCCCCGGAACCGCCGGGCCGGAGATGTCGGCGGCCCCCCCGCGGTGGAACGACGTGTGGCCGGCAGCGGTCCCGCCCCCGGTACCAAGGCACATCCCATGCGGCGGGCCTCCGACCGCACCGCCCTCGATGAAGCGTGGAAGCAATCGAAGCAGAAGGTCCAGGCCAAGGTGCTGGCGGAGATCGCCCCCAAGGCGGCGGACCTCTCCCCGGACGAGCTGCGCGAGCAGGTCCGCTCCAGCGTCAACGACATCCTCGAGCGGGAGGACATCGGGATCTCGCCGATCGAGCGGCAGCGCTTCGTCGAGGAGATGCTCGAGGACGCTCTCGGCTACGGCCCGCTGGAGGCCTTGCTGGCCGACGGCAGCATCACCGAAATCATGTGCAACGCGTTCGACGAAATCTGGATCGAGCGCCAGGGCAAGCTCAGCCGTAGCGACGTCGTGTTCAACTCGCCGCACCAGTACCGTCGCATCATCGACAGGATGGTGCACGGCGTGGGCCGCCGCGTCGACGAATCCTCTCCCATGGTGGACGCCCGCCTGGCCGACGGCTCCCGGATCAACGCCATCGTGCCACCGCTCGCGCTGCGGGGACCGGTGCTCACGGTCAGGAAGTTCCCGGAAAGGGCCCTGGTCATGCAGGACCTCATCGGGCTCGGATCGCTCTCCATGGACTCCGCCGTGTTCCTGGAGGCGCTGGTGCGGGGCAAGATCAGCCTGATCGTCGTCGGTGGTACCGGCACCGGGAAGACGACGATGTTGAACGTGCTGTCCAACTACATCCCCGACGGCGAGCGCCTGATCACGATCGAGGAGTCGGCGGAGCTCCAGATCCAGGGGGAGCACGTCGTCACCCTGGAGACCCGCCCGGCCAACGCCGAGGGGTCGGGCGAGGTCCGCATCCGGGACCTCGTGCGCAACTCGTTGCGTATGCGGCCCGACCGCATCATCGTCGGAGAGTGCCGTGGCGCGGAGACCCTCGACATGCTCCAGGCCATGAACACCGGTCACGCGGGGTCCATGACGACCGTGCACGCCAACACTCCCCGGGAGTTGCTCGGTCGCTTGGAGACCATGGTCATGATGGGAGGGGTCGAACTGCCGCAGCGGGCCATCCGGGAGCAGATCGTCATGGCCATCGGCTGCCTCGTGCAACTGCAACGGACGCCCGCCGGGCCACGCGTGGTGCACTCCATCACCGAGATCCAGGGCATGGAGGGCGACACCGTCCTCCTCCAGGACATCTTCCACCGGGTGGACATGCAGGAGGGCTTCGGCCGCCTCGTGCCCACCGGACTGCGGCCCAAGATCCTCGACGAGCTTTCGCTCAACGGGGTCGAGGTGCCGGCTCATCTCTTCCGCAACGACAGCGACCCGCTTTTGAACTCGGGTGGTCGGCCCGCCGGCCGCCATCACCGTCCGGCGCGTCCGGGACGGGTGGTGGAGCCGCCCTCGGAGGAGCTCTACGAGATGTTGGCGCGCCGGCGGGAAGGGAGGTGAGCAGCGTGACCCTCGCAGCACTGCAGATGGGGACCCAGGCAGGGGCGTTCGCCGCGGCCGTTCTGGTCGGCGGCGGGCTGGCCCTGGCGGTCGTCGCCATGATCATGCGGGTGCGCAACGAAGCAACGCACGCTGGCGCAGATCCTCGACGACACCATGGGGACGGCGGAGGTCCCGGTCGAAGTGGTGACCGAGTCTCCCGAGCACGGCGAGCTCTCGGCGCTCACGGTCCGCATCGCGGGCATCTTCGGTCGGATCGACACATCCGGTGCTCTCGAGCGGCGTCTGGAACGGGCATCCATTCCGCTGCGGGCCGGCGAGTACCTGGTCATCAGTTCCGCCATCGGCACTCGGAATGGCGGTGATGGTGGGCGTGATCACGGGTTCCCCGATCGGCTCCATCGTTGCCGTCGCGGTGGTGGCCGGCGTGGCGTGGTACCTGCCGAACCGGCGTGCGGGGAAGCGGATCAAGCAGATTCAGGAGCAGCTGCCGGACGCCTTGGCCCTGATGTCGGCGTCGGTCGAGGGCGGTCAGACCTTCCAGCGCGCCATCGACATGTACCGGCGCGACGCCAAGCCGCCCCTGTCCTCCGAGCTCGACCGGGTGATGGCCGAGGTGGCCGTCGGTTCCGACCTGGTCGTGGCCCTGGAGAACATGGCCGAGCGCTCCGGTGTCGAGGATCTCAAGTGGGCCGTCGAGGCCGTGCGGATCCAGCAGTCCACGGGTGGCCGACTGGCACCGATCCTCCACACCCTGGCCGACTTCATGCGGACGCGGCAGGAGGTCCGCCGCGAGGTCCAGACGCTGTCGGCCGAAGGGCGCATGTCCGGCTACGTGCTCTTCGCCATTCCCATCTTCCTCGTGTGCGCGTTGGAGCTCAAGGATCCCTCGTACCTCCAGCCCATGGAGCACGGGGTCGGGCTCGTGGTCCTCATCGGGACCGCCGGGCTGATGGCGCTGGGCTTCTGGATCGTGCGACGCATGGTCAACATCGAGGTCTGAGGAGGGTGGTCTCATGAACGCCGCGTTCATCGTTCCGCTGGTCGGCATCACTCTCATGGCGTTGGGCCTCGCCGGCGTCGGCGCGGCAGCCTGGCGTTCGCACAAGACGGCCAGCAGGCTCGATTTCATCCGCTCGCTCGGAGCCGATGCCGAGATGTACACGCAGCAGACCGTTCCGGTCATCGACCGGGTGCAGACGCCGCTCGTCAACCGGATCTTCGGTCCGTTGGGCAACGGCCTACGACGAAACCTGTCCCGTCTCTACCCGGCGAGCGAGATCGACAGTGTGCATGCCGATCTCCTCAAGGCCGGCCTGACCGGTACGGTGCGCGCCGAGGAGTTCGTGGCGATCCAGGTGGGCTTGGTCATGCTGGGGATCGCCGTCGGACTGGTGTCCCTCGTGAGCGGTGTCGTCAGCGCGAAAATTGGCTTCGCCATCCTGTTGCTGTTGCCGATCATCGGTGGCCTGGTGCCCACGCGCTGGCTCCGCCGGAGGATCAAGACGCGGCGCGAGCGGGTGACCAACGACCTGCCGGACTTGCTCGACCTCATGACGATCTCGGTGGCGGCGGGTCTGGGACTGGAGCAGGCCATGCAGGTGTCCTGCGCGCGGTTCGAGTCGCCGGTCTGCGACGAGCTGCGCCTGACGCTCCGCGAGATGGAGCTCGGGCTCTCGAGGCATGACGCACTCGAGAACATGAAGCTGCGCACCGACATCGACGATCTGGTGACGTTCTCGGTCGTGCTCTCGCAGGCCGACGCGCTGGGCCTGCCGATCGGTCGCGTCCTGGAGGCGCAAGCGGACGAGATGCGCGACAAGCGGCGTCAACGAGCGCGCGAGAAGGCCGCCAAGGTACCGGTGAAGATCCTCTTCCCGCTCGCCCTCTGCTTCCTGCCGGCGATCATGATCATCGTCCTCGGCCCCATCGTCGGGCCGATCAAGCACGCCTTCCACGGGGCCTGAGTTTCAGTCGGGCGGCCCGCAGCCGCTCCCCTCGATCCCCAGCGGCACCCGCGTCGCAACATGGATGCGACTGTCGTTTGACACCCAAAGGGTACAATGACCTGGGGATTTCCGCCGTTCCGGGTGGGGAGGAGACGCACCGGCTCTCGAGTCGGGCGGAATGAGGGGGAGGAATGGCCAACACAGCCTCGATCCTGTGGCCGACCGCGCAGCCATCGCCTGCGGTTGAGATCGGAAGCGGGTCGGAGTGGACCTTCTACACACAGGTGTCCGTGTCCGGGCCCTCGGTCTGCACGACGGTGCACCGCGGAGAGAGCATGCGCGGAGCCAGCGCGACCTTGACCCGCGACGACGTCGAGGTCGAACCCGAGGATGATTACCGCGACCGTGACGTCTCGGTCCAGCCTCGCCAGGATGACCGGCAGTGGGGACCGTGGTCACTGACACAACGGGAGCTCGAGGTGTTGCAACTCCTCGCCGAGGGCGCGACGAACGGTGAGATCTCCCAACGTCTCTACATCAGCCCCAAGACCACCAAGAACCACCTGGCCGCCATCTTCCAAAAACTCGATGTGACCAACCGGACCCATGCGCTCGTGCGCGCCGTTGTCATGGGTCTCGTCACTATTGAGTAACAACCCCTCTCATCAGGGAATCCGCGCCCTCGCAATTGGTCCATAAAGCCTATAGAGGCCTTCGGAACGATCGCCGACAATAGCGGTGGGATCTCCACATGAGTTCGGGTACCACTCGGCATCAGGTGGGGCGAGAGAGGGGAATGAAAGAAATGATTGAGTTGTTTCTGAGTGCGTTCACTGCGGTACGCAGCACGCACAGCAACCTGCTTGAGCGGGCCCGGACAGAGCGTGGCGCCTCCATGGTGGAGTACGCACTGCTGGTCGGACTCATCGCCGTCGTGGCCGTCGTGGCCGTGAGCCTGCTGGGCGGCGGCATCGCCCACCTGTTCGGCGGCGCGAGCAACTGCGTGAACACCCTGTCCTCAGCGAGCTGCTGAAGCCAGGGAACCTGATTGGTCCATAAAGCCCATGGAGGCTTGCGGAGCGATCTCCGAAAATAACGATGGGACTCCACACGGTTCGAGTGCACGCTCGGGGCACCGGGTGGAGGAGAGAGAGGGGTAAAGAATGATTGAGCTGTTTCTGAACGCGTTCACTGCAGTCCGCAGCACGCACAGCAACCTGCTTGAGCGGGCCCGGACAGAGCGTGGCGCCTCCATGGTGGAGTACGCACTACTGGTGGGGCTCATCGCTGTCGTGGCCGTGGTCGCCGTGAGCCTGCTGGGTGGCGGCATCGCCAACCTGTTCGGCGGCGCGAGCAACTGCGTGAACACCCTGTCCTCAGCGAGCTGCTGATCCGAGGGACGGGGACGACTCCCTAAGGGAATATTCCCCCTTCCCCAATGGGATGACAGACCGGGCTGGGTCGGCACTCGCCGACCCAGCCCGCTGTCGTGAGGGGGGACCGCCGGGACAACGAGGGAAGCGACTGCTCCCAGACGACGGCCCGCTCGAGCCGTCGGCAAACCGGAAGAGCTGGATCGAGAGGATCCAGCTCTTCCTCGCGTCCGGGCTCCGTGACGGGTTCTCGGGTCGACGCCGAACCCCCATGGCCTCCAGCGGATCGAGACGCTGCCGAGGCTGCTCCCTTTGCGCGGATTTCATCGTGGGTTCACATAACGGATACGGCTGTGAAATAGGGTCCAGCGACACTGAAAACCGTAATCGGGTACGAGGTGCCGTTTCCGCCGGGTCCGGGACCTCCGGCCCGTCGCCTTTGACCACGGAGAAGAAGGGGAACACAGGAGAATCCATGAGCTACCAGGCCGAGTACATCTGGATCGACGGGACGGAGCCCACCCCGCTCCTCCGCAGCAAGACGAAGATCGTCGAGGACGGCAAGGAGCCCCCGATCTGGGGCTTCGACGGCTCCAGCACGAACCAGGCGGAGGGCAGCGACTCGGACTGCGTGTTACAGCCCGTGTTCGTGTGCCCTGACCCGCTCCGGGCGGAAGGCGACAAGCTGGTCATGTGCGAGGTGCTCCACCCGGACATGACGCCACACAGCACGAACACCCGGCGCAAGTCCGCCGAGCTGGCGGAGAAGTACGCCGACCAGGAGCCCTGGTTCGGGATCGAGCAGGAGTACACCTTCTTCCAGTACGGCCGGCCTCTCGGCTGGCCCGAGGCCGGGTTCCCCGCCCCCCAGGGCCCGTACTACTGCGGCGTCGGGGGCGACAAGATGCCCGGCCGCGAGATCGTCGAGCGCCACACCGTCGCCTGCATGAAGGCCGGCCTGGGGATCGAGGGCACCAACGCCGAGGTGATGATGGGGCAGTGGGAATTCCAGATCGGGGTCCTGCCCCCGCCGCTGATCGCCGACCAGCTGTGGGTGGCCCGTTGGCTGCTCTTCCGCATCGCCGAGGACCTCGACGTCTTCGCCACCCTGGAGCCGAAGCCGGTGCTCGGGGACTGGAACGGAGCCGGGGCGCACACCAATTTCTCGACCAAGGCCATGCGGGAGGACGGTGGGTGGGACGCGATCATCGCGGGCTGCGAGGCGCTCGGGAAGCGCGTCGACGAGCATGTCAGCAACTACGGCATCGGCATCGAGAACCGTTTGACAGGTGCGCACGAGACAGCCCACTTCACCAAGTTCAGCTACGGCACCTCCGACCGGGGGGCATCGATCCGCATCCCGTGGCAGACGGCCCAGAACAAGAAGGGCTGGCTCGAGGACCGGCGCCCCAACGCCAACATGGACCCCTACGTCGTGAGCGGCCTGATGGTCGAGACCGTGTGCGGCGCGGCCGCCGGCGACTGAAGCACGCCTGATCGGGAACGCCGCTGGTTCCGGGAGCGCACCGCCCGGGGCCGGCGGCGTTTCTCTTTGCCCCTCGGCCACAGGGACGGGCTGATCGCTCGGAGAGGTCGTTGTCGACGATCGTGGAGCCGGCGGTGCTACCCCCCGCCGACGAGCCCCGGGCCGTCGTCGTCGGGGTCGTGAGCGAGGTGCACGAGGAGAGACCCAGGGGCCGGTAGCCCACCCCGGCGGCGTGTCTAGGATGCAGCCGGGCTGCGTGCGGGTCTGTGGTTGAAAGTCGAGGCCAGTCGCAGGCGAAACGACCCACGTAAGGCGACTTGTGGTCGCTGAGCATGGTGCGGCTTAGAGGTAAGCCCTGCCCGCTGCGTCCCCGGCTGTCGGGGGCGGGCGGAGACGAGGCGATGCGCGCCAGGTGGTGCCGTTGGGTGGGGTGGGAAGCCGCCGCACCGCCGGTGCCGGCGCGTCACCCTCGCGGCAGGCGAGTGTGGGGTCAAAGACCAGGTCAGCCGTACGCAGCCCCGTTTCTGCGGGCAGGCCCGGCGGCGGCTCCGCGCCTGCCGCGGCCGGTAGGATCATGCCCTCATGAGCGTGTTCACGAAGGTCCTGCGCGCCGGCGAAGGCAAGAAGGTCAGGCGGCTGGCCGATCTCGTCCCCCTGATCGGCGCTCTCGAGCCCGAGATGCAGGGCCTGAGCGACGACGCCCTGGCCCACAAGACGGTGGAGTTCAAGGAGCGGCTGGACGCCGGCGAGTCGCTCGACGACCTGCTCGTGGAGTCCTACGCCGTCGTCCGCGAGGCAGCCTGGAGGGTGTTGGGCCAGCGCCACTTCGACGTACAGCTCATGGGAGGTATGGCGCTGCACTTCGGCTGGATCGCCGAAATGAAGACCGGCGAGGGGAAGACCCTCGTCTCCACTCTTCCCGCCTATCTCAACGCCCTCGACGGGCGTGGCGTGCACATGGTGACGGTCAACGAGTACCTCGCCACCCGCGACTCCGAGTGGATGGGCCGGGTCCACCGCTGGCTCGGCCTCACGGTCGGGCGCATCGGCTCGGACATCGACGATCCCGTGGTCAAGCGGGCGGCCTACGCGGCAGACATCACGTACGGCACCAACAACGAGTTCGGGTTCGACTACCTGCGCGACAACATGACGCGCAGCCGGGACCTCATGGCGCAACGCGACCACGTCTTCGCCATCGTCGACGAGGTCGACTCCATCCTCATCGACGAAGCGCGCACGCCCCTGATCATCTCCGGCCCGGCCGACGAGGCGGCGCAGCTCTACTACCAGTTCGCCTCCATCGCCCGGACGCTGACCCGTGACGAGGACTACGAGGTCGACGAGGAGAAGAAGACGGTCGTCCCGCTCGAGGCGGGCATCGAGAAGGTGGAGCAGGCGGTCGGTGTCGAGAACATCTACGACGCGGTCTCCGTCAATTATGTGCACCAGCTGACCAAGGCCCTGACGGCCAAGGATCTCTACAAGAAGGACAAGGACTACCTCGTCCAGAACGGAGAGGTGAAGATCGTCGACGAGTTCACCGGCCGCACGCTCGAGGGGCGGCGGTGGTCCGACGGTCTCCACCAGGCGGTCGAGGCGAAGGAGCGCGTGGCCATCAAGGAGGAGAACCACACCTGGGCCACGGTCACGCTGCAGAACTACTTCCGCCTGTACGAGAAGTTGTCCGGCATGACCGGTACCGCCGAGACAGAGGCGGGCGAGTTCGCCTCCACCTACGGCCTGCCGGTGGTGCCCATCCCCACCAACAAGGACATGGTCCGCCTCGACGAGCCCGACCTCGTCTTCAAGAGCGAGGAGGCCAAGTTCAACGCGGTCGTCGAGGACATCGTCGAACGGCACGAGCTCGGCCAGCCCATGCTCATCGGCACGGCATCGGTGGCGAAGTCGGAGCTGCTCTCGCGCCTGCTCGAGAAGCGGGGGGTGCCGCACAACGTGCTCAATGCGAAGCAGCACTTCCGCGAGGCGGAGGTCGTGGCCCAGGCCGGCCGGCGCGGCGGCGTCACCGTCGCCACCAACATGGCCGGCCGCGGCGTCGACATCATCCTCGGCGGCAATCCCGAGCTGCTGGCCCAGCACGAGCTGGCGGCCGAGGGCGTCGACGTCGAGAGCGAGGAGGGTCTGGCCGAGCTGGAGCGCCGGCAGTCGGCCATGGAGGCCCGCTGCCGGGCCGAGGGCGAGGAGGTGCGCAAGCTGGGCGGGCTCTACGTGCTCGGGAGCGAGCGCCACGAGAGCCGGCGCATCGACAACCAGCTGCGCGGCCGTTCGGGCCGCCAGGGCGACCCGGGCGAGAGCCGCTTCTACCTCAGCCTCGACGACGAGCTGCTCCGCCTCTTCGCCACCGGCGCCATGAGCTGGGTCATGGGGCGGACGTTGCCCGACGACGTGCCCATCGAGTCCAAGACGGTGGCCAAGGCCATTGAACGGGCGCAGAACACGGTCGAGGCCCGCAACGCCGAGATGCGCAAGGACGCCCTCAAGTACGACGAGGTGATGGACCAGCAGCGCAAGGTGATCTACGAGCGCCGCCTGCAGATCATCGACGGCGACGACCTCGAGGAGCACACCGAGGACCTCCTGGCCGGAGCGGCGGAGAAGCTCGTCGCCGAGCACTGCCCGACCGAGTTCGAGGAGGACTGGGACCTCAAGGGGCTCGTCGACTCCCTGATGCAGTACTACCCGACGAAGTTCGCGGTCGCCGACCTCCAGCAGGCGGCCACCACCGAGGACCTGGTCGAGTCCATCGTCGAGGAGGCGCTCGACTTCTACGAGAAGCACGGCGAGGCCATGCCGGGCGGCGCGGAGACCATGCGCCAGATCGAGCGGGACGTGTACCTCCAGATCATGGACGCCCGCTGGCGCGACCACCTGGCCGAGATGGACAACCTCAAGGACGGCATTCACCTGCGCTGGACCGTCCAGGCCGACCCCCTCAACGCCTGGCAACAGGAGGGCTACTCCATGTTCGGCCAGCTCATGGAGGTCATCGACAACGACTACCTGCGCTACATCCTCCACGTCGAGGCCGTGCAGCAGCCGGCGGCCGAGCCCGACCTCGACCGGGCGGTCTACGCCGCGGCGGAGGACCCGGTGGCCGAGACCGGGGCGATGGCCTCGGCACTGCTGGCCGACCAGGGGGCCAACGTGCCCGCCCAGACATCGGTGCTGGCGCGGCCCGACGGTGCGGGGAACGGCAAGGCCCAGATCAAGCGGCCCAACGCGCCCGACCCCGACGCGCTGGTGCCGATCGTGAAGGAGCAACACGAGAAGATCGGGCGCAACGAGCCGTGCTGGTGCGGGAGCGGCAAGAAGTTCAAGCTCTGCCATGGCGCCGCCTGACGGCCCCCCGGGCGACCTTCCCCGCGACTTCTCATCCGAGCTCGAAGCGCTGGGGGAGCGCCTGGCCGAGGCGGAGCGCTACCTCGGGCGCGAGAAGCTCGAGGCCCGCCGCTTCGAGCTCGAGACCGAAGTGGCCCGGCCCGACCTGTGGGACGACGCCGACAACGCGCGGTCCGTCACCAAGGAGCTGGGACGGGTGTCGGCCGATCTGGAGCAGCTCGAGGCGCTGCGCGACGAGCTCGAGGATGCCCGGGCCCTGCGCGAGCTGACGGAGGAGTCCGCCGCCGAGGGGTCCAGCGACGCGGCGTTCGACGCCGAGCTGGTGGAGCGGGTCGACGCCCTCGGGACGCGGCTGGGGGCACTGGAGCTGCAGTCCTTGTTCTCCGGCGAGTACGACGAGCTCGACGCCGTGTGCGAGGTGCACGCCGGTGCGGGTGGCACGGACGCCCAGGACTGGACCGAGGTGCTGCTGCGGATGTACCAGCGCTGGGCGGAGCGACGCGGCTTCAGCGTCGAGGTCGACGAGGCGACCGAGGGCCAGGAGGCCGGGCTGCTGTCGGCCACCTTCATCGTCCACGGGCGGTTCGCCTACGGGCTGCTCGCCACCGAGCGTGGGGTGCACCGCCTCGTCCGCATGTCACCCTTCGACTCGCAGCACCGGCGCCAGACCAGCTTCGCCTCCATGGACGTCACCCCCTTCCTCGAGGATGTGTCCTCCGAGGTGGAGATCGACGAGAAGGAGCTGCGCATCGACACCTACCGCTCCTCGGGCGCCGGGGGCCAGCACGTCAACAAGACGGACTCCGCTGTGCGCCTGACCCACCTCCCGACCGGCATCGTGGTCTCGTGCCAGAACGAGCGCAGCCAGCATCAGAACAAGGCCAAGGCGTTGCAGATCCTCGGGGCCAAGCTGGCCGACCGGGCGCGCATGGAGCGCCGGGCCGAGCTCGACGCGCTGAGCGGCGACCGGGTCGACAACGCGTGGGGCAACCAGATTCGCTCCTACGTGATGGCCCCGTACCAGCTCGTGAAGGACCTGCGCACCAACTACGAGACGGGCAACGTCGACGCCGTCCTCGACGGTGATCTGGATCCCTTCATGGAGGCAGAGCTCCGCCGCCAGCGCGAGGGCAACTCGTAGCGGTATCCCGGCAGCGGAGCGAGGAGGGGAGGAGGAGATCCTGCGGTCCGGCCACCGGCACGCGACGCGGACCTTGCGCGAGCGTGATGCCGCTGCCGGCGGCTGTGACCTGCACCGAAGCCGATGACCCCGAACCGCAATACGAAGTAGGTAGGATATCGGGGTGCCCCGCCTGCGCCGGCTGGGGCGACACTCCTCCTACCGATGATCCGATTCGAAAACGTCACCAAAACCTATAAGGGCTCGACGGTTGCGCTCCGCGACATCACCGTCGAGATCGAGAAGGGCGAGTTCGTCTTTCTCGTCGGCGCGTCCGGCTCCGGCAAGACGACGTTCATCCGGCTGCTGCTGCGCGAGGAGCTCCCCGACACGGGTCAGATCCTGGAGGCCGGCCGCAACATCGTGGAGCTGCCCAAGTGGCGCGTTCCCTACCTGCGCCGCAACATCGGGTGCGTCTTCCAGGACTTCCGCCTGCTGCCCAACAAGACGGTGTTCGAGAACGTCGCCTTCGCCCTCGAGGTCATCGGCCGGCCCCGCCACGTCGTGGCCAACCAGGTGCCCCAGGTGCTGGACCTGGTCGGCCTGGCCAACAAGCGGGACAACCTGCCCAACGAGCTCTCCGGCGGCGAGCAGCAGCGCGTCGCCGTGGCCCGTGCCTTCGTGAACCGCCCGCTCATCCTGCTGGCCGACGAGCCCACGGGGAACCTCGACCCGCAGACGAGCCAGGGCATCATGCAGTTGCTCGACCGCATCAACCGGACGGGAACGACGGTCGTGGTGGCAACGCACGACGAGGTCCTGGTGGACAAGATGCGCCGGCGCGTGATTGAGCTGAGCCTCGGCCGGATGGTGCGCGACCAGGCGCGCGGTGTCTACGGCTTCGACGGCTCGGGGCAACAGCCATCCGACGCGGTCGCCGCGGGTTGAGCTGATGGCGGTCTCTGTCGACTACGTCGTCCGCGAGACGGCGTCGAACCTGTGGCGCAACCGGCTCATGACCATCGCCGCCGTCCTGACCGTCGCCGTCTCGCTGTCGCTGGTGGGCGCGGCGCTGCTGCTACGCCAGGGCTCGGCCAACGCCACCGGTACGCTCGAGCGGGGCACTCAGGTGACGGTGTGGATGGAGCCGGGCGCCAACGCCCAGGAGATCGCCGCCGTCGGCACCGAGCTGTCGCAACTGAATTACGTCGTGCAGCCGTGCGCCTACTGGAACAAGGCGCGCAACTTCCTCGAGGCCCGCCGGCTGCTCCCCTCCGACGTGTTCCAGGCGACCACCGAGTCGGAGATGCCGACGTCGTACTGGTGCACCCCGGTTGCACTGACGGACGCTGCCCAGGTGGTCCACACGTTCAGCGGCACCGCCGGCGTCCTGTCGGTGACGGAGCCCCAACAGACCATCCACAACGAGGAGACGGTGATCAACGTCTCGAAATGGGTCTGCCTGGCGATCGCCATCGTCCTGATCGTCTCCGCCGCCGTTCTGATCCTCAACACGATCCGTATGGCCATCTTCGCCCGGCGCCGCGAGGTCTCGGTGATGAAACTGGTCGGGGCCACCAACTGGTTCATCCGGGTGCCCTTCATGTCGGAGGGATTGCTGCAGGGACTCATCGGCTCGTTGTTGGCCGCCGTCGTCGTCTATTTCGTCTACCTCTTCATCAACCACGAGGGGAGTGGCCGGACGACGAGCAACATCTTCACGGCCATGCACATGTCGGGGTCCGAGGTCTTGCTCACCAACGTGGTCGTCGTCATCGTGGGCATGGCGATCGGCTCCATCGGCTCCGCCATCGCCATTCGGCGTTTCCTCGACGTCTGACGCGGCTCAGCGAACCGACGCGGGCGCGCACGCGTAGCGCCGGTACGTGGTGCCCTCCGCGCGCACCGTCGCCGGCGTGCCCGTCTGGGCCCTGCAGTGGGCCAGGACCCAGCGCATGTCGGGGTTCCGGGTCAGCGGCGCCACCGGGACGAGGACGTCGACCACGCGTCCTTGTCGCACGTACCCGACGAACGTGGGCAGTGGCGTGCTCGGCACCTGGCCCGAGAACCCGCCCACCGGGAGGAACTCCCGACCGGACCCCAGCACGTCGAGGCTCACCTGGGCGGAGGTCTCGGCCGTGTCGAGGCTCTGGGTGAGGGGGACGTGCGCAGTGGAGGCGGCCAGGGCCGGCCAGGCGTCCACCTCTCGCTGCCACGCGGCCTGCTCGGCCGCGGTCGCCGCGGCGGGCTGATACGGGGCGTCGAAGGGGCCGAGTTGGTCCGCCACGGCGGTCGCCGAGGCCCAGGCCGTCCCGAGCAGGAGCGCCACCGCCGCCAGGCCGAGGCCGAGGCGCGCGTCCCGTGAACGCCGCTCCCGACGGAGGGAGCGGGCGAGACACGCCAGAGCCCCCGCCGCGACCAGCACGCTGGTGGCCACGACCCACGGATAGACCCCGGCCCCTTCGGGCACCAGGTACACGTTGTAGGCGACGCCGAGGACGACCGCTGCCATCACGACCGCCGGCACGACCGGCGACCGCTCCCGCTGTCTCCATGCCAGCGCGAGGCCGAGGCCGCACAGCGCCGCCATCGGCGGCGCCAGCGCGGCCAGGTAGTAGCCGTTGAGGAAGTGCGAGGAAGAGAAGAAGCTCCAGGTCATGATCTGCCAGATGCCCCAGAGCAGCGCGGCGGCGCGCCAGGGGTCGGTTCGGGGCTCCCGCCGGCGGGCAATCAGGACGCCCCCCAACGCGACGAGGGAGGGAACGAAGAGCCATGCGGCGTCGCGCCCGAAACCGCCGGCGAGGAACCGGCCGGGCCCCTTCTCGAGCGCGTGCGTCGGCGCCCCCCCGCTCGGTGACGTCACGGTGCCGACCGGCGGTTGGCTACAGCCCGGCTGGTCGAGCACGTTGCCGTTGACGCGGTCGGCGCCGTTGTAGAGGAACACCTGGCTGAACACGGAGTTGTCGCAGCTCCCGTCGACGTAGGGGCGGTCGTGCGCGGGGACGAGGGCGACCACGCACATCCAGCTGAGCGAGACGGCGACGACGGCGAGGACGGAGAGGGCCACCTGCCCGACCCGCCGCTCCAGACTGGCCACGGGCGCGGCGAGGATGTAGGCCAGGTACAGCGCGGGGAGGACGATCCAGGCCTGGAGCATCTTGGCCTGGAAGGCCAGGCCGACCCAGACTCCTGCGAGGACGAGGGACTGCAGCCGTCCCGTGATGAAGGCGGCCGTCGTGGCGTCCGCCGCGAGCACCAGCAGCAAGATGAGCAGCGAGTCCGAGATGTTGCCGCGGTTCAACAGGATGGTGACGGGCGTCGCCGCCAACGCGAGGGCGGCGACGAGACCGGCACCGGCGCCCGCCACCCGGCGCACGGCGCGGTAGAGGACGAGGACGGTCAGGGTCCCCTCGACCACCTGGGGCAGCACGATGGCCCAGATGTGGAAGCCGAAGATGCGCACCGAGAGCGCCTGGAGCCAGAACGCCCCCGGCAGCTTGTCGACCGAGACCGTTCCCCAGGGGTCGAAGGCACCGAAGAAGAAGTCGTGCCAGTTCCCCGCCATGCTGCGCACCGCGGCCCCGTAGAAGGTCTCGAGCGTGGCGCTGCCGATGCCCCAGCTGTAGGAGAGTGCCGCCAGCGCGGCGACCACGAGGAGCGCCGGCCGCGCCCACCGGGGCTGGTCCGATGGAGAGCGCCAGAATTGCCAGCGGCCGGCCCGGACCGCTCGAGGTCCGACCGGCGGCTCCTCGCTCGCCTTCGCTGGCGCATCCAGCATGAGGCCACCGGCCACGTCCCCCACGAGGGCAACCTAGCCCCCGAACGGGATGGATCAGGGTGCCGGCGGGTTGCACGGGAGGGGCACAACGCCGTTGCTACCCTTCGTCAATGCGGGAGCTGCTCGACTTCGGCGGGGCCGTCGCCCGCACGGGCACGCGTCACGCCGTGTCCGACTGCGACGGGGCCACCGCGTGACGGGCCCGAATGGCCAAGCCTCCAACGGCAAGAAGCCCGACCTGTCGCAGTCGCGTTTCTTCTGCAACAAGGCGCGCACGGGGTCGCTGGTCTGCGGGGTCCTGGCCTTCGCTGCGCTCGTGATCGGCGGGGGCTTCTCCGAGATCAGCTCGAGCGGGGCGCCCACGACGCTCGAGACGGACGCCGTGCGCTGGATCATCGTGGGCTCGCTGGTCGTCGGGGTGACCCTCTACGTCATCGGCGGCCGCATGCTCCGGAGCGGTCGGGGCTAGGCGCCGATCGCCGGGGCCTCACCCCAGACGTTGACGACCCGGAGCGCGCTGAACGGGCTGGACGCGTCCCCCATGCATGACACGCGGCCGACCACAGTGCGGGCCCGCGCGACGACGCTCGGCCCTCGGCCGGCCCGGCGTGTCGCCGCCACTGTGCTGGTCGCCGTGCTGGTCGCCGTGCTGGTCGCCGTGGTCCTGTCGGCCTGGCACAGAACCCTCCGCACGTGGACGCGGCACGGATGGCATCTGGGCCAGACTGGCGTCATGGGGAGCTCCGGTGACAAGTCGAGGAAGCAGCGGCGACGCTTGGCCAAGGTGCCCAAGTACGAGGAGCCGAACACGATTCCGGCCGCCGGGCTGACCGGGAGCGCCGGGGGCGTCTACGGCTCGCGCTATGGGCACTCGGCCGACCACCATCCACCGTCGACACCAGGGCGCCTCGGCGCGTTCTTCCTGCGTTGCCTCGGGATGAAGCCGAAGTCCTGACGCCGGGGCGACCGCCCGGAAAAGTCTGCTCGGCAAGGTTTCCTGCAAGGCTCGCGTCGAGCAGCCGCGCCCACGCTGGTCGCGCCCTCGGATGGAGGGTGCGACGAAAGCGAGGAAGCAGATGGCCAACACCACCACGATCACCGGGAATCTGACCCGTGAGCCCGAAATCCGCTACACGCGTGAGGGTCAGGCGACGGCGCAGCTCGGCGTCGCCGTCAACCGCCGGTGGCAGGACCGCACGACCCAGGAGTGGCAGGAGTCGACGTCCTTCTTCGACGTCATCTGCTGGCGCGATCTGGCCGAGAACGTGGCGCTGAGCCTGACCAAGGGCATGCGGGTCGTGGTGACGGGTCGCCTGGAGCACCGGACCTGGGAGACCGAGGAGGGGGAGCACCGGTCCAAGGTGGAGATCACGGCGGACGAGGTCGGCGCCAGCCTGCGCTTCGCCACGGTCGACGTGCACAAGGTGGAGCGGCGGGGGAGCGCGACGATGGAGAACGCCGACGGCGACGCGGCCGACGCGCTCGCCGTGGAGGCCTGAGTGCTCCCCTGGTTGATCACCACGTCCGGGTGGCCGGCGCTCAGCGCTCACCTCGGCGGGGCAACGGCACGGGCGGCCGCCGACCCGGCCGCCGCCGTCGGCGCGTCGGCGGGCGCGCTCGCCTGCGCGGGCATGGTGCTCCTGCGGACGCGCCGGCGCGGCCGCCCGCGCGGTCGCTCGACATGATCGGGCGGCGCCAGGCGGGTCTCAGGCCCCGGCGGCGCCTCCCTCGGGCTCGTAGGTCAACGAGAGCGAGTTGACGCAGTAACGCTGGCCGGTGTCGGTGGGCCCGTCGGGGAAGACGTGACCCAGGTGCCCACCGCACCGGGCACACAGGATCTCGGTGCGGGCCATGCCGAACTTGCGATCCGTGCGCTCGATCACGGTCCCGGCGGCGCGGGCGCGGTCGAAGCTGGGCCAGCCCGTGCCCGACTCGAATTTGGCATCAGTGTCGAAGAGCTCGGCGCCACAGCCGGCGCAGCAGAACACGCCCTCGCCGTCGACGTGGAGAAGCTCGCCCGACCAGGGGGGCTCGGTCCCGGCCCGGCGCAGCACGGCGTAGCGGTCGGCCGGGAGCTGTGCCTTCCACTCTTCGTCGGTCTTGGTGACCTCGAACGTCACTTCCGGTGCGGAGGGCTTACGCCTGAACATGTCGAACCTTTCTCCCCGGCAGCGACAACCGGGTCGCGCTCAGAGGTACTTCGCCTGCGCCCCGAGGGCGGCGTAGGTCGCCTCGATGATCCCCGACGACCGGGGGTCGACCACGACCCCCTCCGCCATCTTGTTCATGACGTAGCCCACGGCCAGCCCGTGCTCGGGATCGGCGAAGCCGTAGGAGCCGCCGGCACCACCGTGGCCGAAGGAGCCGGCACCACCCCAGGTGGCGGCGGGACTGGCCCGCCAGAACCCCAGCCCGATCTTCTGCTGCAGCGGGAAGCCCACCGACGCGAAGACCCGGTCCGAGCCGTTGGTGAGGACGGTGCGGGCCGCTTCGACCTGCTCCGGCGTCAGCAGCGGCTCGGGTGGCCCGCCCTCCACGGTACCGATGAGCCCGGCGTACATGCGTGACAGCGAGGTGGCGTTCGTGATGCCGTTGCCCCCGGGAACCTCGGCGGCGTGCCAGGCGGGCCGGTTCATCCACACCCGGTCCCGGAACGCACCACCCATGTTGAGGGCGCGGGCGAGCAGCGTCGCTGCGTACCCCTCCCCGCCCTGCGCGGCCCCGCCGATCGGCGCCGCCACCACGGGCGAGACCCGCGGCTCGAGTGCCGCGGGCAGCCCGATGAAGAACTCGAGGCCCAGCGGCCCCGCCACCTCCTCGGCGAAGAAGGTCCCGAGGGAGCGGCCGCTGATGCGCCGCACCACCTCGCCCACGAGATACCCGTAGGTGAGCGCGTGGTATCCGTGCGCCGTTCCCGGCTCCCAGAACGGCGCCTGCGCGGCGAGGGCGTCGATCACCGGGTCCCACGCCTGCACCTCCTCGGGCGTCAGGGTGCGGTCGATGGCGGGCAGCCCCGCCTGGTGCGAGAGCAGGAGGCGCACCGGCAAATTCTCCTTACCGGCCTGGGCGAACTCGGGCCAGTAGTGGGCGACCGGGGCGTCGAGGTCGAGCAGCCCGCGCTGGGCCAGCAGGTTGGCGCACACCGCCGTTGCGCCCTTGGTCGAGGAGAACACGAGCTGGAGCGCGTCGGGGCCGTAGCGCCGCGATCCCTCGGCGTCGAAGGTGCCCCCGCAGACGTCGACGACCTTCCGGCCCCCGACGTGCACGCACAGCGCGGCACCCACTTCTCTTCCCGCCGCGAAATTCCTCTCGAACGCGGCGCGGACCCCCTCGAATCCCGGCTCGACGGGGCCGGCGACGACGGCGCTGTCGGTGGGGCTCACCTTCAGGCCGCCAGCGCGGCGGCCGCGCTGCCCATGAGGAAGAGGAAGTTGTCGGCGTAGAACTGCTGGCGCACGTCGGGGCCGGCGTCGCCCAGCGAGGCCTCGAAGCGCTCCAGCGGCTTGCGCCCTCCCTCGACGTGCGGGTAGTCGGAGGAGAACATCACGAGGTCCGCCCCCGCCTGCTCCACGATCCACCCGACGTCCTCGGTGGGATAGGGCGTGAACCGGCATTGGCGGTGCACGTACTCGCTCGGCCGCAGCGACAGCGCCTGCAGGCGCTCCTCGTGGCGGCGGAAGGCCTCGAAGGCGGACTCCATCTGGCGCAGCCACGACGGCACCCAGATGGCACCCTGCTCAATCACCCCGATGTGCAGGTCGGGAAAGGCCTCGAGCACCCCGTCGAAGATCAGTGTGGCGAGCGTCTGGGCCGGCGGGACCGGGATGCCCATGTAGTCCACGGAGCGGAAGTTCTCCTCGCCGCCGTGGAAGTCGGGCGGGACCGGCTTGCCGTTGACGAAGTAAGCGGGATCGATGAGGGTCCCCGTGCCACCGACGTGGAACACCACGGGGATGCCGGCGTCGGCGGCCTGGGCCCACACGCCGAACAGGTCGGTGTGGCTCGGCGAGAAGCGCGGCGGACAACCCGAAGCGACCAGCAGGGCGGCGGCGCCCTCATCGAGGGCATCACGGGTGGCGGCCACGGCGCGCTCGGGGTCGACCAGCGGGATGTAGAGGGACGGCAGCAGGCGCGGGTCGACGGAGCAGAACTCGAGCATGCCGCGGTTGTGGGCGCGCGCGGCGGCATAGGCGAGGTCGGCGTCGGCGTGCTCCATGTCGTGCAGCCGGCCGTTGTGGAACGTGTTGAAGACGAGCTGGCTCGAGAAACCGAGGAGGTCGAGGGCGCGGGAGCGATCCTCGGCGATGAACGAACCCGTGGCGGCGAAGTTCTTGCGCGCCATGATCTCGGCCTCCTCGTCGGCCCGGTAACCGGGCGAGGCGTGCCTCGCCCGCAGTGCGTCAAAGGACCCCAGGAGGTCGCGCTGCTGTTCGGCCGGGTCGCCGGTCTGGCGCAATTCGTTCCCGCCCGGGTAGCGCAGGACCGGGAGCCGTTCCCGGTAGGCCGCCTCGGCGTGCTCGCGCAGCCAGGTGGGCGTCTCCATGATGTGGGCGTCGGCGTCGTGGACCACCCGGCCCTGGGAGTAGGGCATGTCTCCCTCCCTTTCGCACGCTGGTCGTGCGTGGTGCGCAGGACAGTATCCCAGGCTCGGGCGCCGCCATCTGACGCCCCGTCAGGTCGGCCGTGCCCGCTTGGCTACGCTCCCCGGCGATGGATCTGCGCGACCGCCCCGAGGACGTGGCGTTCCGCCGGGAGGTCCGGGACTTCCTGGCGGAGCACCTCGTGGGCGAATTCGCCGAGCTGGGTGGGCGGGGCGGCTCGGGTGACGAGACGTTCGGCTTCGAGGTGCGGCGGCGGTGGGAGAAGGTGCTGGCCGGCGGCGGCTGGACCTGCCTGGGCTGGCCCGTCGAGCATGGCGGGCGCGGGGCCACCATGACCGAGCAGGTCATCTTCAACGAGGAGTACGCCCGGGCGGCGGCCCCGGGGCGGGTCAACGTCATGGGCGAGGGGTTGCTCGGCCCGACGCTGATCCACTACGGCACGGCCGAGCAGCAGGCCCGCTTCCTCCCGCCCATCCGCGAGGGCGCCGAGCTGTGGTGCCAGGGCTACTCCGAACCCGACGCCGGGAGCGACCTGGCCAATGTCAAGACCCGGGCGGTGCGGGACGGCGACCAGTGGCTCGTGACCGGCCAGAAGGTCTGGACCTCGCTCGCCCACCAGGCGGACTGGTGCTTCGTGGTGTGCCGGACCGACCCCGACGCGGCACGGCACAAGGGCCTGTCCTATCTCCTGGTGCCAATGGACCAGCCCGGCGTGGAGGTGCGGCCCATCACCCAGCTGACTCGCACCAGCGAGTTCAACGAGGTGTTCTTCGACGGCGCCCGCACGCACGTCGACAACGTGGTGGGCGGCGTCGGTGAGGGCTGGCGCGTGGCGCTGGCCACGCTGGCCTTCGAGCGCGGCGTCGCGCTGCTCGGCCACCAGCTCGGCTTCCGGCGTGAGCTCGACCGCATCGTGGCGCTGGCCCAGGAGAACGGCAAGGCGCGCGACCCGGTGGTGCGCCAGCAGCTGGCCCAGGCCCACATTGAGCTGACCATCATGCGCTACAACACGCTGCGCAGCCTGGCCGGCATCGACGGGCCGGTCGCCCCGCCCGGCGCCTCCATCGCGAAGCTGTACTGGGGGAGCTGGCACCGCCGCCTGGGCGAGCTCGCCATGGGCATCGTGGGCCCGGCGGCGACCGTCCTCGACGGGGTGGCGCTGCCCGAGAACGGCGGGTATGGGCTGGGAGAGGTGCAGCGCTCCTTTCTCTTCGCCCGGGCGGAGACCATTTACGGTGGGTCGAACCAGATCCAGCGCAACATCATCGGCGAGCGGGTGCTCGGCCTCCCGCCCGAGCCCAAAGGGGTGGCGTGAGCACGAGTCTCGATGCGTCCTTCGATCCGCCACCGCCGCCTCCGCCGCCGGGCGGCCACGGGCTGCTCGAGGACAAGGTCGTCCTGGTGACCGCGGCGGCCGGGACCGGCATCGGATCCGCCACCGCCCGGCGCTGCCTGGAGGAGGGCGCGTCGGTGATGCTGTCCGACGCCCACGAGCGCCGCCTGGCCGAGACGGCCGAGCAGATGGCGGGGGAGGCGGGAGGCGACGGGTCGGGGCGCGTCCACGCCCTGGCCTGCGACGTGCGGGACGAGGCGCAGGTGGGCGCGCTCTACGACGGGGCGGTGGCGCGCTTCGGCCGCATCGACGTGGCGGTGCACAATGCGGGGCTGGGGGGCACCGTGCCGCTGGTGGACATGACCGACGAGCAGTGGTCCACCGTGCTCGACATCACGCTGACCGGCACCTTCCGCTGCACCCGCGCCGCGCTGACCCGGATGCTGCCGCGCCGGGCCGGCGTGATCGTGAACAACGCCTCGGTGCTCGGCTGGCGGGCCCAGGCGGGCCAGGCGCACTACGCGGCGGCCAAGGCCGGGGTCATGGCGCTCACCCGCTGCGCCGCCGCCGAAGCCGCGCCGGCGGGCGTGCGGGTCAACGCGGTGTCGCCCAGCCTGGCCGAGCACCCCTTCCTGAACCGGGCCATCCCCGACGAGGATCTCGCCGTGCTGCGGCGCCGCGAGCTCTTCGGGCGCGGCGCCGAGACCTGGGAGGTGGCCAACGTCATTGTGTTCCTGGCCAGCGACTACTCGTCCTATCTCTCCGGGGAGGTCATCTCCGTGAGCAGCCAGCACCCGTGACCGCCGCCGGGCGGCCAGGCACTCTGGGGCGGGGAGAGGGGCGACACGGCGGCGGCTGCAAAAACTCTAAACGAGACTGTGCAGGGTTTTTGGAACCATCGCCGGCGGTGGGCGCGCCCCCGAGGTCGCTGCGCCATGAGTGAAACCTGCACCGGCATCGGCACCGGCACCGGCATCGGCACCGGCACCGGCACCGGCACCGGCACCGGCATCGGCACCGGCACCGGCATCGGCACCGGCATCGGCATCGGCAGCGACTTCAAAAACTCTAAACGGGACTATGTAGGGTTTTCGGAACCATGGCCGGCGGTGGGCGCGTCCCCCGAGGCCACTGCGCCATGAGCGAAACCGAAACCGGCACCGGCACCGGCTCCGGCACCGGCATCGGCGGCGCCCCGCCCGACCAGGAGGACCCGCGGGCCGACCTCATCTGGGGCACGGTGCCGCGGCTGGTGGACGACGCGGCGCGGCGCCATGGCGCCACCGAGGCGCTGGTGGACGGCGACGTGCGTCTGACCTACGCGCAATTGGCCGGCGAAGTCGACCGCTACGCGCGGGGCTTCATGGCCGCCGGTGTCGGGGCGCGGGACCGGGTGGCCCTGTGGGCGCCCAATTGCGCCGAGTGGATGCTCGCCGCGCTCGGTCTCCTGCGGGCCGGTGCGGTGCTGGTGCCGCTCAACACGCGGTTCAAAGGCGGTGAGGCGGCCTACATCGTGCGTGACGCAGGTGCATCGGCCCTCGTCACGGTGCGCGGCTTCTTGGGCACCGACTACCCGGGCCTGTTGGCGGACCAGGACACCGGTGATCTCGCCTGCACGATCCTCCTGCGCGACGAAGGCCCGTCGGGGACCGCGGACGGGCGACCGGTGACGGGTCTGGCCGCCTTCCTCCAGGCCGGCGAAGGTGTCGATCCGGTGGCGTCCGCCGCCCGGGCCGCCGCGGTCGAGCCCGGCGACGTCTCGGACCTCATCTTCACCTCCGGCACCACGGGCCGCCCCAAGGGGGCTGCGGCGACGCACGCCCAGTCGCTGCGCACGTTCGGGACCTGGTCCTCAATCGTCGGGTTGGGGGCCGGGGACCGCTACCTCGTCGTCAACCCGTTCTTCCACACCTTCGGCTACAAGGCGGGCATCCTGGCCTGTCTCATGGCCGGCGCCACGGTCGTCCCCGAGCCCGTGTTCGACGCCGCCGCGGTCATGGCGCGCATCGGTGCCGAGCGCATCAGCGTGCTGCCCGGTCCGCCCACGCTCTACCAGACGTTGCTGGCCGACCCCCGGCGGGCCGAGCACGACCTGTCATCCCTCCGGCTCGGTGTGACCGGCGCCGCGGTCGTGCCGGTCGAGCTCGTGCAGGCCATGCGCGACGAGCTCGGCTTCGGCACCGTCCTCACGGCGTACGGCCTGACCGAGTCCTGCGGGACGGTCACCATGTGCCGGCGCAGCGACCCGCCCGAGATCGTCGCCGGCACGTCGGGGCGCGCCATTCCCGGGTTGGAGGTGCGGGCGGTGGCCGAGGGCGTGGAGGTCGCCACGGGCGAGCCCGGCGAGATCCTCGTGCGCGGTTACACCGTGATGCCGGGCTACTGGGGGAACGAGGCCGCCACGGCCGAGACGATCGACGCCGAGGGCTGGTTGCACACCGGCGACGTCGGGGTCATGGACGCCGCCGGCAACGTCACCATCACCGACCGGGTCAAGGACATGTACGTCGTCGGCGGATTCAACGCCTACCCGGCCGAAATAGAGGCCATCCTGCGCGGCCACGAGGGCGTTGGCCAGGTGGCCGTGGTCGGCGTGCCGGACGATCGAATGGGGGAGGTGGGCTGCGCCTACGTCGTGCCCGCCGCCACCGACGCCGCCGGCGCCGACCCGGTCGGGCTCGGGCGGTCCATTCTCGACTGGTCACGGGGTGCCATGGCCAACTACAAAGTCCCCCGCGGCGTCGTCCTGGTCGATGCGCTGCCGGTGAACGCCAGCGGGAAGGTGCTCAAGCGCGAGTTGCGCCAGCGCCACGCGGACGGCGCGGACCGCGTCGTCACCAACGAGTCGTGATGAGCGAGAGGAGCACACAATGAGAGGCATCGTCTACACGGGCGAGGGAGTCGAGTTCACCGACGACCTGGAGGTGCGGGGCCCGGGGCCGACCGAGGTCCAGGTGCGCATGCAGGCGGCGGGCGTGTGCCACTCCGACCTGTCGGTGATCGACGGGACGATCCCCTTCCCGGCGCCGGCGGTGCTCGGCCACGAGGGCGCCGGCGTCGTGGAGGCGGTCGGTGAGGCCGTGCGGTCCGTCAAGCCCGGCGATCATGTCGTCATCGCCACCCTGGCCAGCTGCGGCGCCTGCCGCGCCTGTGGCGCCGGCCATCCGACCTGGTGCCGGAGCTCGCTGGGGAACATCTCGACACCGTTCACCTTCAAGGGCCAGCCCGCCTCGAATTTCGCGGCCGCTTCGGTCTTCTCCGAGCTCACGGTCGTGAGCGAGGTGCAGGCCGTGCGCATCCCCAAGGACGTCCCGCTGTCCTCGGCCTGCCTCATCGGCTGCGGCGTGCTGACCGGTGTGGGCGCCGTGCTGAACCGGGCCAAGGTGAAGCCCGGCGACACCGCGGCGGTGTTCGGGGTGGGCGGTGTCGGCCTCAACGTGATCCAGGGGCTGCGCATCGCGGGGGCGACCAGGATCGTGGCCGTCGACACCATGGCGGCCAAGGAGGACCTCGGGCGCCAATTCGGTGCGACGCACTTCGTCGACGCGAGCGCCGGCGACGCCGCGGCGGCGGTGCGCGAGCTCATGCCCTACGACAAGGATTCGGCCGCCGGCGCGCTCTTCCCGCTGGGCGGGGTCACGTGGGCCTTCGACTGCGTCGGCCACCCCGCGGTCCTGCGCAGTGCGCTGGACTGCCTCGACTGGGCCGGCACCGCGGTGGCCATCGGCATTCCACCCCGGGGCACCGAGGTGGCGGTGGACATCAACAACCTGGCCTACGTCGACCGGGGTCTGATCGGGTGCCGCTACGGCTCGGCCCGGCCCCACCACGACATCCCGCTGATGATCGATTTCTACAAGGCCGGCCTGCTCATGCTCGACGAGCTGGTGTCCCTGACCCGTCCGCTCGACCGCTTCGGTGAGGTCGTCGACGAAATGCACGCCGGCCGCGTGGCGCGTGGCGTGCTCACGTTCGACTAGACACTGGCCATGCCAACGGTGCCAGCGGTGCCAGCGGTGCCAGCGGTGCCAGCGGT
The DNA here is from genome assembly GCA_963826835.1 of uncultured Acidimicrobiaceae bacterium. Taxonomy (GTDB): domain Bacteria; phylum Actinomycetota; class Acidimicrobiia; order Acidimicrobiales; family RAAP-2; genus Bog-473. The sequence goes on from CAWGYK010000008.1 coordinate 37,754, forward strand.
GCCAGCGGTGCCCGCGGTCCGAACGCGGTCGTGAAGGGCGTCATCCTCGCCGGGGGGACGGGCTCGCGCCTGTACCCGTTGACCCGGATCACCAACAAGCACCTGCTGCCGATCTACGACCGCCCGATGATCGCCTGGTCGATCGAGGCCGTGGTGTCGAGCGGCATCGACGAGATCATGCTCGTCACCGGAGGGACGCACGCCGGTGAGTTCCTGCGGCTGCTGGGCAACGGGCACGAGTACGGCATCAACCAGCTCTCCTACGCGTACCAGGAGAATGCGGGCGGCATCGCCGAGGCGCTCGGACTGGCCGCGCACTTCGCCGAGGGCGGGCCCGTCCTCGTCATGCTGGCCGACAACATCGTGGAGCACTCCATCCGTCCGATGGTCGATGCCTTCCGGGCCGACCCGGTCGGCGCGCGCATCTTGCTCTCCAAGGTGGCTGAGCCCGAGCACCTGCGCCATCTCGGCGTCCCTGTCTTCGGGGAGGACGGCCGGGTGACCCACATTGAGGAGAAGCCGGAGGAACCGGCCTCGGAGTACTGCGTGACCGGGATCTACTGCTACGAGGCGGGCGTGTTCGACATCATCGGCGACCTCGTCCCCTCGGGCCGGGGTGAGCTCGAGATCACCGACGTGAACAACCACTTCGTCGGCCAGGGCCGGATGGCGCACGACGTCCAGGAAGGCTTCTGGGGCGACGCCGGGGAGTCCATCGAGGCGTACTACGCGGTGAACGACTTCGTGCGGCAGAACGGCGCCAACTCGGCCGCCGGCACGCCCCCCGCCTGACGACGGGGGAGATGGTCAGTCGGGGCGGGGCTCGACCGGGATGCCGACGCCGACCCGGCGCACGCTCTCGGCGATGCCGGAGCCGTCGAGGCCCAGCTCGGCCAGGATGTCGTCCGCCTTGCCCTGGGCGATGAATTGGCGCGGGACCCCGAGCACCCTGGTCGCGGGCGAGGGCAGGCCGGCCGACTCCACTTCGCCCGCCATGGCATCGAGCAGGAACGCGCCCGCTCCGCCGTGGCGGACGCCGTCCTCAGCGGTGACGACCAGGCGGTGGCGCGCCGCGTCGGCCAGCATGGCGACGTCGGGCGGCGCCACCACCCGCGCGTCCCACACGGTGGCGTCGATCCCCTCGCGGGCCAGCTCGTCGGCGGCGTCCAGGCAGGCCCCGACCGCCTTGCCCACGCCGAGGAGGCACACCGACCCGTCGCCGGGCCGCAGCCGGCGGGCCTCGAGCCCGCTCCCCACGTCGTGGGGTTCCACGTGGCGCGGCGCCGTCTTGGGCACGCGGATGGTGGAGGGGCCGGGGAGTGCGAGGGCGGTGCGCAGCATCGGCTCCACCTCCTCCGCCGAGGACGGCGCGAACACGGTCATACCGGGGATGGAGAGGGCCAGCGCGAGGTCGAGGATGCCGTGGTGGCTTGGCCCGTCGTCGCCTGTGATGCCCGCCCGGTCGAGCACGAAGACCACGGGGCAGCCGTGCAGCCCTACGTCGAGGTTGGCCTGGTCGAAGGCGCGCGACCAGAACGTCGAGTAGACCGCGACGACGGGACGCAGCCCGGCCATGGCCATGCCGGCGGCCGAGGTCGCCTCGTGTTGCTCGGCGATGCCGACGTCGAAGAAGCGGTCGGGGAAGCGGGCCTGGAACGCCAGCAGCCCCGTCGGCCCGGGCATGGCGGCGGTGAGCGCCACGATGCGGGAGTCATCCTCCGCCGCGGCCAGCAACGCCCGCGAGAAGGCATCGGTGTAGGTGGCGGCGCGCCGGGGCGACTCGTCGAACCCGCCGACCGAGCCCGGCGAGGCGATGCCACCGCCGTCGGAGCCGGCGGAGCTGCCGACGGCGACGCCGGCCGAGCTCCCCACGGTGTTCTCGAGGCTGATGGGCTTGGTCGCCTTGACGTCGTGCAGGCGCTGGATGTCGTCCTCCTCCGCCGGGGCGTAGCCCCGGCCCTTCTGCGTCAGCACGTGGACGACGATCGGGCCGTCCCAGTCGGCGGCGTGGCTGAAGGCCTGCTCCATGTGCTCGATGTCGTGGCCGTCGATCGGCCCGGCGTAGCGCACGCCCAGCGCCTCGAAGAAGGTGTGCGGCGCCACCATCTCGCGCAGCGCGCTGGTCAGCGAGTGCACGCCCGAGTAGGCCAGCTCGCCCAGGGCGGGCAGTTCGCGCAGGCGCAGGCGCAGGCGCTCCCGGGCCGCGGTGTAGGTGGGGTTGAGCCGCAGCGCCGTGAGGCCCTGCGAGAGCTGCGAGACCGTCGGTGCGTAGGAGCGGCCGTTGTCGTTCAGCACGATCACGACGCGGCGCCGCGAGTGGCCGAGGTTGTTGAGGGCCTCGTAGGCCATGCCGCCGGTCAGGGCGCCGTCGCCGACCACGGCGACGACTCGTCGCTCGCCGTCGATGCCCCGCAGGGCGAACCCGCTGGCGATCCCGTGGGCGTACGACAGGCCGGTCGAGGCATGGCTGTTCTCGATCCAGTCGTGCTCGGACTCGGCCCGGTTGGGATAGCCGGACATCCCGCCCGCCTGCTTCAACGTCTTGAACCCGTAGCGGCGCCCGGTCAGCAGTTTGTGCACGTAGGCCTGATGGCCGGTGTCCCACAGGATGACGTCGCGCGGGGAGTCGAAGACCCGGTGCAGCGCCAGCGTGAGCTCCACGGCGCCGAGGTTGGAGCCGAGATGCCCTCCGGTCGTCGTGACCGTGTCGACGATGAACGTCCTGATCTCCTCGCACAATTCGGCGAGTTGGTCCTCGTTCAGCGCCTTCAGATCGGCGGGCGTCTCGATGCTGGGCAGGATCATGGCGTCCGCCCCAGGCTACCCGCTGTCCCGTGCAGCGCCCCTGCGCTCCGGGGGGTGAGCAGGGTGCAGCCGGCGACGCCGAAGGAGGCCAGGGCCAGTACCTGGAGCCCGCGGGCGGGCCCGAGGTTCTGCGAGACCCAGCCGACGATCGGGGCCCCCGCGACCCAGCCCACGTAGCCCGCCGCGGTGAACGTGCCCACGGCGCTCACCACCTGGCTCGCCATCCGGCTGACCGTGCTCATGACGAGCGGCCAGAAGAGGGAGGCCCCCCCGGCACCGAGCGCCAGCCCGACCGCGGCCACCCCCGGCACCGGCGAGAGGGACTCGAGCAGGATGCCGGCGCCGGCCACGCAGCCGCCCGTGATGAGGGCCCGCCGGGTGGACAGCCGTCCGAGCAGGTGCCCGCCGGCGCCCCGGGTGGTGGCGGCCACGAGCTGCCCCACCACGTAGGCCCCGGCCCCGAGCAGCACGCCCGTGGCCAGGTGGTTGCGCAGGTAGAGCACGCCCCAGGTGTCCACCCCGCCCTCGGTGATCTCCGCCAGGGCGAACACGGCCAGGAGCACCAGGAGCCCGTCGGTGCGCAGCCTCCGCAAGGGGTGCCCCGCCGGGGCCGGTGCCGGCCCGGCGGGGTCGTGGGCGCCCAGTGCCGTGCCCGGGTCGGTGACGAGCGCCCACACGCCGACGGCGAGCGCCACGACGGCGATGGCGGGCCAGACCCAGCGCCAGGAGACGCCGGCGTGGATGACCAGCGCGGCGGCGGCCGCACCGGTGAGCGCGCCCGTGTTGAACAGCGCGTGCAGGCGCACCAGGGCGGAGGGGTTGCTCATCAGCCGGTGGGACGCCTCCGCGTTCATGGCGGTGTCGATGGAGCCGCCCGCCACCTCCACCAGGACGAGCACCACGGCGAAGGACCACGTGTCGCGGGTGAGCGCCAGCAGGCAGAGGAGGGCCGACCAGGCGAACAGCGCGATCCACAGGAGGCGGCGGGCCCCGACCCGGTCGCAGAGGTGCGCCATGACGGCGCTCGTCGCGCCGGCGACCGCGATGGCGACGGCCAGGAGGACGCCCAGCTGCGCGTCGTTGAGGGAGAAGGTGTGCTGAATATCGAACAGCATCACGGCCCAGCTGCCCCAGAAGAGGCCGAAGGTGGCGAAGGACGCCACGACCGGCCCTGCCCCGGCGAGCAGGCGCTCCCCGGCGGCGGTGGGCGGGGTCGCGCTCAGGACGGGCCCGCGACGCCCGCCTTGGCCAGGAAGGTGGAGCGGTCGACCACGACCCGGGTGACCCGGCCAGCACCGACGAGGCCGCCGCCCTCGCCGTCGAGCCGGGCGGCCGACACGGTGAAGACGAGCCGCCGGCCCTCGACCTTGACCAGGGTGGCCTCGGCCAGCACGACCGAGCCCACGGCCACGGGCGCCAGATGGTCGAACTGCACCCGGGTGGCCACGCTGGACTGGGCCTCGTTGAGATGCCCGTCGGTGGCCCGAAGGGCGGCCTCCTCACAGAGCGCGATGAGACGGGGCGTGGCGAGCACGGGGACGTCGCCCGACCGGAAGCGCTCCGCCGTGTCCTCCTCGGCGACCGTCAGCTCCAATTGGGCGCTCAGCCCAGCGTGCGGCCCGTGTCCTGCCGCGGTCGGGGGCTGGGATGGATCGGCAGGCACGACGATTACGATACCGCCGTGACCGACACCGCCCTCATCGACCCTGACGTGCTCGAACGCGTCCTGTCCGCCGCCTTGGTCGGCGGCGGCGACATGGCGGAGGTGTTCGCCGAGGACGCCGCGACCGCCAGCGCGATGCTCGACGACCGCCGGGTCGAGGAGCTCTCCTCGGGCCGTTCGCGCGGGGCGGGGATCCGGGTCGTCGACGGCGAGACCACCGGCTTCGCCCACACGGCCGACCTGACCGAGCCGGGCCTCCTGGCCGCCGCCCGCGCCGCGGCCGCGGTGGCCCGCGAAGGTGGCGACGGGGTGCGCACCGTGGCGCTGGACCCGTTGCGCTCCCACGGCCGTGGCGAGCGCACCGCTGGGGACTCGGTGGACAAGGCGCGCAAGCTCGAGCTGCTCACCCGGGCCGACGCGGCCGCCCGCGCCGCCGGCGACGCCATCACCCAGGTCCAGGTCGGCTGCGGCGACAGCCGGCGCCGCGTCCTCATCGCGAACTCCGAGGGCCTGCTGGCCCAGGACGAGCAGATCCGGACACGCTTCAACGTCGTGTGCGTCGCCAACGGCGACACCGGGATGCAGACGGGCTACGAGTCGCTGGCCCGCACGGAGGGCTACGAGATCTTCGAGCGCCACCGCGTGGAGGACATCGCGGAGGCGGCGGCCGCCCGGGCGCTGGCCAAGCTGTCGGCCCGCCCGGCGCCTTCGGGCGAGGTGCCCATCGTGCTGGCCGGCGGCAGCGGCGGCATCCTCTTCCACGAGGCCTGCGGGCACGGGCTCGAGGCCGACCACATCGTCAAGGATGCGTCCGTCTACACCGGGCAGCTCGGGCAGCTGGTGGCCAGCCCGCTCGTCACGCTGGTGGACGACGGCACGGTCCTCGGCGAGTGGGGGAACTTCGCCGTCGACGACGAGGGTTGCCCACCCGGTCGCAACGTGCTGATCGAGAACGGCGTCCTCACGGACTACATGTGGGACTGGTTGCGGGCGCGCAAGGAGGGGCGCAAGTCCTCGGGCAACGGGCGCCGGCAGAACTATCAGCACCTGCCGATGGTCCGCATGACGAACACCTACCTTCTCGCGGGCACCGAGGACCCCGACGAGATCGTGGCCCAGACCCCTTCGGGCGTCTACGTGAAGAAGCTCGGCGGGGGCCAGGTGAACACGGCGACGGGCGACTTCGTCTTCGGCACCACCGAGGCCTACCTCATCGAAGGCGGACGGATCACCGAACCCCTGCGCGACGCCAACCTCATCGGCAACGGGCCCGAGGTGCTGCGGCGCATCGATGCGGTGGCGACCGACTTCGACATGACGCCGGGAACCTGCGGCAAGGACGGGCAGAGCGTCCCGGTCGGCTGCGGTCAGGCCACGCTGCGCATCACCGGCGTCACGCTCGGGGGCACCGCGTGAGCCACGAGCTCCTCGAACTGGCGCAGTCGGTCGTCGCCCGGGCGCTCCCGGGCGAGGGCATGGAGGTCTACGTCACCCGGGGCACCGACACCGAGGTGCGGGCCTACGAGGGCGAGGTGGAGTCGCTCACGTCGGCCGATTCCTCCGGTGTCGGCATCCGGCTCCTCGTCGACGGGCCAGAGGGGTCGGGGAGCCAGGTCGGCTTCGCCTGGGCCGGTTCGCTCGAGCCGGCGGTGATCGCCGCCACTCTCGACGATGCCCGCGACAACGCGCGCTTCGCCACGCCGGACCCCGACGTCGTCCTGGCCGCCCCCGACGGCGTCGAGGCCGTGGAGCTCGAGCTGTGGGACGACGGTGTCGCCTCGACGCCGATGGAGAAGAAGGTCGCGCTGGCGGTGGAGCTGGAGCGGGCGACGCGCGGCGCCGACCCGAGGGTCCGGCAGGTCTCTTCGGCCGACTACTCGGACAGCCGGGTGGAGGTGGCGCTCGCCTCGACCACCGGCATCTCGTCGTTCCGGAGGCGCACGAACGCCTTCCTCTCCGTCGACGCCATCGCCGGCGAGGGGGCGGAGACCCAGACCGGCGCCGGCTTCAGCATCGGCCGCGGTCCCGGCGAGCTGGTGCCCGACGAGGCGATGGACGACGCCGTCCTGCGGGCGACCCGCATGCTCGGCGCGCAGAAGGTGCGCTCGGCGCACTGCACCGTGGTCTTCGACCCGCGCGTGGTCTCGACGCTGTTGGCGGTGATGGCGTCCGCACTTTCGGGCGAGGCGGTCGTCAAGGGCCGCTCCTTCTTCGCCGGGCGCATCGGCGAGACCATCGCGACGCCCGGGGTCACGCTGGTCGACGACCCGACGGACCCGAGGGCCTACGGCGCCGCCTCCCACGACGGCGAGGGCCTGGCCTGCCGGCGCAACGTCCTCATCGCCGAGGGCGTGCTGCGCATGTTCGTGTTCGACACCGTCTCGGCCCGCCGGGCGGGATCGGTGTCGACCGGCTCGGCCGTGCGGGGCGGCTTCGCCGGCACGCCGTCGGCGGGGTGCCGCGCCCTGGTGCTCTCCCAGGGAAGCAAGAGCCACGACGAGATCCTGGCCACGGTGGGCGACGGCCTCTACGTGCAGTCGGTCAGCGGGATCCACTCGGGGGTCAACACCGTGAGCGGCGACTTCTCGGTCGGGGCGGAGGGGCTGATGATCGAGGGGGGCGCGCTGGCCCACCCCGTGCGCGAGGTGACGGTCGCCTCCACGCTCCAGCGCATGCTGCAGTCGGTGGTCGAGATCGGCGCCGACCTGCGCTGGCTGCCCGGCGTGGCCGCCGGTCAGACACTGGCCATCGCCGACATGGCCCTCAGCGGCGACTGATTCTCAGCCCGCGCTGGCCGACGCCGGCGTGGTGTCCTTGCTCGAACCGGACTTCTCCGGGCTGGCTTTGTCCCCGCTGCCCTTGTCGGAGCTGCCTTTGTCGGAGCTGCCCGTGTCCGACGAGGTCTCCTTCTTGGGCGAGGATTCGGCGGCCGCGCCGTCGCTGCTCGAGGTGTCGGACGCCTTCTTCCCGGAGCCGTTGCTCCCGGCGGCGGCCCGCGAGTCCGTCTTGTAGAACCCGCTGCCCTTGAGGACGATGCCGACGGCGCCGTAGACCTTGCGCAGCGCGCCCCCGCACTCGGGGCACTCGGTCAGGGGGTCGTCCGTGAAGCTCTGGACGGCGTCGAGCCGGTGCCCGCAGGCCGTGCACGCGTATTCGTAGGTCGGCAATGGACTCCTCCGTGGGCCGTTGGTTGGCACTCACCACCTGAGACTGCCAAGTCTATCCGCCGCAGCGCCTCGTCGGCGTCGGACCGCGGTGATCCCAGGTCGTAGACTCCACCCTCGTGTCCGACCGCATGCTGGCCAATCTCGACCCGCTGGGCGGCGCCCGCATGGTCGACGTCACTCCCCGCGAGCCCACCCACCGCCGGGCGCTGGCCCGCTGCCGGGTCTCGATGCTCCCCGAGACGACGACGAAGGTGGCCAACAACGCCATCACCAAGGGCGACGTGCTGGCGGCGGCCCGCATCGCCGGGATCCAGGCGGCCAAGCGCACGGCCGAGCTGATCCCCATGTGCCACCCCGTCCTGGTGGGGTCCATCGGGGTGAACTTCTCCATCGGGGACGACTACGTCGAGGTGGAGGCCCAGGTGGAGACCGTTGACCGCACCGGCGTCGAGATGGAGGCCATGACCGCCTGCGCCGTGGCCGCCCTCACGGTCTACGACATGTGCAAGTCGTCGGACCGCACCATGACGGTGGACCACCTGGCGCTGTGGGAGAAGTCGGGCGGTCGGTCCGGGCCCTGGCGCCGGTCCGAGGTCAACCACCTCTGATTCGCCCCATCCCCTCCTCCTCGCCTTCCCTCCGCCTCCCCCTCTCTTTCCGGCGGCCAGCGCCGGACGGCCCGGCCGGCACCCTCGTCTACATTCGGTCCCGGTGACCCGCGTAGAGGAGGCGCCCGACGTCGGCAAGGGGATCGTCGGCGCCGTCACGTCGGTGGTCGGGCGGATCGGGGGGCGCGATGCGGTCATCGCGCGGTCTCTCGGCACCATGCGCCGTGGCGCCATCACCCATGCGGACGGGGTCAGGCTGGCCGAGGCGGCAGATCAGGCCCGCGAGCTCGGGATCCCCTTCGTCTTCTTCATGGCGTCGAGCGGCGCCGACGTGCTCGACGGGGTGGCCGCGCTGCACGGCTGGGGCCGCGCCGCGGCGGCGATCTCGCGCTGCAGCGGGCAGGTGCCGGTCATCGCGGCCGCCACCGGACCTGTGGTCTCGGGTCCCGCGTTGCTTCTCGGCCTCTCCGACCTGGTCGTCATGAGCTCGGAGGCGGTGGCCTTCGTCTCGGGCCCGCAGATGGTGGCGGAGTTCACGGGGATCGAGGTGGGCATCAGCCAGCTGGGAGGCGCGTCCGTCCACGCCACGGCGAGCGGGCTGTGCGCGGTGCAGTCCGAGGACGTCGACGGTGCCGTGGCGGAGCTCCTCGAGTACCTGCCGTCCAACACCGACGAGGTCCCCCCGCTGGCCCCGGTAAGCGACTCGGTGCTGCGCCCAACGCCGGAGTTGCGCACCGTGATCCCCGACCGTAAGGCGGCCACCTACGACGCCCGGGACGTGATCCGGTCGTTGTGCGACGACGGTGAGTTCCGCGAGCTCTGGCCGCGCTGGGCCGGGCAACTCGTCACCGCCTTCGCCCGGCTCGGGGGAATGCCCGTGGGGTTCGTGGCCAACCAGCCCCGTATCCTGGCCGGCACCCTCGACATCGCGGCGTCGCAGAAGGGTGCCCGGTTCGTCCGGCTCTGTGATGCCTTCAACCTGCCCATCGTGAGCCTGGTGGACACCCCGGGGTTCCTGCCCGGGAAGGACCTGGAATGGCGCGGCATGATCCGCCACGGCGCCGAGCTGGCCTTCGCCTACGCCCAGGCCACGGTGCCCCGTTTGTGCCTCATCCTGCGCAAGGCCTTCGGCGGCGCCTACATCGTGATGGACTCGCGGGGCATCGGCAACGACGTGTGCCTGGCCTGGCCCGGCGCCGAGGTGGCGGTCATGGGGGCCTCCGGTGCAGTGCAGATCCTCTACCGGGACCTCGAGCCCGGGGCACGCTCCGAGAGGGAATTGGCCTACGAGGACGTCTATCTCAACCCCTGGCCGGCCTCCGAACGGGGGTTGATCGATCAGGTCGTCGACCCCGCCGACAGTCGCATCGTCCTGTGCGGGATCCTGCGCCAGCTGTGCACGAAGCGGGAGCTCGTGGTCGGCCGGAAACACGATGCCGGTCCTCAATAGGGGTTCAGCAGGGAGTACGTGAATTGTCACAATTTCGTAACGAGGCTGAGGTGCATTCGACGCCGAACCCGGTAATGGATCGTGCATGATCAGCGATGTGGTCCCCCCCACAGACGACGCTTTGTTCGTCCTCGAGTCCTGCCACAGCACCTGGATCTTCGACACCGACCGGATGCGCTTCCGGCGCGTCCTGAAGGGCCTCGCCCTCGACGCCCATGCCGCCACCACGGCCTGGCGGGCCTATTACGGGCTCGAGATCGACCCCATCTCCGAGTCCTTCGTGGTCCTGCTCAATCCTGAAGGCACCCGCCTGCTTCGGTCGTGGCGCCACGTGGAGCACTGCCCGCAGTGCGGCGGGAACCAGACCGCCGAGCTCTCGCTGGACGAGCTGAGGAGCGCCTCACTCGCCTGAGGGTCTCGCCGGCCCACAGAACCACGCCTCCTCCATACGAGCGGGGACGCTACCTCCATTGGCCGCGCACGAACGCGCCATAGGCGGCCGCCATGTGCTGCGGGAGGAGGGCCGGCTCCCGGCGCGTCACGCGGAGCAGGCCGGCGTCGACCGACGGCCGCGGCCGGAACGAATCGGCCGGGAGCCGCCTGACCACGGCGAAGGTCCACCAGGGTGCCCACGACGTGGAGAGCATCGTGGTGGGCGGCAGCGCCGCCCGCTTGCGCGCCACCTCCCACTGGACGACGAGGTCGGCCCGGCGGAGCCCGCTGTCGGCATCGTCGAGGAGGTGGCGCAGGATGGCCGTGGTGGCGCCGAAGGGGAGGGAGCCCACGGCGCGGAAGGGGCGGTGGGGCATCCGGTAGGACAGCGCGTCGCAGCACACCACGGAGACGTTCGGCAAGCGCCGCCGCCGCGCCTCACGCCGCAGGCTCTCCGCCCAGTGCGGGTCCCGTTCCAGCGCGACGACGTGCACGCCGCGCCGGGCGAGCGCGAACGTCCAGGCGCCGCGCCCCGCGCCGATCTCGACGACGAGGTCGGCGGCGTCGAAGGCCGCCTGGGCGACCAGTGCCTCGGCGAGCTCAGGCCGGAGGAAGTTCTGACCGAGACGCCGCCGCCGCTCGTCCCGGGGTGTCCGCTTGCCCGCGGACACGGCGGATCACCGTCGCACCCATAGGCCGCCATTGTGCACCAGGCGGGGGTCCGGGTGCCACGGTCAGCGGGGCCCGGGTGCCGGCGGTCCCGTCCACCCCTGCCGCTTCTCGCGCCGATCGGCGCGCTCGATCTCGCGTTCCACGTCGGACCACGTGAGGGGTTCGACGTCTTCGCCGGACTGCCCCCGCGTCATGATGACGAAGGCCACGGTCCACAGGACGGCAATGGTGCTCAGCTTGGCCAGGAAGCCCGCCAGCTCCTGGTCGAGGAGCGGCGTCATGCCCACCACGGTCCCGGGGTGGTGGAAGGTGGGATAGAGGGAGTGCCGGGCGAAGATCCAGACGATCGAGAGGAAGCTGGGCACGATCGACTGCACGATGAGGTAGCCGCCGCGCCCCAGCGCCGAGAGGGGCTGCGCCCCCGGCAGCTCGCTCAGGACGGGCGCCCACAGCACGAAGCCCGAGGCGAGCACGACGAGCTCAATGGCCACCCGGGCCACGTCCGACCGGGCGGCGAGGCTGACGGCGCCGGTGGTCAGCGTCCCGACGGCCACCACCGTGACGATGGCGACGGCGGGCAGGGGCCGGACCGCCACCCGCAGCACGGCGTCGACCGCCGGGGGCCGGGTCAGCCGGGCGATGATCGGCCGGGGCGTGCCCAGCACGAGGAGCGGCGGGACGGCGAGCGTCAGCAACAGGCGCTGGAGCACGAGCGCCAGGAGCAACCAGTGGCTGGCCAGGTCACCGAGCGGCCACGTCACGGCCGCGACGAGGAGGACCACGCCGCCGACGAAGAGGACCTTCTGGCGCGGCGTCGCGCCACTGCCCTCCCGACGCGTCGCCCGGAGGTAGAGCACCACGAGGGCGGGGAAGGCGAGCAGCCAGAACAGGTGGAGATGCCAGTCGAAGGGGTGGCCGGCGGCGATCACGGTGTGCCCGCCGCCGTAGGCTCTGCACGATGGAGGCCCCCGCGAAGCTCGACCGGCTGGAGCGCGTCACGGATCTGGTGCTCGTGCTCCTCGACACCACACAGCCGCTCACGCTCGACGCCATCGCGCACCAGGTCCCGGGTTACCCGGTGGAGCACTCGGCCCGCCGCCAGGCGTTCGAGCGGGACAAGCGGCTGTTGCGCGACGAGGGCATCCCGGTCCTGACGCAGCGGCTGCCCGGCCACGAGCAGTACGGCTACCAAATCGACCGCGACTCGTTCTACCTGCCCGATCTCGACCTCGAGCCCGACGAGCAGGTCGCGCTCCACCTCGCCGTCGCCGGCGTCCACCTGGGGGATCCTAGTGGGCGCGATGCGCTGCTGAAGCTGGGCGCGGCCGGGCTGGGCGACGTCCGCCCCATCGCGTCGATGGTCCCTCCCGCCGCGCTCATCGAGTTGTTCGAGGCGGTGCGCACCCACGCCACCGCAGCGTTCGCCTACCGCTTGGAGGAACGCCGGGTCGCTCCCGTGGGACTGTGGTTCCGCTTCGGCCACTGGTATCTGGTGGCGTGGGACCTCGAACGCGCCGCGGTGCGCACGTTCCGGGTGGACCGGATCGAGGGTGATGTCTCCCGCGGTGAGGCCGACGGCGCCGTCATCCCCGTCGACGTCGCGGTCGACGTGAAGGCGGCCCTGCCCGACGAGCCCTGGGAGGTAGAGGGGGAGGATCGGGTCGAGATGCGGGTCCGGGTCGACGCCCTCGAGGCGCGTCGCGTCACCGACGAGGTCGGTGACGACAAGGTGGAGCGGTGGCACGACGACGGCTCGGTCGACCTCGTCCTCGGCGTGTCGTCGTTCGCGTCCATCCGCTCGTGGGTCCTCGGCCTCCTCGACCACGCCACGGTCGTGGAGCCGGCTCCCTTCCGGGAAGAGCTCGTCGCCTGGCTGGGTGCCCTCATCGACCCGGCCCCGTCAGTGTGGCCCGATCGCCCCGTGCCGACGCCGGACGTCAGCGCGGCCGAGGTCGAGCCCGTGGCGACGCGCGGGACGCCGGGGCGCGAGACCAGCCGCCGCCTGCGCCGCCTGCTGGCCCTGGTCGGTTGGCTGGCGCAGGTCGGGGAAGCGCCGATCGCCGAGGCGGCGCAGCGATTCGGCATGGGCGAGAAGGAGCTGGTGGCCGAGCTGGAGCTCGCGGCGTGCTGCGGCATCCCGCCCTACACCCCGGACACGCTGATGGAGATCGAGGTGTCCGAGCACTCGGTCCGCGCCTTCCTGCCCGCGGAGTACGCCCGGCCCCGCCGCCTCACCCCGGCCGAGGGTTTCGCCGTCGCAGCGTCGGCGCGGTTGCTGCTCGCGGTGCCGGGTTCGGATGACGGCGCGCTGCGCCGTGCGCTGGCCAAGCTCGACGCCGCGCTGGGGTCCCGGGAGGCGGTCGGTCTCGATGTCGACGCACCGGCGCACCTGGCGGTCGTGCGCGCCGCCGCCGAAACCGGACGCTCGCTCGAGATCGACTATCTGTCCGGGTCGCGCGACGAGTTGACGACGCGCACGGTCGAGCCGGTCCAGGTCGCCACCATCGACGGGCACTGGTATCTCGACGCCTACTGCCACCGGGCGGGCGACATGCGGCGCTTCCGGGTGGATCGCATCGGGGCCGTGCGACAGCTGGAGCAGACTTCGCAGCCCATGGCGACCCGCGCCAGGCCACTGGAGGAGATGTTCGTACCGGGGCCCGGTGCGGTGGAGGTCCACCTGCAGCTGGGTCCCGGCGCGCGGTGGGTGCCGGAGTCGGTCCCCGTGCGCGCCATGGGGCGCGACGAGGAAGGGACCGTCACCGACATCGTCCTCGACGTGTCGGGCATGGCCTGGTTCGAGCGGCTGCTGCTGCAACTCGGCCCTGGGGCCCGGGTCGCGAGCCCGCCCGAGCTGACCGGCCTGGTGGCCGGGGCGGCCCGTCGCGTCCTGGCCCGCTACCGGAGCTGATCGGCGCGACCGGCGGCGCCGATAGCGTCGGGTCATGTCCGGAATGACCGATTTCAACCGTGCCGTCATCGAGGAGTTCCGCGCCAACCACGGCGCGGTCGGCGGAGGGTTCGCCGGTGCCCCCATGGTGCTGCTGACCACGACCGGCGCCAAGTCGGGGCAGAAGCGGGTCAACCCCCTGGTGGCCCTCGTCCAGGGCGGCACCCTCTACGTCGTCGCATCCAAGGCAGGGGCGCCGACCAACCCGGACTGGTACCACAACCTGCTGGCCACGCCAGAGGTGGAGGTGGAGTTCGGCGACGAGCGCTTCGGTGCCACGGCGGTGCCCGTGACGGGACCCGAGCGGGACCGCCTCTACGCCGCCCAGGTGGCGCAGCAGCCGGGTTTCGCCGACTACGAGAAGGCCACGACGCGGGTGATCCCCGTCGTGGAGCTCCGCCGCCGACCCTGAACGCCGGCCGACCGTTCGCCCCCGCCGGTGCATCGGGACGACGGGAGGCCGCATGCTCGGGATCTACGGGGTCGGGCGGGACAAGGCCGACTACTACCTGTCCGACCTCGCCCGCGAGCTGCCGCTGTCCGGGCCGGGTCGCTGGGTGGGAACGGCCGCGGCGGCCATGGGGCTGGCGGGAGGGGTCGAGCCCGAGGCCTTCAGGCGGCTGCTCCAGGGTCGGCATCCCGGGACCGCGCTGGTTCTCGGGTCCGGCCGGACCTCGGTGGCGGCCTTCGACCTGACCTTCAGCGCGCCGAAGTCGGCCAGCGTCCTCTTCGCGCTGGGCGGTGCGGACACTGCGCACGCCGTGGTGGCGGTCCATGCCGAGGCCGTTGCCGGGGCCCTGTCGTACCTGGAGCAGCACGCGGTCACCGCCACCCGGCGATTCGGCCCTGACCGGGTCGTCCTGCCCACCTCCGGCGCGGTCGCGGCGCAGTTCACCCACGGCGTCAGCCGCAACGGTGACCCGCACGTGCACACCCACGTCGTCGTGGCGAACATGGTCCACGGCGCTGACGGCCGGTGGGGTGCCTGCGACCGCCGGGGGCTCGCCGCCCATCGCCAGGCCGCGTCGGAGGTCTACGAGGCGCAGCTGCGGGCTGGGCTCGCGTCCACGCTCGGTGTGCGCTGGACGGCGACTCCCGGGCGCACGGCCGAGATCGCCGGCGTCACGCCCGAGCTGTTGGGCGAGTTCTCGACCCGGGCCGCCGACATCCGCCGGCACATGCACGAGGCCGGCGCCCGCTCGGGCCGCGGCGCCCGCGTGGCCTGGGCCGCCACCCGTCCGGCCAAGGTGCCGGCGGCCCCCTTCGCCGACCTGGCCCAGGCGTGGCAGCGGCGGGCCCGCGCCGCCGGCGCTCCATTGGATCTCGAGCCCAGGGGGCACGCGGGGCGGGCGGTCCTCGACGAGCACCGCTTCGCCGGCGTGATCTCGCTCACCGCGCACGGCGGCGCCCGGCGCCGGGACGTGGTCACCGCATTCGGCGCGGCGGCCCTGGACGGCGCCTTCGCCACCGGTCTCGAGGGCCTCGTCGACCGCTGGGTGCCGCGGGGACCGGTCGGGGTGGCGGAAGCGCTGCAGCAGCGCCGCCACGTCGTCCCGGCCAACCACCTCCTGCAGGCACTGGGACCGCGCCCGGTCGACCTCGGGGATCACGACGTCTGGTTGACCGCCGCCCGCGCCGTCGACGCCTACCGGGAGCGGTGGGGCCTCGGGCGGGCCGCCGAACCGCTCGGCACGCCGGACACGGGTCCGAGCCTGGCGGCGCTGCCGGCTGACCGTCTGGCCGATCATGTCCGTACCGAGCACCAGCTCCGGGCCGCCCGCACCCGGCTCGGCTGGCGCGAGCCCGCGACGGTGGAGCTCGGCCGTGGGCGCTGACTCAGCGGCCGCGGGTGACCGGCAGGGTCCCAGCGCGCTCGCGTGCCGGCGGGAGGAGCTCGCGCCAGGGCGAGCGCTCGTGGGCCGGCGTGAGCCAGACCTCGTGCACCTCCTTGTCCGGTCCGAGGACGAGCGCCCGTCCCGGAGCGCCGTGGGCCACCGCGTCCACCGGGAGCCGTTGCTGTCGTGACGTCCCGACCGACGTCGTCGGACGGATGCGGCCCCAGCGATCCACCGAACGGCTCACCGTCGTGGCGCCCACCTCCCGGTCGCCCGCCAGCGCGCTGATGTCCCGCAGGGTCGCGGTGTCGGCGATCCCGCGCAGGACCACGGTGGTGCCGAAGAGGGAGAGGAACCCGTCGGCCGCCGGACCCCAGCGGCCGCGGGCCTGGGAGAGGTCTTGCAGGCAGGCCAGCACCATGAGCCCCTGCCCAGCGCCCTCGCTGACCATGGCGGGGAGATCAGGAATGGGGGCGATGTTGGCGACCTCGTCCAGCGCGAGAAGCGTGGGCGGGCCGGCGTGCCCGTCGCGGGACCGGACGTAGGCGGCGTCACGCACATCCCCGACGATCGCGACGACGAGTGGCGCGAACTGGCGCTGCCGGCGACCCGTCGAGCAGATGTAGAGCGTGTGCGGGCCGCCGCAGAACGCCTCGAGGTCCAGGGGCGCCGCACGCGTCGATGCGAGCGCACCCTCCGTGCGATAGGCGGCCAGCACACCCGATGCGGTCGACCAGATCCCTGACTGCTCACGGGAATCCGTGGCGACGATCCCGGCCAGCAGATCGGTGGCCGGAGCGCTCTCGCCGGCGGTCGAGGCGAGAATTTCGAGCGCCGGGGCCCCGTTGTGGCGATCGATCCATCTCAGGACGTCGTGCATGGGGAGTCCCTCCGTGGCGGCGGCGTGGAGGAGTGTCGACAGCAATGCACCGGCGCGTTCGGTCCAGTGGTGCTCCCCGCTGCGCGGCCCACTCGAGCGGCTGGCACCGACCATGGCGTCGGCCGTCACCACCGCCGCGTCCCACCCGGCGGCGGTTGTCAGGGGCGACCAGCCGACGCGCTCGACACCGGCTGGACATTCGATCTCACCGCTCGGGTCGTAGAGGAACGCCCACCCTTCGCTATTGCGCGCACGCGCCGTCGCCCGCATGACGTCGGGCTTGGTCGAGGTCGAGACGACGGGCCCGTCGGCCAGCAAAATATTGGGGATGACCAGGGACGATGTCTTCCCGGACCGCGGTGGACCCAGGACCAGTGTCGAGCACTGTGCACCAGCCCACATCCATCCGCGGGCTCCGTTTCCAACATAGATGCTGTGCTCGGCAAAACGGTGGATCTCGCGCAGTGCAGCAGTCGAAATCAGGCACGGATCCGCGCTGTCGACATGCGTATGAGCGTCATGTTCCATACACGCGATGTTTGTTCTGAGGAACAGACAATTCCATGGGACATATCAACCAATGCGGCGACGACATGACGGCGATCACGCAGCGCGAGCGCAGAATGCACCTCAATCGGGAGCGTCGACAGAGTGAAATCACGGTCGATAACGCGTCCAAAATCACCCCGCGAATAAAGAATGCTTGACCTGAGCCTCTTCACAACAGAAGAATGGGTGTACCCGAAGTGTGAGGGAGGGTATGACATGTGCTGCGACACAACGATGTGTGGCGCGCAAACGAAAACAGTCGGCTTCGTTTTCGCCGCGCCGTTCGCCGCGCCGCACTGTGTCAGCACAACGTCGCGACTCGGGGAATCAGGCCGGTATGGCGTGATGTGGCGGTGTCGATGACATCGGCGCAGCCGCGGCAGCCGGCACAAGTGAAACCGGTGCGGCAGTGCGCACGGCGAGAGGCATTCGACCTCGACGTGGCGCAGGCTTCACCTCTATTCAGTGACCATGCTCCTAGGGAGGTGCACCTGTGGCAGTAGCCGCAAAAAGAAGGGCCCCGGCCAAAAAGGCCGCGAAAAAGCGGGCCCCCGCAAAAAAGGCAGTTAAGCGCGCACCGGCCAAGAAGGCCGTCAAGCGGGCTCCGGCACGGAAGTCCGTGAAGCGGGCCCCGGCACGGAAGGCCGCGAAGAAGCGGGCTCCTGCCAAGAAGGCAGCCAAGCGAGCTCCGGCGCGCAAGGCCGCCAAGAAGCGGGCTCCGGCGAAGAAGGCGGCGAAGCGGGCTCCGGCGCGCAAGGCCACCAAGAAGCGGGCTCCTGCCAAGAGGGCGGCCAAGCGGACAACCGCGCGCAAGGCCGTCAAGAAGCGGGCGACCGCGGTCAGGAAGACGGCCGTCAAGAAGCGGGCAACCGCTCGGAAGGCCGTCAAGAAGCGGGCGACCGCGGTCAAGAAGGCCGTGCGTCGTGCCCCCGCCCGCAAGGCGGCGAAGCGGCGCTAAGCGCTTCGTTCCTCCGGGAACACGCGAGACCGGGGGCCTTCGGGCCCCCGGCTCCGCGACCGGGGACCGGTTACGAGGGCCGGCGGAGCTCCCTGACGTCGGCCGGCCAGTCGACGTCATAGGCCAGGTCGGGATCCCGCAGGACCCGCACGGGAAGGTCGAGCCTCGTCGCCTCCGCCCGGTGGGCACGGAAGGAACCGGGCCCGTAGGCGAAGCGGAAGTCCGACGCCGCCGGGAGGCGCAGCACGTTGGTGCCGTCGTCACGGCGGTCGGGTACCAGGGTGATGCCCTCGAACGGGGGAAGGACGCCCAGCCCGTGGGCCCGGGGCAGGTCGCCGTGGGCGACGATGACCCACTCGACGCCGGTACGGGCCAGGCGCGCGACACCTGCCCGCACGGCACCGTTGAGGCCCTGTCCGGGCTCCCACATGACGGTGGCGCCCAGCGCTGACGCCCATTGCGCCACCTCGTCGTCGTCACACACGACCGCGACGGGCAGGGGGGTGCACGCCGCCACAACCTGCGACGCCATGGAACGAACGAGCCGGATGCGATCGGGATCGGACAGGGTCGACCCCAGCCTTCGTTTGGCCTGACGGAAGGCCTTGACCGGGATCAGGACGACCTCGGGTCCCAGTCGGACGTCGGCGGCCGCCACCTGCGGCGCTACCGGCACGGTGGCCCTCGACACTGCGCCAGTGTACGGGTCCACGCCGAGGCCGTTGCGGGGCCGCCGTAGGCTCTCGGAACATGAGCGACCGGGTGGCGGTGATCGGTGCGGGGTCGTGGGGGACCGCGGTCGGGTCCATCGTCGGCGCCGCGCATCCTGCCTCGCTCTGGGCGCGCTCGCCGGACCTCGCCGCGTCCATGACCGAGACGCGCGAGAACGGGAGGTACCTCCCGGGCGTGCGGATCCCTGACGGGCTGCGGGTGACGTCGTCGCTCGCCGAGGCCCTCGATGGCGCGACCATCGTCTTCATGGCCGTCCCGTCGCACGGGTTCCGCGCCGTTCTGAACGACCTGCAGCCGTTGGCGGGAGGGATCGAGGCCGTGGTGAGCCTGGCCAAGGGGATTGAGATGGGGACCAACCTCCGGATGTCCCAGGTGGTGGGGGAGGTGCTGCCGGGCGTCCCGGCCGGCGTGCTCACCGGTCCGAACCTCGCCCGCGAGGTGGCCCAGGGGCACCCGGCCGCCTGTGTGGTGGCGCTGCGCGACGAGACGCTGGCGAGCCGTGTGCAGGAACTCGTGCACACGCGGACGTTCCGCACCTACAGGGGCACCGACGTCGTCGGGTGCGAGATCGCCGGTGCCACCAAGAACGTCATGGCCATCGCGGCCGGCATCGGTGACGGGCTGGGGCTCGGGGACAACACCCGGGCGGTCCTGATCACGCGGGGTCTGGCCGAGCTGGGGCGGCTGGGGGTCGCGCTGGGGGGGAAGGTGCTCACCTTCGGCGGCCTGGCCGGTGTCGGCGACCTGGTGGCGACGTGTGCCAGTCCCCAGAGCCGGAACCGGACGGTGGGCTTCGCCCTGGGACAAGGACAGTCGCTCGACGAGATCGTCGGGGGCATGCACATGGTGGCGGAGGGCGTCAAGAGCGCCGGGCCACTGGTCGGGCTGGCGCAGGCCCATGGCGTCGAGATGCCCATCGCGGAGCAGGTCCAGGCGATCGTGGAGGGGCGATGCTCCCCGGCCGAGGCGCTCATGAACCTGATGCGGCGGCCGTCCCGCCCGGAGTGGGACGAGGCGCTGTTGCGGGGGTTGCCGACGTGAGCGGGATCTTCCATACCTACGACATCGGTCCCGAGGACGGCGACGAGGCACGCCGGGAGGCCGCGCTGGCGCACGTGAGGGAGATCCTCCTCATGCACGGTGCCACCGAAGAGGAGATCGACGGGGCCGTCGCCGACGGCGTGATCGACCTCTTCGTGGCGGACCGCCTGTTGGTCCCCTCGAGACGGCGTTATACGCGGATCGAGGTGGCCGAGCTCACGGGCGTCTCGGTCGACAAGCTGGAGCGATTCTGGAGGGCGCTCGGGTTCCCCGGTGTCGACGACGACGATCGTGCGTTCACCGACCTCGACCTCGAGGCGGTGCGGCTGTTCCAGGGGCTGCAGGCGCTCGGCGCCGCCGACGCCGACACGGCGGTCCAGATGGCCCGCGTGATCGGTTCGTCCATGGCCCGCATCGCGGAGGCGGAGCTCGTGCCGGGCGACCTGGAGAGCGCGGAGGTCGACCCGGTGCTCTCCGCCGAGGCGTTCGCCAGCGTGGCGGACGTGACCATTCCCGCCATGGCCAAGCTGCTCGAGTTCGTCTGGCGGCGCCAGGTGGCGGCCGGCATCCAGCGCAGCATGATGCTGCGCAGCCACGGCCTGGCGCCCGGGCAGAGCCCCTTGCTCGCCGTGGGGTTCGCCGACATGGTGGGCTTCACGCTCCTCAGTCAGCACCTGAGCGACGAGGAGCTGGCGGCCGTCGTCCGGCGCTTCGAGGAGATCTCCCACGACATCGTCACCGGGGCCCGTGGCCGGGTCGTCAAGATGATCGGCGACGAGGTCATGTTCGTCGTCGACAGCGTGGCCGCCGCGGCGCGCATCGGGCTCAGCCTGGCGGACGCCTACGCCGACGACGACCTGCTGTCCGACGTGCGCGTCGGGCTGGCCTGCGGGCCGGTGCTCCTGCGGGACGGCGACTACTTCGGCCCCACGGTCAACCTGGCCCACCGCATCGTCAACATCGGCAACCCGGGGACCGTCCTCATGTCCGACGAGTTCCACGCGGCCCTGAGCGAGGAGGCGCCGGACGAGTTCACCGCGCAAGCGCTCCGGCCGCGGCTGTTGAAGGATCTCGGCCGCGTGCAGCTGTGGTGGTTGGGCCGGCCCGGTCAGGAGGCGGACGGCACCGGCGCCGCCGCCGATCGAAGGCGCAATGTGCGGTGGGAGCGCCTGTCGGAGGTGCTGCGGGACCTCGAGGAGCTGCGTGGGGTCGGGGAGCGCCTGCTCAGCGCCAACCGGGCTCCCGATTCAGTCGTCGCGCAGCCTGGCCGTGGCGATGCCGAAGGGTCGTAGCTCGAAGGAGCCCTCGAAGGGCTCCTGCGGGTAGCCGCGGAGGTCGACGAGCCAGCCGGCGCGGCCCGGGAACGACACCACGGTGGGCTCGGCGCGCGGATTGAAGACGCGTGCCTCGAGCACGCCGGCGACGCGGTGGAGCGCACTGACCTCGGCGCCGTGCAGCGCCAGCTCGGTGCCCGACGGCGGGCGCGTCCCACCGCCCAGGCTGGGCACGGTCTCGAGCGGGAGCAGCACGTCGTCCGCCAGTGCGTAGGGGTCGTCGCAATCGAGCGCCAGGGCATAGCGCAGCTCCACCTGCTTGCCGCGCATCTGGAGACCCTCGACGGGGGTGAGGGGCCCCGCCGGGAAGGGACGGTAGGTCATGCCGAGCCGGGACAGCATGCCCGTCGAGCGCAGGACGGTCAGCGCCAGCGTCCGGGCGGCGTCACCCTCGATGTCGACGAGCTCGTACTCGCAGACGCCCTCGTGGGCCACGGTGAGGCGGCCGGCCGTCACGAAGCGGTTGGAGGGTGCGGTCGGGAGCCCGAATTCGTCGCTCCGGCCCTCCGCGGTCAGGCCGCGGGTGACGATGGTGAAGGGGCTCTCGGCGTGCGAGTGGCGTGCCGGCTCGGGGAGGGGGAGATGCACGCGCAGCCGGTGGTCCCCGCTCGGGTTGACGAACGACGTCGTGACCCGCACGACCGGATCGTCGGCCCGCAGCTCCACGTCGGTGTCGACGGCGACCCGTTGCTCCCCCACCCGTTCCTGCGAGGAGCCGTCGACGTGATCGGGCCAGACGTAGGTGGTGGTGATGCGGGCCCGGGCCCGCACGGGCCCGCGCTCGTTCACCAGCACGGTGACCGACTCCGCCGTGTCGACGACCGAGTCCCGTTGCGGTGGCGAGTAGTTGTAGGAGTCGCCCAGGTCACCGTCGTCGACCAGCCGGCCGTACCCGGCCACGCCCTCGAGGGCGAAGGTCCCGCGCTCGGGGTCGATCTCGACCCGGACCGCACCGTTGGCCAGGACGATCGAGCCCTCGGGTTCGCTCACCTCGACCGGGTGCTCGAGGACCGCCGGCTCGAAGGCGCTCCACCCGTACCCCGCCACCTCGCCCGTGCGGGCGACGATCTTCCTGGTCGACGGTTGCTCCATGGCGACGCGCACCATGACGTCGGGCCTCGCCCCGAGCCGGGTGTAGAGGTCCTGCTTGGCCTCCGCGATGGGGACGTCCGGCTTCTCTTCCGTGCCGACCGCGAGCGTGACGTCGATGCCCTCGTCGGTGTCCTCGATCCGGATCTCGTGGACCCAGGCGTCGTCGTCGATCTTGGGTCCCTGCAGCATGGCCAGCACCGTGCGCACCGTGTTGGCGTCGAGCACCATCGATCCCGGGAGGCCCGAGCGCTCCGAGATCACCTGCACCTGCGGGGGAGCAGGGCCGTCGGCCGGCACCACCAGCTCGACGACGCCCGATCGGGCGCGGGCAGAGGGGTTGAGCACCGAGATGCCGGGCTCGGCCAGGGACTGGGCGAAGGTCTTGACCGACCGCTCGGCCAGGCCGGCGGCGATGGCCCGCGCCTCGGCGTAGCGGTGGAGCACTGCGTCGACCACGTCGTCCACCGAGCAGGCGCAGATGGAGTCGTGGGCGGAATTGCGCACCATCTCCCGCCAGGCCAGGTCCAGCAGGCGGGAGGGGTAGGCCGCCGGCGGCTGGAAGAGTGCGGCCAGCGGCTCGGCCCGTCGCTCCAGCTCCCGCTCGGCGAGCGCGCCCCGGCGCTTCACGTCGACGCGGTTCGACGTGACGCCCATCAGCATGTTGGCCCGGAATCCCGAGCGCAGCTCGCCGTGGACCACCGTCAGGCCCTCCCTGGTCCGGCCGGCCAGGTAGTCGGCCAGCGAGGTGACCTCGAAGCGGAGGTCGTCCTGGAGGTCGTTCGCCTCGGCGACCACGCGCCCGAGCTGGGGCTGCGGCATCAGGTGGTCCGACCCGTTCATGCAGAGGAGGTCGCCGGCGACCAGGTCCCCGACCTCGTCGAGGTGGTCGGCCGTCCGGCGCACGAGGGCCTTGGCGTCGTCGGGCAGGGCGGCGCCGTTGCTGTAGCCAACGGGCAGGTACTCGGCCCGCACGGACGACCCGTCCGGCGCCTCCCACACGAAGGCGTCCCGCGTCACCTGCGACGGCACGCCCCGCCAGACGACGGCGTCGTCGAAGCCCGCCAGTCGGAGGATCTGCGGCATCTGGGCGATGTGCCCGAACATGTCGGGCAGATACCCGACGTCCATGACGCCCCCGAACGCGCCACCGCGCGCAATGCCCATCTGGAGGTTGCGCACGATGGTCTCGGCGGAGGCGAGGAACTCGTCCATGAGGATGTACCAGGGGCCCATGCTCACCCGGCCCGCGGCGGCCAGTGCCCGCAAGCGCTCCTCGGCCTCCGGCCGCACTTCGAGGTAGTCGTCGACCACCGCCATCTGCCCGTCGAGCATGAAGTGCGGGTAGCTGGCGTCGTGCTCGAGCAAGGGGATGAGCGTGTCGATCAGCTCCACGAGGGCCAGGCGGAAGTCCTGGTAGGACTTGTACCATTCCCGGTCCCAATGCGTGTGCGGAACGATGGCAACTCGGCGGGCGGTCATGACCGCCAGACTATGACCTGCGATCGCCGGTGGTGAGGGCGCTCGTCCCCGCCGGGCACTGGCCGGCCGACCCGCACGCCACCCCGGGGCGGACGCTCCCCGAGGTGTGGTCCGGGCTCTGGGCGGCCCGCCCCGATGCCGCGGTGCTGGTCGACGGGTGGGACCGCACGCGCACCGTCGACGCGGCGACCCTCGACGGGAGGACGGCGGCACTGGCCTCGGTGTTGGCGGAACGGGGTGTCCGGCCCGGTGACCGGGTCCTGTGGTGCGCGCGGGCCACGCTCTCCTCCGTCGAGATCCTCGTGGCCATTTTGCGCAGCGGAGTGGTGCTGGTACCGCTCAGCCCCTCGGCCACCGCTTCCGAGATCGACCACGTGGTCCGGGACGCCGATCCCGTGCTCGCCGTCTGTGACGGTGACCGGTCGGCCGCGTTCGCCACCGGACCGGGTGTCGTGCGGGTGGAAGAGGTGACCCGGGCCGCGGCCGGCGCGGTGAGCGCCGCCGGCCCGGCGCCGCAACCCGGAGACGACGCGCTGATCGTCTACACGTCGGGTACCACGGGCAGGCCGAAGGGAGCCGTGCACACGCACGGCTCCCTGCTGGCCGGTGTCTCGTCCGTGCGCGCGGCCTGGGGGTGGGAGCCGGGGGACCGGCTCGTCCTGTGCCTGCCGCTCTTCCACGTGCACGGGCTCTGTGCCGGCCTCTTCGGCACCCTGGCGGCGGGCGCGTCCACCGTCGTGTTCGACCGCTTCGACGAGCAGGCGGTCCTCGACGCCGTGCCGGCCGCCACCATGCTCTTCGGCGTCCCCACGATGTACCACCGGCTGGCCGCGTCGGGACAGGCGGCCGCGCTCGGTGCGCTGCGCCTGTGCGTGTCGGGCTCGGCCCCGCTGGCCGCCGATCTGTGGCATCGCCTGGCCGGCGAGGGCGTGGCCGTCCTGGAGCGCTACGGCATGACCGAGACGCTGCTGGCGCTCTCCAATCCGCTGGAGGGGGAACGTCGACCCGGCTCGGTCGGGTTGCCCCTCCCCGGCGTGGAGGCGGCCGTGGACGACGCCGACGAGCACGGGATCGGCGAGCTGCTCGTGCGCAGCGCGTCGGTCTGCCGCGGGTACTGGGGCCGCGAGACCCGGGCCCCCGGGGACTGGTTCGCCACCGGCGACCTGGTGTCGGTGGCCGCCGACGGCTACGTCACCGTCCGCGGGCGGCGGACCGAGCTGATCATCACCGGGGGCCACAACGTCTACCCCGCCGAGGTGGAGGCGGTGCTGTCCCGCCACCCCGGCGTGGTGGAGGTGGCCGTGGTGGGGGTGCCCTCGGCCGAATGGGGCGAGACCGTCGTGGCCTATGTGGTGGGCGATCCCGACCTGGGCTCCCTGGGGGAGCTGGCGGCGGCCGAACTGGCGCCCTTCAAGTGCCCCCGCGAGGTGCGCCTGGTCGACGCGCTACCGCGCAATGCGTTGGGCAAGGTCATCCGGGCCGAGCTGCGCTGACGGGACGGGACCCCGGTGCGCCCGGGCGCCTGCGGTAGCGTGAGCGCCATGGCGACGTTCCTCATGCTCTCCACGGTGGGGCCCGACGGGGCGGCCACGCTGACCGAGAACCCCGACCGCCTCAAGGCCGTGAATGCCGAGGTGGAGGCCATGGGCGTGCGGGTGGTGGCGCAATGGGCGCTGCTGGGGCAGTACGACTTCTGCACCGTCCTCGACGCCCCCGACGAGACCACGATGGCCCGGGTGGCCCTCGTCCTGGGCTCGCGGGGGACGCTCAAGACCCTCACGCTCTCGGCCATCCCGATCGACGACTACATCGAGGGCGTGCTCAAGGCCCAGAAGGGCTGACCCCTCAGTGCCACCAGAAGCCCTGACGTGTGCGCTCCCGGCGGAGGTCGTCCCGTGAGAACAGCTCGCCCAGGACGCTCCCGTCCGACATACGGCGGATGCGGTAGCCCTCATCGGTGATCTCGGCGACCTCGAAACCCCGGACCCACGTGCCCTGGAAGCGGTTGCGCACGTCGACCTTGGTCCCCGGCGCGAGCGGGGACCGCGCCTGCGGATCCGGTGACTCCCCCCCGTCGGCGCTCACGCCCCCATCGTACGAGGCGGGCGCGCCGGTGAGCAGATGACCGTCTGCACGCCCGACCTCAAGGAGGAGCGCCGCCTGCGCGCGCAGGGCTACGGGTCGGTCGCCGGTCTCGACGAGGTCGGGCGCGGCGCCTGGGCCGGTCCGCTCACCGTCGGTGTCGCCGTCGTGCGCCCGCGCGTGCAGCACCGGTCCATGCCGGCGTGGCTGCGGGACTCCAAGATGCTCAGCGAGACCCGTCGTGAGGACATCTTCGAGGCCGTGGGCGCGTGGTGCCAGGCCTGGTCAGTCGGGCACGCGTCGGCGGCCGAGTGTGACGAGTGGGGCATGACCGAGGCCCTCCGGGTCGCGGCGCGGCGTGCCCTGGCCGGGCTCGGCGAGCCCCCCGAGGCCCTCCTGGTCGACGGCCCGGTCGACCTGTTGCGCCATCCCGACGATCCCTTCGGGGGCGAGGTCCGACCCATCGTCGACGGCGACGCCAAGTGCGCGTCGGTGGCGGCGGCGTCGGTGCTGGCCAAGGTCGTGCGGGACCGGCTCATGCGCCAGGAGGCGGACCACTTTCCGGCCTACGCCTTCGAGCGGAACAAGGGGTACCCCTCCGCGGTCCACCAGGCGGCGTTGCGGGGATACGGGCCCACGGCGATCCACCGCCGCAGCTGGGCCTTCCTCCGCGAGCTCCCGTGGTGCGGGCAGGGCTGGCGTGGCCGCTCAGACGACCGCGGTGACCTCGGCGAAGTGGCAGGCGACGGGGTGGCCCTGGCCCCTGTCCACCAGGGCGGGCTCTTCGATGGCGCAGATCTCCTGGGCCTTCCAGCACCGGGTGCGGAAGCGGCAACCCGAGGGCGGTGACTGCGGGCTCGGCACGTCACCCTCGAGCACGATGTGCTTGCGGGCCCGCTCGGCTCTGGGGTCGGGGATGGGCACGGCGGAGAGGAGCGCCTGCGTGTAGGGGTGGGCCGGGCGCTCGTAGACCTTCTGGCGGTCACCGATCTCGACGATCTTGCCCAGGTACATGACCGCCACGCGGTCGGAGATGTGCCGCACCACCGACAGGTCGTGCGCGATGAAGAGGAAGGCGACGCCGAGCTCGTTCTGGAGGTCGTCGAGCAGATTCACCACCCCGGCCTGAATGGAGACGTCCAGGGCCGAGACCGGTTCGTCCAGGACCAGGAGCTTGGGCTGGAGCACCAGGGCCCGGGCGATGCCGACCCGCTGGCGCTGACCCCCGGAGAATTCGTTGGGGTAGCGGTTGGCGTGATAGGGCTCGAGGCCCACCAGGCGCAGCATCTCGGCCACCCGGCGCTGCACGGCAGCCCGGTCGCGGATCCCGTGGATGTACAGCGGCTCGGCGATGGCCTCCCCGATGGCCAACCGCGGGTCGAGCGAGGCGAACGGGTCCTGGAAGACGACCTGGATGTCCCGGCGCACCTTGCGCATCTCCGACGTGCTCAGCCCGGTCAGCTCGGTCCCGTCGAACGTGACCGAGCCCGACGTCGGTTTGATCAGCTGGAGGATCGCTCGCCCCGTGGTCGACTTCCCGCATCCCGACTCGCCGACGAGGCCCAGGGTCTCGCCGGAGGCAATGCTGAAGGAGACCCCGGAGACCGCGTGGACGACCCCGACGCGGTGCCGCACGAACGACCCGCCCCGCAGCGGGAATTCCTTCACCAGGTCCGTGACCTCCAAGAGCGCCGGGGCGGCGCCCGGTGACGATCCTTCGGTCCCGAGCTCGGAGATGGTCACGAGATCACGTTGTCCACGACGCCGTCGGAGAACACCCGACCGTGGTCGCCCCGGCCCACGGCTTCGGCGTAGTGGCAGGCGGCCCGGTGCTGGCCGACCTCGGAGGTGACCGACGGCACGACCACGAGCTCGGGCTCGGTCTCGAGGCAGAGCTCGGTGGCCAGGGGGCAGCGGGGCGCGAACGGGCAGCCGGTGCGGTCACCGAGCATGGAGGGCGGGGCGCCGGGGATCTGCCGCAGCCTCTGCGTGCCGTCGTCGTCGAGGCGCGGCAGGGACCCGAGCAGCCCGAGCGTGTACGGCATGGAGGGCCGGTAGAAGACGTCCTCGGCCGTCCCGATCTCCACCGGGCGCCCCGCGTACATCACGAGCACGCGATCGGCCAGGCCCGCGATCACGCCGAGGTCGTGGGTGATCAGCAGCAGTGCCGCCCCGGTCTCGCTGAGCGCCGTCCTGAGCGATTCGAGTACCTGGGCCTGCACGGTGACGTCGAGCGCCGTGGTGGGCTCGTCGGCGAGGATCACCTCGGGGTCGTTGGCCATGCCGATGGCGATGACGGCGCGCTGGCGCATGCCGCCGGAGAACTCGTGCGGGTAGTTGTTGATCCTCTCCGCCGGGTTGGGGATGCCCACCTTGGCGAGGAGCTCAATGGACCGGGCCAGTGCGGCGTCCTTGGAGACGTCCTGGTGGGCCAGGATCGCCTCGGAGATCTGCCATCCGATGGAGTAGACGGGGTTCAACGACGTCATCGGGTCCTGGAAGATCATGGCGATCCCCGTCCCCCGGACCTCGTTCAGCTGCTTCTCCTTCAGGCCGAGGAGCTCGCGGCCCTGGAAGCGGATGGACCCCCGGACCTGCGCGCCCTTGGGCAGCAGGCCCATCGTCGCCAGTGCCGTCACCGATTTGCCCGAGCCCGATTCCCCGACGATGCCCAGGACCTCACCAGGCGCCAGGGACAGGTCGACGCCCCGCACGGCGTGGACGACGCCGTCCTTGGTGGGGAAGTCGACCTCCAGATGCTCGATCTGCAGCGCCGGCTCAGCCACTCAGGCCCTGACCCGGCTCTTCTTGGGGTCGAACGCCTCGCGCAGGCCGTCGCCGATGAGGAAGATCGACAGGATGAGGATGATCAGGAAGGCCACCGGGAAGACGAAGAGCCACCACTCCGTCGTGGCGGAGTCCTGGCCCTGATCCACCAGCAGTCCCAACGACACGTTCGGCGGCTGGACCCCGAGCCCGAGGAAGGACAGGGTGGACTCGAAGATGATGCTCAAGGCGACCGTCAGCGTGGCGTTCACGATGATGGGCCCGACGGCATTGGGCAGCATGTGCTTGACGATGATGCGCTTGTTGGTGGCACCGAGCGCCCGCGAGGCCTCCACGAAGTCGCGCTCGCGCAACGACAGGAAGTCGGCCCGCACGAGGCGGGCCACGTAGGTCCACGAGAGCAGGCCGATGATGATGGCCAGACCGAGCCAGTTGTCGGACTCCTTGGAGAGCTTGTTGGCCAGCACGATCAGGACGGCCAGCACGGGCAGCACGAGGACCAGGTCGACGAAGCGCATCAGCAGCGAGTCGACGAAGCCGCGGTAGAAGCCGGCGATGGCGCCCACGGTGACACCGATGAGCGTGGCCATGGCGGCCACCGTCAACGCGATCTCGATGTCCTTCTCGACCCCGGCCATGACCTGGGCGAACATGTCGTTCCCGATGGAGTTGGTGCCGAACGGGTTCGTCCATGAGGGCGGGTCGTTGAGGTTGTTCGTGATCGAGGTGTAGCTGAACTGCCAGAAGTGGCCGACGAGCACGGACGACAGACCGAGGAGCGCGAACACACACAACCCGATCACGCCCATCCGCTGATGGAAGAACCGGCCCAGCACGATCCGCCACTGGCTCTTGGCCTCCCCCGACAGCCCGTAGGCATCGGCCCCACCCAGCTCCACCCCGGCCCCGACACCGGCCAGGGTGTGCGCACCGGCCTCGACCGTCGCCACCCTCTGGGGCGTCTGGATCACGAAGTCCTCGCGAGACGTCGGGTCAGCCATAGCGAATCCTCGGATCGAGCACGCCGTAGAGAATGTCGGCGAGGAGGTTGAACAGGATCACGAAGGTGGCGGTGATGAGCAGGTAGGCGAGCATCACGTTGACGTCGAGGTTGGTGACCCCGGTGAGGTACCACTGCCCGAGGCCCTGCCACCCGAAGACGATCTCGGTGATGATGGCACCGCCGAGGACGGCGGCGAAGTCGAGGGCGATGACGGTGGTGACCGGGATCAGCGCGTTGCGCAGGACATGGCGGATGAGGACGCGGCGCCGGCTCAGGCCCTTGGCCCGGGCCAGGCGCACGTGGTCGGCGTCGAGGGTCTCGATCATGGACGAACGCTGGTAGATCGCCCATGAGGCGTACGAGATGAGCACGAGCGTGATCACCGGCAACGCGGTGTGCTCGGCGTAGTCGGGGAGCCGGCTGAAGAACGAACCGCTCAGCGTGGGGCTCTGCTCGCCGTCGGTGTAGAAGATGGTCGTCCCGAGGTGCTGGTTGATCGGGATGGCGACGAACTCCTTGAGGGCGAGCCCCAGGACGAAGATGGGGGTCGCCAGCAAGACGAAGTTGGTCACGGTGATGGCGTGGTCGGTGACCTTCCCCTGGCGGACCGCCGCCATGACGCCCATGAAGATGGCGACGAAGATGGCGATGATCGTCGCGATGACCACCATGCGCAGCGTGACGAAGAGGTGCGACGTCAGCTGGGAGGCCACGTCCTGGCCGTTGATGGTGGTGCCGAGGTTGCCGTGGATGGCGCCGGTGAACCAGATCCAGTAGCGCTGCCACAGGGGGTCGTTGAGGTGGAGCAGGTTCTCCCGGGCCACGATGGTGGAGTGGGGGATGTGGGGGTTGGCGTTCAGGAGCGCCAGGGGGTTGCCCGAGCTGGCCACCAGGAGGAAGACGAAAATCGTCGCGAAGAACAGGACGACGATGCTGATCAGCAGGCGCCTCACGATGTAGGCGAACATGGAGGGATTCTATGTGCAGGGCCGGAAACGTCGAGGGAGGGGCCGACCCGGTGGAACCGACCCCCCCCTCACGTTCAGCGACTCGCTAGGAGCTCATCGACCAGTCTTCGGCGTTCCAGGTGACGCCCACACTGGAAGTGTTCGGCACGACGCCCTTGAGATTGCTGGACCAGGCGAAGAATTGGGGCTTCTGGTACAGCGGCAGGGTCACCATGTTCTGCCACAGGACCGCGTCGGTCTTGTTGTAGTCCGAGATCTCCTGCGACGTGCTCGGAGCTGCCGAGCCCTCGCTCATCAGCTTGTCGGAGTCCGCGTTGGCGTAGTGGTTCCAGTTCTCGGAACACATGGAGCCATTCGTGTAGGAGCAGTACAGGGGCTGGTTCGCCGAGACGAACGGCGTGCTCACCCAGGCGAACTCGGCGATCTGGAACGTGCCGCCCGGCAGGTTCGTCCCGAAGAAGGTGCTGGCGTCGTAGTTCTGGATGTTGATCTTGATCCCGATCGCCTTCATCTGGGCCTGGAACAGCTCCTCCGTCTGTGCCCGGATGCTGTTGCCCGACGTCGACTGGATCGTCTCGGTCAGGTCCTTGCCCTTCTGCGGACCGTAGGTGGGCTGCCAGTAGCCGTCCGAGCCCTTCTTGAAGCCGGCCTCCTTCATCAGGTTGTTCGACTGTGACGGGCTGTAGGCGTACTTGGTACCCACGTAGCCCTGCTGGGTCGGCATGAGGACGCGGCTGCCGAGTGGCGTGATGCCCTTGGAGATCTCGCCGACCGTCCGGGTGATCAGCGCCTGGCGGTTCACCCCGTGGGCGATGGCCTCACGGACCTGCAGCTTGGCCAGGTACGGGTCGGCCTCGTTGAAGTCGAAGTGCTCGAACTCGAGCCCGGGCAGGGTCACCTTGGTCGTGTTCGGCACCTGGTTGGCCGTCTGCACGATGGAGAGGTTCACGGTCGAGGGGTTGAAGATGTCGATCTCCTTGTTCTGCAGCGCCGGCACCAACTGGCTGTCGTCGGAGAAGAACTGGAAGACGATCTTGTCGAGCTTGCCCGGGGTGCTCCAGTAGGTCGGGTTGCGGGTCAGCACCACGGACTGGTTCTCGTTGTAGCTCGTGATGGAGTACCAGCTGCCCGAGATGACCTGCGTCGGTCCCGTGAAGCCGGTGTTCCAACCCACCGTCCGGGCGATGTGGGCCGGGACGATGTCGGTGAAGAGCGAGCGCCAGTCGGTGAACGAGGGCTTGAACGTCACCGTGATCGTCCGGCCGTTGGGGCACAGGCCGACGTTGCGGTCGGCGGCGCTACCCGGCGCGCAGGCGGCCCCACCGGAGGGGGCGGAGCCGACGACGGACTGGATCTGGTTGTAGCCCGAGGTCGAGGCGTCGTCGTAGGGCTTGCCCCCGAGGTCGGTGTAGGCCGGGTTGGCGCTCTGGGCCTGCCAGTTGTAGATGAAGTCGTCGGCCGTGATCGGCGTGCCGTCGGACCACACCGCCTTCGGGTTCAGCGTGTAGACGACAGTCTGGGGGCTGTCGGTGGTCTGCGTGGCGCTCTCCAGGAGCTGGTCGTTCATGACCGGCTGGAGCTTGCTGTTCACGATGAAGGCCTGCGGCCAGACCATGTTCATGATCTCCTGCAGGACGAACTCCGAGGCGGCCGAGGTGTTGATGTTGAACCCGGCCAGGTTCTCGTCGAGTGCCATGGTCGCCGTGCCGCCCGAGGACGACGACGCCTTGGTGGATGCACCACTCGTGGACGGAGAGACGGCGATGATCGACACGGACAGCGCCGCAGCTGCCATGGCGGCGAACGCCGACCGCTTGAAATACCCCTTCAATCCCATAGCACTCCCTTGCTTGTCGGCCGCCCCGGTGACGGCCGATTTCCCGCCCTTCCTCCAGAGCCAGACTCCACTGGCAATGTCGGGAAGTTGGTGGCAAATGTAACGCAACTGCCACATTTTTTTCGGTCAACCCCACGAGCATTCCTGCAGGAAGCCGCCGGGGTGGGCCCTGATCCGGTGCGCAGCGCCTGTTCACACATGATTTCTGCGCGTCCGTCCGTCCGCACGCGGGAGATAGGACCTGAGTGCCAGCTGAGATTCTGCTGCGTGATCCGTGACACCATTCCACTAAATTCACGCGGAGGCGATGGTCTATGTCCTGGCTGTAGCAGCGGCACTCTCGAATGCGCTGACCAGCGTGTTCCAACGCATGGGCGTCGAGGACGCCCCTGAGGAGTCGACCATGCGCCTCAGTCTGATGGCGCACGCCATCCGTCGCGGCGTGTGGCTGCTCGGTTTCGGGTTCATGATCTGCGCATTCTTGTTGCAGGCGTTCGCGCTGCACATCGGGCGCCTCTCGGTGGTCCAGCCGATCCTCACCATGGAGCTGCTGTTCCTCGTCGCCATCCTCGGGACGTACTTCCGTTTCTCCATCTCGGTGCGCGAGTGGATCGGCGCCGGCGCCATCGCCTTCGGCCTCTCCGGGTTCCTCTACTTCGCGGCACCGGGCGGAGGGGACGCGGTGCCCACCAATCTCGGCTGGATCGTGGTCGGCGGGAGCGCGACCGCGCTGATCATCATCTTCGTGCTGGCCACCCGCGGGGGCCCGCGCTGGTGGCAGGCCGCCATGTTCGGCAGCGCGGCGGCCGTCTCCTATGCGTTCACGGCCGCCCTCATCAAGGTCGTGAGCGACTACGCGGCGAACGACTGGGTGACCATGCTCGAGCACTGGCAGACCTATGGCGTCATCGTGTTCGGCCTCCTCGGCCTCTTCCTGACCCAGAACGCCTTCCATGCCGGACCGCTGGCCGCCTCGCAGTCGACCCTGGTGCTGGTCGATCCACTCGTCAGCATCTGCATGGGCATCGCCCTCTTCGGCGACTCCCTGCGCACGTCGGGCCCCTACGGCCCGCTCGAGGCCCTCTCGCTCCTCGTGATGTTCATGGGCGCGGTGCTCCTGTCCAACTCACCGCTGATCACGGGCATGAAGAGCGAAGGCAAGGGGGTCGAGTACGACGAGCTGCTGTCGCGCCGGTTGAAGCACCCGCGCACGGCCAACCAGGAGGCGATGGGCGAGAGCCCGCTCCCGCCCTTCTCGTCGGCCTGATCAGCCGGCGGCGACCCCGGATCTCCCGACGACCAGACGCGTCAGGGAGGCGAAGTGGTCCGGGTGCGAAAGATGCGCGCCGTGCTGCGCGCCCACGATCTCGTCGACGACCGCGCCGGGGACGGCGGTCCCGAGCCACTCGACGGTGCGGCGGTGGTGCGGTGCCGACTTCGGACCACCCATGCCGAACACCGCCGGGACGCCGAGCGCGGTGACGTCGAAAGGGGGGGCCTCCCCCCGCATGCTGCGCAGGTCGGCCACCAGCGCCGGGCCGTCGGCGCGCCGCTCGGCCCGGCCGCTCTCGGTCAGCCGCGACCACGAGCCCTCACCGACCATCCGGCCGAAGAAGCGCTCGGCTTCCTCCGCCGGATCGTCGGACACGGCGGGCCAGGGCCGGCCTTCCTGGCGGCGCAAGCCGAGCCACGGCATGGGCGGTTCATAGGCCCCGATGGCCTCGAACGCCCCCGGCGAGGCGAGCGCGGCACCGATGACGACGTTGCCCCCCAGGCTGTGCCCGACGGCCACCACGGGGCCGCCCGACTCCGCGCGCGCGGCGTCGGCAATTGAGAGGAGATCGCTCACATGACCCCCGAGGCCCACCACCCCGCCGGCCCTCGACCCCTGGTACCCGCGCCGGTCGTAGGCCACCGTGGCGAACTCCGGGAGGCGGCGCATGGCCAACCGGAAACTGTCCCCCCGGTCCAGCGACCCGTGGACGAAAATCACGGTGGTGACGCCCGGAGCGGGGGCCGGCCTCGTGGTGAAGTGGAGTGCGGCCGGATAGCTCATGGGCAGGGGAGACGCTACCCGGGGCGCCCCGGTGACCCGATCGCCGCCGGTAGGGTTGGCCCATGACCCAGTTCGGCGGCTCCGGGGGCTCGTTCGGCCCCAATGCATGGCTCGTCGACGACATGTACGACCGTTTCCTGGCCGATCCGGACTCGGTCAGCGAAAGCTGGCGGGAGTTCTTCGCCGACTACCGGCCGGCACCGGTGCCCGCCCCCCAGCCCCAGGTGCAGGCGCCTGCCACGGGCGAGGCGGGGGAGGCCACGCCCGGGACCGGCCTGGCGGCGGCGGCCCCGGCTGCGCCACGCACCAGAGTGGCGGGGAGCGAGGAGGCCACCCCGCTGCGCGGCGCGGCCTCCCGGATCGTGGCCAACATGGAGGCCAGCCTGTCGGTGCCCACCGCCACGAGCGTGCGCACGGTGCCCGCCCGGCTCCTCGAGGTCAACCGCCTGATCCTGAACAACCAGCTGGCCCGGACCACGGGGGCCAAGGTCAGCTTCACCCACATCATCGGGTACGCCGTCGTGCGCGCGCTGCACGACGTGCCCGCATTGAACTCGGCCTTCGTCGCCGATGCCGACGGGACGGGGAAACCGGGCGTCGTCCACCACAAGCACGTGGGGCTCGGCCTGGCCGTCGATCAGGAGAAGAGCGACGGGACCCGCACGCTGCTCGTGCCGTGCATCAAGGAGGCCGACACGCTCGACTTCCGCTCCTTCGTGCTCGCCTACGAAGATCTGATCCGCAAGATCCACACCAACAAGATCGCCCCGGACGACTTCGCCGGGACCACGGTGTCCCTGACCAACCCGGGCACGCTCGGCACGGTGCAGTCCGTGCCCCGGCTGATGCCGGGCCAGGGCGCCATCATCGGTGTCGGGGCCCTCGGCTATCCCGCCGGGTTCGAGGCGGCCGACCCCCGGGTGCTGGCCCAGCTCGGCCTCGGCAAGGTCGTCACGCTCACCTCCACCTACGATCACCGCATCATCCAGGGGGCCGAGTCGGGCCTCTTCCTGGCCCGGGTGGGGGCACTGGTGACCGGTGCCGACGGCTTCTACGACGACTTGTTCGAGTCCATGGGCGTGCCCTACGAGCCCGTCCGCTGGCAGGTGGACAGCAACGCCGGCGCCGGCAGCGAGGAGGGCGAGCACCAGCGCCTCGTCAAGCAGGTGCACGTGCAGACGCTGATCAACATGTACCGCGTGCGTGGGCATCTCATCGCCCACCTCGATCCCCTCGACGCGGAGCCCCCGCACATCCATCCCGAGCTCGACCCGCTGACCTACGGCCTCACCATCTGGGACCTGCCCCGCCCCTTCGTCGCCGACGGTCTGGCCGGCCGGGACATCGCCACGCTCGACGAGATCCTCCATGTGCTGCGCGACGCCTACTGCCGGACACTCGGCATCGAGTACATGCACATCCAGGACCCAGAGCAGAAGCGCTGGATCCAGCAGCACGTCGAAGGCCAGCCGAGCACCCTCAACCTCGAGGAGCAGCGGCACATCCTCGGCCGTCTCAACGCGGCGGAAGTGTTCGAGCGCTTCCTGCACACCCGCTACGTCGGGCAGAAGCGGTTCGGCCTCGAGGGCGCGGAGTCGACCATCGTGCTGCTCGACGCGCTGCTCGACGCCGCCGCCGGGTCCGGGGTGGCCGAGGTCGTGATGGGGATGGCCCACCGCGGCCGGCTCAACGTGCTGGCCAACATCGTGGGCAAGTCCTATCGGGAGATCTTCGAGGAGTTCGAGGGGAACCTGGACCCCGAGTCGGTGCAGGGCTCGGGCGACGTGAAGTACCACAAGGGCGCCCGGGGCGTGTTCCACGCCAGCGCCGGGGAGGAGCTCCCCATCACCCTGGCCTCCAACCCGTCGCACCTCGAAGCGGTGGACCCCGTCGTCGAGGGTATGACCAGGGCGAAGCAGGACCGGATCTCGCCGCCGACCGACGGGACGCCCGCCGCCGCGGCGGAGGGCGTCGACGGGTTCCCGTGCATGTCCGTCCTCGTCCACGGCGACGCCGCCTTCGCCGGTCAGGGCGTCGTCGCCGAGACGCTCAACCTCTCCGGCCTCTCGGGCTACCGGACGGGCGGTACCGTCCACGTGGTCATCAACAACCAGCTGGGTTTCACCACCGCACCCGCATCGGCGCGTACCTCGGTGTACCCGACCGACGTGGCGAAGATGGTGCAGGCCCCCATCTTCCACGTGAACGGCGACGACCCCGAGGCCTGCGTGCGCGCCGCCCGCCTGGCCTTCACCTTCCGCCAGACCTTCCACAAGGACGTCGTCATCGACCTGGTCTGCTACCGCAAGCACGGGCACAACGAGGGCGACGACCCCAGCTACACCCAGCCGCTGATGTACCAGCGCATCGAGGCCAAGCGCTCGGTGCGCAAGCTCTACACCGAGACCCTGGTGCGCCGGGGCGACATCACGCTCCAGGAGGCCGAGTCCGCTCTGGACGACTTCAACGCCAGCCTGCAGGCCGTCCTCGACGAGGTGCGCGGCGAGCCCTCGCTGGCCCCGACCGAGCTGGTGGTGCCCGAACCCGGGCTGGGGGACGTGCCCTCGCCCGAGACGGGGGTGTCCCCCGAGGTGTTGCGGGCCTTGTCCTCGGTCGTGCGCTCGGTGCCCGACGGCTTCATGATCCACCCCAAGCTCGAGCGCCAGTTCGTCCAGCGCGACGAGCTCGTGGCGAGCGGGCAGGTCGACTGGGCCCTCGGGGAGGCGCTGGCCATCGGATCGCTCATGTACGAGGGCGTCAACGTGCGCCTCACCGGCCAGGACACCCGCCGCGGGACCTTCAGCCACCGCCACGCCGTCCTGGTCGACTACTCCAACGGCGAGGAGTACGTCCCCCTGGCCCACATCCGCGATGGCCTGCACCGCATTGGCGCCGACTCGCTCGAGCCCTCGGGGCACATGGGCAACTTCACCGTCCGCGACTCGCTGCTCTCGGAGTACGCCGCCGTCGGCTTCGAGTACGGCTACTCCGTGGAGGCGCCCGAGGCCCTGGTGGCCTGGGAGGCGCAGTTCGGCGACTTCGTCAACGGCGCCCAGATCATCATCGACAACTTCATGGTCGCGGCCGAGAACAAGTGGGGACAGTTCGCCGGCCTCGTCCTGCTCCTGCCCCACGGGTACGAGGGGCAGGGCCCGGAGCACTCGTCGGCGCGCTTCGAGCGCTTCCTGGCGCTCTCGGCGCGCGGGAACCTCCGGGTGACGATCCCTTCCACCTCCGCCCAGTACTTCCACCTGCTGCGCTCACAGGCCAAGGCCAGCCCGAAGCGCCCGCTCGTCGTGGTCACCCCCAAGTCGCTGCTGCGGGCCCATGCCTCACGCTCGACGTTTGCCGAGCTCGAAACCGGGTCCTTCCAGCACGTGATTGACGACGAATCGATCGAGGATCCGGCTACGGTCCGCCACATCGTGCTCTGCAGCGGGAAGGTCGCCCACGAGGCCGTGCAGCGCCGGGCCGAGCTCGAGCCCGGCGACGCCGCACAGGTCGCCATCGTGCGCATGGAACAGCTGTACCCGTGGCCCGTGCAGCTCCTGACGACCGCCTTCGAGCGCTACCGAGAGGCCTCCGAGGTGGTGTGGCTGCAGGAGGAGCCCGAGAACATGGGCGTCTGGTCCTTCGTCCACGCCCGCCTGCACGCCTGCCTGCCCGAACGCCTGCGGCTCCGCCACGTGAGCCGGCCCGAGTCCGCCAGCCCGGCCATCGGGAGCGCCGCCCTGCACCAGTTGGAGCAGGCCGATCTCTTGCGGCGTGCCATTGGCTGAATCGCACCACGTCGTGGTGGACGGCTCGAACCTGGCCACCGAAGGACGCACGCTTCCCAGCCTCAAGCAACTCGATGAGGCCGTACGTGCCTACGCGGCCGAGGACCCCGGCGCCAGCATCATCGTCGTGGTCGACGCCACCTTCGAGCACCGGGTGTCCGATGCCGAGCGCGAGGAGGTGCGCCAGGCCATGCTCAACGGCGAGGTGATCTCGCCGCCGGCGGGCGCGATCGGCCGCGGTGACGCCTTCGTCCTGCGCATCGCCGAGCGGACCGGAGCCGTCGTCCTGTCCAACGACTCCTTCCAGGAATTCCACGGAGAGCACCCGTGGCTGTTCGACGACGGCCGCCTGATCGGCGGCAAGCCCGTGCCGGGCGTGGGGTGGATCTTCACGCCTCGGCTGCCCATTCGCGGGCCCAAGAGCCGGGCGGCCACGGCCGAGGCCCGGGCCAAGAAGGACCCCGAGTCCGCGCCGGCCAAGGCGGCGGAACTGGCCAAGGCGGCCAAGAAGGCCGCCAAGAAGGCGGCCAAGGCCCAGAAGGGTGCGAAGAAGACGGCTCCGGCGATCGACACCTCCTGGCCCATCACGCCCACGGCCCCGCCTCCGGGCCGGGCCAAGGTCGACCCTGTCTTCTCGAGCGCCATCGACGAGGCGCTGGAGGAGGCCATGCATCCGCCGGCGCCCGAGAAGTCCCGCGGCCCCGCCAAGAAGCACGCCGCGGCCAAGAAGGCGGCGCCCCGGAAGAGCGCCCGGGCAAAGAAGGACGCCGGTGCAGGGAAGCGGGCCGACGGCAGAGGGACGCAGTCCAGAGCTGAGCCACCGGTGGCCGGGCGTCCGGGCGAACAGCCTCAGAAGAAGCGGTCGGCCCCGCCACCCGCCGTCAACGAGCCTCTGAGCTTCATCAATTTCGTGGCGACGTTCACGGTCGGGAGCACGATCGAGGGCGAGGTGGTGTCGTTCACCTCGCACGGTGCGATGGTCGACATCCCGATGCCCGACGGCGGGGCGTTGCACTGCTACATCCCGCTGACCGCCATGGGCACCCCGCCCCCGACCAAGGCACGCCAGGTGCTGAAGAAGGGTGAGGTGCGCCCGTTCATCCTGGCCGGGCTCGACCCGCCCCGCCGGGTCGCCGAGCTGGCGCTCCCACCGCCGGCGACGGCCTCCGAGAAGCGCGCCGGCGACAAGAAGGCGGCGCCGGCGAAGAGGGCGCCCACCGCCAAGGCCGCTCCGCCGACCAGGAAGGCCGCAGCGAAGAAGGCGGCGGCCCCGGCCAAGAAGGCCACCAAGAAGGCGGTGGCCGCCGCCAAGAAGGCGCCGAAGAAGGCCGCCGCAAGAAGGCCGCCAAGGCCAAGCAGGTCCCGGCCAAGAAGTCGGCGACCAAGAAGGCCTCAAGAGCCCATCCGCGATGAGCATCGGAAGGCTCCCGTGACGGCGCTTCCCCGACCGGCCGACGTCCTCCCCCATCGGCCGCCCTTCCTCTTCGTCACCGAGGTGACCGAGGTCGATCCCGGCGTGTCCGCCCGCGGCCGCTGGGAGCTGACCGGCGACGAACCGTTCTTCGGCGGCCACTTCCCGGATCGGCCGACCCTTCCCGGGGTCCTCATGGTCGAGTCGATGGCCCAGCTCGGCGGCATCGCGGTGCTGCTCGACCCACGCTACGCGGGCAAGCTGCCCCTCTTCGGGGGGATCGAGCGGGCGCGCTTTCGCCGCCAAGTCGTGCCAGGAGAGACGCTCGAGCTCGAGGTGACCATGGACCGGCTCTCGGCGCGGGCGGGCAAGGGCCACGGGAGAGCGTCGGTGGGCGGGCAGACCGCCTGCGAGGCTGAACTCCTGTTCATCATCGTCGACGGAGGTGCCAACTGATGCGCCTGGCCACCTGGAACGTGAACTCGCTGACCGCGCGCCTGCCGCGGGTGACCGACTGGATCGAGTCGAACCAGCCCGACGTGCTCTGCATGCAGGAGACCAAGCAGGCGGACGACAAGTTCCCGGAGAAGGTCTTCGCAGAGCTCGGCTACGAATCCGCCCACCACGGCGACGGGCGCTGGAATGGCGTCGCCATCGTCAGCAAGGTCGGCCTGGCGGGGGTCACCCGCGGGTTCGGCACGGCGGACGACGAGCACGGCTCCCGCATCGTGTCCGCCGAGTGCGCAGGGACGCGCGTGTTCTCGGTCTACGTGCCCAATGGCCGCGCGCTGGACAACGAGTTCTATGCGGTCAAGCTGGCCTGGTTGGCGCGACTCCGTTCGACGCTCGACCAGACGTGTCCGCCGGGGTCCTCGGTCGCCGTGTGCGGTGACTTCAACGTCGCTCCCGACGACGGGGACGTCTGGGATCCCTCCGCGTTCGTGGGCGCCACCCACGTGAGCGAGCCCGAGCGCGCCGCGCTGCGCGCCGTCGAGGGTTGGGGGCTCGACGACGTCTTCCGGCGCTTCAACGACCCCGGGACCTTCACGTGGTGGGACTACCGAGCGGGGGACTTCCACGAGGGCCGCGGCTTGCGCATCGACCTCATCTTGGTGAGTGACGACCTGGTGTCGCGCGCCACCGGAGCCTTCCGTGACCGGGATGCCCGCAAGGGTCAGAAGCCCTCCGACCACGCTCCCGTGGTGGTGGACCTTGCCGACTCCTGACGGTGACGTCGCGGGTTCGGCCGGGTCAGCCTCCGAGGGTCAGCCGTTCCACGACCGGCTGTCTCCGTGGCTGCACACCATCGGGCCCCGGATGGACCGGGGGTGCTTGGCCGTCGCCAAGAGCGGCAGAGCCGCTCGGCCAAACGCCCCCTGAGCGTTCCGGTGGATTGTCAGCACCTGGCCCTCGCCAAGAGCGGCACAGCCGCTAGGCCAGGCACTGACTATCCGCTGGGTAAGAAGTGATCTCCGTCTTTCGCCTACCGCATGTCGAGCAGCAGGTCGTGGAGCGGGACGCCGTCGCAGATCGCCCCGATCCTCTTGAAGTCCTCGTCGGTGAGGGCATGCTGCACGTCGGGCCATGTCCTGGCACCGTCCCGCATGTAGCCCATGAAGATCTCCCAGATCGCCAGGCGCTTGCGCATGCGTTCCACCTCGAACTCGAGCGAGGCATAGTCGATGACGTCGGCATCGTCGATATCCGTCGGGGCTTCCGGAGGCGTGTTGCGCAGGTCCTGGCGGAGCCGATCGAGGGCCGCATCGAGCGAGCGGGCATCGGAGCGAGCATCGGGAGTATGGCTGTGCATCTCCATCTGCATCCGCGCCTCCTCCGTTAAGACCGTCCCCGGGGTGATCTCCTCGGACCACACCCTCTCCACATCTCGAATGGTGACAGGCCGTTTTCGGGCGCTATAGAGCCGTTGGAACCTATTCGGGGTTCAGGGCGCGCATTGTTGTCCTCGGATTGCGATCGTTGTTCGTTTGTTGTTCGACGCGAACGCGATCGTGCCTAGAGCTGCACCTCAATGAGTGTCGGACCTGCTTCGCCAAAGCCGGTTTCCAGCGCGGTCACCAAGTCCTCGGCGTTCTCGACGCGCCGTGCCGGCACGCCCATGCCCCGGGCGAGGTCGCAGAAGTCGAGCTCGGGATCGGTCAGATCGAGCAGCCGGCGGGCCAGCGGGCCGCCGGCCTCGGCACCCACCCGGTGCAGCTCCATGTTGAGAATGGCGTAACTCCGGTTGGCCAGGAGCACCGTCGTCACGTTGAGGCCCTCGCGGGCCTGGGTCCACAGCGCCTGCAGCGTGTACATGGCGCTGCCGTCGGCCTGCAGGCAGAGGACGGGCCGCTCCGGCGCGGCGACGGCCGCACCGACGGCCATCGGCAGGCCGATCCCGATGGCGCCCCCGGTCAGGGTCAGCCAGTCGTGCCGCGGCGCCCCCGCCGTGGCTCCCGAGACGAACAGGCCCGAGGTGTTGCCCTCGTCGACGACGATGGTGCCCTCGGGCAGGGTGGCGCCCACGGCGGCGGCCAACGTCTCCGTCGTGAGTGCACCCGAAGGCCGCTGCGGACGGCTCGCGGGTGCCGGGACGCTCCCGTTGCGTGGAGCGTCCACGGCCCCGGCCAGCGCCTCCAGCGAGCCGGCGGCGTCCTCGCCGGGACGCGCCAGGACATGCACGGTGCAACCGGCCGGGACGAGGTCGCTCGCCTTGTCGGGATAGGCGAAGAAGGAGACGGGTGACGTGGCGTCGACCAGGACGAGGTGCCGCACGCCGTCGAGTTGGGCCTGAGCCATCTCGGCCAGGTAGGCCAGCCGTTCCACCGCCGGGATGCCCGCCCCCCGCTCGAGGTTGGCGGGGAAGGTCTCACTCAGCAGCGCGGCTCCCGTCGTGGCGGCGGCCCGGCTGGCGGCCTGCAGCCCCTCGGCCCGCAGCGCGCCGCCGCCGAGCAGGAGTGCGGCCCGCTCACCTCCCCGCAGGGCCTTGGCCACCTCCTCGATCGTGTCCGGCGGGACCGCCGCTGCCCGTCTCTGCGGTCGGGGCGGGCAGGCGCCGGTGGTCGACTCCGACCACGAGGCGTCAGCCGGCAGGACCAGGGTGGCCACGCAACCCGGGGGGCCCATGGCGGCGGCGACAGCGTCGGCAGCATCGGCGGCCACGTCGTCGGATCGCGCTGTCGATCGGTACCACCCCGATACCGGTCGGGCGATGGACGCGATGTCCGACTGGAGCGGCGCGTCGTATCGGCCGTGGTACGTCGCGTGGTCACCCACGATGTTCACGATGGGCGTCCGGGCCCGCCGGGCGTTGTGCAGGTTGGCCAACCCGTTGCCGAGCCCGGGTCCGAGGTGCAGCAGCGTGGAGGCCGGTCGACCGGCGACGCGCCCGTAGCCGTCGGCCGCGCCCGTGGCGACGCCTTCGAAGAGGCAGAGCACGCCGCGCATGGCCGGCACGTCGTCCAGGGCGGCCACGAAGTGCATCTCAGAGGTTCCCGGGTTGGCGAAGCACACGTCGACGCCGGCGCCGACGAGCGTCGAGAGGAGGGCGCGGGCGCCGTTCACGTGTGTGCTCCGGTCCGGGCCATGCCCAGCAGGCGGTCCGGCCCGAGGATCCCGGCGGGGTCGAAGGCCCGCTTTATGGAGCGCATCAGCTCGAGTGACACGGGATCCTGCATCTCGAGAAAGTAGGGCAGCTTCGCCGTCCCGATGCCGTGCTCACCGGAGATGGCGCCGCCGACGGCGAGGGCCAGCTCGAAGCTCGCGTGCATGAGGGCGTGCCGTCGCTCGTCATCGGGCTGGAAGACGGTGATGTGGACGTTGCCGTCACCGATATGGCCGCACCCCGTGACGAAGGCCCCGTGCTCCTGCGCCAGGACCGCCACCTGGGCCAGGTAGTCGGGAATGGTGGCGCGGGGGAGGACGGCGTCGATGAGGTCGTCGCAGCCCGATGCCTTGCCGACGAAGAATGCCCTCTCCCGGGCGGCGATGAGCTGCGCTCCCGACGTCGGCGGGAGCACGTAGACGT
Source organism: uncultured Acidimicrobiaceae bacterium (assembly GCA_963826835.1). GTDB lineage: Bacteria > Actinomycetota > Acidimicrobiia > Acidimicrobiales > RAAP-2 > Bog-473. Next base: position 81,348 of record CAWGYK010000008.1, read on the forward strand.
CGAGGGCGCCGAGCTCTTCCAGCAGGGTGGCCAGGTGCTCGACGTCGTCCTCCACCCGGGCCGACTCCATGCCCTCCAGGACGACCACGAGATAGGCGAGGGTGCGCGCCTGCACGTCCTCGGGGACACCGAGGTCGAGGCCGGCGGCCTTGGTGATGCCACCCATCACGATCACGTCGACGTACTCGAGGATGGACGGGTTGATGCCGCTGTTCACGATGTGGGGGACCGCCTGCGCCACCTCCGCCAGGGTGGCGAAGGGCGCCAGCACGGTCGACGACGCGGTGAAGCGCGGTTGGAGCTTGACCGTCACCTCCGTCGTGATGGCCAGCGTCCCCTCGGAGCCGATGAGCAGTTGGGTCAGGTCGTAGCCGCTCGAGCACTTGACGAACTTCCCGCCGGTGCGCAGCACGGTGCCGTCGGCCAACACGACCTCGAGCCCAAGGACGTGGTGGCGGGTTACGCCATAGCGGACGGCGCGCATGCCACCTGCGTTGGTGGCCACGTTCCCTCCGAGCGAACCGCTCTGTTCTCCGGGCGAAACGGGGTAGATGAGCCCGAACCCCGCCAGCTCGCCGTTGAGCTGCTCGAGTGTCACGCCCGGCTCGACGACCGCGACCTGGTTTTCGGTGTCGATCTCCCGGATCCGCTTCATGCGGTCGAACGCCAGGAGGATGCCGTCCGCCACGGGAACGGCGGCACCCGAGAGCCCCGTGCCGCTACCGCGCGCCACCACCGGCACCCCGTGCTCGCTGGCCAGCTTGAGGACCTCGGACACCTCGTCCGTGGAGCCGGGCATCACCAGGGCCAGGGGGACCACCGGCACCGCGGTCAGCGCCTCGTCGTGGGTGTAGTCGGCGTGGACCGAATCGCCCGACACGACGTAGCTCTCGCCGACCGCCTTTCGCAACTGCTCCAGGAGTTCCGACATGCGACGCGCCACCCCCATCTCGGATTGTTCGGGCGGGCTCGACCTTACCGGGCCTCACCCGTTGTCGTCTGCGCTCTCCGTGCCCTCGGCCAGCCGCCGTCGCAGCTCCGCCACCCGGCGTGAGACCTCAGTGGCCGCCGTCGGGGCGGCCTCTTTCTCGAGTCCGGCGATGGCACGTTCGATGGGGGCCAGCCACGGGCTGGGACCCCGCCCCGCCCGGGCGCCCGCTTCGGTGCCGGTGTGCTCGAACCAGCTGCACCAGAGCTCCTCTTCGGAGCGGGTCAGCGCGACATAGAGGAGGCGCCGCTCCTCGTCGACGGCGGCCGCAGTGTGGGCCGAGGCGATGGGCATGAGGCCCTCGCTGAGCCCCAGGACGATCACGGTCGGCCACTGCAGGCCTTTGGCGCGGTGGAACGTGGTGAGGACGACGCGGTCGCGATCCGCCGGGGACTCGGGGCGATCGGACTCGTCATCGTCCGCGCCGGCGCCCCGCTTCACGGACTCGCCACGGAGGTCCGATGCCGGGCCGAGATCGGCGCCGGCGATCAGGCTGGGCACGCGGGCCTTGTCCATCGCGTCCTGCACCTTGGCCAGCTGAGCGTTGGTGCGCGTGAGCACGGCAATGCTCGACCACCGGCGCCCGGGGGTGCGCGACATTTTCGCCTGGGTGGCCGCCCACTTGGCCTCGTCCTCGTCGGTGGCGTGCGACACGATGCGGGGGACCGGCCCGTCGACCCGCGTCGTGTGCGGGGGCACCACCTCGCCCCCGACGCCGAACGCGCCGCCCTCACGCAACACCGCGGTGGCCACCGCCACCACCTGTGGTGTGCAGCGGTGGTTCTCGTCCAGCCGGATCACCTTGGTTCCCCGCAAGATGTCGGGCAAGCGGTCGAGCAGGGTCGGGTCGGCCCCGTTGAATCCGTAGACCGACTGGTTGGGGTCGCCGACCACGAAGAGGTCGGGCTCGTCGGCCAGCATGGCGGTCAGAAGGCGGAACTGGGCCGGGTTGACGTCCTGCATCTCGTCGACGAAGAGATGCCGGGTGCGCCAGCGGATGGAGTCGGCGAACTCGCTGTCGCCCGCCAGCGCGTCGGCACAGGCCACGATGAGATCGTCGAAGTCGAGGAGGCGCCGACGGCTCCGTTCCGACTCGTATCTGGTGTAGGCGTCGGCCACCTGTTCGGGGCTCATGCCGCTGCGGCGCCGGTGCCGACGCGCCTCGGCCTCGTAGTGGTCGGGCGACACGAGGCGCGCCTTGGCCCAGCCGATCTCACCGTCGAGGGCGCGGGTGCGCCGCGGATCGCCGGTCGTCACTTCGGCCAGCAGGCGGCGCCGGTCCGGCAGCAGCTGGGGTGCCGGCCGCCCTCGCAGCTCGCGGTGCTCGCGCAGGAGGCCGAGCGCGGTGCGGTGGAAGGTGCCCGCCTTCACCCCGGACACGCCCAGCGAGTACAGCCGGGTGCGCAGCTCCTCGGCGGCCTTGCGGCTGAAGGTCGTGACCAGGGTGCGGTCGGGCTCGATGGACCCCTCGCGCACCCGTCGGGCCACCCGGAGCGTGAGCACCCTCGTCTTTCCGGCTCCGGCACCCGCCACGACACAGAGCAGTGGCTCGTCCGATTCGATGGCCTCGCGCTGGTTGAGGGTGAGGCGGCTAGCGCCGGGGAGGGCCTCCCACGTGTCGCTCTCGAAGCCCTCGAATGTCATGACCACACTCCGCACGGTACTGAGGGGGTGCTCGCAGCACCCGCCGGACCTGCGCCTATCGTGGCCGAACGGGGTCGCCGGTGCCCCATCTGGAGGAACGGCCGATGTCCGAGCATGTCCACGAGTGCGAGGTGGTGGTCGTCGGCGCCGGCTACTCGGGGTTGGCGGCCGCCCGCCACCTGGCCCGCTCGGGCGTCGACGTGCTGGTGCTCGATGCCCGCCACCGGGTCGGTGGCCGCGCCTTCACCGAGGTCACCCCGGCCGGGTTCACCATCGACCGAGGTGGCCAGTGGATGGGACCGACGCAGGACCACCTCGCCTCGCTGGCCCGCGAGCTCGGCGTGGCCACGTTCACCACCTATACGGACGGGCAGGGCGTGGAGCTGCGCGACGGGAACCGGGAGCTCTACGTCGGTCTGGTCCCGACGTCGGACCCCGAGGGCGCCGCCGACGGCATCGCCTGCATGCTGAGTCTGGACCTCGCCTCCTTCGAGGTCCCTCTCGACGCGCCGTGGGAAGCGGCCGGTGCAGCGATGCTCGATGCGCAGACGCTCGCCACCTACTTGGACACCCACCTCACGTCGGCATCGGCGCGCGCCATCATGGAGGTAGCGGTCAAGGCGATCTTCGGGACGGGCTCCGGGGAGCTGTCACTCCTGTTCGCCCTTTTCTACCTGCACGCCGGCGGCGGTCTGACCAACCTCGCCCGCACGACCGGCGGCGCGCAGGAACGGCGCTTCGAGGGAGGCACCCAACAACTGGCCGAAGGAATGGCCGCGGAAATGGGGAAGCGGGTCCTCCTCGGTGCGCCCGTCGAGACGGTGAACTACGGGCCCGACCACGTGACCATCGGGGCCCGTTTCGTCGACCCGCGGGGCGACGTGGCCGCCCCGGCTGCGGGGCACCAACCCGTGCGCGTGGAGGCCCGCCGCGCCATTTTCGCCATGGCGCCCGCGCTCTGCGGGCGCCTGGCCTACGCACCGCCGCTGCCCGGCCGGCGGGACCAGCTCTGCCAGCGCATGCCCATGGGCGCCGTCACCAAGGTCCACGTGCTCTACGAGGAGCCCTTCTGGCGTGCGCAGGGACTCAACGGGCAGATCGTCGCCCCCGGCGGTGTCATGGAGACCGCCTTCGACAACTCGCCCGTCGACGCCTCCCACGGGTCGATCGTCGGCTTCATCGCCGGCGACGACTGCCGGCGCATGGAGGCCGCCGGGCCCGAGGCCCGGCGGAGGGCCGTGCTGGCCGACCTCGAGCGGGCCTTCGGCGCCAGAGCGGGCGCGCCCATCGAGTTCGTGGAGCAGCACTGGCCGGCCGAGTCGTTCACCCGCGGCGGGCCCGTCGCCGTGAGTGTCCCCGGCGCGCTGACTGCACTCGGGCCTGCGCTGCGCGATCCGGTGGGCCCGCTGCACTGGGCCGGCACGGAGACGGCAACGCAATGGTGCGGCTACCTCGACGGGGCGCTGTCAGCCGGGATCCGCGCCGCCGACGAGGTGTTGCACGTGCTGAGGGAGGAGCCCGTCGGCCTCGGCTGAGCAATCGCTCGAGGCGTACGCCGGGTGAGCGATGGGCGGGCCGCCGAGATCGGCCCATGCGGCCAGGTTCCGCGTCTTCAGAGCAGCCGATGGGTGCGCAGCGAACGGCGGCGGGCGTGACGGGCCCGCGCCAGGGCGACGAGCTCCTCGATCACCACGGCGAACGGCCTGCCCTCGGCCTCCCAGAGCATGGGGAACATGGAGATCGGCGTGAAGCCCGGCATGGTGTTCACCTCGTTGACCACGATCTCGTCGTCGTCCCGGAGGAAGATGTCGACTCGGGCCAGTCCCTCCACCCGCAGCGCGCGGTACGCCGCCAGCGCCACCCGCTGAGCGTGGGACAGCTGGTCGTCCTTCAGGTCGGTGGGCGCCACGGTCTCCGCGAGGCCGAGGAGGTACTTGTCGTCGTAGTCGTAGAACTCGCGGGTGGCGATGATCTCGCCTGCCTGTGACACCCTGACGTCCTCGTTGCCCATGAGCGCGAGCTCGAGCTCGCGGCCCTCCACGTACTCCTCGAGGATCACGTGGTCGTCGAACTCGAAGGCTGACCCGACGGCGTCCCCGAGCGCAGCCGTGTCGGCTGCCTTGGCCACGCCGATGGACGAGCCGAGGTTCGCCGGCTTCACGAAGATCGGCAGCCCGAGTGCCGCCACCGCCTCCTCCATGACATCGGTGGACCACGACGGCCGGGACACCAGCCTCCAGGCCGCCACGGGAAGCCCGTGGTCGTGCAGGACCGACTTGGCGATGCCCTTGTCCATGCAGATGGCGGACGAGAGCACGCCGGCGCCGACGTAGGGCACCTGCATCGCCTCGAGGTGGCCCTGTATGACGCCATCCTCGCCGAAAGGCCCGTGGAGGACGGGGAACACGACCGCGTCCGGCGCCAGGCCGAGGCCGAGGTGGGCGAGCGCCGTCGCGGGATCGTGGCGCAACAGGTCGTCGGGTGAGGGCAGGGCTTGCACCGCCGCGACATCGACCAGGACCCGATCGGCGTCAACCCACTGCTTCTCGTGGGTCAGACCGATCAACCTCACGGCGAATCCACCCTGGAGCGCCGCCGCCGCGATGCGACGCGCCGAGATGCACGACACCTCGTGCTCGGCCGAGGGACCCCCATAGACGATCGCCAGCACTCCGGGCTCAGGCATCGACCGAGGCTATACAATCGGCTGCGAGGGCATGCGTGCGATTCTCCATCTCTGAACTCGCGGCCCGGCTCGGCGGGGAGCAGGTCGGTCCGGACGTCACCATCACCGGAGCAAGCATCGACACCAGGACGCTCGTGCCGGGACAGCTGTATGTCCCCATCGTCGCCGAACGCGACGGGCACGACTTCATCCCCACCGCCCTCGAGAGAGGGGCCCCCGCCTACCTCACCGCACGGGAACCGGTCGGCCGGTCGGCGATCGTGGTCGGCGACACCGGCGTCGCGCTCATGCATCTCGGCGGGGTGGCGCGCGACGCGATGGACGGTCGGGTGATCGGCATCACCGGCTCGGTCGGGAAGACGACGACCAAGGACCTTCTCCGCCACTGCCTCTCGTCGACCTTCGAGGTTTCGGCCAGCGAGCGGTCGTTCAACAACGAGCTGGGGCTCCCGCTGACCCTCCTCAATGCCCCCGACGCCGCGCGCTGGGTGGTCCTCGAGATGGGCGCGCGCGGGGTGGGGCACGTGGCGCGCCTGGCCGAGGTGGCCCGCCCCGACGTCGGCGTCGTGACCAGCGTGGCCATGGCGCACGTGGCGTACTTCGGTGACCTGGAGGGCGTTGCCCGCGCCAAGGGCGAGCTCGTGCGCGCCCTGCCCCCCTCCGGGGTCGCCGTGCTCAACCTCGACGACCTGCGCGTGGCCCGTATGGCCTCGGCCAGCCCGGCACCGGTACTCGGGTATGCGGTGGAGGGCGAGGCCGAGGTGCGCGCCGAGGGTGTCGTGCTCGATGCCGAGCTGCGACCGCGCTTCCGCCTGTCGACGCCCTGGGGTGCGGGCGAGGTCCGACTGGCGCTGCACGGGGTCCAGCAGGTTCCCAATGCCCTGGCCGCCGCCGCCACGGCGTTGTGGTGCGGCGTCCCGTTCGACGGCACGGTGTCCGCGCTGGCGGCGGCCACCGGGTCCCCTCTGCGCATGGAGGTGCACCACGTCCCCGACGGCCCCGTCCTCGTCGTGGACTGCTACAACGCCAACCCCGCGTCGGTTGAGGCGGCGCTGCGCACCCTGGCGGCCCTCCCGGCCGCACGCAAGCTGGCCCTCCTCGGGCTGATGGCCGAGCTGGGCGTCGAGACCGATGCCGAGCACCGTCGGGTCGCCCGGCTGGCCGAGCAGCTCGGGATCGAGGTGGTCGGCTATCAGACCGCGCTGTACGGGTCGGCCCGGGTGGACGGCGTCGACGACGCGGTGGCGCTGCTGCGGGCACTGGGCCGCGGCGACGCCGCGCTCGTGAAGGGCAGCCGCGTGGCGCGCCTCGAGGGTGTCGTGCGGCTCTACGGGGAGGCGGCGGGCGATCAGTCGCTGGCCACCGGCGCGTAGCGCGTCGGCGCGCTGTCGGGGCGGCTGGCATCGACGAGAACCCGGCGGGCCAGCTCGCCGTAGAGGGACTCGCTGCGCGCCGACGGCGAGCATCCCGGGTCGAGGGCGTCGACCCTGCGTTGGCACTCGCGCCATTCCTGTCGGAGGCGGTCCGCGTCGCCTTCGGCTGCCGCGAGCTCCATCGCCGACCGGGAGAGCGCCTCGCTGTAGGGCTCCACGACACGCGCCTGTTCGAGCCCCCACCGGGCGAGCGCGAAGAGGCCGGCGTCGGAGGCCAGCGAGGCCAGGGCGCAGGCCGCGTCGACCAGGATCGCCGCGATGCGCCCACCGTGGCCCTCGGCCTCCCACCACGAGTAGCCAGAGAGTGCGTTGGCCAGGGGTTCTCCTTCAACGAGGTCGAGCGCGGCGCGGAAGTGGGCAATGGCGGCGGCCGGGTCGGACTGCGCCCTGCCCTCGGCGGCGAGTGCCGCGGCGCGGTGCACGTCGACCGTGACGCCGGGGGAGAGCTGGTACAGGCCGTGTCGCGTCGCGGCGGGAAAGAGGAGCTCGCCCCGCTCGTCGACCCCCATGGCACGCCGCGCCGCATAGGCCGTGTTGAACAACGTCTTCGAGGCGGCGTCGGCGTCGGACGATCCGAGCACGCGGGTGCGCAGCCGGTCGCTGGTGATGACGTCGGGCTGGTGCAGCGCCAGGTAGGCCACGAGCTCCACGGCCCGACGGGCGCGGTTGGGCGGCAGGTCCTCGCGTAGCCCGTCCAGGCGGGGCGTCATCGCCAACAGGCGCACGTCGACGGACCCCGGCGCCCACGCCCCCGTTCCACGGCGCAGCGGGCCCGGCGTCCGGTCGATGCTCTCCGGCGGCGCGACGGCATCGTCGTCGGCGGGCGCCACCAGCTCCTCGATGTGGCGGGCGGTCGCCGCCGCCTGGAGATGGGGACGGACGACGCGGCCCATGGGATGGAGGGTGGCGCCCCGGCGGTCGACGAGGACGGTCAGGTCGCTGGCGGCCACCGGCGCCATCGTGACCACGGCACAGCGCGGCGCCGCTCCCCCCGGGAGCGAGAGCGGATCGCCACAGAACAGGACGCGCCGGGCCAGCGCCGCCTCGGCCGCGACCTCGGAGCGGATGCCCGGATCCCCGGGATCGTCGGAGATGAGGATGGTCTCGGACCAGGCCCAGGAGCCGGCGGCCGCCCGTGCGGCCCTCCACAGCGCCGGGGCGCCCTCGCCGAGCACGGGCAGCACGTCGCCCGGCTCGAGGGGGATCAGCCAGGTGCCGTCGGCGTCGTCGCCGATCGGGAGGACGACCGGCAGGTAGGGCGCGGAGAGGTCGATCGTCTCGAGGGCGCCGTGTCCCACCTGCCAGGCCGTGCCGTCGCTCACGGGGGAGAAGCCAGCGGGGGGTGGGCCCGGCTCTTGGTCGGCGAAGCAGAACCTGACGCCCGACGGCGAGACACAGATGGCCCGGACCCTGGGCCCCGCGTCCCGTGCCTGCAGCGCCAGCCCGAGAAGGCAGTTGGCGGCCTCGAAGGAACGGAGCGCCGGCGCGCCGGCGAAGCGGTCCAGGAGGGTGGCCGCGTCCTGGGCTCCCTCGGAAAGGCCCGGTCCGAGCTCTCCTGTGAAGCGGTCACCGATCCGGCGCCGACGCCCCGCCCGTCGGGCCAGCGCGGCACAGGCGAGCGAACCCAGGCCGAGCGCAACCAGCTCCGGCAGGTGCCCCGGGCCCTCACGGAGCGCGGAGTGGCCTGTCGGGCCGGCGCGCGGCGCGTCCGGGGCGGATGCGCGGGCATCCGCCGGCAGGCGGAGGTGCCAGCCGGCGCCGAGCTGGTCCGGGTCCACGAACCGCATGCCGCCCCCCATGTCGCGGCCGAGATTGAGCGCGGCGAGCATCGTCCAGTCCGCGCCGTCACCGAGGTGCTCGTCCGCGATGTGCCAGAGCGTGTCGCCGGGCTGCACGGCGTACGACGCGGCGGCGGGCACCGGAGCGGCGGGGCGTGGTGCCGTCATCGCGGCACCGGGTGCGCCGGCGACCGGAGTGCTGGCCCCGGCACCCGCCGTGAGGCTGAGGGGACCGCCGACGGCCGTGAGCGCGAGCACGCCGAACGCGATGCGCGCCGCGAGGCGGTCCATGGCCGACGCGCCCTGACGCACCCCGACCTCACCGCTGCGGACGTGCGCCACCACCGCCCGGAGCAGCTGGGTGCAGCAGGCGGCCCAGGCGACCCAGGCCGCCAGGACGAGCAAGCAGAGGGCGTCGCGGGGCGCCGGCCGCCACGCGCGGCCGAGCCCGCCCGCCAGCGGATCGCCGACGACGGTGACCAGCACGGTCGGCACGGCCGTGAAGGCGAGCACAGCGGCGACCGCAGCACCCACCACGTCGAGGGTCCGCTGCGGGCTCCCGCCCCCGCTACCCACCGGCGGGGCCGATGGTGATCGTGTAGGTCAAGGAGGCCGTCTCGGACGCCGGCTCGCTGACGGTGGCCAGGCAGCTCCCGGTCGCGTCAGGAAGTGATGCGGCCATGGCGGACGTCCCACCCACGCTCTGGTTCCCACTCGGGCAGCTGACCTCCATCGCGAGGTAGGTGTCGCCCGACCACAGGACCGAGATCGCCATCGCTCCCGTCCCGGCGAACCCGTACTCGTTCGAGGTGTGGACCGGCGGGTCGAGATAGCCCTGGGTCTGGGTGCGGTCGGCGGGCACGGACGCGCCCGGAAGCGCGGTCGTGGTCGTCGTCGTCGCCGGCGTGGTCGTGGTCGTGGTGGTGGCCGGCGCGGTCTCGGGAGTGCTGACGGTGCCGGGCGTGCGCGTCGAGAGGAGTGACGAGCCAACCTCGCTGGGACCTGGGGTGCTCGGCGACGGAGCATTCGTCGTGGTGGTCGTCGGGGGCGCCGTGGTGCGCGCCGCCGGATCGGGGCGGCCGATGGCCGTGCGGGTCGTGAGGCCTGCGGTCGCCTGCGCGGGCGTGCGCCCGGGCCCCCTGGCCTGCGGGGTGCCTCCGGCGGTGGCGACGAGCAGTGCCATCAGACCCAACGACACGGCGAGGATGACCCACCAGTTGGGACGGCCCCGAGCCACTCGCGAGTGCACACTCTCGGTGGTGTCGGGCCCTCCACCAGCCACGGGCACACGATACGCATGCGACACACCTCGCGCTCAGGCGCAGAGGCGCCGCTGGCCGCGGTCACGGCGGGCGTAGAGCGCCCGGCGGTCACGTCCGGTCAGGGCGACCAGCTCGGCCATGGAGTACCCCAGGACGTGGTGGGCGTAGAGGACCTGGATCTCGTCGGCCCGCATCCCGTCGTGGTGCAGGTCGATCAGGATGCGGGCCAGCTCCTCGAGGTCGGTCTCCGACCGCGGCGACGGCTCGTCCACCGCGTCGGTTCCGAGCGGGACGGAGCGCCCGCCGAGATCCTTGGACCGCAAGAGCTGGCGCCGGAGGCGGCAGCGGATGGCGGAGAGCAGGTCGAGCACGGCGTAGGGGCGGTCCTGCCCGGACCATTCCTGCAGGACGAGCCAGGTGGTCGCGAGGAGCTCGCCGAAGAACTCCTCGCCGTTCTGCCACTCCCCGCCGCGACCCCACTGGAGCTTCCCGGCCACGGTGACGAGTCCGGGGACGAGGAGCTGCACCAGCATCCGGCACACGAAGGGGTCGGCGTCAGCCTCCCGCAGCAGGACGCTCAGCAGTCGGGCCGCCTCCTCACGCTGGGCCCGCCCCGAGGCCCGCCGCATGTGCTCGACGAGGTCGTAGGGCGTGGGGCAGGGTGCGGGGCAGGGCCCGGAGCCGAGGACGAGGGTGGCGAGGCCGGGGTCGCGGCGGGCGAGCTCGCGGAGCACCCGGACCGCGGTCGGCGAGCGGCCGATGGAGTGCCATTCGGCCGCCATCTGGTCGATGAGGGCGACACGGGGCGTGGACGTGACGTTGGGCATGGCCGCACAGTCGCAACCGAGCCTCCCCCGATCGCTCCCACCGGGAGGGAAACTGCCCGCCGGTCTCCAGGCGGCCGCAACGATCCTGGTCGGCGATAGTGTGCCGCCGATGGACATCGACGAGTTCTACGAAGCCGACTCCCGCCGGAGGGCCTCCGCCGAGCTCGAGCTGGGCACCGACTGGATGGACAAGGACGGAGTCCGGCACGAGCTCAACTACGTGGAGGACACGGGAGAGCTCTACGTGCTGCGTGAGCCGTCACCGCACGTGACCGAGGACCCCTTCGGGGGGCTGCACGTCTCGGCGCCACCCGGGTACGACGACAAAATGACCGTCCACGTGATCGCCACGATCGATTCGGTGGACCGCGTGCACCAGATCCTCGACGGCTGGCAGGAGGCCATGCAGGGCGACCATGGCGCCGACTGGCTGGGCGACCGGCTGCGGGCGGCGGGCGTGGCGGTGGATTCGGGGAACGACCTCATCCCCGACGATGGACCCGATCACTGAGGGGCCCGATCACCGAGAAGCCAAAAGCGCCGGCCCCGGGCTACGTGGGCGGCTCGAGGTCCAGCATCTTGGCCAACAGCTGGGTGGCGATGTTGTTCGTGGCCATCCCCGCGTCCTGCTCCATGTCCTCGCGGCCGAAGACGAGGTCGGAGAGCCGGTACATGACCACGGCGAAGCGGAACCCGGAGAAGATCTCGTAGAAGAAGATGTCCCGCATGGGCCGGCCCATGAGCTCGGAGTAGCGCTCGATGGTGTCCTCGTGCGAGCCGAAGCCAGCCGGGCGGGCGACACCGAGGCCCTCGGAGAACTGCCGGTCGAAGTAGAGCCACCAGCCCAGGTCCAGCTCGGGCTGGGCCAGCGAGGCCATCTCCCAGTCGACCACGGCGGCGCAGGTGAAGTCGTCCCAGATGATGTTGCCGATGCGGCTGTCGCCCCAGCTGATCACGACGTCGCCTTCCTCGGCGGGCCGGTGCTCCACGAGCCACTGCCAGGTCGCCTCGATCACGGGGACCTTCTCCCCCTGGGTGGCCCAGTCCAGGAAGTCGCGGTAGTAGGACATCTGCTGCTCGAGCCCCGGCCGGCCACGGGCGGGCTTGCTGAGCCACTCGAGGCCCGTGGCGCGCCAGTCGGTGCGGTGCACGGCGGCGAGCGCGTCGATGCCGCTCCACCACATGCGCTCCTGTTGCTCGGGCGTGGCCTCGATGACCCAGCCCTCCAGGGTGTAGGGGATGTTGTCCGACGGCACCAGGCCCTCGACGTGGTCCATGGAGAAGAAGGGCACGCCGAAGTACCGGGGGTCCTCCTCGTACCACCCGAGGCGGGGGAGGGGGACCGCCGAGCCCCCGTCGGCCAGGGCGCGCATGGCCCGGTACTGGGTGGAGAATTCGGCGTCGAGGAAGAGCAGGTGCTTGGTCGGTGCCACCCGGACGACCAGCCGCCGCTCGTCGCCGGCCGCCGAGCGGGTGCGGCAGAGGATGGTCTCGTTCGAGAACCCGTTGGAGCCCGGGGCCTGGACGTCGAAGACCTCGGGACCCGACCCGTCGGCCGACTTCGTCGCCAGCCAGCGCGAGAGGATGGAGGCCACCTGGTCGGGGTCGCGCTGGCTGATGTCTGGCACGGAGCGGCACTCTACCGACGGCGGCGACCTCTCGGGTGAGCGAGCGGCGAGACAGGGACGGGGAGAGCCGTGACAGGGGCGGTAGCGTCACCCGGCGTGCTGATCGTGATCGACCTCTCGGCGGCCGAGGTCTCCTTGTTGGAGCCCGATGTCTTCACCCGCTTCTCCGTGGCCCTGGAGGGCGAGGGCGACCTGGCCGAAGTGGTGCGGAGGTCGGGCCTGGGACGCCTCGGAGCCGACGCCGAGCACGTGGTGGTCGACCCGGCGGCCCTGCGGGCGCTGGTGGGGCCCGCCGCCGACGACCGCTGGGACGAGGGCTTCGCCGGCATGTGCGCGTACGCCGCCGGCAAAGGGTGGGTGGAGTCCGACGGCGGTGTCCTCGCCCACATCGAGGCACGCGACGGGGTGAGCTGAGGCAATCGGCCGTGGGTCCGAAGGCCGGGGCGGACTGTCCCGTCCCGGCGGGGCGCAGCTACCCTTGAGGTGCCGTCCGGCACATCCGGCGGTGGGGGCGCGGGTCCCCAGAGCTCCTGGGAGGGACGCATGGCGATTCGGGACTACGACCGCTTGTTCATCGGCGGCGACTGGGTGGCCCCGGAGGGCACCGACACCATTGCGGTGATCTCGCCCTCGACCGAGGAGGTCATCGCCCGCGTGCCCGACGGCACCGAGGCCGACATCGACAAGGCCGTGGCGGCGGCACGGACGGCCTTCGACCACGGGCCCTGGCCGCGCATGACGCCGGCCGAACGGGCTGCCGTCCTTTCCGCCGTCGCGGCGCAGGTCACCGCCGAAATGGGCGACATGGCCGAGATCATCACGCGGGAGATGGGCTCACCCATCACCTTCTCGGGCATGGGTCAGGTGCTCGCACCCACGATGATCTTCAGCTACTACGCCGACCTGGCCACGACCTACGCCTTCGACGAGGTGCGCGCCGGCATGTTGAACCCGCAGGTGCTCGTGACCAAGGAGCCCGTCGGGGTCGTGGGTGCCATCGCCCCGTGGAACGTGCCGCTCTTCATCGCCGCCGCCAAGCTGGCGCCGTCGCTGGCCGCCGGGTGCACCGTCGTCTACAAGCCGGCGCCCGAGACGCCATTCGACGCCTTCCGGCTGGCCGAGATCTTCGCCGAAGCGGGTCTGCCCAAGGGTGTCCTCTCGGTCGTGCCCGCCGGCCGCGAGGTCAGCGAGCACCTGGTGACACATCCCGGCGTGGACAAGATCTCGTTCACGGGCTCGGGGGTCGGGGGGAAGCGCATCGGCGGGCTCTGCGGCGAGCGTCTCAAGCGCTGCACGCTCGAGCTGGGCGGCAAGTCGGCCGCCATCATCCTCGACGACGCCGACCTGGCGACGACCATCCCGACGCTGCTGCCCAACGCCATCATGAACAACGGGCAGGCCTGCATCGCGCAGACCCGCATCCTGGCGCCCCGCGCCCGCTACGCCGAGGTCGTCGACGCCGTCGTCTCGGGCGTGGCCGCCATGAAGGTGGGCGACCCGATGGACCCGGCGACCGACGTCGGACCGGTGGTGGCCGAGCGGCAACGCACCCGGATCGAGGGGTATCTCGACAGCGGGCGGGAGGAGGGTGCGACGGTCGCGCTCGGGGGCGGCCGCCCGTCGGGCTCCGAGTACGCCAAGGGCTGGTACGTGGAGCCGACGGTGTTCTCCGACGTCGACAACAAGATGAGGATCGCCCAGGAGGAGATCTTCGGGCCCGTCCTCGTCGTCATCCCCTACGACGGCGACGACAATGCGGTCGAGATCGCCAACGACTCCAACTACGGGCTGTGCGGCTCGGTATGGACGGGTGACAACGACCGCGGGCTCGGGGTGGCGCGCCAGGTGCGCACCGGCACCTACATGTTGAACGCGCCGGTGCCCATCGACTTCTCCACGCCGTTCGGCGGCTACAAGGAGTCCGGTGTCGGGCGCGAGTTCGGCCCCGAGGGCCTGGAGGGCTTCCTCGAGATGAAGTCGATCGCCCTGCCGGCCGGGTACACGCCGGGGTCCTAGCCAGGACCTTTCGGTGCGGCGCCGCACTCGATGAACGGCGCCGCGGGGTCAGGGCGCCTCACGACGAGCCCGAGGGCGCCGGCGGGGCCAGGGGCGACACGTAGCCCGACAGGGGAGCGCCCTTCCCCTTCACGTCGGCGAAGGCCTGGTGGTTCCCCACTTCCACCACGCTGTAGCCCGTCCGGTCGCCGTCGCCGTTGATGACGTCGGGCGAGGCGTCGTTGCCCGTGCCCGCCGTGACGATCGCCACGTGCACCGCGGTCACCGAGGACGTGTCGAGCCCGTAGACCGCGACGTCCCCGGGTTGCGGCGTGTAGCCCGACCCGAGCGGGTGCCAGGTCCCGTGGTCGACACCCCAGACGTAGAAGCTGGCCGAGTCGCCGTTGAGAGAGCCCGGAGCCAGTTCGTACGTCACCTCGGCACCCGCCTCCTTCCACGCCCAGGCGGCGAAATCGGCACACCACTCCTCGTCGAGGTTGCCGTTGCCGCAGTCGTCGATGCCGGCGTTCCAGTACGCGCTGAACTTGTTGCAATAGGTGTCGGACGGGTCGGTCTGGTACCCGACCTGACCCTGGGCCAGGGCGACGATGCGTGCCCGCAGCGGGCTGACCGACGTCGCCCGGTCGTGCAGGACCACGGCCGCGGTGGCCGCAAGGCCGATCAGCACCACAACCAGCAGAAACGTCCGGAAACGGCGGCGGGGCGCGGGGCGCGGCGAGGAGGAGCGGCCAGTGTTCGGGTCGGGCTCAGAGAGGCAAAAGTAGCGACTCGAGGCCGCCCCGAGGTGTCGGGCGTGGTCTGCGAGAATGTCCGCCGGCCACCCGTCGCGGGAGTGCCGACCCGAGGCGAACCAGGAGGGATGGGCCCCATGCAGGACGACGAGAGCGCGGTTTCGCACACTCGTCTCGCCTACCTGCCGGCGCTCGACGGGATGCGGGCCTGCGCGGTCGTCGCCGTGATGATGTTCCACGGCGGTATCCCGCACATGGACGGCGGGTTCATGGGTGTCGACGCGTTCTTCGTCCTCTCGGGGTTCCTCATCACCTCGCTGCTCATCGGGGAGTGGCGTCAGTCCCTGACGATCAAGCTCGGGTCCTTCTGGGCCCGCCGCGCGCGCCGCCTGTTGCCCGCGCTCCTCCTGATGATGCTTTTCGTGGCGTTCTTCGCCTCCGTGATCGTCCCCAAGGGGACCTACGGCGCGCTCCGGCTCGACGCGCTCGCCACACTGCTCTACGTCAGCAACTGGCACTTCATCCTCGTCAATTCGAACTACTTCAACGAGACCGCGGCCTCCTCACCGCTGCTCCACACCTGGTCGCTGGCCGTCGAGGAGCAGTTCTACGTGATCTGGCCCCTGGTGGTGCTGGGCGTCATGCACTTCACGCGGAGCCTCAAGGCGCTGTTCGCACTGTGCTGTGCCGCCGCCATCGCGTCGGCCACCTGGATGTACGTCCTCTACGACGGCGGCCTGAACACCAACCGGGCCTACCTCGGGACCGACACCCGCTCGCAGTGCCTCTTCATCGGGTGCGCGCTCGCCGTCGGGCTCGTGCTCGCCTCCCAGCGCAGCCACGAGGAGGGTCGCCTGGCCAAGGGCGAGCTATGGCGTCCGAAGAGCGGCACCGGCACTCGACTGTGCGCCGCCCTGGGTGTCGCCGGCGCCGCCGGCGCCATCGCCCTCTGGGTGCTCACCACGTCAGAGTCCTCGTTCCCCTACTCGGGGGGCTTCTTCCTCATCGGACTGGCGGTCGCGAGCGTCATCCTGGCGGCGGTGGGGGCGCCGCAGAGCATGGTGCCGCGGGTGCTGTCGCTGGCACCGGTGCGCTACGTGGGCCGCATCTCCTACGGTCTCTACATCTGGCACTGGCCCATCTTCATCTGGCTCGACCACGAGCGGACCGGGCTGTACGGGTACGAGCTCTTCGCGGTGCGCGTGCTCGTCACCTTCGCCGTGTCGGTCGTGTCCTTCCATCTCGTTGAGCGCCCGATCCGCATGGGGACGTTCGTCAGCCAGTGGAGGGCGTGGCTGGCCGTCCCCGTGGGCGTCGGTGTCGTGCTGGTCGCCGTCATCGCGGCGACCACCGGGACGACGGCGGTGGCCAGCACGGCGCTGCCGACCGGCGTCGGCACGACGCGCTCTCCGACGAGCACGACCATGCCGTCGTCGTCGACCGGGGCCCAACCGGTCCGGGTCCTCCTCTTCGGCGACTCCGTGGCCCTGACCCTGGGCCTGGGCCTGGGCCTCGACGCGGAGCAGCAGAAGTACGGGTACGTGCTCTCGGACAAGGGAATCCTCGGCTGCGGCGTGGTGGTCGGCCCCGAGGTCCAGCTGATGGGCGCCCTCTTCGCCACCCCGCCCGCCTGCAACGGCACGCCCTACTCGCCCAGCGAGCCCCCGATAAAGCAGCCCTGGCCCAACCAGTGGCTCAGTGCGATCAACGAGGTCAAGCCGAACGTGGTCGTGCTGCTGGCCGGCCGTTGGGAGGTGGTCGACCGCGAGTACCAGGGGGCCTGGACCAATATTTTGCACCCGGCCTATGCCGCCTACGTCAAGAGCCAGCTGGCGCAGGCGTCGCAACTGGCCACGGCGTCGGGGGCGCACATGGTGTTCCTCACGGCGCCGTGCACCGACGAGGGGGAGCAGCCGGACGGGGCGCCGTGGCCGGAGGACAACCCGGCCCGGTTGGCCGTGTACAACAAGTTGGTCCGCCAGGTCGCGGCCGAGCACCCGACGACGGACACGGCGGTCGACCTCTTCGGCCCGGCGTGCCCGGGAGGCAAGTTCGCCGCGACGGTCGACGGCGTGACGATCCGGATGCCCGACGGCGTGCACTTCACGGTCGCCGGAGGCGAGTACCTGGCGCCGAAGATCATGCCGGCGATCGTGGCGGCCGGCCGGGCGCAGATGGCGGCGAGCGGGAACCCGAGCTCAGCCGGCGGGTGACGCCGGCTCGGGGTTCACGTTCTGGGGCGTGCTGTTGCCGCTCGGGGACTGCGGGTTGACGTTCGGGTTCGTGTCGGCCACCACGCACTGGGCGCGCAGCGAGGGGACGAGGTGTCCCTCGTCGACGACCGCGCTCTCCGAGATCGTCGTCATGAGCGAGTTCCACGAGCCGTCGTCGGAGTTGGCGGCGGCGGCCAACGGGAGGGCCGCCCGCAGCTCCTGATCGGCCTCCTTCTGCAGATGCGCGACGACCGCCGGCGCCGTGCCGGCTCGCGTGGAGCGGAGGTACTCCGCCACCGACCGGTGCACATGGACACACGCCTGCTCGGCCAGCTGCTGGCCGCCCTGCGTGGAGCAGGCGCTCAACCCGAGGGCTGTGCCGGCCAGGGCCGCCGCCACCGCCAGGACCCGGATCGCGCCGGGGCGGCCCGGCCGGTGCACGTCAGCCGAGCCAGCGTTCGGCGGACTCGAGAAGGAAACGGCTCACGGCGAGGGCCCGGTCGAAGACGTCACAGAGGAGCTCCTCGCCACTGAGGACCCGGGCCAGCGACACCGGGTGCCGGGCGACGATGCTGAGCCGCCGCTCCGATCCCTCGGTGGCGTCGGCGAAGGAGTCGATCGCCGAGACCTCCAGGGGGAGCTCGATCCCGCCGACCCCGGCCAGGTCGATGGCCAGGCGCAGGAGATCGGGACCACTGGGCAGGGGTGGGAGGGCCCAGGTGAAGGTGAGGGGGAAATGGAACTCGTCGGGGGGCTCCTCGTCCTCGGACAGGAGGACCACGGCGTCCTCGAAGGAGAGAAGGACGCGCGGGTCCACGTCGAGAGCGAGGTGCAGGTCGAGCGGGCCACCGCACCCCTCCTCGGGGTGCAGGTCGACCTCCCAGACCTGGCGCAACGAATAGGTCTCGACGAAGTGCCGCTCGTCGTGGACGTGAAACCCGTGGTCGACGGAATGGTCCTTCAGGTCGGCGACGTATCCGGCGACGTCAATGGCAGCCACAACCTCGAAAGCCTAACGGGCGGGGACGGGCAGTCGGCCGGGAGCGGTGGAGGCCGGTAGGGTTCGTCACCCGTGGACGACGCTCGCCTCCTGGACGTGCTCGATGAGGCCGTCGCCGCCGTGCGCGCCGCGCTGGACGGGTTCGAGGGCCGGGGGCCGAGCGGGGCGAAGCCGGGGCAGTACCTGGTCGACCTGGCGGCCGATGGCGCCGCCCTGCCGGTGTTGCACGGCGCGGGCATGGCGGTGCTCTCCGAGGAGTCGGGGCTGACCGGTGACGGGCCGTCCGGCCTGCTGGCCGTGATCGACCCGGTCGACGGTTCCACCAATGCCGACCGGGGCGTGCCCTTTTACTCGACGAGCATCTGCGTCCTGGACGCCGAGGGTCCCAGGGTCGGCCTCGTGGTCAACCTGGCGAACGGCGAGCGCTACGCCGCAGTGCGAGGTGGGGGCGCCGAGAAGGACGGTCGCGCCATCGTCCCCTCGGGTTGTGAGGACCTCGCGAGCGCGCTCGTGGGGATCTCGGGGTACCCGGGCCGTCACCCCGGGTGGGCGCAGTTCCGGGCCCTCGGTGCGGCCTCCCTCGAGTGCTGCGCGGTCGCGGAGGGAGTACTGGACGCCTACCTGGTGGTCGGGGACAGCACGCTCTACGGGTGGGACTACCTGGCGGGCCTGCTCGTCTGCCGGGAGGCAGGTGCAGCGGAGGGCGAGCGGGAGGGCCGGGACCTGGTCGTGCGGGACGCGTCGAGCAGGCGGCCCCTGGTCGCCGCGACCAGGGGCCTGGCGGCCCGGTTGGGACGAGAGGAGGGGTTGTGAGCGAGGACAAGGAGCGCGCGCTCCTGGCGCGCAAGACGTGGCGCACGCTGGAGCCGGTGCACGGCATGGTGTACTTCGTGCCCGAGGCCGCCGAGGCGTACGGGCGACTCGGCATCACGGGGAGGGCGGGGTACTTCGCGTCGCGTGCCGCGCCGATGGGCGCGGTGACGGCGGATGTGGTCGTGTCCACCTTCTTCAATTTCAACCCGGAGCTGGTGCATGCCGCCATCCCGTCCGCCTGGGAGGTGGCCTCACCCGAGGCACTGGTGGCGGCGCGCTTCGACGCGGTCGACGCGGCCTTCCGCCGGCTGCTGGGCGACGAGGTGCTGGCATCGACAGAGATGCGACAGGCCGCCCAAATGGCGCGCATGGCGGCCGAGGAGGCGGGCCGGCGGGTGGAGGGGCGGCCGCTGGCCGCGGCGCACGCGGACGTGGCGTGGCCGTCGGCGCCGCACCTGGTGCTGTGGCACGCCCAGTCGATCCTGCGCGAGTACCGCGGTGACGGCCACATCGCGCTCCTCGTCGTGCACGGGCTGTCGGGCATCGAGGCACTGGTGACCCACGCGGCGGCGGGCGATGTACCCGCGCATCTCCTGCGCTCGACGCGGGCGTGGCCCCGTGAGGCCTGGGACGCGGCGGTGGAGACGCTGCGCGGACGCGGGCTGCTGCAGCAAGGCGACGACCTCCAGCTGACGGAGGCGGGGGCGGCCCAGCGCCAGGCCATCGAGGACGGGACGGACGCGCTGGCGGCGGCGGCCTATGCCGTCCTGGGCGAGGATCGCTGCGCCGAGCTGCGGGCCCTGGCGCGGCCCTGGAGCACGACGTTCGCCCAGCAGCTGCCCTGAGGAGAACCGGCGGAGGTCACCGCGGTGCTCGGGGAGGCATTGGTCGAACGGTGATTGAGAAGGAACACGAGAAGCCTCCGACGCCGAGGAACCAGTTGCTGCCAGAGGAAGGGGAGTAGGAGCAGTCAGCGCCCCACTTCCAGCGGTCCCGTTCCGTGCCATGACGACAGCGCCTTGGCCTCCTGGCCAGAGTCTGACGGATGGCTGTCGACCGCCGGTCTGCAATCGAACGAGTGACGACTTCGCCCGTCGGGACCACGGGACCGGACACTGCGCCGGGGCGATTTCCTCGGACGGTGAGCCATTGCCCCATGGGCTCTGCGGCACCGTTCTCCATGGATGCGATGGCCTGGCCCCCGGGGAAGACGCTCTCGTCGTACAGCCGGACGGTCGGTCGCCCTCCGGAGATCCTCGGCGGACATGAGCCCGAGTCTCCAGGACTCACGGAGCACCAGCCCACCCTTCCCTGGTCACACGGCAAAAGACAGAGTCACAGGGGTCGTCCCACCGGGTCAGTTTGATCGACCTTCGACCCCACGACGTGGCCGGACCGCATGACGAAATGGAGCCCCTGGAAATTGTGCGTCGCTGGTTGCATAGTTGTGCACGAGTTGTTGCGAGGAGGTCTGCGGAACTGAGGAGGGGCGGGATGAGTCCATCCGAGGACACAACCTCGAATCTCTTCGATGATCCACCAACTTCACCCTCAATGATCGCTGCGATGACGCGGCGACGCCAACAAGTAAAGGAGCAAGAACGAAGCGATTTGTGAACAGAGTCATTCAGCTTTGAGGTAACAGGCGGGGCACCTGCCCCGCCTGAGCAGTAACCACCAGGCCGGTGTCGGACGGGTCCCTGTGGCAACAGAGGGCAACGCGATGATCCCGAGGCCGTGTCTGGTCGCCAGGCCTCAGGGGAGCGAATGGCGAAACCGGTGCCCTTCCAACAGCAACCAACCAAGAGAAGGAGCACCAAATGAACATCAAGAAGCACATCGGCAAGAAGGTGGTAGGAATCGGCCTCGTCGCAGGGTTGGTCCTGGGTGCGGGTGGAGCGGCATTCGCCTACTTCGATGGAGGCGGGACTGGTACTGGCACCGCGGTCACCGGAACCGCGAATGGCGTCACCATTACCGGTACCGTGGACACCCCGCCCCTTTACCCCGATAACACGGGTCACACGGTGACCTTCGCGGTCGACAACCCCAACAGTGGGAACGCCTACATCGGCGCGATCACCCTCACCGGCGTCACCTCGAATGACACCGGCTGCAACACCTTCCTGGCGGATTACGGCACCGGCCAGTTCACCATGGGCGCTGTCACCGTCGACGGCGAGGTCGGCCCTGGCACCACCGATTTGGGGCAGACGGGGACCCTCACGTGGACCGACGAGGCCTACAACCAGGCGGCCTGCGCCGACGTCACCATGACCTTCACCTTCACGTCCTCGTAAGGGAGGTCGGTGGGGGGCAGTGAGTCTCGGCTCGCGGCCCTGTCCGTCAACTTGGGTCGGAAGGCCGGGCCACGGGAATCCAATCCGTGGCCCGGCCAACCACCGGGTGAGGCCAGCGAGGGATTCCAGGAGAGGTGGAACCTGAGGTCCCTCGGTGGGCTTGCCCATCATGCGAGAACGAGGAGTAGATGAAGCCAGATCGGTTCAGGAGGACGAAGTCGGTGATGGCGTCGAGTGCCATCGCGCTCGTCGTCGCCGCCCTCACGGTGGGCGTCTCCTCGCTCGTGCTCGGCCCGCGGTCAGCCTCCTCCCAGCGCCTCGGGTTCGACCTGGCCTCGGGTTCGTCGAGCTTCACCATCACGAGCAACGTCTACCCGTCGCCCGCCTGTGCGGGTTCGACCGCCCTCCTCTACCCCGGCACAGCTCGCTGTGCGGTCTTCTCCGTCCACAACAACCTCTCGGTGCCCATCACGGTGCTGAGCATCACGTCGGCTCTGGACACCACGGACTACCCGGCACCTCCGTCCGACTGCACTGGCACGAACCTGACGCTGCCCACCTACTCGGGGTCATTTGACGTGCCCCCGGGCAGTGACACCGACAGCCCTGGTGTGTCCGTCGAGCTGAACGACAACGGCTCCAGTCAGAACGACTGCCAGAACATCGCCTACCACTTCGTCTACACGGGAAGCGCCGACTATACCGACTCGACGACAACCGATTTGACCTCGGCTCCGAACCCCTCGACCTCGCCGGACTCGGTCACCTTCACGGCCACGGTGAGTGCGGGCAACCCGAGCACCGACACGAGCCTGCCCTCGGGATCGGTGGACTTCTACACATGCCCGTCCGCCTCACCGTGTCCGACGAACAATCTGCTCGGGAGCGGGACCATCGGCGCAGGCGGCAAGGCGACGTACTCCACGTCGCTCGGGGCAGGCACCACCAGCTACGTCGAGGCCGTCTACCCCGACTCTGGCACCGACTTCAATCGCTCGACCTCGAACGTGGTCACCCAGGTGGTGAACCCATGACGCGGATCCCGACGACGCGTACCTTCTCGATCCGCCCCCGGGGACCTGCCCACCTCACCAAGGCCATGGTGGTGGCGCCATGAGCCAGCACGAGCACGTGGCCATGGCGTCGACGAATCAGGGGGTGCTGACGGATAAGGAGGCGGCGACCGACTCGGTCGTCGAGGAGCTGGCCCCGAGCCGCCCCGAACCGCCCGTGGCGACCAGCGGCCGCGTCAGGCCCGAGCGTCCGGCCCCGCCCCTGCGACCCGCTGCGGCGGTCTGGGTGGATCCCGAGGTGGCGGTCGTCCCCGTGCCCGTCACCGGGGACCCCGTCGTCATCCCGATGCCGATGACTTCCCCTCAGGCGGCACCTGAGGCCGCAGGTCCGAGCGTGGCCACCAGCGGGTCCGCACCAGCGCCAACGCGTCGAGGGGCTCACGTGCGCCGGGACGACCCCCTGCTGGGCGAGGTCCGCGGTGCTCACGCGCGGAGGGGCGACCCGCTGCTGGCGGGCCTCCACGTCCGGGCGGACGAGCCCTTAGCGGCGACCAGTCTGGAGGTTCACGTCAACGAGGCCGACGCCCTCGTCATTGTGGTGAACGGTGCCCACGTGACGGCCGTCGACCCGTTGGCGATCCAGGAGGTGGCCCCTGGCACCGATGTGGACGAGGCCCACGTCACGGTGGACCAGCCCCTCGCGACGACCACCTCGGACGCCGGGATCCAGATCGACGACGCCCTAGTCTGGGAACCGGTCGCCGACATTTCCCACCTGGAGGCCGAGGCCGCTGCGGCCCGGACGGAGTCTGCCTCGGACTCGGCGGTATCTCGAAGCGACCCCGGTCATGCGAAGCCCCGCCGTCGTCGCTGGCGGTTGGTGCCGGTCGCCGGGGCGGCGGCGGCCCTCGCCGCCGGTCTCGGCGTTGGGGGTGCCGACGCCTACTTCACCGCGACAGGGTCGGGCACCGGTCACGCGATGACGGGAAGCCCGGTCAACGTCACGGTCAGCGCCACCACCGGAGCGGCGGACCTGCTTCCGGGCCGCACCGGTGCCGCCTCCTTCACTTTGCACAACGCCAACCCCTTCGCTGCCACCTTCGACGTCGTGGCTACAGGCGCGACGGTCGTCTCCAACAACACCGGTCTTTGTGCCACCGCCAACGTCAGTATCGCCGCGGCATTGCCCTACGCCTTCTCCCCGCCGCTGACGGTGAGCGCGGGTGGTACGAGTGGCACCGAGTCCATCCCCGGCCTGGTCAAGCTTGCGGCGACCGCACCCAGTTCGTGCCAGGGCGTGACATTTAAGGTGACCCTCACCCTCACAGGACGCTCCACATGAGCCGGGGACGTCACTCGCCAAGCGCACGTCACCCACGCAGCGGGTTCGGTCGCTTCTTCAGCCCGGTCATCCTCATCGTCTGCGGGTTCCTCTTGGCCTCGGGTACGGCAGCCTTTGCCTACTTCGCGACCTCCGCGAGCGGAAACGCCCAGGCCCAGGCCATCACGTTGAACGCGCCCGGCACCGGCAGTGCCGGCAGTCCGACGACGACGAGCCTGAACCTGAGCTGGGGTGCCTCGCCGGGACTGCCTGCGGGCGGCGGCTACGTCGTCCTGCGGAGCACGACCAACGGTGGGCCGTATACCCAGGTCTCCAGCGGGACGTGCAACCAAACCAGCACCGTCATGTCGTCGACGACGTCATGCGTCGATACCGCTCTGACACCGGGCACGAAGTATTACTACGAGGTCGAGTCCGCCTACGACGACATCAGCACCCTGTGGGTAAGCGCGCCGACCCAGTTCTCGGGCACAACCACAGCGACGGCCACGAAGGTCACTCCGACCATCACGACGAAGGCCACACCCGCCAGCGTTACCGTCGGCGTGTCAGCCGCCGACGAGGCCATCGTGACCCTCGGGAACAGCCCGACGGGGACCATCACCTGGAAGCTCTACAAGAATGCATCGTGCAGCGGCACACCGGTCTTTGTGACCAATGGCGGGGGTACGGTGACCGGCAACGCCACCTACACGTCGAACTCCTACACCACGACGAGCGCGGGGACCTACTCGTGGGCCTTCAGCTATAGCGGCGACAAGAACAACAACGCCGTCAGCGCCTGCGGAGGCAGCGGCGAGACTTTGTCGGTATCGATGTCGGGGTCCCTGACTTTGCAGCCCTCGACCCTTCCGGCGGCAACGGTCGGACAGTCCTACAAGTGCGGGTCCGACCTCACGGCCTCGGGAGGAAAGGCTCCCTACACCTACGCCATCAGCGCCGGGATCTTGCCCCCGGGGCTGAGCCTCAACCCCTCGACCGGCGCTATCACTGGCATACCCACCGCCGGAGGGACCTTCACCTTTACGGTGACGGCCACCGACTCGGCAGGACCGCCGCACAACACCGGCTCCCAGACCTACGCGCTCATCGTGAACCCACCGGCGATCACGCTCAGTCCGTCCACTTTGCCGAGCGGAACCGAGGGCACCCCCTACGGCACCCTTACCATCAGCGCCTCGAATGGAACGAGTCCCTATACCTTCGTCTGGACAGGGACCCCGCCCCCCGGGCTGATGCTCTCGTCCGTCGGCGTGCTCTCGGGCAAACCCACGACAGCCGGGTCATTCAGCTTCACGATCAAGGCCACGGACGCCTCGACAGGCACCGGGCCCTACACCGGGTCACGGAACTACAGCATGACGATCAATCCCATCACCACCAACAGCGCTCCTCTGATCACAAGCGCCAACTCCGCCTCTTTCACCCTCGGGACCGCGGACAGCTTCAGCGTGACGACGTATGGCAATCCGACTCCGACGCTCTCCAATACCAACTTCGTCACCTGTTCCAAGTCTGCGCTGCCTGCGGGCGTCACCTTCAAAGACAACGGCAACGGAACCGCCACCATCGCCAGCACGAAGGTTTCTCCGGCGGGCACAACGACCTTCTGCCTCAACGCCACCAACGGGGTGAGTCCCAACGCAAACCAGAAGTTCACACTCACCATCGGCACCAGAAAATGGTGATCTCCTGACGTGACCGAGCCCGCCAGTGCATGAACGTGCTGAACAGTTGATGCATACCTGCGTCCACGCTGAGCGGGGTCGGAACGCGCTCCTCGTTTAAATGACGGCTGTAGCGTTCAGCGACTTATTGGCGGCCCGGAGCGGGAAGTAACACTGCGAACGAGTAGCGCAATGTGCGGAAGGCCTCGTGACACCGTCCAGGTGCGCTGAAAACCGCTCGGCGAGGTTCCTTCCGGTCTCGCCTGCCATCGCATTCGTAAAGGTCATCTCGTGTCGGAACGGGCCGATCTTGCTTGTCACCCAGATGGAGCGCCCCGGCAGTCTGGAACCACGGCAACCGGCTGCTCTGCCAGCTTTGTGCCGAGCCGATGGCGGAACCAAGTATGACAAAAAGAGCAGGTAGAGTTGCCTTTTCCGGGCGCTTAGCTCAGTTGGTTAGAGCAGCTGGCTTACAACCAGCAGGTCGGGGGTTCGAGTCCCTCAGCGCCCACCGTGTGATGTAGGGAGAGAGGAGCGCCCGGGGAGCAAGGCGGCCCAGAAGCGCCGCGCACGCCGGCAGGAGCGCCACGGGCACCAGGCGCCGGCGCCACCGGGAAACGGAGAGGCACCGCGGCGCGGGGCGGGGGGCTTGGCAGTGCAAACGGGGACGCACTACCCCTGCCCCATACAGCACCATGGGGGCAGTGGGTCCGACTCGGGCAAGATGGTGAGAGTGCGACCAGACGACATCAGACTTTCGTTCAACGAGGCCGCTGAGATCTACGACAAGGTGCGGCCTTCCTATCCCACCGACCTCTTCGACGCCCTCTTTCAGATGCTGCCGTCTCAGCCGGAAATCGTGGAGGTCGGTCCCGGAACGGGCCAGGCCACGAAGGATCTCCTTGCCCGAGAAGCGTCGGTGCTCGCCATCGAGATCGGTCCTGAGATGGCCGCTAAGTTGCGCTCGAACCTCTTTTCGGATCGGCTACGCATAGAAGTCGGTGACTTCGAAGTCATGGAGATCAAGGCCGGTGAGGCCGACGCCGTGTTCTCCGCCACTGCCTACCACTGGATTACCCAGGAGGCACAGACCGACCGGCCCGCTGCAATCCTGCGACCGGGCGGCCTCGTGGCGGTCGTCGACCTCATCCAAGTCGACTCGCCCGACGATGCGGGCTTCTTCGCCGCTGGTCAGCCGATATACGAGCGGTATGGACAGGGACACACGGGACCCCCTGCCCCGCCTCGTGGAAGCGTTGATCCAGCGATCCGTGCAGTGCTGGACGCAGATCGCCGTTTCGACTCTGTTGCCGTCCGTCGGTACGACTGGAACCAGACATACAGCGCAACGGACTACCGAAACTTGATGCTCTCGTACTCTGGCACCCAGATGATGGAAGAGCCTGCCCGAGCGGGTCTCCTCGACGAGCTGGAGTCCCTCATACGGACCGAGTTTGGCGGCATCGTCACGAGGCCGCTCGTCGTGACGCTTACGACTGCCACCCTCGCTTGAGGCTGACCGGTGCGGGGGGCTGGCCAGTATGCCGGGTCGGAGCAGTGGCACCAGCTCGTGGCGATGCTACGGATCCGGGTTACGAACGAGCACCTTTCGGTCGCCAAGTGGGGTCGCAAGATCCGTGCACACAGCCCATCCGCAACCAATCATTGGTATAACGACCGCCCGCTCGGAGCCTCCGGCCGCCTCCACTCTGGCCTCGTAGTCTTGAGTCCAACCGACAAGACATGTGACGTAGACGGCTTCAGAGGTCTCCTCCACCGAGACTGAGTGCAAAACCCGTCCCCAACCATGCAGGCCCGAGAACCAAAGCTCCTGGGGGTTCTCTCGCTGCCACACACGTGCGACCCCGGCGAGCGAGGTATGCGAGGTGAGAGGATCCGGAGTGGTGAGAGGTGGTGCGATTGGGTGGCTTTCTGGTCCTATCCGATCCTGTGCCCAAGGCGGGTCATGGGTCAGTTCCAAAAAGAATCCGGCGGGAACCCATTGCGTATCGAGTACGACCCAGATCTGCGCTCCAACCTCATCGAACCCATACGGACGCGGCCCGAGCGCAGCCGTCGCCGTGAGCTCCTGGACGACAGCGCCTTCGTACGGTGACTGTTCGTAGGTGAGCAACGAGTCCATCCACCACTCGGGAGCCGCTTTGAGTCCTCCCCTTGCGCCAACTCCGAGCCGGACAGCTCTCTCGGACGATTTCGAGCCACGGGCAGCGGACCACGCTTCGGCGAGGGAAGGCCCGACCACCCGGAAACGGAACGACACAGTGTCTCGGTCATCGACCTGTTCAGGCAGAACTTCAACCCAGGGCACCGTCGAAGTATCTCAGGACGAGCAGATGGATGCCCCCGATCGCCGGGGGCGGGGTCACCAAGAACCCACGGCAAGTCCTACTTGAAAGGACGGGCCGATCCACATCGGACACGTCGATTCCCATCTCGCCTGGCAGTAGTCGTGCGGCTTGCGCGTGCCGCCCACTCCTGCCTTTTCGACGTGCGACGAGAGGCGCTCAGCTCTATTCAGATCATCCGCGTTGCTTGCGAAGGTACATCGCGTCACGCAGGACTTCTCCGCTAGATTGACCCATGGGGCAGGGCTTCAACGGAACCCATCGCGGTCAGAGGGTGTGGAACTATGGTTGAGTTATCGGATCTGCAGGTGTCACGCACCACGATGGTGAAGGCACCGCCAGAGCGGGTCTACGAGATTGTCTCCGACGTGACGCGTATCGGCGAGCTCAGTCCACAGTGCAAGGCGGCATGGTGGGACGAGGGTTCGTCAGCTCGTGAAGGTGGTTGGTTTACGGGCCGCAACGAGGCCGAGGGCCGCGAGCCGTGGGAGCGTCGGTGCGAGATATATATCGCCGACCCGGGGCGCGCCTTCGGTTGGGTGCAAGGCGGGCGAAGCGAGGGCATTGCTGAGTGGAGTTACCGATTCCGACCGGTCGAAGAAGGGACCGAGGTCGAGGAGTCCTGGAGAATACTCCGTATGGCCGAACGGCTCATCGCCCTTGGAGACGAGGTCCTCATGCAGCTAAAGGCGAATACTGAGTCGAGCATTGAGGCGACGCTTGCCAAGTTGAAGAAGGTGGCCGAATCGGAGACCTAGGTTCGACGAGCAGAGGTGACGTTCCGTTCGATTCGCGGTGTGTTCACCCCTCACGAGCCCTGCTGAGGTGCCCCAGTACACCGCCGGGGAGTGGGCGACCTCTGGCCAATCCCGGGATCCTCAGTTCGATCGGACTTCAGGTCCGGCCAAGACCGGCATCATGATCAGTAGCTCGTCGGAGCGTCTGTAGAACTCCAGCAACGGGCGGGTGGAATCCCGGAGAAAACCAGCATCGATTAGATCCGCTTGGAGCTGATCGAAGAACTCCGGGAGCTTCGAGATCTTGTTCTCCCAATCTCGTACCAGCCTGCGTCCGTAGAGCCCGCCCGGCACTTCTGCCCGTTCGAAACCAAAGTCCTCGGAATGGTCGTCGTCAAGCCGCACGCAGGCGTAATACGCCGTTGTTTCGCCTGGGTACAGAAGTCCGTACATCCGGGAGCCCCAGAGGGATTCCATCCGCTCTTCGAGCCGCATGAAGGCCTCGGGCGCACCTTCTGGTCCGCCCAGCGCTTGGACTCGGGCCACTTGAAAGGGTTTCTCGGTTAGGACCGTTGGAGGACCCATCAGATGAATCGTAGACACGAGACCCGACACTCGGCCCTGCCCCCGTTCACCGCCCGTCGGGGCACCAAGTGACCCTCGCTATGCGACCACAAGTCCATCCCAGGACCAGCGGGGTATTGTCAGTCCGTCGGGTACGTCATCTGCAGATTGGTGATAGCAGGACATCGTGGTCGTCGTCGCCCACTCGAAGTAGTCGTGCAGGACGGCTGAGAGCCGATCATCACCCGCAAGTCCGGCGTCCCCTAGGGCCTCATCGAAGCAGCGAATCGCCCGCTGGTCCATCTCATCGTGCGGCCCCTTCCCGCTGTGCATTCGCACAACTTCGCTCTCGTCGCCGTACAACTCCGAATAGCTTGCTGGGCCACCGAGGGCCTCTGCCCAGTACGTTGCCAGTCGCTCCGTATGCTGTGGGTGGAATCCATGGCTAAATGCATGGCTCACCACCTCGTCGGCCAAGACGTGGGCATGCCAGGCTGCGGCCAATCTCAAGATCCTGTCGTAGCCGCCAACGGCTTCATAGACCGTTTCCATGATTCAAGAGGCTATTCCCTGAGTGGCGGAGGTATCCCACAACGCCGGGAGTGGGGCCTTTGCGATCGCGGCCAGGCACCGTTGGTTGATGGGCAACTAGGGTCCACCCCGGTGAGGTCCTCCGCCGGCTGAGTGCCTCCTCAATGGGAAGGAGCCCTCATGGAGCTCATTCAGGAATGTTCGTTCACGGCGATGCTGAAGCCGCCGCTCGCGATCGGCGCTGGTCCGATCGGCACTCGCATGTACTACGAGGTCATCGATGGCGAGGTGATCGGAGAACGGTTGCGCGGGAAGGTCGTTGGCGGGGGCGAGTGGGCGTTGATCGGTCCGGATGGCTTCCTCCGGGTCGATGTCCGCGTGCAAATCGAGACACACGACGCCGCGTTCCTGTACGCCCAATACGTCGGACTGCTCGAGCTGAACACGCCAGTGATGACCGCGACCGAGACTGCCGCTGGGACTGACTTCGACGACCAGTACTTCTATACCAACCCGCGCTTCGAGACCGGCGACCCGCGATACGCATGGGTCAACACAACCTTCTTCGTCGGAGAGGGCCGTTTGATCCCAGGGCCCGACGTCGAGTATCGCGTGTGGCGACCCGCCTGACGGTGCCGCTTCGGATGCGGCGCGTTCCCTAAGACACGCGGCCGCAGTGCGACACGCCGGTGCCCCATACTGCCGGGTAGCGGCTACTTGAGTTGGGTGAAGAACATGACCTGGGTTGCCCATGCCAACAGTGTCGGGCCGTCGGGCGCATGCGGATCCCACAGGGCAACTTCGGCAGAGGCGTATCCATCGTTGGCGAAGTGCGCCCGATTGTGATTGAGGATCCAAGGACCAGTCGGTAAGCCAACGAGATGTACCGTGAGATCCACGCTTGGCGCGAACCAGTCACGTTCGGTCGGTTCAACCTTCTCGAAGACGGCACTCGGCATCATGTCAGCAGCGACGAGCAGCGCCAGCTGATCGAATTGACCGTTCTCGTCGGCGGGTAGATGCTCGAATTTGATCCAAGTTGCGACTTCCGCTGCACCTCGCTCAGAGGTATCCCAAGGAGCGTGCCCGAGGGCAGGTCGGCCCTCAATGACCTCCCTCCAGAACTCAAAGTGAGGCTCGCTCGGCAAACCGGACTCGGGTGGAGGAGGGTCGCGAAACGACCCGCACTCGTCAGGTGGGGGAACGCGAGGCATCTCGAGCTCGGTGTAGCTGAATCCGGGGCGCTTCTGCCCGAAGGCGGCGAGCGCTGTGAATCCGGTATCAGCGCCAACTGCGCGAATGCTCGCTTGCACCTGGGAGATCGATCGACCGGAGCGAATGACTCCGACCTCCACCTCGACCGGTCCAACCGGAACGGGACGGGCGAACACGCCGTGAAATGAGCGGAGCGACTGTCCGGTGCCGAGTTCGGCTTCCATTGCCCGTGCGGCGATCGCTGCGACCACCCCGCCCTGTGCGGCAACTGCCAACTTCCACGACGGAGAAATCGTGGCCGAGTAGCGCCCCTCGCCGACGCGTGTCACCACAGTGGATTCCCAAGGGTTCGCTCCCACGACGTTGGATGCTATGGGAACGATCGGCTCAATCAGAAGGTCAATGCCCCACAGCGGGAACGGGGTATCCCCGCTCGCCAGGAAGGGGCTGTGGTTAGAACCTGAAGCGAGTCAGGCCGCCCGGCTCGGTGCCCAGTGTCACGATCACCGAATCTGGCTTGATGCGATAGACAATCCACGGGGGTGCTCCCTGCGACGGCGCGTTGAATGGGGCGGTCATACCTGTCCGAGTCTCATCGAGTGCGGCGGGCCACCCCTGATCTGCCCAAGCCTGGGCAAGGCGCGTGAGTGTGGCCGGGTCAGCCTCCCGCTCTGCTCGACCTTCGGCGACGACGTCGGCATCGAGGATCGACACCGCGATCGAGCAGCGCGGGTCGCGGGCGACGTTGCGTGCTTTCCGAGTACCCGATCCGGTCTGGAACCAGAAGCTTCCGTCGAGCCAGAGCGCACCGACCGCAGTGACGTGGGGGCTCCCGTCCCCGTTCAGCGTCGAAAGCCACGTCGTGCGAGCGTTGTGGGCGTCTGGTGCAGGCGGCGATCCGGCATCGAGCTTTTCGAGGACGTTCTCCCAGTTAACCGGGGGTAGCCCGTCCGTCGCCCCCAAGTTGATGATCTCCATCACGTCTCCTTTGGAAATCCTGCGATCCTGCTCAGCTCATATTGTCCTCCATTAGCTGCTCCGTAGTCGATGGGGGGTCGCTTCATGGAAATCGGAGGCAAGCTCCCAAGGATGTCCCCGTTCACCGGGACGGGGACATCCTGCGACACGAGTGGGGCACCCACTTGAGTCGAGAAATTCATCCGCGTGCCGGAGTGGACTCCACCACGCTTCCCTCTCATCCACCACCACCGGTTGGCTCGAAATAGGTACGTAGCCAACTCGAAGACGCGGCGATCAGCAGTAGCACTGATTCCATTGGCATCTGGCACTCCGGCGCAATGACCACCTCGAGGCTGTCCAAGTTTCTTTGCCAAGTCTTCACGGCAAGCCTGGAGTCACCAATTCGGTAATGAAGCCGTGACTTGCCAGACTCGTCTACCGCTGACATCACAGCGTCAAAACAGGTTCGTCCTTGGACGGGAAACCTGAAGGTGCCATGACCTGGAAGTTCGATGGTTCCATCGGCGTGGTGATTTAGGTGCGTGCCTGTGATTATGAAGGCTGGTCGACCTGCAGCGACTTCTACCAACTCAGGTGCGCCCCCACGTTGCCACCGCCGTCGGAGGCGGCGGCGCTCGTAGTCAACGCGTCGTTCATCGACATCGATCGAGAGTGTTTTGACTACTCCGTGAAAAGCGTCCAACTGCACTGTTGCCACGCAGGAGTCATCTCCCGATGGGCTTCCAGAAGGGTTTCAATTCTGCGTTCCTTCTTTTCGTTCGACCTGAAGCCCACGGTCCGACCTTAGACCTAGCCATTCGGGCAGGTTTTGTCGTTTTCGGGAATGGGCGGTTGCCCCAGTGCTCCGGGACTGGGGTGCTGCTGAACGGCACGACGGGGGCGGGCCAAAGGGGGTAGCCACGAGGACCCAAGTTGCCGTCTTGACTTTCGTCGCATCAGACTCATGAAGTGCCCAAGTCTGAAGGAGACTTCTTCGATCTACCGGGCACGCATATCGAGGTCCGCTCAGCAGGTGGTACGAAACGGGAGTATGTCGGGAATGACGGGACTCTATTGGCCACGTCCCACACGCATTACAGACGCAACCCCCTCTATCCGAATCCCCGAATCACGGTGGAGGGCGTGCAGTTCGAAGAGCGCCTACTCGGCAAGCGCCGAAACAATCACATGCGCACCCCACGTGAAGTGGTGAACCTCGATACCCAGGAGCGGGTTTTCCGGATCGACGGAATGAATTTCAACGGGAAGGCGAATGCAGTAATCCGTTGCTCCGAAGAGCACTGGTACTCGTTCCCGGTGGAGGGCAGACGGAAAGAAAATCCCGTTATGACGGCCGTGGACGAGACTGGAAAGCAAGTCGCTCTTTGGTGGAGTGAGTCGGACCCCAGGAGAATTGGCATTGCAGCAATCGTGATCCTGCCTGGGCAGGCCATTGCCACTGAGCTAATGGTGATGATTGCCGCGGCCACACCCTTTTTTGCGTTCTACTTCTTGAAGCCTTACAAATAAGCGCCCTTGAGAGGCGACGGCTAAATATCCCGTTCGCCGGGTTGGTGCGCAGCCGGCCCCACAACGCTCTCGCCGAACGATGAAAATAGGCTGCCGGTTAGAGGCCGGTCACACTCACCTGTCGGAGGCTTCTCGCGACAAATAGGGCCATGTCCGGAGTGACCGAGCCCATCACATGGACGTCCCACACCGGTGCACGGACAACGATGTGCGGCGGTTGGTCGGCCGCTCTGGTCAGGGTCACGAACTGCTCTCCTTCCAATGGAACCAGACCGCTTTCCAAGTGCCCCGGCCGCCCCCTGTGACCGGACACCACCAATAGGCGACCATCTGTCATCGAGCGAAGCTGGTAGTGAGAGCGAAGGTCATGGGCGTCCCGACCGGTTGGAGGAAGCATCAACAGATACTCAGGAGGGTTGAGGTCCACCGGCCATCGTGTGGGCACCCACACTGGTTCTCCGAACCAGTTGGCCAGATCGAGTTCGGAGGCGACAGGTTCCTCTTGGTATTGGAACCCGGTGATGGTGGGCCTCTCAGGCACGCTCAAACGCTATCGACAGGCTCTGCCAGCGTGCTCCGTCCGCCGGGAAGGGGTGCCACCCCGCGGCACTTTTGGGCTAGTCCAGGCAGCCAAGCGAGTCCCACTCAGTAACCGGCAGTTCCGGCTGGGCGATGCCGTTCCGAGCGTAGCCATTGGCGCTGGGTTCGCCTGAGAAGCGTTAGGTGTTGTACCCCGTTAGACATGCGCAGCACTCGGCAGTAGGAATCGCCGTTCCCCCGATTAGCTGCGCGGTGGGGGCACCTTGCGGTGGAGCCGCCGTCGGATGGGGAGTCGTGTCAGACTTGGTCATGGACGTCCCCGAGGTGCACTTCGCCGATGCGGGCGGCGTACGCATCGCGTGGCAGCAGTTCGGTCACGGTCCCGACGTGCTCGTTATCCCGCCCCTAGTGTCGAACGTGGAGCTCTGCTGGGAGCACGCGTACTACCGCCGGTTCCTGGAGTACTCGGGGCGTTATATGCGGCTGACGATGTTCGACAAGCGTGGGGTCGGCCTCTCGGACCGGTTCGCGGACCCGCCGACCCTCGAGGAGCGCACCGAGGACATCCTCGCCGTCCTCGGTGCCGCCGGTCTGGACACGGTGGTGTTAGAGGGCGTCTCGGAGGGCGGGCTGATGGCGCAGCTGTTCGCGGCGCTGCACCCCGAGCGGGTCGAGCGGCTCGTGCTGGGCAACTCCTCCCCGGGCGCCGCGGGGTTCTTGGCCGTGCACACGGCACCAGACGGATCTCTGACACCGCTCGAGGAGAAGTTGCAAATGTTCCAGCGCCTGGTCGATACGTGGGGAAGGGACCCGCAGTTCATGGTCGACTGGTTCAACCCGGTCTACTCAGAGGATGCCTCGTTCGTGCGCTGGATAGGGCGCCTGCAGCGCCAATCGGCGACAGCCGCTGACCTGGGACGCCAGCTTTCAAGCGTCGGGGGCCTCGATGCGGCCGATCATCTCGGCGACATCACCGCCCCGACGCTCATCGTGCACGGATCCGGCGATCGGGTGATACCAGTCGCCGCCGCTCACTACCTCGGAGAGCGCATCCCCGGTTCGACTGTCGTCGAGTGGCCCACCGACGACCACTTCGCGTTCACCCACCCCGGCTGGCAAGACCTATGCGACGTGGGAATCGAGTTCATTCTCGGGTCGCCCCCCACCCGGCAGGCCGAGAGGCGGGTGCAGAGTGTCCTGTTCACCGACATCGTCGGCTCGACTCCCGGTACCGCCGCCACCGGCGACGAGGCGTGGCATCGCCTGCTCGATGACCACGACCGCATGTCCTGGGACACGGCCGGGCGTCACAGCGGGACGATCGTCAAGAGCACGGGCGACGGACTTCTTGCCCGGTTCGACTCGCCATCGAGCGCCCTCGCGTTCGCGAGCGAGTTCCGACAAGCCCTCGACGCCATTGGGCTGCAGATCCGCTGCGGGATTCACACCGGCGAGATCGAGCTGCGAGACAACGGTGACATCACCGGGATCGCGGTAAACCTTGCAGCGAGGGTCGAACAGGCCTGCGACGACGGAGGAATCTTCGTTTCGTCCACCGTTTGTGACCTGATGTTGGGCAGTGATGCGATCTTCGACGACCGGGGCGATTA
The DNA here is from genome assembly GCA_963826835.1 of uncultured Acidimicrobiaceae bacterium. GTDB lineage: Bacteria > Actinomycetota > Acidimicrobiia > Acidimicrobiales > RAAP-2 > Bog-473. The sequence goes on from CAWGYK010000008.1 coordinate 116,742, forward strand.
CACACTCAAGGGCTTCGACCGACCGTGGCGGCTCTTCTCCCTAGTCGGCGACCAATGATAAAGGTGGCTGAGTTGCATGGCTGCGATCTGCACCATGGGAAAGTGCGATACCGGGCGGGAAGTGGTAGCCCAGTTCGCCGGGAAAGTGAGATTCTTCGGCACTTTCGGGCTAGGGCGATAAACCGACGTTGTTCCTCCCCTACTTGACCCCCATGATGTATTCCTCGGAGATTGCTCCGTCGCGCCATTTGGCGACAGTCACGAAAATGCACGCCGCCCTCGGTGTGATCGCCGAACATGTCCACGATGACGTCGTCCGTGTGCAGGTGTCGGAACAGATCCCAGTCGGGGCCGTTCCAAGCCTCGAAGTCAACCTTCTCGAACAGGTCAATGGGGGCTTCCTCATGAGCGGCCATGCCATGCTCGCTTCATGTGGTCTGCGGCGGTCGCCGCCGGGCTGAATGCGACCGGTTGAAGCTTCGAGCGCCGAAGGGAAGGTCACACTCTTCGTACTTTCACTGCAGGCGCCAGTACCAGAAAACGATCGTCGGCCATTGACCCCCTGGCTTTAGCCGCGCCCTAGCCAGAAGCCGGAGAGTAGACCCTCACGATTCATCCCATCGAAGCGACAGCGCGCTGGCAAAACCCGTGCCCATCTGCTCTTGGATGGCAATGTGAAACAGGCCAACTTGTTCCAGCATGCGGGCACGGCGCAGCGGACCGATGTCCACAGCGAGCATCCCTCCGGCCTGAACCAGTCCCGCCACGGTCTGCTTGGCTTGGTCGTCGTCGCCAGCAATGAGCACTTGGAGCTTGTTGCCGTCCACCTCCCCACCCAACAGCGTCTTGGCAAAAGTGGTATTGAAAGCCTTCACCACCTTGGTCCCCTCTGGGACCAACTGAGCTGTCTCTTCCGCAGCCGACGTCCCCTCTGGGGTGACAACTGTCTCCATCGTGGACCAGTCAACCGGGTTGGCAATGTCGATCACGATCCGCCCTGCGATCGCTTCCTTATGTTCGGTGATTGCTTTAGGAACCTCTCCATACGGGAGAGCAAAGACCACCACCTCACCCGTCACGGTCTTACTCGTCGTCGCCAGCTTGCCGAGCTCCGTGGCCAGTTTTTGGGAATCCTCTTCGTTCCGGTCCACTAGCTCTACCTCGTTGCCACCCGCAACGATTCGACTACCGATCCCTCGCCCCATGTTGCCCGCCCCGACGATCGTAACCTTCATGGTCCCTGTCCTCCCGTGAGTGTCATTGACTATGAGGACCTTACGATGTCCTTCCCGTAGGCCGCTGTGGTCATCCCGTCCAGCCAGCAGACTGCCCCAGTTCCCGGTCAGGGGTCATACTTATCACCGCCAATGAAGATGACGACGAATGTTCGCAGAGTGAGAACCGGTTCCGTGCGATTCCCGTTGGCAGCACTGTCATTAGCAGCAGGCCTCGGGCTGTCAGCATGCTCCAGCGGTGGCGGCCTGACAGTGGACGCGTCGGGACCCAGCTCTCTAGGGACAGCTTCAAATGTCTCATGCACGCCGCACGCTGGAGATGTGACAGTCGCAGGAACGTTCGCTTGTGGACCGGCGAGCGGTATCGTCGGATTCTCCACGACCATCTACGACAGCAATGGTCGGCAGATCGGAAGCGGGAAGAACGTTTCAATCGAGGTGGAGTCTCAGCAGTCGGCCTCTCTCCGACAGGTCATCGCCGTCCATGGTGATCCATCGTCGTGCACCGTGACCTGGGGGTTCTGAAACAGACCGGGCGGAGCGGCTACCCGTGCCCCAGTACACCGGGTCTGGGCCGTTTGCTCAACGTTCAGCGACGCTCGCTAGCTGTTCGATGAACACGGCAACGCCATCGTCATCGCAATCGCCGACAACCACGTCCACGGTTCTCAACACGACCTCGTGGGCGTTCGCTGGTGCGGCAGACCGTCCAGCCCACTGCAGCATGGGTAGGTCGTTCGGCATGTCGCCAACGGCCAGGGTCTCTGCGGGCGAGATGCCGAGCTGCTCAGCGACAAATGCCACGCCGGAGGCCTTTGACACGCCTAACGCCAAGAGTTCGATGAGGGCCGTTGGGCTGGACCGTGTCACTTCGACGAGGTCTCCGAGAGCGCGCTGGACATGATCGAGGGTTAGCCAGGGGTCGCTCGGACCATGTCTGATCGAGAGCTTGGCCACAGGTGTGACAACGAGGTCCTCGACCGGAGCCACCTCTGCTACGGCGGGCCGAGGCCACTCACCCACATAGTGCGGCTCGCAGCCGTAGCCGTCGATGCTGATCTCGACGGAGAACACCGCATCAGCCAGGACTTCCCGTGCCCGACGAATACTTTCGGTGGCCACCTCCGTCGAAATCAGATTCTCCATCTGAACGCTATTCGCTTCAGAGTCCCATACGAAGGCACCGTTCGAACACACCACGATGGGGTGGCATGAAAGGGCTTCCACGATCTCCCCGAGGAATCGGGGCGGCCTTGCGGTTGCGAGCACGATAGAGATACCTGCCTCACCCATCGCTTGGACCGCCATGGCAGTTCGTTCTGAAATGGACCCGTCTCGTCGGAGCAGGGTTCCGTCGAGATCACTTGCCACCAGCCGAATCGGAACATTGCCGCCCAGATTCACGTGGCTCACTCTTGCATGATGCGGCCAAGGCTGTCCTCACCACAGGGTGGGGGAGTCGTCCCCGATCGCCGGGAATGGGTCCCACCGTCCGGCGCACGAGTGGGGCACCCGGAAGTAGCATTCCGGGCGTCGGCGGCACGGCCTTCCTGCCCCCGGCAAATTAGGCCGTGAACGACGAACCAACCCCACAGATTCTTGTCAACAAGGGTGGACCTCGCATCGCAATCGTGTGCCTCGCGACCGTCGCTGTCTTCTTCTTGGTGATTATGGCTATCCCGTATAACCACCAGACGAATCGTCTCGGACTCACTGCTGCCGGTATCGCCCTTGCCTTGCCCTGGGCATTGCTGGCGCTGAGAGCTCGGAGGCTCGGAATCATCACGATGACGCCTGCTCATCTCAGCTATCCAACGATCTTGGGATCACAGGAGATTGGCTGGGGTGACATAGACAGCGTCGACTTGACCACTATCTCGGGCGAGGGCGTGGCAATGCGGCGGGTGTCCATCACGTTGAAGAATGGAAAGCACAGGCTGCCTGCGGGGTTTTCGGCCATGAGAGATGGTGCTGAACTTCAGGAGGTCGTTTCGACTCTTGAACGGGCGCGGAACAGATACGCGTCATAAAGGATCAGAAACGTTGGTCGGTCGATGAGCGCTACAGGAAAGGGTGCCCCAGAACAGTGACATGGCGGCAACCTCGATGTCCCTCATAACCTGGCTTCATGTCCAAGCGACTGGACCCAAGTTGGTCGGTGTTGGCGAGTCCTTCGACTGCCGCTGTAGATAGATGCGTTGACATCTTCAAGCGGCCCGACGGCACGTTTGGGTTCGAGGAGTTCCGCCGAGATCCGGAAGATATGGGCAGTTGGACCCCCGTCGCCTACTACTCCGTGAGGGAATATGCGACTGAGGCCGACGCGATATCGGCTGCAAGAGCTGCCGTACCTTGGCTTCCTCTGGCCCTTGACGGCTCGCTCTGATCCAGCCAATCGGGGTATTTGCTAAATATCCCCGTCCGCCGGGCTGGTGACGTCGCTGATGTTTACGTGAAGAAAGCCGCATTCTTCTGAGGTCTACACCTGCCCCCATAGGCCGGCTATGCCGCACAGAACCCACGTCCTACGGGTTCGTCGGAATGCACCCTACGATTTCACTCGTGACTGCGCTCCCGGCGCTGACGGAACCCCTATCCGATGGAGCGGTGACTCTCCGCCGGTTCACCCTGGACGATGTCGGGGCCGTGACCAGGGCCTGTCAGGACCCCGAGATCCCGCGCTGGACAGCCGGCATCCCTGAGCCCTACGAGGAACGCCACGCCCGGAGATGGATCACCCTTCACGACCGCTTTTGGAACGAGGAAGGACGAGCGGCGTTCGCTTTTTGCGATGCCCGAAGCGATGACCTGTTCGGGTCCATGGCTCTTGGCGAGGTCGACTTCACCTCCCGATCCGCAGTCGCCGGATATTGGGCTGCACCTTGGGCTCGCAACCGGGGTGCGACGACCCGAGCCCTGGTGTTGGCCTGTCGCTGGGGCTTTGATGTGCTCAGCCTCAACGAGATCAACCTCATGACCCTCCCGGGAAATGTCGCTTCGGAGAGGGTGGCAGAGAAGGCGGGGTTCGTCCTCATCGGGATGGTCCAGGACTATGCGACTCCTAGGGCTCTTGATCCCGAGGCTCGACACGAGGTGAAGCGGTGGGTCCTCCAAGCGAATCGCTCTGGTGATCAGGTCGGGATCGATTGAGGTAGGCGGACGGACGAGAGGGTGACCCCATATGCCGGGTACGGGCCACACCGGGCACCTAGGTTTCAGGCCACTCGAGCGGATCGGCCGGCTGGCGAAGCCCCGCGATGGATTCGACGAAGAGGTCGAAAATGTCCTCGGCCTCGGCGCCTGGCACGATCTCATCGACAGGCGGAACGAGGTTGAGGCCCGGTTGCCGACCGAGTTCGGCCGCCACCAAATCACCCATGCCTACAGCCGCCAGAATTCGCTGAGGGTACCCGGGAGGAAGTGAGCCCGCCGGCTTGTTCAGCGCGCGATCCACAGACTGAAACAGTGCGCTACGGACGTCTTCTGCTACTGAGAGACCCCGGATAAGCCCGGTGTCGACGTCAAGGATCAGCACGGCAATCACCACCGGTTGATCAGCCACCCGAATGGCGTGCGAAACGTCTCGACTCATGACCATCCAGGTGATGGGCGCCACCGGTCCGAGTTTAGATGGCACGGCCGGCATCGACTGCCCCGAAACGCCGGGACGGTGAAACAGTCCGGCACTTCGGAGACAGGTGCGGACTCGTCGATTCGAGAAGCTGCAAACATGGTTGCGTGCCAATCCCCGATGATTCGCTTCGGTCGGTGATCGGGGAATCGCCCAACGAACGAGAACAGCATCGTCGATCACTCTGGGAGTACTACGACCGGCGAGTGACCGGGCGCTTGCCTGGCTTGGCCAACGCCCACGCCTACTGGACCGGTCTAGGCGTGTCCGTCGAAGTCGAAGACATCGCTGCTGAAGCTGTGCAGCTTGAACGCCTACTTCGTGAGCTGTCCCCAGTCCGCTTCGTCGAAGTAGGTGCCGGGCCAGGCACTTTCACCCGATACCTTGCGGGGAGGGGCATCGCCATCGACCAGAGTCGAAGGGCGCTGGACGTTCTGCGCACCGTTGCTCCCGAAGTACCAGTGATCCAGGCAGATGCCACTGCCCTACCCGTGCCAGCCCACGCCTTCGACCGCTTCTTCTCGGCCCACCTCTATGGCTTGCTTCTTCCGAATGAGCGTGAACCCTTTCTTGCCGAGGCGCACCGGGTTGCGTCCGAGGTCGTGATCCTCGACGCCGGTCGCCCCCTAGGAGTGAGCGCCGAGGAGTGGCAGGAGCGGCCCCTGCCGGGGGGAGGTCGCTACAGAGTCTTCCGCCGCCACTTCGATGCGGACGCGTTGGCCGCCGAAGTCGGTGGTGTGGTCCTGTTCGCCGGGCAGTTCTACGTGCTAGTGGGCACTGCGGCCGTGCCCGCTATCGCACACCCGATGTACGGCCCCAATGACCCGATCGGGCCTCGGCTTCGTCAGTGACCCAGTTCGCCGGGGCAGGGCTACCACACCTCGTCCCGCCTGCAGATTAGGTAGGGAAGGCTTTCGTTTCTCTGTACCAGGAGATGGGATCACGCTTGACCGCCTCCCACCGTCGCTTTCCGGATGCGGCCAACAGACCCTGCAGTGACGCGTCTCTGCTCGCACGCTGCCACAGGGCTTGTCGGCTCTGGCCGAGGGACTCGGCAATCTGCTCCCACGACAGCCCAGCCGAGCGCGCAAACGAGATTGCTTCCTTCTGGGCCGCGTCAAAGTAACGACTAAATGCAGCCGCTACTTGAAGGACTTCCAACGGGTCGGGGTCTGCACTTGTCCTAATGCGCTCCCATGCTTCCCAGAACGACTCCGAGGGCTTCACCTTCACAACACTGAACGAATCGCAACGGTCTGTCAACACTCGTTTACAACAGTGAGGTGCTGGCTGGGCCAAAACTCTCCCTCCGACCTGTCCCCGCACATTGCCGGATATGTGATCCATCCTTGATCGCCCACAATGCCGCCGCTACCGGGAATCGAGTGGTTTCCGGCAGCTTTGGTTTGCGAGGATTCGCCTCAGGATTGCACAGCGTGCAGCCGCCACACCCCTGGTACGCCCTTGAGCTCGTGCTCGCCTCTGTCCTCAAACTCAAGGCCAGATCCCGCAACAAGGTCCCGAACAGTCGAGGACACGAGCACCTCGCCCGCTCCAGCTGCAGCTGCAACTCGCGCACCGGTGTGGACTGCCATCCCAGCCACGTCCTGGTCCCGAAGCTCTATCTCACCGGTGTGCAATCCTGCACGGGTCTTCAGGCCATAAGTGCCCAGAACATCTCTGATCGCGACTGCGCATCTCACAGCTCGGCCCGGTCCGTCGAAGATCGCAAGCATCCCGTCGCCCAGCTTGTTCACAACACGCCCACGAAACATGGCGACAGTGTCCTCTGTAGTCCGGTCATGCTGGTCGAGGAGGTCTCGCCAGGCTTTGTCTCCAACTGAGGCGAGGTGCGTCGTGGAGTCAACGATGTCCGTGAAGAGGACGGTCGCGAGCTGTCGATGGTTGTCCTCGTCATTTGCTTCAGGTTCCCTCAAGAACCGGGTGATCTCCGAAAGCACGGGACTCGTGTCACCGAGATACAGGTCATTTTCGCTTCCCGGTAGCTCGATGAAGCGCGAGTTGGGGATCAGAGCGACTGCCTTCTTGCTGGTATCGACATCCCAGACGTGGTTACCCTGCCTGTGGAACACAAGTGTCGGGACGCGGACGTGCTCCAAGATCGGAGTGAGATCTACCTGGGACGCATATTCCATTTGTCGGGCCAACTGCTCAGGGTTGGCTCCTAGGCGATGTGCTCGGCCCCACCACCTACGGAGAACAGGGTCGTGGGAAACCCGTGGATTGTACGCCTTGAGGCCCTCAATGCTCGCTAACCACAGTGCGGTGGACTTGCGCTGGCCGTTGGCGAGGGCACGCATTTCAGGGTACGACGCGCGAAAGCCATTGAGGATGAGTGAGCGCACCCTCTGCGGATAGGTCGCGGCGAACACCACCTCAGCAATCCCAAAGGTAAGTGAGAACAAGGTTGGCCGCTCGCATCCTGCGGCGTCAAGGACGGCCAGCAAGTCGGCCGCATCGCTTTCCAGTCCGGCCACCTGGTCGGTGGTTGAGATCGGGTCCGAGGCACCGAAGCCACGATTGTCGTAGGCGATGACACGGGCGATACGACCCAGCCCGTCCATGAACTCCGCCAGTTGCGGCAAGTCCCACATGTGGTCGATTGGAAAAGAGTTGCTCGGCCTAACGACCAGGTCGATCGGTCCTGTTCCGAAGATTTCATAGGCGAGGTAGGCGCCGTCCCTCTTTGCAAACTGCACGTCGATATCTCGCATAGATGTGTCCCATATTCCCACTTACGCGCATCCCAGATCGCCGGCTAGGGGTTCCACTATGCGGATGCGGGCGTCCAGTGCGTTACTCGCCGGAGGCTGAGTGCTCGTGGTGAACGGTGTGCTTGTGAGACGGTCCGGCGTGACCGTTCTGAAGTGTCGGCGGTGCGGTCTCGCCCCGGAAACCCAGTACTCGGAGAACGGAGAGCCCAATCCGGTTTGGGCGTTGGGCATCTGTGCCGCCTCGGCCTCGGCCACACGACCGTCAGTGATGAGAATCCCGCGTGATGCGGACCGTACACGCACACCACGAATACTAATGAGACTCAACGACGGCTTGCGAGAGGCACGCTCATCTCGAAGCCAGTTGGACCAGGCAAACCGAGACCGCCCCTGTACATTGCCGGGGACGGGGCGCCACCGCTACCGGCCCAGACGAATACCCTTTTCGCATGCAGCCTGAAGTTCAGTGGTACCTGGTCGAAGCACTGTCCAGTGCTCGTGGACAGGCGGAGCGCCTCGACAGCAACGAAGCGAAGCAGGGCGAGCTGAGGCACTTCGGAGGTGTCCTGGCGGCCTTTCGCTACCTGGAAGCCATTACCGACGAGGAACAACAGGACTGGTTCCGGAAGATGCTCGTCGCACTTGGCTACGAAGCACCTCCACTGGCCATTCCGGGGCTCTCACGGGCCATCTACGTGGGAGACCCCGCAAAGCGTCCCTCAGTGCCCGAGCCTCGACCGGCTCCATCGTTCGTGCGCTCTCACTCGGGCCCTGACGAGGACTTCGAGTTTCATGGCGGGAGGTTCCGGGTCATCTCCGTCGAGTTCTACGACTCAGCGGTCGTGTTCAGATGGCGTGCCTCTCCCGAGCCTGATGTGGCGTCCGTCTTCCCAGACGAAACCACCGCTCTTGAACAGGACCTCGTCGGATTAGAGGATTGGGCTGCCAAGGACCTCCGATGGAAGGGCCATGCAAAACTGAAGATGACACGCCTCTATCGGTTTGGACTCACTGATGACCTCGGAACGTCCTACGTCCAGATGGGTATGCGGCATGGGTCTGGCACCTACGGGACGACCGGAGAAGTGGAGTTCTCGGCACCACCGCCAGAGGCCTCTCTGCTGACGTTGTCGTGGCTTGATCTTGAGGTGCCAGTCCCCATCACTTGAGCGACTGGCGATGCCCCAGTTCACCGCCGGGAGTGAGCACGGCTAAGTCCACGATCCGGTTGTCATGGGTAGCGCGTTGCCGTCCTGGGGATATCGGTGGCACTACTCGCAAAGATGTGAAAATCTCGACTGGGAGAATCCCGACGGGTCAGAAGGCTCGCCTGCCCCAGAAGAGGAGGCATCATGATCGGTGTCAGCGTTGTATTCGACTACGACGGCAACTTCGATCGTTCTCGGGTAGTGGAGGTGGCCAAGAACGCGCGGAAAATGTTCGAGGGCCTCTCGGGCCTTCGCTTCAAGGCCTTCACGGTGGACGAGAAGCACCAGAGGGCGATGAACTTCTACGTGTGGGACTCGGAGGAGGCGGCGGAAGCGTTCTTCACCGACGAGCTTCGAGAGAGAGTGACTGGGTTGTACGGGGTAGCACCTACCTTGAGCTTTTTGGAGATTGCCGAACTCGTTGACAACTCATAGTCACGGAAGGGCGGACATCGACGGTGACCCGAGACTGCCCAGTTCGTCCGGACGGGGTGCCACCGAGCAGCACGGAGTGGCACACCCTTCTTCCTGTTATCCACCTTCGGTGATCTGGATGATCGTCTTGCCGGGGGTGCGCCGGTCGGGGGCGAACGCAGCGGGCCCTTCGGTAAGCGGCACTGCCGCCCCGATGATCGGCTTGAGCCGTCCGTCCCTGAGCCGCTGGGCGAGGTCCGCGAGCTGGGAACGGTCGGCTTCGACGACGAAGAAGATGGCGCGCCCGTCCTTGGGCAGGACCGTGCGCTCCCTGATGGTGGTGACGAGCGTCCCGCCGGCGCGCACCAGTGCAGCCGAGCGGTCGAGGATCTCGCCGCCGATCACGTCGAACGCCACGTCGACTTCGCCGGCGTCTTCCAGTTTGTCGGCCTCCAGGTCCAAGAAACGATGTGCTCCCAAGCCGAGGACGGTGTCGCGATCAGTTCCCCGGCCCGTGCCGATCACGACGGCTCCGACCTCGCGGGCGAGCTGCACGGCGATCGAACCGACGCCGCCCGCGGCCCCGTGGATCAGGACGGTCTGGCCCGTCGTGAGATGAGCGTGGTCGTTGAGCGCCTGCCGTGCCGTCAGCCCGGAGATCGGCAGGGCGGCCGCCACGGTGTGGTCGATGTCAGCCGGAAGGGGAGCGAGGTTGCGCGCCTCCACCGCGCTGTACTCGGCCAGGGAGCCGTTGCGGGTCCAGTCGCACAGGCCGAACACCCGTTGCCCGACGCTGAGTCCCGTGGTCCCATACCCCAGCTCGGCGACGACTCCCGACAGCTCGTGGCCGGGCACGCTCGGCGTCCGGTCGCGTCCAGCGCGGTCGACCCAGGTCCCTGACCACTCCAGTTCGCCGGGGGTGAACCCGGCGGCATGCACTCGCACGATCACGTCGTTCTGGGCCGCGTGCGGGTAGGGCACATCCGTCAAGGAGAGTCCACCGACGCCGGCATCGTGGTCTCGAACGGTGATGGCTTGCATGGCAGCTCCCTTCTCTGACGGGATTTGTCGATGTGTGCTCGGTGGCTGGAGCCAAAACTAGGCCGCTGTCCGATGCCCTCGTCGCCCTATCTCAAGAGTGCCCCACTTCGCCGCGTCGGTGCTATGCCCAGATGTACTCCTCAGCGATTGCGCCGTCCCGCCATTTCGCAACGGTCACCATACGGGCGCCGTTCTCGAACTCTCCAATGACACACGTCCATTCTCCGGACCCGAACTTGATCGGGTGGGACGTGATCTGCGGCGGTGTACCGCCCCCGTTTTCTTGAACGTATGACTTCATGGCTTCGATGTGCTCCTCGATGCCGTGGGTCGTGGGTTGTCCTTGCCAGTCCACGAGGACATCATCCGTGTGATGATGAGCGAAGACGCCGGTCCAGTCGGCGTTGTTCCATCCCACGAAGTCCAGATCATCCATACCTTGAAGATTGCGATCAACTGCCTCGTCGTTGGGCATTTTCCACACACCTCCAGTGCAATCGAGTCATCAACGACTCACGCCCACGGTATCCCCAGGGCCGAGGACACCGCCCCTGCCCCGAACGCAGTGCTGGGGTGACACCCAGCGGCACCCTCGGGGCAGCCTTCGGCCTGCAATGGCGCGCGTTATGGAACACCTATCCAAGCGCAGATCGCCGAACTCGCGTACGCCGGGCCTCGCCGTCTGGCGGGGAACAGCGATGCAGATCGGGTGGGATAGGGCGGCTCAACGCCGGCACCAGCCGGGATCGCGTGTGCGCCCGCAAAGCGGGGCCGGGCGCCAGTGGGAGGGTGCTGCTGGACATAATGGATGGATGGCAGAGGCCAGCTCCTATCTGACGCGGCCGCTCAGTCCTGACAACTGGGACGACTTCGCCCGTCTAGTGGAGGCTAATAACGGGGTCTGGGGCGGCTGTTGGTGCATGGGTTTCCACCCGGAGGGCGTCGGCAAGGGCCACACCCCATCCGGAAACCGTCTGGCAAAACAAGCTCACGTTCGCAACGGAACAGTCCACCAGATTCTCGTCTACGACGGCGACGAATGCGTCGGCTGGTGCCAGTACGGCCCGCCAGCGGAGCTTCCGAACATCAACAACCCGAAAACCTATGCCAAAGACCTCGGCGAGATGCCCGACTGGCGGATCGGTTGCATCTTTACGGGAAGCGGGCACCGGCGAAATGGGGTTGCGCGGGCGGCTCTCGGCGCCGCGCTAGCCGCCATCCACGACGCTGGAGGTGGCCTCGTCGAGGCTTACCCCGAACAAGTCGAGGAGCGACCTCCTCGAGCGCGGTGCCTATTTCCATACGGGGCCGACCGACCTGTTCGAGGAGTTCGGCTTCGAGCGAGACCGCAAGATAGCGAAGTGGCGGTGGGTGATGCGGCTACGAATCCCGTCTTGACCGAGTCCTCCCGATCCGGCGCGGCCGGTGACCGTCTTGAAAGGGCACACAAGACTGTGGGCAGATCGCCTCATCCGCGCTCGGAGCGGACTTTCTAACCCACAGCGAGGGCTGCTCATTTCGACGGATCTGGGGTGCTGGCACGTGTCCCATAACGCGCGTCCGTCAATCGTGCTGAGGGTGTCTCCGTACGCCGGACTCGAGCCTGGCTGAGCGGCACCTTGCACCAGACTCAAGACACTGACCGGCAGTGACCCCTGTCGGGTTGCGCGGCTTTTGCCATCGGGCACACTTCGTCACGAGCGACGAGATCGCTTTCGTGACAGCATGGCGGCGTTGCCCCCAACAAAGGGGACCTGACCACTCGGGGGAGCGATGGATCATATGACCAGCGGAGAAGGAAGCCATCCGGTCACCGGACAAATATTTGATTTCGTCCTCATTAGTGGTGGCTCGGCGCACGTCGGCTCCAAGACCTGATCCGGAGGTTCGTCTCTCTCATTTATTGGGAGGGCAGGGTGTCACCGTTTGCCTGTTACATGGGTGATCCGCCTTCCGGGTAGGTATCTCCATCCGCCGGGATGGTGAGCCATTTCGGTACAACGGCGACAAGGTTTCAGAGGGATCGTCGCTAGTCGCTCATGTGACGGGGTTTGTCGGACCTAAGAATCGCTGTTGGGGTTGTGACTCGGCTCCGATGTCCTCCCAGAGGTCTGCCACAGTCGCTTCTGAGTCCAGGTGTTCGATCCGCACTCGGGACAAACGCCGTAACTGGCACGGATCTCGGCGGAACCCGTGCTGTCATTGATGACGGGTTTCATGGTGTCTCCAGCCGAACCTGTCGGGATTATCAATTTCGGGCCGCCGAGTCCTCCCGTTCCCGAGATCGGAGCAATGCTGCTCTCGGTCGAATGACGCTTGGTGTAGTAGCGAGGCACGGTCCAGGTAGACCCACAGTTGAGGCAGGTGCGAAGCACTTTGGGACGAAGCAACTCCTTGAGAAATCCCATCTCACCTCCGTCTGCCGCCTGGATGATGTTACCGCTCCGATTCATAATCTTGTCTAAGTCACTTCGGCGGTGGACTTTCCTAGTAGCCGGGTTGGCGGCGTAGTCGTCTTCGGGTGATTTGTTCGGGGCTCTCTGCAGGCCCGGACTCTGGCACGAGATTCGAGTCGCCAGACGAGTAAGGGCAGAACCGGCCGGCTCGCGCCTTCGGGGCCTGTTTGGTTCTTGCAGGTTCCGTCACAGATCGAGCCTGTTCCAGTTAACCGGAACGGTGCCACATTTAGGTGTCGACGTACAGCTCGATCTCGTTCCCGTCCGGATCGAGGACGTGCACGCTTTTCGTGAAGGTCCGCTCCGCCTCATAGAGGACGGGCGTTCCCGAGGCATGGAGCACCTTCCGCACGCGCCTGAGCGTCTCGGCTGAATCACCGACCTTGAACGCCACGTGAGCGAGCCCTGTGGCGTCACTCTCCGGCTTAGGGGCAGCCGGACCCAGCTCCATGAGGGCGAAGTCGTGATGGGTCCCTGGGGTCCCGAGGGTGAAGAACGTCATATGCGGGTCCGTAATCCGCAAGATGATCCGCATTCCCAACACGCGCGAGTAGAAGTCCTCGGACCGGTGCAGGTCGCTGACCTTGAGCACGACGTGGCCGAGTGCCTGTACGTGCACGATGGCTCCTTCGCTCCGCCGCCACTCAACGCGCGCCGGCCAAGATGCAGTTGCTGTCTTCGACGCTCATGGGGGGCCCGATCGGCCTGAGGTCGTGTGATGAGGCGATTCGTACCAGCTCGTCCATCGGTGGGAAGGCCGGTTGACTGGGAACGACGCGCGCCGTGGCCGGAGCGCCCAGATCGGCGAATGAGGTCCCGAAAACTGCTGTTGTCGTGCACCAGCAGGATCCGTGCCTCTCGGTCACCGACCACCCGGAACGTGTGCGGCACACCGCGGGGCATGGAGACCCAGTGACCGGCTCCAACGACGAGCTCGTCGTCACCACAGCGCACGACCATCTCACCATCGAGGATGTACCAGGTGTCGTCGAGGTCGTCATGGACATGCAGGGGGGGTGCAGAGCCGACCGGCAAGGTCATCTCGGGCACGACGGAGTCCATTTCCGGCGCGCAGCGATGTTCGACGACCAAGGTGTCGAGGAACCACCAGGCCTGCGCCTGTTCGTTGCTGGGGGAATCAACAACTGCTGCGGTCATGGCGACCACCTCCTTGCGAGAACCCGTCCCGGATCGGGTAGTCAGGCCTCCTTACGATCTAATAGTATGGTAACCTTACGATTAATGTCAAGTGATTCCTTCGCTGGAGAACACCCCGGCGGCGAGCTACCCCGGTACGTCGGCGCCATGTTGCGGGTCGTCTGGCAGTGGGTCCGCGATCAGATGTATGCGGGCGTCGTTGCGGAGGGATACGGCGATCTGAATGCCGCACATGTCGGGCTCTGGCGCTATCCAGGCCTCGACGGACTACGTCCAAGCCAGCTTGCGGACCTGGCGGGGATCACGAAACAGTCGGTCAACGACCTGCTTGGGCACCTGGAACGACAGGGGTACCTCGGGCGCGTGCCCGATCCGGCCGACGGAAGGGCCCGCGTGATACGACTCACTTCCAAGGGACGGCGGCTCGAGCAGACGATCTACGCCGAGGCGGGGGCGGCCCAGCTGCGGATCGCAGGGATCCTGGGGCCGCGACGCTTCGCCCAGCTGCACAGCTCCCTTGAGCTGCTCGCCGAGCGCTTCACAGAAGCAACCGAGGACAACGAGGGATCTCGCGCGTCGCACCCCGCCGTAAGTTGAGAGTTGCGATCATTTCAGGGGGAACCGAGGTGTCGGGACAGTGAGTGGAACTGGCTCGACGGTGAGCCGCCGATCGACGATCTCTGAGCGGGGCACGGCTGGTGAGGATCGCCATCGGTTTCCGACCAATCGACACATCCGCACCTCGCCGTCGAACTGCCAGTAGCCATTTCGCTCCCATGAGCGCACGTTCGCACGGTTGTCCCGAACCCAGCCTCGTCGCGGAGGCGATAACATCTCCGGTACGGATGACCCGAACTCACCGGATCAGTGGCACGGTTCCTCGCTGGTCAACGAAGGGTGCCTAAGAGACTTTTGGCTGAACCGAGACCAATCTCATTTGGTTCCAGGGTGAAGTCGTGTTCGGTCTTTACCTCGTACATGCATCGCATCTTCGTTGACTCGATGACAGTGCTGATCCGATCGTGCCGGACAGACTCCGGAGCCGCAGATGCGGCAAGACCCTGCTTCAACTCATCGACGGTCACCGCCACGAAGCCGATCGAAATCACCTCCCTCGGATCGTCGAGACTTTGAGCGTTGAAGACTCGCGTCGGTACGCCGAATCCCTGGTCCGCCCCCCACTCGTTGACGAAATCCTCGAACGTGCACCCTTCCTTCAGGCGCCTGACAAACACGCTGACGATCATGAGACTCTCCCCTCATCCGGAAAGGCACGTCATGGGATGCCCATTATCTCCAGCCCCAGACGGCGCCCGTACTGCCCCAGTTCGCCTGACCGGGGCAGTTCTCTGCGGTAGGGCGGAGACTACTCTCGAAGCGTCGACCTCGACTGATCAAAGGACACATTGAGGAGCATCAAATGGCAAGGGTATTGATGATTGTGCAGCATCCCGTGAAAGATTTTGACGCTTGGCGGATCGAATATGACAAGGCGCAACCGATACGTGACAGGCACGGGGTCACCGACGCCGCCGTCTTTCGGAATGCCGATGATCCGAACGAGATTACGGGGCTCCACTGGTTCTCTTCGGTCGATGAAGCTCACGCCTTCGCCGACGATCCCGATCTGAAGGACGCCATGACCAGAGCGGGCGTGAGCGGACCACCGCGGATCGAAATCAGCGTCGAGGTGTAGTACCGACTGATCTCGATCGAACCGTCGGGGAGACCTGACGAAATCGGCCGTTTGTGCAGATGTTCAACCGTAGGCCCCTGCCCCCTATCGCCGGGAGGGTGACGCAGTCCGCAGGCACAACGGTTACGCAATTCGAGCTTTGTCGCCTACTCGCCGTGCGAGGGTTGGGCGCGTCGCGTTCCTCGCACAGCATCTAGAGCTCGAACAGCGCGCCCTCGGCGAGCGCGCCTCGAGGACGTCAAGCCCGACGTCGGCGCACCACTGGAAGAACGTGCGCAGGTCGTCGCGGTAGGCCTCGAGGGTCCGACCACCATACCTGGCCGGGTACGCGGCTGCGGCTATCTGGGGGGCTGAGCGAACGGATCGGCGTCCCGAGCGCTCACCAGTGCGACTGAACGTGGCATGGGGATGGACATGACTTTTTCCTTTGTTTCGAAGAGGACAGCGAACACCCACACGGCCGTCAGTGCCCAGGGCGCCCGTAGCCGGCGAACGGGGTCACGCTTCCGCACGTGACGCTCACCGTGCGTTGGGGACTTTCTACTCTTGGCTGGCGGCCGACGCGAACCAGGATTCGATCTCGGCGAAGTCCGCGTCCGACAGAACGACGCCGGCGGCTTGCGCGGCGAGTTCCAGGTGTGGCGATCCACGGGCAGGACCGGTCACAACAGCGGTCACCTCGCGATGGTGTACCAGCCATGCGAGGGCGAGGGCACCGCATTCGACTCCGTATCGATGCTCCGCCTCAGAGCGGAGCTGATCGATGGCGTCGTACGCGGCAGGGGTCAGCAGGTCATCGACGCCATCGGGGCGAAGTGCCAGCCGGGTGTCCGGGGGTGGGGTGACGTCGCGTTGGTACTTGCCGGTCAGTGCACCGCCGGCCAGGGGCGAGAACGGAGTGAACGCCAGGTCGCGCTCGGCGCAGATCGATCGCACGGTTCGGTCATCTTGGGGTCCCAGCAGGCTGTAGCCGTTTTGCACGACTTGGTAGCCGCTGATGCCGAGTCGTTCGGCCGTGTCGAGGGCGGTCGTGAGCTGGCCCGCGTCTACGTTGCACGCGCCCACGTAACGGCAGCGCCCACTGGCACGAATCGCCTCGAGGCCCTCGAGCGTCTCCTCGATCGGAGTGCTGTCGTCAGGCGCATGGGTGAGGAGGAACTCGACCGCCTCAACTCCAAGTCGTTCAAGGCTTCCCGAGAACTTGTCGTCGAGAAAGGCAAGGTTGAAGCGGCCGCCCGGCCCATCGATGCGCGGCGGGGCGACCTTGGTAGCGATCCGAATTCGGTCGGTGATGGCCGAATCGCGCTGGACCATCCAACGGCCGATCATGATTTCGCTCGCACCGCCGGCGTAGCTCTCTGCGGTGTCGAACAACGTGATCCCCAGACCAACCGCTTCGTCCATCGTCGCGAATGCCCTCGGCTCGCCCAGCCCCCGACCCACGAGTTTCGGGCTTCCGCCAATCCCACCGAACGTGCCGCAACCGAGCACGAACTCTCCGTAGCCCCAAGTCGGTGGCGTCATTCTCCGCAATGTAGTGAACAACGTGGAGCTCCGACATGCCGGACCACCCCCGTCGTCGTCGCGCCTGACGGAGGCTTCGGCCTGATCCGCCAAGGTTCTTCCCCTTTGGTCTCGGTAGTCGTATGCCCGACGCCAAGGGTGGGCGCTCATTCCGGCGCATGGGGCAGTTGAATAGTCTCGCTACGCTCTGGCTGTGCCGAAAATCAGTCCAGGGACAATGGGATGGCTCCGCACGTCGGTGGGCATCGCGCTGATGGCCGCACCCGGCGCTCCCTTGCGCCTCGCCGGTACCGAATCGCCGACGGGTGCCGCCCTCCTTCTGATGAGGACGATAGGCATTCGGGATCTCGTGCTGGGTCTGGGGACGGTGTCCGCGGCACGATCAAATGATCAAACCGATGCTCGCCGTTGGCTGAAGGCCACTTTGGCGAGCGATGCCCTCGACACGGTCGTCAGTCTCGCGGCACTGCGGTCGATTGGAAGACGAGATTCGCTGTTCGCGGCGGTCTTAGCGCTCGGATTCGTCTGCGGAGATCTCCGAGCGCTGCTGACCGCCTCCGAGCAACCGAGCATCCAGCACGACACATAACCTCCACGTCGCTGTCGTTCTCCTTGCAGATCCGCGACGCGCGTCGCTCGGAACGCCCACCCTCCCGGCGGACGGGGCAGTCCAGTGCGCTCCCGAAGCAAGGGGTCTGGGAATCCAGGCCCTGACGCGCAGAAGGGGCCCGGATGGGCTCCTTCGCACGATGCTGCCGGTCCTTGACTGCAAACAGGATGCCAACTGCCCACGGGGTCTGAGCGACCGTTCTTCCGTAGCGCCTTGGGACTAGATGTCTGCTGGTCCTTGACTAAGCTAAGACACCGGGTTCGATTTTCGGCCGGGGCGCCCCCACCCGAGGGTCGGGCTGCTGGTGGCTAGTCACCATCGAGAAGGTGGCCCGACACGCAGGGGTGATCGCAGTGCTCGCAGGCAGTCTCTGGTTTGGCGGCGAGTGAACTGCGGCACCTGTAGCGAGCTTTACTTGGCCAGACCCCATGGGCCGACGCCTGAGAGACGTTGGGGCGAAATATGCAACACGAATCCTTCGGGCCAATTGTCTCCGGGTGGTGGGAACTGACCGTTCGTGATGCGACGGAGCACGGGTACAGCACCGCCTTCCTCAACCCGGGCGATTCCTTTGATCACGACGTAGGGGCTGAACCCCTCGAAAGGAACATCGGACTCAATGGACAGCGTGACCCGCGGATCACGACGAACATTTCGTAGCTTGACGTGATCCGCAAGATGTCCTGCGACGATCTCGTCCCCTTCCCAACCGACGTAAATACAGGTCACTTGTGGGGTGCCGTCGGAGTTGATGGTAGCGAGATGAACAAGCCGCCCCGAAGCCACCGCCGCGCGGGTGGCCTGGTCGAGTCGGATGAGACCCTCAGTCATTGTCGTCTCCATTCTGCGAGGCTCTGGACAATACCGGTGCATGTCCTAGATCCGGCCGGAAATACCGCCCCAGTCCCGGCCAACGGGGCGACCCCGGGTAGCGGCGCAGCCACTTGTAGAAGCACTGCCGGCTGATCCCGTAGTCGCGGCAGGGGGCCGCCACGCTTCCCGTGACCTCTTCGGCATGACGGATGACTGCCAGGCGGTGCTTGACCTTGCGCTGCTGCTCCCGATCGTCCATGGAGCCCTCCTTTCAAAGGGCCACCATGTAATCAACCTCCGTCAGTTTTAGACCTAGTCAACGTCCTCATCGACGAATCGCTTGAGCGCACGGAGGTAACCGCGGGTGCCACCCATCTGAACCCCTCTGCCGATCGGGCCAGAGAGCCGAACGAGCGGATCGCCCGGACGAGAGAATGCTTCGATCTCGAAGCGCACGGTCTGGTCCGGTGAGACCGAGATGACGAATGCTTCCTCACCCTGCTCGGGGTGGCCAGGCAGCGTTCCGTATGCAAAGCCCCATCGGGTCTGTCCATCGATGACGCTCACGATCCGGCAAGGCAGCGCCAGGGCCACGATGGGCGTCCCCAGGGTCACCACGACCGTCGCACCGGTACGGATCACCTGGTTGTCGGGAAAGACCCCCATACCGGGCAGCCGGTGCGCCTTCCACGTCTTCAGACCCGTCACCGCTTGGTGAAATATCTCAGGTCCCTGGCCGAGCACGATCTCATACCGGTCCTGGTGAAACCCCTCGGGCCGCGTTCCTGCGAGCGTGGCCCCAATGTCGCTGTAGGTCGGTTCGGCACCCTCGAGGTGCTCCACCATCTCCTTCATGGCGGCCGAGTCCGATGGGCGCACAAACCTCATGGTCTGTTGTTATCAGGTGGCAGCGCCGTTGTCCGCGCCTCCGCCCGGCAGCGAGTGTGAACGGGGAAGCCCGAACCGTGTGCGGGTGCCGTCGCTCAGTTACTCACGATTGTGAATGACGGACCGCACATTGAGGTCGTGGAAGATCTGCTGACCCGTCAGCAACGCAGTCATCTTCTCGGCGTACTCGCTCGTGGCGGGATCGTTGGAGTTCTTCATCGCCTCCTCGTAGGACTCGAACTCGACGATGACCAGGTAGTGGCCCGGCCGACTTCGGTCCTCCGTGATCGTCGCTTTGGTCGCAAGGAGAGCGTCACCACGTTCCGCCTGGTACGTCTTCATCAGCGACTCGAGTTCGTCGATCTTGGACGTCTCGAACTCCATGATTTGGATAAAGCCTGGCATCGAACACCTCCATCCGCTCGGTACCTGACAACGCTACTTCGCTCCGTCTCTGCCGTACCCGGCCACGCGGGTTCGGTTCCCCGTGCTCCATGCCTTCGCCTGCCCGCCCGCGAGGGGTCCGCCCAACCAGGACCCGCCCTGCGGCGTCACTCTGAGAGGGCACCCCCACGGGTGTGGCATCAAACCCCCGAGACAGATCCCACAGCGGATTCCACCGGTCCGCTCGGTTGAGCTCGACGAGCTGTTCGAGTCCTTCAGCCGCTACGACCCCGCCTCCGGGACGAGGGTAATCGCCCCTTCGGGGCAACCCGCCACGCACAGACCGCACTCCTGACATCGATCGGCATGTACCGGGTATGCGGTCATGCGTCGATGCGCCGTGCTGCGGAGCTTGCCCACCAGGCCCAGTGACGCGTAGTCGTCGAGGTCCATGCGCCGCACCTCGAAGACGTCGTACGGGCACTCCCTGACGCAGTCACGTTTGGCCTCGCAGCGGCCGTGGTCGACGACAGGTCTGGTTGCCATGGGTCCCACTGTACGGAGGATCGTCCGCTGCGAGCCGGATCGGAACGCAGTGAGCTCACGCGTCGTCGAGCTCCTCGAGCGCCCGGTAGAGGTGGTGGAGTTCGTCGCGGCCGATCTTGGCGGCCATGGCGGCTTCCACCTGGGCCACCGCCCTGTCAATGACCCGGACCGCCCCCCGGCCCCGTGGGGTGAGGTGCAGGAGCGTCCGGCGCCGGTCCTCGGGGGAAGGGCGCCGTGCCACGTAGCCGGCCGCCACCAGGATGTCGACCAACTGGCTCACGGCCTGCTTGGAGATGCCCATCCGGGCGACGAGGTCGCGGCCGCTGAGGCCCGGCTTCGACTCGGCCAGCGCACTGAGCGCCCAGATGCCCTGTTGAGGGAGGTCGCCGAAGCCGGCGCCCTCGAGCGCGCCGGTGACCGGATCCCGGTAGCCGCGCACGGCGCGGCGCAGCAGCCAGTTGAGTGCCTTGGGGTCGTGCGCCGGGGGCAGGCCCGGGTCGGTGCGCACAGGGCGGCTGGGCGGGACCACGCCTCCACTTTAGGTCAAGTTCACGGTCGGTCAAGTTTATTGACTTTTATGGCGAAGTCTGGCACGCTCCTGTCATGGCGACACGCAGCGCGCAGCACCCGGGGCGGTGGCACCGTGGACGTCTCGTCGCAGTGGCGACCTGCGGCCTGTTGCTGGCCGGTGGCCTGATCGCGGTGGGCGGGCCTCCCGCGACGGCCGCCACCCCGACGGCTGCGACCGATGCGGCCGGCGTGACCTGGCTCTGCCGACCGGGACAGCCCGGTGACCCGTGCCTCTTCCCCGAG
The DNA here is from genome assembly GCA_963826835.1 of uncultured Acidimicrobiaceae bacterium. GTDB lineage: Bacteria > Actinomycetota > Acidimicrobiia > Acidimicrobiales > RAAP-2 > Bog-473. Next base: position 137,894 of record CAWGYK010000008.1, read on the forward strand.
GGTGCCGTCTCCGTGGCCGCCAACGGCGCCAAGACCGTCCTACCAGCCCCGCCGGCCTCGCAGCCGGCCTTCGACTGCTTCTACATCTACCCGACCGTCACCGCATCGGCCGCAACCTCCAACACCGGAACCGCCGTCACGCTGGCCGCCGAGGCCGCGGCGGTCGCGCAGGCGTCGCGCTTCTCGCAGGTCTGCAACGTCTGGGCACCCACCTACCGCCAGCGGACGAGCGCGTCGCTGAACAAGGGACTGGGCAACGATCCGACGGCGGACCGGATCTCCTACGACAGCCTGCTGACCGGGTGGCGGGACTACCTGGCCCACGACAACGACGGCCGTCCGGTCATCTTCATCGGGCACTCCCAGGGGGCGGCCAACCTCATCAAGCTCCTGCGTTCCCAGGTCGACGACGATGCCGCGCTGCGCAGTCGGATGGTCGCGGCGCTCATCCTGGGCGGCAACGTCCAGGTGCCGGTGGGCAAGACGGTGGGCGGGACCTTCGCCAACATCCCGGCCTGCACCGCCGCGGGCCAGACCGGCTGCGTCATCGCCTACTCGTCGTTCTCGTCCACGCCCCCGGCCGACTCGCTCTTCGGGCGCCCGGGTCAGGGAGTCAGCCTGCAATCGGACCAGCGGACCCGCAAGGGCCAAGAGGTGCTCTGCACCAACCCCGCCGCGCTGGCCCCGACGACGTCGTCCGCTGGGGCGCCCCTGACGCCGTACTTCATCTCCAGGTCGCTCCGCGTCGGGGCGCACTGGGTGACCTACCCCGGCCTCTACACGGGGACATGTGAGAGCAAGGGCGGGGCCACCTGGCTCCAGATCAACGCCCAGGCCGGGGGAAGCCGACCGGTGGTCCAATCCACGCTCGGTGCCGAGTGGGGCCTCCACACCGACGACGTGAACCTTGCGCTCGGCAACCTGGTGGACGACGTCCAGGCCGCCGAAGCGACCTACGCGGCGCAGCATCCGACCTCGTGAACGGCGGAGGCGCGAGGTGAGGCCCTCAGCGCTTGCCCGACGGCGCCTGCGCACCGCTGTCGGCTGCCGACGCCGCCCGTGAGCGCTCCAGCAGGCGGCTGACCCGCTCCCCGGAAGCCGGCACCAACAAGAAGAGCAGCCAGGTGTACTTCGCCAGATTGGTGTCGGTCCAGGCCAGGACCAGGGAGAGGGTGACGATCGCGATCACCAGCAGCGCGCGTACCCGCGCCGTCCGCTCGGCGTGGGCCGACCGCGCCTGGTCGGTCATGAGGTTGTGGCTCGCCGCGTACAGGAAGATCCATTGCGTGCTGAGGCTGATGGCCACCAGGTTGATCCCGAACAGGGTGATGGCGACCGGGTTGCTTCCGTAGCGACCGATCAGGTCCGATGTGAAGGGCATCAGCGTGAGCGTGAGGAGGAAGCCGAAGTTGCGCCACGCCAGCCCTTCGCTGTGGCCTCGCATGCCGCGCAGCACCCGGTGGTGCACGATCCAGAACTGCGCGATGACGACGAAGGACACCAGGTAGCTCGTAAACTCCGCCCCGTCCGGGTCGAGGGCGTGCCACAAGGTCTTGGCCGAGTCGGGGTTCTCCTTCAGCGCGTCGGTGACGGGCACCTGGAGTTGCAGCACGAGGAGCGTGAGCGCGATGGCGACGACGCCGTCGGTCAGCGCCAGCAGCCGGTCGATTCCAGGGATGTTGTCGTCGTCGGCGTTGCTCGCCACTCCGGAGAGCTTGGCAGACGCCATCCCCCCGCACGGGTAATGCCGCGCCGCAGGTGGACCATCCCCGGGTGCCGGGACCCGCCGTGCGACCATGGTTCGATGGGTCGATTGGCGAATGAGATCGGTCCGGTGACGCGCTCGCGCACGTTCATCGCGTGGAGGTTGGCGTTCGGGTGCTCCCTGACGGTCGCGGTGATCGGCGCGGGTGCGCTCTTCACCGAGACGGGGACTGGCGCGGCGACGTCCGGCTGGTACGTGGCGACCACACCGGGGACCGGCGCGGACGACATCATGCTCGGCTCGAGTTGTGCCAACGCGCAGCAGTGCATGGGCGTCGGCATCTCCATCGAGAACATCAACTCGAGCGGGACCGACGCTCCGCTGGTGGAGAACTGGAACGGATCGAGCTGGAGCCTGGGCGCCACGCCTCCGCTGCCGTCGGGCGACGCCGGAGGAGGTTTCTTCGACGTGGCCTGCGTGAGCGGGTCCGACTGCTGGGCCGTCGGCGCCGTCCTGGTGGCCGGGGGCGGGAACCCGAGCGGGACGCTCATCGAGAACTGGAACGGCTCGTCCTGGTCGATCGTGCCGAGCCCGAACCCCTCCGCTCCCGGCGTGGTCGGCGCGGTCCTGCAGGGGGTGAGCTGCACGTCGGCCTCGAGCTGCATGGCGGTCGGGTTCGCGACGGATGACAAGGGCGAGAATCTCAACGATGTGATCGAGCAGTGGAACGGGACGGCCTGGAGCATCGTCCCGGGTGCGGACACCGGGCAGCCCTTCGACCAGCTGTCGACTGTCGACTGTCTCGCCCCCGACGACTGCTGGGCCGTCGGGAACGCCGGGCCCGTGCAGCAGAACCCCAATTTCCTGCCCATCTTCCCGGGTGCGGGCGGGGACCAGGGCCTGATCGAACATTGGGACGGCGCGACGTGGTCGGTGACGCCGAGCGCCGCGGAGCCGAGCCCGAATGGCGGCTACCTCTACGGGCTCACTTGCGTCGACGCCGCCGACTGCTGGGCCTCGGGCGCCACGACCGACGACACCGGCGACGCCTCGGGTCTCCTGCTGCAGCACTGGGACGGCTCGACCTGGACCGACATGTCGGAGTCGGTTCCGGACTCGTCGACCCCCGGCATGCTCAGCAGCCTCTCCTGCGTCAGCTCGGTGCAATGCTGGGTGGTCGGCTCACAGGGGACCTTCGGTGGCGGCGGTGGCAACAACTTCCGGCCGCAGAGCTTCATAGAGAACTGGAACGGCAGCTCCTGGTCCATCGAGCCGAGCCCGGACGTGGCCGCGCTCAGCTTCCTGGTCTCGGCCTCCTGCGTGCCATCCGTCGGCTGCCTCGCGGCCGGCAGCGCAGCCACCTCCATTGGGAACAACAACGACCCGGGACTGCGGTCCCTCATCGAGCAGATGACGTTCCCCCCGGCTTCGAGCCAGGGCATCGTCCTGGCGGCGGGGGACGGGGGGGCGTTCAACTACGGGACGGCTCAATTCGCCGGGTCGATGGGCGGGCAGCACCTGAACGCACCGGTGGTCGGTGTCGCAGCGACACCGGACGGTGGCGGCTACTGGTTGGTCGCGTCCGATGGCGGGGTGTTCACCTTCGGTGACGCCCACTTCTACGGCTCCATGGGCGGGCAGCATCTGAATGCGCCCGTCGTGGGTATGGCGGCCACCCCGGACGGCGGAGGCTACTGGTTGGTGGCCGCCGACGGCGGCGTGTTCCGCTTCGGGGACGCCCAGTTCCATGGTTCCATGGGGGGCCAGCGCCTGAACGCGCCGGTGGTGGGGATGGCGGCGGACGACAACGGGGGATATTGGCTGGTCGCCTCTGACGGCGGCGTCTTCAATTTCGGGGACGCCGCGTTCATCGGGTCGATGGGCGGACGGCACCTGAATGCCCCGGTCACCGGCCTGGCGGGTACCCCCGACGGCCGGGGCTACTGGCTGGTCGGATCCGACGGGGGCATCTTCAACTTCGGGGATGCGCCGTACTTCGGCTCCGTGCCGGGTCAGGGCATCGTCGGTCAGCCGCCCGTGGTCGGCATCAGCCGAACGCCGACTGGGGCGGGGTACTGGCTGGTGGGTGCCAATGGCGCGGTGTACACCTACGGTGACGCGACGTTCCTGGGAGCGCCGAGCGGACTGCGGCTCGCCGCACCGCTCTCGGGCATCGCCTCGTCGTAGCGGAGCGGGTCAGACGAAGTCCGAACCGCCGTCGGCGTTGATGCACGCCCCCGTCACGTAACCGTTGCGGCGGGAGACGAGGTAGGCGGTGAGGGATGCGACCTCGTCGGGCAGCCCCGCCCGCCCGAGGTCGGCGGGCTGGTGGAACGTCCGGTCGATCCATGTCATGACGTCGTGCGGGTCTGCCGGGTCGAGGCCCTCGCCGGCGAAGATCTCCTTGAGGTTCTCGGTGAAGCTGGCGGTGACGATGGAGCCGGGGCAGACGGCATTGACGAGAATGCCGTCGGGAGCGAGCGACTTGGCCAGGTTCTTGGCGATGCTGGTGACGGCGGCCTTCGACGCGGTGTAGGCCACCAGAATCGGACTCTGGCGCTGAATGGAGTGAGCCGAGAAGATGGCCACGCGGGCCCATGCCGCCGCGCGCAAAAGTGGAAGGGCCTCGCGCACGCTGCGCACGGCGGACATGGTGCCGAGGGCGAAAGCGTCGTCCCACCCGGCGTCGTCGAGGTCCTCGAACCGTCCCGCCGCCGGCCCGATGGTGTGCACGAGGACGTTCAGCGATTGCCACCGCTCGCCCACGTCGCGGAAACCCTGGGCGATCGATGCGGGATCGGTCATGTCGACGCTGATCCCGACCGCGTCCGGACTGCCGAGAGAGTGCAGGGAGGCAACGGTCTCATCGAGAGCGTCCTGGCCGCGCGCCATGATGGCGACCCGGGCTCCGTCCGCGGCGAGGATCTCCGCCACGGCTCGCCCCATGCCCTTGCTGCCCCCGGTGACGACAGCGGTCGCGTCAGCGAATCCGAGATCCATGCCGGTCCACCTCCCTCTGTGTGCTCGGGCCCCGCCGGCCGCCGGACGTCACCGGCAGAACCGCTTGCTCACGGCGAGGCGCCGCGCTGCGATCGTGGCCTGCCGCTCCGCCGGCGTCACCTCCCGGGTTCCCGCCGGCAGCTCCCGGGCGACGTCTGAGAACGCGATGACCCGCGTGGTGGGTACCGGCGCGGTCTCGGTGCGGACGCAACGGAGGATGACGGGGCCGGCGCTGTGCCCGGCGGTGTCGAGCCAGTTGGCGATCCCGGGATCCTCGTGGGCGATCACGGCGCGCAGGATGCCGTCGTCGTCGACCGCCGCCTGGTGCCCGTTGAGGCTGCTCTGATGGCCGCCGTAGTCGATGGTCTCCCACCAGGGGTTGCCGAGCGAGTAGCTCCAGTAGAGGCCCTGGGGAGGCGAGACCTCGACCAGGAGCGCCTCGTCCGGCCCCAGCGCCCAGGACCCGATGACCGGGCGGTTCTCCGCCGCCGCACCCATGGCCGTGCCGTCGAGTGGGGGGAGGAACGTGTTGGGCGTCTCCGGCCGGGAGAACTGCAGGAAGAAGTCCAGGTTGGCGCCGACGAAGTCGCCCAGGGCGATCAGCTGCCGGGCGACCACCGCCCGCGGGTCCACGGCCGGGCGCGGCGCCCGCTCGCGTCCTGTGCCGATCCGCTCGATGGACAGCGACGATGCCACTTCCGTGTCCCAGTCGTAGAAGAAGTGCCGGACGACCAGTGCCGTGGCGTTCGCGGCGATGGGCAGCCAGTTGCCCTCGTGCGGATCCGCCGACAGGATGAGGTCGACCTCCCCGCCGGGCCCCAGGTCCAGCTTGTCGAGGAGCACGTTGGCCGAGGAGGCCATGCCGGCCATCGACTGCAGGCCGACGTAGCGCGCCGTGCCACGGTTCCCCCACAGCCGGTACGTCTCGCCTCCCCGCAGCCCTGCGCCCGTGTAGATGCAGTCCGGGCAGTCCATGCCCCACTTGTAGATCCCGTCCACACCCGATGGCTTCACGGCGAGCACCGAGTCGGACTCCGCCCGCAGGGCGTTGTCCAAACCGATGCCGAGCAACACGAGCAGGTGCCGGAAGCCCGCTGCCATGTCGTCCGCATTGCGGGGCACGTCGTCGGACAACACGACCGCCGAGGCCTGGCGCAGGCCGTCGAGCAGGTGGGACCAGGCACGTCCCGAGACCAGGTCGTCCGCGGTGGCGTCCCCGGCGCGGGCGGCCTCGCCGACCGAGTGCGGCATCCAGGACGGGTTGACGAACGCGGACGTCACGAGGCCGGTGTCGGACGCGTCGGAACCATGGACAAGACCCTCATGTGCGGACCCCCCATCGCGAGTAGGCCGGGCCATGCTTCCCCACGCCAGGTTGGACGTCAACCCGCCGAGATCACCCGAATCCACGGACGCGGCGCGTAGCGTGTGTGCCCGGGAGGTGGCGCGGCGTGCCACAGCGGGCGGTCACGGGGCGAGCAGGACACACATGATCGAAACTGCCATTCCCACCCTGGTTCTCATCGGGCTGGCGGCGGTGTTGGCGCCGATCCTCGCCGAAGGGTTGCGGCGCTTCATCGCCGTGCCCGAGGTCGTGTTCCAGATCCTCCTCGGGATCCTGATCGGGCCCTTCGTGCTGAACCTCGCCCACCCGAACTCCATCGTCACGGCGCTGTCCGACTTCGGCCTGACCTACCTCATGTTCCTGGCCGGCACCGAGCTCGACCTGGCGACGATGCGGCAGGGGCACCTGGGGCGTGCCGCGGGATCATGGGGAACCTCTCTGCTGCTGGCGTTGGGCGTGGGCGTCTTCCTGCACGCCACCGGCCTCGTGCTCGACTCCGTCGTCGTCGCCTTGTGCCTGACCACGACCGCCCTCGGGACATTGCTGCCCATCTTCCGCGACGCCGGCGTGCTCCGCACCCCGGTCGGGCCGGCGATCCTGTCGGTGGGCGCCGTCGGGGAGTTCGGCCCGATCGTGGCGGTGGCCGTCCTGCTCACGAACCGGGACCCGCGCATCACGTTCCTCCTCCTCGCTCTCTTCGTCGCCGTTGCCGTGATCGCCGCTCTGTTGGCCATGCAGGTCCACCCGCCCGCCTTCGTCGCCCTTTTGCGCCGCCACCTGGACTCGACTTCGCAGTTGCCGGTCCGGATTTCGGTCCTTCTGGTGATCGTGCTGGTGTACATCGCCGAGGAGCTCAGCCTCGATGTCCTGCTCGGAGCCTTCGCCGCCGGCGTGGTCGTACGCCTCTTCATCAGTGGGGAGGACAGCGAACCGATCACCAGCAAGCTCGAGGCCATCGGATTCGGCTTCCTGATACCGATCTTCTTCATTGAGAGCGGCATCACCTTCGATCTCCATGCGCTCATCCATCAGCCCAAGGTCCTGCTCCTCGTCCCCGTGTTCACCGTCATCTTCCTCTTCACCCGGGGCCTTCCGACCTGGGCGTTCTTCCGGGGCGTCGTGACGAGGGTGGAGACCCGCGGGCTGGCCGTCCTCTCCGCCACGGGGCTCCCCATCATCGTGGTCATCACCACCCTTGGCGTCGACGAGCACCGAATGAAGCCGCAGAATGCGGCGGCCCTCGTCGCCGCCGGCATGCTGTCGGTGCTCGTCTATCCGCTCATCGGGCTCCGGTGGCTGGCCAGGGAGCAGAGCCCGGTGGAGACGCCGCCCCCTCTCTCTGAACGGTCCGACGACCCGTGACCATGGTGCGCGCCCGCGTGCCGGTACGCGGCGGATCGAGGCGGGCCCACTTGCGCGAGTGGCGCCGGGAGTCGCTCTGGCTCTGGCCGGCTCTGGCCGCCGTCGCCGCCTGGGTGGCGGGGGACATCGCAGCCCGCTACCTCCACAGCTTCACGTTTCATGAGGGGCTGTTCCCGACGAACCTGGACGACGCCCGCACCCTCTTGGCCACCATCGCGGCTGCGCTTCTCACTTTCACCGGAGTCGTGTTCTCCATCACGTTGGTCGCGCTCCAGATGTCGAGCACCCAGTACTCGCCTCGCGTGCTGCGGACGTTCGTCCGCAAGCCGGTCACCAAGCTGGCATTGGCCACCTTCATTGCGACGTTCGTCTACTCGTTGACGCTCCTGGCCCGGGTGGGCACCACCACCGCGGCCCACACCGTCCCGCAGGGAGCGGTCGGGCTGGCCTACTTGCTCGTCATGGCCTCCGTGCTCGTGTTCGTGGTGTTCGTCCACTCCACCGTGCGTTCCATGCGGGTGAGCTACGTGATCCAGGCCGTCTTCAACGAGACGCTGCAGGCGATCCAGACGTTGTTCGTGCCGGCATCCGCCTACCGCGAGGTAACGCAGCCGGTCCTCGAGGGGACCGGCTGCGTCGTTCCCTTCGACCGCGCCGACGCGGTGCTCGACGGTGTCGACGCCCACCATCTGGCCGAGGTGGCACGACAGCATTCCTGCGTGGTGCAGCTCTGCGTCCCGGTCGGGACCTACATGGTGCGGGGATCCGATCTGCTCACGGTGCACGGCGGGACGGCGCCGGAGACGGGCGAGCTCGTCCGGGTCTTGGACTGCTCCGCCGTGCGCACCCTCTACCAGGACCCGTGCTACGGCGTCCGGCAGCTGGTCGACATCGCGATCCGCGCCGTCTCGGCCGCCATCAACGATCCGACCACCGCGGTGCAGAGCCTCGATCGGCTGCACGGGATCCTGCGGGCCATCGCCGACCGCCCGGACCCTTCGGGCGTCTTTCTCGATACCGCCGGTTCGGTCCGCCTGGTGGTGCCCGTCCCCGACTGGGACCGGGTGTTCGACCTCGCCTTCACCGAGGTCGGGCTGTACGGCGCCGGGGACCCCCAGATCTCACGCAAGCTGATGGCGATCTTCGACGACCTGTCCTCCCGCGTCCCACCCGAACGCCTCGAGGCCATCGAGTCGCGGCGAGACTGGCTCCGCAACGAGGTGGCGGGACGCCACAGCCTCAACCTCGACCAGGTGCTCACGGCCGACGCCCTGGGCCTCGGGTAGGGCCGGCCGGCAGACCCTGCTCCACCTCCCGGATCGTTGTTCGCGCAAGGCGCAACCCCTAGAGTTCCCGGGCACCGAGAAGACCGCGTCGATGGATGGAGGGCACCATGGAGAACGGGCCGAAGCTGGTTTCTGTGCGGGGCACCGGTTCGCCGGGGTCGCAGCACGGTCGCCAGAGCAGCCTCCATCGAGGCCTGTTTGCCCTCGTCTCGGCGGCGATCCTCGTCGGTTCGACGGTCGTCTTCGCCGCGGTGAGCGAGGCGGGCGCGGCGCCGCCGTCGGCACCGACCATCACGAACTTCCCCCGCCAGGCCCTCGCACCGTCCTTCGGCGTCCGCAACACCTGGGCGGCGTCGAACTGGTCTGGCTACGCGGAGACCGGCAGCTACACCGGCGTGAGCGGGACGTGGACGGTTCCCATGGTCGCCGCCTCCACCTCGGCCACCTACTCCTCGGCCTGGATCGGGGTGGACGGCTTCAACGACAGCAATCTCATCCAGACGGGCACCGAGGAGGACTTCTCCGGTGGCGCAGCCCACTACAACGCGTGGTGGGAAATCCTGCCCGCCTCCGAGACCGCCCTGCCCGGCTCGTACGCCGTGACGGGCGGGGACCGGATGTCGGCGTCCATCTACGAGACGTCGGGCACCGCCACCTCCGGCGGCTTCTTCCGGCGCTCTTCCGAGCATGTCTGGGTGATCACCATCTCCGACGCCACCCGGGGTTGGACCTACACCACCAAGCAGGGTTACAACGGGGCCGGCACCTCTGCCGAGTGGGTGGTCGAGGCTCCGGAGGTCGGTGGCAAGATCGCCACCTTGGCCCACTACACCATCGCCCCACCCACGGGCGTCGGTGACTTCGACAATGCCGGAGTCCTGTCCAGCATCGTCACCGGTGGCACGCCGACCTACACGGGCGCGAACCTGAACTACCAGAACGACTCGGGCGTGATGATCCAGAACAGTGTCCAGGTCTCCACGCCGGGCGACCCCGACTCGCCGTCGTTCACGGCCTTCAACGCCGCCTACGGCTCAGCCGTCCCGCCGACACCGGCCGGCTGACCCGCGGCACCTCATTCGTCGTACCCACCGGTGAACAAGCTCGGGATGGGGCGGGCTGGCGCCGTCCGGAAGAATGGGCGGACGTGGGTCTCCATGATCTCCTCCACGACCGGCCCCGCCTCCGGGTCGGGGAGCAGGTCGTGGTCCTCTGCCGGGTCCTCGGACAGGTCGAAGAGTTGGCAGGGTGCGACCGCGTCCTCGTCGACCACCAGCTTGTAACGATCGGTCTCGAAGGCGGCGAAGCCCCAGTTCTCGCTGACGGCCAGGGACCGGCTCGGCGGCGACGACGCGTCGTGGACACTCGTCACGAGCGAGCGACCCTCGCTGGAGGGGATCGCGGGGGCGCCGGCGATCTCGCGCAGGGTTGCGGGCACGTCGACGTGCTCCACCAGGGCGTCGACGACCCGCGGCGGGCAGCCGCCAGGTGGGCGGACGATCAGCGGGACGCGCACGGCCGGCTCGTAGAGGACGCACTTGGACATCAGCCCGTGGTTTCCGCCCATCTCACCGTGGTCGCTGGTGTAGATGATCCACGTGTTGTCGAGGAGGCCCTTGCGCTCGAGCGCACCGACCATGTGGCCGACCGCCCGATCGATGACCGACACGTCGGCGGCGTACGCGCGCCGCATACCCCGGATGGCGTCGTCCGTCATGGACTCGGAGTCGGACACCCACAGGAACGCGTGCAACAGCCCGCCGTACCGTCCCGTCCCCTCGGTCGAGGGGCGCCGGGTCGAGCGCGGCATGGAGATCTCGACGTCGCGGTAGCGCGCCACGGCCTCCGCCGGAGCGTCCCAGGGATCGTGGGGACCGGGAAAGCCCACGAAGAGGAAGAACGGCTGCGGGCGGTCGTAGCTTTCGATCCACTGGACGGCTTGTTGGCCGTGCCAGGCGTCGACGTAGGACTCCAGCGGGACGGGCGTCGGTGTCGAGTCCCACATCGGCACGCACTTGGTGGCGTTCTGTCCGTCTTCGTTCTCACCCTGATAGCTGCGGTCGGCGATGTGCTGCTTGTAGGCCTCGAGCAGACCTTGTCCGGACAGATAGTCGGTGTAGCGGGTCGGGATCTTCCCGATGAACTTGTCGCCCGTCTCGAAGACCTCCGCGAAGCCCAGCGCTTCGAGCCGTCCGGCCATGTCGTCCATGTGCGGCACCGTCAGCTGCTCGTCGAGGTAGAGGTGTGCCTTGCCCAGGAGCGACGTGTGGTAGCCGGCCTCCCGCAGGGCCCATGCGTAGGTCGGGCTTCCCGGCGCGATCTCGGAAGCGTTGGTGTAGACACCGTGGTCGCGCACGTAGCGCTCGGTCATGAACGAGGCGCGCGCCGGCATGCAGAGCGGGCCCTGGCACGACACCCGTGAGTAGCGCACGCCCTGGCGGGCCAACGCGTCCAGCGACGGCGTCAGCACCGTCGGGTCGCCCGCGCACCCCATCATGTCGGCCCTGTGCTGGTCCGACATGACGAGGACGATGTTGGGGGCACTGGCGGTCATTCAACGGGCCTTCCTGTCCGATCGAATGTTGGTATGGGCGGCGGCAGGCGATCATCGCATGAACCAGCGTGGCGGGGGCCGGACGGCCCGCCACTAACCTGTCGCCACCCGCCCGCGGGAGCGACCCCTGGAGCCCACTGCATGCCCTTTGATCTGAAAACGGTATTGGACGAGCGCAAGGGTGAGAACTTCACCCTTCATTCGAAATACGTCAACCCCCAGCTCCCCCGGGTTCTCGGCCAGATCGAGTTCGATCGCTTCTACGTGAAGGGGGAGGGCTGCTACCTCATTGACGACAAGGGGGACCGCTATCTGGACCTCCTGTCCGGATTCGGCGTGTTCGCCCTCGGGCGGAGTCACCCAACCGTCGTCCGTGCCCTGCACGATGCCCTCGACGCGGACCTTCCCAACCTCGTGCAGATGGATTGCTCGCTCCTCCCGGGCGTCCTGGCCGAGGAGCTGGTGGCCCGCTCGCATCCGGGGATCGAACGAGTCTTCTTCACCAACTCCGGGGCGGAGGCGGTGGAGAGCGCCATCAAATTCGCGCGGGCCGCCACGAAGCGCACCCGCATCCTCTATTGCGATCACGCCTTCCACGGGCTCACGACCGGGGCACTCGCCCTCAACGGAGGGCGCGAATTCCGCAGCGGCTTCGGGCCGTTGCTCCCCGGCTGCGACATGATCCCCTTCGGCGACGCCCAGGCCCTGGCCCGTGAGCTCCGCCGCGGCGACGTGGCGGCGTTCGTCGCGGAGCCGATCCAGGGCAAAGGGGTGAACCTGGCGACGGACGAGTTCTGGCAGGAGGCCCAGTCACTCTGTCGCCGCCACAAGGCGCTCATGGTCCTCGACGAGGTGCAGGCCGGGATGGGGCGCTCGGGGACCTTCTTCTGCCACGAGCAATTCGGCATCACTCCCGACATCATCACGGTGTCCAAGGCGCTCTCGGGGGGCTTCGTCCCCGTGGGCGCGATGCTGTGCTCGGCCGATGTTTCCGACGCGGTGTTCAGCTCCATGGACCGTGCCGTCGTCCACTCGTCGACCTTCAGCACCAACCAGCTGGCCATGGTGGCCGGCCTCGCCACCCTCGCCGCCTTCGAAGACGAGGACATCCTCGACCGGGTCCAGCGGACCGGCAAGGCGTTCACGAAGGCCCTTGAGCCCCTCGTCGAGAAGTACGAGTTCCTGCACGAGGTGCGGGGCATGGGGTTGATGATCGGCCTCGTCTTCGGCGAGCCGACGACGCCCGGCCTGCGACGCCGGTTCCGCATGGTCGAGGCGCTGCGGCCCGCCCTGTTCTCGCAGATGATCGTCGTCCCACTCTTCCACCGTCACCGCATCCTGACCCAGGTGGCGGCCGACAACATGAACGTGATCAAGCTCCTGCCGCCGCTTATCGCGGGCGACGACGAGGTCGAGCGCTTCGCGGACGCCCTGGACGACGTGTTGGCCAGCGCCGAACGGGGCTCCAGCCTGATGTTCGAGTTCGGCAGGACGATGGCCAAGGGCACCTTGCACCGGGCGCGGCTGTGAGGCTCGAGTCGGGCGACCGGGTCCTCGTCACCGGCGCCAGCGGGTTCATCGGTTCGGCGGTGACGCGCCAGCTGGTGGCGCGGCGAGCAGGAGGTCATCGCGCTCGTGGAGCCGGGGGCCGACACCACGAACCTCGAGGGGCTCGAGGTGAAGCAGGTGGTCGGCGACCTGCGCAGCCGCGAGAGCGTGCTGAGTGCGGTCAGCGGCTGCCGGGCCGTCTTCCACGTGGCCGCGCTCTACCGGTTCTGGGCCCGGGATCCCGACTCCTTCTACGCCATCAACGTCGAGGGCACGCGGAACGTGTTGGGCGCCGCCGACGAGGCGGGCGTCGAACGGCTCGTGTACACGAGCACGGTGGGGACCCTCGGGCTCGAGCACGTCTCGGGCTCGCACTCGGCCGACGAGCGCTCCTTCCCCGATGTCCGGCATCTCTATGGCTCCTACAAGCGTTCCAAGTACGTGGCCGAGCACGAGGTGCTGCGCGCCGTCGCGGAGGGGTTCCCGGCCTCGCTGGTGCTGCCCACGTTCCCCGTCGGCCCCGGGGATCGCGCGCCAACGCCGACCGGCAAGCTCGTCCTCGACTTCCTGAACGGCCGCATGCCGGCCTACGTGGACACCGTCTTGAACGTGGCCCACGTCGACGACGTGGCCGCCGGGCAGGTGCTGGCTCTGGAGAAGGGCCGCACCGGGCGGAGCTACATCCTCGGGGGGGAGAACCTCACCCTGCAGCAGTTGCTGGCCGAGCTCGTGACCATCACGGGGCTCCCGGCCCCGTACGGCAGGGTGCCCAAATCGCTGGCGCTGGGTGTGGCCGCCGTCTCCGAGCTCGTCGAGGGCCGGCTGCTGCGGCGGCACCCCTCGGTGCCGCTGGAGGCGGCGCGGATGTCGACCTCCCAGATGTCCTTCGACATCAGCCGGGCCCGGGCGGAGCTGGGCTATGCGCCCCGGCCCGCCGTCGACGCGCTCGAGGCCTCCGCCCGCTGGTTCGCCGGCACCGGCCTGGTGCGTGAGAGCAGGCTGGACCGGATCCGTTGGCCGTCGGGCCACTGACGCGCCCGATGCGGCGCGGTCACCCGCCCCGCATCGGGCACACTGGTCGCCGTGGCTCCCCAGTTCATCTACACCATGCGTGGCCTCACGCGCTTCTATCCACCCGACCGTGAGGTCCTGAGGGGCATCAACCTCTCCTTCTACCCGGGAGCGAAGATCGGGGTCATCGGGTCCAACGGATCGGGCAAGTCGTCCCTGCTGCGGATCATGGCGGGCGAGGACGACGGGTTCTCCGGCGAGGCCCGCCTGACCCCGGGGTTCACGGTGGGGCACCTCCCACAGGAACCCCAGCTCGACGAGTCCAAGGACGTCGCCGGCAACGTGGCCGAGGGCGTGGGCGAGGCGAAGCAGCTGGTCGACCGGTACAACGAGGTGTGCGCCGCCTTCGGCGAGCCGGACGCCGACATCGAGGCGCTGTTGGCCGAGCAGGCCGACCTCCAGGTCAAGATCGATGCGGCCGGCGCCTGGGAGCTCGACCGCACGTTCGAGATCGCGATGGATGCCCTCCGTCTCCCCCCGGGCGACGCCGACGTGCGCACCCTCTCGGGCGGCGAGCGACGGCGGGTCGCGCTGTGCCGCCTGCTCCTGTCCCAGCCCGACCTGCTCCTCCTGGACGAGCCCACCAACCACCTCGACGCCGAGTCGGTCGCCTGGCTGGAGCGGACCCTGCAGGTGTACCCGGGCACCGTCGTCGCGGTCACCCACGACCGCTACTTCCTCGACAACGTGGCCGGGTGGATCCTCGAGCTCGATCGCGGCGCCGGCATCCCCTGGGAGGGCAACTACTCTTCCTGGCTGGAGCAGAAACAGGCGCGCCTGGCCGCCGAGGAGAAGGCCGACCGTTCCCGGCAGGCCTCGCTCGAGCGCGAGCTCGAATGGATCCGCATGTCCCCCCGCGCCCGCCAGAGCAAGGGCAAGGCGCGCATCACGGCCTACAACGACCTCGTGACCGAAGCGGAGTCCGCCGACCGGCGCGCCGAACGGGTCGAGCTGTCCATCCCGCCCGGTCCCCGTCTGGGCGACCAGGTCGTGGAGGCGGCCGGCGTGGTGAAGGCCTTCGACGACCGCCTGCTGATGGACGGGTTGTCCTTCAGCCTTCCCCCCGGCGGCATCGTCGGCGTGATCGGTCCCAACGGGGCCGGCAAGACGACCCTGTTCAGGATGATCGTTGGCGAGGAGAAGCCCGATGCCGGCAGCGTGTCGGTGGGGGCGTCGGTCCAGCTCGCCTACGTCGACCAGTCGCGCGAGTCGCTCTCACCCGGGTCCACGGTCTACGAGGAGATCACCGGCGGGGTCGACCGCCTGGTGGTGGGCGGGCGCGAGCTGCACGGGCGCGCCTACGTGGCCGGGTTCGGTTTCAAGGGCAGCGACCAGCAGAAGAAGGTAGGCCAGCTCTCGGGAGGCGAGCGCAACCGGGTGCTGCTGGCCAAGGTGCTCAGCAGCGGGGGCAACGTGCTGCTGCTGGACGAGCCGACCAACGATCTCGACGTGGACACGCTGCGGGCCCTCGAGGACGCACTGCTGACCTTCCCGGGATGCGCCGTGGTCATCAGCCACGACCGCTGGTTCCTCGACCGCATCGCCACCCACGTGCTCGCCTTCGAGGGCGAGTCGGAGGCCCGCTGGTGGGAGGGGAACTTCAGCGACTACGAGGCCGACCGGCACAAGCGCCTCGGTGTCGATGCCGACCAGCCCCACCGCCTGCGCTACAAGCCGCTCGTCCGCGACTGACCCGGCGCGCCGGACGGAGGCGCCCACAGCGCGCCGACATCTTCGTAGGGCGTGGTGCACGGGGGTCCGTCGGCGACCCACATCCGGGGCGCGCCGCCCCCGGACGGGACCCGCACGATGCACGACGAGCGGGTCCCGAAGGCCTCGAGGTGCACGCAATTCGCCGCATTGGGCCGCTCCTCGCCCTCGGGGTTCCGGTGGTCGGCCAGGACGCGGCGGAAGGCGTCCACCACCGCGTCGCCGTCGCTCGGGTCGCCGAGCACGGCCCGCACGAGCTCGACCTTGAGCGAGGGCTCGCCGAGAGCGCGGTTCTCCAGCACGTGGATCCCCGGGGGAAGGGCCGTCGCGGCTCCGTTCCCCGGACCGGTGAAGTCGACGAAGATGAGGGAGGAGGGGTCACCGACGAGGAGCCACGAGCCGTTGTAGTCCGCCGGCCGGTATCCCGACAGCAGCGCGTCGACGGCGTCGGGGGCCGTGCGGTGACGGGCCAGCGCGAGCGGCAGCTCTCCCCGCGAGCGCCTCGAGGGGTCCTTGGCCTCTCCGAGCGGCTGGTTCGTCAGGCCCGCGCACACGCCGTGCTGGTTCACCGCGAGCCAGGTGCCACCGGAGAGCTCGTCGCGCCCGCCCACGACGCGCGGCGGCCCCTCGTCGAGCACCGTCACCGCCGTCGACGGTCGCTCCAGGATCTCGTCGCGGTTGGCCCCGACGATCAGTGGTTCGTCGCGCACCACCCGTGACGCGACGACGAGGAGGCACACAGGAGGTCACCCTACCGAGCACTCGAGTGGCGCCCGTCCCGGGCCGTCTCCGCTGCACCCCCCGCGGCGGACGGGGGACTACCGTTTCCCCATGCGATCCCGCGCGATGTCCATGGTGGTGGCCCTCGGTCTCGGGGCCCTCCTGGTGCTCCCGGCGCTGCCGGCCTCGGCGAAGTCGATCTCGGCCCCGAACCTCAAGGCGTTGACCAACACCATCGACAACGCCAAGAAACTGACCTATGAGGCCCAGTACACGTCTGTGAGCAACGGCCAGAAGTCGACCGTGACCATCGCCCAGGCGCCTCCGAAGTCGAATTTCTCGACCTCGGACAACAGCAGCGTGATCAACAACGGGAAGACGACGTATTACTGCTCCACCAACGCGGGCTCGACGTCCAACTCGGGGAATTCGGGCAACTCGGGGTCGACGTCCAACTCGGGGAATTCAGGCAACTCGGGGAACTCGGGCTCGTCCACGACCACCAGCACGACGGCCAAGAGCTCGGTGCAGTGCCTCTCGGAGAAGGGTGCCAATCCGCTCCTGGGCGTGGAGGACGTCTTCAGCCCGGCCGTTGCGCTGGGCGCATTGACCGAGGCCAAGGAGGGCCTGGTCTCGAGGCTCCTCGGGATCAAGGTTTCCTCTTCCTCCGCCACCTTCGCCGGGCAGCCCTCCACCTGCGTCAGCGTCTCGGTGCACGGCAAGGGCGGCAAGTACTGCGTGACCAAGCAGGGCATCCTGTCGTACTCGGGCTCCTCCTCGGACTACTTCGAGCTGACGAAGTACTCGTCCAAGCCGCCCGCCAGCCTGTTCTCCCTCCCCGCCGGGGCGACCACCGTCACCGTTCCCGGGGGCGGCTCCATTCCGTAGGCGCCGTGCCCGACCGGTGGCAGCAGAGCGACGTCCCCCGTGGCGCGGCCTACGACCGGCGCTTCGAGGAACTGGCCGCGTCCGGTATGGACATGCACGGCGAGGCGGCGCTGGTCGATTGGTACGGCCCCGGCTCGGTCCTCGACGCGGGATGCGGCACGGGCCGCGTCGCCATGGAGCTCAGCCGGCGCGGCCATCCCGTCGTCGGGGTCGACGTGGACGAGGCCATGCTGGCCGCCGCCCGCGCCAAGGCGCCCGACCTGGCGTGGGTGCGCGGTGACCTGGCCGATCCGGCTCTCGACTTCGGGCGGGCCTTCGACGTCGTCGTCATGGCCGGCAACGTGCTGATCTTCGTGCCGGACGGCACCGAGGAACGGGTCATCTCCAACGCGGCGCGCTGGCTGGCGCCGGGCGGGCTCCTGGTGACCGGGTACTCCCTGTCGGCGGACGGCTTCGGCCCCCGCCGGCACGACGCCCTGGCCGCCCGCGCCGGCCTGGAGCTCCAGGACCGATGGTCCACCTGGGGCCGGCGGCCCTTCTCGGCGGGGGACCGCTACGCCGTGGCCGTGCACCGGCGGGCGCCCTGAGCGCGGCGCCTTTCGGGACCCGCCCGCGCAACGGAGGAGCAACTCTGAGCCCCCCACATGCACTGAACGTGCAGCCGAACCCCGCTTCGTTAGGCTTATAGCCCATGGGAACAGAGGATCTCGATCCGATCGATCACCACATCATCGAATTGCTGTCGCACAACGCCCGGCGGACGATGGCCGACATCGGTGAGCAGGTTTCGCTGTCGGCCTCCGCTGTGACCAGGCGCATCGAGCGCCTGGAGCGCACCGGCGTGATCGCCGGCTACACCGTCGTCGTCGACCACCGCAAGGCCGGGCGGCCGATCCAGGCCTTCACCGAGGTGCGCTTCGCCGGCACCGCCGATCTGCAGGAGATCAAGGAGACCGCCATGCAGCTCTCGGAGGTGCAAGCGGTGTTCACCACCGCCGGCGACCCCGATGCGCTGGTGTGGCTCCAGGTGCCCGACGTGGAGCGCCTCGGCCAGGTCATAGAGCAGTTGCGCCGCCGCGGTCGCGTCACGGGCACCAAGACGCTCATCGTGCTCGATACGTGGTCGCGCCACCGCGCGCTCGAGGCGAACGGCCTCCCGGTCCACACGTAGTGCCGAGAGGGGCCGGACCGTTCACGGCCGCGCTGGTCCTCGTCGCGCTGGCGCTGGCGGTGGCCGGTTGCGGCCAGAGCCCGGGATCGAGCGCTCCCACGACCAGCACCACGCACGCCACGACTCCCACCACGGTGGCTCCTGCCGGCGCGTGGTCCAAGCCGATCCGCATCGCGCCCGGCGCCGACCTCTCGGTCGTCTCGTGCCCCGCTCCCTTGGCGTGCTTCATGGGATCGACCACCGGCCAGACCTACCGGCTGTCCTTCGACAAGGTCACCGCGCTCGGCTCCCCCGTGCCGGCCCCCTCACCCCAGGGGGCCGCCTATCTGTCCTGTGCCGGCGCCGGGTTCTGCGCGGCCGCGCCCAACCTGAACCAGGTGGCGCTCTTCAGCGGGTCCGCCTGGCAGGCTCCGGCCACCCTCCCCGCCGCCCAGGGCATCACGGCCATCGACTGCACCGGCCCCACCTTCTGCATCACGATCGACGGCGAGGGCAACTCCTTCGCCTTCGACGGCAGCGGCTGGTCGGGCAACCTGGGCGCCTGGGGCGCCGCCAACCAGATCTCGTGCGTGTCGCCGTCCTTCTGTGTGGCCGCAGAAGGCGGGCCTTCCGTGTGGAACGGCAGCACCTGGACCCAGCCGGGCGACGCCGACAGCCAGGGCCAGCTGAACTCGGTGTCTTGCGCCACGACCACCTTCTGCGTCGTCGTCGACAGCAACGGCGACGCCCTGACCTGGAACGGCGTGGGTTTCTCGGCACCGGCGTCGATCGCCACCGAGCCACCGCTCACGGGCACCAATGCGTCGGGTCTCACCGCTGTGTCGTGCCCGACCACGACGTTCTGCCGGGCCGTCGACTCCATCGGGCGGGTCTTCGGCTGGAACGGGTCCACCTGGAGCAGCGGCACCCTCATCGACAACGGCCACGCACTGACCAGCATCGACTGTCCGAGCGTCTCCTACTGCGTCGCGGTGGACCGATCGGGCAACGCGTTCGTCTCCACGTAGCTGGGAAGGCCGCCGGCCGGCGCTACCAGGAGGAGAGGAGGGGCGGGTCGCCCCGGCCGATGACCCAGGCCAGCAGGTCGGCCGGATCGGTGCGATCGGCCAGCCGTGGCAGTTCCCGTGGCAACCAGGCGTCGATCAGGGCGGGAGGGAAGGGCACCGGGCCCAGGCCGAGGTCGCCGTGATGCACCACGACCTCGCGCCAACGGGACAGCACGGCGTCGCGCGAGCTCTCCACCACCCCCTTCGACGTCCGCGACGGGGCGTCCCACGCCGCTGCGGGGAGGTCGGCCAGCACACGGTCCACGGCGGCCGCCGTCCGCCGGACGTCGAGGACCAGCTCGGCGGCCGGGCGCCCCGCCCCCGCCTCGATATCCGCCCGGCGCTGTTCCAGTCCGCCGGGGTACTGGTCGCGCAGCTCGCCCGCCGCCGCCCCCTCCAACCGCCACACCACGCTGTCGGCGTTGCGGGCGAGGTGGGTCAGCACGTGGCCGACACTCCAGTCGGGCAGGCGGCTCGGCCGCCGGGCGGCGTCGTCACCGAGGCCGGCCAGGCTGGCGAGCAGGGTGGCGTGCGCCGCCGCGCAGCCGTCGACCAGGTCCGTGGGTGTCCCGGCGCGGCCGGGGGTCACGAGGGCGGAATGGTGGACTGCCCGTCGAGCATGTCCGCCATGACGGCGCGGATGAACTCGTCCGCCTCCTCGGTCATGCCACCCGCCACGCCGCCGTAGATGGCCCCGGAGCGGGGGGCCTCGTCCGCGTGCTCCTTGGCGTAGGCCACGGCGTCGGCCAGGTCCGCCGCGAACTCGGGCGCCACCTGGGGCTGGGTCTGAGGCCTGGTCACCGCCATGTGCAGCGCGTTGGGATACTGCTGCCCGTTGAAGCGCCAGCCCCTGGTGCGCATGAAGTCGTTGACGTGGTAGATGTCGAAGTCGTCGGAGGTGAAGGAGAAGAGGAACGTCGGCCGGCCCACCAGCCGCAACTCGGGGTGCGACGTCACCGCCTCCTGCATGGCCACCGACGTCTCGAAGATCTCCCGGGCGTAGCCCAGATAGCCGGCGTGTCCGAGCTGCACCATGGCGGCCCATGTGGCGGCGATCAGGCCTCCCGAACGCGAGCCTTCCATGCCGGGGGAGGTGTACTTCCCGCCGCTCCAGTCCGTCAGGTAGAAGTACTGCGCGTTGCGCAGCGCCTTGGAGCGGAAGCTGAGGACCGAGGATCCCTTGAAGGCGTACCCGTACTTGTGGGTGTCGGCCGACATGGAGGTCACGCCGGGCACCGAGTAGTCGAACGGGGGGATGTCGTAGCCCAGCTCGCGGCCGAAGGGCAGGATGAACCCGCCCAGGCACGAATCGACGTGGAGCCCGATGCCCCGCTCGAGGGCGAGGTCGGAGAGGTCGCCGATCGGGTCGACGGTGCCGTAGCCGTAGTTGCAGGCGGATCCGATCAGGGCGACGGTCCGGTCGTCCACGTGGTCGCGCACCCAGTCCACGTCGACCTGGGTCGTCACGGGGTCGATCGGCGCCCGCCGCAGCTCGACCCCGAAGAGATGGCAGGCCTTGTCGAAGGCGGGATGGGCCGTCTCGGGCTTGATCACGTTCGGCCGCGTCACGCCGCGGGTCTGGGCCGCGTGCTCGCGGTAGGCCAGGATCGCGTGCAGGATGCTGCCGGTTCCGCCCGTCGTGACCAGCCCACAGGGGTCGTCGCCGGCGGCGACGGCGGCGCCACCGGCGTGGAGGTCGAGCGTCATGGCGATGATCTCCGCCTCGAACTTGGTCGCGCTCGGGCACATGTCGCGTTGCAGGACGTTCACGTGCGCGAAGAGGCCGAAGGCCTCGTTCATGAAGTGGTAATGGTCGTGGTCGCCGCAGTACATCGTGCCCGAGCACTTCCCGGTCTCCCAGAAGGCATCCTCCTCGGTCGCCATGGTGCGGAGCTCGGCGAGCACCTCGTCGCGGCCCATCCCCTGCGCCGGGAGCACCCGGTTGACGGCGAAGCGGTCGGCGTAGGGGTAGTCGCTCATCGGTACTGGCCTCCTCGGGCAACGGGAACGGGCGCCGTGCTGGCGTCGCCGCCCGTCGGACCCGAGACTCAATTGGGTCAATCTGGCGGATCAATTGGGTCAATCTGGCGGACACGCCGGTGGGCGATGATGTCGCGGTGCGACGAGTCCCGGTCTTCACGTCGCTGCACGGGTACCGGCGTGCGTGGGCTGGCGCGGACCTGGTGGCGGGACTCACGCTCCTGACCATCGCCGTGCCCGAGCAGCTGGCGACGTCCCGGCTGGCCGGCATGCCACCCATCACCGGCTTCTATGCCTTCGTGGCGGGGTCGGTCCTCTTCGCCCTCCTCGGCTCCAACCCGCAGATGTCCGTGGGAGCTGACTCCACCATCGCACCGCTCTTCGCAGCCGGGGTGTCCGCCCTCGCGCTGACGGCGTCCCCCCACTACGTGGAGCTGGTGGCGATCCTGGCCGTCATGGTCGGGCTCATGGTGATGCTGGTCAGCATCCTGCGGCTCGGGTGGATCGCCGAGTTCCTGTCGACGCCCATCGTCACCGGTTTCCTGTCCGGGGTGGCCGTGATCATCGTCGTCCACCAGCTGCCCGACTTCCTCGGCCTGCCCCCGACGAGCGGCTCGAATGCCCATCGTGTCGGCTACGTGGTCACCCATCTCGACGAGGTCAACGGGTGGGCGCTGGGCATCGGCCTGGCCGTCCTGGCCGTGATGTTCCTCTGCGTGACGTTCAATCGGCGGATCCCCGGCGCGCTGATCGGCTTGGTCGGCTCCACCGCGCTCGTGGCCGCGCTGAACCTGGAGGCCCGCGGGGTCGCCGTGCTCGGCACCATCCAGTCCGGGGTTCCGCACTTCGGGTTGAGCGGGCTGTCGTGGTCGACGCTCGGCAGTCTGGCGCCACTGGCGGCCGTGGTGGCGCTGGTCGTCGTGACCCAGACCGCGGCGACGACGCGCGCCTTCGCCGAGCAGGGCGGCTACGACGTGGACGCCGGGCGGGACTTCCTCGGTGTCGGCGCCGGCAGCGTCGTCGCCGGCCTGGTGGGCTCCTTTCCCGTCGACGCCAGCCCACCCCGGACCGGCGCGGTGGCCACGGCGGGGGGCCGCACCCAGGCCGGCGCCCTCGGGGCGGCCTTCGTGGTCGTCCTCCTCATCCCCGTGGCCGACATCCTGAAGGACGTCCCCCTGGCGACCCTGGCAGCCATCCTCATCTTCGTGGCGATCCGGCTCTTCAAGCCGGGGGATCTGCGCGCCATCGCCCGCTTCGACCTCTTCGAGTTCGGGCTCACCGCGGTGACGCTGCTCACCGTGGTCCTGGTCGGGGTGGAACAGGGCATCGGCGTCGCCGTCGGGCTGGCCATCCTGGACCGCATCCGGCTCAGCGCCCGGCCCCAGCTGCACGTGCTCGGACGCCTCGGCGGGACGACCAGTTGGGCGCCCGTCTCGCCCGACGTCCCCACCACCGAGGTCCCGGGCGTCCTCGTCCTCCTGTTTGCCACACCGCTGTGGTACGCCAACGCGGCGCACTTCCGCGACGAGGTCGCCGGCGCCCTGGCCCGCGCCCCCGGGACGCGGGCTCTCGTCCTCGACACCATCGGGATGTCCGACGTGGACTTCACCGGGTCGCGGGCATTGGCCGACGTGCTGACGGCCTGCGAGCGCGAGCACGTCGCGTTCGGTGTGGCGCGGGCGGGGGACCACGTGCGCGAGATCCTGCGGCGCAGCGGCCTGGCGCAGCGCATCGGTGCGAGCCACTTCTATCCGAGCGTCGACGAGGCGGTCACCGCGTTGGCGGGCGGGCCGCGGCCGTCCTCCTGAGCCTAGGAGCACGTCCCCTATGACGGACCGACCTCCAGTTCGGCCCGCACGGCACGGTGGTCCGAACCGGAGTGGGGGAACACCGTGCCGGCGACCGGACGCAGCGCACCGCGCACGATGATGTGGTCGATCTGGCTGTGGGGCCGCCAGGTGGGCCAAGTGGGGCCCACGACGGCCCTCCGCCAGCCCGGCATGAAGAGGTGGACGAGCGGTCCCCACGTGTTCATGTCGCCCGCCAGCACCGCGTCGGGACGCGCCTCGGTCTTGAGCTGACGGCGCAGCTCGGCCCAGTTGCGGTGCGAGCCGAAGTGCAGGTGGGACATGTGGGTGCCCGCCACCGAGATCGGCCGCCCCTCCACGGTGAGGTCGATCACCAGCGCGGCCCGCCGGACGCGGTCGGCCCGCAGCGTCGTCATGGGCACGACGCGGGTCGCCTCGATGGGCAGCCCCGGACGCACCAGCACGGCGATGCCCCACGTCCCCTGCTCGGCCTCCCGCCAGCGGGCCAGTGCCTGCACCTTCGCTGGCTGGGGGCGCACCCCGTCCATGTAGAGCGCCTTGTTGCGGTCCGACCAGATGGGCCGGGCCAGCCAGGTGTCGGACGCATCGGGCTGGGGTCGGATGCGCCGGCCCTCACCGAGGGTGTGGGCCGCGATCTGGGACCCGAGCGCCCGGGCGGCCTCGGCCGCCTGGCCGCCGCTGTCGTCCCCGGCGGTCGTCCAGGCCTCCTCGAGCACGACGACGTCGGCATCGAGCGCGGCGATGGCGGCGAGATAGTCGTAGGGCCGGCCCCACCCGTCCATCCCGCAGTGCATGTTGTAGTTGGCGATGCTGAGCACGGTCCGCCCAGACGATAGGCGCGTCACATCGGCGTTGGTACGATCGTCGCGGTGGCAGCGGGGGACGCGTATCTGGCCCGCCGCCTGCGGCCCTTCACCACCACGATCTTCGCCACCATGTCCGAGTTGGCGGCGACGACGGGCGCGGTCAACCTCGGCCAGGGGTTCCCCGACACCGACGGCCCCGAGGAGCTGCGGGAGGTCGCGGTGGCTGCGATCAGGGAGGGGCGCAACCAGTACCCGCCCGGCAACGGCATCCCCGAGCTGCGCCACGCCGTCACCGCCCACCAGCGGGCCTGGTACGGCCTGGAACCGGACCCCGACACCGGGGTGCTCGTCACCGTCGGGGCCACGGAGGCCATCGCGGCGACACTGCTGGCGCTCTGCGAGCCCGGCGACGAGGTCGTCATGTTCGAGCCGACCTATGACTCCTACGCCGCCTGCGCCTCGATGGCGGGTGCGGTGCCGCGGCTCGTCCGCCTGCACCCCCCCGACTGGCGCTTCGACCCCGCCGAGCTGGCCGCCGCTGCCGGGCCGCGCACGAGGCTGGTGCTGCTCAACTCGCCGCACAACCCGACCGGCAAGGTGTTCTCGCCCGCCGAGCTGGCGCAGGTCGCCGACCTCTGTCTCGCCCACGACCTCCTGGCGGTGACCGACGAGGTCTATGAGCACCTCGTCTTCGACGGTTCGCACGTCCCGCTGGCCGCCCTGCCCGGCATGCATGAGCGCACGCTGACGATCTCATCGGGCGGCAAGACGTTCTCCTTCACCGGCTGGAAAGTGGGGTGGGTGAGCGGTCCCGAACCGCTGGTCGGCGCCGTGCGCGCCGCCAAGCAGTTCCTGACCTACACCAGTCCCGCCCCCTTCCAGCTGGCCGTCGCCCGCGGCCTGGGCTTCCCGCCCGCCGCCATGGAACAGCTCGCCGGCGACCTCGCGGCGAGGCGGGACCAGTTCTGCGCTGGCCTCGAGGCCCTCGGCTACGAGGTCTTCCGGCCCTCCGCCACCTACTTCGCCACGACCGACATCGCGCCGGTGGCGCCTGGTCTCAGCGCCCACGAGTTCTGCCTCGCCCTCCCGGGTCGCTGCGGGGTGGTGGCCATCCCGAGCTCGGTCTTCTACGACCCGGCCGATCCCGATGCCGGTCGGACGCTGGTCCGCTGGGCGTTCTGCAAGCAGGAACGCGTCCTGGCCGACGCGTTGGCCCGCTTAGCATCGTGGGCACCATGAGCATCCCGATCTCCTGGGTCGACGCCTTCAGCGAGGTGGCCTTCGGCGGGAACCCCGCGGCGGTCTGCATGCTGCGTGAGCCGCTCGACGACGCGCGCCTGCAGTCCATCGCCTTCGAGCTCGGCATCGCCGAGACGGCGTACCTGACGCCGACCGGGGACCCGACCACGTTCGGCCTGCGCTGGTTCTCGCCCGCCGTCGAGATCGACCTGTGTGGCCATGCCACCTTGGCTTCGGCCCACGTGCTGCGCCAGGTGGGCACGGTCGACGGCGCGGCGCCCCTGACCTTCCACACCCGCAGCGGCCCCTTGCGCGCCGCCTTCGACGGCGACCGCATCGAGCTCGACTTCCCGGCCGACCCGGTGACGCCGAGCCCGCTGCCCGACCCGTTGCGGGAGCAGTGGCCGGGCGCCGTATTGGCCAGCGGGCACACCGACTTCTTCACCTTCGTCGCGCTCTCCTCGGCCGAGGCGGTGCGCGCCTACGAGCCCGACCTGGTTGCCATCGCGTCGACCGGGGCCAAGGCACTCCTGCTCACCGCGGCCGCGACGCCCGACTCGGGCGCCGACTACGTGCTGCGCGTCTTCGGGCCCAACGTGGGGATCGACGAGGATCCCGGCACGGGGTCGGCCCAATGCTCGGCCGGGCCGTACTGGGCCCGGGAGCTGGGCCGCGACGCCCTCGTGGCCCAGCAACTCTCCCGACGCGGCGCGACGCTCTACGTGCGTCCCGACGGGGAGCGGGTGCGCATCGCGGGGCACGCCACCACCGTGCTCACCGGCCACCTGTGCTAGGGATTCGCATCATGGGAAGTCCGGCGCCGGGCGCCGCGGGGGACCTGCGCATCCTGGTCGAGGGGCACCAGGGCGCCTCGCCGCGTGAGGTGGCGGCCCGGGAGCGCTTCTTGTCCGAGCTCGGACTGCTCGATGCTCCGTGCGACGAGCACGCCGGCCCGACCCACGTCACCGCGTCGGGCATCGTGGTCGGGCGGCGCGGCACCGTCCTGCACCGGCACAAGCGGCTGGGCATCTGGATGCAGCCGGGCGGGCACATCGACCCGGGCGAGACGCCGGCCACCGCCGCGCTGCGCGAGGCCACCGAGGAACTGGGTCTCGGCGTCGAGCATCCCCCCACCGGCCCGCTCCTCATCCATCTCGACGTCCACCAGGCGGCCCACGCCCACACGCACCTCGATCTGCGCTACCTCCTGCTCGGCGCGGACGCCGACCCGATGCCCCCGGAGGACGAGAGCCCCGATGCGCGCTGGTGCAGCTGGGACGAGGCCCTGGCCTTGGCAGACCCGGCCCTGGCCGACGCGCTGCCGCTGGCCCGCGCCGCCTACGAGGCCATGCCGTGACGGACGACCTGCACCAGCTGCTCGTCGTCCAGGACCTGGACACCGCCATCACGCAGCTCCAGCACCGCCGCACCGCCCTGCTCGAGACGTCGGGGCTCACGGCGCTCGAGTCGGAGCTGACCGCGCTCGAGGCCGAACGGGCGGACGCGGCGGAGCGCCGTGGCGTGCTGGTCGCGACGCAGAAGGAGCTGGAGGGGCAGATCGCCGAAATCAGCGGGCGGCGGGGTCACATTGAGCAGCGCATGTACGCGGCGACGAGCACCTCGGGGCGCGATCTGCAAGCCATGAACGACGAGGTCCGGCACCTCAGCGAGCGCCGGGCCGAGCTCGAGGAGCTCGAGCTCGTGGCCATGCTCGACCAGGACCCCATCGACGCGGAGCTGACCGCCCTAAGTGGGCGCACGGCACCGCTGGCGGCGCAGGTGGAGGAGCTGCGGGGCCAGGTGGCCCGGGACCAGGCGGACATCGACGCCGCGCTGGCCGAGGCGGTGGCGGCGCGGGCGGCAGCAGCCGTCCTCCTGCCCACTGCGCTGTCCGATCGCTACGAGACCCTGCGGTCCCGCCTCAAGGGCACCGGGGCGGCGCGCCTGGTGGGCAGCCGCTGCGACGGCTGCCACCTCGAGCTGTCCTCGGTTGAGGTCGAGAAGATCCGCGCCCTTGCCCCCGGAGAAGCCGCCACCTGCGAGCAGTGCGGTCGCATCCTGGTCCCGGCCTGACCCGGTTGCCGCCGACGTGCTGATCCTGGTGCGCCACGGGGAATCGGTGGCCAACGCGCAGGGCCTGCTGCTCGGCCGGACGGATGCCGAGCTGACCGAGAAGGGCCGGGCGCAGGCCATCGCCGCTCGGGCGCTCATCGACGGTCCTGTGGCCGAGGTGCGCTCGAGCCCGCTCCGCCGGGCTCTCCATACGGCGGAGCTGTTGGCGTTGGCCCCGCCCGTCACCCTCGACGCGTGCTGGATCGAGGTCGACTACGGCGAGTTCGAGGGTCAGCCCCTCGGTGGGATCCCGGCGGAGGTCTGGCGGCGCTGGCAGCGTGACCGCGACTTCCGACCCGAGGGGGGCGAAACCCTGGCCGAGGTGGACCGGCGCGTCGCCCTCGCCTGCGACGACCTGTTCGCGGCCGACGGCGCCGGCGCCCGCCGGGCCGACGGCGATGTGGTCGTCGTGAGCCATGTCAGCCCGATCAAGGCGGCCGTGGCCTGGGCGCTGGGGACCGTCGACCTCTATTGGCGGCTCCACCTGCGCACCGCCTCGGTGACCCGGATCGGGTGGAACCGCGACGCGCCCATCCTGCACGGCTTCAACGAGGTGGCGTTGGCATCCCGCCACGATGGAGCGCCACAATCGTCCCATGCCTGACCCTCCCCCCACCCTGGCCGCGCTGCGCCCACCCGCGGGCTCGGGGGAGGACCCCGTCCACCGCCGCACGATCACCATGGAGGTTTTCGAGCGCGGCGACCACTTCGCGGTGGTCGGGACGCTCCACGACGAGCGGCCCTGGGCCGGCGGCAGCCTCGGGCCGCGCGACCTCCACGTCATGGACCTGGGCCTGGTGGTCCGCCGCGCCGATATGACGATCGTCGACGCGGCGGCCGACATGCAGACGTTCCCCCACGCCGAGTGCACGGATATTGAGCCCACATTCAGGGACCTGATCGGCCTCTCGGTGGCGCGGGGCTACTCTGGCGCGGTCCAGGCACGCTTCGGCCGCGAGCGGGGCTGCAGCCATCTGGAATTCCTCGCCCGGGCCATGGGCCCCGTGGTCGTGCAGGGCGTCACCTCCGCCGCCGCCTGGCAGGTCGAGAAGGGGGACGGCGAGCACCCGATCGCGCGAGGGCGGCTTCGGCTTCCTGACCAACACCTGTCACGTCTGGGCCGAGGACGGCCCGGGCCCCGAGAAGGTCGACGCGGGGTGGCGTCCCGGAGTGCTGGGCTACCCGGCGCCCCGCGTCGCCGACGTCCGCCGGCGCCTGGCGGAGGAGGCCGGTGGCTGATCAGGAGGCCGTCGGCGTGACGCCCACGCGTCGGCCGGCCGAACCGTCCTGGAGTCCACCTTCCTTCCTGTCAGTGAGGGGAATCCAACGACCGGTTGCTTCTTGCAGGGCGATCCGCAACGGCGGCACAACCACGGCACAACCACGGCACAACCACGGCACAACCACGGCACAACCACGGCACAACCACGGCACAACCACGGCACAACCACGGCACAACGCCTCTCAGCGCGGGCGCGGGTGATCGCTCAGGACTGAGCCGGGACGACGCGCCCGGCCTCGAGCGCGACGACGACGTCGCAGCGCGACGCCTCGGCGGCCCGGTGCGTGATCAGCAGAATGCTGCGGTCGCCCGCCGCGGCGAACACGCCCTCGATCAGCTCGTCGGCCAGGCGGGGGTCGAGGCCGCTGGTGGGCTCGTCCAGCACGACGACGGGGCCCGGCGCCAGCAGCGCGCGGGCGACGGCCAGGCGGCGCCGCTCACCACCGGACAGCGCCACGCCGTCTTCGCCCACCGGCGTCTCCAATCCCTGCGGCAGCCCGGCCACCCAGGCGTCGAGGCGGGCGGCCCGCAGTGCATGCGCCAGCTCGTCCTCGGTGGCATCGGGGCGGGCCAGGGTGAGGTTCGACCGGACCGTGCCGGCGAACAGCTGGGCCCGTTGGTCGGCCAGCGCGCAGGCGCGGTGCGCGTCCGCCTGGCGTAGGCGCTCCACGTCGACCCCGCCCAGCGACAGCGTGCCGTCCTCGAGTGGCCAGAAACGCAGGAGCGCGGTGACGAGGCTCGACTTGCCCGCACCGCTCGAGCCGGTCACGGCGACCCGGCCGCCCGCCGGCAGGCGCAGGTCCACCCCGTCGAGGGCGCGGGGGAGGCCGGGGTCGTAGCGCAGGGCGACGGCGACGAAGTCGACGTCGGGCACTCCGGCGGCCGGGGCGGACGGGACCGCCGGGTCCCGCACCGGGACGGGGACGTCTTCGAGGGCAAACAGTCGTTGCGCGGAGGCGCGCACCGCCAGCGAGCGCGCCACCGCCACGGGCACGCCGGGGATGGTCTCGAAGGTGGCCAGTGCGGCCAGGGGGAGCACGGCCACCATGACCTGGCCGATGTCATGGGCGTGGACGGCGCCCACGCCGAGCGCCAACACGGCGGTCACGGCGACGGCGATGCAGACCTGGATCACCAGCCCCGCCGCGGTGCCGAGGTGAGCGTGGCGGTGCTCGAGGGCGTCCGAGCGGACACCCAACTCCTCGACGGCGGACAGCACGGCGCCGTCGGCCCCGAAGGCCAGCAGCTCGGGCGCGCCGGCCAGCGCGTCCACCACCTGCGCCGAGAGCGTCCCGGCGAGCGCGGCCACCTCGTCGTCGCCGCTGCGGCGCCAGGTCAGGGCGGCGGGCACGACGAGGGCGACGACCAGGGGCACGCCGAGCGCGAGGGCGGCCCAGGGGAGGATGAACCCGACGGCGACGGTGCCGATCACGGCGGCGCCTGCAGCGATCGCCACCGGCAGCAGGGTGCGCAGGTACAGGTCGCCCAGCGCGTCGACGTCGTCGATGGCGCGGGCCAACAGGTCGCCGCTACGCCATCCCGCGAGGGCGGCGGGCACCCGGGGGGTCAGGCAGTCGTAGAGCCACAGGCGCCAGCGGGTCAGCGCGCGCAGCGCGGCATCGTGGCCGACGAGGCGCTCGGCGTAGCGCAAGGGCCCGCGCAGGAAGGCCAGCACCTCGACCGCGGCCAGGATGCCGACCAGCGCGGACAGGCCGGGTCGGAGCGCGGCCCGGCCGACCACGTAGCCCGACCCGGCCAGCAGGCCGATGGTCGCCGCGGCCGCCGCCAGGCCCAGCAGGCCGGCCAGGGCGAGCCTCCCGTACGGCGTGCCCGGCTGCGCCAGGACGCGCCGGAGCGGCCCCGGGGTCTGCCTCACGGCGAGACCGCCAGCGGGAGGCCGGCGGGCGCCGCCAACGTGACCACCTGGTCGAACCGGGGGAGGAGCAGGGGCTCGTGGGCGGCCACGACGACGATGCGGCCGGCCAGCCAGGGCTCAAGAGCCGGCGCCAGGCGGGTCACCGTCGGCGGGTCGAGCGCGGCGGTGGGCTCGTCGAGGAGCAGCACGGGCGCCGGACGGAGCAGGGCGCGGGCCAGGGCCACGCGCTGACGCTCGCCGGCGCTCAGCGTCAGGCCGTCGTGACCGAGGGGGGTGCCGAGCCCGTCCGGCAGGGTCGCCAACAGGTCGGACAGGCCCACGGCCGCCAGCACGTCGCGTAGATCGGCGTCCGGCGCGTCCGGGGCGCCGAGCCGGAGGTTCTCCGCCAGGGTGGCGTTGAAGAGGTGGGGTCGCTGGGGGAGCCAGGAGAAGTGGCCGCGCCACGTGGCGGCACTCTCCGTGCCCGACGCCCGGCCGGCGAATGCCATGCTCCCGCCGCTCGGCTCCACGAAGCGCAGGAGCGCCGCCAACACCGTTGACTTGCCGGAGCCCGACGGCCCGGTGAGGGCCAGGCGCGTCCCGGGACCGACGTCGATGGAGAAGCCCGTGAGCGCGGCGCGGTCGCGGTGCTCGTAGGCCACCGAGAGGCCGTCCACCGCCAGGGTCGCCGCGTCGGGCCGCCCCCTGCGGTCCGGCGCGGGCCCGGACGCGGCGGCCGAGGGGGGAAGCGGCGTGCCGAGCACTTGGACCACCCGCGCCGCCGCCGCCTGCCCCTCGGTGCTGGCGTGGAACTCCGCCCCGGCCCGGCGCAGGGGGATGAAGATCTCGGGCGCCACCAGCAGCACCGCCATCGCCGTCTGCAGGCCGAGCTCGCCCCAGAGCAACCGGAGACCGAGCACCATGGCGACGAACCCGACACCGAAGCCGGCGATCATGTCCATAGAGAGGGCGGAGAGGAACGCCACGCGCAACGTGCGCATGGTGGCCGTCCGCACGCCCTCGGTGGCCGCCTCGACCTCGCGGCGTCCCTGGCCCTCGCGGCCGAAGGCGCGCAGGGTGGGCAAACCCTCGACCAGCTGGAGCACGCGCCCGGCGAGCGAGCCGAGCCGCCGCCACTGGCGCTCGGAGCGCCTGGTGGCCTCCCGCCCGAAGGCGATCATCGTGACGGGCACGGCCAGGACCAGGACGATGACCACCGCGCACGACAGCCAGTCCTGCGTGGCCACCCAGGCCAGGAGGATCACGGGGATGACCGCCGCCGCCGCGGCCTGCGGCAGGTACCGCGCGTAGTAGGTGTGCAGGGAACGCATGCCCCTGGTGGCCGCCAGCGACAGCTCGCCCGGTCGCTCCCCGGCGAGCCAGCGCGGCCCCAGCGCCAGCGCGTGGCGCAGGAGCTGGTGGCGCAGTGTCGCCACGACGCGGTCGGCGGCGCGCAGCGCCGAGAGATCGGCGGCGCCGCCGAGCGCGGCGCGGGCCACGATGGCCACCCCGACGACGATGATGGCCGGGGTCACCGAGCCCAGCGGCGCGTGGTGCAGGAGCGAGCGGTCGACGACGTCGGCCAGCGCCACCGCCTGCACGATCACGGCCACCGCGCTGAGCACGGCGAGGGCGATGGCGACGCCCGCGACCCGCCGCAGTCCGGGCACCCGGGTCGCCAGCTCCGGGTCGACCAGGCGGGGCCGGCTCCGCCCTGGGAGTGCGTTCACAGGCTGAATGTCGTGTCCTTCACCGAGACCGTCCGCCCGATGAGCCCTTCGGTCACTGCGAGGCGGGCGGTGCCAGCATCTTCGCAGGTGGCGGCTGTGCGGACCCCATCGGGCAGGTCGGCCACGACGGCCGTGCGGACAGGGTCGAGCCCCTCGGGACCGCCGTAGGTCACGGTGAAGGAGGCCACGGTCGACGCGGTGCGTGCCGCGGGCGCCACGTCGACCACCGGCACGACCCCGGTGGCGGCGATCGCCTCGGCCGCCAGGTCGGCCCCGAGCGCGCCGCCGCCCCACGCCGGTGGCGTGGCGGACCAGACGGCGAGGCCCGGCTTGGAGAGCATGCCCGAGACCGTGGTCACGAGGCCCTGCTCGGCCGGCTCGCCGCGCAGGCGTTGCCCGAGCACGCACATCGACTGCAGCACGAAGTGGTTGAACGGTCCCCCCGCGAAGGCCATGCCGCCGGTCAGGGTGGGGGTCCCGGCGGGGTCGAGGCCGAGCTCGCGCTGTTGGACGCGCACCGCGGCGGGGAAGCACGAGTACACCTCGGCCAGGGGGATGTCGCGCAGCGCGCGCCCGAGGTGGCGTGCCGCGGCGCGACCGAGCACCGCCATGGCCGGCCAGGCCTCCAGGTGGCGCCTCGCCGTGAGGGTCACCGCCTCGGAGGAGTGGAGCGCCACGTGGGGGAACAGCCAGCGATCCGCCGCGACGCCGGCCTCACGCGCCCGTTCGGCCGAGCAGATCAGGAGGGCCGAGGACTGGTCGACGGTCCACTGGCTGGCGTGCCACCGGTTGTAGGGGAAGGCCAGCGGGCGGTTGTGCGGGCCGGGGGTGGCGATGGCCGCCCCGTCGCGGGGTT
Source organism: uncultured Acidimicrobiaceae bacterium (assembly GCA_963826835.1). Taxonomy (GTDB): domain Bacteria; phylum Actinomycetota; class Acidimicrobiia; order Acidimicrobiales; family RAAP-2; genus Bog-473. The sequence continues at coordinate 170,989 of CAWGYK010000008.1, forward strand.
GGGGGAAGGCGGCCTCGGGGTTGCGGCGCGCCACCGCGTTGAAGCGGGCCCACAGCGCGGCGATCTCGTCGCGCTGGCGGTCCGGCGACAGGTCCTCGGCGGCGGCCAAGGCGTTCTCTATGAGTGCGTACTGCTGCACCGGGGGGAGCACGATCCCCGCCGCCACTTCCACCGGGGCCACGAAGTCCGGCGGGCGGGTCAGGACCTCGTCGGGTGGCGCCTGCTCCTCGTCCCGGTCGGTCCCCCCGTCGCGGGCCCAGGCCCGCGCCTCGGCACCGGCGACGACGACGGCGCCGTAGCGGCCGGCCGCCACGGCGGCGAGGGCGTGGTTGACCAGCTCCTGCTGCGACACCCCGATCTCGCAGAGGATGGTGTGCGCCCCGGGCGACCCGATGCGGCGGGCCACGGTACGCGCCGGGTCGGTGAGCGACCACGTCCCCTGCGGCACCGCGATGCAGTCGACCGCGCCGAGGAGGCCGGGCGCGCCGGCATCCTCGGCCGCGGCGCGCACGGCGTCGGTCATGAGGTCCACGACGGGCGCAGCGACACCCGCGGCGCCGAGCCCGACCAGCACCGGGAGCCGCGGGTCGAGGGAGCGCATCGGTCCGGCCACGACGCCCGATGCTACGGTCCCGCCATGGCGACCGGCGAAGCGGGCCAGTGGGAAGCGGAGCTCGGGGACTTCACCAAGGAGTCCTTCGAGGCCGACGGCAAACGGCGTGACGTCTACCGCATCGGCAGCGGGCCCGCCGTGATCGTGATCAGCGAGATGCCCGGCATCACGCCGCTCGTGGCCCAATTCGGGCGCCGGGTGGCCGCGGCCGGGTGCACGGCCGTGCTCCCGGTGGTGTTCGGCGATCCGGGGCGCCCGGTGTCGGTCGGCTACGCGCTCGAGTCCCTCGGTCCGGCCTGTGTCTCGCGGGAGTTCACGGCCTTCGCACTCAAGAAGACCAGCCCCGTCACGGTGTGGCTGCGCAAGCTCGCCGCCGCCGAGCACGAGCGCTGCGGCGGACCCGGGGTGGGGGCGGTCGGCATGTGCTTCACCGGTGGCTTCGCCCTGGCGATGATGGTCGACGACGTCGTCCTGGCGCCGGTGCTGAGCCAGCCCTCGCTGCCCTTCCCGCTCTCCAAGAGGTACAAGGCGGACATCGGCATCTCCGACGAGGACCTCTCCCGGGTCAAGGAGCGCACGGCGGCGGGCGCCTGCCTCCTCGGCCTGCGTTTCACCAACGACCCCTTCTGCTTCGCCGAGCGCTTCGAGACCCTGCGCCGGGAGCTGGGCGACGCCTTCATCGCGGTGGAGATCGACTCGGCCCCGGGGAATCCGCACGGGCACCCGAAGAGGTCGCACTCGGTCCTGACAGAGCACCTGGTCGACCAGGAGGGCACGCCGACGCGGGAGGCGCTGGACCGGACGCTCACGTTCTTCCGGGAGAAGCTCGGCGTGGGCTCGGGCCCGGGTCCGCGGCCCGACGGCATGGGGCCCTAGTTACTCAGGCCGGCGCCCGCAGGATCTCCTCGCACACCCGCTCGCCAGAGCGCACCGCACCGTCCATCGCCCCGTAAGACGTCGCCGCCGTCTCGGTGCCCGCCCAGTGCAGCCGGCCCACGGCCTCGCGCAGCCGGCGACCGTACTGGGTCAGCACGCCGGTGGGGAAGTGGCCCATGGAGCAGCCGCGCGTCCACTCCTCCTCGGCCCAGTTCTGCTCGAGCACCTCGAGGGGGTTCGCCGCCCTCGGCCCGAGCCGGGCGCCGAGCATGCCGATGAAGGCGTCGCGGCGCTCCGCCTCGCCCAGGGCGGCGAGGGCGCGGGCGCGGGGGCCGGCCGAGTACCCGGCCACCACACCCTGGGGGTGGTTCGGCTGGCCGGTGTCGAGCGTGACCTCAATCAGGTCGTCGGTGGCCACGGTGGCCCCCGACATGCCGTCGTGGCGCCAGAAGGGCTCGTCGTAGAGGGCGACCATCTTCAGCTCGCTGCCGGCCGGCACCTGGTGGATGAGCAGGGCGTGGTCCGCCGGGAGGACCGGGTCGAAGCGGATCCCCGCGGCGAGGGCGCGGGGGAGGGCCAGCACGGCGTGCCGGGCCGTCACGGTGCCCCCGGCGCTGACCACCTCGACCCGGTCGCCCCTCTGGCGCACGGCGTGGACCGGCGCGCCGAGGACCACGGCGTCGCCCAGCTCGCTCGCCATGGCGTCCGGGACCCCCCCGACGCCGCCCTCGAACTGGGAGTCCTGGTAGCCGCCGGCGATGTTCATGAGCGACTCGACCCCATCGGCCGAGCGGACCAGGAAGAGCCAATTGAGGAGGGAGACCTCGGAGAGCTCGGCGGCGAAGCAGGCCCGCACGGTCGCCTCCACGAGGTCGCGGGCGAGCCGGGTGGGCACGTGGCCCGGCGTGAGCCAGGCCCGCACGGAGAGCGCGTCCCAGGCGGCCGCCTTGGGCGCCTCCCAGGGCGCGTCCACGGGGACCTTCTTGGCCATGGCGTTCATGCGGGCGATGGCCTGGGCCGCGCTGAGCAGCGCCACCGGGCTCACCCGCGGGATGTCGCCCCGGTAGCGGCGCACCTTCCCGCCCGTGGCGAGCACGTTGTCGCCGGCGACGAACGTCGGGAAGGTGCCGACACCCATCTCCTCGGCCAGCGCGTGCATGCGGTCATGGTGGGGTCCGACGAAGCAGGCCCCCATGTCGACGGGGACGCCGTGGCGGCTGGTCTTCGTCCACACCCGGCCCCCGACCCGGTCCCGCGCCTCGAGCACCAGCACCGAGCAGCCGGCCTGGCTGAGGCGGCGGGCCGCCGTGAGGCCGGCCAGGCCCGCGCCGACGACGCAGACGTCGGCCTCCCCCGTCGTGCTCGCACCGGCACTGGCGGTCGTGCCCATGGCACCTCCTCGGTCGGGACGACATGCTAACATGCGTGCTGCCCGCATGTAAATGTCCGGAGGAGGTGGGCGGTGGTCACGACCACGGAGACGCCCAGGCCACGGGAGACCCAGGCCGCCCGGTCGGCCCGCACCCGCCGGGCCCTTCTCGCCTCGGCGCGGGCGCTGTTCGCCGAGAAGGGGTTCGCCGAGAGTGGGCGCGAGGAGATCGCCGAGCGGGCCGGCGTGACCCGGGGCGCGCTCTACCACCACTTCGCCTCCAAGACCGAGGTCGCCGCCGCCGTGGTCGAGGAGATCGAGGGCGAGCTGGTGGACCTCGTGGTCGCCGCGGCGCGGGCGGGGTCGGGTGTGCGGGACCAGCTGCACCGGGGCTGCCGGGCCTACATGGACGCCTGCGCCGATCCCACCATGGCCCGGATCCTCGCCGACGCCCCGGCGGTGCTCGGCATCGAGGCCTGCCGCGCCCTCGATGCGGTCGCCTGCGCCCCGCTGCTGGCCGTGGTCTTCGCCCGGGCCGAAGAGGAGGGGATCGCCGTGCCGGGGGATCCGGAGGTGGCCGCCGCCCTGCTGCTCGGCTTCCTCAACGAGGCGGCCGGGCTCATCGCCGCCGCACCGGCCGACGGCGCGCTGCGCCGCCGGGTCGCCGGCACCGTCGACGAGTTCCTCACCCGGCTCTTCGGCTGACGGACGTCGCTGCCCGCCGAGACCGATTGAGCCCGGACGTCGCAGGTGGGAGGATTGCCACGGCCGATGTCCGGTCCCGAGTGGGGGGGATCCTCCCCACGAGCAACTCGAGGAGCGCCATGTCCGATTTCGTCATGACCATCGCCGGCGAGGCGGCACCGACCGACGACACCTTCGGCGTCCGCAACCCCGCCACGGGCGAGGTCTTCGCCCAGGCGCCCGAGTGCACCCGCCAGCAGCTCGACGCCGCCTTCGACGCCGCGGCCAAGGCGGCCCGCGACTGGAAGGCGGACGAGGCGGCGCGGCGGGCGGTCCTGCTGCGGGCGGCCGACGTCCTCATGGCATCGACGGACGAGCTCGGTCCCGTCCTCACGTCCGAGCAGGGCAAGCCGCTGAGCGACGCCGGCGTCGAGATCTTCGCGTCGGCGATCTGGACCCAGTACTTCGCCAACCTCGAGATGCCGCCGCAGATCATCCAGGACGACGAGACCGCGCACGTGGAGCTGGCGCGGCGGCCACTCGGGGTCGTGGCGGCCATCACCCCGTGGAACTACCCCCTCCTGCTCAGCTTCTGGAAGATCGCCCCCGCACTGCTGGCCGGCAACACCCTCGTCCTGAAGCCGTCGCCCTACACCCCGTTGACCACGCTGAAGGTCGGTGAGCTGCTCCGTGACGTGTTCCCCCCCGGGGTGGTCAACATCGTGAGCGGAAGCGACGAGCTCGGCGCGTGGATGACGACGCACCCGGTGCCGCGCAAGATCAGCTTCACCGGTTCGGTCGAGACCGGCAAGTTGGTCGCCCAGTCGGCTGCGCCCGACCTCAAGCGGGTCACGCTCGAGCTCGGCGGCAACGACCCGGCGATCGTGCTCGACGACGCCGACCCGGCCGTGGTGGCGTCGGCCATCTTCGCCGGGGCGTTCATGAACAACGGCCAGGTGTGCTCGGCCATCAAGCGCGTCTATGTCCCCGAGGCCCTCTACGACGACGTGGTCGAGGGCCTGGCGGTGCACGCCCGCACCATCAAGGTCGGCGAGGGCAACGAGGAGGGCGTCAAGCTCGGACCGATCAACAACGAGCCCCAGTACGAGCGGGTGAAGGAGCTCGTGGCGGACGCGCTGTCCCACGGGGCCACTGCCGTGACGGGTGGCAAGGCCATGGACCGCCCGGGCTACTTCTTCGAGCCCACCATCCTCACCGGTCTGTCCGACGGGACCAGGATCGTCGACGAGGAGCAATTCGGTCCGGCGCTCCCCGTCGTGCCCTACCGGGACCTGGGCGACGCCATCGACCGCGCCAACGCCACCCACTTCGGGCTCTCGGGCTCGGTGTGGGGTGCCGACACCGAGCGCGCCTCGGACGTGGCGGCGCAGCTCGAGTGCGGCACGGCGTGGGTGAACACGCACCTCGCCCTGGCGCCGCAGCAGCCCTTCGGCGGCTTCAAGTGGAGCGGCATCGGCGTGGAGAACGGGCCCTGGGGCCTGGCCGAGTTCTCCGAGTTCCAGGTCGTGCACCGCTCCAAGGCGGCCGACGGGTTGAACATCAACACCGCCTCGCTGCTGGCGTAGCACCGGGTGGCGGCGTCGCCGCCAGGGGGCGGCGTGACCCGGCCCCGATGTCAGCTCGTCGTGGTCGTGGTGGAGCGGGGTCGACCCCGGAGCCCGGCGCCCGCGGCACCGGGACCCTTCAGGTCCTGCACGATCTGCCCCACGTCGGAACGACCCTTCTGCACGGCGCCGACCGCCGCCCGGTCCGAGTCCTTCGAGGGACCCAGCAAGCCGTTGTCGGCGTTCCATTGGGCCGGCGTGTCGGCCAGCACCGTGGCGGCCAGGCCGTTGCTGGCGGTGGTGGCGGTGCCGATCTGACCATCGAGGTCGGCGATCAATGGCTGCAGTTCGGCCTGGTTCGTCGGATCCACGTGAGTCTGCGCCTTGGCGGCGTCGGAGGTGAGGGCGGGGATCGCGGTCGTGGTGATCCGCTCGGCGTCCGCGGCGATCCGGGAGGCGGGGAGCACGAGCACGTAGACGCGGAAGTCAGTGAAGATCGTCTTGAAGTCGGCGGCCGCCTCCTGCACGGTCGGGTCGCCCTGGATCTTCACGTCCAGCTGTTGCAGCGGCGCGATGTCGGTGCCGAGGTACGACGCCAGCGTGTCCTGGTCGGAGCCGAGCCCCTCCTCACCGTTGACCTTGGCGATCTCCGCATTGAGCGCGTCGACCCGGTCGGTGATGTCAGTGGCCGCCTGGGCCTTGATCCCCGCCAGGGTCGTGGGCGCCGCGTCGGCGCCGCCGTTGCCGGCGGAACCGCCATGGGCGTCGGCGCCGGCGCCGGTGGCGACCGTGCCCAGCATGGCTCCCGTGGCCAGGGCCACGCCGCCGAGTCTGATCAGGTGGGTGCGCACGGACGACATGCCTGCTCCTCTCGTCGTGGCCTCCCGCTGCGGGGTGCTGCGGCGTGCATGGTGCGCTCCCGGCGTGAAGGTGGTGTTCGGCAATCGTGATGGTTCTGTGAGGGATGGCCCATTCCGGCCATTCGGGGTGCGGAAGATGGAAGGCTAGGAAGGTGAGCGCGGACAACGGGACGGTGGTCGTCGTCGAGGACGACCCGCACATCGCGGACCTGGTCGACCTCTACCTGCGTCGGGAGGGCTTCCGCGTGCTCCTGGCCGGGGACGGCGAAAAGGGCTTGGAGATCTTCACGCAGGAGGATCCCTGGATCGTGATCCTCGACGTCGGCCTGCCGGGCGCCCGGGACGGCTTCGACCTGTGCCGTGAGATCCGGGCCCGCAGCTCGGTGCCGGTGCTCTTCCTCACGGCGCGTGACGACGAGGTGGATCGCATCCTCGGGTTGGAGTTGGGCGCCGACGACTACCTCGTCAAGCCGTTCTCGCCGCGGGAGCTGGTGGCGCGGGTCCGGGCCATCCTGCGCCGGACGAGGGAGGGCCCCGCGCCCCAGGACGTGATCGTCCTGGGCCACCTGGAGGTCGATCTGCGCCGACGTGAAGCGCGTCGGGCCGGCGCGGTCGTCGCGCTCGCCACCCGGGAGTTCGACCTGCTCGCCTTCCTGGCCAACAACATCGGGCTGGCCTTGTCGCGCCAACAGCTCCTCGACGGGGTGTGGGGCACCGACTGGTACGGCGACGAACGCACGGTCGATGTCCACGTGGCCCAGTTGCGCAAGAAGCTCGGGTCCGACCTCCCGCTCGCCACCGTGTGGGGCGTGGGCTACCGGTTCGGCTGAACGATGCGGCGGCGCTTCATGTTGGCCATGGTCGGCCTGGTCGCCGTCGGCCTCGTCGTCGCCGGCGCGGGCGGCCTCATCCTCACCCGCAACGCGGCGCGCAACGACGCCAAGGGCCAGCTCCTCACCGAGGTGCAGTCACTGACCTCGCCGTCGGCCGGCACGCAGCTCCTGCGGAACCTCGCCGCCGTCCGCAAGGTCCTCAAGCTCGAGGACGCGAACTTCATGACGATCGACCGCTTCGGCGCCATCACGTCCACGTTGCCCGACGGCTTGACGGCGGAGGACATCGACGTGCCCGCGCTCCAGGCGGGCCAGACCCTGTCCGGCCGCACCGGGAACCTGGTCTACGCCGCCGCGCCGGTGTCGTTGTCCGCCGCGGAGCGCACCCGGATACGCCGGCTCAGGCACTTCGAGGGGACCCTGGCCATCCTCCTGACGCAGGACGTGGGCGGGCTCGGCCCGAGTTGGGGGTACTTCATCGTGGCCGGTGGAGCGGCGTTGCTCATCGCCGCGCTGGTCGCCTGGCAGATGAGCCGGCGCATGGCGCGTCCGTTGGTCGAGGCGATGGAGGCGACCGGGCGCATCGCCTCGGGCGAGCTCGAGAGCCGGGTACCCATCCGCGGGAGCGACTACCCCGAGTTCTCGAAGCTCGCCGGCTCCATCAACGACATGGCGCAGAGTCTCGAGGACGGGCGGGCGCGGGAGCGTCATCTCCTCCTGGCCGTGTCGCACGACCTGCGGACGCCTCTGACCTCCATCCGTGGCTTCGCCGAGGCGATCAAGGACGGCGCCATCGAGGACGACGACGAGGCGGCCGACGTCATCATCGCCGAGTCGCGGCGGCTCGAGCGGCTCGTGGGCGATCTGCTCGACCTCACCAAGCTCGAGGCGCGCCAGATGTCGATCGCCCTGCGGCCCACCGATGCGGTCGAGGTGGTCTCCACGACCGCGGAGGGCTTCCGCCCGGCCGCGGCCAAGAGCGGGCTGGCCATCGTGCTGCGGGTGCCGGGCGAGGACGGCCTGCCGATGGTCGCGCCCACCTTCCCGGTCGTGGCGGATCCCGACCGCCTCGCCCAGTTGCTGGCCAACCTCTTGGAGAACGCGATGACGTTCGCCCGGACCGCGGTGACGGTGGGCCTGGCCCAGGACGACGCGTCGGGCTCGTGCGTGATCGTGGTCGACGACGACGGGCCCGGGATCGCCGACGGGGATCTCGGGCGCGTGTTCGAGCGCTTCTACCGGGCGGACCGCGGGCCCAACCGGCGGATGGGATCGGGCCTGGGACTGGCCATCGTGGCCGAGCTGGCGTCGGCCATGGGTGGCACCGTGCGCGCCGAGTCACCGCTCACCGCCGATGGCGGGTCCCGCTTCGTGGTGACGCTCCGGCGCTGGCAGGCTGCGGTGCCGGTCCCGGCGGGCACCTGACGCCGGCACCGGTGTCCCGCGGGGCCTCGCCGTGTACGGTGCGGGCATGATGGACGTGCAGGAGGCAATCAAGAACGCGCCGCTCTTCGCGCATTTGACGAAGAAGGACACGAAGCAGCTCGCCGCCGTGCTCACCGCCCGGTCGTTCCCGGCCGGCACGGTCGTGATCGAACAGGGCAAGCCCGGCGTCGGCTTCTTCGTCATCGCCAGCGGCTCCGCTTCCGTGACGGTGGGCGGGGTGGGGAAGAAGATGCTGGGCGCCGGTGATCACTTCGGCGAGATCGCGTTGATCGACGAGGGCCCGCGGGCGGGCGAGGTCATCGCGGAGACCGACCTCGAGTGCTACGCGATGGCCGCCTGGCAGTTCCGCCCCTTCGTCCAGGACCACCCCGATGTGGCGTGGGCCCTCCTGGAGTCGCTGGTGCAGCGGATCGTGCGCGAGGGCGCCCCCGGCGCGGGGGAGTGATCCCGTCGGACGTGCGCCGCTGACCCCGCCGGTACGGGTGTGGCGCGGCGCGTCAGGGGAACTGGTGCGTGGGTGGCGCCGGTGTCGTCGAGGGCGTGGGGGCCCGGACGACTGACCCGATCCCCGGCGACGGTTGCGAGACCAGGGTGAGGGCGCGGTAGGTGGCGGCGTACGACCCGACGCCGACGAGTGCACTCACCGCGAGCGCAGCCGCGATCTTCGTCCGCCGGAGGTGCGCGGAGCGGCCGGGCATCGGGCGCGCCGGTGCGATCCGGGCGTCCTCGAAGCCCACGGCAGTCATGCCCACACGAGAATTTCGGAAGAATTGGGTCAATCCTTGAGGGGCACCGGCCTGCGCTTCTCGCTCCGGACCAGGTCATTCGGCCCGGTATGGCAAGCTTCCGCCTCATCGGGGCATCGGGAGGGAGGGTGGCGCGCACCATGACGACGAGGGCACAAGCCATGACGTGCCGACCCCGACCCGGGGCCGGCTGATGGGCGTGCTCAGCAGCGCGGAACAGACGGCGTGGGAAGAGGACGGGTGGTGCCTCGTGAGCGGGTTGCTGCCGCCCGCGGTCATCGCAGCCGCCCAAGCGGTGCTCCCCGGTCTGGTCCCCACGGCGGAAGACTTCGCCGACGACGCCGACCCGGTGCGCAACGAGCCCTTCCGGATCGATTCACACCGCGTCATGCCGCGCTTCCCCTTCGAGGACGGCGCGCTCAACGACATCGTGGTGCACGATCGGATCATCGATCTGGCCGAGCAGCTGCTGGGCATCACCGACCTCCGGCTCTACCAGGCCATGCTGAGCGCGAAGTATGCGGACGCCGCCCTCAGCGACGAGCAGCTGCTCCATGTGGACTTCGGGAACCACACCCTCGTGGTGCCCCGTCACGAGCCGGGCTACCAGCAGCTCGAGATGTTCGTCTACCTCAGCGACGTGACGCCCGAGACGGCGGCGACCCGGATGGTCTCGCGGCGGCTGACCTCTCACATCCAGGTGGAGCGGACCTACCTGAGCCAGACCGACTACGCGGACCTCTATGCCGCCGAGGTCCCGGCCTCGGGCCTCGCCGGGTCGATCCTGGCCTACCGTCCCGACGTGTACCACCGCGGCGTGCGCCTGACGGCGCCCCGGGCGGCGCGCTTCATGGTGCATGTCTCCTACAAGCCGGCCGCGACCGACTGGCTGGGCTCGCACGGGCTGCCCAACGCCGGCGAGGACATGTCGTGGTACCGCTTCGTGCAGGGCGCCACCGAGCGCCAGCTGACCGTGCTCGGCTTCCCCCCGCCGGGACACCCCTACTGGAACGCGCAGACCCTGGCCGGGGTGGCGGCCCGCTACCCCATGCTCGACCTCTCACCCTGGCGCGCTGCCGCGGGCACCGCGGGACCGGAGGCGTGACGCCGTCGGGCCCGCCGTGGTGGAGGACGGCCGTCCTGTACCAGATCTACCCGCGCTCCTTTGCCGACAGCAACGCAGACGGCGTGGGCGACATCCCCGGCATCATCGAGCATCTCGACCACCTGCAGTGGCTCGGCGTCGACGGCATCTGGCTCTCACCGGTCACCGTCTCGCCCAATGCGGACTGGGGCTACGACGTCTCGGATTTTTGTGCCATCGCACCGGAGTTCGGCACCCTCGACGACTTCGACCGTCTCGTCACGGCGGCGGGGAGCGCGGCATCCGCCTGCTCATGGACATCGTGCCCAACCACACCAGCGACCAGCACCCCTGGTTCGTCGACTCCCGTTCGTCACGCACGGCCGCCCATCGGGACTGGTACGTGTGGGCCGACGGCAAGGAGGGCGGGGACCCGCCCAACAACTGGGTGAGCAGCTTCGGTGGCCCCGGGTGGACGCTCGACGAGACGACCGGCCAGTACTACTTCCACAACCACCTGGCGGAGCAGCCCGATCTCAACTGGTGGAACGACGATGTGCGTGACACCTTCGACGGCATCTTCCGCTTCTGGTCCGATCGTGGAGTCGCCGGGTTCCGGATCGACGTCTGCAACGTCATCATCAAGGACGCCGAGCTCCGGGACAACCCGCCGGCCACCGAGGACGACGACTTCGAGACCCAGATGTTCGGACAGCGCAGCGTCTACAACGCCAATCGGCCCGAGGTGCACGAGGTGATCCGGCGCTGGCGGCGCCAGGCCGACCGCTACGACGAGCCCCGGCTCCTGATCGGCGAGACCCCGGTTCCGCTGGACAAGCTGGCCGAGTTCTACGGGGACGGGACGGACGAGCTCGGGTTGGCCTTCAACTTCAACTTCATCAGTGCCCCCTTCGGAGCCGCCGCCATGCGGGCCATCGTCGAGGAGACCGAGGCGGCCCTGCCGCCCGGCGCCTGGCCGGCGTGGACGGGGTCGAACCACGACATGTTCCGCTTCCCCACCCGCTGGGCCGAGGACGATCCGGCCAAGGTCCGCCTGGCGTTGCTCATGCTCCTCTGCCTGCGGGGCACCCCGGTCCTCTATCAGGGTGACGAAATCGGCATGGGGGACGTCCCACTGGAACGCGAGGATCTGCGGGATCCTCTGGGGGTGCGCTTCTACCCTTACTACGCGGGGCGCGACGCCGGCCGCACGCCGATGCAGTGGTCCGATCGTGCAGGAGGCGGTTTCACCGACGCCGAGCGGGCCTGGTTGCCGCTCGGCGACGTCACAACCACCAACGTGGACGCGCAACGGCGGGACGGCGACTCCGTCCTCACGCTCTGCCGGGACGTGATCGCCTTCCGGCGCCGGCACCCCGAATTCAGCGCGGGGGACTCGACATCGCTCGCCGTGCCCGCAGGGGTGTGGGCGTGGACGCGCGGGGAGCGCCATGCCGTGGTCCTCAACATGTCACCAGAGGAGCTTCGGCTGGACGGGATGGTCGGCACGATCCGGCTCTGCACCGACCGGTCGCGCGAGCGCCAGGTGGTCGGCGACGCCCTGCCACTGGCGGCCTTCGAGGGCGCGGTCCTCGAGCGTCGCCCGTAGGGTCGGCCCGGTATCCCTACGAGATCGGAGAGCAGGAACACCATGGATCGTCTCATCGGCAAGGTCGCCATCGTCACCGGCGGGGGCGGCGGCATCGGAGGGGCGACGGCGCGCGCGCTGGCCCGCGAGGGCGCCGCGGTCCTGGTGGTCGACATCGATCAGGCCGCGGCCGAGCGTGTCAGCGCGGAGATCCAGGGCTCCGGCGGCAGGGCGGAGGCCTTCCGGGCCGATCTGTCCGACGAGGACCAGGTGGTAGCCACCATCGCGGCCACCACGACGCACTTCGGCCGCCTGGACGTGCTGCACAACAACGCCGCGCTGACCGACTCGGACTTCTTGACCCGCGACACTGCGGTGACCGAGCTGGCGCTCGACGTGTGGGACCGCACACTGGCCGTGAACCTGCGCAGCCAGATGCTCACCTGCAAGCACGCGGTGCCCGAGATGGTGCGCGGGGGCGGCGGTTCGATCATCAACATGTCTTCGGGTGCGTCGCTCAAGGGCGACCGGACCCGCACGGCGTACGGGATCTCGAAGGCGGGGGTGAACGCCCTCACGATGTACGTGGCCACGAGCCACGGGAAGCAGGGCATCCGGGTCAACACGATCCTGCCCGGGCTCATCATCACCGACGCCGTACGCGCCCATCTGGACGAGACGACACTGGCCGGTCTCGGCAAGGCGACGCTGACGCCGGCGGTGGGCCAGCCCGAGGACATCGCCGACGTCGTCGTGTTCCTGGCCTCCGACGAGTCGCGCTACATCACGGGGCAGATGATCGCGGTCGACGGTGGGATGTCGGCCCACGTGGGGCTCGGGGGGGAGGGCTGAGCGGGGGGTGCGAGCGGCCCGCTACGACGGACCGAGTACGTAGTCGGTGCCCTCCGCGCGGTGGTACCAGCCGCTGGCGGCGTGGGTTCCCCCATCGACATGGATGGTCTGTCCGGTGACATAGCTGGAGAGCTCGCCGGCCAGGAAGACGGCGGCGCCCGCCATTTCGTCGACGTGGCCCGCCCTGCCCATGGGCACTGTGAGACCGAATCGTCCTTCGGTGCCTTCCGGGGCGATGGCGGCGATCCCTTCCGTCAGGGTGATGTCGGGAGCCAGAGCGTTGACCCGGATGCCGTGTGGCGCCAGCTCCAGGGCGGCGGTCTTGGTGTAGTTGATCACCCCGGCCTTGGCGGCGGCATAGGCGGCGTAGCCCGGCGCGGCGCGGACACCCTCGATCGACGTCACACTCATGATGCTGCCGCCGATCCCGTGTTCGACCATGACCCGGGCGACCCGCTGCGTGCAGAGGATGACGTGCTTGAGATTGGCCCGGTAGAGGGCGTCCCAGCCGTTCTCCGTGGTGTCGAGGAGCGGGGAGGAGAACACGCCGCCTGCGTTGTTCACCAGGATGCTCACCGGGCCGAGCTCGGCCACCGTCCGCTCGAGGGCGCGGTCGACCTGGGCGGACTCGCGGACGTCGGTGGGGAGGGACAGGCCGCCGACCTCCTCGGCGGCAGCGGCCGATGTCTCGGGGTCGCGCTCCCAGATGGCCACCTTCGCCCCGAAGGCGGCGAACCCGCGGGCGATGCCGCGGCCGATCCCCGAGCCGGCCCCGGTCACCACGGCCACCCGGTCGGTCAGGAGCACGGCGGACGGGTCGATGGGCACGGTGCGACAGTACAGTAGGCACGTCACCAAACGAGAGAGCTCTCCGGGGACGATCCCGGAGACGGACGGGGGTCACGTGCCGAGGATCGAACCTATTCCGCTGGAGGAGCTGGCGCCCGAGCCGCGCCGCATCATCGAGGAGGGGGTTGCCGCCGGGACGTACGCCACGCCGATCCCGTTGCAGATCTTCGCCTACCGGACGTCGCAGATCATGATGGTGGACATGGCCCGGCAGGGCTTCGGTAAGAATTCCCTACTCGGCGGGCGCATCACGGAATTGCTGCGGATCCGCAGCGCGCAGCTGGGCGAGTGCCAGCCCTGCATGCAGTCGAGGAAGCACGACTCCATCTCGGACGAGGACGTCGCCTGCCTCATCGCTCCGGGTCACGGCGACCTGACGGACCAGGAGCGGCTCGCCGTGGAGTTCCTCGATCTCCTCTCGGCCGACCACCACGCCATCGACGACGAGACGTACCGCAAGCTCGGCGAGGTCTTCACGTCGGCGCAGATCGTGGAATTGGGCTTCGCCTGTGCGAACGCCATGGGGTTGCACCGCTTCTTGCACACGCTGGACCTCTACGGCACGGGTGACCCCGTGATCCCCTACAGCGCCGATCAGGTCGACAGAGCGAAGGCCGACACGCAGGTGCAGGCATCGGCATGACCCAGACGGTCCTCGTGACCGGCGCCACCGGATTGGCGGGCGCCAACATCTGCAAGCTCTTGACCGAGCGCGGTGACCACGTGCGCGCGCTGGCCCGGGAGACCGCGGACACGGCGCCGCTCACGGCGCTCGGTGTCGAAGTGGTCACGGGCGACGTCACCGAGGCCGAAGCGGTGGTCCGGGCGGCCCGGGGGGCGGACTCCGCCATCCACTGCGCCGCGCTGTTGGGCGGGGCCAGCCAGAACCTGGCCGACTTCGAGGCGGTGAACGTCGGCGGCACCAAGAACGTGCTCGATGCGGCGGAGGCCGTCGATCTGGGACGGGTGGTAGCGGTGAGCACCGGCACGTTCTTCGACACCGCCGGCGGACTCGACCGGGAGGACGCGCCGGTCAGCAAGGAGCCGAGCTCGGATCCCTACACGATCACCAAGATGGCGGCCTTCCTGGACGCCATGTCCCGTGCCGAGAAGGGCCGGGACGTCGTGAGCGCACATCCTGGCGCCATCTTCGGCCCCTCGCCGGTGGTGAGCAACGCGCTCGGCATCACGAGCTTCAACCGGGTCCTGCTGTCCGCCGCCCGGGGGCGCATTGAGCGCTACCTCAAGTTCCCGGTGAGTTGGGTCTACGGCGAGGACATCGCCCGCGGCTGCATCCTGGCCCTCGACAAGGGTGTGGCCGGCGAGCGTTACATGCTCGACGGCCGTCCGGAGGACATCGTCAGCATCGCCAACGCGTGCAACCGAGTGTGCCGGCTGGCCGGCCTGGATCACGAGGTCGTCGACATCGAGCCCTCCGACGACCCGGAATTGGCCAAGGTGTTCGGACCGACGCTGGTGGCGATCGCAGAGAAGGCGGCACACGCCCGGCCGGATCGGCGCCCGCTCGAGGACTCCAAGACCTACAAGCGGCTGGGCTACAGCCCCATCAGCCTCGACGAGGGGTTGGCGACGACGATCGGGTGGTTCCGGGAGATCGGCAAGCTCGACAACCGCTAGAAAGGCTGCCTCACTCGTGCTGCGTCCCGGCCAGGCCGAGCTCTCGAATCACGGGGTCGGCCATTGCGGCGGCAAAGCGGAACGCGCCGGAGCTGTACACGTTGCACCGGGTGACCTGGCCCACATCGTTGCCTCTCCGGTCAGGGCAGAAATGGACACCATCGGGTGAACGAACCACATCGGTCCTGACTCCGGCGACCGTCGGGCCGGTGCACGGCTCGAAAACCAGACACGGCAACGTCCAGACGAAGGACTGATGGGGTCCCTCCACTGAACTTCCCGCGTCGATATACGTCACACGGCCGGGATGCTTCGCCGCGAGAGCGGCGAAAGCCAGGTTGAGGGCGTCCCACCCGGAATCATGGGTGGTCCATTGCGTCAGGTTGATCGGTGTGCCAACCAGGAAGACGCGCGTCCCCAGCCCGAGAAAGACGTGAATCGCCGTCGATACGGCCGAGCAATACCGGTGCACCGCCGCCGGCGAGCCCAATGGGCAGCCGGCCATGCACGAGGTGAATGTGTTGCCGACGAATTCGAAGACCACCGCCCGCGGATGCTCCAACCGGGCGTAGTCGAGCATTTTGGGAAGCCAATCGCAGGCGGCCGTGCCACCGTAGGCGAAGTCGCTGACCGTCGCCTTGCCACCAGCTTGCAGCAGGAAATTGAAATAGGGCTCCGACTCCACCGCCAGGGAGTCGCCAAAGAGGCCGACACGGACCGGTCCCTTGCCGGAGGCCGCCGACGGGGAAACCGGCACGAGCGACGTGACGAACAGGGCCACTCCGCTCCACGCGAGAAGCGGCCTCCATGTGCCCCGACGCCGGCGATCACGATCGGCCGCACCTGAGGTCACGCCACCCACCATGGAACTCCTCTGATTGACCGCGAAGGATCTTCCGATCCGACCCTGTTCCCACTGTGCTCGTCTGTTCCGGGGGCGGACAGGGACCGTGGGCCCGAATCAACCGGGACGAAGGTCCCGATTTCGCCTGCGGCTCCTCGTCCGACCGCCAAACGATGCCGTGACGAGGGCTGAACTCAGCACTCCGTCGGCTCAGGCGGCAACGAACTCTTCGAGAGCCCAATCCACGTACGCAGGGGGGAACCTGGACAGAAGGGTTGCATCTGGAACCCGTGCGATCGACACGGCAGCCCGATCTGCGTACCGACGGGCGACTTCGATGACGTCGGCGACTCTGCCCGATGTGACGATCACCCTCGACGCGTGTTCCAGGTCGGAAGCCCGCCGACGGCGCAGTAGCGCTCGGAGGCCACCTGCTGTGGGCCGTGCCAGCTCCAGCAGGGCGGGCATGGTGAGAACACCGCTCCGCAGGTCTGCGCCGACCGGTTTGCCCAACCGATCAGGGTCTCCGATCAGGTCGAGGACATCATCGATCAGCTGGAACGCCATCCCGAAGTTTCGTCCGAACTCGCCGAAGCTGGCGACGTGATCAGCCGGGAGCCCAGCGGTGATCGCCCCCACGCGACACGAACAGGCGAAGAGGGCCGCGGTTTTGGCCTCGATGGTGAACAGGTATCGGTCGATCTTCTGATCGACATCGAACAAATGCTGGGTCTCCGTTGCCTGCCCGACACAGAGCAAGGCCACCGTGCGTGCGACATCGGATGCCACTTGCTGGCCCGCTTCCGCCGCCTCGGCTGCTGCTCGTGCCATCAGAAAGGTTCCCGCGAGGAGCGCATGGCTCTGGCCCTCGACTGCGTTGATCGTCGGGGTCCCTCTCCGCGTCTTTGCCTCGTCGAAGATGTCGTCGTGAACCAATGAGCCGACCTGCACCAGCTCGACGGCGACTGCCGCCGCGACGACGCTGGGATCGAACACTCGCCCGACGTCCGCCACAGCGATGGTCAAGGCGGGACGAAGGCGCTTTCCACCACCACCCACCACTCTGAGGCACGGAGTCGTCAGGTCCGGGCCACCGACCGTACAGCTGGCCGCGAGCCGGCCACCTACCGTCTCCAGGTGCTCGGAAAGATCCGGGGGCCCCAGAAGGTCGAGCGGTGACGACCGCACGTCAGGACGTTATCCCACCAACCGGAACCATTGGCCGGTGAGTGAGGGCCGCCCCGTCCACCGCAGCGTCTCACGTCCCGTCATGGTGTTCCGAACCAGGTGGTGAGGGCCTCGCGCAATCCCGTCTCGGTGCCGTCCCCGACCCAGGCGACGTGTCCGTCGGGCCGGATCAACGCCGCAGTGGGAGCGATGACCGCACCGAGTACCGGGAGCTCCCACCGGCCGAGGTACTCCGCATCGATCACCCGGACCCGGTCGGCCCACGGCGTGATGCCAAAGCCTCCCGGCTCACCGAGGTTGAGGAGTACCGGCTTGGCCTCGTGCAGCAGGGTGAAGACCCGCAACGGGCCGTCGGCGGTCTCGAGGTCCAGATCGGGCATGCGGCGCCCGAGGAGGGGGTGGCCCTCACCGAGGTCGTAGTGGATGTCCAGACCGGACAGCATCGCGGCGAATCGCCTGCGAGGCTCGTCCATGCCCAGGAGCTCGGTCACGGTGTCGCGCAGCGCACCGGTGCGCTCGTCGGTGCCTCTCAGCGCGCCTTGCGCCATGGCGTTGTGCACCACGCGGGCGCCAACCGGGTGCCGCTCGGCATGATAGGTGTCCAAGAGGCTCTCGGGTGATGTCCCCGTGACCACCTGGGCCAGCTTCCAACCGAGGTTCACGGCATCCTGCACGCCGACGTTCAGGCCCTGTCCACCTTGCGGCGGATGCACGTGGGCGGCGTCACCCGCGAGCAGCACCCGTCCCTGGCGGTAGGACGCCGCCTGGCGGGTCATGTCGGTGAAACGGGAGATCCAGGCAGGGCTGTGCACCCCGTGATCCGTCCCGTCGACGGCGATCAACGCCTCGCAGAGCTCCTCGAGGGTGGGCTCGCCGCTGTGCTCGAGCTGCTGTTCGGTCAGCACGACCCGTATGCGCCCTCCGTCCCCCCGCCCGATGCCACCACCGCCGCGCAGGCCGATTTCCGGCTCCTCGTCCATCTCGACCTCGGCGATGATCCAGCTCACGGATGGATCCGACCCGGGGAACGCGATACCGGCCTCCTTGCGGATCACGCTGCGTCCGCCGTCGCACCCGATGAGGAAGTCCGCCCGCATGGACTGGCCGTCGGACAGCGCGACGTCGACGCCGGTGTCGTCCTGCGCAAAACCCGTGACCCCACGTTCGCGAGCGATCGGCACCCCCAGTTCGCTCACCCAGCCGGCCAGCATGCGCTCGAAGTGGCTCTGCCAGAGCGCGAGCCCGTAGTTGTGGCGGGTGGGGAAGTCGCTGATGTCCAAGGGGATCCCGGCGAACGCCTGGACCTGCATGGCTTGCCCCTCCGCGAGGAACCGATCCGCGATGCCGCGCTGATCGAGCACCTCGATGGTCCTCGAGTGCAGGCCGCCGGCGCGTGAGCCGTCGAGCTCCTGGCTCGCGCGGCGCTCGACGATGGCGACGTCAATTCCCGCAAGCGCCAACTCACCCGCCAACATCATTCCCGTCGGCCCCGCGCCGGCGATCACCACTGCATGCTTGGTCATGCGCATCCCCCTTCCGCTGTTCGAGCCGGACATTCTGCGCACCGATCCGGGCCTTGCCGCAAGCAGCGTGTCGGCGCCACTTTAAGGGATGGTGGCGCGAGTTTCTTTCTCCCGTTCTATCGGGCTTACGAGCGCAGGCGGTTTGGCGAAGGCACCAAGCAAATGGCATGGCCTCCCACCCGCCGGCCTTTCGATGAAAATGGACGAGATGGTGCCGGTTTAGACACCGTTGCGCCCGCCCGCTGGATCAGCGTGAGAGTCTTCGGCTGTCAGGTACATGGCGGCCAGGCCAGCCCTGGCCACCTCTCTTTCGGGCCCTGCGAGGTGGCGGGGCAGGACCACGAAACCATCCCGCCGCCGGGCGGTGGCTGCGGAACCACGACCCATGTCACCGAGGGTCCCCACCGCCGTTCCTTTACGTCGATCGGCAGGAAACCGATGGCCTGTGTCAGCGCTACCGTGCCTGAGTGTCAGTGACCCCGCGACCGGACCGTGAGTCGCAACCTGCGACCACCGACTCGACATCGAGATCGTCGGGAACGCCCGCCGCCACGTCGATGCTGGACGGAAGGCGCGACTTGGTTGCCCGGCTGGCTAACCACCGCGTGAGGTGTCCGTAGCACTCACGTCGCTCGACAGATGTCAGGGGGGCCTGGTGGATTGCCGTCACATAGCCCCAGAGATATTCCCCATACAGACGAACCACCGGGTGCCGCCAACGGCTCGAACGCCGCGGGTCCATGTTGGCGCAGCGCGCGCGTATCGTCGTGCATGAACGCTCGGCTTGCTGAGGGTGGTCACGGCGGAAGTAGAGCCAGTCCGGCACTTGGAGGAACGGACCATGCAGGGTGAGCGCGGCAACAATCGGATACTCGGCATGGTGATAGCTGTCCTGCGGCAGAATCCGCCGAAGGGTGCTCGTGCGGATCACGGCGTAGATGTCGTCGCCTCCGCTCACGGAGAGGAAGCTCCGAAAACGATCGGGAGCCCTTGCCACATCCGTAGCAAGCGGGTACTCCGGCGCGGCGAACACAACGTCTGCTTCGTCGATGTTGGCCGTCCATGAGTGGGCGAGCACGGCGTCGGGGCGCTCGTGGAGCGCGCCGACGCAACGCTCAAGAAGGTCACGAGCGTACAAGTCGTCGTAGGACGCCCACTTGAAAAACTCCCCTCGGGCTGCGTCGACGACAAAGTTGTGGTTTGGTGACGAGCCGATGTTACGAGGTTGACGGCAGTATCGAACCCTTGCGTCCTGGTTCTCGTAGTCCCGGCAGATCTCGGAGGTGTCGTCGGTGGACGCGTTGTCCGAGATGATCAGCTCGAAGTCCTCGAAGCTCTGCCCGAGGAGGGCATCGAGAGACTTGGCCAGGTAGCGGCCGCCATTGTAGACGGGGAGCCCGATGCTCAGTCGGGGTGCTGCGCTCATCGGGTCCGCCTTTTCGGGCGCCACCTGTACGCCCGGACGCCATGAGCAGCACTGACATCAAGGCTCGCGACGCTGAGATCCGTCGGATCCGTCCGGTGAAGATCAATAGTCGTGCTTGTGTGTGGCTTGAGAGGATCGGACGCTGAAACGGGCATCACCTTCTGTGAGTCACGTCGGCCGAACCATGATACGCGGGTGCCTGTCCGCGGTGGGCCGACGGTGTCCCCGATCAATCGGACATCAACCCTGAGGAGTGTCCGAACGGTCATTGCAATGCCGCAAGGGCGTCTTCCAGGGTGAGGGCATGTCGGTCCCGCCGGGACACGACCCCTACCGGCACAGGCCATTGAATGGCCAATCCCGGGTCATCAAAACGAACGGAAATGTCTTCCGAAGGATCGTGAGGGCGGTCGATACGATAGGAGACATCAGCAGTGCTGGTGAGTGCCTGGAATCCGTGGGCGCAGCCGTTGGGGATGTACACCGACAGCTGGCCGTCTCCGTCCAATTCGAAACTCTCCCAGTTCCGATAGGTAGGCGAGCTGGGGCGCAGGTCGACGACGACATCGAAGACCGCCCCGTAGGAGCATCGCACCAGTTTCGTCTCCCCGGCTCCTCGCCGGACGTGGAGACCGCGCACCACCCCACGGAGAGACCGGGAGACGCTGTCCTGAGCGAAGCTGTTGGGCTCGATCCCCGCCCCTCGGGCAACGGCGGCGTCAAAGGTCCGGCAGAAGAAGCCACGTTCGTCGACGATCGGAGTCGGCTCGAACACCAGCACCCCAGCGATCCGCTCGACTTGGTGCACCTTCATTGCCGTTGGCTCGCGCGCTTCGTGTCCGGTCCACACATCGGGCCTCGCACGATCAGCCCCTTGGTCTGGCCGAGCACACGAAGAAGTATTCGACCGCCAATTTGGCCGTCACAAGAGGAATGGTGAGATTGAAACTCGTATTCATGGCTTTTGACAAAGGCCGGACTGGTTGGGAGTGGCTCCAATTCAGCGCTGTGGGCAACTGGCGCTCGACGATGAATGATTGTTCGAGGCTCGAGCGAAACGCTGTCGGTGGTTGTACATTGGTGTAAGCCCAGTAGATAGACGGCCGGCGGTGCTCGAAGTTCTGGTACGTGACGATGAATTTTCCGCGCGAGCTGAGGATCTGGGCGATTTCACGGAACTTGTCCGCTTGAGCGTCTCCCAGGTATTCGAACAGTCCCTGGGCGATGACGAAGTCGAAATGACGACCATCGAATTCGATGGGGTGCTCGAGGATGTCGACTTCATGGAGATACGGCGCAGGCTTATCGATCGAGATGTCGATCCCGAAGTATTCGATGGTCGGCTTGAGCAGCTGTTTCAGTGAGGAACGGGCGCAGCCGACATCGAGCAACGTGCACGGGCCCGAGGGTGCCATAGTGTTGATGAGTCGGGCCGACTTCCGAAGCCGAAAATGTGGTGTTTCGAACTTGTAGTGCTCTTGGCCCCAAAAGTCTTTGGTGGACTGGTTGACTTCATCAGGCGGAGTCACGTCGTCACGCTCCGCTCTCCCGAGCGCAAGTGCCGAGAGCCTCCAGCCGCTGTGGGATGGCGCGGATGGGATCCGTTACCGACGGCGTCGAGGAGGGCAGTCAGATCCTCGAATTGTGCTTCGAGTTCCTGTTGCTTGAGCAGGCGGTGTGTCTCAATCACCACCCGCAACTCTTTTGACCGGCTCTGCAGCTCCGTGAAGCGCTCGATCAGAAGCGGCGCGCTGATCGAGCGGGCCGAGAGAGCGAACTCGGAAACGCCCATCTCAGCCATGAGAGCGTCGTGCTTCAGCGAGTACCCGACTGATATCGTCGGCTTGGAGAGCCGCAGGCCGGAAACGACATTGTGATAGCGGGCTCCTACCACCGAGCCGACTTGTTCGATCTCCCTGAGAAGATCACCCAGCGACGATACGGGATTCGCCAAGACAGCTCCGGACGGGAGGCCGGGTCGACGCCTCCGGACGTCTGCAATGACGGAGGCGATGACGTCGTCGTCCTTGGAGTCATCCCCCGAAAGCAGTCGAACGCCGTAACTGTGGTCCACCAACCAGCAGATGAACTGCGTCATCGCGTCGATGTAACGCTCGTGGATGTGCTGGCCCTCGCGACGATCATCGCTGCTTCCGAAGTACGCCATAATGCCGACGCCGACAAGCCCTGGATCGCCGGGCGTCGACGAAGGTGCCGGCAAAGAGAAGACGAGGTCGGTATACACGGGGTCATGCCTTGCAAAGGCACCCGACTGCTGCATGGCATCCCAGGAGACCCTGTCACGGTAGGAGCGGTAGTAGGCGAGGTGCGCGGCCCCGTTTCGCAACCATCGAGTCGGGCGCTGCATGATCGTTGTGGCCCCGACGGACAACAGCGCGACTCTGGTGCCAGCGACCCTGCCGGAAGCGCAGAGCAGGAACATTGCATACGGCACGCCCGTTGCCCGCAGAGGAAGCGAGTTCTCGAGCACTCCGGCGCCTGCGACCACCACGAGATCATGTCGTCGCACCCACGCGAATGTTCGCCAGGCATCGATGCCCTTGCCCAGTGCCCAGACAATCCTGGATCTCAGCCCACCGGTACGACCCGCGTGGGTTGTGGACCAAAACAGTGGGATGGCAGGGATGCCATACTGACTGCTCAGTCGCTCCGGCCCCATGCACATCGCGTCGACGACGGCTTCGGGATGGTCTTTTCGGAGACGTGTGAAGACCGCCTCAAATGACCCGTCATTGCCGAGATTGCCGGAGCCCAAGAGTCCGAAGAAGCCCACTGTTGATCCGCCGCTACCGGTTTCCCGCGGGTCGAGAGTCACGCGCATGGTCATGCCGGGTTCCGAATGATCATCGGGTCAGGCTCCGACAGTTCTTCGCAACGCTGGGTGACAACATGCCTCGGCAACGCGCGGTGCCGTCCGACAGTCGACTGCTTCGTTCACCCGCGTCCATTTCTGTCTTCGATTCCTTCACCTTGAATAGGGCAGCCTCGAGAGACCGCGCGAAGTGATTCCGACGGGTCTCTGGCGCCCAAGGGAAAGTGCGCCTTGGTCATCCAGCGATCCAACTGAGCTACGAAGCGGGTTGGACCACCTTCAAAGAGCGCGAAGCGGCGCTGCTGATACGGCGCGGGATAGGCGATCCCTGACGGACAGATCTGCGGAGCCGTCATTCGTCGGTCGGGCGGATTCTCCGGACGGGAACGGCAACCCACATCGCAACCAGTGCGTTCCGGTCTCCCAGGCGGTCAGGAACCGAGAGCGGCGGGTACGCCGCTCGGCTGGAGACGCAACATGTCATCGATAACACCAGCCGAGAGCAATTCCTGAATCCGCCGCAGTCGTACAAAGCTCGACGACTCGAAATCGTCATAGCTGAAGTTGAAGTCGGTATAGGCCCGGACGAGCTCGTTCACTCCCGCGGCCACATTCCAGCGAAGGTTCAGATCCGGAAAGGCCGCAGTCAGCTTCGAAAAGTCCACGCGGTAGTTGCGCAGATCGGGCCCGGCCTCGGTGGCAAACGTGACCCTCGACCCGGGGACCGCCTCACGGACAAGCTCGGCAATATCGCGGACTTGCACGTTGTCCTCGGCGCGACCCACGTTGAAGGCCTCGTCGTGCACCAATTCACGGGGTGCCTCGAGCATGGCGAGGAAGGAGCGACAAATATCCTCGACGTGTACCAACGGCCGCCATGGGGACCCATCGCTCTGGAGGCAGACCTCGCCGGTCGTCAGAGCAACGGCAGTCAGGTTGTTCACGACGATATCGAGACGCAATCGCGGCGAGAACCCGTACGCAGTGGCATTGCGAAGGTAGGTAGGGCTGAACGAATCGTCGGCAAGCCGAGAGAGCTCTTGCTCGGCCATGGCCTTCGTCTCGCCGTAGGGGGTGACCGGGGACAGCTCTGCTTCCTCGGTGACGGCTTGTGAACCAGCCGAACCGTAGAGGCTGCACGAGGACGCGAACAAGAATCGTTCGACTCCGGACTTCTTGGCCGCCTGACCGAGACGGAGCGTCCCGTCGAGATTGATGGAATAGGTCGCCGCGGGATTCAGATGGCCGACCGGGTCATTGGACAAGGCTGCCAGGCAGATGACGGCGTCGTAGCCCGAGCAGTGCCGCGGCTCGACGTCCCTCAGGTCGAGTCTCGCACGGGAACTGGTGTCCTCTGGCCCTGGACCGAGGTCGCAACCCTCGTAGAGTCCCAGGTCGAGACCCTCCACGTTGTGTCCCGCCGCGCGCAAGAACGGGACCAGAACCGCTCCTATGTAGCCGCGATCACCTGCCACGAGGACTTTCATTGATACCCCTACGATCGTCTGGAGGTCGGACGAGCTGCGACGCAGCCCGTTGAACGTCTGAGCGCGACGAGTCCGCCACTGATACCGCGTGACCGAGTCCCGCCAAACAGGTCGCAGACGCTCGTTGGTTGGCGGTGCGCACGGGTGGGTCTCAATGCGACCCGGGCCGCTCTGACCTGGGACAGGATTTGGGGCATCTCTCCGGCCCCGATCCAAACCGCATGGGGCACCCTGGTCGAGCGATGCTCCCGCAATACGCCCATAACAATTGTCAATAAATTGTGCATTTGTTGTGATCGCCGAGTCTTCATGGTGATTCCTGGCGGGATCCGCTGCATGTCGGCGACAATTCGGCTGAACATCACCCATGTGATATCGACGAGCCAAATGGGGGTCCAGGTCGGCGCAAACAACGCATTCGACTGGCGGTTGACATTGCCGCGTCCGAACGCCCCGACTGTGGCATGGTGGCAAGAGCGGGAGTACTTCTGATGAATATTCGTCACGGCAAGCACGCGAGCAGGACCAAGGCCCTTTCCAGAAAAGTTGCTCTGGTCGCACTGCTCGCCGCCGGTCTGGCGGTGGTCGGGTTTGCCGACCCCACTCTGCTCAAGACGTTGCCCGCGTCGGGTTCCTCGGCGCCGACGTCACCGCCGGTCATTGTGTGCGCCAACGCGTCGCTGCTGACCGGCCCCTCTGCGGCTCCGTCCGGTGCGGTCAGCGTCCCGGCCGGCGACAACAGTGCGCTCTTCGCCAACACGCTGCCGGCGAGCACGACCTACTGGTTCGCCCCGGGCACCCATACGCTCGGATCGGGCCAGTACGCCCAGATCGACCCGGGCAACAACGACGTCTTCATCGGGGGGCCGGGGGCGGTGCTCGACGGAGCCGACGACAACGACTACGCCTTTTCCGGCCCGGGTGCCGACGTCACCATCGAGTACCTGACCATCGAGAACTTCATCGCCCCCCAGAACGAGGGTGCCGTCAACGCGGGCACGGCCAGCGGGTACGTGGTGGAGAACTCCACGGTCGAGGACAACCCCTACGGGGCGGGGGTGATCGTGGACTCGAACGGTGTCCTCAACGACGACTGTTTGACCAAGAACGGCCAGTACGGGTTCCAGACCTATTCGGGCTCGGACTCGGTCCCGGTGACCAATTTGAGCATCACCAACAACGAGATCTCCTCCAACGACACCCAGAACTACGACACCGACGGGACCGGCACCTGCGGTTGCACCGGCGGGGCCAAGTTCTGGAACGACCTGGGGGCCACGGTGACGGGGAACTACGTCCACGACAACGAGTCGGTGGGCCTGTGGATGGACACCAACAACACCGGCTTCAACATCAGCGACAACTACTTCAGCCACAACTGGGACGTGGCCATCCAATACGAGATCTCCTATGACGTCTCCATCACCGACAACACCTTTGTCGACAACGCCTGGGTGGCGGGCCCCAACAACCCCGGCACCGGGGCCATCGAGATCAACAACGCCGGGAGCGACTCACGCGTCGCCGGTGCCTACAACACCCAATCGGTCATCTCTGGCAACGTGCTGAGCGACAACTGGGGTGGCATCGACATCTACGAGGACCCCAATCGCTACTGCGGGACCCAGTCGGACAACACCTCGAACGACTACTGCACCTTGGTGGACCCGAGCGTCTACAGCGTGGCCTCGTGCACGGCCAGCGACACCGCCTCGGCCAGCGCCAGCGAGAACCCCGACTACTTCGACAACTGCCGTTGGAAGAGCCAGAACATCTTGGTCACCGACAACACGATCAACTTCACCCCCTCTGACATCGGGAGCGACTGCACGCCCGCCAAGGGCTGCGGCTTCGTCGGGCTCTATTCGGACTACGGGACCTATGCCCCCTACGACGGCTACGTGGTGCCGCTGAACCTGGTCAACAACCAGAACGTGGTCTTCAGTGACAACACCTACAACGGCCCGGTGGTGTTCGACTCGTTCACCCAGGGCGAAACGGTGAGCTGGGCCCAGTGGAGCAGCGGGTTCACCGACCCCGACTCGGGCGACGCCATCAAGGCCCAAGACTCCGGGTCGACCTTCAACGGGTCGGCCACGAACGCCCAACACGGGTACTGGCTCGTAGGTTCCGACGGGGGCATATTTACGTTCGGCTCCGCACAATTCTACGGTTCCACAGGGTCGATCAACCTCCAGCGGCCCGTCGTCGGCATTGCCCCGACAAGGAGTCGAACGGGTTACTGGCTGGTGGCTGCCGATGGTGGCGTCTTCGCCTTCAATACCGGGTTTTACGGTTCCATCCCCGGGCTTGGGTTCAACCCGGCAGGCTCAGGGCTGGCCCACAGTCTTAACACCCCCGTTGTCGCCATGGTGCCGTCGGCGACAGGCCATGGCTATTTCATGGTGTCGTCAGACGGTGGTGTCTTCGCCTTCGGCGACGCCCACTTCGCCGGTAGCTGTCCGGGTATCGGAGGATGCGTCGGCGCCGCGGTGGCCGTCGTGCCCGATGCAACGGGGAACGGCTACTGGGTCATCACAAAGGCAGGAGACGTGTATGGCTTCGGTGATGCCGGCTACTTCGGAGCGCCGGGTCCCCAGGGCTCGCCGGAGACTTCTGCCGTTGCCACACCCGACGGGCGTGGGTACTACATCGTCGACGGAGCCGGGCAGGTTTTCGCCTACGGCGATGCCACCTGGCTGGGTGGGAGCCCCGCCGGTTCAACCAACGCGTTCGATCCAGCGACCGCCATCCTCGCCACCGCCGACGGCGGTGGCTACTGGGTCACGACCGCGCTCGGCAAGGTGTACCCATTTGGCGATGCACCGTACCAAGGTGATGAGTCGGGCACCCACCTCAACGGGGCGATCATCGCCGCCACGGGTTGGTGAGCTCGAGCTCACGGCGAGAGAGCAGCTCCCAAGAGAAACGTGGACCTGTCCGAGCTAGGCCGTTGCCGTACGTTGCACCCCTCTGGCGTTTGGTATGCCTGCTTGTGAGCTGTTCGACCTTTCCATGAACGGCGGAGTGAAGACCAGCGTGGATCCGGGCGGAGGGGCTCCGAACAGTCGGGTGACAGTATCCTCATCAAAGGGAGCGTCGTCGGCGACTCTGCGGAAATCGCGAACGGAGGTGCCTGTGCAGGAGGCATCGACTATCCGCGCACCACGGCCGGCATCCAAGTCGGCAACATCGACCGTCCGAAAGTCGACACTGAAACGGGCGCTTTCCGATGTGTTCGGGATGGAGGCGTGCACCTGAGCTCCCGAGAACAACACGGCGGCCCCGGGTGGCGGAACAACGATGAGGCTGTTTACGGGCGTGTAGTTCAGCGCCGCTGGCCGTGCCTGCTGTTCCTCCGAGGTTTGCGAAGCGGTGTTCAGACGAGCCGTGTTGATCTGGTAGTAGTCGAACCCGGCTGAGCTGTTGGCTACGGCTTGATCGAAATTCTCAAGATCGAATCGCATTGCATTGTCCGCGCGTACGTTGAGCACCGGAAGCCACCAGTTGATTTGTTGCGCCGGTGCGCTGTACCAGACGTCGCGGTGCCACGGGAAGGCGTATGCGATACCAGTCGTCAAGTGACCCACGGGAAAGGACGTGCGAGGCTTCGGGACATCGTAGTGAGTCCCTTGTGCGGAGAAACCTGCCTCGCGGATCACGTTGCAGACCAGCTCGTTGGACCTGGGAGCATGGATGAAGCGAGGCTTCCACGAGCCGAGCAAGCTGGCCATTTCGGCCTTGTCGATGTGCTCGTGGGCACGCTCGGGGTCGTAGGGTCGAAAGAGATCGATAAGCTGCTCCCGCGTGTAATCGACCAGATCCGCGACTGAGGACAGATTCGTGAGAATCACCAAGTCTCCGTCGTAAAGGCCCTGTCGCAGGACCGAAGCCGGCACGTCGGGATCGACGAACACGGTCATATTCCTAACGTCTCCGCGGAGGTGCGAACGGCTCGGCGTGCAATCCTGTCCTGCGACGGCGTCACCGCCCGCAACACGGTTTTCGTTGAGACGAATGCTTCGGCGTAAGGCGCCCGGCATTCCATGCCCCTGAGCCGGGCCAAGCCCAGGAATACCTCGTCGTCCCACCAGTCGCGGCTGGACTGCGACGGGAAGCATTTATGCAACAGCTCCACCTTGCGGTTCGCCACATCCGGGGTCAACGGGACGTACATGGATGGGCGCCCGAGGTCACCGTCCCACTTTGGAATCTCGTACGACAGGAACAACTGATCTCGAAAGACGGTCGGCAAAACTTCACCGATCGTCCGATGGTCCTGATGGGCATCGCCGCACGATGGCGCCAGAATGAGGTCCGGCGCCCACGTGTGCGCCACGTGCTCGAGAATGTCCTTCACACGATCCCAAACTGCGGGAAGTCGACCTTCGGGCAGCTGGTGGAGGTCAATGGTGATGTCGGCTTCTGGGATGAAGGCAGCCGCGGCATGTCGTGCCTCGGCGTGACGTTCTTCGGTCCCAGTGAGGACGACATATCGAGCACGCAATCCGGGGCGGCTCTCCGCCAGCGTGAGCAAGGTCCCACCTGCCCCGATCTCGATGTCATCAGGGTGGGCGCCAATCGCCAAGACCGCCAAAGGTCTTTCCGCCGGCGACTCGAGCTGCAGGGAGAGCACAGCCCTAGTCAGATCTTCAATGGCCGAGATGGAGGAGAAGCGTCGCGAGTTGGGGCTCCGTCAGCCGGGACGTCGCAGCTCTCAGCGGTGAGCCCTGACCGCTCCGAATCCCAGATCATCCACGGACAGTCAGCGCGGTGGTACCGCTCATCGAGTTGTGCCCGCTCCTTCACGGTGTCGGCCGGCGACCAATAGCCCTTGTACGGGTAGGCCATGACGCGCCCTCGACGGACCAACCGGACGATTGCGTCCTCGACCAGGTCCTCGTCCTCGTGGAGCTCGTCGAAGATCTCGGGTCGGAAGAGGAAGTAGCCGCCGTTTTCCCAATGACGCAAATCCCGCATCGGGGTGACGCCGGTGATCAACCCGTCATCGGCGATGTCCACTGCGTGGTGAGAAGACTGCGGGGGGACGGCCAACAGGCTGGCCACAGCGTTGCTCTTGTCGAAGCGGTCGATCATGTCCGGCAGCGGAGCGTCCGTGAGAACGTCCGCATAATTCGCCATGAACATCGGTTCGTCGTCGACGAAGCGACGAACTCGGCGAAGCCGCTCTCCGATCTGGGAATTCAGACCGGTGTCGACCAGCGTGATCTGCCAATCGGAAATATCTGTTCTGAACAACCTCGGCTCATGGGTACCTCGCTCCAAAACAAAATCATTGGAGCGGGTTTCGTCGTAGTTGAGGAAGAAATCCTTGACCGCAGAGGCGCCGTAGCCGAGGCAGAGAACGAAGTCGGTGTGCCCGAAATGGGCGTAGTACCGCATGACATGCCAGACCAGTGGACGCTCACCGACGAGAGCCATGGGTTTGGGACCGGTCGTGACGCCATCGCGCATCCGCATCCCGAGTCCACCACAGAAGAGCACTACCTTCACGTCGTCACCTCACTCAGACAATCTCGAGTTCCGGAATCGGGTACACGAGGCGCGCTCCCCACGACCGGACGTAATCAAGCTGCGCGGAAATCTCTTCACGCAGGTTCCACGGCAGGACGAGCACGTAATCGGGCCGTGTTTCGGCGAGGCGCTCCGGCGCATAAATCGGGATATGGGTACCCGGCAAGTACTTACCCTGTTTCACGGGGCTGCGGTCAACGGTGTACGTAAGGAGGTCTTCCCGGATGCCGCAATGATTGAGCAGGGTGTTACCTTTACCAGGCGCGCCGTATCCGGCTACCGACCTTCCCTCTCTTGCGGCGCCGACGAGAAACGCGAGCAGATCACCTTTGATCCTCAGCACCTCGCCGGCGAATCCGGCATGTCCGGCCACCGTGTGCAACCCCGCGAGGTCCTCCTCGTCGAGCAGCGCCTTCACCCGTGCCGTCGGCTCACCGGGGTGCTCCTCGGGACGGGCGTACACGCGCAGCGATCCACCGTGGGTATCCAGCTCATCAACATCGAAGATCCGTAACCCCGCAGTGGCAAGCGCTCGGGACGCAGTAAGCAGAGAGAGGTACGAGTAGTGCTCGTGATAGATGGTGTCGAATTGACGCCGCTGCATCAAGCGAAGGAGGTGCGGGAACTCCAGGGAGATCACGCCCGAGTCCTTCACAAGTGCTCGTAGACCTGCAGCGAAGTCCCGAATGTCGGGAACGTGCGGAAAGACGTTGTTTGCCACCACCAGATCGGCCTGCCCGTAACGCTCGGCGATACTGGTGCCGGTCGAGAAGCCCAGAAATTGCACGACAGATTCAATGCCGAGGGACTGGGCCACCTCGGCGACGTTCCTCGCCGGCTCGACACCCAGCACAGGGATGCCCTTCGTCAAGAAGTGCTGCAGGAGATATCCGTCGTTGCTTGCAACCTCGACAACAAGGCTATCAACCGATAGGTCCAGTCGGTCGACCATCGAATCGGCGAACCGCTTGGCGTGGGCAACCCAGGAATCTGAATATGACGAGAAGTACGCGTAGTCGGAAAAGATCTCCTCACCAGATACGTATTCCGGCAACTGCACGAGAAGGCAGGATGAACAAAGGCGTACGTCTAGGGGATAGAAGATCTCAGGTTGATCGAGCATGTCGGCCGAGACGTAACTTTCGCAGAGCGGCGACATCCCGAGGTCGACGAAGGTGTGAGTGAGGCGCTGGCCGCACAGACGGCATGCACACTGGGACGACATGACTCTCCGTTTCGACATGAGAGCGAACAATGTGAGAAGAGATGCGGACCTCCACCTTGATACGCAGGTTGGGAACACAAAATGGACTAATCCGGGGCTTCTGCGTCCATCGTCTTTCGTGATCTGGCCCGATTTCGAGGATGCCTCCACGGGTATCACACGTCTGAGGGGTCGCTCTGTACCAAATGTCGTGGTGGGTCGCGCCGACGCCACGCCAAGGTGGCCGGCGTCCCGGTCGAGAGGAGACCTGATGGGCAGTCATGCCTGTCGCTCATGTTCAGGGCAGTCGGGCGACCTGGTGCTCGACCTTGGCAACCAGCCCGCCTGCGATCATTTTCCGGCCGTCCATGGCCAGGATTCCGACCCGACCTATCCGCTCCAGATGTGGCTGTGCTCGAGCTGCGGCTTGGCGCAGCTTGTGGGCGAACCCATCGTCGCTGAGGAACCGCTCGGCTCTGAGCCCGAAGCACTCGTCGCACAGGCGCGCGACGCCGTCAGGCGCCTCGCTGCAACCGGCTGGCTCTCCGACCGATCTCGGGTGGTCGAGTTCGCCAGTCCCCACGGAGGGTCCTGGCTGAGCCTGCTGGCCGACCAGGGCTTGACAGCCGTACCCGACGGCGGCCCCGGGGACCTGGTCATCGACTCCTTCGGCATGATGCATGACCCTGATCAGGCTGCGGCCCTGGCTGAGAGGACTACCCGGGTCGCCCCAGGGGGCATCCTCTTGCTTCAGTACCACTCGCTGGACACGATCATCCGGCTGGGCCAGTGGAATGCCCTCCGCCATGGGCACTTCGCGTACTACTCGACCAGCGCGCTTGTGGGCATGTTGGAAGCCAACGGTTTCAGTCCCCAGATGGCGTGGTGCTTCGAACTCTACGGTGGCACGATCCTGCTGGCGGCCTGCCGGAAATCCGATGGGTGCGCATCACTCAACGGCTCGGTAGCCAAGCTCTTGTCGGTCGACACCTGCCGGGGTGTCCGAGATCCTGTGGCAGTGGGATCCCTCCAGGATGAGGCGGAGTCCCACGCCCAAGGACTGCGCGACTGGCTCGTGGCCGAGCAAAACGATGGAAGAAGCGTGATCGGATATGGCGCCGCCTCGCGTGCGGTCGCACTCGTGTGCAGAGCCGGGGTGGACCGACGCCTTCTGCCAGCGATCGCTGACACATCAGAAGCGAAGCATGGGCTCCGGATGCCAGGGACGGACATTCCCATCGTCAGCCCCGCCATGCTTGCAACCTCTGTCCCTCACGACGTTCTCCTCTTCGTACCCGATCTTCTCGCCGAAGTGCGTGGGACCTATCCTGAGGTCGAAGACTCCGGCGGCACATGGGTGGATGCCGAACGACTGCGCGCATGAAGGAGTGAGGTGAGGAGGCAGGCGTCCACGAGCGAGGTGAGGAGGCAGGCGTCCACGAGCGAGGTGAGGAGGCAGGCGTCCACGAGCAGGGTCTCCTATCCGCCGACTGAAGTCTCCATCTCGGCCAGTATCTGTCGCAGGTGGTCGAGACAGCGTCCCCTTGTTGGCCCGATACTCCCAATCGGCATGCTCAGTTGCTCGGCGATCTCCTTGTAGGGGAGATCGTCATCGCCCATCAACAGACCGAGAAGACGCTGACAGCGGGGCGACAGCTGTTCTGCCGCCTTTCGGATGGCACTCTCCTGCTCGCCCCGGAGGAGGCCCGCGTCAAGTGGGTCTGCCTTGTCATCGGCAATGAAATAAACGAGATCGTTGGCGGACACCACGACCTGTCGGGTAGCGATACGCAAGCTCTCGCGCCGCGAGGTAGTCGCCAGCCATGCACCGAGACGTTCCGGTTGCTCGATTCGGTCGAGGTTCTCCACAAGTCGCAGCCACGTCGTTTGACATACCTCTGCAACATCGGCGTCACTCAACCTGCAACGTCTGGCGATTGCTGCCACCAACCCACCAAAGCGACCGATGAGGGCTTCCCATGCCGCAGCAACCCCGTCACGTGCCTGTGCCACGATCAGGACGAGATCGGCATCATCAGTTGATGATGCCGCTGCCGGGCTGTCTGAACCGCTGAGGCGAGGATCCGCCGTTTGATTGATCGCCACCACAAGTCACTCCATCTCATTGCTGGGACACTCGACCTTCAGCCAAGGTCAACCGATCGGCCCCTCGTCCCGGATCGGTTATGTCACACCAATAGTCCCGAACAAACCGGGACTCGTCATCCCCCATGTTGGGGATCCGTGCTCCCTCAATTGGGGAATCAACGATGTCGTACCGGCGGCCGTCGGCAACCTTCAAGAGTCAGACGGTGGCCGAGAACACGTGGTGGCAGCGTGCTGCACTGCGCGAACACGTCTCGGGTACCAGCTCTGCCGGCAGGGGAATCAGTGGCGGGCACACGCGTGAAAGGCGCTGCCGGCGCCTAACGAGCTTCGGAGGTCACCTGTCGGGGTTCTCGCTCCTGGCGGTAGCTGTTCAAGATCTGGGCGATAACCATCGGCACCGTCGCGAGAAGGATGTACAGGTCGAGTCCGATGGACCAGTTGTCGACGTACAGGAGGTCAAGCCGGCGATAGGCGTGGAACGATGGGTTGTCTCGTGCTTCGAGCTGCCAGAGGCCGGTGATGCCCGGTTTGACGTCATGGCGACGAAGCAACTCGGGGTCGAATTGGGCGACCTCCTGGGGGAGCGCGGGACGGGGTCCCACCAGGCTCATCGTCCCCGTGAGGACATTGAAGAGCTGGGGAAGCTCGTCGATGCTCAACGCACGCACGACTGCTCCGACTCTCGTCACCCTCGGGTCGTGAGCCGCCTTGAAAAGAGGACCGTCTGTACGTTCGTTGATCGCCTCAAGGTTGGCGTCTCTATCGGAATCCGGTGCCATGGTTCGCAGCTTGTAAACCTTGAAGGGGCGGCCGTTCAATCCGATTCTCACCTGGCGGTAGAGCGCGGGACCACGGTCTTCGAGACGGATGGAGATCCCTGCCAGTACAAGGATGGGAGCAGTAATCAACAGCCCGATTACCGCTCCGAGCACATCGAGGACCCGCTTGGCGGTGAGCTGCCACCTCGGATGACGTTCCGGTTCGACGTACAGGAACGTTTCGCCGCTCATCGGAAACCACCGGACCCGGCGCGCTCGTAATCCCTGGAAGCCCGGCCAGACCTGAACATGAAGTCCCAGTGCCGTTCCGAGCTCTATTGCATCACGAACCTCGGACGCGGAAAGCGCGTTGGCGACCAGCAAAACGCCGCTGGCCTGGGTTTGCCGGGCAATCTCAGAAAGTTCATTGAGAGTTCGTCCGTTGCACAGATGTTCCCACTCCGCACGGCGCCGAGGCGTGCCGATGACGCCCCGCACTTCGAAACCCAGCTCAGGCTGCGTGCTCAGCATGGTAGAGACGGCGACGGCGTCGTCATTTGTCCCGATCATGATGATCCCACGCTGGTGACGGCCCACGGCACGCTGAGAACGTAGCCAGTGGCCGAACATCCCTCGCAGGGCTATCAGGGCCAGTACGCATGATCCAGCAGCGATGATGGTGACGGCGTCGCTTCTGCGGCCCCAGTCCCCCCGGACAAACTCGAGCGCGACTGCACCCATGGCAACCGCAACGCAGATCCGGGCGACCTCCTGGCCTCGCTGCACGCAGAGGCGCGATCTGTACAACCTGAGCACCTTCATGGCGACAATTGTCACGACCAACGCGGCAATTGCCGCGCCCCACTGACGACCTTCGGCCGCGGCTGGCATGGTGACTGTGCCGAGGACGAGCCACGTGCCGCCGGCGCCGACGACGTCGACCGTGAGGAGTCGAGCTTTCAATCCGCTTTTCGTTTGGCCGATCGTCGGTTGGTGAGCAGCTTCTTGGTCGGCCCGCCGACCGCCGGACTGAATCCGGAGAAGCTGCGCATCTGCCACTTCGCCGAGTGGTTCGTTGGGAAGATCCGTCCGAACTTCCTCAACTGAGGGAGCCCACCAGCCCGTTGTCAGTTCGGACGACACGGCTCTAACTACCCGAGAACCGTCGTGTCGTACTTCGCCAATAATTGCATTCGTCTGCTACTCCCCTGGGAACTCGGTTCACAGGACTAGATTCGCGGCATGGTGAGCTGGAATCGTGGGATCGGCGGCCGGCTCAGGTCAGCCACCTGCTCGCCTTGAGGAGATGCGCCGTTTGTGTGCCCTGTGTCCGAGGGAAACTCACCAGCTCTGATACGTGACAAGTGTCCACCAAAGAGATCCAGCGGACGTGATGCCCACCGCACTGCCGGGAAAGATTGAGTATCATGAGCCCTACCTCGGTGGTCTGTCACCACGGAGGACACACGGTCGAATCGACTGGTAGAGGGGGATTCACATGGATATTCGCTCCGGTTTCTCGCGGCTTCTTGTCCGAGGATCCAGACTGAACGTGCGATGCAGGGCATGCGCCACCGCACGCCGGGCAGCCGATCCGCTTTCGCGGCGTCCGACCGAGCATCTTGACGAGGACGTTTTCGTCATCAGTGGACCCGAGCTCGGCGGTTTGGTCGTCGTGCCCTGCCCTCACGTCAGTGGTCTCGAGGAGTTGACGATCCCTCGTCGAGCGAGCGTTCTCGCTGCCCTTCGACGCGCGACGGGTTCAGTGGGGAAACAAGATCTCTGGTCAGCACCGACGATCGTCGTGCGGACCGACCTACCGGGATCGGAAGGCCACGTCAATTTTCTGGTGCTGCCCGGGGCCACCCCAGCACCCATACCGGATGGTTTTGGTCGCGTCGGGATCCCGACGGTCGCCGTCCGAGGGTAGAACGAACAACATATGAACAACAGAACCCGTCTGACGGTATGGGCATCACGACGGAGCGACAACACACTCTCTTGAACTCGAGAAGGCGAGCAACAAAACGTGAGTTAGCCTGGATTCAACCTCACATCTCGTGTCTGTCACGCAACATTCATTCCCCCGAAGGCACCGACACGGTCTCTCATCACGCGCCGATTGACCCTTCACAAAGCCCCCGATATCATCCCGAGTTGCGAGTCGGCGTGATGATCTACGGACCAAATTGGCGTGGTCCGTAGGGAGCAAAGGTTGACCGTCTCGCTTTGATAGGCGGTAGAGCGGTGACATTTTCCAGTCGTGACAATGCAGCGAACAGCAAGAGCACTGCGGCATACGTCTCGGCGTCGTCGCGGAGCTTCGACGGGCGAACCGGCCCAAGTGGCGGACCGAAGACATGACCGCCTTGATCCAAAGACGGCCAGTTCCATCAGGCACTCCCGCACGAATCTTGGTCGCCGGCAGCGACCTCTTGGCTGACGCCTTAGCCAGTGCGCTAGAGACGTACGGCTTTGCCACGATGAACATCGTGGCCAGCAAAGCGGCGATCGAAACCGGGATCAGCTGGCGTCCGGATCTGGTGCTCCTTGATGCCCGATCCCTCGATGTCGCTGTTGGATCTGCGCTGATCGACGGAATGTGCCAAGAGGGCTTCCAGGTGTGCGTCATCGACGTGGCAGGCACTAGTGACCGGTCGAATGCTTGGTTGAGGGCCGGAACCTCGGCGCTCATCGACAATGGCGAGCCTTTCGACGAACTGTTCCGGACGATCACCGTCCTTCTGAGAAACCGGTTTCTTTCGGAGTCCGCGCCGAGGTACTCAGCCTCTCCGCCCTGGGAGTCGACTGAGGAGCGAAAGCGGGAGCGCCTGGAGGTGTTTCCCTCGCTCACAGAGCGCGAGCAGATCGTCCTCGCCGAGCTGATGGAGGGTTATTGCGCCGAAGACATCGCGAAGAGATCCTTCGTATCGATATCGACCGTGCGCTCACAGATCAAGGCGATCCTTCAGAAGCTTGGCGTGAACTCGCAGCTGGCGGCGGTTGCTCTGGCGCGGCGTGCCGGCTGGTTTCTCGAGGGTCCCCGAGGGACTCCTCCCGATCCCACGAGCGGTCGGCGCCGTCGAGTCTCCTGACCGGCGACTATCGGGGCCCTTTCTCTTGGGGGGCAGTGCCCGAGAACGAGAACGGCGTGACCAAAGGCGTGGGTGGTGTATCTCATCGCCGTTCGCCCGCTCGTGATCAGGTATGGCGCCACAAAGCTGCGTGTTCTCGCCCCCAACCACCACTCTTGCGATATGAAGGTGGCAATCTTCGGTCTCGGCTATGTCGGCACCGTCACCGCTGCCTGTCTTGCCGCCAACGGTCATGAGGTCTGGGGCGTCGATCCTGACGAATTCAAGGTCGCCGCTCTCTCAGACGGCATCAGTCCTATCGTTGAGCCCGGCTTGCAAGCCCTCGTAGCCCAATCGGTCGCGTTGGGCAAGCTTCACGCCAGCGTTGTGCCTGCAAGTGCACTGGACCATGCCGACGTCTCACTCCTCTGCGTTGGCACTCCGTCCGCTACGAGCGGCGAAACCAACCTCGCCTACATCTACCGCGTAATCGAAGATCTGGTGCAGGCGCTCACGGAATCGGAGTCGACACGGCCATTTCACACTGTCGTGATCCGGAGCACGGTTCCACCTGGCACTGTTGAGGATGTCAACGCGATATTGCAGGCTGCATTCCAGGACTCCGGACCAGATGTCGGCGTTGCGATGTGTCCCGAATTTCTTCGCGAAGGTACCGGGGTGGCAGACTTCTTCGCACCTCCGTACACCGTCATCGGCGCCCTAGACCTTCGGGCAATCGACGCGGTATCACGGCTGTTCTCATTTCTCGGATCGCAAATGCGAGTCGTGCACCCTCGT
Source organism: uncultured Acidimicrobiaceae bacterium (assembly GCA_963826835.1). Taxonomy (GTDB): domain Bacteria; phylum Actinomycetota; class Acidimicrobiia; order Acidimicrobiales; family RAAP-2; genus Bog-473. Next base: position 208,771 of record CAWGYK010000008.1, read on the forward strand.
ACCGCTGAATCCCTGAAGTACGCATGTAATGCGTTTCATGCGACGAAAATCTCCTTCGCGAACGACATGGCACGCATCTTCAGTCGTCTGGGTGTCGACAGCCGAGAAGTCATGAAACTGTTCTGCGAAGACACATCTCTCAATATCTCACCCAAATACTTGCGACCTGGGTTTGCCTTCGGCGGATCGTGCCTCCCGAAGGACCTTCGCGCTCTGCTCTATCTGGCCCGCTCCGAGAGCGTTGACATGCCGCTCTTGTCAGGTGTTCTTGCGAGCAACCGCCTGTCGATTGACGAAGCCATCGACCGCGTCGTCGCCGGTGAGGGCAACACGGTGGCCCTGCTGGGGCTGAGTTTCAAACCGGACAGCGACGATCTCCGTGAAAGCCCTTACGTCGACCTTGCAGAAACGCTGCTTGGCAAGGGCTACGAAGTCCGTATCCACGATCCCGTTCTAAATCCCTCATCGTTCATCGGCGCTAATCGCCAGTATGTGGAGTCGAGGCTTCCTCACCTCAAGCGCATCCTCACCAATGGCCCCGAGGAAGCTATTGCCGATGCCGACGTCGCGATTGTCTCGCATTCGACGGACCACGTGATTGCGGCGTTGCTCGCTTCACCGCCCCCGCGGATTCTTGACCTCGATGGACGTCTCGGGCCGGAGCTCGAGGCTCTGGACTGCTACGAGGGTTTGGCCTGGTGACCCAAGATCATTGGAGGGTCGACTCGTGGACTGCTAGGCGGGGGTCCGGGGAGCAGCAATCGACAAATGAACCCGTGCCTGCCCGGGGGCGCGGAAGGGTGCTCATACTCGTGCAGAACCTGTCGGTGCCGTTCGATCGTCGCGTCTGGCTCGAATGTCAGTCGCTTGTCGGTGCCGGGTTCGAGGTCGCAGTGGTCTGTCCGAAGGCCACAGGAGATCCGACCCATTCCAGGCTCAACGGAGTCGACCTGTTCAAATACCGACCGTATGCTCCAGGTAAATCGAGCCTCTCCTTTGTCATTGAGTACGCCTATTCGTTCTTTGCCACCCTGCTTCTGAGCCTCAGAGCGAGTTGGAGCGGTCGATTCACAGTCGTTCAAAGCTGCAACCCACCAGATCTCTTCTGGCCCATCGGGATCATCTTTCGGCTGCTTCACGGATCTGCTTTCGTCTTCGACCATCATGACCTCTGTCCGGAGCTGTACTTATCACGCTTCCCGGACGCAAACAGGCTGGTCTACCGGGTGCTGCGATTGATGGAGCGCCGCACCATGCGGACTGCGGACCACGTGATTGCTACCAACGACTCCTACCGTCGGATCGCGGTGGAGCGCGACGGCGTCGCCCAAACGCAGGTGACGGTGGTCCGGACGGGGCCGGATCTGACCCGACTCAGTCGTACCGCGGCGGAACCGGGCCTCCGGCGTGCCAGGCCCCATCTCGCCGCATACCTGGGTGTCATGGGCCCGCAGGATGGCGTCGACCTCGTACTGGAAGTCGCTGATGATGTCGTGCACCGACTTGGGCGCCGCGATATCAGCTTCACCCTCATCGGATCCGGCGATTGCTTCGATGACCTGGTTGAGCAGAGCCGCCGGCTCAATCTCACCGACTTCGTCACGTTCACAGGGCGCATTTCGGATGGGGACGTCTCCGCGATCCTCTCCAGCGCCGATGTGGGTATCTCGCCCGATCCTAAGAATCCATTGAACGACGTCTCCACGATGAACAAGACGATGGAATACATGGCCTTCGCATTGCCTGTTGTCGCGTTTGATCTGTGCGAAACCCGTATCTCGGCGGGCGATGCAGCGGTCTATGCGACTCCCAACGACATCGCTGAATTCGCGCAGCTGTTGGTTGACTTGGTCGATGACGAACCTCGGAGGTTCACTATGGGCCTTGCGGGACGCGCTCGGATCGAACACACGCTGGCCTGGAAGCACCAGGCTCCTCGCTACGTCGAGGTGTATGAGAAGCTGATGAGGGACTCCCAACGCCGCATCTCAGTGACTGCGGGAGGCTGACTCGTGTGTGGCATTGCCGGCGCCTATCAGCAGGTTGACGGGCGCCCGATTACGGAGAAGATGGGCCGGTGTCTCAATCACCGAGGTCCCGACGAGGAGGGCTCGTTTTCATACGCGGACGAGCGGGTAGACGTCCACTTCGCCCACCGCCGTCTTTCCATCATCGATCTTCAACATGGTCAGCAGCCTTTGGTCAAGCAGCCATTTGTCCTCTGCTACAACGGCGAGCTGTACAACTTCCGAGAAATCAGGGACGAACTGGCCGCGAGTGGCGCCCGCTTTTTGACAACCTCGGACACTGAAGTCGTTCTTGAAGCGTGGCGGCGCTGGGGTCCGGCGTGCTTGAGGCGGTTTCGAGGCATGTTCGCATTCGCCCTGCTCGATCTGGCTACTGGATCCCTGTTCCTCGCCCACGATCAATTTGGGATCAAGCCTTTGCATTTCATTCGTCGCAAGGACGGTGTCCTCTTCGCTTCTGAGCTCAAGGCGCTGGTGAACACGGTCGGCTCCGAGCTAAACATGCTTCCTCGGGCGCTGGTGGCATCCATGCTCTATTACTGGGTGCCCGACCAGATGTGCTCCGTGAAGGGCGTCGAGAAACTCCAGCCGGGAACTTGGGCTGAGTTCCGTCCAGACGGCTCGTCTCGCGTCGAACGGTATTGGAACATCGTCGAGGAGGCATCTGCGGCCCAGGAATCGCATTATGACCTCAGAGAGGTCGTCGAGGACTCGGTGAGAGCCCACCTGGTCGCTGACGTGCCGGTTTCAAGCTTCCTCTCCGGCGGCCTCGACTCGAGCATAGTGACCGTCCTGGCGAAGCAGGCGAACCCTCAGATTGACGCGTACACGATTACGTTTCGCGCTCAGGACAATCGGCTCGAAGCAATGCCGGATGACGCTGTCTACGCCCGTAAGGTCGCGCAACGTTACGGCATCGACCTGCACGAGATTGAGATTCAGCCAGATGTGGTCGGATTGCTGCCTAGAATTGTCGACATTCTCGACGAGCCCATCGGCGATCCGGCGGCAATCAACACCCTCCTGATGTCGGAGGCGGCGCGTGCCGCTGGCGTCAAGGTACTTCTGTCGGGCATGGGTGCGGATGAGCTGTTCGGTGGCTATCGCAAGCACGTTGCGTGCGTGTTGGCCGGTCGATATCGGCAGCTTCCGGCATTCGTCCATCACTCGGCCAACGGCGTCGTCGAGCGCCTACCCTTGACTGCCGCTGGCCGCGGCCTTCGTTATGCCCGGTGGGCCAAGCGGTTCATGACCTTCGCGGAGCTGCCCGAAGAGGAAGCATTCCGCAGGAGTTACAGCCTGTACGCTCCCGCTGAGCTAGCCACGTTCCTCAGCCCCGAGTTAGAGAAGGACGTCGACGATGTCGTCGAGCAACATCTGCAAATCTACGAGGACAACCAGCTATCGGACGGGGTCAATCGCATGTGTTTGGCCGATACCCGGTTGTTTCTCCCGGGACTCAACCTTACCTACACGGACCGAGCCAGCATGGCTGCGTCGACCGAAGTACGCGTTCCGTTCGTGGATCCCAAAGTGTTTCGGGCGGCCTTCTCCCTGTCCAGCAAGGATAAAGTGTCCTTGAAATCCGGGAAAGTCGCATTGAAGCGTGCCGCCGAAGCGTGGCTCCCCAAGGAGATCATCCACCGACCGAAGGCGTCGTTTTCGGCGCCGCTTCGAGCGTGGGTGTCTCGAGACCTGGGCGAAGTAATCGATGACTCGCTGCTTGGGGGCGAACTCGTCAGCACGGGTTTTCTCCACCGGCCGGCCGTCTCTGCGCTTGTAAAGGAGCATCGAGCGGGTCGAGAGGACCGATCAAAGCAAATCTGGCAGTTATTGACTCTCGAGACGTGGTATCGCCAGACCCGGCGAGCGGGCGTCGGGTTATGACTGTAATACGGAGACTGGAGTTACTAGACCGGTGAAGCAAGTCGCGCAGAACTACCGCTCAGGGGCGCTTGCTGTGATTGACGCGCCCGTTCCTTCGTGTGCTCCCGGAGGGGTGCTGGTGCGTTCGCTCTATTCTCTGATCTCGACGGGAACAGAGTTGATGAAGGTGGAGGAGTCCAAGCTGTCGCTGGTCGGCAAGGCGCGAGCCCGGCCAGACCAAGTGAAGAAGGTGCTCGAGAACGTTCAGCAGCAGGGCGCACTCACTACCTATAAGAAAGCCATGAGCCGCCTGGACTCCTACTCGCCGCTGGGATACTCGCTCGCGGGCGTCGTGCAGGAGGTCGGCAGAGGGGCTGAGGAGTTTTCTGTCGGTCAGCTCGTTGCTTGCGCAGGAAACGAGTTTGCGCTTCACGCAGAACTCAACTGGGTACCGACCAATCTCTGTGTCGCGGTGCCCGACGGTGTTTCGCCACGGCTGGCCGCTTTCGCTACCGTGGGCTCGATCGCGTTGCAAGGTGTTCGTCAGGGTAACGTCCAGATCGGGGACACGGCATGCGTCATCGGCCTGGGCCTGGTCGGGCAGTTAGTCGTCCAACTGCTTTTGGCCTCCGGAGTCCAAGTGGTCGGTCTCGACCCCGACCCCGACCGATGCCGGCTGGCCGAAAAAGCCGGTGCACTGGTGTGTACGGCGCCGGACGAGGAGGGCTCTGCTGCGGTGGAGCATGCATTGTCCAAAGCTTCGGGAGGGATCGGTGCCGACCGGGTTTTTCTCGTCGCTGGCGGCTCTTCGAACCAGCCGGTGGAGTTGGCTGCTCGTCTGGCGCGCGACCGGGCGACGATTGTCGACATCGGCAAGTGCAAGCTCGACCTGCCCTGGAACGACTACTACGAAAAGGAGCTCGAGCTTCGGTTTTCCCGCTCGTACGGACCCGGCCGTTATGACCCCAGATACGAACTTGACGGAGTCGACTACCCTGCTGGCTACGTGCGCTGGACGGAGCGACGTAATCTCCATTGTTTCGTCGACGCCGTGGCGAGAAAGGAAATCGATCCCGAGCCGCTCATAGCCGGGATCTTCCCTCTTGACGACGCCCCCAGCGTCTACGAGCAACTTAGCTCTGGTGCGTTGCAGGGCGTCGGCTTCCTCTTCGAGTATGACGTGGCAGACGAGGTCGAACCTGACACCCGCGGACAGGCGAGAGCGCACGCGATGGCGGGTCAGCAGACCTCCACTGCAACATTGCGTGCCATTCGTAGTCGCCGTGCTGGACCTCGGGTCGGCACTATAGAGATCGGGTTTGTGGGTGCCGGGAACTACGCGTCCTCGATGTTGCTCCCCCATCTCGTGAATCAGCCGGGGATCGAGCTGGCCCGCGTTGCCACCCGCCGCTCGCTCTCAGCAGTCAATGCCCAGCGCAGGTTCCAGTTTCGTGATGCCGGCACCGATCCAGACGCCATTTTTGAAGACCCGGATATCGAGGCAGTGTTCATCGTCACACGGCACAGCGCGCATGCGGACCTCACGTGCCGCGCGCTCGAGGCAGGAAAAGCCGTGTTCGTGGAAAAGCCACTGGCTCTTACAAATGACGAGCTCGAACGCATTCTCGCCACGGTTGACGAGACTGGCAACGACAGAGTCATGGTCGGCTTCAATCGTCGATTCTCCCCGCTTCTCGTGGACATGCGGGCCCGCTTCGGTCAGCCAGCCGAACCGACCAACGCCCGTTACCTGGTCAACGCAGGACGTCTGGCGTCGGACAGCTGGTATCGGGACAACGAACTCGAGGGCTCTCGCTTCGTGGGAGAAGGTGGGCATTTCGTGGACACGATGAGTTGGTGGATCGGTAGCGATCCGATCCAGTTCTCGACGATGGCAGCTGGCGGCCCCGACGAAGTGCAGGTGAGCCTTCGTTACGGCGATGGGTCATTGGCGACGATCACGTATCTGACGAGTGCCCACCGCCGCTTCCCCAAAGAGACCTTTGAAGTCTCGAGTGGTGGCCGCACGGCGCGGCTTGACAATTTCAGGCGAGCAACCGTGTGGGCGGGTCCGCGCGCTCGGGTCCGCCGACACCTCGGGCCGCCGGACAAGGGTCAGTCCGCCGAAATTAGGGCCTTCCTGGAAGCTGTGCGTGCCGGTGGACCGATGCCCATTTCCCTGGACTCGCTGGTCGTCACTACCCGCGCCACTCTGGTTGCCGCAGCGGCGACTGCACCAAGCTGCACGCCGCAAGGGCAATGAGGGGCTGGTGTCCGCTCTTGACGAGCGCTGGCCTCGCCCGATCATGAAATCGGTCGAGCTCGAATGGCGTCTCCGCCGATTGTCGAAGATGTCCGCGTCCGAGGTGCGGTGGAGGATCTCCGACCACGTGAGGCGCAAGCGGTGGGCGTCCCGGCAGATTTTGCCGGAGTTCTCCCCCCAGTCATGGGCGCTCGATCCCTCTACGCGCCGAGAAGCGCCTTGGGCTTCAGCTCGAGAAGGGTCGTTTCGGACTTTTGCCTCGGAAGAAGTGTTGCAGGTCGTTCCAGACGGTGTGCGTCGAAGCGTCGTCGAAGCGGCCGACGAGATAATCGCCGGGCAGTGGCAGCTTCTCGGTTCTGTCCGTCGGGACATGGCAAACCCAGACTGGTTCTTCGATCCGGTGACCGGAAGGCGGGCATCTCAGTTCGACTATTGCTTCAAGGTCGACTATCGATCCGAGGACATCACGGGCAATGTGAAGCAGATCTGGGAACTCTCGCGCATGCACCACCTGACGCTGCTCGCGGCAGCCTTCAGCCTTTCTGGCGACGAACGCTATGCCATACGCACCGCCACTCATCTTCGCTCCTGGTGGGCTCAGAACCCGTTCCTTTCCGGCGTGCACTGGACGAGCGGAATCGAGGCAGGGTTGCGGCTGGTCAGCTGGGTCTGGATACGGCGGCTGCTCGACGGGTGGGCGGGAGCCGCCGAGCTCTTCGAGCGAAACGAGATGGCACGTGCTCAAATTTGGTGGCACCAGCACTATCTCGCGTCCTTCCGCAGCCGAGGGTCATCCGCCAATAATCACGTCCTCGCGGAGGCTGTCGGCCTCCTGGTGGGTTCACTTGCCTTTGATTTTTTCGCGGAGAGTCCCCGATGGGCCGAAGACGCCGCACGCGTCCTAGAGGACGAGCTGAAGAGCAACACCTTCCCGAGCGGCATCAATCGAGAGATGGCATTCGACTACCACGGCTTTGTCACCGAGTTGGCAGTGGTTGCAGCGGCCGAAGCAAGTTGGGCCGGCCATCCTCTGTCCCGGGATCTCTGGGACCAGCTCTACCGCATGTTCGACGTCGTCGCTGCGACGGTGGATGTGAAACTGCGCGCTCCGCGCCATGGCGACGGTGACAACGGCAGGGTGCTCGTCCTCGATCCTCCGACTTCTGAGCGGTGGTCGGGCCTCCTCGCTATCGGCGAAGCGCTGTTCGTCGCCCCGGGATGGTGGCCCAAGGTGGGACCGACGGTGACGAGCACCGTCCTGGCGTCCATGGCCGGCCGTCGTCCTGCTGTGGGTTCGAGCCGTCGCCCGAGCCACTTTGACGACGCCGGCCTGACCCTTTTGCGGAGTTCACCATCCGACGGCGACGAGATTTGGTGCCGATGCGATGCAGGTCCACACGGTTTTCTGTCGATCGCTGCCCACGCTCACGCCGATGCCCTCGCGGTCGAAGTGCGTCACGACGGGGTGGACGTCCTGGCCGATCCGGGTACCTACTGCTACCACGGTGAATCGCGCTGGCGCAGCTATTTTCGATCGACCCTGGCTCACAACACCATAGAGGTGGGCGGCAACGACCAGTCGACCTCGGGCGGCCCCTTTCTTTGGACACGTCAGGCTCGGAGCAGGTTGATCGAGTTGGAGAGCGCGGCAGACGGAGAAGTCCTCGCGTGGTCCGCGGAGCACGACGGGTACCGATCCCTCATCCCACCTGTGCGTCATCGCAGATCGGTACGTCTGGCGAGCCGACTTCGGAGACTCGAAATCATTGACCGTCTCGAGACGACAGGAGGACACAGTCTTCGGTTGGCGTTCCACCTCGGCCCTGACATCGATGCCCGGATGATCGGGCAAAATACTGAGCTCAACTGGCGAATTGGCGATTCCACGCGAAGCGCAACGCTTATTTTGCCAGACGGATTGTCTTGGTCGCTCCACAAAGGTGAGACCGACCCGGTCCTCGGCTGGTATTCCCCGTATTTCGGAATGAAGCAGCCAGCCTGGACCGTCATCGGACAGGGGACATGCACTCGCACCGGCTCGGACACTTATGCGACGGCGCTCCAGTTCCATGCATGAGTCGAGACACGGTTCTCCAGTTGTACTGAAGGGGGGAGCTGGATCAAGTATCTGTGTCACCCTCACCCGCTCTAACTGAAGGTGAGGCACCTGGTAGGGACGCTCTGATGGCCATGCGCGCGGGAACCACCCGCATTCCGGATCCCGATTCTTCCTTGTTTTCAGGGAGGGCGGACGTCCAGACCCACTTGCGCATGGCTATGAATCTCCTCACGGACGACCCCAGTCAGCCGTCCGGAGCCCACTGGTGCTGGACGAGAATTGTGCCGGAAATGGCCAACCGGCTGCTCCCAGGTGAAGAGCTCCACCTGATGCTGAGCCCATCGGCTCGGCGTTACTTTCCGGACTACGGGGATTCTGTTCGTTACATCACTTTCCCCTGGTCGAACGAGCGTCGGATTCTGCGAACGGCGAGCGAACACCTCGTTACACCCTTTCGCCTTCCCCTCCGTCACATCGACCTGCTCAGCACAGCTATCGCCCCGCTCGTGAACCCCACGCGTGCATTGGTCATCCACATGAAGACAATGCACGCATTCACGGTTCCGGAGACCATCGGTATAGGTCCTCGGACGTACCGCCGCCTGAACTACCAACGATCGGTCCGCCTAGCTGACGCGGTTATCCTCAATTCTAACAGTCTGCGTGCAGAGATCGACGAACACCTGCAGGTCGATCCCCGCAAGATCAGTGTGATCTACGAGGCGGTCGATCACGACATCTTCAAACCAGGCGACCGTGGTGCAGCTCGCGCGCGCATGGCGTCCTTCGGGATTTCACGGCCGTTCGTGCTGTTTGTATCGTCCCTGTGGCGCTACAAGAATGGTGACGGCCTCCTACGTGCCTGGAAACTGGTCCGCCACGAGCTCGCTGGTCGCCAACTTGTCATAGTCGGAGCTGAGCGCGACCAGAAATACTCGGCCGAGTTGCACCAACTGGCTGCCGAGCTCGGCATCGCGGACGACGTCGTCTTCGTTGGTGGTGTCCCGAACGAGGAGACGGTCCAGTTCTACCGAGCAGCGGACCTCCTGGTGTATCCCTCGTTCAATGAGACTTTCGGTCTGCCGATTCTCGAGGCGATGGCGTGCGCCTGCCCGGTCGTCACATCCAACGTCAGCTCTATGCCCGAGATCGCCGGTGGAGCAGCAGTCCTCACGGACCCTCACGATCCGAGCGCTATTGCCCGATCGATCCTTGAGGCCACGGGTTCCCCAGTGCCCAGACTTCGAGCCGAGGGGCTCCGTCGGGCCCAGCAGTTCACCTGGGGTGCAACCGCCGAGGCGACTCTGAACGTCTACCGTCAGGCCGCCGAGCAGCGACAGCGATGAGCAACCTACGAAGGAGGCTCAGGCGACTCGCTCGGCGGACGCAAGGCTGATGGGCTGGGTGACGTCATGAGCAGAAACTCGGTGTTTCTAATGAGACGCCTCCGGACGGATTCTGCGGCGTTTCGGGTTTGCGTTCCCTCAACCGATCGGCGAGTCCAGGACTGCAAGAGCACAATTGCGGCAGTTGCGACAGCACTTGTCAGCACGTCCGCGGCCGCAGCACCTGTGACCCCGAAGGCAGCGGCCAACACAATCACGGCTGCGACTGCGAAAGCCAACCTCGCCAGCTGCACAACAAACAGCGGTCGGACTCGGCGAGTGGCGGTCAGGTTGATGATCGGCCCAACCGCGAAGGCGGCGATTACAATGGAGATTGCAAACAGTCGTGCGCACGGGGCGTACTTGACGAAATCGGGACCGTACAGCAGCTTAAGGAGCGTGGGCGCGGCCACGAGGACCGCAACACCACATGCGACTGCAGCTGCCACCCCCGCACCGGTAACAAATCTGGACACCCTGGCCATACTTGCCCAACCGCGTTCGGCAAGCTGCCGGGTCGCTTCAGGCAAACCGAAGCTTCCCCCGGCGTTGACGACCAAAGTTGTCGGCCCGACGACCAGTCCCTGCGCAGCCTTCAAGCCTCCGAGTGCGGCCGGCCCGAGCATGACGCCCGCGATGATGAGATAGAGCTGGCTCGCACCCCAACTGGCGGCGCGTTCGCTGGCCAACCAGCGGCTCATGGGCCAGCGAGACCGGAGAAAGACTCCACCTCCACGTATCGACGGGCGCACCGAGAATTGCCGAAGACCATAGAGGGCGGCAGCGGCCGCTCCCAGGCCCCAGGCTGAGACAACGGCGAAGACTGAGTGCAGACCTGTCAGGAAGACCACACCGAACGCCAACGCCTGGACGGCGTTGAACAGGAGGTCATTCATGAGAGATTTCCTGGGCTTTCCCTGCATGAAGCCGATCCATCGCCAATAATCCTGCAAGTCAAGCACGACGACCCAGGGAGCTACCGCAAGCAAGCCCACTCCGAACGTGTGCTGACCGACAAGAATGAGAGCCGAACCCACGGCGGCAATGATGCAAGCGGCCATCACGCCGAGCGTCACATCTGCTGCGAATCCTCGCCGAACGAACTCCTCCTTCTCATCCCCGCGCATGTCACCCATTATCGCCATTGGGTCAGTAATCAATGACCGATGGATTGTCGTCAACAGGATCCAGACCGTGTAGGCCAGGGCGAATGCCCCCAGACCGGCGGGGCCGCTGATGCGTGCCACGACGATCCCGACTGCAAAGTTTGATGCCGACGCCACACACTGGTCCGCCATCGTGGTCGTGGCCCGGCTGCCCGCGCTACCGCGGAGAGGCCATCGGATTCCGAACCTCGTGACGGACATGCCCGTTACCGATCTCGGTCAGCGCGAGCTAGGCGCTCGCCAGCACGGGTACGCGTCATAAGGTCTCGGCGGAGGGATTCAGGTGAACTCCCGCAAAACACAGAGCGCGTCGCCAGCACGGAGATACAGAAGACGCGAGCAGCCGGTGGTCACACCGGTGATTCTGTGAGAGGGGCCAGGCCCGAAGTGCTATGACCTCCACTTTCTGGTCAAGAGAGAGTCGGTGCTGACCCTCGAGCGACCCGCTGGTCGTATCTTCTGGACCTTTCGGACCTCGGTAGAGACGTGGATCCATGCGTTCAGGCGAAGATTACGTCAGTCGATCTGGACTCGTGACCTCCATCACACCTATCCCGAGACCTTGACTCAGTGCTCAATAGCGACTTCCATCAGCCTCTCGAAGGAACCGGATATTCAGATCGTTCGTCGTGGACCGGTCCGAGGATCTCCGTCGTGGTCGTTGCGGCCGAGCAGCTTTTTGCTCTCGGGTTGGCTCGTCTTCTTGACGAGGACGAGAGCCTCGAAGTCGTGGGTGTCTCAGATGGTGAGGCGGACGTGGTCGGGCTCTGTATTGGCAACTCCGTCGATGTCGTCCTGATAGACCTGGAACTTTCACGAGCGAACGGCATTGACCTTCTTCGGTTGATTGCTTCGGACTGCCCAGCCACCAGGACGCTGGTCTTGACGTCCAATCCGGACTGGCGGATCCGCTCCGCCATGAAGGCGGGTGCCGCCGGCGTTCTCTTGAAGGACACTTCGCCGGAGGCGACCAGGGCCGCGGTAATCTCAGTTCATCTCGGAGATCAGGTTCTCTGCAGGGAGGCGGCCCAATGGGTCCTGGGCGAAGATCCCTCCGTCCACCTGACCAAACGAGAGTCGGACGTGCTCCGCATTGCAGCGCAAGGTGCCAACAACGCGGAGATAGCCCGGCAGTTGCAGTTGGGTCAGAAGACAGTGCGTAACTACGTAAGCCGCCTCTATCGCAAGCTCGACCTCAACAGTCGCGCGCAGCTCGCCACGTACCTGGGTCATTCCGACATCGCGACGCAGAACCAGCCGGACTGATTCGCGCAGGAATCCTCCACGTGCCGAGGTCGAGCCCATGACTGCCCTTGAGGGCCCGCGGTGTGTATCAAGCTCCCGATTACAGGACTCTGATTTCCGACGATCGCCGTCTAAGGGCGACCAGACGCCACTACCAGCAAGATTCGGGGAATGTCTCATGGAGCCGACGAGAATCGAAGATGAAAGCGGAGTTGGCGCGACGAAGACCGTCGTAAGGGACGGCGGACAACTCGAGGTGCTGACCTCAGCAGTGGCCACCAAGCGCATGACAGCGCGGCTTCTTGAGCATGCTGACGAAGTCGCCGGGAAGATGACGATCCTCGAGGCAGGCTGCGGACGGAAATGGGAGCTTGATCTTGAAACAACAAACTTCGAGCTCACCGGGGTGGACCTCGACGAGCACGCTTTAGAGCACCGTCGATCAGTTACCCGCGACCTCGACGTTGGAATCGTGGGAACGATATGTGATCGCGATATCGTACCGTCAGAGCAATTCGATATCGTATATTCAGCCTACGTCTTAGAACACATAGATGGAGCCGTGACGGCGCTCGAGAATTTCGTGGAGTGGGCTCGTCCAGGCGGACTCATTGTCATGTGGTTGCCGAACCGTAACTCCGTCTATGCGTGGATGGCTCGTCACACCCCACATAGGTTTCATATTTGGGTGTACCGGTACGTTTTCGGAAATCGTAACGCAGGAAAACCGGGTTTTGGTCCATACCCCACGTATCACGATCCGGTGCTCGCGCCGAACTCCCTTGTGGCCTTCTGTCGAGAACGTAACCTCTCACTGCAGGAGCTTTTCGCAGTCGACGTATTCTCGGGCAGACCCGGAGCAAAATACTCTGCAGTTCGGTTGGGTATGCGGATCGTCAGTTACTTATCGCGTGATCGCCTGCTCGACCGAGCGGTCGACCTCGGTATCGTGATACGTAAGTCGCCAGCTTAAGCATCGATCGGGTGGCGCCGGTCACGCATGGCCCGGCGGAGCCTCAGACCCTGTTCGTGAGGGGCGAAAAGCGCATCGAATGGTCCCAGCGACGTCAACAGCTCTCCAAGACGGACTCGGCCAGGGCCGGCGTAAGTATCAGTTGACGTAGTCCTGGGCGCGACCGCTCTCGGCGCTGGCGCACTGGCGCACCTGAAGGAGCCAGGCGATCTGGCTGGCGGGGAGGGTAACGTGCATGGCTTTCTGTTTTGCGGCGGCGGTCAGGCAAGTTCGTAGACGACCTGTTTTCCCGACACCGATGGCGGCGCACCAGGCTGGCGACGCTCAGCAGTGTCGCCGAGGGCCGCAGAGAGCGGTCCGCGAATCCGCACAAGTGGAACACGGGCCGACGAAACGAGGTCGTCATTGGTTGAGGTCATCGACGACACATGTTCCACAAGAATGTACTTCTTCGTCGAGCGCCGCGGCCGTCGGGTCGTGAGCCGGTCCATGGGCTCCTGGGCTGATACTGGGCCGAGCAGCCCCTAGAATTCTTTAGGTTCCTGGCCAGGGCGACCCACGCGCTGATGTATCAAGGGTGTGTGCCGTCACTCCCTCATTGATGGTGTCAGGCCCGCGATCGCGGCGATGAGGAGGGCGCTCAAATTGTCCGAAGAGACGTTCGATACACGACGACTACTGTGGCTCCTGCGTCGGCATCGCGTGATCATCGTCGCCTGTGTTTTGGTCGGTGCGCTGATCCCAACGGCCCTGATGCTTTCGCACTCGACGTCGTACACAGCCACGTCCCTCGTCCTCGTGCCGAACCCCGCCAATAGTGCTTCGTCGGAGGGATCCGGCGAATCTATTCCGGCCGATAGCAACGCCACTGACAGCGCGATCGCAGTGAGCTCCGCTGTGCTTGGCGCGGCAGGATCGAAAGTAACGCCTCGGTTGTCGACTCAAACGGCCCAGAAGCGAGTGAGTGCTACCGCGTTGGCGACGAATCTTGTACAGATCAAGGCGACAGGTTCCTCCCCCCGTGCGGCAGATGCATTGGCCAACGCGGTGGCCAAGCAACTCGTTGGTTTCGTAACGGCATCTGATGCGTCGGGTGGATCGGGCGCCGTCTCAGGGCTTGAGGCGCAGGCGTCAAAGTTTACCGAGCAGGTGAACAAGTACGACCAAGAGATCGAGCTCGAAAAGGCCGCGATCGTCACAGATGGAGCGGACTCCGTTGCAGCCCAGACGGACACCGAGCTTCTGGGTTCATTGACCACCTCCGAGGAGAGCGTGTCACTAGAGCTGCAGAGCGTGAACAATCAGATTGCGGCAGCAAAGCTAAGCGGCGCAGTGGCAAATGGTGGAACCGAGGTCATCCAGTATGCGTCATCGGCCACTCCGCCTTCGCTTCCAAGTCGACTGTTCCCGATCGTCGTTGGTGCATTTCTTGGTTTCGTGGTCGGCTGCGCGTTCGTGATGATCCGACGACGAGAGTCAACCCTTACGACCCGTGACGAGATAGCTGAAGTTGCCGGCGTGCCAGTTTTGCTTTCCGTTACCGTTGGGCATCTGAGCAGACCCTCAGAATGGCTGGCGCTACTGCGCGAACACAAGCCATCCGTGACCGAGCTGTGGAATGTCCGCAAGGTGCTCCGTTCCTTGGACAGTCCCGAGGTTGGACCTCGCGTGCTCACGGTCATCTCGCTGGCGGATGACAGCTCGAGCGTGGCGGTGGTTGCCCACTTCGCAGTGACCGCTGCGACCATGGAGATCCCCACCTCCCTGGTCCTCACGTCTGAGGACTCGGCATCGCGCGGGCTGAGCGACGCGTGTGATCTCCTCACCGCCCGCGACGAGGTGGCGCGCCCGAATATTCGGCTCTTCAAGGGCTCGGCTCCGGTCGACGACGCCGATAGAGCGCTCACCGTCAATTCGATCGTGGTCAACCCAGATCAGCCCAAGCTCCCCGCGTATGTGGCACGCGGCATGGTCGTAGTGGCTGTCTCTGCGAATTTTGTGAACCAGGAGCAGCTCGTCCGAGTGCTGATCGCTATCGGGCAGGAAGGCCTGCACGTCGAGGGTTTGTTCGTCGCCAATCCGATGAGCGCCGATCGGACGCTCGGCACATTTCCCAATGCCAACGAACAGGTGACCCGTGTTCTAGAGCGGCGTACGTTGGAGCCTTGGACTGGAGGTGCGAACGCACGGTGACGACCATGCGAGAAGGACCAGCGATTCCGGACCTGGGAAGCACCACGACACAGCGTGAGATCGGTTCGCCGAGTCCCTCCTCTGACTCTCAACCCCCGGTCGTGTTGGTCGGTCGGTTGGTCAGCCTGCGGTTCGTCTTGGGCACCCTTCGCCGTCGTCGCAAGATCTGGCTGAGCCTCGCCGCCCTGGGTCTCGTGGTTGGACTGGGCTATCACCTGGTCGTGCCCCGCAGTTACAGCGCATACGCCACGCTGTATCTCGCTCAAGCCCCCGGGACGGATCCCGCGACTGGCATAGCAAACGACCTGGCTCTCTTGCAAACCACCGCGGTTGGACAGCGAGCAGCGGATCTACTGGGCGAACGCTCCCTCAGTTCTGCAAAGTTACTGGGCAAGGCGCCCGGCACCATTGAGAGCAACAACGTGCTCACGCTGAATGTCGCTGGGCCCACGAAGGCCGAAGCTGTGCGAAGGGCCAACGCACTTGCTACAGCGTTCCTCGCCTTTCGCTCCGAGAAATTTCAACAGCAGACGACGGCTGCCGACAACGATCTGGACAAGCAGATCAGCTCGTTGCAGCAGCAGATCGGCCAATTGAGCGCCAGTATCGAAGGGCTGGATTCTTCGCCGCAGAGCCAGGAGCTCACCACGCTCACGGGCGAGCAGTCCGCGGATACGAGCGAGCTTGCCAGCCTCGAGCAGTCCGTCCAGCAGAATCAGCTTGCTGATATTGCAGTCGCCACTGGGACCCGGGTGGTCACGCCCGGTACTCTGGTTTCGGCATCGACCGTCAAGCTCTTCGCGCTGGACGGCCTCAGCGGGCTCATCGGTGGCCTGGTGATCGGTATCGCATATGTCGCCGTGGAGGCGGTTGTTTCGAGCCGGCTCCGTCGCCGGGATGAGGTGGCGTCTTTGCTCGGTGCGCCAGTCGAACTGAGTCTGAAGCCGGTGCGCATTCCGAAAAGGCGTTCAGAGAGGTGGATCCGGTCGTCGGCTCTCGAGCCGCAAGGAGAAGTCGCTACCTTCTCTGGGTACCTGCGCCGGCGCGGCGTTTCTCATGGAGAGGGGACAACCGTGCTCCTGGTCGCGCTGGACGACCTGACGGTCCCGGCCGCAGCCCTAGGCGCCCTCGCCAAACGCATGGCCGACCGGGGAGAATCCGTGCTGGTGGCGGATCTCACGAGCGAAGGCATTCTGGCGCGGGTACTAAGGGATCTTCCGATCGACGGTCCCACGGTGGCCGACCGTCCCGGCGGCACCCTGCAGGTGTTCATGCCGTCCCCGGACGCGATGGGCGAGATTACCGAACCAACATGGGCTCCGACCGGGGATGGAGCGCGCTCCGTCCTGGTGCTGTCCACGATCGATCCCGCCGGGGGCGCGTGGCATCTGAGCTGGGCGAAGGAAGCCATCGTCTCAGTTACTGCTGGTCGCTCGAGTGCCCAACGTGTCAGTTCCGCGGCAGTCCTGCTGCGTGCGGCGGGGATCACGATCCGATCCGGGGTTCTGATCGGGACTGATGCCCAGGACGAGTCGATCGGTCTCCTCCAGCCGGATACCCCCTTGGTGGGGCTGCCGATTGACGGCGTCGTTTCAGCGTGACCGGACCGGAGGTCTCCGTCACGGGTTCCTCCTCGATGATCGAGTTGTCTCCCGAGCTGACCCGTGACTGGGGGTTGCTGGCCGGTCCCAACGAGCGCTCGACGCGTCGACGGATCGGCTGGGTATGGGGACTCCTCTTCTTCAACGTCATGACCTATACGTCGGTCTCGACGAATCTGATTCCCCTTCCGCACCAGGTGGGCAAGGTCCTGCCCGAGCTGGCGTTGGGAGCGGCCCTCATCCTCGTTCTCACCGCCAATAAGAGGCTTCTCGTCAGACCAAACACGTTGCTCGTTCTGTTTACGGTGATGTGCCTGCTCGCCCTAATCATGAGTTTGCGCGGCTACTTCGGTGCCGGTTCGATGGTCCGATGGGTCAGATTCGCGGTGTTCGTCTCCGTACTTTGGCTGACCACGCCGTGGTGGGGGCGTCGCGACCTCATGATCTTCCACTTTCAGCGACGCGCGCTGATCGCCGTCATCGGCCTTGTCATACTCGGAATGGCGATCTCGCCAACCAATGCATTCGCCAACGCCGGCGGCGGCCGGCTGGCCGGAATCATATGGCCCATTCCACCGACCAATGTCGCCCATTACGCATCGGTCCTGATTGGGATGGAGGTCATTTTGTGGCTCTCCGGTACGTCGAGGTCAAAGTGGACCGGGGCTGTCATCGCCGCAAGTTTTGTCGTTCTAATCCTCACCCACTCCCGGGGTGCATTGATTGCGATGTTGGCAGGGATCCTCGTCGGCGGGTTGAGCCTCTTCATGACCCGGAAGAGAGTTCGGCGGGTCTTCATGGTGGGGATCGTGGTGGTGGGAATCGCCGCGCTGAGCTTTGCTCCGGTCATTAGCGGGTGGTTCACCAGGGGGCAGGACTCTCAAGCACTAACTGGGCTCACAGGGCGGACGGCGAATTGGTCCGCCATGCTCGCCCAGCCCCGGACCGAGGTCAACACGCTCTTCGGGTTCGGGTTGTCAAACGACGGGTTCAACGGACTCCCGCTCGACTCGAGCTGGATGGCGACCTATCTGGATCAGGGTTTGGTCGGTGACTTTCTCGACGGCGCGGTATTGGTTGCCCTTCTCGTTCTGGCGCTCATAAGTCCGCGCGGTCCGGGGAGGGCGATCGCCCTCTTTCTCGTGGTCTACTGTGCGATCGCGTCAATCACGGAGAGCGGTTTGGGGGAACCGTCGCCGTATATCCTGGACTTGGCGGTGGCGATGTCGGTCGTAATGCGCCCTTTGATGTGGGCGTCCAAATCCGCGCCCATCCTCGAAAGACCGCAAATCTGAGCGCGCAAAACCGTCGAGCGGTAGGTCGGACGCGTCCGAGGAGCCATCCACAAACGCTCGCGATGACTCTATGCCTTAAGTGCGACGCCGAACAGGCCTTTTTCGTCAGTCTTGGGGAGCGGTGGACCATTTGGGACGAGCCCATGAACCCTGTGAGACGGCTGAGTCCGTTGGCGAGAAATTGTGAAGCCCTCTTTCCGCGCTTTGGCGCCAATTGGCAGAAAGTTCGCCGCTCCACGTATCAACCCGCATTCTGATGCCTCCTGTTTCAGGATGTCGTAGGAGATGGTGACCCAGAAGGGAAGGCGCGACGTTCCGGATGAGACGAGCCTCAGGGACCGCCTTTTGCGCGCAAACCCGCAAGAACGGCTGCATTGCTCGCCGACCCAGGTAGTTGCGGCGTCACGCAGGTTTCCCTCTCGTTTGGAATCCTTGGCGCCCTAAGGCGCCTCCAGCCTGGGGGGTCCGGCGTTCGCACTGTCCGTCGGGCGGGTTCCCTGGAAGAAATGACCCATTGACATGAGCACTTCGAGGCTCCCTGCAGTGCTTGCACTCTCCTTGCGGGCCATGATCCTCGGCGCTCTCGTCGTCTCATTGGTCGTACTGGCGACGCCTCAGCGGTCCTTCGCTTCCACCACCGCCTCGGACAACTTCAACAGGGCGAACGGAAGCCTCGGTGCGAACTGGACCGACATGACCGTTGGAGGAATGGCGATCTCCAATGACGCCGTCGTCGGCACGCAAGCTGGCGGAAACTCCGGTGACATCTACACGGGAACGACCTTCGGCAGCGACCAGTCTTCTCAGATTCAGGTCACCTCCACCCCCCTCGGTGGTGGCCAATGGATTGGTCCCACGGTGAGAGCCCAAAACGGTGGCCAAAGTCTCTATCTCGGCATCTACTGGGGGAACAACGGCAACCCCGAGCTGGAGATGTTCAAGCTGGTCAATGGCGGCTGGACCCAACTCGGCTCCGCCTTCGCATCAGGAACTCTGGCAGCCGGGACCGAGTTGACCCTGAGCGTGACCGGTTCCACGCTCTCGTTCTCAGAGAACGGTGTCGTGGAGATCACGGCCACCGACACCAGCTTGACGGGAGGGGCCCCGGGCATCATGGCCTACGAAACCTCGACCGCAGGCGACTGGGTCGGTGGTACCAACGGCACCAGCAGTGGCCCCTATTCGATCGGGGGCACCGTCTCGGGTCTCTCGGGGACGGTCGGCCTCGAGAATAACAACGGTGACCCTCTGAGTATCAGTGCCAACGGCACCTTCACCTTCGATACTCCGTTGGCCCAGGGCGCGTCGTACTCCGTCACCGTGGCGACCGAACCCTCTGGTCAGGTCTGCAGCGTCGCCAACGGAACGGGCGTCGTCGGCTCGGGCAACGTCACCAATGTCTCTGTCACCTGCGGAACCCCGGGGGGGACGGGCTCCGGTCCCTATTCGATCGGGGGCACGGCCTCGAGCCTTTCGGGGACAGCGATCCTCGAGGACAACGGCGGGAACCCTCTGAGTATCAGCGCTAATGGCAGCTTCACGTTCAGTTCACTCTTAGCCGAGGGCACCCCCTACGACGTCACCGTTCAGTCCGATCCATCGGGTCAGGCTTGCACGGTCGCCAACGGATCGGGCACCGTGGGTTCCGCCAACGTCGTCAACATCTCGGTCAGCTGTGGGAGCGGCGCCTTCTCTGTTCAGTATGAGAACACGGATGCCAACGGTATCCGGTACTACTCCTTTACCTCCGCCAACGACGGAGACGGTCCCCAGACTCTTCGCGTGCTGCAGCCGACTCACCCGGCAGCTGGGGTTGCGCATAACTTCCTCTACGTGCTTCCTGTCGAGGCAGGGCTGGGAGACGTCTTTGGTGATGGGCTCGAAACGATGGCTGCGCTTGATGCTGAGGACCAATACAACCTGACGATCATCGAGCCCACATTCGCCATTGACCCGTGGTACGCGAACAATCCCAACGATGCCAACCTGCAATACGAGACCTTCATGACCAATGACCTCGTGCCATGGATCAAGGCCAACCTTTCGACTACGGGCACCGAGCAAAATTGGTTGATCGGATTCTCAAAGTCGGGCCTCGGGGCGCAGGATCTCATCTTGAAGCATCCGAATCTCTTCCAACTGGCTGCTTGTTGGGATTTCCCGGCCGATATGTCATCGTACGACGAATTGGGCTCGGATCCTGCCGCCAATTACGGCACCGATGCGAACTACCAAGCCAACTATCGGCTGACGTCGGGTTTCGTCAATGCTTACAAGGCGCCATTCCTCACCAGCAACCGCATTTGGATCGGCGGCTACTACTACTACCAACAAGACGTCACGGACTACGACGCTTTGTTGACTTCGGATGGGATCGCCCACAGCATTGACATGTCGCAGGCGACGGCCCATAGCTGGGATAGCGGTTGGGTTGCTGGGGCCTTGGCCGCTCTGTATCAGGACAGCACCCAGCTTGCAGGCAGCAGTACCACTGACACGCTCACCTTCAACTCCGAGGGCGGCAGCGCGGTGAGCTCGGAGAGCGGTCTCGCTGGCACCACCGTCACCTTGCCGAGCGCCCCCACCTTGGCCGGCTACACCTTCAACGGCTGGTTCGCCGCCCCCACCGGTGGCAGCGCCCTGACCTCGCCCTACACCCTGGCGGGCTCGGTGACCCTCTACGCCCAGTGGAGTGCCAACGCCACCGACACGCTCACCTTCAACTCCGAGGGCGGCAGCGCGGTGAGCTCGGAGAGCGGTCTCGCTGGCACCACCGTCACCTTGCCGAGCGCCCCCACCTTGGCCGGCTACACCTTCAACGGCTGGTTCGCCGCCCCCACCGGTGGCAGCGCCCTGACCTCGCCCTACACCCTGGCGGGCTCGGTGACCCTCTACGCCCAGTGGAGTGCCAACGCCACCGACACCTACTCCTATACGGCCAACGGGGGGAGCGGCACCGTCCCGGCGGCGGGCAGCGGTCTCGACGGCACCGCCATCACCTTGGCGGCCAACCCCTTCACCTACCCCGGCCACACCTTCACCGGCTGGAGCGACGGCACCCTGAGCTACCCCGCCGGCTCGACCTACCTACTCTCGAGTGTGGGGGCTCCCATCCTCTTCAGCGCCCAGTGGAGTGCCAACGCCACCGACACGCTCACCTTCAACTCCGAGGGCGGCAGCGCGGTGAGCTCGGAGAGCGGTCTCGCTGGCAGCACCGTCACCTTGCCGAGCGCCCCCACCTTGGCCGGCTACACCTTCAACGGCTGGTTCGCCGCCCCCACCGGTGGCAGCGCCCTGACCTCGCCCTACACCCTGGCGGGCTCGGTGACCCTCTACGCCCAGTGGAGTGCCAACGCCACCGACACGCTCACCTTCAACTCCGAGGGCGGCAGCGCGGTGAGCTCGGAGAGCGGTCTCGCTGGCACCACCGTCACCTTGCCGAGCGCCCCCACCTTGGCCGGCTACACCTTCAACGGCTGGTTCGCCGCCCCCACCGGTGGCAGCGCCCTGACCTCGCCCTACACCCTGGCGGGCTCGGTGACCCTCTACGCCCAGTGGAGTGCCAACGCCACCGACACCTACTCCTATACGGCCAACGGGGGGAGCGGCACCGTCCCGGCGGCGGGCAGCGGTCTCGACGGCACCGCCATCACCTTGGCGGCCAACCCCTTCACCTACCCCGGCCACACCTTCACCGGCTGGAGCGACGGCACCCTGAGCTACCCCGCCGGCTCGACCTACCTACTCTCGAGTGTGGGGGCTCCCATCCTCTTCAGCGCCCAGTGGAGTGCCAACGCCACCGACACGCTCACCTTCAACTCCGAGGGCGGCAGCGCGGTGAGCTCGGAGAGCGGTCTCGCTGGCAGCACCGTCACCTTGCCGAGCGCCCCCACCTTGGCCGGCTACACCTTCAACGGCTGGTTCGCCGCCCCCACCGGTGGCAGCGCCCTGACCTCGCCCTACACCCTGGCGGGCTCGATGACCCTCTACGCCCAGTGGAGTGCCAACGCCACCGACACGCTCACCTTCAACTCCGAGGGCGGCAGCGCGGTGAGCTCGGAGAGCGGTCTCGCTGGCACCACCGTCACCTTGCCGAGCGCCCCCACCTTGGCCGGCTACACCTTCAACGGCTGGTTCGCCGCCCCCACCGGTGGCAGCGCCCTGACCTCGCCCTACACCCTGGCGGGCTCGGTGACCCTCTACGCCCAGTGGAGTGCCAACGCCACCGACACCTACTCCTATACGGCCAACGGGGGGAGCGGCACCGTCCCGGCGGCGGGCAGCGGTCTCGACGGCACCGCCATCACCTTGGCGGCCAACCCCTTCACCTACCCCGGCCACACCTTCACCGGCTGGAGCGACGGCACCCTGAGCTACCCCGCCGGCTCGACCTACCTACTCTCGAGTGTGGGGGCTCCCATCCTCTTCAGCGCCCAGTGGAGTGCCAACGCCACCGACACGCTCACCTTCAACTCCGAGGGCGGCAGCGCGGTGAGCTCGGAGAGCGGTCTCGCTGGCAGCACCGTCACCTTGCCGAGCGCCCCCACCTTGGCCGGCTACACCTTCAACGGCTGGTTCGCCGCCCCCACCGGTGGCAGCGCCCTGACCTCGCCCTACACCCTGGCGGGCTCGATGACCCTCTACGCCCAGTGGAGTGCCAACGCCACCGACACGCTCACCTTCAACTCCGAGGGCGGCAGCGCGGTGAGCTCGGAGAGCGGTCTCGCTGGCACCACCGTCACCTTGCCGAGCGCCCCCACCTTGGCCGGCTACACCTTCAACGGCTGGTTCGCCGCCCCCACCGGTGGCAGCGCCCTGACCTCGCCCTACACCCTGGCGGGCTCGATGACCCTCTACGCCCAGTGGAGTGCCAACGCCACCGACACGCTCACCTTCAACTCCGAGGGCGGCAGCGCGGTGAGCTCGGAGAGCGGTCTCGCTGGCACCACCGTCACCTTGCCGAGCGCCCCCACCTTGGCCGGCTACACCTTCAACGGCTGGTTCGCCGCCCCCACCGGTGGCAGCGCCCTGACCTCGCCCTACACCCTGGCGGGCTCGGTGACCCTCTACGCCCAGTGGACGCCCGTGGTGTCCGTCACGGTCCAGGTTTCGGGGACCCAGACATATGGCGGAAGCCCAAGCTTCACGTACACGACTACGCCTACGGGCGTGACCGTCACCTCGCTGATATGCACCACCGTGGGATCCTCGACCCCGATCAATTCGACCCTCGGCGCGGGGACTTACACGATCCTCGGTTCGAGCTGTTCGGGGAGCGCTGGCGCGACCTACAGCCTCAAGTTCACCGGAGTGAGCAATAGCTTCTCGGTCTCCAAGGCTCCTGTCGCCGTCCAAGTCTCGGGGACCCAGACATACGGCGGAAGCCCGAGCCTCACCTACGCAACCATGCCCTCGGGGGTCAGTGTCACCTCTGTCAAGTGCACGACGGTGGGATCCTCGACGCCGATCAACTCGTCCCTCGGCGCGGGGACTTACACGATTCTCGGTTCGAGCTGTTCGGGGAGCGCAAGCTCCAATTACACCGCTACCTTCGCCGGCGTGACCAACGGCTTTGTCGTCTCCATGGCAACGCAGACCGTGAAGTTCACCTCCACCGCGCCGACGAACGCGCTCGCAAATGGAGCGACTTACACTCCGAAGGCTTCGGCGACCTCGAAGCTCGCCGTCACCATTGGCGTCGACTCCTCTGCGTCGGCGGTGTGCTCCATCAGTTCGGCCGGAGTCGTCAGCTTCCAGACGGCTGGGACCTGTCTCCTCGACGCCAACCAGGCCGGCAACGTCGATTACAGCGCGGCAACCCAGGTCCAGCAGTCCGTCGCCGTGAGCCAGCTGCCAGTATTCGCGCTCGATACGCCGCCAACCACCGCCACAGTGGGACAGAGCTACACCTACGTGTTTAGCGCCAACGGGACTCCAGTCCCCACTTACGCCCTCAGCACGGGGGCTCCGAGCTGGCTATCGATCAACTCGACCACCGGTGTGGTGACGGGGACCCCGCCGTCGGGTACCAAGAACTTCAGCTATTCGGTGATCGCCTCGAGCTCTGCGGGCAAAACCACCGTCGGACCCTTCAGGGTCAAGGTCAGCGCGTAGCTCCGGTAGCAACGCCGAAGGACATTCGAAAGGTCAGACCAGACATCCCCTCACTTGGCAGAGGTCCCAGGCCCAGGGAAACCTCATGCGCCGGCGTTGGCGACCCCGACTGCCGCTCGGGAGTCTCGGGGCAGTGGTCCTCGTCGTGGTATTTGCGACGAGGAACCTGCGGCTCTTCGTCTTCCTCCAACGATCAGCAGACGCACGACGACGGGCATCTTGAGTTTCGATCGCCGTGGCAAAGAGGCACCAACAGTACTCGCCCTCTGTTCCGGTCGTAGAGCCAGGCTCGTCCCTTTCAGAAGTCTACCCGTCGGGCTGTCTGCGCGATGTCCTCAGTTGCTGATTGATCGGTTCCGAATCCTTGAGGTGCACATGGGGCGCTATCCGAGGCTCCGTTTTAGTACCTCTTTAGCGCATTCGGCGAGCGAATAACACATCGTTGTCGGCCATCTCGCCAACGATGTGTTCGGCGATGGCCAGGGAGGCCGTCGCTGCCGGCGATGGTGCATTACGCACCAGGGTCACCCGCGGCTGATGGTCAATGACAAAGTCATCAACAAGGGTTCCATCGCGGTGAAGAGCTTGAGCGCGAACGCCCGCTCCGGAGCGCACAAGGTCAGCCCGCGACAGGTCAGGCACGTATGCACGGGCACGACGGAAAAAGAGTGACTTGCTCATGGAACCAGAAATCTCCCGGGCACCCATTCGCCAATGTTGGCGCGCCATTTTGCGCATTCCTGGATACCGCACTGTGCGCCAGAGCTCTCGAAGTCGTACATCGCCCCACCGATATCCCTCTTGGGACATGGCCAGGACGGCGTTCGGCCCGACATGCACGCGACCGCCAAGGCCTCGAGTGAAATGCACTCCGAGGAAGGGAAATCGAGGGTCTGGAACTGGATAAACGAGACCGCGAATGAGATCTGAGCGTCCTGGCGCGATCTCGTAATACTCCCCCCGGAAGGGGATGATTTCTGGGTCCGAAGGGGCACCGGCCAGCCGAGCAAGAACCGATGACTGGAGACCGGCGCACACGACGAGATGGTCAAAGACCTGTTCGTGCGCATCAGTGGTAATACGCACGGCCGAGTAACGCACATCGATCTTCAAGACTTCGTGTCCCAAAATCAGCTGGCCTCCATTCTCAACGATGTCGCCGGCCAGCTGTTCGGCAATGACGCGGAAGTCGACGACCGCCGTTCCCGGTATCAACAATGCTGAGAGTCCCTGAACATGTGGCTCGCGGTCACGAAGCTCTACAACGTCGATCAGCCGCGATCCAGGAATATCGTTGGCCCTAGCCCGAGCGGCCAAGTCGATGAGGCGAGGTATCTCGTCTTCGTGAAGCGCAACGATGACTTTGCCGACCTCTTCATAAGGTAGCTGCCGCTCGGCGCAGTAGCTGCGCAGCAGCGCACCTCCGCGCCGACAGAGAGTGGCCTTCAGTGACCCAGGTCGGTAGTAGACGCCGGAATGCACGACGTTGCTGTTGTGACCGGTCTGATGGGCGGCAACCGCGGGTTCCTTGTCCATCACAGTGACTTCAGCGTTCATCGCTTGCTGCAGACGGCGAGCTACCGAAAGTCCGACGATGCCAGCGCCGACGATCCCGATTCGGGCATTTGCCATTCTGTTCTCGCTCATACGCTGAACCTGATCTTTCCGGGAGCCGCACACATCTCGGAGCGACACAGGGAGTTCCGACGTCCCCCTGACTGAACCCCGACGGTGGTGCGCTGATGCATGAATCGAGGCGCTCGCCATCATTGAGAGGTGACAGCCGGTGTCCGGCATAACTATGTCTCTCAACAACTGGGACATTGTCCCACAAGAGGCAGGGATTAAGTCCCATACGTTCCCTCGAACCAGGTGAGTGAGCTCGACATCTCCAGCCCCGAAGACAGAGCTGTCCACAAAAACCGTCAACGTGTCGGACAACCCTGCCGAAATAACGATCATGAACGCGTCGTCGCAGTTCATCCGTGTGTCGGAGAGACGGAGCGTCATCCGATACGGGCCTGTCCGTAGGGATGAAGAACTCATCCCTTTTCAAGTTGTCGAGATATGGGTACGGGCATCACGTGCGACGTCGTGTTGATCCGTGGGTCGTCGTGCGCGGCGTGAAGTCGGAGTGCTCGGCGTGAGCACCACCAAAATGAGGAACCGGGGGGCTTGTCGTGGTCGTAAATAGTCACTCTCCAACGCCCGCAAACAGGCGCGAACACGCGGGCAGAAGCAAAGTCCTCATCGGCT
This sequence comes from uncultured Acidimicrobiaceae bacterium, assembly GCA_963826835.1. GTDB lineage: Bacteria > Actinomycetota > Acidimicrobiia > Acidimicrobiales > RAAP-2 > Bog-473. The sequence goes on from CAWGYK010000008.1 coordinate 235,214, forward strand.
ACGCCACCGTCGCCGCCCTCCTCGCCGCTGGTCTCACCGTCTTCGCCGTGTCGGGTCCCTCCGCTCTCAAGACGTTGCCCGCGTCGGGTTCCTCGGCGCCGACGTCACCGCCGGTCATTGTGTGCGCCAACGCGTCGCTGCTGACCGGCCCCTCTGCGGCTCCGTCCGGTGCGGTCAGCGTCCCGGCCGGCGACAACAGTGCGCTCTTCGCCAACACGCTGCCGGCGAGCACGACCTACTGGTTCGCCCCGGGCACCCATACGCTCGGATCAGGCCAGTACGCCCAGATCGACCCCGGCAACAACGACGTCTTCATCGGGGGGCCGGGGGCGGTGCTCGACGGAGCCGACGACAACGACTACGCCTTCGCCGGAGCGGGTGCCGACGTCACCATCGAGTACCTGACCATCGAGAACTTCATCGCCCCCCAGAACGAGGGTGCCGTCAACGCGGGCACGGCCAGCGGGTACGTGGTGGAGAACTCCACGGTCGAGGACAACCCCTACGGGGCGGGGGTGATCGTGGACTCGAACGGTGTCCTCAACGACGACTGTTTGACCAAGAACGGCCAGTACGGGTTCCAGACCTATTCGGGCTCGGACTCGGTCCCGGTGACCAATTTGAGCATCACCAACAACGAGATCTCCTCCAACGACACCCAGAACTACGACACCGACGGGACCGGCACCTGCGGTTGCACCGGCGGGGCCAAGTTCTGGAACGACCTGGGGGCCACGGTGACGGGGAACTACGTCCACGACAACGAGTCGGTGGGCCTGTGGATGGACACCAACAACACCGGCTTCAACATCAGCGACAACTACTTCAGCCACAACTGGGACGTGGCCATCCAATACGAGATCTCCTATGACGTCTCCATCACCGACAACACCTTTGTCGACAACGCCTGGGTGGCGGGCCCCAACAACCCCGGCACCGGGGCCATCGAGATCAACAACGCCGGGAGCGACTCACGCGTCGCCGGTGCCTACAACACCCAATCGGTCATCTCTGGCAACGTGCTGAGCGACAACTGGGGTGGCATCGACATCTACGAGGACCCCAATCGCTACTGCGGGACCCAGTCGGACAACACCTCGAACGACTACTGCACCTTGGTGGACCCGAGCGTCTACAGCGTGGCCTCGTGCACGGCCAGCGACACCGCCTCGGCCAGCGCCAGCGAGAACCCCGACTACTTCGACAACTGCCGTTGGAAGAGCCAGAACATCTTGGTCACCGACAACACGATCAACTTCACCCCCTCTGACATCGGGAGCGACTGCACGCCCGCCAAGGGCTGCGGCTTCGTCGGGCTCTATTCGGACTACGGGACCTATGCCCCCTATGACGGCTACGTGGTGCCGCTGAACCTGGTCAACAACCAGAACGTGGTCTTCAGTGACAACACCTACAACGGCCCGGTGGTGTTCGACTCGTTCACCCAGGGCGAAACGGTGAGCTGGGCCCAGTGGAGCAGCGGGTTCACCGACCCCGACTCGGGCGACGCCATCAAGGCCCAAGACTCCGGGTCGACCTTCAACGGGTCGGCCACCACGCCGACGACCACGACGACAACGGTCGCTCCCACCACGACGACAACGGTCGCGCCGACCACGACGACAACGGTCGCGCCGACCACGACGACAACGGTCGCGCCGACCACGACGACAACGGTCGCGCCGACCACGACGACAACGGTCGCGCCGACAACGACGACAACGGTCGCGCCGACCACGACGACAACGGTCGCGCCGACCACGACGACAACGGTCGCGCCGACAACGACGACAACGGTTGATCCAACTACCACCACGACAGTGGCTCGGACGATCACGGCAAACCGGCCAACCACAACGACGACCCGGCCACCGACAACAGTGTCAGGGGCGTCCACCGGGGTGGCTCGCGCTCGCGGCTATTGGATAGCCCACTCCGACGGCGCCGTCGATCCGCACGGTGACGCGGCGAAACTCGGCGGAGAGGTCGTATCGACCCTCAACGCACCGATCACCCATATTGTTGCCACACCCCATGGTGGCGGCTATTGGCTGGTGGCCTCTGATGGCGGGATCTTCAGTTTCGGCGACGCCGTGTTTCATGGGTCGGCGAGCGGCCTGCGATTGAATCGTCCCATCGTGGGCATGGCCCCGACGCGAGACGGTGGCGGCTATTGGCTGGTGGCCTCCGATGGCGGGATCTTCAGCTTCGGCGACGCCCGGTTCCTCGGATCCGCCGGCGGGATCCATCTCAACGAGCCCATCGTGGGCATGGCCCCGACGCGAGACGGTGGCGGCTATTGGCTGGTGGCCTCCGATGGCGGGATCTTCAGCTTCGGCGACGCCCGGTTCTTGGGATCCGCCGGCGGGATCCATCTCAACGAGCCCATCGTGGGCATGGCCCCGACGCCCGACGGTGGCGGCTATTGGCTGGTGGCCTCCGATGGCGGGATCTTCAGCTTCGGCGACGCCCGGTTCCTCGGGTCCACCGGCGGGATCCATCTCAACAAGCCGATCGTGAGCATGAGTCCGACGCCAGACGGCGGTGGGTACTGGCTGGTGGCGTCAGATGGCGGGATTTTCTCTTATGGCGATGCGCGGTACTTCGGCTCCAGTGGTGCCCACCTCACGCCGATCGTTGGAATGGCGCCTGACGCAAACGTCGACGCCAAGAGCCACTGATCGCCCACTGATCGCTCTGAGGCGCCTCCTGAGCACCGCTGATCGACGCAGGAGAACGCTTCGCCTAGCGATCTCGAGATTCGGGTTAGCTCGACCATGCTCCTCGTCGACGGCAGACTGACCCGCGGGCGGAGACGACCAGTGCTCGGCGTCATCTGATCTGCGCGATGGACTTCAGGAATCCCTCACGCTGGGATCTGAATGTCCGTCCTCGCTCTCGATCCGGCGGACACGGAAGCTCGTCGCCTCCTCGGGAGCCGGGTCTTCCCCACCGGCTGGGGATCCTGATGGGTGACGACCGTGGTCGCGAGAAAGCCCTCTGAGGGTCGAGTTTTCACAATGCATCGACAATTTTGTTCAAGGAGTTCGGGGGCTGTGCCGACATGCAGCGCCCGTCATTCTCCTTACCTCGCACTGCTGGCACCCGTGCCAGGAGGCGCTCCATCACTGACCACGGCGCCGTCATCCGCACCCTAAGTCGTTTCGTCCGTGGTGGATAGAGCCATTCGATCCAATATCAGAGAACGCGTTTACACTTGAGGCGGTCGCAAAGGGCCTCCGCGGAGACTCCCTGCGCACATCTGTGTTAACACCCGAGACGCCGGTGTTAACACCCTTACGCAGGGGAAAGAGAGAGGCGCATCGCCGACCCGCGTCACCGTCGTGGACCGATGGCGACCATGGTCTTCGGTATCGCGGCGATCTCCCCGGTGGGTGACGATGACCTGCACCATCGCAGCCGGCTGATTGGGTGCTGCGCGTATCAGCCTCGTGGCCATACCGCCGGTCGACTTCCGCTCGAACGCGGTTGCGAAACGCATGCTTCAGTGCTCCAGTTGGTAGGGCGGTGCCCATCGAGAGCGCGTTGGGTAGGCGGTCACAAGCTTGGCGAGGATTTCATGAGATTGCCCACCCGAGGCGACCGGTCCACCTCAGCGGCGTGTGTCGTCGCGGGTCGCCCGATCGACCTTCGGTGGTTGACATCCCATACCTGATTTGGCGACGACGGAGGATGAGGCGGTATGCGACGACTGGGACGACTGGTTGGGCTCGAGGGCAACTCTTCAGGTCGAGCTGCGGCACACCAACGGGGCCAGCGGCCCGGTCGGGTGCGGGGTGTCGTCATGGGCGGCCTTGCTTCCGCCATTGCCGTCGTCGGGCTGGTCGCGTTCTCGACGCCGGCCTTCGCACAGGACAGCGCCATCACAGCAACTGCGGCGTGCAGTAGCCCGCTCGGCAGCGGCGTCCAAATCACCTGGACCATCGCCAACGACTCGAACGTGCCCGAGACGGGTGCGGTCACCTCGGCAACCGGCGGTCTCGGGAGCTTGAACTCGACGGCCTACTCGATCGCGCCGTCGCCGGGTCAACCTTCTCAAACGGCGACGCTGACCCAGACGCTGCCAGCCGGCATGACGGGCATCATCACCCTCGATGTCTCGAGCACGTGGTCGGGGGGTACCTCGGAGGCCGACAGCGGGACGTTTGACCTCTCGACGATCAACTGCGCGGCACCCCAGCAGACGATCCAGGGCCACATCTTTCTCTGCAACAACGGCAACCCGACCTCCACTGAAGAGCCCGGCGGGACGCTGGCGGCAACCGGCACCGGGCTCACGACGGTGCCCCCGACGCTGAATCCGTCGGTTCCGACCGACGTGATCGCCGGGACGTATTCCATGACGGCCTCCAGTCCACCGGGCTTCCAACTCGTGGCCTGCGGCGGTTCGTCGTCGCCTAACCAGTCCGGAACCTCGGCCACCGAGTCGGTCGACGTACCGAGTGGAGGAGCGGGCGTGGGCGTCTTCTACGTGAGCCCGTCCGCCCCGAGCCCCGCCACGGCGAGCCCGTCCGTGCCGAGCCCTGCCACCGTGAGTCCCTCCTCGGCGAGCCCTGCCGTGCCGAGCCCTGCCACCGTGAGCCCATCGACGGCGAGCCCTGGCACCGCGAGCCCCGCCTGGTCATCCGGCTCGGGTTACCCGTCCATCTCGCTCAAGAAGTCCGCGAGCATCTCTTCGTACTCGTCCCCGGGCACGCTGGTGACCTACTTCTACAAGGTGACCAATACGGGCAACGTGACGCTGAACCCGGTGACGGTGACCGACCCCATGGCGGGCCTCTCGGCCATCTCGTGTCCCGACACCTCGCTGGCGCCCTGGGTCAGCGAGACCTGCAGCGCCACCTACACGACCACCCAGAGTGACGTGGACCGCGGTTCGCTGAAGAACACCGCCACGGCCACGGGCACCCCGCCGAGCGGGCCCCCGGTGACGGCCACGTCCTCCTTGTGCATCCCGGCCTGTCAGTACCCGTCCATCTCGCTCAAGAAGTCCGCGAGCATCTCTTCGTACTCGTCCCCGGGCACGCTGGTGACCTACTTCTACAAGGTGACCAATACGGGCAACGTGACGCTGAACCCGGTAACGGTGACCGACCCCATGGCGGGCCTCTCGGCCATCTCGTGTCCCGACACCTCGCTGGCGCCCTGGGTCAGCGAGACCTGCAGCGCCACCTACACGACCACCCAGAGTGACGTGGACCGCGGTTCGCTGAAGAACACCGCCACGGCCACGGGCACCCCGCCGAGCGGGCCCCCGGTGACGGCCACGTCCTCCTTGTGCATCCCGGCCTGTCAGTACCCGTCCATCTCGCTCAAGAAGTCCGCGAGCATCTCTTCGTACTCGTCCCCGGGCACGCTGGTGACCTACTTCTACAAGGTGACCAATACGGGCAACGTGACGCTGAACCCGGTGACGGTGACCGACCCCATGGCGGGCCTCTCGGCCATCTCGTGTCCCGACACCTCGCTGGCGCCCTGGGTCAGCGAGACCTGCAGCGCCACCTACACGACCACCCAGAGTGACGTGGACCGCGGTTCGCTGAAGAACACCGCCACGGCCACGGGCACCCCGCCGAGCGGGCCCCCGGTGACGGCCACGTCCTCCTTGTGCATCCCGGCCTGTCAGTACCCGTCCATCTCGCTCAAGAAGTCCGCGAGCATCTCTTCGTACTCGTCCCCGGGCACGCTGGTGACCTACTTCTACAAGGTGACCAATACGGGCAACGTGACGCTGAACCCGGTGACGGTGACCGACCCCATGGCGGGCCTCTCGGCCATCTCGTGTCCCGACACCTCGCTGGCGCCCTGGGTCAGCGAGACCTGCAGCGCCACCTACACGACCACCCAGAGTGACGTGGACCGCGGTTCGCTGAAGAACACCGCCACGGCCACGGGCACCCCGCCGAGCGGGCCCCCGGTGACGGCCACGTCCTCCTTGTGCATCCCGGCTGCCCAGACACCGTCCATTTCGTTGCTCAAGTCGGCCGACGTGCCGACGGTCAGTGCGGTGGGCCAGATCGTGACCTACACCTTCACGATCACCAACACCGGCAACGTGACGCTCTCCGACGTGGATGTCACCGACGCCCAGGCCGCCCCATCGCTCGATTCGAGCCTCGGGCCGATCACCTGCACGACGGGCACCAACGGGTCCATCACCTTGGCACCCGGAGCCACGGACACCTGCTCGGCCACCTACACGGTCACCCAGGCCGACCTGAGCAACAACTCCATTACCGACACGGGGACGGTCACCGGTCAGCCGCCGAGCGGGCCCCCGGTGACCGACACGTCGACGCTGTCACTCACCGTGACCAGCGTGAGCGTCGTCAAGGCCGCCAGCCCGAGCGCCGGCGTCGTTGCCGGCTCGACCACGCCGATCGTCTACACGCTCACTGTCACGAACACCGGCTCCGCGACGACGACCGCTCCGATCGTGGTCACCGACTCCGCCCCGACGGGCACGACGCTGGTGGCCGGCTCGCCGGCCTGCGCAACTGGTGGACCTCCGATGTGCACGGTCGCGGTGAACAGCGGAACGATCACCTGGACGATTCCGGCCGGGGTGACGCCCGGCGTGTCCTACACGCTCACGTACTCGGTGACGGCCAACGCATCGGACGCTACGGGCACCGTGACCAACACGGCTTCGTGGAGCGGCCCGGGCTGCGGCGGCGCGGCGGCGACGGTCCCTGTGACGACGTGCCCCACCAACACCGTGAAGACGCCGGTCACGGCCCCGCCGGTCACCACCGAAACGATGACCACCCCGACCCCGACGCCGACGCCGACGCCGACGCCGACCACGCCGACGCCAGCGCCGAGCACGCCGACTCCGGCCGCTCCCCTTGCGTTCACCGGCGCACTCCTGACCCAGGAGTGGATGAGCGGTTCAGCGGCGCTGCTGCTGGGCGCCGGCATGGTGGTCATCGGACGGTGGCGTCGCCGCAATTCCAGTCACCCAGCCAAATAGGCCAGCCCCAGCAGTTTCCCAGTCGTAGGGGAGCCGGACCGTCCTGGCGCCTCTGCGACCTCTCGGCAGGGGTGAGCGTTGTCCGGTTGTTGTTTCGCTCCCATCCGATCGGCTCTATTTCGGCCAATAGGTGCGTTGTCAGTATCGACGAGGGGGCGGAGGCTTGAGGTGTCGGTACAGGGCCTTGGGTCGCCGCCCCCACGTGGACATGCTTCGGAGCGGGAGGCAGGGTGGAGACGAACCCGACTCGTTTCGGATCGTCTTCGGCGAGCTCGAGAGCGTAGAGCAGCGGCGCCGACGACAGCTCCCGTGGTGCCGTCGTGACTGGCCTATCCTCGCTGGGGGCCGTGTATCAGGAGGCAACCCCGAAGCTCACTCTCTGGGGCCACCGAGACCGAACCTCCACAGGGTCAAGGCGAGGTGGCTGGCCCAACCCTGTGTTTCCACCGGGGTTGGGCCGCGGGCGCCGCATGGCCGTCGGGATCGATTGCGGGCGACGCGCCATTCGACGGGAACGATTCGGGTAGCGCCACCGACGCCGATCCTCGCATTGGCGGGTTCCTGACAGGCCCACCGGCCCCGGTCACTCCGTCCGCAGGAGCAGCGAGGTGCGCGTCATGGCGGCGACCCGACCCGGGAAGACGGCGACCAGGTTGGCGAAGACCACCGCCCCGAGCGCGACAGCGGAAATCGAGAGGGCGGGCACGGTCGGATGCGGCACGGCCGAGATGCCGTCGGCGAACAAGGTCCACAACCAGCGCCCCAATGCGATTCCGATCGGGACTCCGAGCACCACCCCGACGACCGCCGCCACCGACGACTGCCAGGCCACCGAGGCGCCGATCTGTCCTCGGGTGAACCCCAACGCCTTCAGGAGGGCGAATTGGCGCCGTCGTTGGCGGACCGATGCGATCAGCGTCAGCCCGAGGGCGCCGATCGCTCCGATGGCAAGGACGGCGGCGAGCAGAGTGGGGGTCGCAATGATGCTGTGGGAGTCCGCGATCTCGGCTGGGCGCAGTGCGCTGACCACTCCGCCGATCGGCGCATCGGGGTCCGAGGACCGGTTGAGCACCGCCGTGATGCGGTCGAGCGAGCGCAGCGCGGCCGCCTGGCTCACGCCGGGCCGGAGGGCGATCAACACCGCCATCGGGCCTGCTACCGGGGCACCCTGCTGGTTGAGGTCGGCGGCCGAGAAGAGCGACGAGGCCATGACCGCCCCGGTCCCCATCTCCAGCGACGGATCCCCTGATCCGCCGATGGTGGGCAGTGTCGCCGTCCCGACGACGCGGAGGGAGATCTTGGTGTGGCCGTCCACCTGCGCGACGACGCTGTCGCCGACGTGTGCGTGCAGGGACGCCAGGGTGGCCGGCCCGAGCACGATCTGGGACGGCTCGTCCGGCGCATGTCCCGACAGCATGGAAGGACTCACTGCGGCCCCCGGGCTCATGGCCAGCACGGACACCCCCGACTGCCCGTCGAGTGTGACGCTCTCGAAGTAGGCCCCTGCCCAGTGGGCCACGTCGGGATCGTGGTCGAGGAGTGCGGCCGTCTCGGCCGCCGGCAGGTTCTCGGCGGCGGAGAAGCCGGCCAACAGGGCGTAGTTCCAGTTCCATCCGTAGAGAGGTGGTTGCGAGACGAGGGCGTTCAGGCTCGATGCGAACGTGAGCGAGGTCACGATGACCGTGACGGCGACCACGGCACCGAGCAGCGCGGAGCGCACCGGGGCAGCGTCGCGTCCCGAGCGCGAGCTCAGCGCGGAGCGGATGCCCAACAACGCACTCGGGGGAAGTCCGACCGTGACGGCAGCCCGGTGCCATGCGGGATCCCGGAATGTGCGCGCCGCCTTCCCCACCAGCCGGTGCGGCGCCACCCGGAAGGCGACGATCAGGGCAGCCACCGTGAGCGCCACGACGAACAAGAGGAACCCGAACCCGATGACGGTCCAGTCGATGGACACGCCGATGTCGGGGTAGACCGGTCGCACCGGGCCGATCGGGGCCAGGGGGGACAGCGCCACGGCGACCCCCACGGCCAGGAGGGACCCGGCGGCGGTGGCACCAAGGACGCCGAAGAGGCCGTCGGCCATGGCCATGGCCGGCCCGGCTCCCAGCGCGCGCACGATCGCCGCCTCCTCGGCGTTGCGCCGGACCAGCCGGCTGATCACCTGTCCGTTGATCACGAGCGCGGCGACGGCCGCGAGAAGCCCGAAGACGCCGAGAGCGATGGCTTCCGGTCGGATGGCGCTCTCGGCCTTTGCGACGTAGGGAGCGTCGGAGCTCGCTCCCCCCTCGGGACCGAGGTTGGGGATGACCTTGTTCACGGCGGAGACGACGGCCGCCTCGTGCGCCAATCCACCGTCCAGGTGGAACGAGACATAGGAGTAGTAGGCACAGCACGTCTCGAGCCGCCTGGTCAACGCGGGGGTGATGACCGCGATCTGGTTGCCAAGCGCGGCATCGTCGTCCTGGACGACCTGCGGGCTCCACTCGACGATGCCGACGAGCTTGAAGGGGACGATCAGGTGGGGCTTGTCGCGCGGATAGCCGCGGAAGTTTGGTTGGCTCACCTCGGCATCGGTGAAGAAGGCGACACGCAGGGTGGAACCGATATGCAGTCCGTACTCGGCGGCCGCTCCGGCGGACATGACGACCTCGTCCTGGCGGGCGGGATCGGCCATGCGGCCCGCCAGGACCGTGACCCGGTCCGTGGAGAGGTACTCGGCGTCGTTGCCCGTGCTGCCCTCGAGTGAGGGCGGTGCTTCACCGGGGACTTCCGAAGGTCGCTGCCCCAGGACCTGCAGGGTCCCGTCGAAGCCGACGACGGTGACCGCTCGTTTGACATGGGGGACCCGGGCCACGGCCGCCGCCACCTTCGGCGAGTACCCCGTTCCCGTGACGGGAACGAATTCCATGAACATCTGCGTGTCCGAGGGGTTGGTGCTCGCCACGTAGGTCGGGAAGGAGGACTGCGTGCGGCGGGCCCCGGCCACCGCGGCCATGGCGACGCCCCCCAAGAGGCCGATGAGCACGACCAGCGTCAGGTACCCGGCCCAGCGCCGGCGGAAGGTGGCTCGGAACCGGTAGGCGGCCTCACGCACGACCGTTCGCGTCACCCCTGGCCCTCCTGCTCCTCGGACGCAGCCCCGAGGGCCCGGTTCCCCGCACAGCGTGCCGCCACCGCTCCAGTGTTGCTGACCGGGAGGACGCCACCAAGGTTGCTAGCGCTCCAATGGAATCTCGTGCTACCACCCGCGCGGGGGCCGAAGCGTCCCCGGGGTCGGGGCGCGACCACGTCGTCCGGCTGAGTGCGCCCGACGCCGAGCTCCGTGTGACCGACGGTGAGCCGGCCTGTAGGCGGGATTCTGTCCAGCTCCCAGGGGAGCTTGGGTGGCCATCCATCTGAGCGGCCTACCTGGGGAACCCTCCCTCTCGAGAGGCGGGCGAGCAGCCCATTTCCCACGCTTGGCCTTGCTCCGGGTGGGGTTTACCGAGCCGGCGGGGTCACCCCCACCGCTGGTGCGCTCTTACCGCACCCTTTCACCCTTACCTGTGCGGACCCGGAGGCCCGCCATCGGCGGTTTCCTTTCTGTGGCACTGTCCTGCGGGTCGCCCCGACTGGCCGTTAGCCAGCACCCTGCTCTGTGGAGTCCCGACCTTCCTCGACACGGTCCCGCAGTGCGGCCCGTGCCGCGGCCACCTGGCCGACTCACCGTCACCGCCAATTGTGCCATCCCCGGGCATGTGAGGGTGACCGGACAGCGCATCGGTAGGGTGTCGTCGATGTCCGGCGGCCCCCGTCAGCTCTTCGATCCCGAGGCTCCACCCGAGGCCACCGCGCCGGTGAGCCGGGCCGCGGCCGGCGGTGCCGAGCCAGAGGACCGCCGCGGGGTGCACTCGATCGGCGGGGTCTACGAGCAGGTCGAGGGCGCGCTCAACCAGGCCTTTCCCCGGAACCGCCATCTCTGGGTCCGGGGAGAGATTCAGAACGTCTCGGATCACCGCTCGGGCCACCTCTACATGAGCCTGGTCGATCCCGAGGACGAGGGCCCCCGGCGTGACCGGGGCCGCGGCGGGGTGCCCACCCTCAGCGTGAAGTGCTGGCGCAGCTCCTGGGCGCCGCTGCGCCACGGGCTGGCCAAGCAGGGCATCGAGCTCGCCGAGGGGATGGTGGTGGTCCTGCGCGGCTCGCTCGACCTCTACCGGGCCAAGGGCGAAATCAGCCTCATCCTGGCCGAGGTGGACGTGACCGCGCTGCTGGGGCGGCTCGCCGCGCAGCGCGCCCAGCTCCTGCGCACGCTCGAGTCCGAGGGCCTGCTGCGTCGCAATGCCGCGTTGCCCCTGCCCGAGGTGGCGCTGCACGTCGGGTTGGTCGCCAGCCCGGGCACCGAGGGCTGCCGGGACTTCCTCGGGCAGCTGACGGGTTCGGGGTTCGGGTTCCGCATCTCGCACGTGCCGGTCAAGGTGCAGGGCCCCGGTGCGCCCGCATCCATCGCCCGCGCCCTGACGGTGCTCAGCCGGAGTGACTGCGACGTCATCGCCGTCGTGCGCGGCGGGGAGCGCGCGCCGACCTGGCCGCCTTCGAGGCAGAGGTCGTCGCCCGGGCCGTGGCGGGCGCGGCCAAACCGGTCTTCACGGGCATCGGGCACACCGGCGACGAGACCGTTGCCGACATCGTCGCGGCGCGCGTGTGCATCACACCGACCGAGTGCGGGCAGCAGATCGTGGAGGCGACCCGGCTGTGGTGGGCGGCTCACGTGGCGGAGCCGGCCGGGCTCCTGGCGCAGCGCGTCCCGGCCTACCTCCGCGACGCCCAGGACCGCGACAGCCAGGCCCGCGGCCGCCTGACCGCCGCGGCCCGCCAGCAGCTCCGGGTGCACAGGGAACGCCTGAGCGCCAAGGGGTCATCCATCGGCCGGGCGGCACCCGAGCGGCTCGAGTCCTGCACGGCGAGGGTGCGCGCCCACGCCATCCGGCTCGGACCACTCGGCCGGGACCACCTCGGACGCCAGCGCGAGCGCGTGCAGTCGTGGCGCCGGCTCCTCGCCGCCTACGACGTGGACCGCCAGCTCGAGCGGGGCTACACCCTCACCCTGACGCTCGACGGCCGGCTCGTGCGCGGCACCGGCGGGTTGGCCGGGCAGCCGGAGATCGTGACCTGCTTCGCCGACGGCACCGTGCGCAGCCGGGTGGAGGAGATCACGCCCGCCGGCGCGGGGCGGGCAACGTCGGAGACGAAGGGCACGAGGCAGGAGGACAGAGATGACCGTCGCAGAGGAGCCCGTTCCCGTCGAGCAGCTGAGCTACACCGAGGCGAGCCGCGAGCTCGATGCGATCGTGAACTTCTTCGAACAGCGCGACGTCGACGTCGACGTGCTCGTCGGGCGCCTGGAGCGGGCGACGGCGTTGATCGACGAGCTCGACCGCCGCCTGCGCCGGACCCAGGCCCAGGTCGAGGAGCTGGTGCCTCGCCTCGACGCACTGGCCGGCGACGTGGCCGGCACCGATGCAGGAGGTGACGATGATGGCTGACCGCAACGGTGCGCCGGGAGCCGCCGGCACGGAGGGCCGGGTGTATTTCCGCCAGCTGCTCTCCGGTCGCGACTTCGCGCGGGGCGACATGATGGCCCGGCAGATGGTCAACTTCGTCTACCTCATCGGCGACCGCGAGACGGGGGAGGCGGTGGTCGTGGATCCTGCCTATGCCGTCCAGGACCTGCTCGACATCCTCGAGGCCGACGGCATGCGGCTGACCGGCGTGCTGGGGACCCATTTCCACCCGGATCATCTGGGCGGCGAAATGGGCGGGTGGTCGCTCGAGGGGATCAGCACCCTGCTGCAGAAGGCGCAGGTGCCGATCCACGTGCAGGCCGACGAGGTGCCGTGGGTGGAGCGCACGACCGGCGTCGGCCGGGACGACCTCGTCGCCCATCACAGCGGCGAGGTGCTCCAGATCGGGCAGGTGGGGGTCGAGCTGATCCATACGCCCGGCCACACGCCCGGCAGCCAGTGCTTCCTCGTGGACGGCCGTCTGGTGGCGGGCGACACCCTCTTCCTCGAGGGCTGCGGACGCACGGACTTCCCGGGCTCGGACCCACTGGCGATGTACGAGTCCATCCACACGCGGCTGGCCCGCGTGCCCGATGACGCCATCCTCTTTCCCGGACACCTCTACTCGCAGGACTCCTCGCAGAGCATGGGCGACACGAGACGGTGGAACTACGTGTTCCGTCCACGCTCTCCGGAAGAGTGGATGGCCATGTTCGGGTGGTGACCTCGCCGGACGAGTTGGCCGAGGACAGCACGGTCGTCGTGGTCGGGGCGTCGCTCGCCGGGTGGCGGGCCGTGGAGACGCTGCGGAGCGAGGGCTATGAAGGCTCCATCTCGCTCGTCGGCGACGAGCGCCACCTTCCCTATGACCGGCCGCCGCTGTCCAAGCAGGTGCTGGCCGGGACCTGGCCGCCGGAGAAGGCGGTGCTGGCGGACAAGCGGCGCTCGAGCGAGCTGCGCGTGCACGAGGTGCTCGGCCGGCGCGCCGTCCGCCTCGACGCCGCGGCGAAGACAGTCCAGCTCGACGACGACACCGTCCTGGGGGCCCAGGGCATCGTCATCGCCACCGGGGCCTTCCCGCGCCGGCTCCCCGGCACCGAGGACCTGAGCCAACTCGACGGGCTGTTCACGCTGCGGACTCTCGATGACTCGCTGGCGCTGCGCAGCGCCGTCACCGCGGTGGAGCGGGCGCGGGTCGTGGTGATCGGCGCCGGCTTCATCGGTGCCGAGGTGGCCTCCACCTGTGCCGGTCTCGATTGCCGGGTCACCGTCCTCGAGACGCTCGACATCCCCCTGCGTCCCATCCTCGGCCCGGTGATCGGCGCCTACTGCGGCTCGCTGCATGGCGCCCATGGAGTGGAATTGCGGACCGGCGTCGCGGTGCGTACCGTCCGACGCACCGAGGCCGGTGATCCACATGCGGGCGACGCACGTCCGGGCCGATTGGCGGTGGAGCTCGACGGTGAGGAGACGCTGCAGGCGGACGTGGTCGTTGTCGGCATCGGTGTCGTCCCCTCCACCGAGTGGCTCGTCGGGTCCGGGCTGACCATTGAGAACGGCGTCGTCTGTGACGACCGCTTGTTCGCCGCGGACGGGATCGTGGCGGCCGGGGACGTCGCGCGCTGGAACTGGCGCCACGATGGTGGCGAGGAGCAGATCCGGATCGAGCACTGGCAGGTCGCGGCCGAGGCCGGCGTCGCCGCGGGACGCAGCCTGCTCGCCGGGCGAGCGGACGCTCCGCCCTTCACGCCGGTCCCGTACTTCTGGTCCGACCAGTACGGCATCCGTTTCCAGGTGTTGGGCAACCCGCGTGGCGACGACGAGATCGAGATCACCGAAGGCTCTCTCAATGAGGGGAAATTCGTCGCGCTCTTCGGCAGAGCCGGCCGTTTGCGCGCGGCCATGGCGATCGGGCGGCCCCGTCGGCTGATGGGGTACCGGCCGCTGCTGCAGTCAGGCAGCAGTTGGGACGAGGCCCTGGCGCACGCCGCGGGGTAAGAACAACAACGGAACAACAACAGATTCGCCCCTCGGGGCGCCAACCTGAGCGCGCGCCGTGAAATGGCCGGTTGAGGACGAGAAATAGAGCCACTCGGCCCTAACCGTCCGTGAGCGCCGGGTTTATCTTGCCAAGAGCGCAAAGGAGCGCAGGCGAACGCTCCCGACCCGCACGGCGGTACTGCTGCTGGGACAGGTGGACGTCGTCCACCTGTCTCGGCAGAGAAGATCACGGGGAAGGGGTTTCTCGGGAGGCAGCGATCTCCTTCTGAGCGGATGCGAGTCCCGCTCAGAAGGAGATGCCCGAGAGTTCCGGGATGGTGGCTTCTGCCTTGCCCCGTGCCGCCAACCATCGCTCGCGGGATGCCGCTCGGTCAGCGCCGCTGCTCTTCGGTTCGACGGTCCGTCGCGGCGAGAACGTCCCGGCGAGGTCGTCCATCGACGCGTAGGTTCCGACGGCCAAACCGGCCAGGAGCCCGGCTCCCAGTGTGGTGGCCTCCAGTATCGGCGAGATCTCGACGGGGCGTCCGATGGCGTCGGCCAGCGCCTCGACGAACACGACATTGTCCGTCATGCCGCCGTCGATGCGCAGCGCGGCGATCGGGAAGCCGCTGTCGCTCTCACTCGCCTCGACCAGGTCGGCCCCGCGATGTGCCACGCCCTCGAGGACGGACCGCACGATTTCGGGACGCGCCGATCCCCGGGTGAGCCCGACGAGTGTTCCGCGGGCCCCGAAGTCCCAGACGGGGGTGCCCAGGCCGAGGAGCGCCGGGACGAACCAGACGTCGCCCGACGAGGCGCATTGGGCCGCCACGTCCGCGGACGCCTGTGCGGTGGCGATGATCCCGAGGTCGTCGCGGAGCCATTCGATCGCGGTGCCGGCCGACAACATCACTGCTTCGGTGCCCCAGGTCGCCTCGCCACGCACGCGGAACGCGACGATGGGGAAGGTGCCGGCGTCCCCGCGCTCCACCGAGGCGGGCGCACCACCAGGGCCGGTGCACTGGTCGAGCATCCCCCCGGTGCCGAAGGTGGCCTTGGCCAGGCCGGGCAGGGTGCAGCCTTGGCCGATGAGAGAGGCTTGCTGGTCTCCTGCGATGCCACAGATGGGAGGTGCTCCGGGGAGCGCTGCCGCGACACCGATCGTCCCGGACGAGTCGACGATGGAGGGCAGCATGGGCAACGGGACCCTCAACTTCTGGAGCATTGCCTCGTCCCATGCGATGGAGCGGTCGACGAGGGCCGTCACTGCGGCATTGGTGGCGTCGGTCACGTGGAGTGCGTCGCCAACCGCCCGGGCGCCTCCCGAGAGGGTCCAGGCCACCCAACTGTCGACGGTGCCGAAGCAGAGCTCGCCCCGTTCAGCCCGCGCCCGCTCGGGGTCGACCTCGTCCAGAATGGCCATCACCTTGGTCGCCGACGCGTTGGGCGCCAGGCGGATCCCTTCGGCCTGCAGCACCAGGCACGTGCCGACGGTGCGCAGATCCTGCCAGCCGATGCCGGGTGCGACGGCCTTCCCGGTGGCGCGTTCCCAGACGATGCTCGAGGCCCGCTGGTTGGCGATGCCCACCCCGGCCACCGGGCCCCCGTCTTGGAGCGCCGCCCGGGCAACGGCCAGGATGGCGTCGGCCATGCGTGCCGCGTCGAACTCCACCAGCCCGGGGGCCGGCGAGTCGGGCAGGAGGGGGACACGGTGCTCGTGCTCGACCGTGGCGTCCGGTCGCACGATGGCGGCGCGCACACCCGAGGTGCCGACGTCGACGACCAGGATGCTGGCCCCGGTCCCGCTCATGTCCAGGGTGCCGGCCCGAAGGGCGACGCCAGGCCGAACTTGCCCGGGTTGAGGATGCCGTTGGGGTCGAATGTCGTCTTGAGGCCGCGGAGGACGTCGAAGCCCGACCCCAGGGCACGAGGCAGGAAGCGGGAGCGGTTCAGCCCGATGCCGTGGTGATGGCTGATCGCCGCGCCGTGCGCCATGGTGGCGTCGGTCACCGTGTCCCAGGCCTGGCGGTAGTAGCTCTCCCGCCACGCGTCGTCCCCCTCGGGACCGCGCCCGCCGAACGTGAAGTAGAGGCAGGCGCCGTCGGGGTAGGCGTGGGACTGGTGGGCCGACGCGGCCAGGGTGCCGTCGATCCCCTTGAGCGCGCCGACCACCTCGTCGAAGAGCTGGGGCAGCACCGCCCACGGACCCGACACCTCGGCGGTGTCGACGACGATGCCGGCGCGCCACAGCGGCGCCAGCGCGGAGACGTCGTTGCGGTGACCCAGCCACCGTTCGACCAGGCTCCGATCCAGCGGTTGCGCCCCGGCCTCGGTGGCACACTCCTGGTCGACGATTTTGAGCGTGGCCGACAGGATGTCGAGGTCGGCCTCGTCGAGGACGATGAGGACGTTGGTGTCGCCCAGGTCGAAGTTGCGTTCCGACTCCGTCTGGTCGTAGAGGCGGAGCACGGCCGGTGTCGCGCCGCGGCGCAGGATGCTGCGGCATGCATTCAGTCCTGCGGCGAAGGTCGTGAAGCCGAAGGCCCGCCGCTCCTGCGCCTGCGGCAGGGGATGGACGCGCAGGCGGGCCTCGGTGATGACGCCCAGCGTGCCCTCGCTCCCCACGAAGAGCTGGGTGAGGTTCGGCCCGGTGGCGGCGCGGGGCCCCTTGCCCTCGGTGTGCACCACGCGGCCGTCGGCCAGCACCACCTCGAGGCCGATGACCATGTCCTCGATCTTCCCGTAGCGGGTGGAGTACTGCCCCGCTCCCCGACAGGCGAGCCAGCCGCCGACGGTGGAGAGATCCATCGACTGTGGCCAGTGGCCGAGGGTGTAGCCCGCGCCGACCTCGCCGAGCGGGGCCTCGAGGTCCGGGCCGAAGGTGCCGGCCCAGACGTCGGCGGTGAGCGATGTCTGGTCGACGTCGCGCAGACCGGCCAGCGCGGTCATGTCGAGGGCGACGCCGCCGTGCACGGGTATGGAGCCGCCGCAGACCCCGCTCCGACCGGCGGCGGCCGTCACCGGCACGAGAGCCTCGTTGCAGGCGGCGAGCACGGCCGAGACCTCCTCGGTCGTGGAGGGGCGGACCACGACCGCAGGCCGTTGCGGCACTGCCCCCTCGGCCGCCCATCCGATGGCCAGTGGCCACCAGTCGCGGCCCGCCTCGGCCCGGGCATCGTCATCGGTCACCACCGTGGCGCCGCTGGCGGCGATGCGGTCGAGCAGCGCGGGCGGGACGTCGACGGTCTGCGCCCCCAGGCGATCGGAGACCCTCGCTCCGGGGGCGTCAATCGGCGTGGGAGGGGTGGGCTCGGTCACGCGAGGTCGAGTCCGGCCGTCAGGAGGTCCTTCTCGCACGACTCCGTGAACCGGGCCGCCTGCTCGGCGACCTCGCTTTCCGTCCACCCCATGTCAGGCGCGATGAGGGTGGCAACGGCCGTCGCGGCGTCCATCGTGGACTGGGCGCGCTGGATCGTGGCCCGTGTGCGCCGGGACAGCACGTCGTCGAGGGTCCGTGCCATCTCCTCGCGTGCCGCGTAGATGCACTCGGCCCCGGTATAGGGCAGACCTGCGACGACCGGCTCGAGCAGTTCCGGCCGTCCGTCCGCCAACGCCACGACCTCGGCCGCCGCTGTGCCATAGCGGCGGAGGAGGCGAGAGTGAGGTTGGGCCAGGGTCACGGGGTCACGCGTTTTCGTGGTGGCCCCCAGGAGCGGGAGCGACTTGGTGATGCAGCGCCGCCGGCGCGGCGACTCGCCGAGGCGGCTGACCACGACGTTGACCGTGTCCTGGGCCATCTTGCGGTAGGTCGTCAGCTTGCCGCCGGTGACCGTCACCACGCCCTGGCGCGACGTGCTGACGGTGTGGCGGCGCGAGAGGTCCGCCGTGCGCTCGGAGACGTATCCACCCTTGATCGGTGGGGCGAGGAGCGGGCGCAGGCCGGCCCAGACGCCGGTGACGTCCGCCCGGGTGAGGTGCGAGGTCGTGACGGCGTTGGCCGCGTCGAGCAGGTAGTCCACGTCGTCGGGGGTGCACGCGGGGTCGTCGAGAGGCCCCGTGTAGTCGGTGTCGGTGGTGCCGAGATACACCAGATCGGTCTCGGGCCACGACACGACGAAGATGGAGCGCTTGTCCTTGGGGACCGGGATCACCGCGGCGATGTCGCAGGGCAACCGCTCCGCCGGGACGGTCACGTGGACGCCCTTGGCGGGACGGATGGCATGGGGATCGGTGCCTTCGTCAAGGGCGCGCACGGCGTCGGCCCAGACGCCCGATGCGTTGACCACGATGCGGGCCCGGATGACGAACTCCGACCCCTCGTCACCGGGGACGGGACGGACGACGGCACCGTCGGCCGACCCGTGCTGGTCGGTGAGGCGGACCACGGGCGTGTAGTTGGCCGCGACGGCCCCGAACTCCAGGGCGGCGGTTCGGAGCACCGAGAGGGTCAGCCGCGCGTCGTCGGCCCGCGCGTCGAAGTAGAGGAACCCCGCGACCAGATGATCGGTGTTCAGGGTCGGGAGGTGGGTGAGCGCAACGTCCTTGGTGATCTCACGGTGGCGTTCGCCGATGCGCCAGCCACCGGTGAGGTCGTACATCCACAGCGCCGAGGAATAGGACCGTGCCACGGCCTTGGACACCACGCCGTCGCGACCGAAGAGGGGGATGAGAAACGGCAACGGGCTCACCAGGTGGGGCGCGTTGTCCAGCAGGTGCTGTCGCTCGGCCAGGTTCTCGTAGACCAGGCGGAATTCGCGCTGTTGGAGGTAGCGGATGCCACCGTGGATCATCTTCGACGACTTCGAGGACGTTCCCGATGCGAAGTCACCCTTCTCGACCAGCGCGGTCCGGAGGCCGCGGCTGGCGGCGTCGAGCGCGACGCCGGCACCGGTGATGCCGCCACCGACCACCAGCACGTCGAACTCCTCCTCGGCCAGGCGACGCAACGCGTCGGCGCGGCGAAAGGGGTGCACCGATCAAGCCTGCCACATTCGTCGCGCCGCGAAGCCGGGCGGCCCTGCGGTTGCCATCGGGGTGGCGGCCCGCAGCGCCGTCGGCCGATGGGGGCGACGTCGCCCTGCGCCACCGTCGCGACGTAGGGTCCGCCGGTGCTGTTGGCGCCGGACGACCCCTGGGCTTCCTACGCGCGGACGGAGGTCGTCATCGTGCGGCCCGGCGGGGGCACGTTCACGGTCCGGCCGGCCCCCGCGGGCGAACGCGGCCCATGGCCCTGGCCGTCGCCACAGCCGGTCTACGTCCTGACCGCCTGGGACCCCGGTCCGGAGCGGCCGAGCGAGGCGGTCAACCGGGAGCGCCAGGCCGCTCTCGAAGCCGACCTCCGGCCAAGGGCGGGCGTGCTGTGGACGGCCGCCGGGGTCGACCCCGCCACCGGGCACCGGGAGGAGGGCGTGGCCGTCGGCGGCATCCCAGAAGCAGCGGTCCGGGCCCTGGGGGCCCGGTACGGCCAGGACGCCGTTTTCGCCTGGACACCGGTCGAATGGGCGATCGTGTCCTGCCACGACGGGCGTCGAGTGGCGACCGGGTGGTCGTTGGTGCCGCCGGACCCGGGACCGTGACCAGCGGCCGGCTGCCCAAGGCCTGCCTGAGGGGCATATTTCGCTTCAGCGGGACGGCGGGCGCGCCGATGGGATGACGGGGTGCAACGCGCGGTGGGCGCGGGCGTCCCGGGGGGAACGATGGACTGCGATGACGAGAGCTGGGACGACGCGGCGTCCGACGCCGAGCTGGAGCCGGATGCGGACCCGGAAGGGGTCTGGCGCCACCTCATCGCGGATGAGGAGTATCCCCGGTACTGGTCCGAGAGCGTGTGGTCGCACGGCGCCGGGGACGGGTTCGAGGCCGGTTCGTTGCTCTTCCCGGACCGCGGCGCCGAGGCCGAGCTCTGCAACGAGCTCCGCCTGGCCGAACTGTGGGGCTTCTGCGAGGTCGGCTCCCTCGCGATGGACGAGTTCTTCGAGCTGTCGGCCCTGATCACCGAGGTCGAGGGCATCCGGGGCTCGCTCTGCGCCGACTGCGAGATGTTGGGCCGCCCCAACGTGAGCGCGAACTGGGCCCTGTCCACCACCACGTTGTGCCCGGCGCATCTCCGCTTCCGGTTGGGCCACGCCCGGATCGACGGCGGTACCAGCCGCCGGTAGGGAGCCAGCCGGCCCGCACCGAACCGGGCAGAATGGGGCCGTGACGTTGGCCGCACGCGTCTTCGCCGCTTCCCACTTGACCGGCACGTTCGTCCTGCGTTCGGGCCGCACCGCCGACCACTACTTCGACAAGTATCGCTTCGAGTCCGACCCGGCACTCCTGGCCGAGATCGTCGCGGCCCTGGTCCCGCTCGTGCCCGAGGCGACGGACGGTCTGGCCGGCTTGGAGCTCGGCGGCGTCCCCCTGGCCACCATGCTGTCCTCGGTCACCGGCCTTCCCGCCTACTTCGTGCGGAAGCAGCCGAAGAAGTACGGCACCGAGCGGCTGTGCGAGGGCGGTGACGTGGCGGGGCGCAACCTCCTGATCATCGAGGATGTCGTCACCACGGGCGGGCAGGTGGTGCTGTCGGCCCAAGACCTGCGAGCCGAGCGCGCGATCGTCGAGCATGCGCTCTGCGTGATCGACCGCGAGGGCGGTGGCGCCGAGGTCGTCGAGGCCGAGGGGATCACGCTGCGGGCCCTTTTCTCGATGAGCGACCTCGAGTCGAGCCAGCGTCGATCTTGAGGGCGACGTCGGCACGGCACGAGTGTCCGCGCGGTTGGCTCGAGGTCCGTGCCCGCTCGTGACGCCGCCGTGACGGAGCGCTCCGGCGGATCGCGACCTGATTCTGACAACGATTGTCAAAAACCGCCTGACGCCCGCTAGGGTGACGGGGCCATGTCCGACTACACGATTCCCGAGCCGGAGCCGAAGGAGATCGACGAGCGGATCTCCGTGGAGCTCAGCCACCTGGTGGACAACCAGGTTCTCCGCGGACATCCCTCGGGCGACGAACGGTGCGACAACTGCCGCTACTACCTCGAGCCGTACAAGGATCTTTCGTACTGCTGGCACCCGAAGCTCCGCATCCTGGTCGGGGGCAACTGGTGGTGCCAATGGTGGGAGGCGAATCCGGAGGACGAAGCGACCGGCTCCTAGCATGCGTCCGGGGCGCGGGTCTCCGGGACGCTGCATCTGGTGAGACGCTGCATCTGGTGAGACGCTGCATCTGGTGAGACGCTGCATCTGGTGAGAGGTCACGACCCAGGTCGTACCCCTGATTTCGACAATCGTTGTCAAAAAGGGTTGCGCGGACGATAGGGTGGGGTGGCATGCAGTCACCCGATGTACTGAGGGACCTCTTCCGAGCCAACGGGCGCAAGATCACGGCCCAACGCCAGTGCATCTTTCGCGCCCTGGAGGGCGACGTCACCCACCCGTCGGCCGAGCGGGTCCACGAGAGGGTTCTCCGTGAGATGCCCAACGTCTCGCTCAAGACCGTGTACCAGACCCTCAACGACCTGGCCGAGCTCGGCGCCATCTCCGTGCTCGACGTCGGCACCGGCTCGGCGCGCTTCGACCCGAACGTCGAGAACACGCACCATCATCTGGTCTGCCGATCGTGTGGCAAGGTACGCGACCTGGCGGCCGCCTTCCCCGGCCTCACGGTGTCCTCGCGGGACGCGCAGGGCTTTTCCGTCGACAGCGCCGAGATCGTGTTCCGGGGAGTGTGCGACGAGTGCCGGGGCCCACGGATGTCGCAAAAACCGCAACCGAACAAGGAAGAGAAAGGACGTACCAGCCATGGCAGCATTGAAGGGCAGTAACACCGAGGCCAACCTCAAGGAGGCGTTCGCCGGCGAGAGCCAGGCCAACCGCCGCTACCTGTACTTCGCCCAGAAGGCGGACGTCGAGGGCTACCCCGACGTGGCGGCCCTGTTCCGCTCGGTCGCCGAGGGTGAGACCGGCCACGCCTTCGGGCACTTCGACTTCCTGCGCGAGGTCGGCGACCCCGTCACCGGCGTGCCCGTCGGCGCCACCGAGGACAACCTCAAGTCGGCCATCGAGGGCGAGACCTACGAGTACACCGAGATGTACCCCGGCTTCGCCAAGACGGCCCGCGACGAGGGTTTCGTGGAGATCGCCGAGTGGCTCGAGACGCTGGCCCGGGCCGAGAAGTCTCACGCGGGGCGCTTCACGAAGGGTCTCGAGACGCTTGGCGAGTGACGGCAACCTGGCGCAGGTCGTCGGACGGGGCGGGTAACCGCGGACTGACCCGGTGCGGGTGACAGCGTGCCGCCGCTGACGCTGGCTGACGTGCTCGACCTGCGTGCCTACGAGCGGGTCCGGGAGGACTACCGGGCCCGGGTCATCGCGCGCAAACGGCGCCGCCGGGTGCCGCTGGGGCCGATCATGACCCTGGTCTTCGAGTGCTTCGACACGGTGCGGTTCCAGGTCCAGGAGATGGCCCGGGCCGAGAAGATCATCAGCGACGAGGCGATCCAGATCGAGCTCGACATCTACAACCGGTTGCTGCCCGGGGACGGCGAGCTCTCGGCCACCCTCTTCATTGAGCTGACCACGGACGACGCGCTGCGGGGGTGGCTCCCGAGGCTCGTGGGGATTGAGCACCGGCTCGGCGTCTCCATCGACGGGGAGGTGGTGGCCAGCGTCCCCGAGGCCGAGCACGCCGCCGCCCTGACCCGGGAGACGGTGACCCCGGCGGTCCACTACGTGCGCTTCGGCCTCACGCCGACCCAGGTGGCGGCCTTCGGGGAGGCCGACGAGGTCGCCCTCGTCTCCAGGCACCCGGCCTACGAGGCCACGACGGTCCTCACCCCAGAAGTACGGGAAGAGCTGCTCGGGGACCTGCTGGACACAACAAAGGCTCTACCGATCGGCTGACCAGGGAGAATTCCGTGCGCAAGTCTTTACAGGCGCACGGGACCTGCGTCATACTCTTCGTTCGCCGAATTCGGGGATGCCGCCGTCGGTCGTTGCACCAAAAGGGCCTCCGAGCAGGGCGAATCAAGTATCCGCCTTTTTATCCGTTATTGAGGAAGTGTTTCCCATGATCGCCACCACGTGGCGCAAGCAAGCCGCCTGCCGGGGCCTCGACGTCGAGGCGTTCTACCCCGTCACCGAGGACGAGGCCGACGCGGCCGAGGCCAAGGCTGTCTGCGCCGTCTGCCCGGTCCGCCAAGCGTGCCTGGAGCACGCCCTGGCTCACCGCGAGCGTGAGGGCATCTGGGGCGGCACCACCGAGCGGGAGCGCCGGCGGATCGTACGGCAGCGCCGCAAGTCCGCCTAGGCGGGACCCCGGCCTACTTCTTCTTGGCGGCCTTCGGGGCCGTGGTCGGTGACGCCTGCGTCGCTTGGCCGAGGGTGCACGGGTAGGGGTTCCAGGGTTCTGACTGCGTGTTCGTGTAGACGTCGGAGGGGATCGTCGTGGTGGTGCTGGTGGTCGGCGCGGTCGTGGTCGTCGTGGTCGCGCCGGAGGCCGACGACCCCGTCACCGTCAACGTCGATCCGGCAAGCAGGAGCGAGACCGCGGCGCCGCTCATGCTGGGGTCGGGGACCAGGGTGACCGGGCCGCTCAGCACGGCCGCCAGCGTGTTCGCCGCCGCCGAACCGGACGGCCCGTAGAGGATCTCCGAGGGGCCGCTCGGGCTGAGCTCGGTCGACGCGTCGCCGATGTCGGTGACGTCGAAGCCCTGCGCCGTCAGCGCCGCCGCGGTGGTGTGCGCGATGCCGTTCACGCTCGACGCATTGAGGACACTGACGGCGACCAGGCTGGGGGCCTCGGTGGGGACCGTCGTGGTCGTCGTCGTCTTCGTGGCCTTTCCTCTCTTCGGCGGCCTGGCGGCGGTGGTCCCGATCTGGTTGAACGCGTCGATCATGTTCTGGGCGTAGGGCTGCGCGGCCTTCAGCACGTCGGCTCCGCCATCGGTGACGTACGCCGTCGTCGGGAGGGTCTCGGTGACGAGGTGCGACGAAGGGAGGCCCCGGAAGACGTCGGCGATGTGCAGGAGGTCACCCTGACTGAGCGTGTCGTCGATCGTCAGGTTGCCCACGGCGGCGCCGATGAACGAGTTGATGGTGAAGGGATTGGTGATGGAGGAATTCACCTTGGCCAACACCGCCCGGAAGAAGGCGTCCTGGCGCTGGATCCGGCTGAAGTCCGACTGGCCGTCGTACTCCCAATAGCCGTCCGAATCCATGTAGTAGAGGTGCCGGCTGCGCACGAGCTGCAGGGCCACCGTCCCGTTGACCACCTGGCAGCCCGTGGTGGTCACGTCGAGCCCGGTGTACTGGTCCTTCACCGGCGTCGGGAAGTCCATGGTGATGCCGCCCAACGCGTTCACCATGCCGGAGAAACCCGGGAAGTCCACCGAAATGTAGTGGTTGATCGGGATGCCGAGGTCCTGCTCGACCGTCTGGATCAGCAGGTCGGGCCCGGAGTCGTAGGCGGCGTTGATCCGGTTCATGCCCGAGATGTCATTGACGTCGCCGGGGATGTCGACCCAGAGGTCGCGCGGAATGGAGAGCACGGTCACGGTCTTGGCGGCGGGGTCGAAACGGGCCACCATGGTGACGTCGCTGCGCTGACCACCAGCGTTGGCCTCGTCGCCGAAGGCATTGACCTGCGTTGCGTTCGACACGAATGCGCGCGAGTCCGAGCCGACCAGGAGCAGGTTGAAGGGTTGGCCCGGCGGGGCCGCGGCCACCAGGTGCTTGGCGTGGATCTTCTTGATCTGGTCGAAGCGGTAGTTGGCGTAGAAGTACAGGCCCCCCACACCGGCGGCGGCAATCAGGACGACGAACGAGAGCGCATAAAGGGTGCGGCGCCGCCAGCGGTGCCGACGCTTGCGCTCCTTCTTCCGGGTCGTCCGTAACTCGGCCTGGAGGTCGGCCCGCGACTTGGCTGCGTCGGAGGGGTCCGCGCCGTCGGGCGGCCCGAGGGTTTCGGGTTCGTCGGGGCTCAAGAACCAGAAAATACCTGGCCGGGAGGTCCGGTAGCCTTCGCCGGTGCATTTTGAACTTCCCGACGAGCTGTTGGAGCTCCGCGATTCAGTGCGCCGCCTCGCCCAGGACAAGATCAAACCGCGGGCCCGGGCCATCGACAAGGAGGGTGCGTACCCGACCGACGTCTTCGCTGCTTTCCGCGACGCGGGGCTGCTGGGGCTGTGCATCCCGGTGCCCTACGGCGGCTCGGGCGCGGGCATCCTCGGGCTCGCCCTTGCCATCGAAGAAGTGGCCAAGTACTCCAACGCCGCCGCGCTGATGCTCCTCTTGACCCGCCTGCCCACGGGGCCGGTCATGATCGCCGGGACCGAAGAGCAGAAAGAGCGCTATCTCCCCGGCATCTGCGACGGGACGCTCCGGGCCGCCTTCGGGTTGTCCGAGCCCCAGGCGGGCAGCGACGTCATGGGGATGCGGACCCGGGGGGTGCCCGATTCGGGATCGGAGGGCGGCTGGGTGTTGAACGGCACCAAGTGCTGGATGTCCGGCGTGCGCGAGGCGGACTGGTACACCGTGTTCGCCAAGACCTCGGACCCCGCCAGCCGGGCGCACGACTCGGTGACCGCCTTCATCGTGGAGCGGGCGTGGGACGGGGTCGACGTGGGGCGGACCGACCACAAGATGGGCGTGCGCGGGGTCGACACAGGCGAGCTCGTCCTCACCGACGTGCACGTGCCCGAGGAGAACGTGATCGGCGAGGTGGGGGGCTTCCGTCTCGCCATGCTGGGCCTCAACGCCATGCGCCCGATCGTCGCCGCGCGCGGCATCGGCCTGGCCGAGGGCGCGCTCATGTACGCCACCGACTACGTCCAGCACCGGGCCGCCTTCGGCCAGACGATCGCGGACTTCCAGGGGATCCAATGGGAGATCGCCAAGTGCGCCGTCGACATCGAGGCGGCCCGCTTGCTCACCTACCGGGCGGCCGTCCTGGCCGACGAAGGCAAGTTCACCAAGGAGTTCGTCCCCTACCTGTCCATGGCCAAGTACCACGCCACCGAGCTGGCCGTGCGGGCCTCGTCGCTGGCCGTGCAGCTTCTCGGGGCAGCCGGCTACATGGAGGACCACCCCACCGAGCAGTGGTACCGCGATGCCAAGCAGCTGACCATCGTGGAGGGGACCTCCCAGGTGCAGCTCGGCCTGATCGCACGGGGCGTTCTCGACCGGGACCTGTGGTGGGACTGACCTGGCCCGAGGTCCTGGCCCGGCTTTCGCGGCGGGAGTCCCTCAGCGCGGCGGAAGCCGAGGAGACGCTGGGGATCGTCCTCTCCGGCGAGGCAACGCCGGCGCAGGTCGGCGCCTTCCTGGCTCTCTTGCACGCCAAGGGAGAGACGGCCGAAGAGGTGACCGGTCTCGCCCGGGCGATGGTCGACGCCGCCGTGCCCTGCCCACTGGGGGAAAAGGACGCCGAGATGGCGGTCGACCTGGTCGGGACGGGAGGCGATCGCCTGGCCAGCATCAACGTGACCACGCTGGCAGCGTTCATCACGGCGGGGTGCGGCGTGCCGGTGTGCAAGCACGGGAACCGCGCCGCATCGTCCTCGGTGGGGACGGCGGACGTGCTCGAGGCGTTGGGTGTGGCGATAGAGATCGGTCCCGAGGGCGTGGCCCGCTGCGTGTCCGAGACGGGCATGGGCTTCTGTTTCGCCCAGCGCTTCCACCCGGCCATGCGTTTCGTGGGGCCGGTCCGCAAGGAGCTCGGTGTGCCGACCGTCTTCAATTTCCTGGGACCGCTGACCAACCCGGCCCGCACCCGGCGCCAACTGGTGGGCGTCAGCGATCCGGCCATGGGGCCGATCATGGCGGGGGTCTTCGGGGCCACGGGGAGCCGGCATGCGCTGATCGTGCACGCCGACGACGGGCTGGACGAGCTGAGCGTGACCTCCCCGGCGAGCGTGCTCGAGGTGCGCGGCGACGGCGAGGGGGAGTTCGAGGTGTCGGAGTGGCGGGTCGATCCGGTGGCGCTCGGCTTCTCGCCGGCGACGATGTCAGACCTGCGCGGCGGGAACGCCGCCTTCAACGCCGGCGTGATCCGCGCCGTGCTCGAGGGTGAGGAGGGCGCCCACCGTGACATCGGGATCCTCAATGCCGCGGCCGCGCTGCTCGTGGCGGGCCGTGCCGGCGACCTGGAGAGTGGGCTGCTGCTGGCGGCCGAGTCAATCGACGGTGGCCGGGCCCTCGGTGTGCTCGATGCGCTGATTGCTACGTCCCAAGACGCACTGCAGCGGCAGCCGGGCTGACCCGCCAGGCGCGGCGCGGGGCGTGGACCTCGGGATCGAGCGCAGGGGAGTCGGGCTGGCACAGCGCGATGACACATCCGCCGAAACCGCCGCCGCTCATGCGCGCCCCGAGGACCCCGGGTTGGCCGATCAGGTGCTCGACCAGCTCGTCGATCGCGGGGAGCGACACCCGGAAGTCGACCGCCAGGCTGCGATGCCCCTCTGTCATGACCGCACCCAGCCCGCTCAGGTTGCCGCGGGCCAGCATCCGCTCGGCCTCGCCGACCCTGGCGCACTCGGTCACCACGTGACGGGCCCGCCGCCGCAGCACGGGGTCGGTCAGTGCGCTCAGGTCGCCGAGCTCGCACGCGCCGAGTGGTCGGCCCAGGATGTGCGCGGCCCGTTCGCACTCGGCGCGGCGGGTGGCGTAGGGGGTGTCGGAGAGAAGGCGCGGTATCTCGCTGTGGACGACGACGAAGGCGGCCTCTTCGGGGACCGCGACGAGACGGGTCTCGAGCGCGGCGAAATCGATGTGCAGGGCGTGCCCGGCGGCGGCGCCGGCGATGACGAGTGGGTCGAGCAGACCAACGTGCGCACCAGCGCTGCGCTCGGCCTCCTGGCAGGTGCGGGCCAGGGCGAGGGGATCGGGATCGTGGTCGAGGGCCAGCAACAACGCGACCGAGAAGGCGGCGCTCGACGACAGGCCCGCCCCGACCGGCAGTGAGCTCGTCACCCGGATCGCACCCCCGCTCGCCGGGCGCTGCAGGCGGAGGAGGCCGGCCGCCAACGCCGCCTCGCCGGGAACCGGGTTGGTATCGCCCAGGGCGATCTCGAGCGGCCGGTCGGGGAACTGGTCCGACTCGATCCCGATCAGGAAACTGCCCCACTTCGGTGCGAAGTCGACCTCCGTCTCCAGGTCGATGGCCATGGGCAGTGAGAGCCCCCCGTTGTAGTCGGTGTGGTCGCCGATCAGGGTCACTCGTCCGGGGGCGCGGGCGGCGGGCACGCCCCCAGCTTGGCGCAGGACCGACCGGCTTGACCGTTGTGGGCGGCGCGGGTCACGATCCTGCCATGGCCGACCGGAGTGGACCGTTGAGCGGGATCAAGATCATTGAGCTGGCGGGCATCGGGCCGTCGCCCTACACGTGCATGATGTTGGCCGACGCCGGGGCCCAGGTCCTGCGCCTGGAGCGGGCGGCGCCGGGCGCGGTCGAGCGGGGCGAGGAGCTCAGGGCGTCCGGCTCCGGGCCGTACTGGGACCTGCTGAACCGGTCCCGTCCCTCCGTGGGCATCGACCTGAAGAACCCCGACGCGGTCGAGCTCGTCCTCGGGCTCGTCGAGCAGTCGGACGGGTTGATCGAGGGGTTCCGGCCCGGTGTGGCCGAGCGGCTGGGCCTCGGGCCCGACGCCTGCCTCGGGCGCAACCGCCGCCTGGTCTACGGGCGCATGACGGGATGGGGCCAGGACGGGCCGATGGCGCCCATGGCCGGGCACGACATCGACTACATCGCCATCGGAGGCGCGCTGTGGTCGCTGGGCCGGGCCGATTCGGCGCCGGTGCCGCCGCTCAACCTCGTGGGCGACTTCGGCGGAGGGGGCATGCTGCTCGCGTTCGGCATGGTGGCCGCCCTGCTCGAGGCGGTCCGTTCCGGCGAGGGTCAGGTGGTCGACGCCGCCATGGTGGACGGCGCCGCATCCCTGATGACGATGATCCACGCCTTTCATCTCGGTGGGATGTGGAACGAGGAGCGGGGGGCCAACATGCTCGACACCGGGGCGCCCTACTACGAGGTCTACGAGACGTCGGACGGCCAGTGGATGGCGGCGGGGGGCATTGAGAAGCAGTTCTACGCCGCCCTGATCGAGGGCCTCGGCCTGGCCGGTGACGAGTCGCTGCCCGAGCAGCAGTCGCGCCAGGACTGGCCGGCCATGAA
Source organism: uncultured Acidimicrobiaceae bacterium (assembly GCA_963826835.1). Lineage (GTDB taxonomy): Bacteria > Actinomycetota > Acidimicrobiia > Acidimicrobiales > RAAP-2 > Bog-473. The sequence continues at coordinate 264,885 of CAWGYK010000008.1, forward strand.
GGAGCGCTTCGCGTCCATCTTCAAGACCAAGACCCGGGACGAATGGACCGCCATCTTCGACGGGACCGACGCCTGCGTGGCGCCCGTTCTGTCACCCTGGGAGGCGCACGAACACCCGCACAACGTCGCTCGCTCGACCTTCATCGAGGTCGACGGCGCCGTGCAGCCGGCGCCGACGCCCCGCTTCTCCAAGACCCCGTCGGCCGTCTCGAGGCCGCCGTCGCCGCCGGGTGCGGACACGGTGTCGGGTCTCGTGGAGTGGGGTGTCGACGAGAGCGTGGTCGCCAAACTGCGCGAGTCGGGGGCGCTCAGCTAACCCCGGGCGCGGGAGGAGGGCCCCTTGCGGAGCCCTCCTCCCAGCGCAGAGCACGCGGACCGAGGTCACATCCCGAGGCTCATCCCTGCGACATCGGTGATTCCGCTCCCACCGAGACTGCCGTCGAACCCGGCCGAGCCGTAGTTGAACACCCCGCCGTCCGACGCCGTGAACCAGTACCCCCCGCCATCCGGGGTGGGGGTCATGCCGACGATGGGCTCGTTGAGCTGCAGGCTCCCGGTCGAACCGTAGAACGGGGCGTTGTAGGCGAAGATGCCGCCGTCCGACGCCACCAGCCAGTAGCCATTACCCGAAGGCGCCGCCGCCATGCCCACGATCGGCTTGTTCAGGTGCATGCTCCCGGTCGAGCCATAGAACTGGGCGTCGCCGTAGGCGAAGATGCCGCCGTCCGACGCCACCAGCCAGTAGCCATTACCCGAAGGCGTCGCCGCCATGCCCACGATCGGCTTGTTCAGGTGCAGGTTCCCGGTCGAGCCGTAGAACTGGGCGTCGCCGTAGGCGAAGATGCCGCCGTCCGACGCCACGAACCAGTAGCCCTTGCCGTCGGGCGTGGCGGCCATGCCGACCACGGGCTTGTTCAGATGCAGGTTGCCGGTCGAGCCGTAGAACTGGGCGTCGCCACTGGCGTACACCCCGCCGTCGGAGCCGACCATCCAGTAGCCGCCGCCGTCAGGTGTCGGAGCCATGCCCACGATCGGGGCGTTCAGGTTGTAGTACTGGGCCCCGTCGAGGTAGGTGAGGTAGTTGTCGTTGCCGAACCCGGCGATCTCGCCGGCCTGACCGAACACGTAGTACCCGGCGCTCGGGTCGGTCGGGACGATGTTGTAGGCGATGGTGCCCGAGATGTCGACGCTGTCGTTCGTGCAGTCGAACTGGACGGCCACCGTCTTGACGGGTGCCGTCCCCGGGGTGAACACATACTGGTCCACCTCCACGTAGCCCGTGGCCGACGCGCCCGAGCTCCCGCTGAAGGTCCCGGATCCGCACGTCGTGCCGCCGGCCGACGCGCTCATCGTGGCCGAGAAGGTCTGCCCCGCTGCGAGAGCACCGGGCGGGACCATCTCGAATGCACCGCCATTGGGACCCGGCCCGTCCCCGTAGTTCAGGCACAGCAGGTCCGTCGTGCCGGTGTTGCAGTTGATGTCGCTCGGGTAGATGGGTGCCGGGTTCGTGTACTCGTAGACCGTCGCGTTGCCCGTCGAAAGGTCGGTCACGACGATGTTGGCCTGGCTCAGGGGCGCCACGGTCGATGGATCGACGTGGCCGACCGACGGATTCGTGCCCGATGCCGACGATCCCACCGCGGCATGCGGCCCGAACGACCCGACGGCGCCCGCAGTTGTCACGGTGCTCAGGGCGAGCGCAGAGGCGACCGTGAAAAGGGTTGCCAGCAGCACCACTCCCCGAAGAGCCCGAACTCCGCCCGGGCTCGTCCTGTTCCAACGCGTGATTCTCATGCCTGTGCTCCTTCTGTGTCCCCCGCCGATCACTGCAGGTCCCCCCGCGACGATCGGCTGCAGAGCTGCGGATTTCGCAGCCCGGTACCCCCGACACCAAGCTCGGTCACGTGTTGCACTCTGCCGGTCGTCGGTGTGCTGGCACGGTACGAAGTGCTGGTAAATCCGCGGTAAGGCGGGTTGCTCGCCAAAGCGCTAGGCCGCCGTCGGCTCGGTCCAGAGGTCGATGGGGGCCCGCCAGCATCCGACGCGCATGTTCAGGATCTCGGCGATGCCTGCGCCGACATCTTTGAGACTGGGGTCAGTAACGGGTGATCCCTTCGGGGCGGCAATCTCCGTCCCGGTGGTGTCACGCAACTCGTTCGGCGTCAATGTCTTCATGGTCCCTCCCTCGGCTCGTGTAATCCCTGCCGAAGGTCTACCGATCGCCGGTAACGGCCTGGTAAGGGCCGGGACGCGGGAGGTCGAGTTCCGGAGTGTTGACCCACAGTTCGGCCTCCCGCTGCGAACCGAAACGACCCGAACAGTGCTGACTTCCTCGTTGACGACCCGCATATCCGCTGGCCTTCCCGTCTCGCTCTACGGATGAGAGGCGTCTCGGTATTCTCCGTGACGGGTGGTTGTCACTCTGGACATTTGGCGACAGACTTTTGCCATCTGGAGACACGGAGGTGACCGTGGCCGCCATGGTCCAAGCCCAATCCCTGCGGGGCTATCGGGAGCTCGTTGGCGACCTGGGAGGCAATCCCATGCGACTGTTGCGACAAGCGGGCATCGAACCTGGCGCCCTGAGCCGACTCACCGCCTTCATCAGCTTCGAGCGCCTGAGCGATCTGTTGGAACGCTCTGCGGCGGAACTGCGCTGTCCAGACTTCGGACTGCGCCTGGCCGAGCGCCAAGACATCGGCATCCTTGGGACGCTCGCGGTGGCCATGCGACATTCCGTCACACTTGGCGAAGCGATGCAGTGCGTATCGAAGTATCTCGAGGTCTACAACGCCGCCTTCACCATCAGGACGGGGGAACCCCGTGCCGAAGCCCGGCTGGAGTTCCGGCTTCTTCCGGACGACGACCTACGGTGGGCACAAACCGCAGAGCACGGCATCGGTCTGACCTGGCGCATCATGACGCTGCTGTCGGAGGGACGATGCCACCTCCACCAGGTCTGGTTTCCCCACGCAGCGGTGGCAACCGAGGCCACGTACCGGACCCGCTTCAACGCCCCGCTCGTCTTTGATGCGGACCAGGCGGCCCTCGCCGTCGCCGAGACTGACCTCAACATGCCCATCAGCGAAAACATCCAGGAGCTTCACGACGTCGCCACCCGCCATCTGGACAGCCGGGTCTCAAGGGGACGAACGACCCTCACGGTTCAAGTTCGCCAGGCCGTCGAGGCCCTGTTGGGAACGGGCACCTGCAGTCGTGGCGAAGTGGCGAGAGCGCTCCACATGCACCCTCGCACCCTGCAACGACGCGTGCGAAATGAGGGGACTACCTTCGAAGCCATCAAGGACGAGGCCCGACGAGATCTCGCCCAACGGTACCTGTCCCAGCCCGATCTTCCGCTGACCCAGATCACCGCGCTGCTCGGTTACAGCGAGCAGTCGGCCTTCGGCCGGAGCTGTCGCCGCTGGTTCGACATGACGCCCCGAGAGGCGCGCGCCCGTCTCTCTGAGTCGGATCCCGCGAAACGTCGCTCACGTGACCGATGGGCATGAGCCCGGAAGCGAAGTTGGCCAATGGGACCGGGTCACCGACTCGGAGAAGATGGGGGGTCCCGACCCTCGTGGCGGTAGCCGCCCCATGCTTTACCGGGCCTTTACCGCGGCGCCGTACCGTCGGCGCACCATGGAGGAAACGATGCAACCGGCCCACGCCCGTGTTTGCCGTCGGGTATCGTGCGGCCACCTGGGGAGCGGGTGGTCGCACGACCAACGGTCCGTGCGGCGGTCGAGTAGTCGAGCGACATTGAGGGAGGACTTCAGGTGACGGTGATGGCTTCACCGATTCGGGTGACCCGCGAGGCGGGTGCCCGGGTCAGGTCGGCGCGCCGTACGACGCCGGTGCTCTTGCGGGCCGCCGCCGTCTCCATCGCCATCCTCGCATTGGCGGCCGGCCTGATTGCCGCGCTCGCCACCTCCGAGAGGCAGGGCGCCACCTCGGCATCGTGGCAGAACGCCGAACCCCTGATGGTCACCGCCCAGACCGTCGACACCTCCTTGTCCGACGCCGACACCACCGCCGCCGCGTCCTTCCTCCAAGGTGGGCCGGAGCCCGTCGCCCTCGAGCGCCGCTACCAGTCCGACTTGGCCCTCGCATCGGCCGACGTCGCCCTCGCCGCCCGCGAGGCCGGTGCCGATCCTCAAGTGGCGGCAAGCCTCGAGACGCTCTCGACGGATCTCCCGGTCTACGCCGGCATCGTGCAGGACGCCGACTTCAACGAGCGCGAGACGTTCTACCCGCTGGCCGCCGAGTACATCTCGGAGGCCAGCAACCTCATGCGCTCTTCGATCCTCCCGGCGGCGGCGACCCTCTACGGGACCGAGGGCAACCGCCTGGCCGACGACCAGTCGCAAGGGGTCTCCCCACTCTTCGCGATCATCGCAGCGTTGGCTTTTGTCGCGCTCCTCGTCGTCCTCGTGATGGCGCAGCGCTGGCTGAGCCGCCGCTTCCACCGCACCTGGAACGTCGCGCTGGCCGTCGCCACCGTCATCGTCCTCGCACTGGGCATCTGGTTCACCGTGGCGCTCACCACCCAGACCAACGGTGTCAACACGGCGCAGGCCAACGGGTCTCGGCCGCTGTCGACCTTCACCCAGGCCCGCATCCTGGCGCTGCGGGCCCGGGCTGACGACGAGCTGACCCTGCTCACGCACGACTCGGACACGTCCTATCAGGCCGACTACAAGAGCACGGCGGCCGACCTCGGGCTCCTGCTCGACACCCCGGCATCATCGAGCGGCACCGCCGGCTCGTCCGTGCCCACACAACTCGCCCGGGCCAAGGCGACCTTCGGGTCCTACGCCTCCCTGCACAGCCAGATCCGGCGCGACGACGTGGGCGGCAACCTCGCCGGGGCGGTGGAGCTCGCTTCCGGGACCGGCGTCGGCGAGCTCCCGGCGGTCTCGTCGGAGCTCAACAGCGATCTCGCCAACGGGATCACGGCCTCGCAGGCGACCTTCGACGATGCCACCTCCGGTGCGGCGTCGGACCTGGACGGGCTGATCTGGGGCCTGGCCGTCGGAGCGATCCTGGTCGCCGCCCTCGTCCTGATCGGCTTCCAAGCCGCGCATCGCGGAGTACCGGTGACGGCCGGCTGGCGGCGGCGAAAGGTGCTGCGGACCACGGGCCGGTGGGGTCGGGGCGCGCTCCTCGTCGTCGTGGCATCGCTGGCCTTGGCCGCGTGCGGCACGTCGGGAACGGTCAAGCCCGTTTCGGTGGCCCCCCCGAGCGTCCTGCCCAAGGGTGCGGAGATCGAGCACCCGACCCCGCCGTCGGCGGAAGACACATCGTGCGACCCAACCGCCAGCCTGGCTCCCCCGGCGTCGATGCCCACGCCGGGGCAGATGCCCGCGGGCTCGTTCATGGCCCAGATCCAAGACCGCGGCTACCTCAACGTGGGGGTCGACGACAACACGTACCTGTGGGGCTACCGCGAACCGACCGCCGCCAATCCGACTGGGTTCGACATCGACATCGTGGATCAGGTGGCCGAGGCGATCTTCGGGCCGTCCTACTCCGATCACATCCACTACACCATCGTGCCCAATGCCGATCGTGTGCAGGAGGTGCAGCAGGGAAAGGTCGACATCGTGGCCGAGACCATGACGATCAACTGCGCCCGGGAGAAGGACGTCGACTTCTCGACGGTGTACTACCAGGCCGGCCAGGAGATCCTCGTGCCGAACAATTCGACCATCACGGGCCCCAAAGACCTGGGCGGGAAGCGCGTCTGCGCCGCCAAGAAATCCACGTCGCTGCAGAACCTGGTCGCCTCGGACATGCCCAAACACATTCAACTCTGGGGCGTGAACAACACGACCGACTGCCTCGTGATGCTCCAGCAGGGACAGGTCGACGCCATCAGCACGGACGACGCCATCCTTCTGGGGCTGGCCGCCCAGGATCCGAACGTCAAGATCCTCACACCGACGTTCACCAGCGAGCCCTACGGCATGGCCATCAGCAAGGCCCACCCGGAATTCACCTCGTTTCGTGAACGGCGTCCTGGCCGAGGTGCGGGCGAACGGGACGTGGGCGCAGATCTACGACAGATGGCTCATGCCCTATACGCATACGCCGGCCCCCGCCCCTCCGCCGGCGACCTACCGGTGAGTGCCATGACCAAGATCACGGTGGAGGCGATCGACGGGCGCATCGGAGAGTTCCGGGCCGTCCTCGATCGCACCACGGCCAACCTGGTCGCGCTGGACGCCGACATGACACGCCAGCTCCTGGAGTCCTCGACCTCGCTGCGCGGAGCGACCGCGGAGCGATGGGCCGATGCCTCGCGGCGTCACGCCGACCTCTGGCGGGGCCAGTTCGCCCTCGAGAATGCGCTCGTACAGATCGCCCAGGTCCGCGGGACGAGGAAGTCACCCCCGCAGGCGCTCCTGGTTCGCCTGGACGAGCTCCTCGGTGCGGCGTGCGTCCAACTGCCGCGATCACCCGAGGGCGCCCGGCCCCGCCTTACCGAAGGCCCCGTGCCGACGCTGGACCTCACCATCGCGGACGCCCTGGACGCGATGTCGAAGGACTACGACGTCGTGGCCCAGGTCGTGGCGGCAGTCGCCGACGTCTGGGGCGAGCCGTCCGAACGACTGCGCCAGCTGGAGGAGGCAGTGGGGAAGCTCGAGGGGCGGCTGGGCCGGCACGGCGTTCGGAAGTCGAACGAGTTTCAGTCGGTGGCACGCGCCATTGCGGATGCTCAAGAAGAGGCTCGGAACGACCCGTTGGCGTTGGATGTGGCTGCCGTGCCGGGGCTGCAGGCCCGGGTGACGCGCCTCGAGGACTCGGTGGACGGCGTGCTCCGGGGCCGCGAGGAACGAGCTGCAGGACCTGGCGGCCGCCGAGAGTGGTGTCAGTGCCGGTCTGGCGGCCGTCGATTCCTGCCGCACGCAGCTCAACCGTTGTGCGGAGAAGATCCGCGTCCCTGACGACACCTGGTCCGCCCTGGAACGACTGGCGGAGGAGTTCGTGCTCTTGCGACGAGATGTGGAGCTGGCCGGGCAGCCGGGTGCCGATGGGCCCTGCAATGCGCTCGTGATGCGGGGAGAGAGCCTGCTGGTCGATGTGGCGCGGCTCGCCACGGCGGCGCAGGCCGGGATCGAGAAGCGAGATGAACTGCGCGGTGTGCTCACCGCGTACCAGGCCAAGGCCCAGGCCGTCGGGCTGGCCGAGAGCATCGAGCTGGGGGAGCTCTACGAGTCGGCGCGCGATGTTCTGTACTCGGCGCCCTGTGACCTGGAGCTGGCGGAGCAACGCCTCGCCCAGTTCCAGCGGGCCATTCGTCTCGGCCCGGGTGCATCGTGACCGCCTGCGCCCGCTCCGGCTGCGACGGGGTGGTCGAAGCGGACGGCTACTGCAACGTGTGCGGCCTCGCTCCCGTCGGCGGGTCCCTGCGGGTCGTCGCCGGGGGCGGCGCTGCCGGGTCGGGTGGCCACGCGGTGGCGAACGGCGCCCCGGCGGGCGTCGGCCCCTGTGAGCGTCCGGGCTGCGACGGGGTCGTCGAAGCAGACGGCTACTGCAACGTCTGCGGCCTCGCTCCCGTCGGCGGGTCCCTGCGGGTCGTCGCCGAGGGCGAGGCTGCCGGGTCGGGTGGCCACGCGGTGGCGAACGGCGCCCCGATGGGCGTCGGCCCCTGTGAGCGTCCGGGCTGCGACGGGGTTGTCGAAGCGGACGGCTTCTGCAACGTCTGCGGCCTGGCGCCCGTCGGCGGGTCCAAACGGGTCGCCGCCGACCCGGTCCCGGCCGCGCCGCTTGTTCCTCCGGCGGTGAGCGTGCCGACCACCTCGAAGGGAACCAGCACGATCCGCCGGTTCGCCACCCCGAGCGGGACGACGAGCCAGCCCACCGCCCGCGGCACCGGGTCCGGGGGGAGCCGGGGGAACCTGGGCGCCGGGTTGGTCGAGATGCCCGCCGTCGCCACTCGCGATCCGCATGCCGCCGTGCTCACCAACCCCGAGGTCCCCGAGCGCAAGCGGTACTGCGCCCGCTGCAACCACCCGGTCGGCCGGGCGCGCGGTACCCGCGCGGCGCGGACCGAAGGGTTCTGCCCTCACTGCGGCGGCGTGTACTCCTTCACGCCGAAACTCTGGCCGGGAGACCTCGTCGCGGGCCAGTACCAGGTGGCCGGGTGCATCGCCCACGGCGGGTTGGGGTGGATCTACCTGGCGCAGGACAAGAACGTCGAGGACTCGTGGGTCGTCCTCAAGGGCCTGCTCGACTCGGGTGACGAGTCGGCCATGATGGCCGCGGCGACGGAGAAGCGGTTCCTGGCCGAGGTCAGGCATCCGAACATCGTGCGCATCTACAACTTCGTCGAGCACGGCGGGGCCGGGTACATCGTGATGGAGTACGTGGGTGGCGAGTCCCTGCGCGAGCTCCGCGTCCGACACCGCGAGGAGACCGGATCGCCGCTGCCGGTGGACCAGGCGATCGCCTACGTTCTCGAGATCCTGCCCGCGCTCGGGTTCCTGCACCGGCGCGGCCTGCTCTTCTGCGACTTCAAGCCCGACAACGTCATCCAGACGGAGGAGCAGCTGACGCTCATCGACCTCGGCGGCGTCCGGCGGATGGACGATCAGGACAGCGACCTGTATGGCACCGTCGGCTACCAGGCCCCGGAGGTCCCCGAACGCGGCGCGAGCATCACCTCGGACCTGTACACCGTGGCCCGCACGCTGGCCATCCTCAGCATCGAGTTCGCGGGATTCCAGGACGAGAAGCGCTACGCCACATCGTTGCCCCCCGTCCAGGACGTGCCCGAGTTCCGGCGCTACGAGTCGTTCCACCGCTTCTTGCAGAAGGCGACGGCGGCCGAGCCCGACTTGCGCTTTCAGTCGGCCGCGGAAATGGCCGAACAGCTGATCGGCGTCCTGCGCCAGGTCGTCGCGGTCGACGGCGGCAGCCCCGCCCCCGCACCCAGCGCGGCCTTCAGCGCCGAGTTGGGGGCCTCCCCCGACGAGAGCCCGTGGCAGCTCCTCCCGATCCCGGCGGTGGACGCCACGGACCCGGCGGCGGGCGTCCTGGCCACCCTGGCGCTCGTCGGTGCCGACCAGCGCCAGGCCGTGCTGGCGTCAACCCCGCGATCCGTCGAGCTGAGTCTCAACATTGCGAAGGCGGCGATCGAGGACGGTGCGTACGACGAGGCAGTGCGGGAACTGGAGTCGCCGGAGGCCCGCCAGAGTGGCTGGCGCGCCGCGTGGTGGCGGGGCGTGTTGCACGTCGCGGAAGGACGTCCCTCCGACGGCCTCGCGTACTTCGCGGCCGTGGCGGCGGAGCTTCCCGGAGAGCTCGCGCCGAAGTTGGCCATGGCGTCGTCCTACGAGCAGGCGGCCCGAACCGACATGCAGTCCGCGGGGGCCGACGTGACGGCCCACCTCCACGCGGCCGCTCGTTACTACGCACTCGTGGCGGCGACGGACCCGGGCTACGCGAGCGCCAGTTTCGGGCTGGCCCGCGTCTCCATGGAGCTCGGAGACCGCGAGGCCGCCGCCGCCGCCCTCCAGAGAATCCCGAAGTCCTCGAGCGCCTACGTGACCGCCCAGATCGCGTTGTGCCGGGTGCTGTGTGCGGCACTGCCGGGTGATCCGCCCACGGTCACGGACCTCGCCGCGGGCTCAGGGACGCTCGCCGGGCTGTCTCTCGAGAACTCGGTCCGGCTGCCCTTGCTGCGAGACCTGCATCTGGAGGCTCTGGCCATGTTGCTCGACGAGCGGGTCGCCGCCGACGACGACATCGTCCTCGTCGGCGCGCCCCTCAACGAGGAGGGCCAGCGGACGGCGCTCGAGCACACCTACCGGTCGCTGGCCAAGCTGGCCCCGAGCGAGGAGCAGCGGTGCGAGCTGGTCGACCAGGCGAATGCGTACAGGCCGAGGACGCTCACATGAGGGGGACTGACCGGTGAGCGTCGGGACCGATACCGACACGGGCGTCGTCCCCTGCCGGGCGTGCCAGTCGGCCGTCTTCGACGACGAGCTCTTCTGCGAGGCGTGCGGCACCCGGGTCTCCGGCGACTCCGACGAATCGGAGGCTGGGACGGCACGCCTGCCGTCGGAGCGCGAGGAACGTGATCTCGGGGTCGTGGCGGCGGTCACCGACCGGGGTCATCGCCGTCCGCGCAACGAGGACGCGATGGCCATCGCCACCGCGGACGGCCGTTCGGTCGTCGTGGTGTGTGACGGAGTGGCCTCGACGGCCAACTCCCACCTGGCGGCTCGGGCCGCCGCCGACGCCGTCCTCGCGGTGCTCGAACCGGTGCTGTACGCACCGGCGTGGCCTGATGAGGGCGGGATCCAGGACCTCATGGAGGAGGCCTTTGCGGAAGCCCAGGTTGCGGTCACCGGCGTCCCTGACGACGAACCCGACGGCAACGACATGTCCCCCTCGACGACCCTGGTTGCCGCCGTCGCCACCCCTGAGCGCGTGGTCGTAGGCAACATCGGGGACAGCCGTGCCTACTGGTTGAGCTCCGACGCCAGCACAAGCACCGTCCTCACCTCCGACGACTCCTGGGCGCAGGACAGCATCGCGGATGGCGTCGCGCCGGATCTTGCCTACGCGCATCCGGACGCGCACACGATCACCCGATGGATCGGTGGCGACGCCGACTCGGTGGTGCCGACCATGACCCTCCTGGAGGTGACGGAGCCTGGATTGCTCGTCCTGTGCAGCGACGGGCTCTGGAACTACTTCGAAGACGTCGAGCGCCTGAGCGACCTCGTGCCGCGCACAGCGTCGTCGCCGATGGAGATCGCTCGACAGTTCGCCGACGCCGCGCTCGACGCCGGGGGGAACGACAACATCACGGTGGCAGTCGCCCCCCTCGGTGTCGCTCGTTCCGAGCCGGTCTCTGTCGGAAATGAGGAGTAGGACCGCCCATGGCTGACTTCCAGATCAACGCATATCACAATGAATTCCTGGCACGAGGCGCCCGCACCGTTCATGCCCTCGTCACCGTCACCGCGTCGGGGACCGGAACGGTCGACGCCTCGGTCGGCGCCGGCAGCGACGAGCGTTCCGAGCTGCTCATCGTCGACACCTCGGGATCCATGAACGGCAAGAAGCTGCGGTCCGTCAAGGAGGCAACGGCCGCCGCCATCGACTGCATTCCTGACGGTGTGCGATTCGGGATCATCACCGGCAACCACAAGGCCGAAGTTGCGTATCCCCCGACGTCTCCGTTGGCGACGTCGTCCCCGGAGTCGCGGGTCGCCGCGAAACAGGCGGTCACGAAGTTCGAAGCGGGGGGCGGGACGGCGATCGGGTCGTGGATATGGCTCGCGGCACAAGTCCTGGGTGACGCCACCGGCATACGCCATGCCATCCTGCTCACGGACGGCAAGAACGAGAGCGAGGACCCCGCCGTCTTCCGGGAGTGCCTGCGCGGCGCCGAGGGCGTGTTCCAGTGCGACTGCCGCGGTGTCGGTGCCGACTGGGACGTCAAGGAGTTGCAGGAGGTTGCGACCGCCCTCTTGGGCGATCTCGACATCGTCGCCCAACCGTCGGGACTCGCCGAGGACTTCACGAACATGATGCGACAGTCGTTGCGCAAGCAAGTGGCGGAGGTGGCACTTCGGGTCTGGACGCCGCAGGGGGCCGAGGTCGTCGCGCTCAAGCAGACGGAACCGCCACTCGACCTCTCGGGCGGTCGGGTGGATGCCGGGCCTCTGGCCGGCGACTACGCCACCGGTTCCTGGGGGGACGAGGAGCGAGATTTCTACCTCAGCGTCGCACTTCCGGCCGGGGAGGTCGGCGACGAGATGCTGGCCGCGCGGGTGACCCTCGTGGTGGGCGGTGAGCCCGCGGGCCAGAGCCTCGTGCCGGTCACCTGGACGGACGACGCCGCCAAGTCCACCCGGATGAACAAGAAGGTGGCCGAGGCCATGGGTCAGAGGGACCTGGCCGATGCCATCCAGGAGGGCATCGATGCGCACCGCGACGGTGACATGAGTACGGCCACGGACCGCTTCGGGAAGGCGGTGCGCATGGCGAACGAGTCGGGGAACGACGCGGTGATCGAACGCATCTCGAAGCTCGTCGAGATCGAAGACCCCATCACCGGACGGGTCCGGCCCAAGGCAAAGGTCGAGGACGTCGACCTCTTGACGCTCGAGACCCGCTCCACCCGGACCTCGAGGAACTCGCCGCCGAAAGGGCCGGCTGAGCCTCCGGCGCGCTCGGGCGGGGACGAATGAGCGCAGCGTGCCCCAAGGGGCACAGCTCGGAGGCGCCCGACTACTGCAGCGTCTGTGGGGCACCGATGTCGGCTGCGACGGCGGAGGTCATCCTCGAGCGATGCCCCAACTGCGGATCGCCACCAGGCTCGGCGACGGCCTGTGTCGAGTGCGGCTACCTCCTCGGCACGCCCGACGTGGTGGCGCCCTGGGAGGAGCAGAACTGGGAGATCCTGGCCCGCCCGGACCGGGCATTCTACGAGAGCCAGGAGCCTGACGGGATGGACTTCCCGGAGCAGACCTCCACGCGCCGGTTCCTGCTGACGGGCGACCACGTGAGGATCGGTCGGCACAGTTCGACGAGGGGAATCGAGGCCGAGATCGACCTCTCCGGTGCGCTGGAGGACACGGGGGTGTCCCATCGCCACGCGGTCTTGATGCGCCAGCCCGAGGGCAACTGGGCACTCGTGGATCTGGACTCGACGAACGGGACGTTCCTCAACGCCGATGCGGAGCCCATCCTGGCCAACCATCCCTTCCCTCTCTCCGACGGTGACCAGATCCACGTCGGTGGCTGGACGACGCTCACGATCGAGCGCCTCGACCCTGCAACCGTGCCGCGCCTCGAGGCGGAGAGCAGACCCTCCAAGGACACGCGCAACCTTGCCGCGGGGCCGCCGACCGTGGGAAGTCGGCCTCCTCGGACCGCTCCGCCTCGTGGTGTCGGGACAGGAAGTTCCGATCACCGCCGCCAAGACCCGCGCCGTGCTTGCTCTCCTCGCCCTGCGGGTGGGGGCGCCGATGTCGGTGCCCGATCTGGAGTGGGCGCTCTGGGGCGAAGACGAGCCCAAGACCGCCGGCACGGCGCTCCGGGGCTACATCGCCAGCTTGCGGAAGCTGCTGCCCGATCGCGCCATCGAGACGACGCCCCAGGGGGCCTACCGGTTGGTCGGATCCAAGTATTCCGTCGATGTCTTCAGGTTCGAGCGCCAGTGCGCGCTCGGGCATTCCGTTCTGCTCTCGGGTCACCCCGGCGCCGCCGCCGCTGAACTCGCCCGGGCGCTCGAGCTCTGGCGGGGCGAGCCGCTGCTCGACCTGGCCGACGGGCCGGCTGGGGGGGCGCCCGAGGTGGTGGGGCTCATGGAGCGCCGTGCGACCGCCGAGGAGGATCTCTTCGAGGCTCGCCTCCAGCTGGGCGATCATCAGAACCTCGTGGCAGAGCTGCGGCCGGCCGTGGATGCAGAGCCGCTGCGTCAGCGCCGCTGGGCCCAGCTCATGCTGGCCCTGCACCGGTGCGGCCGCCAGGTCGAGGCTCTCGGGTCCTTCCAGCGCCTTCGGAACCTGCTCGCAGAGCACGGGCTCGAACCGTCGGCCGAGCTCGTGGAGCTCGATCAGGCGATCGCCTTCGAGCGCGCCGAGCTGGCTTGGACCGCGCCGACCGAGGCCGGCGCGGCACCGGCACCGGTGGTTTCGTCATAGGCATCGCGCTCCCCGACGTCGTCCGACGGCTCCGGTTGCGTCAGGGGCAGGACCCGTAGGGGTCGATGGGGGCGTCCGACGAGCCGGTCAGCACCAATGAGTTCGAAGCCTCGTTCATGTAGGCCGCCGGGCAGGGATCCGAGATGGCGATCACCGCCGCCGCGGGGCAGCTGGCCTCGTTGAGGCACGTCATGGCGTCGTGGCCGTCCGCGTCGCCGGGGCATTCGAAGGTGAAACCCTTGGCTGCGTAGGCCTGGAGGTACGCCAGCGAGGCGCCGCAGCCCCACGCGGTGGCTTGACCCACGGGGGGCACCGTGGCCGGATCCGATGGTGCTGGCGCCGGGGAGGACGGGGCGGGTGGTGGCGCGGCAGCCGGGGTGACAGTCGTCGGGGTCAGTGACGGAGCCGTGGTCGCGGGTGGGGGAGCCGGCACCGTCGTGGTGGTGGTCGTGGTCGTGGGTGGCGGTGTGGGCGGCGTTGTCGGGCGGACGATGGCCCGCGGCATGGCTGCGGCCGCCGTGCTCAGCCCGGACCGCTGGCCCGTGGGCGACGCGGGGCGGGCTTCGGGTTTTCCCAACGGCGCGGCGGCGATGACGGCGACCGCAACGAGAGCGAGGGGGACGAGCATGCCGGCGCGTCGGCGTAGGGCGGGGGACAAGTCGGGTGGCTCCTTAGAGAGGGACTCTCGAACGAGGGACGAGCCTGGGCGATACCCAGGGCACCCCCGTTGAACGGCCGCCAACGCGGAATCTCCCGCGAAACCCCGCGAAACGCGCATTCTGAGAGGATTCCGAGCGCGGGGGTGGGTGGGGAGGTCGGCGGGCCTGTCGTAACGGCCATGAGAGGTATGGGCTCCGGACCTGCCCAGAGGAGAGGTTCGCTCAAGGGGAACGCCCTTGCCGGCGGTGTCCGCCGGTGCGCCCGCCGATCAGATCCGCACGACGGGGCAGGTGATGGTGCGGCTGATGCCCTCGACCTGGCCGATGTCCCGCACGACGAGGCGCCCGAGATCGTTCATGGACGGCGCCTCGGCGCGGGCGATCACGTCATAGGGTCCCGTGACGCCCTCGGCCACCACGACGCCGTCGATGCCGCTGACCTGCTGAGCGACCTGAGCGGCCTTGCCCACGTCGGTCTGGATCAGGACGTACGCATGGACGGTCACGGCACACCGTACATTGGCCTGGTGGCGATGTCCCCCAAGATCGAGCAGTTCAGGGTCATGGCCAAGCAGGCCCAGAAGGACCTGTTCGACCAGACACATCCGATCGGGCGCCTCTCCCTGGTGCAGTGCGCCATGCTCGCCGGCGGCACCGTGGTGACCATCTCACTGGCGGGTTCGCTCTTCTTCTCCATCTCCCCGACCGCCGCCGACCACAAGGTGCTCCTCTACCTGCTCTTCACGCTCGCTCCCTTCGCGATTGTGTCGCCGCTGCTGGGCCCGCTCATCGACCGCAATCGCGGTGCCCGACGCTTCATGGTGGTGTCCTCCGCCATCGGGCAGGTCGTGCTGTGCCCTCTCATGGCCACCCACATTCACAGCCTGCTGCTGTTCCCTCTCGCCTTTCTGGTGCTGGTGTGCCAGAAGCTCTACCTCGTCACCAAGGGCGCACTCGTCCCCGAGATGGCCGAGCTCACGGCGCCCGACGAGCACGGTGAGCAGGCTGGCTACGCGCCGCTCAATGCCCGGCTGACGCTGCTGGGCACCCTGGCCGGCTTCGTCGTCTCCGTGCCGGCGGTGATCCTCTACAAGCTGGGCGGTTCCCCGGCCGTGCTCATCCTGGCCACGCTCGTGTTCGTCGCGGCAGCGGTGGCCGGGGCGCGCCTGCCCGTCCTCTCGGCGCAGGCCGCGGACCGGCTCTGGACCGACGATGCGACCCGGGTGCGCGAGTACGGCCAGGCCGGGGAGGCGCACGCACGCGAGCAGGACCTCATGCGGTTGCAGCCGATCGCCAACCCGGAAGTGATGCTCGGGCTGAGCGCCATGTGCATCGTGCGCGGCCTCACCGGCTTCATGACCTTCATGCTGGCGTTCGGGCTGCGCCGTATGAAGGGCGTGGGCCTGTGGTGGTACGGGCTCGTCCTGGCCTCGAGCGGCGTCGGCGCCATCATCGGGCTTGTCCTGGTCGGACGGTTGCGCAAGCACCTGACCGAGCAGCAGTTGTTGCTGTGCTCCCTCTGGGTCATCGCAGCCACGGCGGCCGGGTGCGCTGTCTGGGGCACCCTGTTGGCACAGGTCGTGCTCGCTTTCATGGTCGGCCTGTGTGGGTCGGTGGCCCAGCCCTCCTTCGACTCCATGACGCAGCGCTACATCCCTCTGTCCGCCCAGGGAAGGGCCTTCGCGCGCTTCGGGATGCGCCAGCAGCTGGTCTGGGTGGTCGGCTCGCTGATCCCCGTGATCATCGCGTTCACCCTGCCGCAGGGTGACGCCACCATGGCCGTGCTCGCCGCGCTGGGCGGTCTGTCCTACGTGACGGGACGCCGCGCCAGCCAAGCGCCACGCGTCGTGCGGCGCGACTACCGCAACCTCGGCGAGGTGGGAGAGGCCGGAGGCTGAGCCCTGCTCAGCCGAGACGCGTCTGGAGCGTGTCGGCCTGGTCGGCCAGGGCCTGCGGGAGGCGATCGCCGAACTTGGCGTAGTACTCCCTGATGAGGGGTACCTCCGCCCGCCAACCCTCGATGTCGACCCGGAGCAGCTCGTCCATCTGCTCGCTGCGCACATCGAGACCGGCCGTGTCGATGGCGTCGACGGTGGGGACGGAGCCGATGGGCGTCTCGACGGCGGGCGCCTTGTCCGCGACGCGGTTGAAGATCCACTCGAGCACGCGGGAGTTCTCGCCGTAGCCGGGCCACAGGAACTTGCCGTCGGCATCCTTGCGGAACCAGTTGACGTAGAAGATCTTGGGCAGCGCGTCGCGGTCGGGCGCTTCCGCGCCGATGCGCAGCCAGTGCGCGAAGTAGTCGGCCATGTTGTAGCCGCAGAACGGCAGCATGGCGAAGGGGTCGCGACGCAGGTTGCCGACCGCGCCCGTCTGGGCCGCCGTGGTCTCCGACGCCATGATGGAACCGAGGAACACGCCGTGCTCCCAGTCGTGGGACTGGAAGACCAGCGGGACCACCGAGGCGCGGCGGCCGCCGAACAGGATGGCGCTGATCGGCACGCCGGTGGGGTCCTCCCACTCCGGCGCGATGGCCGGGTCCTGGGCCGCAGGCGCCGTGAAGCGTGCGTTGGGGTGCGCCGCCGTGGTGCCCGACTCGGGGGTCCAGTCGTTGCCCTTCCAGTCCGTCAGGTGGGCCGGGGGCTGCTCGGTCATGCCCTCCCACCAGATGTCGCCGTCGTCGGTCAGGGCGGTGTTGGTGAAGATGCAGTTGCCGTCGAGGGTCAAGATCGCGTTGGGATTGGTGTGCGTGTTCGTCCCGGGCGCCACGCCGAAGAAGCCGGCCTCCGGGTTGATGGCGTAGAGGCGGCCGTCGGCGCCGAACTTCATCCAGCAGATGTCGTCGCCGACCGTCTCGACCTTCCAGCCGTCGATCGTCGGGATGAGCATGGCGAGGTTGGTCTTGCCACAGGCCGAGGGGAACGCGCCGGCGATGTAGCGCGTGTCGCCCTCGGGGGAGGTGAGCTTCAAGATGAGCATGTGCTCGGCCATCCAGCCGGCGTCGCGGGCCATGACCGAGGCGATGCGCAGGGCGAAGCACTTCTTGCCGAGGAGGGCGTTGCCCCCGTAGCCCGAGCCGTACGAGACGATCTCGCGCGTCTCGGGGAAGTGGACGATGTACTTGTTGTCTGCGTTGCACGGCCATGGGACGTCCCGCTGGCCCGGCTGGAGGGGTGCGCCCACCGAGTGCAGGCAGGGGACGAACTCGCCGTCGTCGCCGAGGACCTCGAGGGCGCCCGCGCCCATACGGGTCATGATGCGCATGGAGACGGCGACATAGGCCGAGTCGGTCACCTGTACGCCGATGTGGGCGATGTCGGAGCCGAGCGGGCCCATGGAGAAGGGGACGACGTACATGGTGCGGCCGACCATGGCCCCCGTGAACAGGCCGTTCAAGGTCTGGCGCATCTCGGCGGGGTCACACCAGTTGTTCGTGGGCCCGGCGTCGATCTCCTGGGCGGAGCAGATGAACGTGCGGTCCTCGACGCGGGCCACGTCACCGGGGTCCGAGTGCGACCAGTAGCTGTTCGGCCGCTTGGCGTCGCTGAGCCGGGTGAACGTGCCGGCCTCGACGAGCTCCTGGCAGAGCCGGTCGTATTCGTCGGCGGAGCCGTCGCACCACTCGACCCGGTCGGGCTTGGTCAACGCCGCCACCTCGTCCACCCAGGCCAGGAGTCTTGCGTTCTTTGTTGGCGCCATAGCGGGGGGATCAGCTCCTTTGTCCGGCCTGTTTCGGTGGGGTCCAATGCTAGGCATGTGACGTGGGATCCCCCAAACCTCGGCACATGACACGTCTCGCCGGGGAAGACGAGGTCCTAGAGCGTATCCGAGGCATGCTGGGAAACGGAATCGAGGCATTCGGATTGCGCGACGACGCCGCCGTGCTGGACCTTCCCGGGGCAGGGCCGCTGGTGGCGTCGGTGGACAGCGTGGTCGAGGGCGTGCACGTCGACCTGTCGATCTGCAGCCCTGGTGACGTGGGCTGGAAGGCCCTCATGGGCGCGCTGAGCGACCTGGCCGCCGTCGGCGCGGCGCCGATCGGGGCGCTGGTGGCGCTGTGCGTGCCGGGTGGGGCCGGCGAGGGCGAGCTGGCGCTCGGGGTGATGGCCGGCGTGGCCGAGGCCTCGGCCGCCTGCGCCTGCCCGGTCGTCGGCGGTGACGTGTCCGAGTCGGGCCAGCTGGCCGTCGCGGTGACGGTGCTGGGGACGATCGAGCCGGGAGGTCGCGCCCCGGTGTCGCGGGCGGGCGCCCGTCCCGGGGACGTCGTGCTCGTCACGGGGCCCTGCGGCGGTTCGGCCGCGGGGTTGCGTGAGCTGCGCACCGGCGGCCCCACCGAGGCCGCGAGGGCGGCCGCCTACCGGCGTCCCGAGGCCCGGTTGCGTGAGGGCGCCCTGGCCCGGACGGGCGGGGCCCACGCCATGATCGACGTGTCCGACGGTCTGGCGCTCGACCTGCACCGTCTGGCCGACGCCTCTGATGTCGGGTTCCGGCTCGAGCAGGTGCCGGTGGCCCCGGGAGCCACCGAGGACGAGGCACTGGGCGGGGGTGAGGACTACGAGCTGGTGGTCGCCATCGGCCCGAGCGACGCCGACGCGCTCATGGAGCGCTTCGCGGCCGAGGGTCTCCGTCCCCCTGTCGTCGCCGGCACGGTCGTGGACGACGTGTCGGTGCGGACGCTGCGCGGGCGGGCGCTCGGGCGAATGGGTTGGCAGCACCGGGTCGGGTAGCCGTCGGGGCCGCAGCCTCGGTGACGCCGGCGAGGGCGGCGCCCCGGGCCGGACGCGGGCGCGCCGGTTTCGCGGTCCCGGCCGATCGGGGCGAGCGTCAGTTGCTGGTGGTGGTGCTTGGTTCGGGTGTCCGGCGCACGGGCTTGGTCACCTTGCCGGCCCGGATGCACGAGGTGCAGACGTGGAGCCGCTTCGGGGCGCCGTCGACGAGCGCCCGGACCCGCTGGATGTTGGGGTTCCAGCGCCGCTTGGTGCGCCGGTGGGAGTGGCTGACGTTCATGCCGAACGAGGGCTTCTTGCCGCAGATATCGCACACAGCTGCCATTGGGGAACCTTCCTGGGGGAGGCCGCGGTCGAGGGACCACGCAGGCCTTCACGAACGGCGCAAAGGTTAGCATCCCCTGCCATGACCTCCCCGGCGGCGCTCGGCGCCGACGATCTCCGCGCCGTGATGGCGGGGTACCGGGATGCCCTCCGGTCGCACCAGGTCGACATCAACCGCCTGAACGTCTACCCGGTGCCCGACGGGGACACGGGCACCAACATGGCGCTGACCCTCGAGGCCGTCGTCAGCGAGCTCGAGGGCGTGGAGGCGGGAGCCGGCCTGGACCAGGTCTGCAAGGCCATCGGGCACGGCTCCCTCATGGGGGCCCGGGGGAACTCGGGGGTGATCCTGTCGCAGCTCCTGCGGGGCATGAGCGAGCGGATGGCGGCCGCCGGGGACTCGGGGGTCGGTCCCGACGTCCTGGTGGACGCCCTCGGCCACGCCTCCGAGCTGGCCCGCCGGGCCGTGGTGCGGCCCGTGGAGGGCACGATCCTCACGGTGGCGGCGGCGGCCGCGGTCGGGGCCGCCAACGGGTCCGGCCTGGTGGGCGTCGTCGAGGGCGCCCGGGGCGAGGCGGCGGACGCGCTGGCCCGGACACCCGACATGCTGCCGGTCCTGGCCCAGGCGGGGGTCGTCGATGCCGGCGGGAGCGGGTTCCTGCTCCTGCTCGACGCGTTCCTGCTCGTGCTCGACGGGCGCCCGCTGCCGGAGCCGTCGGGCGTGGCCGCCCCCGACCTCAGCGCCCTCAACGGGAGCATGGCCGCCGGCGGGTCGGGGCGCGACGGGGCGGGAGACGGCGCGCACACCGTCGGCGACCTGCGCTACGAGGTCATGTACTTCCTGGCCGCCCCCGACGACTCCATCGAGGCGTTCAAGGAGGTGTGGGCGGGCATCGGCGACTCCATCGTCGTGGTCGGGGGCGACGGCATCTGGAACTGCCACATCCACACCAACGACGTCGGCGCGGCCATCGAGGCCGGGGTGGATGCGGGGCGACCGCAGCGGATCAGGGTGACCGACCTCGACGAGCAGGTGGAAGAGGAGCGCTGGGTGCGCGAGAGCGTCGGTGCACCCGGGGCCGGCCCCAGCACGGAGGGCACGGGGCCGCCCCCGACCACGAGCGTCGTCGCGGTCGTCTCGGGCGACGGCATCGGGCGGATCTTCCGCTCGCTGGGGGTCCACCACCTGGTCGTGGGCGGACAGACGATGAACCCCGCCACCGCCGATCTCGTCAAGGCGGTGGAGTCCGTGGCCTCCGACGAGGTCGTGATCCTGCCCAACAACAAGAACATCCGTCCCGTGGCCGAGCAGGTCGACGCCCTGTGCCCCAAGACGGTGCGGGTCGTGGCGACCGGGTCCATCGTCGAGGGTTTCGCCGCCCTCCTCGCCTACGACCCGGCCGCCGGGGCCGACGCCAACGTGGCCTCCATGTCCGAGTCGGCGGCCCGCGTCGTGCCGGCGGAGGTCACCCGGGCCGTGCGGGACACCGTCACCGACGCCGGCGAGGTCCACGAGGGCGACTTCATCGGGGTCTCGCGGGACGGCGTGGTGGCGGTTTCCGACAACATCGTCGTGTGCACGCGCCTGCTGCTCAGCCGCCTGCTCGATCCGACGCACGAGCTCGTCACGCTCATCGAGGGCGAGGGGGCGCGCGTCGCCGACACGAGGCGGATCGAGGAGTGGCTCTCCGAAGAGCACCCCGACGTGGCGCTCGAGGTGCACCAGGGCGGCCAGCCCCTCTACCCGTATCTGCTGGGGATTGAGTAGCGGCCGCACACTCGGCGACCTGAGCATGCGACCAGTGTCGGTGCTCGAGTCGGTGTCGGAGCGCAAGGCCGGGCGCCTGGCCGAGCTCGGGATCGAGTCTGTCCTCGACCTCCTCACCACCTATCCGCGGCGCTACATCGACCGCACCCGCCAGGCCGACGTCTCGGGACTGCAGGTGGGCGAGGAGGCGGCCGTGCTGGCGTCGGTGCAGTCGGCGCACACGCGCCGTGCCCGCACCGGGCGCGCCGTCGTCGACGTCGTGGTCCGCGACGACACCGGGCGTCTCAAGATCGTCTTCTTCAACCAGCCCTGGCGCTCGAAGCAGCTCGAGGCCGGCACCGAGGCCATCTTCTTCGGCAAGGTGACCGAGTATCGGGGCACCCGCCAGATGGCCAACCCGGTCGTCGACGTGGTGGCCGGGGTGACCCCCGGCCGTCGGACGCTGCGGATCCTGCCCGTGTACCCGGCCTCGGCCAAGGTCGGGCTGACCTCGTGGGAGATCAGCGAGTTCGTCGCGGAGGCGTTGGTGCGGGCGGGCGAGTTCGCCGACCCGCTGCCCGCGGAGTGGCGGGCCTCCATCGACCTGTGGGGGCGGACCGAGGCCTTCGGGGCCATCCATGCGCCCGAGTCGCTCGACGTCGTCGCGCCGGCCCGTCGCCGGCTGGTCTTCGACGAGCTCTTCCGGCTGCAGCTGGCGCTGGTGCTGCGGCGCCGGGCCTTCGAGGTCAATGCCCGCGCCCTGCACCACGACGTCTCGCCGCGGGAGGTGACGGGCGCGGTCTCCGACACGCTGGTGGCGCGTTTTTTGGAGCGCCTGCCGTACGAGCTGACGAAGGCGCAGCGGCGGGCACTGGCGGTCATCGTGGCCGACATGGCCGGGCCCTTCCCCATGCACCGGCTCCTGCAGGGCGACGTCGGCTCGGGCAAGACGGTGGTCGCCCTGGCCACCCTGCTGGCGGCCGTGCAGAGCGGGCACCAGGGCGCGCTGATGGTGCCGACCGAGGTCCTGGCGGAGCAGCACTTCTCGGCCGTCCGGGCACTCCTCGGCGAGTTGGAGGGCCCCGGGGGCATGGCGGGCGGCGAGGTTCGCGTGGAGCTGCTCGACGAGCCGCGTCAAGGGCAAGGCACGCACCGCGGTCCTGGAGGGATTGGCGTCTGGTGAGGTGAGCATCGTCGTGGGGACCCACGCCCTGCTGACCGAGGAGGTGGCGTTCGGGTCGCTCGGAGCGGTGGTGATCGACGAGCAGCACCGCTTCGGGGTGGAGCAGCGGGCGACGCTGCGCGCCAAGGGCACCGACGGCGACCCGGACCTGCTGGTGATGACGGCGACGCCGATCCCGCGCACGGCCGCCATGGTGATCTTCGGCGACCTCGACCTGACGACGCTCGACGAGCTTCCCCCGGGCCGCCTGCCGGTCACCACCGAATGGCTCCGCGGCACCGGTGATGGCGGCGAGGCGCATGCCGGTGAGGAGCGCGCCTGGCAGCGCGTGCGCGACGAGGTGGGGGCGGGCCACCGGGCCTTCGTCGTGTGCCCGCTCGTGAGCGACTCCCTCCGGGTCGAGGCCAAGTCGGCCACCGAGGAGTTCGAGCGCCTGGCGGCGGGGGAGCTGGCGGGGCTGCGGGTCGGGCTCATGCACGGCCAGATGGCGGCCGCCGCACGCGAGGAGGTGATGGACCGCTTCCGGACGGGCGAGCTCGACGTGCTGGTGGCCACCACGGTCATTGAGGTCGGTGTCGACGTCCCCGAAGCCACGGTGATGGTGGTGGAGAGCGCCGACCGCTTCGGGATCGCCCAGCTGCACCAGCTGCGCGGCCGCGTCGGCCGCGGCGGGACCGAGAGCTGGTGCTACCTGTTGGGCGGCGAGGAGGGGAACGAGCGGTTGGGTGCGGTGGCCGGTTCGACCGACGGCTTCGCCCTGGCCGAGGCGGACCTGCGGGTCCGGGGCGAGGGGACCCTCCTGGGGGCGCGCCAGAAGGGCCAGAGCGACCTGCGCCTGGCCTCGCTCGCCGACGCCGGCGACATGGCGTTGCTGGGCGAGGCGCGTCGGGTGGCCGAGAGCATGGTCGACGAGGATCCTCAACTGCGGGCGCACCCCGAGTTGGCCGACGAGGTCCGGCTCCTGCTGAGCGAGGACGAAGGGGAGTACCTCTTCAAGAGTTGACCGTGCTTCCCGGCGAGAGAGTCTGCTTCCCGGGGAGAGAGAGTCTGCTTCCGGGGAGAGTCTGTACGGAGCAGGGACCCTGGTGCACGGTTCTGCACTGCGGGCGGCGAGTTGTTCTCAATGCGCCGTTCTCAGAACTCTAAACGGATCTGTAGATACTTCTGGGACAGAAGTCCCGAAGGTATTGGGAAAGGTCTCCCGAAGGCATGGAGTCCCGAGGCGAGGCGAGGCGAGGCGAAGCGAGGCGAGGCGAGGCGAGGCGAGGGCTGCTGCAGGGGGGGACACGCTCCCGCCCGTCGTAGGGTGGGCGCGATGCGGGTCATCGGAGGCCGGAGCCGCGGGCGCCGGCTGGCGGCCAAACTCCCGCCGTCGGTCCGCCCGACCTCGGACCGGGTGCGCGAAGCCATCTTCGACATCATGGGCTCGCAGGGCGGCGTGGAGGGCCTGGCGGTGGTCGACCTGTTCTGCGGCAGCGGTGCGCTGGGGGTGGAGGCGCTGTCCAGGGGGGCGGCGTCGGCCACCTTCGTCGACCTGGATCCGGGCGCGCTCGCCGCGGTGCGCCTGAACCTCGAGGCGGTCGGCCTGGGCGACGAGCCGGTGACGCTGGTCCGGGCCGCCCTACCCGGGTGGTTGGCATCAGCGGCCGCCGCGGCACTTCGACCTCGCGCTGTGCGACCCCCCCTACGACTTCGAGGGCTGGCCGGCCCTCCTCGGCGCGCTGCGGGCGGATGCCGTCGTCATGGAGTCGGCGGCACCGATCGCGCTGCAGGGGCCCTGGGTGGTCGCGAGAGAGCGCCGGTACGGCGGTACGCTCGTCACCGTGGCTCATCGCAGCGGTGACGGCTCGTGAAAGTCGGCCTCTTCCCCGGGTCCTTCGACCCCTTCCACAACGGCCACCTCGAGATCGTGGAACGGGCCAGCCAGCTCTTCGACGAGGTCGTGGTGGCCGCCCTGCGCAACCCGCAGAAGGGTTCGGCGCTCTTCGACCTCGAGGAGCGCCAGGCGATGCTCGAGGAGGTGGTGGCCCACCTGCCGTCGGTGCGCATCGTGTCGGTCGCGACCCTCCTGGTCTACGTGGCCCGCGACGTCGGCGCCTCGGCGATCGTGCGGGGACTGCGGGCCGTCTCGGACTTCGAGGCCGAGATGCAGATGGCCCAGATGAACAGACACCTCTCGGGCGTCGAGACGATCTTCATCCCGACGAGCCCGGAGTGGTCCTTCGTCGCCTCCAAGCTCGTGCGCGAGGTGTGGCGCTTCGGGGGTGACGTCTCCGCCTTCGTGCCCAAGCCGGTGGCCGAGGCGCTGCAGGCCAAGTACGACCAACGGGGCCCGGACACGAAGGGGGGCGAGGACGGGTGAGCGACCAGTTCCTCGACGTCGACGACGAGCCACCGGTGGAAGAGGTCGGGATCGAGTCCATCCTCAATCAGCTCCTCGACCTCATGGCCGCGGCGAAGTCGATGCCGCTGTCGTCGTCGGTCATGGTCTCGCGCGAGGAGGTGACCTCGTTGGTGCAGTCCGCCCTCGAATGCCTGCCCGACGAGCTCCGCCAGGCGCGCTGGCTGCTGCGCGAGCGGGAGGAATTCATGGCCGAGCGCAGCCGCGACGCCGAGGCCCTCATGGACGAGGTACGGGCGCAGGCGGAGCACATGGTGCAGCGCACCGAGATCGTGCGGCAGGCCAACTCGGTGGCGCAGCGCATCCTCGACGACGCCAACGAGGAGGCGCGGGCGCTCCGCCACCAGGCCGAGGACTTCGTCGACACCAAGCTGGCCGGCATGGAGATCGTGCTGGACCGTCTCACCCGGACGGTGCAGGCCGGCCGGGCCAAGCTGGCCGCGCCGTCCCTCGACACCGCTGCGGTCGACGAAGCACCCGGGACGGAGGAGGACGGCTTCTTCGACCAGGACCAGTCGTAGTGGGCCCGTTCGTCGTGGAGGAGATCGGTTGATGGCCGGGGACCCCTTCGTCGTCCACGTGGCGCGGCTGCGCCGCTCGCCCGGGCAGGCCGTGCACGAGGTGCGGCGGGGCGAGGTGGCCCAGGCCGGCCCGATCGACGAGGCCGGGATCGACCCCGGGCGCAGCGTGGTGCCCGCCGGCGCCGAAATAGAGGTCGACGTGACCCTCACCCCCTTCGAGGGGGGGATCGACGTCGTGGGGACGGTCACCGCGCCGTGGACAGGGATCTGCCGGCGCTGCGCCGAGCCCGTCGCGGGGGAGCTGCGCATCCCCGTCCACGAGCGCTTCGCCGACCCCCCGCTGGCCGGTGTGTCCGACGAGGAGCTCTACCCCATCGTCGACGAGACCATCGACCTCGGGCCGCTGGCCCGGGACGCCGTCGTGTTGGAGCTGCCCATGGCTCCCCTGTGCCGCGAGGACTGCGCCGGCCTGTGCGTCCAGTGCGGGGCCAACCGCAACGAAGGCGACTGCGGCTGCGTTGCCCCCCGTGACCCCCGGTGGGCTAATCTCGACGTGCTCCGGTAGCCGGACCCTCGGGGTCCGGCACCGTCCGAGAGCGCACGTGCGCCCGAACCGATCGTTGGAGATCCGCCATGGCCGTCCCCAAGAAGAAGAAGTCCAAGGCCAAGGGCCGCAGCCACCAGGCTGCGGCGTGGCGCCTGGGCCGGCCCGCCCGCAGCGTGTGCCCGCACTGCCAGGCGTCCAAGACCCCCCACGTCGTCTGCCCCAGCTGCGGCTGGTACAAGGGTCGCCAAGCCGTCGAGGTCGACTGACTTGAGCCGTCGGGGTGAGCGTCCCAGCCCCGAGATCCTGGCCACGCTCCCGGTGGCCGTGGACGCCATGGGCGGCGACCTCGCTCCCGGCGAAATCGTCGAGGGCGCCCGGCGGGCCTCCGAGCAGCACGGCATCGGCATCGTGTTGGTGGGCCCTCCCGAGCTGGTCGGCGACACCCTGGGCCTGGAGCTCCTCCCCTGCAGCGAGGTCATCGGCATGGACGAGGACCCGGCCGGCGGGGTGCGCCGCAAGAAGGACTCCTCCCTGGTCCGGGCGGCCGAGCTCGTGCGCGACGGCAAGGCGTGCGCCATGGTGTCGGCCGGCAACACGGGGGCGACCATGGCCTCGGCGCTGCTGCGGATGGGGCGCCTGCCCGGCGTGGTCCGGCCCTGCATCGCCACCCCGCTGCCCCGCCTGGGCCGCACCCCGGCGGTGCTGGTCGACGCCGGGGCGAATGCCGAGTGCACGGCCGCCATGCTCGTGCAGTTCGCCCAGATGGGTGCCGCCTACGTCGCCGCCCGCTTCGGCACCGCGTCACCCTCGGTGGGCCTGCTCTCCATCGGCGAGGAGGCCACCAAGGGCACGCCGCTGGTGAAGGAGACCCACGGGCTGCTGGTGGAGGCGGCCCAGGCCAGCGGGGGCCGGTTCGAGTTCGTCGGGAACCTCGAAGGCCGGGACCTCCTGCCCTCGCCGGCGGACGTCATCGTCACCGACGGGTTCACCGGGAACGTCACGCTCAAGACCCTCGAGGGGTCGCTGCGCTTCCTCTTCGACACCATGCTGGGCGTCTTCGGCACCGACGACGCCACGACGGAGGCGTCCAAGGTGTTGCTCCCGCACCTGCTGCCCCTGGCCGCCCAATTCGAGCCCGAGAACACCGGTGGGGCCATGCTGCTCGGCACCGACGGGGTGTGCGTGATCAGCCACGGCTCCTCGAATGCAACCGCCATGATGAATGCCGTCCTCGTGGCCCACGAGTGTGCGACGAGGGGGCTGGCCGACCACGTGGCGGCGTCGGTGCGATCGGTCGAATCGGCCTAAAAGACCAGGTCAAACCCTGTAAACGGGCGGTTGCGGCCCGGCGGGACGTACACTGGTCGCCGTGCCAGCCGAAACCCACACCAATCAGGGCCCGCTCGACCGCAACGGGGTCTTCGAGCTGATCAGGGACCAGCTGGCCGACATCTTGGAGACGGACCCGTCGTCGATCACCGAGGGGGCCTCGTTCGTGGAGGACCTCGACGCCGACTCCCTGGCCCTGATCGAGCTGGTCGAAGCCCTGGAAGAGGAGCTGGGGGAGAGGACGGTCGGCTTCCGCATCGACGACGAGGACCTCGAGGACCTGCGCACGGTCCGGGACGCAGTTGACTACGTCTACGCCAAGCTCGAGGCGGGTTGACGCCGGCGCTGAGGGGGCGGCCGCACTGGCCGAGCGACTTGGCCATTCCTTCGCCGACTTGAGCCTCCTTCAGCATGCCCTCGCACACCGGAGCTGGTGCGGAGAGCAGGAGGGTGGCGCGCCCTCCAACGAGCGACTGGAGTTCCTGGGCGACGCCGTCCTCGGCCTGATCGTGGCCGGCTACTCCTACGAGCGCTTCCCCGACTTCGCCGAGGGGAAGCTGGCCAAGGTCCGTTCCGCCGTGGTCAACGCCCGCGTGCTGGCCCAGGTGGCCGCCGGGCTCGGGGTCGGTGAGGTCCTCCTGTTGGGCCGGGGCGAGGAAGGGTCAGGTGGCCGGGCCAAGGCCTCCATCCTGGCCGACGCCTTCGAGGCCGTCCTCGGCTCGGTGTACCTCGACGCCGGGTGGGAGGCCGCCCGCGAGCTGGTGCTGCGCGAGCTCGGCGAGGCCATCGAGCGGGCCGGCGAGGAGCCCGACGACTTCGACCACAAGAGCCGGCTGCAGGAGAAGGCGGTGCGCGACGGCGACGGCACACCCCGCTACGTGGTGGTGGGCTCGGGGCCCGACCACGACCGGGTCTACATGGCCGAGGTGTTCCTGGGAGGGACCCGGTGGGGGGCCGGCGAGGGGCGCTCCAAGAAGGACGCCGAACAGGAGGCCGCACGAGCGGCCTGGGAGGGCCTCACCAGTGCCTGAGTTGCCCGAAGTCGAGACCCTGCGCCAGGACCTGGCCCGCGAGGTGGTGGGCCGCAAGATCAAGGCGGTCGCCGTGGCCAACGGCCGCTCGGTGCGCCGCCACGCCTCGGCCAAGCACTTCCGCGCTCTGCTCGAGGGCCGCACCATCAAGTCGGTGGGCCGCCTCGGCAAGTACCTGCTGCTGACGCTGGACAGCGGGGACACGCTCGTCGTGCATCTCGGCATGAGCGGGCAGCTGCTCCGGGTGAAGTCCGCCAAGGACCCCAAGCCCAAGCACACCCACGTGGTCATCACGTTCACCCAGGGCGGCGAGCTGCGCTACGTCGACCCCCGCACCTTCGGAGAGCTCTTCGTCTCCACGCCCCCGCTCAAGGCCGACGGCACGCCGCTGAGCCCGGTCTCGGGCACGGCCGGCGGCGACGGCGCCGCCATCCGCAAGGCGATCCCCGAGCTGGCCCACCTGGGGTTCGATCCCATCGAGGACCTGATGAGCTGGGACCGCTTCGGCGCCCTGCTCCACCAGCACCACGGGGGGATCAAGGCGCTCCTGATGGACCAGAGCTTCACGGCCGGCATCGGGAACCTCTACTCCGACGAGATGCTCTACCAGGCCGGCCTGCGCTACGACCGGGCCGCCGACTCGCTCACGGCCACCGAGGTGCGCCGGCTCTACCGCGGCAATTGTGGAGACGTTGGCCGACGCCATCAAGCACCGGGGGTCCTCCCTGGCGGACGAGCAGTACCGCGACCTCTTCGGCGAGCTCGGGGACTTCCAGGGCTCACACCAGGTCTACGACCGCGAGGGGCAGCCCTGCCGGCGCTGCCGCAACACCATCGTGCGGGTCAAGGCCGGCGGCCGCTCGACGTTCTTCTGCGAACACTGCCAGGTGTGAACCACCCGCCGCGCGTAGGCCTCCGGTAGGGTCGCCCCGATGTTCCTGAAGTCGCTCAGCATGAAGGGTTTCAAGTCCTTCGCCGACCCGACGGTGCTGGAGTTCGAGCCCGGTATCACGGTGGTCGTCGGGCCCAACGGGAGCGGCAAGTCCAACGTCGTGGACGCCGTCACCTGGGTGCTCGGCGCCCAGGGCCCCCGCTCACTGCGCTCGGCCAAGATGGAGGACGTCATCTTCGCCGGGACGTCGTCGCGTCCCCAGCTCGGACGGGCCGAGGTGTCGCTCACGATCGACAACTCGTCGGGCAAGCTGCCCATCGAGCTGTCCGAGGTCACCATCACGCGGACCCTCTTCCGCTCCGGGGACAGCGAGTACGCCATCAACGGGGCCCCCTGCCGGCTGCTCGACATCACCGAGCTGCTCAGCGACTCGGGCGTGGGCCGCACGCAGCACATGATCATCGGACAAGGCCAGCTCGACACCGTGCTCAACGCCCGGCCCGAGGACCGGCGGGCCATCATTGAGGAGGCGGCGGGCGTGCTCAAGCACCGTCGCCGCCGGGAGCGGGCCGAGCGCCGGCTCGCCGCCACCGCCGAGAACCTCGAGCGCCTGGGCGACCTGGTGCGCGAGGTGCGGCGCCAGATCCGGCCCCTCGAGCGCCAGGCCGCCGCCGCCCGCTCGCACGACAGCGTGGCCTCCGAGCTGCTGGCGGTGCGCCGCTTCCTGGCCGGCGCCGAGCAGGCGGACCTGACCGCCCGCCGCCGGGCGGCGGCGCAGGACCTGAACGTGTGCCGCGAGGAGGAGCGCGAGCTGCACGAGTCGCTCGACCAGCTCGACGCCGAGGCGACCAGCACGACGGCGGAGCTGTCGTCGCGCCGCGAAGAGGATCTCGCCAACGCGCTGGGCCGGGTGCAGGGGCTGGTCGAGCGGGCCCGGGGCCTCTCGGGTGTGCTGCGCGAGCGCGGCCGGGCCGTGGTGGCCGCCCTCGACGCCGCCGCCGACGTCGACGTCGTCTCGACCCTCGAGGCCGAGGCGGCCCGCCTGGCCAGCGAGCTGGTGGCGGCCGAGGCGGAGGAGGAGGCGGGTGGCGCGCCCGAGCGGACGGAACTGGAGTCGGCGCTGGCCGTGCTCGACGAGGAGGCAGCGGCACTCCGGGACCGCTGGGCCGGGATCCTCGGCGGTGACGCGCCGGACCAGGCCATCGCCCGGGCGCGGGCGCGTACCGAGGCCGTGGCGCGTGCCGCGGTGCGCGAGCAGGAGGACCTCGACGCCCTGGGGGCGCGGGTGGGCGCCCTCGAGCAGCGCACGGCGGGCGCCGCGGTACGGGCCGACCTGCTGGCCCGCCAGACCGAAGAGCTCGAGGTGTCGACGGCCGGCCTCGACGCCGAGCTGGCCGCCCGGAGCGCGGAGCTCGAGGAGGCCGCACGCGCCGCGGAGTCGGCGCAGGTCTCGGCGGACGAGGCCGAGGAGGGGCGTCACCGCACGGCCGCCCGGGCCGAGGCCCTGGAGCGCGCGCTGGCGGACCTGCAGGGAGCGGGTGGGCGCGAGCTGCTGCGCGACGTCGACGGCGTCGTCGGCTCGCTGGTCGACCTGGTGGAGATCGACGAGGGCTGGGACGCCGCCTTCGAGGCCGCCATCGGCGCCGGGGTCGCCGCGGTCGTGGTCGACGGCCGGCGTTCGGCCCAGGCCGCGCTGGCCACCCTGCGTGAGGGCGGCGTCACGGGCGCCGTCCTGGCGCCCCGCCAGTCGTCGGGCGCCAGCGTTGTGGGCGACCTGCCGCCGGGCAGCAGTGCCGAGCCGGTGCGACGCCACGTGCGGGCGCGCCGGGGCGGGTCGGTCGCCGAGTCGGTCCTCGACACCCTGGTCGGGCGCGCCGTCCGGGTCGACGGCTGGGAGGAGGCCATCGACCTGTCGTTGGCGCGCGACGACCTGGTCGTGGTGACGCCCGAGGGCGACCGGTTCGCCGCCACGGGCTGGCGCGTGCGCTCGGCCACGAGCGTGGTGACGGCGGCCTCGGTGGAGGAGGCGCGCCGGAGGGCGGAGGAGGCCGCCGCCGCCGCGGAGCTGGCCCGGGCGCACCTCACGGAGAGCCGGATCGTGCTCGGGCGCGCCCGCGACGCCCGCACGGCGGCCGAACGCGCCGCCGACCGCCACGCGTCCGCCTGCGAGACCGGACGCGCCGACCGGGAGCGCTCGGCCGAGGAGCAGCGCCGCCTGTCCAGCGAGCTCGACGAGGCGCGCGCCGCCGTGGAGGCGGCCCACCAGCGGCTGGCCGACGTGACGGCCGAGCAGGCGCACCTGGCCGCGTCGCTGCCGCTGCTCGCCGACGCGCTCGAGGCCTGGGAGGCGCTCGAGGAGCGCCGGGTCGGGCTCCGGGGCCGGCGCCAGGAGATGGAGGTGCGAGGGGCCGGCATCGTCGAGCGCCGGCGCGTCCTGGCCGAGCGCCAGGCCGAGGTGGAGCGACGCCTGCAGGGCCACGCCGCCGAACGCGCCACCGCCGCCTCGCGGCGGCGCCGGCTGGAGGCCGAGGGCGCAGCGCTGGCCCGCCTGGAGTTGCTGGTCCAGCACGAGCACGAACGGCTCGACGGCGTCTTCGAGTCGCTGCGCCACGACTACCAGGACCAGGTCGACGCGGTGCGGGCGGGCGGGGAGAAGCTCGAGCGGTTGCGCCAGGATCGCCACACGACCGAGCTCCGCCTCGATGCGGTGCGCAACCGCACCCGGACGCTCGACCTGGAGGCCAACGAGGTCGATCTGCGGATGGAGGCCCTGCACGAGCACATCGCGCGCGACCTCGGGGCCACGCCCGACGACCTGGCGGGCCTGCCCGAGCCCGAGGCACCCGAGGGCACGTCGCTGCACGGGCACGCGGAGGAGTTGGAGCGCAAGCTGGTGGCGCTGGGGCCGGTGAACCCCTTGGCCCTGGAGGAGCTCTCCACACTGGAGGAACGCCACAAGGAATTGGAGGCCCAGGTCGACGACGTCCGGGGCGCCCGGCGCGAGCTGCACGAGGTGGTGCGCACGCTGGACCACGAGATCATGACCTCGTTCGCCGCCGCGGCGGCCGACGTGAACGAGCACTTCTCGGCACTCATCGCCATGCTGTTCCCCGGCGGGACCGGCCGCCTGATGCTGGTGGAGCCCGACGACCTCCTCAACACCGGCGTCGAGATCGAGGTGCGTCCGGCCGGCCGCAACGTCCGCCGGGTCTCGCTCCTCTCGGGTGGCGAGCGCTCCATGGCGGCGCTCGCCTTCCTCTTCGCCGTCTTCCGCAGCCGGCCCTCGCCCTTCTACATGATGGACGAGGTCGAGGCCGCGCTCGACGACGTCAACCTCAGCCGTTTCCTGGCGCTGGTGCACGAGTTCCGGGACGAGGCGCAGCTGCTCATCGTGAGCCACCAGAAGCGCACGATGGAGACCGGCGACGCGCTCTACGGGGTGACCATGGCCCCGGGCGGCTCGTCACAGGTGGTGAGCCAGAGGGTTGAGAAGGAGAAGGAGCCGGCGTGACCGGCACGCTCTACATCGTCTTCGTCGCGGCAGCGGTGATCTGCGTCATCGCCGGCGTCGCGGCGGTCACTCGCACCCGACGGCGCGGCCGGGAGTCCGAAGGGTACGGCGAGGACGACGGCGGCGCGACCTACGCCGAGGAGGCGGCGGCGGTGGCCACAGCCCAGGCCGCCGCTGCGGCCGCTGCCTCCGCCGATGACGAGGTCGACGGGATCGACGGGATCGACGGGATTGACGGCGCGGGTCCGGCATGATCGGCACCCTCATCGTCATCGTGATCGTCGTGGCCGTCCTGGCGGTGGCGGCGGGGACGATCGCCGCCACCCGCGCCCGGAGGCGCACGGGCGGCGGCACGGTCGCTCCCCCTGCCGCGCCGCCGACACCGCCCCCGCAGGCACCTGCGGTGGCGTCTCCCGCGGCCCCGGTGGAGGCGCCGGCCGCACCGCCCAGTTACCGCAGCCGCCTGGGCAATGTGCGCGGGCTGTTCAGCGGTGCCGTGTCCGCGCTGCGCTCCGGCCGTATTGACGCGTCCACCTGGGAGTCGCTGGAGGAGGCGCTCATCCGGGCCGACGTCGGGGTCGCCACGACCGACGCGCTGCTCGCAGACCTGCGGGCGCGGGTGGAGGCCAAGGAGATCGGGGGCGGCGACGACCTGCTGGCGGCCCTCGGCGCCGCCATCCGCCAACTGCTCGAGACCACGGGCAGCCGCACCTTGCGCTTCGACGGCGCGCCGGGCGCGCCCGACGTCTGGCTGATCGTCGGGGTCAACGGCGTCGGCAAGACCACGACCATCGGCAAGCTGGCGCGCCGGCAGTCAGCTGCCGGGCGCTCGGTCCTGCTGGCCGCCGGCGACACCTTCCGGGCCGCGGCAGCCGACCAGCTCGCCATGTGGGCCGAGCGGACCGGGACCGAGATCGTCCGGGGTGCGGAGGGTGGTGACCCCAGTGCCGTCGTGTTCGACGCGGTGCAGCGCGCCGCGGCGCGGGGGAACGATCTCGTGCTGGCCGACACGGCGGGACGACTGCACACGAAGGTGAACCTGGTCGAAGAGCTCAAGAAGATCCGTCGGGTCGCCGACCGCGATCCGGGCAACGTCACCGAGGTGCTGCTGGTGCTGGACGCGACGACGGGACAGAACGCACTGGCCCAGGCTCGTCAGTTCACCGAGGCCGTCGACGTGACCGGCATCGTGCTCACGAAGCTCGACGGCACGGCCAAGGGCGGCATCGTGATCGCCGTGCAGCGCGAGCTCGGCCTGCCCGTCAAGCTGGTCGGGCTCGGCGAGGGTCCCGACGACCTCGTCGACTTCGACCCCGACGAGTTCGTCGACGCCCTGCTCGCCAGCGACTGAGAGGAGGCCGACGTGGATTCGTTGAACGAGCGCCAGAAGAAGGTGATCCTCGTCGTCCTGATGGTCCACCTCATCGTGGCCAAGCTGACCTGGCTGGACCTGCGCCGGCGTCCGGACGCCGCGGTGCGGGGGAACAAGCGGTTCTGGCGCCTCGCGTCCACCTTGAACACGACGGGCTCGGTTGCCTACTGGCTGTTCGGCCGCCGCAGCGTGGCGGCGGAGTCACCGGCCTGAGGCGGCGGCCGCGTCAGGCCCAGCGGACGTGGACCGTCTCGAGGAACAGGCCGAGCACGGCCTCGTCCCCCGATACGGCGAGCTCTTCGGCACCGCTGCGGTTCCAGAGCGCGCGGTAGAGGTCGGCGGCTCTCCCGCGGACGGAGCAGTCGCCGTCGTCCCCGCCCGGCGGAGCCGGTGCGGTCGACACGCCCTCTGGTCCGATGCGGAGCACCCAGGCCGCCTCGTGGTCGGTGCACTGCACATCGAGGCTGGCCTCGGTCTCGGCCAGCAGCTTGGTGGATCGCCGCGGCACGAAGCAGGTGAGGAGCTCGTCGACCCCGTCGGCCGCGAAGGCCGGTTCGAACGGACTGACGGCGGTGTGCGCCGCCAACTCGGCGTCAACGCGGTGGATGGCCGTCTCGTGGGCCTGCCGGCGCGCCCACATGGCGCGGGGGGAGGGGGCGGGCAAGAAGGTCCAGCACTCGAGGTCGTCGGGCGCGGCGGCCACGGCGTCGGCGAGCGCGGTGCAGCCTTCCCGCAACCAGTCGGCCAGCGCCGCGTCCTCCGGCCAGCTGCCCACCACCTCGTCCAACCCGACGTCCCACACTTCGGTGCGCCGACCGGCGACGTAGCCGGTGGCCCAGCGGTGCACGCCGCCCACGTGCCGCACGAGGTCGCGCACGGTCCACTCCGGGCACGTGGGCACCGCGGCGCCCGGGTCGGTCTGCGCCGTGGCTCGCGCCATCAGCTCACCGTGGTGGCGGAGCGCCTCGATGTGCGCGGTGACCTCCACGTTGACGGCCGCTCAGTTCAGTTTGAGGAGGTCGACGACGAAGACCAGCGTGTCGTTGGGGGCGATGCCGGGACCGGGGGACTGCCCGCCGTAGCCGAGGCTGGGAGGGATGATGAGCTCGCGTCGCCCCCCGACCTTCATGCCGACCACGCCCTTGTCCCAGCCGGGGATCACCTGCCCCGCTCCCAGCTTGAACGTGAAGGGTTGGCTCGTCCACGAAGACTGGACCACCTTGCCCGACGAGTAGGTGGCCAGGACGTACTGGACGGTCGCGTTGTCGCCGGGGAGCGCCGTCGACCCGGTGCCGGTGATGAGGTCGGCGCTCTCGAGCGACGTCGGCGGGGTCCCCTTGGGGACAACGACGGTCGGCGCCGTCCCGAACGTGCCGGCGGGGGAGAGGTCGGCGGCGGGGATGGGAAGGGTGGCGTGCAGCGGGCTGGCCGCAGGGCTCGATGTCGATGTGGAGGACTGGCCGTTGCCCGTGGTGGACGACGAGGTCGTCGGCCCGGCCGACGTCGAAGGGGAGGAGCTGCAGGAGGCCAGGACGAGGGCGCCGGCCGCCGCGACGGCGAGCGCGAGCATCCAGAGGCGGGGACTGCGAGAGGACATGCGGACGACGGTAGCCGCTCGCCCCGGCTTCGCAGCGGCAGGTCAGCGGCAGGTCAGCGGCAGGTCAGCGGCAGGTGCTTCGCTGCGGGGGCGCGGCGGCGGGTGCGCGGCGGCGGGGGTTGCGAAAAGTATAAACGAATCAGTTGAGAGTTGGCGGGACGCGGGATGCGGAAGGGGCACGCGGGTCGCCGGGAGGTGACAGGGGCCGCCGAAGGGTCTGCAGTGCCCACGATCTCCGTGGGTAACCTGAGACCCCATGTTCGACGCCCTTTCCGATCGCCTGGAGCGGATCTCGACGCGCCTCCGGGGCAAGGGGCGCATCAGCGACGCCGATCTCGACGAGGCGCTCAAGGAGATCCGGACCGCGTTGCTCGAGGCCGACGTCGAGCTGTCGGTCGCCCGGCGGTTCTGCGACGGCATCCGGCTGCGGGTGAGTACCGAGGCGCTGGCCAAGAGCCTGACCCCGGGCCAGCAGGTCATCAGGGCCGTGCACGAGGAGCTCATCAGCGTGCTCGGTGGCGAGACGCTCAAGCTCAGCTACGCCTCGCGGCCTCCCACCGTGGTCCTCATGGCCGGCCTGCAGGGCTCCGGCAAGACCACCAACTCGGCCAAGCTCGCGCTCTGGTGGAAGCAGCAGGGCCGCAACCCCCTCCTCGTCGGGGCCGACCTGCAACGTCCCGCCGCCGTCGAGCAGCTGCGGGTGCTCGGGCAGCAGGCCGGGGTGACCGTGTTCAGCGAGCCCACCGACCCGGTGTCGTGTGCCAGGGCCGGTCTGGAGGAGGCCCGCCGGCTGGGCCGTGACATCTGCATCATCGACACCGCCGGCCGGCTGACGATCGATGCGGATCTGATGCAGCAGATCCGCGACATCTCGGAGGCCACCCAGCCCCATTACACGTTCCTGGTCATCGACGCCATGATCGGGCAGGACGCCGTGGCCACGGCGAAGGCCTTCCACGACACGCTCGAACTCAGCGGCGTCATACTGACCAAGCTCGATGGCGACGCCCGCGGCGGTGCCGCCCTGTCGGTGAAGGGGGTGGTCGGCAAGCCGATCGCGTTCGCCAGCACCGGTGAGCGCCTGACCGACTTCGACCTGTTCCACCCGGACCGCATGGCGGACCGCATCCTCGGGATGGGGGACGTCCTCAGCCTGATCGAGCAGGCCGAGCGCACCATGGACACCGACGAGGTGGCCAAGAGCGCCGATCGCCTCATGCAGGGCCAGTTCACCCTGGATGACTTCCTGTCCCAGCTGCGCCAGGTCAAGAAGATGGGCTCGCTGGGCGGCCTCATGCGCCTGATGCCGGGGATGTCCAAGGAGATGCGCCAGGCCGCCGGGCAGATAGACGACGGCGAAGTGGCCAAGGTGGAGGCGATCGTCTGCTCCATGACGCCGTCCGAGCGCGACGACGCCTCCCTCATGGACGGCTCGCGGCGGAGCCGGGTGGCCCGGGGGTCGGGCACCACCATCCAGGACGTCAACACGCTCTTGAAGCAGTTCAAGGAGATGCAGAAGATGATGAAGGGGATGGCCTCGGGCAACATGCCCAACCTCCCCGGCATGCCCTCCATGCCCGGCATGAGCAGCCGCGCCGCCCGGAAGCTGGCCGGGCAGGCAGGCGGCGTCGGCCTCCCGGGTGCCCCGGCCGGAGCCGACTTCGACATGCTCTCCCAGCTCATGGACGAGGGTGGTGACCTGCCCTCGGGCTTCCCCGGGCTGCCCGCGGCGGCCCCGGCCCGGCCGGTGGTCAGTGGCAACAAGGGGACCAAGAAGAAGAAGAAAGGTGGGCGGGTCACGCCACCGAAAGGCCGGTAGCCCCGCCATCTGCCAGAATGGACGGCCAAGACGTCCAGATCAGTGGAGGATTTACCCCGTGGCAGTGAAGCTCCGCCTCGTGCGGATGGGAAAGAAGAAGCAGCCGACCTACCGGCTGGTGGCCGCCGACAGCCGGTCGCCGCGTGACGGCCGCTTCCTCGAGATCGTGGGCACCTACGCGCCCCGGGGCTCGTCGACGGCCGAGCCGGACGCCGTGATCAACATCGACAACGCCAAGGCCGTCAAGTGGCTGGTCAACGGCGCGCAGCCCACCGAGCGGGTGGAGCGTCTCCTCAAGACCTCCGGGGCCTGGGACGAGTTCGCTGCTGCGAGGGCCAAGTGACCGACCTCTACGAAGCGGGCGACATCAACCAGTCCGAGACCGACGACGGGGACGACATCAACGTCGCCGACGAGGGCGTGGGCGAGGGCAACGAGCTGAGCGACTCCGATGGCGGCACGCCGTTGGCGGTCCTGACCTACCTGGCCCGATCGCTGTCGAACGATCCCGAGTCCGTGGTCATCGAGACGGAGGACCGCCGCGGCGGGATGCGTCTCAACCTCCACGTGGCCCCCGACGACATGGGCCGGGTGATCGGTCGCCGCGGGCGCACCGCCCAGGCCATCCGGACGCTGGTCAACGTCGCGGGTGCCAAGGACGGCGTCCAGGCCACCGTGGACATCGTCGACGACTGAACTGCTCAAAGTCGGCCGGGTCGCCAAGGCCCACGGCCTGCGGGGCGAGGTCGTCGTCCAGCTCTGGACCGACCAGACGCAGCGCATGGACCCCGGGACCGAGCTCGGCTCGGCGCGGGGCACTCTCAGGGTGGTGTGGTCGAAGCCCTTCGGCCCTGACCGCTACATCGTGCAGTTCGAGGACGTCGCGGATCGCAGTGCGGCCGAGAGCCTGCGCGGCGTCGACCTCGAGGCGGAACCGATCGACGCACCGGACACCCTCTGGGTCCACCAGTTGGTCGGGGCAATGGTGCGCGACGCCGCCGGCAGCGACCTGGGCCGCATCGCGTCGGTGGAGGCCAACCCGGCCAGCGACCTCATGGTGCTCGAATCGGGCGGCCTGATCCCCGTCCGCTTCGTCACGCATCACGATCCGGCCGCGCAGACCGTCGACGTCGACATCCCCGAAGGGCTCCTCGACCTGTGATCCCCGCGTCATGAGGATCGATGTCTTCACGATCTTCCCCGACGTGATCGCCGGCTACTGCGCGACGTCCATCCTCGGGCGCGCCACCGACGCCGGGGCGCTCGACGTGCGCGTCCACGACCTGCGCGATGGAGCGGACGACGCGCGGCGCTCCGTCGACGACAGCCCCTTCGGCGGTGGTGCCGGGATGGTGCTGACACCCGAGCCGGTGTTCCGGTGTGTTGAGTCCGTGCCCGACCTGCCACGACCGCTCCTCCTCCTCGCTCCCGGCGGCCGGCCCTTCGACCAGGCGGCGGCGGCGGAGTTGGCGGGCTCGGCGGAGACCGCCGACGGCGGTTTCTCCCTCCTGTGCGGACGGTACGAGGGGGTCGACCAGCGGGTGGCGGACCACCTGGTGGACGGCGAGCTCTCGGTGGGCGACTTCGTCCTGGCCGGGGGGGAGCTGGCCGCGCTGGTCGTGGTGGAGGCGGTGGCCCGCCTGCTGCCCGACGTGCTCGGCAACGAGGAGTCCGCGCGGGACGAGAGCTTCAGCGACGGGCTGCTGGAGTACCCCCAGTACACGCGGCCGGCCGACTTCAGGGGGTGGGCCGTCCCGGAGGTGCTGCGCTCGGGGGACCACGCGGCGGTGGCGGCCTGGCGCCGCTCGCAGGCCCTGCTCCGGACGGCCCTGCGCCGCCCCGACCTGATTCAGCGCCTGGTCAGGGCGTCGGCGCTCAGCACCAGCGACGTGCAGGTGCTCTCCGAGCACGGCTACGATGTTCCGTCCGGCACTGAGCCGGAGTGACCGAAGGACGCCTCCCATGCACCCCACCGAAACGATCGATCGCGACAGCCTGCGCGACGACATCCCCGACTTCCGCCCCGGCGACACCGTCAAGGTCCACGTGCGGGTGGTGGAGGGCAACCGGGAGCGGGTGCAGGTGTTCCAGGGTGCGGTCATGCGGCGCCAGGGAGGCGGCGTGCAGGAGACGTTCACCGTGCGCAAGGTCAGCTTCGGGGTGGGCGTCGAGCGGACCTTCCCGGTGCACTCGCCGACGATCGCCAGGATCGAGGTGGCGACCCTGGGTGACGTCCGCCGGGCCAAGCTGTACTACCTGCGTGACCGGCACGGGAAGGCGGCGAAGATCAAGGAGCGACGGATACCCCGGGGCAAGGCCGCGGCCGACGCCTCCGTCGAGGAGGACGTCGAGGTCGATGAGGTCGAGGACATCGAAGACGTCGACACGGTGGACGCGGTCAACGACGCCGAAACCGTCGACGAGGTCGAGGCGGGCGACGCCGAGGTGGACGAGGCCGTCGAGGAGGCCGCGGACGAGTCGTAGGGCGGTCGCAGCGTGAGCGAGGAGGACCTCGAGCGCTACGAGTCCGAGATCGAGCTCGGGCTCGTCCAGGAGTATCGGGCCGTCCTGCCGGTCTTCGCCTACGTGATCGAGACCGAGCGGCGTTTCTACCTGGCCAACGAGGTCACGCTGAACGTCCGGTCCGACACGACGCCGGCGTGTATTGAGCTGGAGCTGCGTGACGCGTGGGTCTGGGACATGTACCGCCCGGCTCGCTTCGTGCCCGAGGTGCGCGTGGTGACCTTCCGTGACGTGAACATCGAACGGCTGCCCGAACAAGAGCTCTGATCGATCCGGCGGGGCGACCGTTCCCCGACCATGGGGAACGCCGACCGGCGCAGAGTGGCTCTGGGTGGGTTCGGTGAGGCCGTGGCCGCCGCGCACTACCGGGCGCGCGGGTACACGGTCCTCGAGCAGAACTGGCGCTGCCCGGCCGGTGAGATCGACCTGATCTGCGCTCGTGGCGGCACCCTCGTCGTCTGTGAGGTCAAGGCCCGTACGGGGACGGCACACGGCCATCCGTTCGAGGCCGTCACGCAGGCCAAGCAGCGCCGGCTGCGGCGCCTGGCGGCGGCCTACCTGCACAGCCAGGACAGGCCCTGGGTCGAAGTCCGCTTCGATGTGGCCGGTGTTCTCAATGGGACGCTCGACGTCGTCGAAGGTGCGTTCTGAGGCGGCGCGGCCTAGGGTCCGTGCCTATGGAGACACTGATCGTCGAGCGCAAGGACGGTGTCGTCACCGTCACGATGAACCGCCCCGAGCGCAAGAACGCCGCCAACGGCAAGATGCTGGCCGAGCTGCGCGCCACCTTCGAGGAGGTGGAGGACAACCCGGACGACCGGGTAATGGTGCTGACGGGTGCGGGGGGCGCGTTCTGCTCGGGGGCCGACCTGTCGGACCCCAGCGGCCCCGCCACCGACCCCACGCGCTCGGGCCTCTCACGCATGCGCCGTCTCGGCGACGTCGCGCTGGCCCTGCACCACGTGTCCAAGCCCACCATCGCCAAGGTGGACGGGTTCGCGGTGGGAGCCGGGCTCTCGCTCGCGCTGGGCTGCGACCTCGTCGTGTGCAGCGACCGGGCCAAGCTCTCCATGATCTTCGCCAAGCGCGGCCTGGCGCTCGACAACGGGGCGTCGTGGCTCCTGCCGCGGCTGGTCGGCCTGGCCCGGGCCAAGGAGATCGCTCTGTTCGGGGGGATGTGGAGCGCCGAGGAAGCCGCTGCCATGGGCCTGGTGAACCGGGCCCTCCCACTCGACGAGCTCGACGGCTTCGTGGACGAGTGGGCCAGCACCCTCGCCGGCGGGCCACCCCTGGCACTCTCCATGACCAAGACGCTGCTCCACGCCTCCTCCATGGCCTCCATGGAGCAGGCCGTGGAGGACGAGGCCCGCTGCCAGGCCCTGAACTTCTCGACCCAGGACACCCAGGAGGCGATGGCTGCCTTCGCGGAGAAGCGAGAGCCGGTCTTCATCGGTCGCTAATAGACTGTCTAGCGTGCTAAATGGCGTCCAAGGCATGGTCGGAGACACCGCACTGGTGACCAAGGAGATACTGGGCGCGCACCACCCCGGGAGGATCCGGGCCCGGGGTGAGGAGTGGCTCGCAATCCCACTCGATCCCGACGCCACGATCCCCGTCGGGACCGATGTCGTCGTGGCCGACGTCGAGCGAGGGCTGCTCGTCGTCTACGCCACCGACAGTTAGAAGAGAGGTACCGCATGTTTGCATCGGCCGGAGAAGTGATCGGGATCGTCGTCATCGCCGCCCTGGCGGGAATCGGGGTGGTGGCGCTGTTCGCCTCCCGGTTCATCAAGATCGTGCAGCAGGGGAGTGTCGGCGTCGTCAAGCGCCTCGGGGAGTTCAAGTCGGTGGACCAGCCGGGCATGCGCATCCTCGTGCCCTTCGTCGACCGCATGGAGAAGGTCGACGTGCGTGAGTTCCCGATGACGGGGGATCAGCAGGCGGTGATCACGAAGGACAACGTGTCGCTGCAGGTGAGCGCGACCATCTTCTGCCAGGTGATCGACGTCAAGTCGGCGCTGTTCGAGATCAACGACTACCAGCTCGCGGTCGACCAGCTGTCGCGCACGGCGCTGCGCGCCGTTTTCGGGGAGCTCTCGCTGGACCAGGCGCTGTCCGAGCGCGAGACCATCAACAGCCGCATGCAGGACCACATGGCCGACGCCACGGCCAAGTGGGGCGTGCGCCTCAACCGGATCGAGATCCTCGACATCACGCCGCCGCTGAACGTGGTGCAGGCGATGTCCGAGCAGAAGGAGGCCGAGCAGCACAAGCGCGCCGCCATTCTCAAGTCCGAGGGCGAGCAGCAGGCGGCCATCAACAGCGCCGGTGGGCGCAAGCAGGCCGCAGTGCTCGAGGCCGAGGGAGCAAAGCAGTCGGCCATCCTCCGGGCCGAGGCGCAGATGAAGGTGCTCGAGCTCCAGGCCGAGGGTGAGAAGAAGGCCCTCGAGTTGCGCGGCGAAGGCGAGGCATCGCGCCTCACGTCCATCGACACCGCCACGATCAATCCGCGTACCCTGGCCGTGTTGCAGCTCAAGGCGCTCCAGGACATTGCCGCCTCCGACAACGCCAAGGTTGTCGTGCCCTACGAGGCGACCAGCCTCATGGGTGCCGCCGAGGTGCTGCTCTCGACCCTGCGCAACGACGACCTCGGCGCCACCACGAACGGCGCCACCCCACCGGCGGTGGCCACGCCGGCCCGGCCGCCCAACAAGGAGCTGCCACCAGAGAACAACTGAGCGGCGCGCTGGGGTCGCCTAGGCCCAGCCGAGCTCCTGCAGCCGCGCCTCGCCGATGCCGAAGTGGTGGCCGACCTCGTGGAGCAGCGTGACGCGCACCCGGCTGGCCAATTCCTCGGTCGTTCCGGCAGAACGGCAGATGGTGGCGAGGAAGAGGGTGATCCGGTCCGGACCCGCCCCCGCATAGGTCCCCCGCTTCGTCAGCGGGATTCCCTCGTACAACCCGTAGAGCCTGCCCGGCGGGCTCTGATCATCGATGATGATGGCGACGTTCTCCATCTCCGCGCGCAGCCCGTCGGGGATGTCCGCCAGGGCGTCGGCCACCAGGCCTTCGAAGGCATCGACGTCGATCGGTTCCATGCCGACCACCTTGCCAGCAATCGACCGCCGTTGCCGGCACTGACAGACTGCGGCGATGGGTGCGTGCCTCGCGTGTGAG
This sequence comes from uncultured Acidimicrobiaceae bacterium, assembly GCA_963826835.1. Classification (GTDB taxonomy): domain Bacteria; phylum Actinomycetota; class Acidimicrobiia; order Acidimicrobiales; family RAAP-2; genus Bog-473. The sequence continues at coordinate 307,915 of CAWGYK010000008.1, forward strand.
CTGGCGAACGGGGAGCGGGATCTCCCGGGTGGCCTCATCTATCGGACCGCGTCGTGGCGGGTGGAACACTGCATCGGTCCACTCGGTCTGGGCACGCTCATCGTGAAGCCGGAGCGGCACGTGACCTCCGTGGCCGATCTGACCGACGACGAAGCGCGGGAGCTCGGTCCGCTCCTGCGGCGGGCATCTCACGTCGCCGGCCGACTCGTGGGCGCCGATCAGGTCTACAACTGCCTCTGGTCGCATGCCGGGGGAGAGCCCGTCCACGTGCATTACGTGGTGCAGCCGGTGACGAAGACCCAGATGTCGCAATTCGGTGCCCACGGTCCGAACTTGCAGGTGGCGATGTTCTCGACGGCGGGCTCACCCGATCCCGCCGACGTGGAGCGGGTCTCCGAACGCGCCCGACGCTCCTTCGCCGACTGATCCGCCGGCGCCGACGACCGTGGGCAACCGATCAGCCCGTGAGTTCCGCGAGTCCGTTCTTGGCGGCCAATTGCGCCCCGTCGACCTGTGTGGCGACAAGACCCGGGGGAACCAGCCGGCCGTGTCGAAACAGCGGGTTGTCGTCGCGCGTCGACTCGGCGAATTGACGGACGAGGTCAGGGTTCAACGGGAGGACGAAAGGGCCAACGCGGCCGCCGGCGCGCAGGGTGATGCTCGGCACGGCAGCCGTTGGACCAGGCGGTGGTGTCCCCGAGATAGTCGGCTCTGACCGGCTCTGACCGGCTCTGACCGGCTCGACTGGCGTGCGCAAAGATGGGCGGGTGCGCAACCGGACCGGCCAGAACCGAAGGAGCGCCGACCCGGTTCGCGGGAACGATGGGTCGGCCGGCGAGAAGGTGCTGTGGTCGTGACACAGGGCGATCGTCCGAGCAGCGGGGAGTTGGCGGCACTCGGCCTGTACGACGCGTCCGCCCCGGACGCGGCGGACCGTCTCCGCCTGTTGCTGGATGCGTTGGACCTTGGCGCGACGCTCGAGGAGGTGACCCGTGCGGCCGGGGTGCGCCAGAATCTCGGGCCGTTGATGATCGACCTGGCGATGCGGCCGGCCGGAGCCACCAAGGACCTGTCCGACTTTCTCGCGACCGAACCCGACGCGGAGCTGCTCCGCCGGATGTGGTCCGCGCTCGGGTTGCCGGATTCCACGTCGCCGGTGGTCCGCGTGACCCCGGACGCCGCAGATGCACTGCGTCTACTGGCCGGCATGGTGGCACTCTTCGGCGAGGAGGCGGCGCTCGGCGTCGCCCGGGTGATGGGCTCGACCATGGCGCGACTGGCCGAGACGATGTCGGGCGCCTTTCGAGTGGGCGCCGAGGTGCCACGGCTCAACACGGGCGCGGCGTACGCCGAGGTGGCGGAGTCCTATGCCGGAATCGTCCGCGAGCAGCTGCCGTCGTTCCTCGAAGCGTTGGGAGCGGTCTTCCGTCGACATCTCGTCAACGCCTCCTACCAGACGTGGTCAACCGACACGGAGCAGGCCGCAGTCACCATGGAGCGGACCATCTGCTTTGCCGACCTGGTCGGATCGACCGAGTTGCTGAGCTCGGTCTCGGTCCGGGAGATGGCCGCTCTGCTGCGCCGATTCGAGGAACAGGTCTGGGACCTCGTCAGTGCCAGCGGCGGGCGCGTCGTCAAGCTGATCGGCGACGAGGCGATGATCGTCTTCGCAGACCCCGCGCAGGCGTGCCGCGTCGGTTTGGACCTCATCGCCGTCTCCGAGTTCCCCGTGCGGATCGGCATGGCGCAGGGCACCGTGGTGAGCCTCTACGGAGACTATTACGGACCGACCGTCAATCTGGCCGCGCGTCTGGTCAAGGAGGCCGACCCGTCGACCGTCCTCGTGTCGGAGGGCGTCCGCTTCGGAGGTGGGCCCGGCCTCGTCTTCGAGGCACGTGATCCGATTCCCCTCAAGGGCTTCGCCGGAGCCGTCCACGTGTTCGAGGTCCGCTGATCGGCCAGCGGCCTTCAGTCATCCGGCGGTGCGGACCGCTGGTCGAGACTCAGCTGGAGCAGCACGAGATGGAGCCAGCGCCCGAACTTGGCGCCGACCTCGGGCAGATGGGCTACTTCGACGAACCCGAACCGCTGGTGGAAACGAATCGACGCCTCGTTCGTGCTGTCAACGGCGGCGACTATCGTGTGCTTGCCGGCCTCGCGTGCCTTGTCGATGAGCGCGTGCATGAGGGCTGCGCCCACGCCAGCACCCCATCGGTCTCTTCGCACGTGGATGGTGTTCTCGACGGTAAAGCGGTAGCCGGGCCACTTGACCACGTCGCGGAACCAGCCGAACGCCGCGACGCCGACGACCTCACTCCGATCCTCTGCGACCAGGACCACCTCGTGCACACGCAACCACTCCAGCACATCGTCCGTGGTCCGAGGCGTGACGGTCCACTCGATCGTCGTCGTGGCGAGGAGCGCATTCAGGAGCGCAGCAATCTCGACAGCATCTGCGGCCATGGCGGACCTGACCAACACCCGACGATTCTCGCAGAGCACCCCACGAGACCGCTGGCGGGTACGACAGGGCGGGGGGGTACATGGCGCCCCGAACCGGGGGAGCGCCCGCCGGGCTCAGCCGAACTCGTCGGCGTGCTGGACGTGCCCCTCGCTCCTGGTGAACAGCACGTCGTTGTATCCCTGCCCGGGGCCGACCATGTCGAAGGTCAACGGCGGCACAAACGAGAGGTAGAGCGCCCACCTGCCCGCAGCATGCGGGTCACCCGGGGGTGGTGCGGCGTGCAGGGTGTGGCCGAAGTGCACGGTGACGTCGCCCGGCTCGGTCGTGAGCGCCACGACCGGATGGCGGGCGGCTTCTGTTGCGCTCGGCAGGCGGGAGGTTCCCTGGTGCGATCCGGGGATCATCTGGAGCTGCCCGGTGTCGGCCGTGGCGGCGTGGAGCTGGATCCCTACATTGAGGAGCGGGCACTTCACCGGGTGACCGCCCATGCCGCAGTCGCGGTGCCACGGCAGGTCGGCCAGGCCGCCTTCGGACCCTGGCACCTTGATCACGACGCTGTTCCCGTCGAGGCGGTCGAGGGCATCGCGGAGGTCGGCACCTCCCAGCGCGGCAATGTCGAGGAACCGGGGGTCGCCGCCGAGCGCGGCAATCCGGGGAGAGCCGTCGTTGAGGTAATTCACCCGGTTGCACACCTCTCGCCCGTCGACCGTGGTCCACCAGGATTTTCGGTCATCGGGTCGGGCCCGAGCGAGGGCGTCACCGACATCGGACTTGAGTCCTTCGACCTCGGCCGGATCAAGGACCGCCCGTAGGTGCACGAAGCCGACCCGGTCCAGGAATGCCCGGATCTCTGTGGCGTCGTCCCCGAGGGTAAAGGTCTTCGTGAGATCGACCTCGCGTCCGGTCTCGTCCTTCATGAGGACCGGATGGTCGATATCGAACAGGGCCTGGTCGCTGAAGGCGACTCGCAGCGGCGGCTCCCAGCGCGCCATCTGGCCGAAGCCACCCCGGAGGACCGTCAGCTCATCGGCGTAGAGGAGCGCGAAGCAGGTCTTGAGCTCCCACACGAAGGCGCACCATGCGTCGGGGGAGAGCTCGACGACAGTCTGCGCGGCGTCCGTGCCCGGTCGTACCGAGAAGGTCTTCCCTTCGGGCACATAGGTGTAGGCCCTTCCGTCCGAGAGCTGGAACCCCAGCGGGCGAACGACCCCGGCATCGGTGTCGGAGAAGATGACGGTTCGCCGCTCGAGGAGCGCCGGCAACTCCTCCTGGTGGAACCAGTCGAAGTCGATCGCGCCAAATCGTTCCTGGTCCACGCTCGAAATGTACTTCCCCGCATTTGGTCCTGCCAGGACGCGCCCGTTCACCGCGTGACCGGCTACGCGCTGCACTCTTCCCAGCACCCCTCTGGCATGCACAAAGGTGACGCAGAGTGAACCACGCCTGGTGTGCCGGCGTCCCACGCCCACGCGCGCGCCTCCGCGGTTGTGTCGGGGGTGGCGGCCCGGAGAGGAATGTCTCTCCTTCCCCGACGAGCTGGGGGCAGTCTGGTGTCCGTTGCTCGGGCCTTGATTGGGCTCGGACTCCGGAGGTCGAGTTCCTCTGGACCGGAGTTACTGAACCCTTACCCGGGGCTGCAATGATCAGACTCAGCGGCTCACCGATCGCACAGAGTTAGGAGACAGCCTTGCCGAATCCCGGGAACTGGGGAGCCGACCGCAGCCCAGGTACTGGAGTCGACGACCAGACATGGTCGAATCAGGAATCGACGCTCTGTTCAGCGGACGGCATGACTCCTTCGACGCGACCAGGGCATTGGGAGCCGCATACAGATGGCTTCGCCGTTGCGTCCCTCGTCTGCTCCATCGTTGGCTTTGTCACCGGTCTGGGCGCGGTCCTCGGGATCGTGTTCGGCTTCGTGGCCCGGGATCGAATGAGGAAATCCGAGAACCTCTCGGGCCGGGGCCTTGCGCTTTCCGGGATCATCGTCGGTTGCCTCGCCCTCGCCAGCTTTCTCGCAGCGATGGTCGTACTCCTCACAAGTGAATCCAATGCCCCCGTTGCCCCCCACTCAGCGGCGCGGTCGCTCATCGTCACCAGCGGCGCGCCAGGCGAGGTCACACTCGCGGAACACGAGCTTTTGCCGCGGTCGGCCTACCCCGCGGGCTGGGCGGGAGGCGGACGGGGAAGCCAGAACACGCAAGCGAACTTCTTCGGGGGTTTGGGAGCGGTCACGGCAACTCAGTTGGCGACGTGTCTCGGGGTGAATCCGACCCATATCGACCGCACGCCGGCGGAAGCGGCGAGCCAAGCCTACGAGAATGGGGACGCGACGTGGCAGATTCTCGACACCGTCGATGTCTTCCCGACAAAGGGGGATGCCCAGGCTGACGTGGAGGCAGCCACCAGTCCGACCGTCGGGCCGTGTGAGCTCCGATTCGTCGACTCACCGAACTCCTCCCAGATGCAAGCGGCAGTGACGCAGGGCTTCGGTGCCGACGCCAAGATGGGACCAACCACCGTCACCCGTCGCCCGCTCATCGCTGACCGTGGGAGCCAAGGTATCGACGTGGAGACTTTCTTCCCCATCGTCGGCACCAAGACGAAGGCTTCCTTCTACTCTGACCAAGTCCTCGTGCAGCGGGACCGTTCGGAATCGAACATCTTGATCCTCTCTACGGGTACGCAACCGCCGGCCATCGCTCTTGTCAACCATCTGGCGCAGGCCGCCGCGAAACAGATGGCGACCCAATGAGGAAATGGCAAGCGCTGGTCCAACTGCATAGAGCGCCCAGAGCGATAGCAGGCCACGGCCTCGGTGCGCGATGCTGGTGGATCGAACAGACCGAAGGTGGCCCACCGAGCCGCCAACCTCCAGAAGGAGCCCCACATGCCCGATACTGTCTTCCTGTCCGACCGAATCGAGGTGACCCGGCCTATCCCTGCACCGGCCGCCGCGATCTTCGATATTTTGCGCAGCCCCGCGGGCCACGTGGCCATCGACGCCTCTGGGATGCTGCAGGACTTCACCGGCGAGCCAGCGGAGAAGGTGGGTGACACGTTTGTCATCCACATGGATCGCGAGTCGCTCAATGACGTCCCGCTCGGGAAGTACGACGTGACTGTGCACATCATTCTCTTTGAGCGAGACAAGGAGATCGCATGGAATCTCGGCCCCGATATTCCTGTCGACCACTTCTACGGTTACCGCCTGGAGCCGGGCGAGAACGGGGTCACCAATGTGACCTCCTACTACGACTGGTCGAAGGTGAGCGATGACTTCAAGGAACGCTTCCCGATCGTGCCCGAATCGGCCCTACGCGCCACGCTGGGAATCTTGGAGCGAACGGCCAGAAAGGGCCTTTGACCCGTCCGCCCCGCGCACACGAGGTGACGCCAGGCCAGACCCGATGCTGAGCCGGTGCGGGGGAGCACCCAGTTGCACTCGCCATTTCGCCATCTTTGGGTGCAACCGGTCGACGGGGCCGAGCAGTTCGAGGGGTTCCGGCCCAAGTAGTCGAGTCCATCTGCTCCGTTCTCGCCCAGACCAGGGTGCTGACCGAGAGAGAATCGTGCGATGCCCCGAGCGCGACGTCGCCCGTGAGGTGGTGGCGGCGATGTGGTGGATCCGCTGAGGCTTCCTGCCTGATCCGAGAGACCATCATCTGCTCCAGCGGGATCCCGGCGTACGGGCACTCAGGGGCTGCACCAGGATTAGCGTTGTCGGTGCGTGAGAGGGCGAGCGTTCCGTGAGGGGTCACGTCGGAGTCTTCGACCGTGCCGAACACTCGTTGGCGCCGGATTCTCCCTATTCCTGACCAGCTCGACCATCGGGGCCGTGGCCCATCCAGCGAACGCCGCGGTCGGGGCTATCCGACCACAGGGCGATCCAGGTGGGGCGATCCTCAAGGAGCTGCTTACGATCAAACACGCTGTTCCCCAGCACTCACCAATCGACGGATTGGTTGCCTCCGAACCGCATCTCACCGATTCCTGCACTTCGAGCACTCCGGATGTCGAGGTGGACATGAATTTCACGTCACATGGGTCGCTCGACGCGGTTGAATCCGTCGTGGCTGCCCATCTGCGAGCCCTGGGGTGGAGCCACTCTTCCGAGAGTGGACCGACCGAGTGGGACGACACCATCAACGGCAGACAGGTTCTGGCGAGCAACTCGATCTACCGTTGGCAGCGGATGCTGACCCAGGGGAGCAGAGCCGCAGTGACGCTCCAAGTCGGAATACCGGTGACGGGTTGGACTCCGGGAATGCCGCTTGTGTGGAATCTTGGTGCGATCTCGCCCGGCGTGGACGAGCCCAAGAGGCAATGCGGCTCGGGTTAGGGCCGCCTTTCCGGAGAAGTATCACCGTACGGCGATAGCTCTTCGGATTTCGTCAGGACGGCTTACGAGCGAGCAAAGAGTAGGTAAGTGGGTATTTCGGCCATCCCCCGGGGAGACGGTGGAACCCGTCTTCGCCCTTGACTGTCCAGGGCCACGGCGCATTGGTATACGACTGCTCGTGGAGCAGTTCAATGCTCAGTCCAATGCCGAGTACGGCACTGATCACTTCGCTGAGCGAGTGGGCACGTTCAAACGTCGTTGAGTTGACGAGAATTGCGTCTGGTGCTGCGTACGTCCCACCCTTGTCGTCCCACCTCATGTACGTGGCCTCAAAGATGTCCTGCCGGAGGGTGCGTCCATCACTCAGCACCCCGAGCACGACCGGGTGGATCTCGACCAGATACAGAACACCTCCAGGCCGAAGCAATCCATCCACCACGCGGGCCCACTCTCCGAGATCGGGCAGCCACCCAAGGGCCCCAATGCCGGTGTAGACGACATCGAAGGATCGCCCGGCGAGCGCTTGGCGAGCGTCGTAGACGTCCGAGCAGACGAATTCGGCAGCAATGTCACAGTCGATGGCAAGCTGCGTTGCGATCTCGATTGCAGCTGATGAAAAATCGAGGCCGGTCACGCGTGCGCCATGCCGAGCCCACGACAGCGTGTCGGTTCCGAGGTGGCACTGAAGATGCACCAACTCCAGCCCGCGACCTCCCCCAATTCGACAAGCTCGAAAGGCCGAATGTGGTCACGCCCCGCCCGAAAGCCGACCAAATCGTAAAGATCGCTCGCCGCGTGCAAAGGGGCCGCCTCCTCCCATCGGGCCTTGTTCGCAGCACGGCCCTCAAGACGTCGATCTGTCACGGCGCCAGGTTAGAAGAAGGCTCAAGGCGTGTCGCAGTCCCCAGGGCCCCCGGGGGACCCTCGGCACTATGGTCGGGCGGATGCGGATAGGAGCCGTGACCATCGAGGGCGTTTCCGACGGGAGTCTCCAGGCACCCCCGACAATGATGTTCAACAAGACGGATCAGGACTGGCTACAGCACTCTCAGTTCCTCGACGAACAGGGCATGCTGCCGATCGAAATGGGCGGGTTCCTCGTGCGGAGCAGTGGCCGTCTCGCACTTGTCGACACCGGAATAGGTCCACATGCCGACCCGGGTCGGACGGGGAGGTTCATGGAGAACCTGACCGCCCTGGGTGTGCAACCGACCGAGATTACAGACGTCGTACTGACTCACCTGCACTTCGATCACCTCGGGTGGGCCACCGACGGAGAGCGCCGTCTGTTCACCAACGCCACGTACCGGTGCCATGAGGCGGACTGGGAGTTCTTCATGGGTTCGTCGCCGTTCGACGACAGCTTGGCCGTCTCGTTGATGGGTGGCCGGGCATCCTCGGAACTGCTTCCGCCGATCGAAGACCGCCTCGAAACGTGGAGCGGCGACGGAAGGATTCTGCCCGGCATGGATGTGCGCAGCGCTCCCGGCCATACCCCCGGCAGCACGGTCATTGTCATTTCATCTGGGAACAAGCGAGCCATGCTCCTGGGTGACGTCGTGCACTGCCCGGCCGAGCTTCTCAGCGACGACTGGGAGATGGTTGGTGACGTTGACGCACAACTCGCGCAGAGGTCACGCGAGGCTCTGGCCAGGGAACTCGAAGGGTCGGACATCCCAGCGGCGGCGACCCACTTCCCCGGGCTCCAGTTCGGTCGGCTCTTGGCGGGCGAAGGTCGCCGACGATGGACGTTCGACTGAACCAGCTTCACCGGCTGCGGCGGGAACCTTTCCAATCCTGAACGCGTTGAGTCAGGCTGGAAGTGGGCGGTGAGGAAGCTTCCAGCCGGGACGAACGAAATGGCACATCTCGCCATCAGGATTCTTTTGCAGGTAGTCCTGGTCGTCCTCCTCAGCCTCCCAGAATGGCCCCGCCGCGGCCACCTCCGTAACGACCCGTCCGGGCCACAAGCCCGATGCATCGACGTCGGCGATGGCGTCGAGGGCGGAAAGTCTCTGTTCTTCGCTGGTGTAGAAGATGGCCGAACGGACGCTCCGCCCCACTTCGTTGCCCTGTCGGTTCAACGTCGTGGGATCGTGGATCTGGAAGAAGAACTCCAGAAGATCCCGATACGAAGTGGTATCGGTGTCATAGGTGATCTCCACCGCTTCGGCGTGATCACCGTGATCGTCGTCGGTGGGATCCGGGGTTTCCCCGCCGGTCCATCCGACTCGGGTCGAGACGACCCCGGGCTGACGACGTAGCAACTCTTGGGTGCCCCAGTAGCACCCACCCGCAAGGATCGCTCTTTCGTCGCTCATCACGCCCCCTCTGGAGCGGTACAGGACAGTAGCCATCGGCATGGGACAATCCCCGTAACGCTCCCGCTTCCGGCGTCCTGGGGCAGGCGAGCCCTGACGGTTGCCACTCAGGATTGGTTGCCACGGTGAGAGCGCCCCACTGTCCCGGCGAGAGGGGTACCGAGCTCCGTGATGTGGGCTGCCCGTTAAGGATCCCATCGCATGAACCAGATCCGCGGGCCGTCATTGGGAGCGTGGGCGTCATCGACAACGTGGAAGCCGTATCTCCCATAGATGGACACGTTGCGCTCCGTGCCTGTTGAAAGGAAGACGCCCATGCCTTCAGCTCGAGCGCGCGCCTGGCCGTCGAGGATCAAGGCCCCTCCGAATCCTTGGCCCTGGAGTCTCGGATCGACCGCGATCGAGTCCAGCTGCCAGAGGGGGACGCTGGGGCTTCGTGTCTCGATCCAACGCCAAAACTGGTCGTACCGGCGCCCGCCGTCGTCTGTCAGTGCATGAATCCGCGGTTCGTTCCAAGGATGGTCCGCCCACGATTCGAATTTGTCGGGTGGGATCCACACCGCGGCACCGCTCGCGTTGTCCGCCTCCGAGACAAGTCCCAACTCAAGCGCTACCTCAAGAAAGACAGCGAAGCAACGTGTGAAGCACTCAACCCGGTCCGTGACCTCACCCATGGGCCAACACATCATGGGTTCGTCAACGAAGGCGCGGCCGAAGACTGATGCGAGCACAGGGAGCCGATCGGCTCCGGCCGGCGTTACCGCTCTCTGCTCCACAGCGAGGTGAGTGTAACGAGCGACCTGGGGATTCGCCCCTCGCGCTCGCACGGTCCCGGCGTACGGCGACGGTCTGGGTCACGTCCCTGTTCCTGTGGAATCGGAGCCTGGCTTCATCGTGCGGTACTCGGTCACGCGAATCGGCGGCATCGGCCCCTGGGCGGCAAGCCCTGCCCTCTGACCTATTCGGTCGGTCGGCAGCGCCCCGGCCGGGCGGCGATCGATCAGGGCGGCCCTGATGGTAGGAGCGGGGGCCAAGGGAACAGGCTCCGAGGAATTGCTCGTTCCGCGGCCAACTAGGGTGATCGCCGGCCGTCGACTCTGGCCCACTGCCGTTCGCTGGCCAGACTGGGATGACCGATGTCCGCTCCCGGGCGCACCGGGGGCCTGACCACTGCTCGGCAGTGAAACTGTTTCTGCACGTGTGAACAAGGAAGGGAATGGTCAGACGTGACAGAACACCCCCCACCATCACCGAAACAGGGACCGGAGAGGGTGGACAGCAACCCCTTTCCACTGGGGTTCTTTGACCAGGCTGACCCGTCCCCCGATTCAGTCTTCTACTCGTGGCCTCGCTTGGTCACCCATATCGACGACCATGCCATCGCTGCAGTCGGCGCTCTGTATGACGAACTTGGGATCTCCGGTGACGTGCTCGATCTGATGAGTTCGTGGGTCTCGCACTTCCGCATCCCGCCAGCGCGCCTCACCGCGCTCGGAATGAACTCCGACGAGCTCGATGCGAACCTCTCGGCGGGGATCACTGTCGTCCACGACCTCAACGCCGAGCCCCGGTTGCCGTTCCCCGACGAGTCCTTCGACGCAGTGGTGTGCTGCGTGTCCGTCGACTACCTCACCAGGCCAATAGAAGTGTTCACTGACGTGGCCCGCGTGTTGCGCCCGGGAGGGCCGTTCGTCTGTGCGTTCTCTAATCGATGCTTTCCGACCAAGGCCATTCGCGGCTGGTTGTACGCCGACGACGAGCAGCGCTGCGAGATCGTCGAACAGTACTTCCGCCTCGCAGGACGCTGGGATGAGCCTCGCAGCCGACGATGTACCCCTGCCTCGCATTCAGGCGACCCGTTGCTCGCGGTGTGGGCTCACCGAGCGAGGCGTGCCGCAACAGACGAACCGAGATCACCTTCCGAAATCGATGCCGATCGATAGCACCCCAGTCCGGCGTGCGGGGATACGCCCGGGCGTCCTCCCGCTGTTCGAGGTAGACCTTGTCCTTTGCCAGGCACGGATCTGCCCGACGACGTACGTGAGTACCTGTTGGCCGTCGGGGCGAACGAGGTAAAGATTGACCGTGTCATGGACGACGATGCGTTCCTCGCCCTGGCTGGAGACCTGGTCCGACGCCGGGACATCGAATGGATGCCCATCGAGGACGTCGAGCGATACCGCCTTCTCGTCGGCCTTGCGGGTCGCGACAACCTCGTACCCGAGTGGGCTGCCTACGGCTTCGAGTCCTACCGGATCGTTGCCTCGTTGATAGGAGACGAGGTGACCCGAGCATGGTTTCGAATGCTTGCAGCCTCCGCTGCCACCAGGGCTGCCGCGGCAACTGCGATGGCCCTCAACGACGCGACGGGGCAGTAGCGCGAGATGGATCTCGGCGCCGGTCGACCCGCTTCACCTTCTCGATGCCATGGTCAACGAGTTGATCACCCGCACACATAAGGAATGGAATCTCGTGTTTCGCCCGCATCGCCTTGTCAGCGCTTCGTGGACGCGGTCTACCTAGAAGCTCCAGCGCGTTTGACTGAACGTTCCTCCCTTGCCAAATCCAAAACCGGTCTCGGGTGGGACGCGATAGACCAGAACCTCTGCTCGCCGAATAGCGTCCCCCAGACCGGACCATGTTCCATCTGGTGCCACAAAATGCGGTCCGTACTTCGACTCGTAGGTGTTGGCAACTCGTCCAAGCTCGACCGGGTCACTCACGCCTTCGGCCGTTCCTTCAATCACGAGATCGAGACCGTCGAGGGTGCTTTGCCCGGTCGTAAGGACGCAATGACAGTTTGCTGAGAGGTTCTTCGCTTTTCGCTCGTCCGGTCCAGTGCAGAAGTACAAACCCCCTTCGAGCCAGATTCCCAGCAGAGGCGTGACGTGCGGGCGGCCGTCAGGTCGAACGGTAGAAAGCCAATACACCTCAGCGCGCGCCAGCTCATCCCGAGCCTGAGACCACTGCGTCGGTGTCGCACCGGGGCTGCTGAAGGTGCTCAGCTCGGTCACCGGAATTGGTTCAACCATGCGGCTCTCCGATCGTGTGCGTTCGTGCGAGCAAACACAGCGATGCTGTGCATGTCGCTGAGCCCATCCTCGCACATGCCCCCGATGTGCCTGCTCGAGAAGTGTCCCACCGTACCGGCGCGTAGCCATGTACTGGGAGGCCGTTTCGGACGGTCAGCTCTTGACCGCGAAGAGCTTCCAGGTTCCGGGAACACCCTTGAGCGTGTGGTCCCCACGGTCCACGAACTCGATTTCTGACCCGGATACCAGGTCACACACGGTACGGGAGACGAGAACCTCACCGGCGCGAGCAGCCCCAGCAACTCGGGAGCCGATGTGGACGGCGATGCCTCCGACGTCTATCCCGCGAAGTTCAATCTCGCCGCTGTGCAAACCAGCGCGGATCTCGATACCCAATGGGCGCAAGGCGTCTCGGATGGATTGCGCGCACCGAATCGCACGCCCCGGTCCATCGAAGGTGGCCAGTACGCCATCGCCGGTTGACTTGACCTCCCGACCCCGGAACCGCTCCAGTTCTGATCTCACGATCACGTCATGTGTGGCAAGCAGTTCGGTCCAGCGCCGGTCTCCGAGGCGAGCCGCGTGCTCAGTCGAGCCCACCACATCGGTGAAGAGCACGGTGGCCAAAACGCGATCGACATCCCGGGTGGTGAGCTGCCCGGTCAGGAACTCTTCAACAGCGTCCAGCCATGGGCCGGTGTCGCCTACGAAGAAAAGGAGGTCACCGGTATCAATCTCGATCAACGTGGCGCCACCCACGCGCTCTGCGACGATGCGTTGGGCAGCGGACATGCGCCGCTGAGCGCCCGCAATGACCAGGGTGGGCGCTTGGATGGCGGACAAGGCGGGGCGAAGATCGAGCAGCAGGGTTGCGGCCGCCCGCCAGGCCTGGTCCCCTGGAGTCATGACCAGTCTCGAAGCTCTCCCGAACCAGATTTCGAACCGCTGATCGTTGGCCAGGCTTGGGGCCATCAGTTCGAGAGGAAACATTGCCCCAGCTGCGACGCGGTCCTCTATCTCGTCCGCAGTGAGCCCACTGGGATTGTCGTCGCACTGACGAAGCACAACAGGGACATCAACCAAGACGAGAGCGGTGGTGCGTGCCGGGTGCGTTGCCGCAAACAACATGGGCTGGGGTGCTTGGAGGCCGATCAGGGCCGCCTGCTCGGAACCTACTGCGTCCAAGACGGCCACCATGTCATCGACCATGCTCTCCGACAGGCGGCCCTCCTCCGAAGCAATCCTGTCTGATGCACCGGTGCCGCGGGGGTCAAACCATATGTGACGACAGAAGGTCGACAGCCTGTCTAAGAATCGAACGAGATGGGGTTCCTCCCACATCATGTCGATCGGGAAATGGTTCCCTCTCGTAACCAGGACATCGACTGGACCTCCTCCCACCACCTGATAGGCGATGTGGGTTCCGTCCGCGGTCTGGGCGTACTTCGTCTCCGGGATCGTGTCCACGGCTCATAGTCTGTCTGGTCTGTCCTTCCAGGTGTCGAGGAGTTCTCCAGACCTCGCCCCTCGCGAGCCTTCCGACCCTGGCATAGCGAGATTGCCCGATACCGGTGCCCAAAGATTGGTCCGCGGATCTCCCGGTTCCTGACTTATGGGGCGGTACCCGAACCTGGTTGTCAACTGGTTCCGACCTCCCAGAAGCCGAACCGTGGCTTTCGAAACATCCGGAGTTGATGAATCAACCGGTTTACACGCTGGGGGGCAATGAGAGAGAATTCCGCCGTGACTGACAGCTTCCCGGTGTTGGCTGGCGTGGCCCTTGATTCAACGAACGCTCGGGCCTTGGCAGAGTTTTATCGCCGGTTACTCGGATACCAGTACCGACCGGGAGATGCACCACCCTCCTCGGACGAGGTTGACGAGCGTGGCACAGACTGGTTGGTTCTGCTCGGCCCTCCGGGTAGTACACCCGTTGCGTTTCAGCAGGTCGCCACGCTTGCGCGATCTACCTGGCCTGAAGAGGGAGTGCCTCAGCAGTTGCATCTGGACCTTTCCGTGCCCAACGCCGAAGAACTAGCCATCCAGCACGGAAGAGTCCTTTCACTGGGAGCGACCGTGCTCGAGGACCGGTCCGGAGATCCAGTGGAACCACTTTACGTGTATGCAGACCCGGATGGACATCCGTTCTGTGTGTTTGTCTCTAAGCCATGATGTGGTTGATCGGCCAGGAACTTTCTCAGGAGCGAGTGCAAGCTCCTCGGGTATTCCCATCCGCAGCAGGCTGGCTCACCCTCTCGGCGTACGAGGGATTCTCGACCCCGGTGCCATATGGTGACGATCAGGCAAGGGAGAGACGGAGAAGATAGCGGGATGTGCGATGCGTGACGAGGTCCGACAGGCGCTGGCCGTTGGAGAGTCAGCGAGCATTGAAGAGCGCACGGTCGACATCACCACAACGGGTCGGCGCTCCGGAAAACCGCGACGGATCGAAATCGCCTTCTATGGCTTCGAAGGGCCCACCTACCTAAGCGGCATCCCGGGACCTCGCAAGCGGGACTGGCTGGTCAATCTGACGGCGAATTCAGCTTTCACCTTCCATTTCAAGCACGGAACGTCGCCGATCTGCCCGCAGTGGCTACGGTCATAACCGATCATGCTGAGCGTCGTCGCGTGCTCGCCAATTTCGTCGACCAATTCAATCGGCGAAATGCTCCAGATAGTCCGTGGCCGAGAGCTGACCTCGAAGAGTGGATTGAGAGCGCCCCGTTGGCGAAGGGTTGACTTTGTCGACGCCGTTTGACCCGAGTCTCCTCGCGGCGAACCGGGATATCTGAGTCAGCCGACGAAGGCAGATTCTGCGCAGTCTTCCGAGGGAGGGCGCTACGAAACGACGCGGTCAAGAGGTCGAAGGTCTCATTTTCGGCCTGACAGCGACCAATCAACTCCTCCGGACTAGGTTTGGTATTGCGCCCCGACCCGGCGCACGGGGGCATGTGGCCCTCGAAGAGTGAACGCCGTCGTCGTCCAAAGCCAGACCGGTGCAGACGCGTCGCTTCTACCCGACGGTCGTGCTCAGGGCTTCCGTAATGTCGTTGATCGCTGCCTGCTCGGATTCACTGACTTCTTGACCGTGCTCTCGGTGAGCGGCTGCGACTTTGTGGGACAGCGTGACGATGAATCGGCGGTATTCTTCGACCTCTCCCGGCGTGGCCTTCGTCTCGAGCAGAGCGACCGAATCGCGCAGGTGTTGCAGTCCGTGCTGCTTGAGTTCCTCGGGCGAGTGATAGTGCGTGTGGTCCCGCTGAGGTTTCGCCTCGACTATGTCATCTAGAAGTTCGCTCTTGCCGTGCTGCTGGCGCGCCTCGACGTAGCTCTTGGCCATGGCGATGGTCTCGCGAAAGGAGCCTCCTCGTTGGGCGGTGACCACGATCATGCCAGCACTTGGTGGCGCTTCTAAGATGAGCCGCCATTCCTCAGCCGTGAAATCGGACTTCGAGGTCATCGTCAAGTCTCCGATCTTTAGAAGTCGGTCCGTTGCACGCACCGTAGTGTCCGGTGCACAGGCGAGTGCAACCGACGGAACGTGGTCTCGGAACAATCGAGCCAGAGCGCCACCGGCCCCTGAAGGGATCGGGGGAACCTCGCAGTAGTGTCCTCGGATGGCGGCGGGACCAGTTGCGCTCGTCACCGGAGCTGGCATCGGACGGGTCAGAGCCCTGCAGCTGGAAGCAAGTTGGGCGCATCCGGGCTGCCGGCTTCACGCTAGAAGATCGAGAGATCGTTCACGACAATGGATTTGTAGGCCGTCGTACGTATGTTGCCTTGATTCCTAGCCATGGCCAATCCTGCCCTCGGACGCCGGGTCTCGCACGTTTCCCGAAAGTGCTGAGCCGTCCCACTGTGCCGGGTGAACAGGGGCACCCCAAGACATCCGAGACATCCGAGACATCCGAGACACATTTTGCCGGTACCAGCGAGACTAAAGAGGTTGGCTGAGGAGGTATCAACGTGGATCACGAGCGATGTGCCGCCTGCGGCTTCGATGGCACCAACTACGAGCCCGAACGGCTGTTGGAGGCTATCCGAGGCCTTGGACCTGAATGGATCCGCCTCTTGCTCGAAGCTGGCGACGAGCTTCGGCTGAGACCGGACCCTGGCACCTGGTCGGCGCTCGAATATGCGGCTCACAGTCGGGATGTCACCGCACTTCACGTCTTCGGGGTCGAGCAGGCGCTGAAGGTCGATGAGCCCAGATTCCCCGAGATAGACGGGGACGAACTCGTGCAGGGCGCAGCGGCGGGCTATGCCGCAAAAGACCCCGGTGTTGTTGGCATGGAGCTCAAGAATCAAGCTCGAAAGCTTGCCGATTTGGCTCAGGAATCAGGACCTTCCTCATGGTCGCGGGGCATCACAATCGGCGAATCGCGTCGCGATGTGCGTTTCCTTCTCGAACATGCGCTCCACGACTCGTACCACCATTTGGTGGATGTAGAGAACGGCCTGGTCATTTTGAGGGCGAGATCCCGCTGACCACCTTGGTGCCCCCCACGTGCCGATGCGCCCCACCGTCCCGATGGCGTACGGCGCACTTCCGCCGCCGATCCGTATCGCAAATCTTTCATTGTGAGCCGGAACCTTCAGTGCTCCTCGGCATCAGATGCTGCACGGCGTGCAGCCGTGGGTGGGGCACCCGGAGTAGCCGTCCTTGGTCGTCGTGAGCCGCCGGTTGGGGTTCCTCTGGGGGTCTCGTTCTCGACATGTTGATGAACGTTTTCCCGTCCGCCCCCGCCTCCTCACGCTGCCTATCGAAGACGACTCTGCGGTACGCCGGCGCGAATCAGGTCATGCATCGCCGACTCGACGAGGGCGATGCTGTCGGCCCTCATTGCCGGTGTCAGCGGACGGTCGCACGGCGGCGCAATCCGAATCAGCTCATCCACGTAGGTCGCAGCGTACTGCCGAAGCGACTTGGTGGGCTTCTTCCCATCTTCCATGTTGAGTCCAGCCATCGGTCCTCCTTCCACCGCTGAACGGCGCAAAGCACCCCGATACCCCGGAAGCGCATGCGACCGGCCCGATGCACCGTGCTACCGGGGCGGCCAACGCAGCGCACGAGGACACCTGGGCGGGGCGCATCGGGCTCGCCAGGTGTGGCGCCAGCAAGAAGCCTTCCACCATCGGTCGGGCCGTTCAAGGGCAATGTCGCCGACGAGCCCCCCGGCCTGACCGAGCGGTATGGGGTCCCCCTTTGGAGTGCAAGTGGGTCGGCTCTTTGGGGCGTGCTGTTCGGCCCACCCGGCCACGGTCACAGTGCCGAACTGTCTCACGGTCCCAGTGTTCGGGGGCAGGTTGATGGCACAATGTCCGAGTGATCGGAACCCTTCTGTTTGGGGCGCCCGCGACCACTGGGAACTCGAGCAGCACCGGCAGTGTGGCCGGAGTTCTGATTGTGGTAGCGGTCGTATTGATCGTCCTTGTGGGCTTCGTGTTTCTCAGACGCCGAAAGTGATACGGCTGAGCTAGCCGCCGAACCGGCGGTGAACTGTGGCAGGCATCCCTCCGAAGTACCGCAAATCCGCTCACCCCTCGTGGTGGTATTGCAGTCGGCCGAGCACGAGCGTGCAATAGGGGTTACGGTACGTCAACACCTCGCACGAGCGGACAGGTGAACTGACAGGAGAGATCAATGGCGAAATACGTTGTGAGCTGGAACGTGCGATTGGGTGGAACGGCCCAGCAAAACCACGATGACGGGAAGACGCTGCTCGACACTTTTGCCAAGTGGCAGATTCCGGCCGACCAGAACTTTCTGCAGTTTGTAGCCCGGGTGGACGGCCAAGGTGGCTACGCGGTCATTGAGACCGAAAACCCAGCGAGCCTGGCCGACGCGCCAGCGAAGTTCTCCACCTGGCTCGAGTTCGAAATCCACCCGGTGATTGACATCATGGACAACGTGGCCGTGAATGCCGCGGGTGCCGAGTTCCGCGAGTCAATCTGAGCACCCGACGGTCACGTTCGGCCTGTCCCGCTGGTGCCGAACTGTCCCACCCTCCCGGCGTACCCGGGGGCCAACATACCTTCGGCGCATGTGGTTCGTTTATCCGTGGTCACCCCTGTCCGTAGCCAGTGATCAACCAAGGCTTTCCGAAATGGCGCTGCATCTCGATGGTCCAAAATGAGTCGGGGTTTCCCACATCGGGCGCATCTGATTCTCTGAAAGAGCAGTAGACGGCGGCGTCCCTCTCGTTCTTGTTGACCAGGTGGCACCGGACCGCCGAGAACGTGGGCCACCCAGAGGTGTCGCCGCCACTCCAATCCATCTGCTCCTGGGCGCTCAGCTGAAAATGTGCAAGGGCATCGGCCTTGTCCTTGGTGTTGATCGCTTTGAACCAAGACTCAGCAGCCTGGACGGGCGTCTGACTTGTAGAAGGACGACCTGTCGATCCTCCAGCCGTGGGTGAGCTGCTACATCCGGCCGCCAGGACACACAGCGTTAACCCTCCGAGGACCGCACCGAACCATCCTCGATTCATCGGCGTAACCGTAGCGAAGAGGGTCTACTGGTGGATCTGGTCATCGGATGTGATCCCCATCAACAATCTTTGTGGTCCATCCGACCGTCGACCTCGGCGAGCGATGCGGCAGAATGGGGGGATGGAGGAAAGTCGAAGCGCCAGGAAGGCACTATCCAGGCTCGTCGTAGTTGCGCTCGTCCTTCTGGGCCTCCTCCTCGGCCACCGAGCAAGACAGCGTCGGGCTCTGGCCACGGGGGGTGCTGGACCTCCTCCAAACCGTAACTTTCATCACGGCGGCATGCACGCTCCGACCACTTCGACGAGCTAACGGGGCTGCCGCAGTTCAGCGACTCGCGCTCTCATTCCCGGCGAATTGGACCACCTTTGCAGCCGCTCTGTGTCGGCGCGTGGTGCTCGGTTCAATCCGATGCACCATGTGAGCTGGATCGTCCGTTACCGGGTTTGGCTCACCAGCCTCTTGCGCGTCACGCAGCAACCGGACAAGCTTAAGCACGTTTTCGCCTGACGAAGGGAGGACGGGTGCGCCTGGTCGAGACCGACTACCTCGTTGTGGGCGCGGGTGCCACTGGGATGGCGTTCGTCGACACGTTGGTCGCCGAGTCGGACGTCGACGTGGTCATGGTTGACCGGCGGCATCGTCCTGGTGGTCACTGGCTCGATGCTTATCCGTTCGTGCGTCTCCACCAACCGTCGGCGTACTACGGAGTCAACTCGCGTGTGCTTGGCAACGATCGAGTCGACGTCTCTGGCCCGAACGCCGGCTTTTACGAGCGGTCCACGGCCGCGGAGATCTGTGACTACTACAACCGTGTGCTCCAAGAACACCTCATTGCCTCGGGACGCGTGCGTTTCTTCCCAATGTCTGATTATCGCGGCAGCGATGCGAGCGGCCATCACTTCGTGTCCCGGGTGACCGGTGCCGAGACGATTGTGACGGTGCGCCGCAATTTCGTCGATGCCACCTATGTCGAGTCATCGATACCCTCGCGGCATACCCCGCTGTACGAGATCGACCCTGGCGTGCATGTGATCCCGCCCAACGCGCTTGTCGACCTCGACGAGCCAGCAACGGGGTTCACTGTCATCGGCGCAGGCAAGACCGCGATGGATACCTGCACCTGGCTTCTCGATGCGGGCGTCGATCCAGACAACATCCGTTGGATCCGGCCACGCGATGGGTGGTTCTTAAACCGCGCCTTCACGCAGCCCCTCGAATTGGTCGCGTCGTACATGCAGCTTCAGGCGCGCTGGGTGGAAAGCGCTGCGGCTTGCGGTGATGTGACCGACTTTGTCCACCGGCTTGAGGCTGACGGCGTCATGATCAGGATCGACCCGAACGTGGAGCCGGGGGTGTTCCGTGGCGCCACCCTCAGCCCACTGGAGCTGGCTGCTCTTCGCAGCATCGAGAATGTCGTTCGGCAAGGGCGTGTCCAACGCATAGGAACCCAACACATGGTGTTCGACGAAATGTCTCTCTCCACGGATGCGCAGCAGATCTACGTCGATTGCACTGCGGAGGGTCTGCCACCAGTGTCCCCGCGTCCCGTCTTTGAGACCGATCGAATCACCCCTCAGTACGTCACGATCGGCGTTGCCCCCTGGAGTGCGGCTACCATCGCGGCCGTTGAGGCATCGGGCCATGACGACACTCGCAAGAACGAGCTGTGCCCACCAGTCCCGTTCACGGGCGAAGCATCTTCTCTCCTAGCTATCTCGCGCGCCGGCATTGCAGGTCTTGTCGCGCGCTCTGCCGAACCAGGGCTTTCGGCGTGGACCGAACAGTGTCGGCTCAACCCGGCACGCGAAGCAGCGAAGCGCCTTGACGACCCCAAGGTGGAAGAGGCGTTCACCTCGCTTGCGGCCAACATCGGATCCGCGATGGAGAACCTCGAACGCGTGCTCGCCTGAACACCAAACCCGCGATAGGGCGGAGGGGTCAGTAGCCTCACCTGATCACTAGGTCAAGACGTGGGTCGTTGACCGAACCGCTCGGTATCGTCAGGCAGTCGACAGGCCAACGGGCTGGTCATCTTGCCCGACTCTGCCGGGACCCTGATGCCCCCGCTGGGCTCCTCCCACCGGCCTTGTACCCGGATGGCATCGCCCGATCTCGCCCGAACGATAACAACGGAGCCCTTGCGCGGAGATTGCCGGATACCGGGCGGCCCGCCGCCATGAACTTCCTGCCACCGAAGTGCCGAAGTGTCCCACCGTCCCGGCGATCGGGGACACCACGTGAAATCTGCCGATCCCGAGACTACGTTGAGGGGCAGCGCTCGCAGAGGAGGTTCGCATGCCTGATTTCCCCGCTGTCACACACGTGGCCCTGACCGTCACGGATCTCAGCCGGAGTCGGCCTTGGTACCAGGATCTATTCGGAGCTCCACCCGTGATCGATGAGGACACGGGCCCGTTCCACCACGTTGTGTGGATTCTGGGCAGCCAGACGCTGGTCGGCATCCACCAATTCCCGGATCCTCACGGATCAGAGCCCTTCGACGAACGGCGCCCGGGTCTGGACCACCTGGCGTTCGCATGCGCGAACCGGACGGAGCTTGAAGAGTGGGTGTCCAAGCTCAACGCGCTCGGAATCGAGAATGGCGGCATTGTCGACGCTCCCTATGGTTCAGGCTTGTCCTTTCGCGATCCGGACAACATTGCTTTGGAGTTCTTCGCACCCCCTGGGTAAGAGAATGTGCTGAACCGCTGGGTCCGCCAGCAGTTGGGGTCCGGCAGAATGGTTGTCCCAGGCGATAGGCCGATCTGAACGGAAGGCGAAACACTCGAATGTCACGATCCCAGTCCGCTCTGCGGCCGCCACAGCTACGTCTTCGTCCATGCCCAAATAACCAATGTCGGACCATTCGGGACTTTCCGTCAGGCTGAAGGAATCCAGTGTCGGAGTCCATGAAGAGTGCCATCGCCTGATCCGTCACCTCATCGGTCATTCGAATCACACCACCGATCGTTGCGTCGGGTGGAGGATGGTCCTCGTCCCGGCGTTCAACGACAGGTAGACAAGCGCGCAGCTCAGGCCTCGGCTAGGTCCTTGATGGCTGCCAAGGTCGCCCCAATACCGTCCTTCGCCCAGTCGCTGCGGATGCCAATTTCCTTCGCCGCATCGTCACCGAACATCTTCTCGAAGAAAGCTGAACCCTCGGGAGGTAGCTCCCAGGTTTCAGTGACCTCGGTCCCTCCGTCCTTGGCAACGAACGCATAGCCCCAATAAGCGGAGGTAGGCGGCTCAACCACCTTCCAGGCGAACCGGCGGCCACGGTCTGCCGCGACGACCTCCGAGCGCGTCTCCCACGTTCGCTCTTGGCGCTCATTGCGTCCAGTGAACTTGGCTCCGACATGCGGTCCGTCGCCCTCGTCCCACCAACACGCCGTGCACATTGGGCTCCACTCGCCCACGCGGGTGACGTCAACGACCATGTCGTAGAGCTCTTCTGGAGAGCGCTTGATGATGATTGAACCGGAATGACGAAGCGTGTCCATCACGTGAGTATGACGAATCGAACCGGAGCTGTCAGCTGGCCTCGAAGGGATTCCTCTGTCGCAGACCCGGCCAACCGGGGCACCCGAACGCTCAAGTTCGCCTCCAGGTGCTCCGCCTGGACCTACTTCATCCACTCATCGGCGTCGTCACCACGCGGCTCGGGGCCAGGTTGAGTCCCTCGGTGTCGAGAGCCAACGAGGAGTAGAACGTAACCCCCATTTCGGACATACTGTTGCGACCAGCAATCCCTGTCGCCAAACGGAGGGAACGCCATGCGCGCAAGCGGGCACGACCAGCGGCATGAATCGACGTTCCCGACGGTGCATGCCTCCATGTCACACCAGACCTTTTCCTCGAGGAGCCGGATATGGGTGCGGGCGCTCGGTGGAGCCGCGGTCATCTGCTTCGCCATGGCCCTTGCGGCCACGTCCGCCGCCGCCGCACCGTCGGCCGGACGAGTTCAGGCCAACTCGGCCACCTCGACGAGCCAGCAGCAGGCGGTCGCGACCTACAACGCGCTCCAACAGAACCTCTATGTCTCCCGCCAATCCCTCTACAGCGGTAGTCCTTCGAATTCGTGCGGCACTTATTCGTGCCTGTGGCCGTTCACCAACGCACTTGCCGGAACGGTCTACCTCTACGGCGCGCCGAAGGGTGCGAGCTACCTGTCCGCCATCGCAGCCCGCCAGACAGGTCTCGGCCACTACGCCGACCCGTCGGAAGTCTCCCCCGCGGGTACTGCCCAGCCAGCCGCCTACCAATCGGCCGTGCCGCAGCCACTCGGACCAGGTGGTGCCACGTACTACGACGACAACGGGTGGGTCGGGCTGAACCTGGTCCACGCCTACCTGCTCACGTCGAACCGGACCTATCTCACCTTGGCCCAGAACGAGCTCAACTTCATAATGTCCGGGTGGGACACGAACGCCAGTGACGGCTGTCCCGGAGGCGTCTTCTGGGAGGACGTTGCGGGAAGCGAGCGCAACACCACCGCGAACGGAGCCGGCGCATCGCTCGCGCTCGAGTTGGACCGGCTCACCGGGAACACCTCGGACCTGACTTGGGCGACGAGCGTGTACCAGTGGGTCGTTGACTGTCTCGGAACCGCGAGTGGCTTGTACAACGACCATGTCAATCCGAACGGAAGTGTCAACACGACGATCTGGAGCTACAACCAGGGCGTCATGGTCGGCGCGGGCGTCTTGCTGTACCAGGTGACCGGGAACAGCGCGTACCTCGAGCAAGCGCAGCAGACGGCTGCCGCGGCCGTGTCGTACTTCGGCACGGGAACAACGCTCGTCAACCAGGGGCCGGCGTTCAATGCCATCTACTTCCGCAACTTGTTCCTTCTCAATCAGTTTGCGCCCAACGCTGCCTACGCCTCAGAGGCCCAGAGCTTTGCGACCACCATGTGGGCGCAACGCCAAGCTGGAACCGGGCTGATCGACCCCCAGTACGGGGTCAACGGGACCGCTCCGATGGTCGAGATCTACGCACTGTTGGCCGGAAGTTCACCCACGCCGTAGAGCGGCGCATCCCGGACGGCCCGCTGCCCACCGCGGGGGTGTGGCGAGGCAGACAGGCGCCCGGCGCGGGGAGCCCGAAAGTGCCGTGTCCCAGCCCTCCGCACACTTTGCGGTCACTTTGGGCGACTGGGTCAGACTATCGCCATGTGCCCTGAGACCATCGAAATCGTCGATGCGTTGGCGACCGGCAAGGTCCTGAAGAGTGGCGGTCCGAAGTCGAGGATCTGGCCACCGCCTACGCCCCGTCCGGTGCACTCCTCGTCGCCTACCGTCGCAACAGCCGCATAGGCGCCGTGGGAATGCAGGGAAGGGATTCCCAGGTGGCGGAAGTGAAGCACCTCTCTGTCCGACCGGACGAGCGAGGCGGAATCGGAAGACGGCTCTTGGACGCCCTCCACAGCAGGGCCAAGGAGAATGACCTACAACGGCTCGTGCTCGATGTTCTGATCAGCAGGGACAACGTCATCAACTTCTACCGGCGACTGGGCTACGTCGATACAGGGCCGTACACGGTTGAGCCGGTGCCGGTGATATTCCTCGGGTTGGATCTCACGGAACCTCGGCTGCCGCCCGACAGGGGAATATGAATCCACAAGTCGCAGAGTTTCGTCGCTCACCGTGACTGTTTCCTGGGGTCGCCCTGAGTGGTATCCCCGTGGTCGGGATATCCCACTGGTACAAGCGGGGCACCCCGGTTACTCGAGCACGGCGAACAACCTCCAGGGGTCACGCACCCCTTTGAGGGTGCGTTCACCGCGGTCCTCAAAGTCGATCCCGGATCCGGCGACAAGGTCGGTCACAGTCCGCGAGACGAGGATCTCGCCGGCTCCGGCTGTGGCGGCCACTCTCGCCGCGATATGGACCGCAATGCCAGCTATGTCTGCACCACGCCCCTCCACCTCGCCAGTATGAAGCCCGACGCGCACATCTATGCCCAATTTCTGCGCACCTTCGCGCAGGGCGCGGGCGCAGTGAATCGATCGGCCCGGACCGTCGAAGGTGACGAGGAAGCCGTCGCCCGTCGTTTTGACTTCGCTGCCGCGAAACCGCTCCAACTCCCTGCGTACCATTCGGTCGTGGTCGTCGAGCCGCCGGCGCCACTCCCTGTCGCCCAGCGCCGTCGCAAGCCGAGTCGAGTCGACGATGTCGCTGAAGAGAACAGTGGTCAAGAAGCGGCTGGAGGGCGGTACCGGCGGGACTCCTGTGACAAACGCTTGGACCGCATCGAGGATCAAATCAGGCTCTTGGGACTGAGGGAAGACGTCGATCCCGGGTATCTCGACAAAACGGGCGTCGGGGATCTGTTGGGCCAGTGTCCGGGCCGACTCGATCGTTGCAGTTATGTAGGCCGACCGGTGCATCACTAACGTCGGTGCGCTGATGGACGGGAGGATGAAGTCGATCTCCTCTGCCGACCGTGATCTGGTGTGGGCAGCCGCAGCGCGAGGCGTCATTGTTGCCCTCATGTACTTGGCCAGCCAGGCGAGCTGCGCCGAGTCGCCTTCAATGCTGGGCGCAATGAACTTCACCAGGTCTGGAGTGCCCCAGAGCTCTTCCTCAGCAAGGGCGACGAGCTCCTTGACCGCCGCCTTCTCGTCGTCTGACTGAACTTCGAGACTTCCGAGGGAATGGAAGAGCACCAGTGCCTCGGTCCGTTCGGGATGGCTGGCGGCGAAGGCAATCGCCATCGCGCCGCCGTCGGCGACCGCGAACAAAACAGCTCGTCGAGAGTGAACGGCGTCGAGGACGACCTGCAGATCCTCCGCCCACTCCTCCCAGGTCGGGATTGTTTCGGGTGGGAGCCGGTCCGACACACCAGCCCCTCGTCGATCGAAGACGACGAGACGACTGAAGGAAGCCAGTCGCTCGAGGAACTGTGCGCTCGACGGATGTTCCCAACGCACGTCAACGTTGCTCAGTGAGCCGGTGAGATACACCAGGTCCACAGGGCCTTCGCCCAGGACCTGATAGGCAATTTGATTTCCGTCCCTGGCCGTCGCGTACCTCGTCTGCGGTGGTCGCACGCACGGAATTCTGACATCCGGCCGCCGCGGGTGCGGTTTCGGTGGGGGTGAGCCGGACAATGGGCGATTCCACTGTCGCCGAGCCACAAGTTTCTGAACGGGGATACCGAAGCGACTCACCGCTGAGGAGGAGCACGGCGGGCTGTCCAGCGGCTTCGCCTGGCCGCCGTAATTGGTTGGTACGTCGGCAACTCGCGTACCCCGAGGTGATATGGGTAGGGGCCTGTCTCGAGTTCCCGGGCCAGGAGTGGCGGTGGCCAATGCGCAGGATTACTTGCAACTTGTCGAACCCTCGCGATGCAGGTGACACCCGAGCGCACGATCGACTGGGCGGCAAGGGCTTCCCGACTCTGCTTGATGCCGATCGACCTTCGGCCTACATGGGCCCTGTTCGTCTACGGTGATCCCATGCCGCGGGAACGGGCATTGCCGTGACCAGCGAGAACGTCGCCATCCTGTTCACGGACATGGTCGGCTCGACGGAGCTGTCCCAGCGACTTCCCCCAGAGCTCGCCGACGAGATGCGGCGGGCCCACTTCTCGATCCTCCGCCAGGCCGTCACCGAATCAGGTGGCACCGAGGTGAAGAACCTGGGCGACGGGCTGATGGTGGTGTTCAGCTCGGCCTCGGGGGCGTTGGCGTGTGCCGTCGCGATGCAGCAGAACGTCGAGCAGGACAATCGTGGCAGTGCAGAAGCCGTTGGACTGCGAGTCGGGCTCAGCGTGGGGGAGGCCAGCAACGAAGAGGGTGACTACTTCGGGGACCCCGTCGTCGAGGCAGCCCGCCTCTGCGCTCGTTGCGACACCGGACAGATCCTGGCCACGGACTTCGTGCGAGCTATGGCGGGTCGCCGAAGTCGTCACGAATGCCGCCCGCTCGGGGAACTGACCCTGAAGGGCTTGCCCGACTCTGTCAAGACGGTCGAAGTGAGCTGGGAACCCTTCGGAGGGGACAAGAGTGGTCGGGAAGTTGCCCTCCCTGCTCGTCTGGCAGTGCGTCCCCGGGTGGGTGTGGTCGGCCGGCACTCCGAGGTGATGGCGATCACCGATGCCGTCAAACGAGTGGCGGCTGGCGAGGGCCGCGAGATCCTCCTCGTCTCGGGCGAAGCGGGTATCGGCAAGACGACCCTGGTGGCCGAGGTCGCGCGGTCCGCGTTCGACGCCGGAGCCTGCGTCCTCTTCGGCCACTGCGAAGAGGACCTCGCCACCCCGTACCAGCTGTTCGCGGAGGCCCTGGGCCACTACGTCACGCACGCGTCCGAAGAGCAACTCCTGGCCCACGTCGAGGCCCACGGGTCAGAGCTTTGTCGGCTCGTTCCCGCTCTGACGAGCCGGATCCCCGGCCGCCTGCCACCGTCAAAGGCCACCGACTCGGACACCGAGCGGTTCCTGCTGTTCGCCGCTGTGGTGGGTTTGTTGACCAGGGCCTCCGACCCGCAGCCCGTTGTCCTGGTCCTCGACGACCTTCAATGGGCCGACAAGGGCAGCCTGCTCCTGCTACGTCATCTGGCGTCGGCCGACCCGGCCATGCGGGTGCTGGTCCTCGGGACCTATCGGGACAGTGAGCTGTCCAACGCCGAAGCTCTCGTGGCCGCCCTGGCCGCCCTCCACCGCCTGGAGGGCGTCTCTCGGATCGACCTTGACGGCCTGGACGACACTGGCGTGGTGGCCCTCATGGAGGCCGGGGCCGGGCACCGACTAGACGATGCGGCCGTCGGACTGGCTCATGCCATCTACCGCGAGACCGACGGCAACCCGTTCTTCGTAAGCGAGGTGCTCCGCAGCCTGGCGGAGACGGGCGCGATCGGACAGGACGCAGAAGGACATTGGGTGGCCGAGGACACCTTCGACACCACGGCCTTGCCCGACTCGGTGCGTGAGGTAATCGGGGCCAGGGTACTGCGCCTCGGCCGGGACGCCAGACGCGTGCTGTCGGTGGCGTCGGTGATCGGGCGTGATTTCGACCTCGAGCTTCTGGCTCGTGCCACCGGGACCAGGGAGGAGGACCTGCTCGACATCCTGGATGATGCGGCGGCGGCGGCCCTTGTCCGGGAGGTCGCCGATACGGGGCGGTACAACTTCGCCCATGCCCTGATCCAACACACCCTCTACGAGGATCTCGGTCACAACCGACGGGCCCGAGCACACCGGCAGGTGGCCGAGGCTCTGGAGGCCCTGTGCGGTGACCGGCCCGGCGCACGGGTGAGCGAGTTGGCCCGGCATTGGATCGCTGCGACCCAGCCCATCGATCTTCACAAGGCAATCGAGTACTCACGCCAGGCGGGCGATGCCGCGCTGAGTGCCCTGGCCCCCGCCGATGCCCTTCGGCACTACGCGCAAGCCCTCGAGCTCTACCCCCAGGTCGAAGACCCCGATCCGGCGATTGGCATCGACCTGGCCATCGGGCTGGGCACGGCCCAACGCCAGACAGGGGACGCAGCGTTTCGTGACACCCTGTTGGGGGCGTCACGGCGGGCCGCCGATTTGGGGGATACCGAACGATTGGTGGCAGCCGCCTTGGCCAATGACCGGGGCTGGTTCAGCGTTTCCGGGACGATCGACACCGAAAAGGTCGAAATCCTGGAAGCGGCCCGGGGCCGACTCCCGTGGGACCACCCGAACCGGGCACTCGTGGCCGGCACCTTGTGTTCGGAACTGACCATGGGAAGCCCACTCGAACGCCGCCGGGAACTTGCCGACGAGGCTCTCTCAATTGCCGAATCAGCTGGTGACGACCACGTTTCGGTTCGCGTCCTCAACCACATCGCCTACCCCTTGTGGGTACCGTCTCTTCACGAGCAGACGCTGTCGCGATCAGCTGACGCGCTGGCACTCGCCCAGCGGGTTGATGACCCGGTGCAGCTCTTCTATGCGGCCAGCAATCGTGCATTGACGGCCTATTCGGCCGGGGACATCGTCGAGATGGATCGATGCCTCGCGATCGCTGAGCTCCTGGCTCATCGACTCGACCAGCCCATGCTGAAGTGGGCAAGCGCCGTGTGGCATGTCAACCGGGCGCTCATTGCCGGTGATACCGATCGGGGCGAGCAGCTCGCTGGCGAGGCTCTGCAGTTCGGCACCGACAGTGGCCAACCCGACGCCGTCACCTTCAATGCCGGATTCGTCACCATGATTCATCAGCAGCGCGGGACATTGGGCGACGTGATCCCGTTCGTCGAGCAGCTGCATTCCGAATTGCCGGACCTGTCGCCAACGAGCCTCAAGGGCGGACTGGCTCGGGCCTACGCGGAGGCTGGTCGAATCGAGGACGCAAGCCGACTCCTTGCCCCCCTCGCAGTGGGCAGGTTCGATTTCCTCATCGATTTGACCTGGATCTTTGCGATGGCCGCGTTTGCGGACGCCGCGATCGCCTGTGGCAATCCAACGTACGCCGAACCGCTCTTCGATCGATTGGCTCCATGGGCCGAGCAGTTGCCCGTCATCGGTTCCATCTCCGATGGTCCCGTGAGCCACTACTTGGGTGGCCTTGCTACCGTGCTCGGTCACTTCGAGGAGGCAGATCGATACTTCGGTCAGTCAGCTGCGACGTGTGAGCGCATCGGAGCCAAGTTCCACGCGGCCCGAAATAACCTCCTCTGGGGAAGGATGCTCGCTGATCGCCGACGTGAGGGTGATATCGAGAGGTCCCGAAGGCTCTTGACCAAAGCGCACATCGTCGCATCGGCCAACGGGTACGGGGGAGTGGAACGACGCGCCGCCGAAGCGCTGCAACAACTCGACTGATTACGAGCTGATTGCTTCCGCCACAGTGGGGCGACCGTTCACCCACGTGCTCGCCGCAGTCGCCTCCGCCACGCTGAGTGGTGCCGTCGGCCGGCCCGTCTCCGTGGAGGTCCACGTCTCCAACGGGCTGCCCGGCTTCACCATCGTCGGACTCCCCGATGCCTCGGTGCGAGAGGCCCGGGATCGAGTCCGTGCCGCCCTGCTGTCCAGCGGCTTCGCCTGGCCGCTCCGCCGGACCGTGATCAACCTGGCGCCCTCCGGTGTGCGCAAGGGTGGTGCCGGGCTCGACCTCCCGATCGCCGTCGGGCTCCTCGTGGCCGCCGGCGAGCTGGGCCCATCCTGCACCGAAGGGTTCGCCTTCTGCGGCGAGCTGGGTCTCAACGGCGCTCTGCGCCACGTCCCGGGCATGATCGCCCTGGCCGATGCCGCTGCCCCCCTCGGCCTCGTGGTGCCCCTCTGCGACGTGCGGGAGGCGGCTCTCGTGCGCGGCGCGGCGGCGCACGGCGTTGCGACGCTGGCCGAGTTGGTGCGGGTCCTGCGCGGCGAGGCCACCTGGCCCGCGGCTCCCGCGCCGACCGGAGCCTCGAGGACACCGGCGCCGCCCGATCTCTCCGACGTGCTCGGCCAGGAACTCGGCCGGCGAGCCGTCGAGGTCGCGGCGGCGGGTCGGCATCACCTGCTCATGATCGGACCCCCCGGGTCGGGCAAGACCATGCTGGCCGAGCGCCTGCCCGGCCTGCTCCCGCCGCTCACGGCGGAGGAGGCCCTCACGGTGACCCGCATCCACTCGGCCGCCAGCTGTCCGCTGCCCGACGGGGTCCTGCTCGAACGCCCGCCCTTCCGGGCCCCGCACCACCAATCCTCGATCGTCTCCCTGGTGGGCGGCGGCAGCTGGTCTCTCCGACCGGGCGAGGTGAGTCTGGCGACGCACGGCGTCTTGTTCCTCGACGAGCTCGGCGAGTTCCCCGTGCCCGCCCTCGAGGCGCTGCGCCAGCCCCTCGAGGAGGAGGTGATCCGGGTGAGCCGGGCCGGGGGGACGGTCACGTTCCCGGCCGCCTTTCTCCTCGTCGCCGCCATGAACCCCTGCCCGTGCGGGGAGGGTGTGTACCCGGGCGCCTGCAGCTGCAGCGCCGTCACCCGCGCCCGCTACCGGCGACGCATTTCCGCACCGCTGCTCGACCGCTTCGACCTGGTCGTGCCGCTGAGCCGCCCGGATCCCGACGAGCTGCTCTCGGGCCTGCCGGGCGAGCCGTCAGCCGCGGTCGCCCGTCGCGTGGCCGCCGCCCGCATCGCCCGTGCCCCGGGCGCGGACGAAACAGAGCTGGCCCCAGAGGCGACTGCACTCTTCGCGGCAAAGCTCCGCTCCGGCGCCCTGAGCGCACGCGGGCTGCACAAGGTGTCCCGGGTCGCCCGGACGGTGGCCGCCCTCGCCGGCGCGCAAGAGGTGTCGTTCGCCCACGCGTCCGAAGCCCTGTCGCTGCGCGCTGGCCGGGCCGCCGTGGTGTCGTGAGCGCCGCCGCACCGGACCTCCCCGAAGAGGCCTTCGCGGTCGCGCTGGCATCCCAGCCCTCAGTGGGCCCGTCGCGGCTACGCGCCCTGCTGGCGGCAGCGTCGCCCTCGGTGGCCTGGGCGCAGGCCTGCGATGGATCCACGGCGTCCCGGGCAGAGGTCGCGCGCCGCTGGGCACGCCATGCCGAGCTCGGCATCCGGGTCCTCCTGGCCGGGTCCCCCTCGTACCCGTCCCGTCTGGCCGATGACCCGCGGGCGCCTGCGCTCCTGTTCTGCCTGGGCGACCCGGCCGCGCTGCGCGCGGCTCCGACGGTGGCGCTGGTGGGGACACGTGCGCCGACCCGCTACGGCATCGGCGTGGCGGCGCAGTTCGGCGCCGACCTCTCTGCCGCCGGCGTGAGCGTCGTGTCGGGCCTCGCGCTGGGCATCGACGGTGCTGCCCACGAGGGCGCGTGCGGTGCCGGCGCGCCCCCTATCGGCATCGTCGCCGGCGGCCTGGACAACCCCTACCCGCAACGGCATGCCCGCCTCTGGGAGCGGGTCGCGGCGTCCGGGGTCATCGTGTCGGAGTCACCGGCCGGGGTGCGCACCGAGAAGTGGCGCTTCCCCGTGCGGAACCGCCTGCTGGCCGCATTGAGCGACGTCGTCGTGGTCGTGGAGAGCCGGCACCACGGAGGCTCGCGGCACACGGTCGACGCGGCGGTCGACCGGGGCATCCCCGTCGGCGCGGTGCCCGGCTCCATCCGCAGCGCCACCTCCGAGGGCACCAACGCGCTCCTCGCCGACGGCGCCTTCCCGGTGTGCTCGGCGGGCGACATCCTCGTCGCCCTCTCGCTGGCCGGCGCCGCGGTGTCCGTGCCGCCGACGCCGCCGACGCCGCCGGCCCGGGGGCGGGACGGGCCCCCGCCCGACCCGGGTGAGGACCGACTGGTCTACGAGGCGCTCAGCGTCGATCCCGCGCCGCTCGATGAGCTGGCCCGGGTCACGGGCCTCGACCTGGCCGAGTTGTGCGGCGGCCTCGAACGGCTCGCCCAGGCGGGCCTGGCCTGCGATGTCGGGGGATGGTGGGAACGAGCCTGAC
Organism: uncultured Acidimicrobiaceae bacterium; assembly: GCA_963826835.1. Taxonomy (GTDB): domain Bacteria; phylum Actinomycetota; class Acidimicrobiia; order Acidimicrobiales; family RAAP-2; genus Bog-473. Next base: position 339,953 of record CAWGYK010000008.1, read on the forward strand.
GCCGTCGGGGGCACCGAAGCGCCCTAACCTCCTCGCCGTGGAGGCACGGTTCATCCAGGCTGGTGATGGGCCCGGGCTGCGTGCGGAGGCCGTCCGGGCCGGCACCCAGGGTGCAGCCGCCGTGTTCCTGAGCTCGGGTCCTCTCGGTGACCCCGTCGTCCTGGCGGCCGGCCTCGCGGACCTTGTCCCGGAGCTCCTCCTGGGCGCCCGGATCGACCTCTCGGTGGACGGGCGCCATCCCGCCATGCTCGCCCGGGACGTCACGAGCCTCGACCTCGTCTGCGGAGGTCGGAGCGTCCTGTGCTTCCCACCGCCCTTCACCGACGAGCTCGCCGAGGCGATCTCCCTGTGCCGCGCCATGTGGCGCGCCGGGGAAGTGGTGCACGCGGGCCCCAACTTCGCGGTGCGGGCCGCCCCCGACCGGGCCCGCCCGGCAGGGGAGAGGAGCCCCCGCATCGCCCTGGACCTGACGGCGGGGGACGTGCCGCCCGACGACCTGGCGGGCAGCGCCGACTTCCTCCTCCAGCCGACTGCCGCGCCAGCCGTCTGCCTCCTGGAGAGGGTGTGACGGACACCGTCCTGGCGCAGGAGCGTCCGGGGACGGCGACGGCGACGACTGCGGTGACCGGGCGCCACCTGCCTGCCCTCAACGGCCTGCGCGGCGTGGCGGTGATCGGTGTGGTGGCCTACCACCTCCAGCTCGGCTGGGCGAAGGGCGGGTATCTCGGTGTCGACCTCTTCTTCGTCCTGTCGGGCTTCCTGATCACCACCCTCCTCCTGGAGGAGTGGGTCGGCACCGGGCGCATCGGCTTGGCCGCCTTCTGGGGGCGCCGCGCCCGGCGCCTGCTGCCCGCACTCTTCCTCGTGGTCGCCGCGCTGGCGTTGTACCTCGTCTGCAACGCGCTCTTCGGTGGCCCCGGCGCCAACGGGCTGATCGATCTCTCGGGCCTGCGCGGCGATGCCATCGCCACCCTGCTCTACGTGAACAACTGGCACCTGATTTTCGCCCATCAGTCGTACTTCGCCCAGTTCTCCACGCCCTCACCGCTGCAGCACACGTGGTCCCTGGCGATCGAGGAGCAGTTCTACCTGGTCTGGCCCCTGGTGCTCCTGCTCCTGCTGCATCTCGCCCGCCGCGGCTGGCGCCACGTCGGCGTCGTCGTCACCGTCGTCCTCGGCGTCGGTTCGTCGGTGCTGATGGCGGCGCTGTTCCACCCGGGGGTGGACCCCTCGCGGATCTACTACGGCACCGACACCCGATTGTTCGATCTCATGGCCGGGGCCACGATCGCCTTCGTGGCCGCGTCGCGCCGCCAGCCCAGCGCGCGGGTGCAGCGGATCCTCCATGTGGTGGGCCCCGCGGCCGCCGTCGTGCTCGCCGTCTTCTGGGTGCAGGCCGGGACGCCGGGCGGCCTGCCCACCAACTTCATGTTCGAAGGGGGCTTCCTGCTCTGCGCCGCCCTGGCGGGGCTCGTCGTGGCGGATGCGCGCCTCGTCACGCCGGGCTGGTTCGCCCGCGGCCTGACCTTCCGACCGCTGCACTTCATCGGCACTATCTCCTACGGCATCTACCTGTGGCACTGGCCGGTGATCGTCTACCTCGACGGGACCCGCACGGGCCTGTCCACCCTGCCGCTGGACCTGCTGCGGGTGGCCGTGACCCTCGCCGTGGCCACCGCCAGCTACTACCTCGTCGAGCGGCCCATCCGCCTGGCCAAGCTGCGCGGCGGGGCCCGGTTCTGGGGCGCGCCGCTGGCGGGTGTCCTGACGGCCGTCCTCATCGTGGTGGCCACCATCCCCGCCGTCGCCGACCCCTCCAGCGTCGTCGGGACGACGCACCTGGCGTCTGGCGGAACGGGGCAGACCGTCCCGGGCGCGGGCGGCTACCAGGGTCAGCAGCCGATCCACCTGGTGCCGGCGCCGTCCCCGGCCGACCCGCTGCACGTCCTGCTCCTGGGCGACTCGGTGATGCACGACGCGTCCTACGGCATCACCGCCGCCCTGCAGGCCACGGGCGAGGTCAGGGTGTACACCCGGACCATCGACGGGTTCGGGCTGGAGAACGCATCGAACTGGCCCACCTCGATCCCCAACCTCATCCGCCAGACCGGGGCCCAGCTCATCGTGGCCACGTGGAGCTGGGACCAGTACGGGCCGACGACGCCCAACGCGCTGCACCAGCCGGAGCAGTACACCCGGCTGCTCCGCGAGGCCGTCTCCACCATGTTGACGCCCGGCAACGGGGTCGAGGGTGTGGTGTTCACGCAGTTCCCGAAGTCCGGCGAGCTCGCCGCGCCGGACCCGGCCGACCAGGTGGCCTACAACGCGGAGCGCCGGGCCGGCCTCGTGGCCTGGAACGACATCGCCCGGGACATGACCTCGTCCTTCCCGGGCCGGGTCATGTACCTCCCGCTGGCCGACTCCGTCCTCCTCGACGGGAGGTTCTCGGCCTGGCTCCCGCCCGAGGGCGACCCGCACGCGCCGAGCGGCGCCTGGATACGGGTGCGCAAGCTGGACAGCGTGCATCTGTGCCCCGAGGGCAGCGCCCGCTACGCCGACGCGCTGCTGGCGGACATGACCTCGATCTTCCGGCTCGCCCCCGCAGTGGGGGACTGGTCCCAGGGGCCGTGGACGTCCGACCCGAACTTCAACAATCCCCCCGGCGCCTGCCCGGACGACCACCCACCGGGCTAGTCAGGCGCGTCGATCCCCAATGGGATGTCTAGCTGCAGGCCGAGCTGCTGATGGTGCGTTCCGCTGTCGCCGCCGACTTGGCGCTGGCCCAATTGCTGCCCACGTCGGCCAGCACCTCGAACCAGTAGTTGCCGGTGCCCAGCACGCCGGTGGTCCACGAGGCGGCCGTCACACCGCTCATGACGAGGGTGTAGGTGCCGGTGGCCGTTGTCGTCGATTCGTACACCGCGTAGGCGGTGGCGTGGGTGACGGCACTCCAGCTGACCTTGACCGTCTTGGTCGAGGCCGGGCTGGTGCAGGCGGCGGCCGGGCTCGCCGGCGCGGCCGGCAGGGCCTGGGCGTGGGCCTCCCCCGAGTTGGTCGTCGCCACGTGGACGATCCAGTTCGTCGCCGCCCACGCCGTTCCCGACGTGGCCAGCAGGCTGAGGGCGAGCCCGAACAGGACAACGACGAGAAGAGCACCACGTTGCACGCGCGGACTCCTCTCGTCGTTGTCGCTCGGTCCTCCTGGGGCAGGGAGGACGATCAGCTGGTCCAGGCGTCGGTGGCCGGGCTCGTCGTCGAGGTGGCCGCGCCACCGGTCGCCGTGACCCCCGTGAAGGAGGGCAGGGAGAAGTAGGTGTTCGCACAGGCGGCCGGCGTGGTCGAGGCCATGCTCGCGTCGTTGGTGAGCGTCACCACGAGCGGGTTGTTCGACTGGCCACTGGCGCCCACCGTCAGGGTACTGGTCAGTGTGTGTGTCGTCCCGGAGGTTCCCGTGGCGAAGTTCCAGGTCACCCCGCTCGGCGTGGCGGCGAGGCAGCCGACCTGGGTCGTGGTCAACGCGCTCGTCGTGTAGCCGGTGGCGTACACCGTGTTGGCGGGCAGCTGCACCGCCGAGATGGTCACCGGGTAGGGGTTGGGGTTGGCGATGGTGACGACCACGTCGCCGGTGCCGCCGGGGTAGAGGAGGTTGGCCGGCGCCGGCGAGGCCACCGCGGTGATGGAGAGGTTCGCGATCGTGGCCGACTGCCCCTCACCCGAGGAGCCCGCGTTGAGGCCCACCACCCAGTTGGTCGCCGCGTAGGCGCCGGCGGCCACGAGCACGCATCCGCACACGGCCGAGACCAGCTTCATCCGCACGGACCAGCGGCTCACCCTGCTGCTCGTCTTGGTTCTCTTGTCCTTCACGGTTGCCCCATCTCCTCTCCGCCTCATCCGGCGGTTTCTTTCGTGATCCAATGGGAGTTCGGAGGGGCCCGAGGTGGTCTTGAGGAACGTTGAGGCATCTGGACGCTCGACGGAATTCGTCGCCGGCGGCCCCGCACCCGGGTTGTCCACAGGGGACGGCTCCGGAGAAGGTCGGGTGCCCGACCTTGGGGAGCTGGCCAGGCAAAAGAGGCTCAGCTGACAGCCGACACGCGCCGATACAACGAGAGATGCGCCCACCACTCCGTGACTCCGTTGCGAGCTACCTGCCCTTTGTCGTCGTCGCCGTGGTGGGGCAGCTCAGCGTGGCCTGGCCGCCGGGGCCTGCGGACGGCGCGGCCTACCTGGCCAGCTGCGGCCTTCTCGTCGTGTTGCTCACGCTGATCCTGGTACGACGGGGAGCGCCGCCGCGCACCTTCCTCCCCGGGGTCGCCCTCTACGTCTCTTCTGTGGCCTTGCTCATGTTGGCTTCGGGTGGGATCGGGAGCGGCCTCGGCGTCCTGCTGTTCATGCCGGTCGTGGGCGTCGCCCTCTACGGCAAACGATGGGAGTCCGCGATCACGGTGGTCGCCATCCTCGCCGTCATCCTCGCCGTCAGCGTCGCCGCCTCGCCGCACCTCATCGGCACGACACCGCGGCGGCTGTTCCTGACCGGCTCCATCGCCGCCATGCTGTCCATCGCCATCCACACCCTGCGCGGGCGACTGCTCGAGACGAGCGCCCGCACGTCCAGGCTGCTGCGCCACGAAGAGGCTCTCAACGCGGCCGCACGTCAGCTCGTCCAACTGTCGGAGCCGCCGCAGATCACGGCGCTCGGCGCGCAGCTCGCGCTGGGCATCGCATCGCCGCGCGGGTCGGAGATCCTACGGGCGTCGTACTTCCGGATCGAGGACGGCATGGTCGTCCTCGACGCCCAGTTCGACCAGGTCGGAACGGTCGTCGAGGAGCGCTGGCCCCTGGAGGAGCACCCCGGTCTCCGCGAGGCGGTGACAACGCTCGAACCCGTGGCCTGCCGCATCGACCGGGACCACGCCGGGCCCACGGTGCGCCGGGTGCTCGATGCCTCGGGGATCACCCACGGCGCCTGGGTGCCCGTCTGCCCGGACGGCACGCTGCACGGCGTGCTCGCGATCGCCAGCCGGGGCGCGGAGATCCCGCGGGAGTCCGTCGACCGGTGTGTCGCTCTGGGGCACTTCCTCGAGCTGGCCCTGTCCAACTGGGCCGCCCACCGCGCGCTCGAGTTGCAGGCGACCGTGGAGGAGCGCCGGCGCATCGCCCGCGAGCTGCACGACGGCCTGGCGCACGAGCTGGCTTTCATCGCCAGCAAGACCCGCGGCGGGGCCGCCGGCGCGACGTCGCACGAGGCCCGGGCGCTGGCGGGCGCGGCGGACCGGGCCCTCGACGAGGCCCGCCGGGCCATCACGGTCCTCTCGGGCTCGCGCCCCCAGTCGCTCGACGACGCCATCTCCCAGACGGTGGAGGACCTCGGGTCCCGTCTCGGCCTGGCGTGGGACCTCGAGCTGGCCGACGACGTCGAGGTGCCGGGCGAGGTGACAGAGAACCTGCTCCGGATCGTGCGCGAGGCGATCACCAACGCCGCCAACCACGGCGCATCGGAGCACGTCCGGGTCAGCCTCGAGCGGGCCGGGCAGCTCCGGCTCGTCATCGAGGACGACGGTTGCGGGTTCGACCCGGACCGGGAGCGGGACGGGGGCGGCTTCGGGCTCCAGAGCATGCACGAGCGAGCCCACTCGGTGGGCGCCGTGCTCAGCGTCGATTCGGTCCCCGAGCACGGGACGCGGGTCGCGGTGGCCTTCCGATGACCGCGCCCATCACCGTCCTGCTGGCCGACGACCACGCGCGGACCCGTGCCCTGGTGCGCAACGCACTGGAGCGGACCGGCGACTTCCACGTCTGCGTGGAGGCGGCCGACGCCGCCGGCGCAGTCGAGGGTGCCAAGCGGGAACGCCCCGACGTCTGCCTGCTCGACATCAACATGCCGGGCAACGGCATCGCCGCCGCCAACCAGATCAGTGGCGCCCTCCCGGACACCTCGGTGGTCATGCTGACCGTGTCTCGCCAGGACGAGGATCTCTTCGACGCGCTGCGGGCCGGCGCGTCCGGGTACCTCCTCAAGGGGCTCGACGAGGCGACCATCGGGGACGCGCTGCAACGGGTGCTGGCGGGTGAGGCGACCCTTCCGGGGACGCTGGTGGCCCGGCTGGTCGACGAGTTCCGCGATCGCGAGCACCGCAGGGTTGCCGTGCCCGATGCCCAGGCGGCCCGCCTCACCGGTCGCGAGTGGGATGTGCTGGAGCTCATGCGGAAGGGCGCCGGCACCGCCGAAATGTCCGAGCGCCTGTTCGTCTCGCCGACGACCGTCCGCAGCCACGTGTCGTCCATCCTGCGCAAGCTCGGCGTGCCGACCCGGGAGGCCGCCATAAGGCTGCTCAACGGCCAGGCGGCGCCCGACGCCCGCTCCTGGCCGCGCGACGCCGGCTCGCGCTAGCCGCCGGTCCGGAGGCGGCCCGGGTCCCCTCCCCCCTCGGGTCGCCCTCCGGGTCCGGTCCTAAGCTGGCGGTCGTGACGAACACCCGGATGGAAAGCGACAGCATGGGGGAGATCGAGGTCCCCGCCAACCGCTACTGGGGTGCCCAGACCCAGCGCTCGCTGCACCACTTCGACATCGGGATCGAGACGATGCCCAAGCCGCTCATCAGGGCCTTCGGGGTCCTGAAGGGCGCGTCGGCTTCGGTCAACCGCGATCTGGGCAAGCTCGATGCGACCTTGGCCGGACTCATCGAGCAGGCGGCCGGTGAGGTCGCCAAGGGCGCCGTCGACGACCACTTCCCGCTGCGCATCTGGCAGACGGGCAGCGGCACCCAGACCAATATGAACGCCAACGAGGTCATCTCCAACCGGGCCATCGAGCTGAGCGGCGGGGTCTTGGGCTCCAAGAGGCCGATCCACCCCAACGACCACGTCAACATGTCGCAGTCCTCCAACGACACGTTCCCCACGGCCATGCACATCGCGGCAGCCGAGGAGATCGTGTTCCGGCTGCTTCCCTCCGTGACCGCATTGCGCGACGCGCTCGAAGCCCGGGCGGTGGAGTTCGCTGACGTCACCAAGATCGGGCGGACCCATCTGATGGACGCCGTGCCCCTCACGCTCGGGCAGGAGTTCTCGGGCTACGTGGCCCAGCTCACGGCGGATCTGGGGCGGATTGAGCAGACGATGCCGGGGCTCTACGAGTTGGCCGCCGGCGGCTCCGCCGTGGGCACCGGCCTCAACACGCACCCCGAGTTCGCCGAGCGTGTCGCCCGGGCGATCGCCGACATGACCGGTCTGCCGTTCGTGACCGCCCCCAACAAGTTCGCCGCCCTGGCGGCGCACGACGCCCTGGTCTTCACCCACGGGGCCCTCAAGACGCTGGCCGTCTCCCTCATGAAGATCGCCGACGACCTGCGCTGGCTGGGCTCGGGGCCGCGCAGCGGCCTCGGTGAGCTGCAGCTGCCCGAGAACGAGCCGGGCTCGTCGATCATGCCGGGCAAGGTCAACCCGACCCAGAGCGAGGCGATGATCATGGTCGGGATCCAGGTGATCGGGAACGACGTGGCCGTGACCACGGCGGGTAGCCGCGGCAACCTCGAGCTCAACGTGTGCAAGCCGGTCATCGCCTACAACGTGCTGCAGTCGATCGCGCTCCTGACCGACGCCTGCCGCGCCTTCCGCGAATTCTGCGTCGAGGGGCTCCAGCCGGACTACGAGCAGATCGACCAGCACCTGCAGAACTCCCTCATGCTGGTGACCGCGCTCAACCCGATCATCGGCTACGACAACGCGGCGAAGGCGGCCAAGAAGGCGCACAAGGAGCGCACGAAACTGCGCGACGCCGTGATGGAGCTGGGCCTCATGACCGGCGAGGAATTCGACCGGGCCGTGCGCCCCGAGGAGATGACGCACCCGTGAGAGAGCCGGTCCTCACGCAGCCCGACGTCGACGCCCAGCTCGAGGAGCAACACCTGCGCTGGACCCGCGAGGGTGACGTGCTGGCGACCACGGTGAAGCTGCACGACTTCGCCGCCGCCCTCGCCTTCGTCAATGCGGTCGCCGCCGCCGCCGAGGCGGCCAACCACCACCCCGACATCGACATCCGCTGGAACACCGTGCGTCTCGCCCTGACCACCCACGACTCGGGCGGCATCACCCTGCTCGACCTGGCGCTGGCCGGTGTCGTCGACCGCCTGCGCCCCGACGTCCGGGAGGACGAGGGCGGCGAAAGCTAGCCCTCCGGCTCGAGCAGCGCCGTCCGCAGGCCCTCGATCAGACCCCGTTCCGCACCGAGCCCCTCCACGTAGGCGCCGACCGAGCCGTAGCGCTCCCGCACGTGGTCGAGCAGGAGCTCCATCTGTGCCGGCTCGGCCGAGAAGACCTCGTCGATGTTCTCAATCGTCTCCCGGCCCTCGGGGTACTTGGCGATGAGCTTGGCCCGCAGTCGTTGCATCGCGGCGCCGCTGAGCGCGTAGTCGGCCACCACCGTCGGCTCGTCCACGCCCAGCAGTGACAGGACGATCGCCGAGAGGACCCCGGTGCGGTCCTTGCCGGCGGTGCAGTGGAACACGGCCGGGAGCGCCTTAGGTGAGGCGAGTACCTCCAGTGCGGCCAGGATCTGGTCCCCCGCGTCGCGCACCATCTCCTGGTACTGCGAGCCGAGCAGGCCGGGTCGCCGCTCGAAATCCTGCGCGTCGGGCAATTCGTCGATGAACGGGAAGTGATGGAACGCCACCGGGTGGGCGTCGACGTCGAACCGCCCGCGTTCCAGCTCGGAGCCCGAGCGCAGGTCGATGACGGTCCGGATGCGAAGGGCGCGCAGCACCGAGAGGTCCGTCCCGGTCAGTTCGCCCAGCCCGTCGGCCCGGAAGAGTGTGCGCCAGCGCGTTCGCCGGCCACCACCGGCCTCGTACCCGCCGAGATCGCGGAAGTTGACCGCGCCCTCCAGGGCGATGATCCGCTCGACCGTCTCTACCACGTCAGCACACCTCCTCGGTTCTCGGCTCTATCCCATCTGCAGTTTGCCCGCCGGGGCGGTCGGCCGGAGCACTGCGCGAACACCAGGTGACAAATCCGTCAGGAGACGGGCATGTCCCACATGGGGAACCAGCGCGAGAGGTCCGGTTCCACCGGCAGGTCGGACCCCACCATGGTCCGTATGCGCAGCTCCAGCTCGGTGTCGCGTCGCTCCTTGTGGGCGTCGACGGGCGCGAAGGGGTAGAAGGTGCCCCGCTTGAACAGGTAGACGAGCCGGAACGGCGCCGCGTCGCTCGCCGCGTCGGGGCCGGGGACGAAACCGAACACCGAGCACAGGAGTTGGGGACCCCAGCCGTTGTCCTGCAGCGTCGAGTTGGCCATGTGGATCTTGGTGACCAGGTCCTCGAGGTCGGCGTCGTCGAGCAGCAGCCAGCCGTAGTCGAAGGAGTCGACGGCCTGCCCGAAGCCCTCGCCCACCAGCTCGGCGATCTCCTTCTGCGCGTCGGCGGCCGCCTGGCCCGGCGGCGGCTTCCAGCACACGCCGGCGTGGCCCGAGGTGACGAGCCCTCCGGCGCTCTGGAGGGTGAGCGCGGCCGTGGGCAGCGCGAACAGCGCGTCGAGGTTGGCCCGCACCGGCTTGGTGCGGCCGAGGATGGTGTCGAAGAGACCCACCCGCAGGTTCAGCCGTCGACCGGGCCGGCCTGGCCGAGCTGGCGCTCGAGCGCGTCCAGCTGTGCCAGCCGGCGCTCGAGCGTCGGGTGGGTCCGGAACAACTGACCGAAGCTGAAGCCTCCGCCGCCGCCCTGGGTGCCCCCGCTGGCCACGGCCGGCGCGAAGAAGAAGGCGTTGAAGGGCTCGGCGGCGCGCAGGTCCTTGGTCGGGATGCGCCCCATCTCGCCGGTGATCTTGACCAGCGCCGAGGCGAGCAGCGAGGGGCGCCCGATCAGCAGCGCGCCCGAGCGGTCGGCGGCCAGCTCGCGGTAGCGCGAGAGCGCCATGGTCAGCAGGAAGCTGATGAAGTAGACCACGACGGAGATCAGCAGCACGGCGAACTCAATGAGGGCGGCCTGGCTCTGCTGGTTGTTGCCGCCGCCCCGGCCGCCACCGAAGATCTCCGAGTAGAACATCACCCGGGTGAGCAAGCCGGCGATCATCCCGAGCCCGCTGGCGATGGTCATCACCGCGACGTCGCGGTGGGCGACGTGGGAGATCTCGTGGGACAGCACGGCCTCGACCTCGGGCTCGTCGAGACGGCGCAGGAGGCCCGAGGTCACGCAGACGACGGCGGCCTTGGGGCTGCGGCCGGTGGCGAAGGCGTTGGGCACATCGGTCTGCGCGATCGCCACCTTGGGCTTGGGCATGTCCGCCAGGGCGCACAGCCGGTCGACCACGCCGTGCAGCTCGGGTGCCTGCTCGGGCGTGACCTCCTTGGCGTGCATGGCGTACATGGCGATCTTGGCGCTGAACCAGTACTGGCAGAACAGCACCCCGACGGCGATGACCAGGATCAGGACGAGGCTGTGGAGGAAGTAGAAGAGGAGGCCGATGAAGACGGCGTAGAGCACGACGAAGAGGAAGCCCGTGATGAGCATCCTGTAGGTCAGGCCGCGATCGGGCTTGATGTTGCGCGAGATCGCCATCAGGCGCCGTCGCCTCCGGTCGTCCCGGCGGCCCCCTGCTCCGGTGCGGGCAGCGCGGCCGTGGTGTCGGCACCGCCGCCCGTCCCCAGCTCGGCCTTCAACGCCGCGAGCTCGTTGTCCACCTGTGACGTGGACGACACCTTGTCGAGCTCCTTCTGGATGTCGTCGACCGGATGGGTCAGGTCGTCGAGCGCGCCCGATGCGAGGAGCTCGTCGATGGCGCCCGCCCGCGCCTGCATGCTGGCGATCTTGTCCTGGGCCCGCTGCATGGTGGCGCCCGCGCTCCGCGTGGAGTCCGAGATCCCCGACACCGCCTCGCCCACCTTGGTCTGGGCCTCGGCCGCGGTGTAGGAGGCCTTCATCGTCTCCTTCTGCGTGCGGAAGCGCTCGACCCGGGCCTGGAGCTCCTGCGAGGTCTGCACGAGCTTCTGCTCCTGCTCGCTGATCTGGTCGTGCTGCGTCTTGAGCTCGGCCAGCTGCTCGCCCAGGGCGGCGCGGCGCGCCAGCGCCTCACGGGCCAGGTCTTCGTTGCCCTGTGACAGCGCGGCCTTGGCCTGGCCCTGCAGCTTGTCGGCCTGCTTCTGCAACCCCTGGGCCTGCAGCTCGATCCGCTTGCGCGCCGTGGCCACGTCCGCCACACCCCGGCGGACCTTCTGCAGCTGCTCGAGCTGCTTCTCGTAGGAGAGGTCCAGCGTGTCGCGCGGGTCCTCCATCTTGTCCAGGGCCTTGTTGGCCTTGGACCGGAAAATGTCCGCGATCCGACTGAAAAAGCCTGCCATGGATACCGAGCATAAGGCCCAGCGGGGGAGGGGGGACACCGGGCGGCCCTGCGCAGGGACGCCGCTAAGGTCGGCTCGTGCCCGATCGCCTCAGCCTGCTCAGCGTCCACGCGCACCCCGACGACGAGGCGTCCAAGGGGGCGCCGACCGTGGCCCGCTACCACGCCGAGGGCGTGCGGACCGTCCTGGTGTGCTGCACCGGGGGGGAGGAGGGCGACATCTTGAACCCGGCCATGGACACCCCCGAGGTGCGGGCCGACATCGGGCGGGTCCGCATGGCCGAGCTGAAGGCGGCCACCGACATCATCGGCTACGACGAGACGGTGCTGCTCGGCTACCGGGATTCGGGCATGCCCGACTCCGAGGCGAACGCCCGGCCGGACTCGTTTGCCCAGGCGCCGCTCGACGAGGCGGTCGAGCGGCTGGTCGCCGTCATCCGCCGGGAGCGCCCCCAGGTCGTCATCACCTACGGCGACAACCAGACCGAGTACCCCCATCCGGACCACCTCCGGGTCCACGAGATCTCCGTCCTGGCTTTCGACTCCGCCGGTGATCCGGACCGCTTCCCGGAGGCGGGCCCGCCCTTCACCCCGGCCAAGCTGTACTACTCGGTTTGGTCGGGGGAGCGCTTCCGCCAGATCCACGAGAAGTTCGGGGAGCTCGGTCTCGAGTCCCCCTTCGACGACAAGTGGCTGGCCCGCATGACCAGGACCGAACCGTTCACGACCACCATCGACGTGACCGGGTTCACCCACGTCCGGGGCGAGGCCCTCAAGGCCCACGCGACCCAGGTCGACCCCACGTCGGCCTTCTGGTTCGGCCTGCCGCCCGAGGTGATGCGCGACATCCATCCCGTCGACGAGTTCCGGCTGGCGCAGAGCCGCGTCGGACCGACCGACGTCGTCGAGGACGACCTCTTCGCGGGGGTGCGGGTCCGGGCCTGAGGCGGATCAGCCTGAGGCGGATCAGGCCGTGGGGCCGAGGAAGCCCCAGCTGATGACGCCTGCGCTCTGTAACAGCACCAGCGTCACCGCCGTGGCCAGCACGGCCAGCAGCACGACGGTCACGAGCACCTTCCAGGTACGCCGCGGCCGGCGGTCCGCCTGGCGGCGTTGAGCCCGCGGCTGCACCGCCGTCACCGGGACCGTGGCACCGTCGGCATCGGTGTTCTCCACGCCGGGTGTGTCGACGCCGGGCGGTGGTGTCCCGTCGGCCCCGGCCGGCGAACCGGTGCCGCCCGCCGTCGCCTCCCGCATCACCGTCTCGAGGTCGTCGAGCGTCCACCCCGTCACCTTCAGCGGCGTGACCGAGCCGCCCCCGCGCAGGGTCAGCACCACGCAGCCTGGGCGCTCCTCTATCTCCCAGCGCGAGACCCGCTCCCAGCCCATCCGCTGGTCGGCCCGGCCGGGCCGCCGGATCACGATGCCCTGGGGCGAGAGCGCGACGTCGAAGACGTCGGCCTTGCGCCGCCGTTGCCTCGAGAAGATCGAGACGCCCCTGATCGTCGTCGTCGTCGTGGCGGTCACCGGGCCCGGCTCAGCCTCCGGCCCTCGCCAGGTCGCGCAACGGCCGGTACCCGATCAGGACGGCCCCGGCCTCGTCGAGCGCACGGCGGACCCAGTCCTCGTCGCAGATGATGCGATGGTCGTCGACCCTGGCCTCCCAGTCGTCGGTGGCCAGCGAGCGGAGCTCTGCGCTGTCCACCGCCGGGTGCAGGAAGAGCTCGGTCACGCCGGGCCGCAGGGTGGCGAGGTCCTTCTCGAAGATCTGCCGCGAGCCCACCCCGGGCACCAGGCGGAAATGGTCGGTGAAGACGGCGCCCGCCTCGGCCGCCACCGTGCGGGCCGGGAACCCGACGTAGCGCTCCATGGCGGTGCTGACCATCCGGAGGGGCAGCCCGAACTCCAGCGCCAGCTCGAGATAGACGTCGAAGAACTCCGGCCGCAGCTGCAGCGTGCCCATGTGGGCGTCGAGGTGGCTGACGTCGAAGCCCCACAGGATCGCCCGCTCAATCTGGGCCCGGCACTCGCGGCGCACCTCGTCGAGGTCGGCGTGGTCCCAGACGTCCTCCAGCGTCCTGGGAAAGCCCCCGTCCCCGCCCAGCAGCGACGGCGCGTGGGTGATGGGTCCCCACCGGTAGAGCTCGTATTCCGCGTTGACCGTGAGGTGGACGCCGATGTCCTCGCCGCGGTAGCGGCTGCTCGCCTCGCGGGCCCACGGGCACGGCACCATGAGGGTGGCACTGGTGACGGTCCCCGTGGCCAGGCACTCGTAGACCCCGACGTTGGCCGAATGGCACGAGCCGAGGTCGTCGGCGTTGATGACGACCAGCTTCGCCTCGGCGCCGTAGCCGAGCCGCTGGGCCAGATTCGGCTCAGCCATCGCCCGCTCCCTGCCCGGACCGGTCCCGGCCCGACACCACGCCCCCGGACACCTCGGCATCCTGGGCCCGGGCGTCGGACGCGATCTCCTCTTGGAACGCCTCCATCCTGGCGGTCAGGTCCGGATCGCCCTGGGCCAGGATGCGCACGGCCAGCAGCCCCGCGTTGCGGGCGCCGTTGACCGCCATGGTTGCCACCGGGACGCCCTTGGGCATCTGCACGATGGAGAGCAGGCTGTCGAGACCGTCGAGCTGCGAGAGGGCGACCGGGACCCCGATGACGGGGAGGGTCGTGACCGAGGCCAGCATGCCGGGCAGGTGGGCGGCACCTCCGGCTCCCGCCACGAGGACCCGGAGGCCGCGTCCCGCCGCCTCCTGCCCGAACGCCAGCATGTCGCGCGGGGTGCGGTGGGCGGACACGACGCGCACCTCGTGGGCCACCCCGAAGCGCTCCAGCATGTCGACCGCCCCCTGCATGACCGGCAGGTCCGACGAACTGCCCATGACGACGGCGACCAGCGGGGGGCCGCTCACCGGAGCGCCCCCGCCGGCAGCTCTATGCCGTCGGGCACCGGGGTCCCCAGGGCGGTGGCGGCCCGCCAGGCGCGGGAGCGCACCACCTCGGCCTCGTCCCCGCACACCGTCACGTGCCCCAGTTTGCGCCCCGGGCGGGCGTGCTTGCCATAGAGGTGGACGTGTGCCCCCTCCACCGCGAGGCCGTCGGCGAGCAGGCGGGCAGGATCGGCGCCCGCGGCGCCCCCGAAGACGTTGACGCTGGCCACCTGCGGGTGTTGGGGCGCCGTCGAGCCGAGGGGCAGGTCGAGCACGGCCCGCAGGTGGTTCTCGAATTGCGACGTCACCGCACCCTCAATGGTCCAGTGGCCCGAGTTGTGGGGCCGGGTCGCCACCTCGTTGACCAGCAGCCGCCCGCCCGTCCAGAAGAGCTCCACCGCCATGACGCCGACTGCGCCCGCGATCTCGGCCACCTTCTGGCCCAGGGCGGACGCGGCCTCGACCACGTCGGCGTCCAGGCGACCCGGCACCAGCACCTCCCGGCAGACACCGCCCACCTGGGCCGTCTCGACCGCCGGCCAGGCCACCGACGCGCCGGATGGGCGGCGGGCCACCACGACGGCGAGCTCGGCCTCGAGGGCCACCAGCTCCTCCACGACGACCCGTCCGCCCACCTGCGCCAGGACGGATTCCGCCGCGGCGCGGTCGCCGACCGGCCACACCCCCTTGCCGTCGTAGCCGCCCCGGGCCGCCTTGAGCATGACCGGCCACCCGTGTGCAGCCGCGAAGGCCTCCACGGCGGCGGGCGCATCCGGTCCCTCCTCTACCACGGCGTAGGCGGGCACGGGCACCCCGGCCCCGTCGAGGACGGTCCGCATGTGGGCCTTGTCGACCGCGAGCTCCAACGTGTCGGCGCCCGGACGGATCACGGCACCGCCGGCCGCCACCTCGGCCACGAGCTCGAGATCCACCTGCTCGTGGTCGAACGTCACCACGTCGCAGCGGGCCGCGAAGTCGTGCAGGTCCGCGGCGACGAAGGGGGAGCCGACCACGACCTCGCTGGCCACGCCGCAGGCCGCGTCGTCGGGGCGCTCCGCCAGCACGGCCATGGAGAGGCCGAGCGCGCTGGCCGCCTCACCGGCCATACGGGCCAGCTGACCTGCCCCGACGAACCCGATGGGGTGGGTGCTCAGGTCGCTCGCCCCCGTCCGGGGATTCGCCTAAACAATGGGGCGGACACAACGGGCACACTACGCGAGGAGCACCGGGGACATGGCCAAATCGCTGCGTATCGGGGGCATGATCGACGTCGACCAGCCGTTCCCCCGGGTCGTCGACGAGCTGCGGCGCTACGCCGAGGCGGGGTTCGACCATGCCTTCGCGTCGCAGGTCTTCGGGCCTGACCCGCTCACCCTCCTGGCCGCCGCCGGCGTGCTGGTGCCGGGGATCGGCCTGGGGACGGGCGTGGTGCCGGTGCACCCGCGCCACCCCATGATGCTGGCGGCACAGGCCCTCACGGTCCAGGAGGTGACGGACAACCGCCTCATCCTCGGGATCGGCCTCTCCCACCAGGTGATGGTGGAGGGCATCTGGGGGATGAGCTTCGAGAAGCCGGCGCGCTACATGAAGGAGTACCTGGACTCGCTCATGCCCCTCCTCCACGGCGAGGCGGTCAGCAGTACCGGCGAGCGCGTCACCACCACGACACCCCTGCCGATCGGCGTCCCCGGTGCCACCGCTCCGCCGGTCCTGGTCGCCGCCCTGGGCACCGTGATGTTGAAGCTGGCGGGCACCGTGGCCGACGGCACCGTGACCTGGATGACCGGCTCCGCCACCATCGAGAGCCACATCGTGCCCACCATCCGCGCCGCCGCCCAGGCCGCCGGGCGGCCCGAGCCGCGGGTCGGGGTTGCCCTACCCGTCTCGGTGACGAACGACGTCGAGGCCGCCAAGGAGCGCATCAACAAGGCCACGGCCATCTACCCGACGCTGCCCTCCTACAAGGCCATGTTGGACAAGGAGGGCGCGGAGTGCGCCGGGGACATCGGCTTCGTCGGGGACGAGGAATCGGTCGCAGCCTCCGTGGCCAGGCTGGCCGAAGCGGGGGCCACCGACTTCGTCGGCTCCATCATCGGCGACGCCGCGGAGCGAGAGCGCAGCTTCGCCCTGCTGCGCGAGCTGGCCCGCTCCTGAGCAGCGGCCCGGCGCGCGGCGCGGCGCGGCGCCTCAGAGCGCCAGCGTCGTGTACTTGAATTCGTTGAGGTCGGGCATGGTGTCGAACAGGTCGAGGACCCCGTCAATGGTGCGGCGGGCCAGCCCGGCGTCACCCTGGGGGCGGCTCATCAGGCGGACGAAGACGGCGCGGTCGTCGACGATGAAGGTCGGGACGCCGAACACCTCCGACTCGCTGACGGCGCGTTCGTGGGCCCGCCGGAGCTCCTCTACCGGCGCTCCGGACTCGACCTCGGCCAGGACCTTGTCGCCGGGCAGGCCCACGCCGTCGAGCACGCCGGCGACGACCTTCGCGACGCGCAGGTCCAACCCCTCGTCGTGTCGGGCGGCGAAGAGCGCCACGTGCGCGTCGAGGAAGCGCTCGGGATAGCTGTCGCGCACGACGACGCCGGCAGCCAGCGAGAGGAGGTCACCGGCCTTGGCGGGGTCGTCCCACACCGGTGTGCCGCCCTCGGGGACATGCGCCTGGCTCAGCGAGAACGGCAAGAACGTCACGTCCCAGTCGGCCCCGTCGGCCAGGGCGACGGCGAGATGCTCGTGCGCGTTGCGGGCGAAGGGGCAGCGGTAGTCCCAGGTGACGGCGAATGACTTCATAATTCTTTCAACACGACCTCGGCGGGTCGCATTCCCCGTCCCCCGCGGCGCCGGCGCCCCCGGCGCCCGACGTGGCCGGGTGTCACGATGTCGACGATCGGCCGCAGTCCCAGACCGAGGACCGATCCGATGACCGCACCGCCGATCACGTCCGTCGGGTGATGGGCCCGCAGGTGGACCCGGCTGGCTGCCACCGCGGCTGCGAAACCGACGTTGAGCGCCGTGCCGGCGTCGGAGTCGCCGAGCACGAAGGCGGTACAGAAGGCCGCCAGGGTGTGGCCACTCGGGAAGCTGCTGCTCGAGGGCGTCCGCACCGCGGCGTCGAGGTGGTCGTCGGGTCGCTGCCGCTCCACGGCCGCCTTCACCATCCGGCTCACGATCAGGGAGGAGAAGCCCGCTGCACCCAGTGCCACGATGGCCCGCCGCCGGTCCGGCCCGCGCCGGCGTGCCTTGAGGCCGGCCAGCAGCACCCAGACGAACCCGTAGTCGGCCAGGTTCGAGACCACGGCGGCGGCCCGGTCGATCTCCGGGCGGCCCCGCAGGGGCTCGAAGGCGGCGTCGACCGCCTCGTCGATGGTGCTCACTGCGGTCCTCTCACGCGGCGAAGGCGGGGCAGGAGGTCTTGAAGTTGCAGTGGTCGCAGAGCGGGCCGACGTGGGGCCGGAAGTCCTCGGCGTCGCACGCACGCTCAATGGCCGACCAGACGGCGATGGCGCGCCGGCGCTGGCCGCGGATGGTCTGCTCGGAGGCGGCGGAGGAGATCGCGATGGGCTGGCGCAGGTAGAGGAGGCGCACCTCGGCCGGGGCGCGCCCGAGCAGGCTCTCACAGAGCAGGGCGTAGGTCTGGACCCCACCCATGCTGCCGCGCTCGAAGCGCTCCGACGGCGCCCGCCCCGTCTTGTAGTCCACGACGATCAGGCTGCCGTCGGCCGCAATGTCGAGCCGGTCGATGATGCCGCGTAGCCGCATGCCCTCGACCACGGTCTCGACACCGAGCTCGACCCCGACCGCTCGCGCCTCGTTGGGGTCCTCCAGCAGGAAGTAATTGGCCACCAGGGTCCGCGCGTCGGCGAGGAAGGCGTCCGCGGCGGCCGGGTCGAGCTCGAGCTGGACGAACTCGTCGTCGTGTTGGATCTCGTGCCAGCAGCGTTCGAGCTCCGCGTTGGCCGCGGCGGGCGTCCGTGCCCCCGCCGGGTGGTGCCAGAAGAGCCCCTCGAGAGCGGCGTGCACCAGGGTGCCCTTGACCGCGGGGGGCGAAGGCGGCTCGGGCCTGCGCTCGATCTGGGAGAAGCGAAAGGCGAGCGGACAGTTGGTGAAGGCGACGACCTTCGACGGGCTGAGGGTGCGCGGGAGGGCGAGCGCCATGCACTCAGGATACGGCGGCGCTGTCACGCACCGGCTCATCCTCCCGAGCAGGTAGAAAGGACGTGATGCCCCCTCGTGCCGACCTCCCCGCCGGTGGCTGAGCTTCGCCGGACCACCCGCTGGGCCGGCCTCCGGCCGGGCGATGCCGTCCAGGTCGTGGGCACGCGCCTGCGCGGAGCGTCCTGGGCGTTCGTGGCGCACGTCACCAACGAGGAGACTGGCGAGGTCTGGGTCGAGGTCGTGGGCGGGCGCACGGGGGACCGGGCGGTGCGGTCGTTCCGGCCTGACCAGCTCTACACCTCATCCGCCCGGCCGGGGCGCGATCCGTCGCTGGCCGACGCACCCGGGCTTCCTCTCGGCTGACGCGGTGACCGCATGGGCCACCCCGGCATCCCGACGCTGACCACCGCGCGGCTCGTGCTGCGCCCGTTCGTCGCGGGGGACCTGGACGAGCTCGCCGCCATCCACGCCGAAGAGTCGTTCTGGTGGTATCCGCTTCGTTCCGCGATGAACAAGGAGGAGACAGGCGAGTTCCTCCAGCGGGTGCAGGCGCGCTACGAGAGCGACGGCTTCGGCATCGAGGCGGTGATCGAGCGGGCGAGCGGGACCATGATCGGCTGGGCCGGTCTCGCCGTGCCCCACTTCCTGCCCCAGATCCTTCCGGCCGTCGAGGTGGGGTGGCGCTTGTCGGGGTCGTATCGAGGGCGGGGACTGGCGACCGAGGCGGGTGCGGCCGCGGTGGAGTTCGGGTTCACCGCGGGCGGCCTGGACCGCATCGTGAGCATCTACGAGCCGGAGAACGTCGCGTCCGGACGGGTGATGGACCACCTCGGCTTCACCCATTGCCTCACCACGGTCGGCCCCCGCGGTGAGGAGGTCGCGGTCCTGGAGCTGACGCAGGAGCGCTGGGTGGCGCGCCGGGCCCATGGGTGACATCGGGACACAGACCGCGGTCGAGCCGACCGGGGACGGCCGTTACACGGCGATGGTGCACAGTGACTGGGAGATCTGGGGACCCTGCGGTGGCTACGTCGCCGCCATCGCCCTGCGGGCCGCCGGTGCCGGGAGCGACATGGTCCGGCCGGCCAGCTTCTTCTGTCACTACCTCTCGGTGGCCGCCTTCGCGCCGGTCGACCTCACGGTCACCCCGTTGCGCGTCGGGCGCAGCGTTCTGGCCCAGCGCGTGACCATGACCCAGGAGGACCGGCCCGTGCTCGAGGCCATGGTGTGGTCCGTCGCTGCGATCGAGGGGCTCGAGCACGAAGACGCCGATCCCCCCGCGGTACCCGATCCGGGCGAGCTGCCGAACCCGGCCGACCTGCGGCCCGACGAAGACGGTCCCCGGTTTGCCTTCTGGGGCAACTTCGACCAGCGCCCGGTCGACTGGTCGGAACGCTGGCCGCCGCCGGGCCCGCTCCCGCCGACCTGGCGGACCTGGGTGCGCTGCACCCCGCCCGCCACGTTCGACGACCCGTGGGTGGACGCGGCGCGCACGCTAATCGTTCTCGACGTGGGGAGCTGGCCCGCGGGCTCGCGTCCGCATGCGCACCTCGATCCCCCCTACATCGCGCCCAGCCTCGACCTGTACGCGTCGTTCCAGTTTCCCGGCGCCTCGTCGGAGTGGTTGCTTCTCGACGCCCACTCGCCCGTGGCCCACGGCGGCCTGCTTTCGTGGACCGGCCGCGTGTGGTCACGGGACCGGCGCTTGATCGCCAGCGGCGGGGGCCAGGCGGTGTTCCGGCACACCTGATCAGTCCGTGCCCAGCGCGGGACCCGGGCTCCCGCACCAGGGTTCGTGGCCAACTTACCTGGGTGGGATTTGTACATCCATGCAGGTCGGAACCGGAAAACGGGCTGCACTCCGTCAGGGGTGCGTTGGTGGTGTCAGCACCCATATGAGGGGTGTGGAATCCCCTCTTGCTTTCGCTCCCAGCTTTTCTTAACTTATTTGCTCGTCAGGCAACTGGTCGTCGTGCGACATTTGGCGTGTCGCACCGAGGGGGCACCACCCAATCCGGGTAGCACCGGTGGAAGGGGTACCTCATGTGGCGTTCGCGGAGCGGACTCGGCATCGGGCGGGTAGCGGCAAGCGCAGCCTTGATCCTCACGGCATTCACGTCCTTCGGGGCGGCCCTTGTCGTCGACGCCACGTCCGCGCACGCGTTGTCGTGCACCGAGTCGTGGACCGGCGAAGGCGGCAATGACCTCTGGAGCAACTCGGGGAACTGGACGGGGGACAACTCCGTCCCCGGGGCCAGCGACGTGGTCTGCATCGGCAACGAGACCACCGGCACCACTCCTTACTCGGTGTCCCTGACCTCGAACACGGGGGTCGCCGCGCTCGAGCTCGGCGGGTCAACCGCTTCGACGCTCACGCTCAGCAGCGCCACACTGACCCTCGGCTCGGCCGCGAACGGCGGGTCGGAGGTCTTCTCGAACGGCGCACTCGACGTCGACTCGACGACCAGTGCAGCCGAGCTCGCCAACTACAACACCTCCACCGCCTTGACCATTGACTCAGGCGGCCAGCTCAACACCTCGGGCAGCGCAGGCACTGACTATCTGGGCGAGTACGGCACGATCGTCAACAACGGCACCATGACCATCGGCTCGGTTTCTCAGACCCAGTTCTGGTCGGGCGTTGCCGTCACGAACAACGGCACCATCAACGTCAGCTCCGGCGACCTTCTCGACGCGGACAGCACCACCTTCACCAACAGCTCCACGGGCACCATCGGCAACAGCGGCACCGTGAACCTGGACACCGACTTCATCGACCGGGGCGCCGAGACCGGAACGGCCCTCGACATCTCGAGCGGCGCCACCTTCGACGACGACACCAGCGCCGGTGGCGGGTCCTTCACCGCCACCTCGGTCAACTTCACCCTGACCGGCACCGGCACCAGCCCGGGCATCGCGGCCAACCAGACGCTCGACATCGTGAACTCGACGGGGACCGTCGCCGTCAGCATGTCGGACAACGGCATCGTCGAGCTCGATTCGGCGACCAGCGCGTCCGAGCTCCCCAACTACTCCACGTCCGTCACGTTCACCATCGACTCGGGCGGCCAGCTCGACACCTCGGGCAGTGCAGGCGTCGACTATCTGGGGGAGTACGGCAAGATCATCAACAACGGCACCATCACCATCGGCTCGGTCACTCAGACCCAGTTCTGGTCGGGCGTTGCCGTCACGAACAACGCCACTCTCAACGTCAGCTCCGGCGACCTTCTCGACGCGGACAGCACCACCTTCACCAACAGCTCCACGGGCACCATCGGCAACAGCGGCACCCTCAACTTGAACGGCACCGACTTCATCGACCGGGGCGCCGAGACCGGCGCGGCCGTCAACATCTCGAGCGGCGCCACCTTCGACGACGACACCAGCGCCGGTGGCGGGTCCTTCACCGCCACCTCGGTCAACTTCGACCTGACCGGCACCGGCACCAGCCCGGGCATCGCGGCCAACCAGACGCTCAACCTCGTGAACTCGACCGGGACCATCATGGTCAACATGGTGGACAACGGCATCGTGAACGTCGACGCCGCGACCAGCGCGTCCGAGCTCCCCAACTACTCCACGTCCGTGGTGTTCACCATCGGCTCGGGCGGCCAGCTCGACACCTCGGGCAGTGCAGGCGTCGACTATCTGGGGGAGTACGGCAAGATCATCAACAACGGCACCATCACCATCGGCTCGGTCACTCAGACCCAGTTCTGGTCGGGCGTTGCCGTCACGAACAACGCCACTCTCAACGTCAGCTCCGGCGACCTTCTCGACGCGGACAGCACCACCTTCACCAACAGCTCCACGGGCACCATCGGCAACAGCGGCACCCTCAACTTGAACGGCACCGACTTCATCGACCGGGGCGCCGAGACCGGCGCGGCCGTCAACATCTCGAGCGGCGCCACCTTCGACGACGACACCAGCGCCGGTGGCGGGTCCTTCACCGCCACCTCGGTCAACTTCGACCTGACCGGCACCGGCACCAGCCCGGGCATCGCGGCCAATCAGACGCTGAACGTCGTGAACTCGACCGGGACCATCATGGTCAACATGGTGGACAACGGCATCGTGAACGTCGACGCCGCGGCCAGCGCGGCCGAGCTCCCCAACAACTCCACCGGCATCACCTTCACCGTTGATTCAGGCGGCCAACTCAACACCTTGGGCAGTGCAGGCGTCGACTATCTCGGGGAGTACGGCAACATCATCAACAACGGCACCATGACCATCAGCGGTACCACCGATCAATTCTGGTCGACGGTTGCCGTCACGAACAACGGATTGATGACGGTTGCCCCCGGCAGCACCATTACCGTCGGCCATACGTTCACCCAGGGGCGCTTCGGCACCACGGCCGTGACCAGCAACACCACAGCGCCGTCCAAGAGCGTGATCACCGGTGGTACGGACACCTTCGATGGGACGCTGAACGTGACGACCATCGGGACGCCGGCGACCTATTCGCCGTTCACCTCGGCGTCCGGCAACACCGGTGAGTTCGGGACACTGAACTACAACGGTGTCGACTACTCCACGGCGTACTCGTCGAGTGCCGTCACCCTGACGCCGTCGTCCACCTCCTACGAGGACGCGAGCCTGACGCCGAGTTCGACCTCGGTGGGCGCGACTGGTGTCGCGTACACCATCAACCTGCAGGGTCAGGCCATCACGGCTGGGACGACCTTCACCGTCACGTCTCCCAGCGGGACGACCTTCCCGACCTACTCGAGCAACTGCTACTCGGTGACCTTGGAGGACGTGACCACCTCGACGTCCTACACCTGCATGGATGGCACCCCGTCGGGCGGGGGCACGACGTTGACGTTCACCACGCCGACCGGCATGACGACCATCCCGGCTACCGACACGGCCCAGATTCAGATCCTCGACGTGACCAACGGCGCCACAGCGGGCCCCTACACCCTGACCGTGAGCAACGGCTCCGACTCGGTGTTGCTGGGCTACACCCTGACCCCGTCCACCTCGGTGACCAACGCTGCCATCAAGGCCTCCTCCACCTCAGACGGGGCGTCCGATGTCATCTACACCACGACCTTCACTGCGACGAACGGCCTCACCGGTAGCAGCGGGGAGAGCAACTACTCCACCATCACCTTGACGTTCCCGGCGACGTACACCCCGCCCACCTACCCCAGCAATGACAACTGCGACAGCGTCGTGATTGACGACCTCACGACCAACACCTCCTCTTCCAGCAGCTGCCCCGCCGCAGCTCCGACCACCAACGGTCAGTCGATCACCTACGGGGTCCCGATCACCATCAACCCGGGTGACCAGGTGAAGGTGCTCTGGACGGGCGTCACCAATCCCGCCTCGTCCACTGGGACGCAGACCTTCTCGCTGATGACCAGCGGCGACCCGACGCCAGTCCAGCTGAGCGTTGATCTCACCTCCCCGACCTCGGTCACCAACGCCTCGGTCACGGCTGTGTCCTCGACCTCCGAGCACGCCAGCGAGGTGGCCTACAGCACGATCTTCAATTCGTCGTCGAGCACCACGCTGGTGGGCGGCTACTCGACGATCACCCTCACCCTGCCCGCGGGCTACACGGCTCCGACGTACACCTCGAACTGCAACGTCGTGACCATCGACGACGTGACCACATCGGCCACGGAGACCTGCTCGTCCACGACGCCAACGGTCTCGGGTCAGTCGATCGTCTACGCCGTGCCGCCATCCGTGACCATCAACCCGGGTGACACGGTGGAAATGACCTGGTACGGCATTACCAACCCGGCCGGCGTCACCAACCCGGAGAACTTCCAGATCAGCACGAGTGGCGATCCAACGAAGACGACCATGGGCACGAACCTCGGCACTTCGGAGACTGGAGTCACGGGCCTGTCCATTTCCCCGAGCAACGAGAAGGCCGGTGCGACCGGCGTGTCCTACACGGCGGGCTTCACGACGCAGAACTCCCTCGTCGACGACGCCGGCAACTCCAGCGGGAACAGTTCGGTGATCAGCGTGACCTTCCCGATGGGAACGGCGCTGCCCAGCTTCACGAGCGCCTGTAGCCAGGTCACGCTCGACGACATCACCACGTCGACCGACTACACCTGCACTGGTACGACGCCGACGGTGTCGAACGGCGGGCTCACGGTGAACTACCCGGCTCCCGCGAATATTGCCGCCGGGAACCAGCTGAGCCTGGTGATCAACGGGGTCACCAATCCCCCTCCCTCCGACGCAACCTGCAGCGGCTCGCAGTCGGCCAGCCTCGTGACGACGTCCGATCCGGCG